>JAFGNJ010000007.1 GCA_016927065.1 Deltaproteobacteria bacterium
TATCAAAAGCCCTGATCTTGGCAGTTATTGCTTGATCCTCCATGAGGTGCTTTCCTAGCTCTAGATTAAGAAAAGCACCGTACACCAGGGGCGTAAATACCAACGAAATAACAAAAAAGGTCATTACTATTTTCATAGTACTCCCCCTCTTTGTGCTACAGGTTCGACTATGGATTTTTGATATGCTCTTAATACGTGTACCTGCTCTCTGTGGATCATGTAGCACCTTCCTTTGTTATCTAATCTATAAGTACCATTATACAGAAAAAGGTTCAAAATTTGAAATCTATTTTTTAGAGCGCGTAAGTAGTTATTGTGTCTCCTTTTTGCTAAAATAGCTGTATCAACCTATGCAGAAAATTAACGGATTATCCATTGCTATTGTAACCCTGTTATGTCTAACAAGCCACGCCTTCTCAGAAGACGTGCCGATCTATACCTACCACGTCATCAACGCCTACCCCCACGATGCAGAGGCCTTTACTCAGGGATTGATATTCGAGGGAGGATACCTCTATGAGGGGACCGGAATAAAAGGCTCCTCCACCCTGCGCAAGGTGCAGTTGGAGACCGGGGTCGTTATAAAGGCTCTAAAGTTACCAAACGACCTCTTTGGTGAGGGCATAACCATCTATCACAATAGAATCATTCAATTAACGTGGCGGTCCGGGATCGGTTTTGTCTATGATAAAGACAGGTTCAATGTCTTACGGAAGTTCCGGTATCCGACCGAGGGGTGGGGCATCACGCATGACGGGAAGCATTTGATTATGAGTGATGGAACAGCAACACTCTATTTCTTACATCCCGAGACCTTTAAGCGTATAGGCCAGGTTACGGTGCGCGATGCGCATGGTCCTGTACCTCTTCTGAATGAGCTTGAATACATTCGAGGCGAGATCTATGCAAATGTGTGGCATAAAACCCTTATTGCACGGATCTCACCGCAAAGCGGTAAGGTGACAGGCTGGATAGACTTGGAGGGCCTGTGCAGGTGGAATGGTGAGCTAAATGGTATTGCCTATGACGCTGATAACGATCGGCTCTTTGTAACGGGCAAATTCTGGCCCGTTATCTATGAAATCAAACTCCTCGAGAAAAAAGATAGATCACTTAAGGAGTAAATTTCTCATCGCTTTCCTCATCTCTGCTGAGAATGTTTCTTGCATTTCGGAGACCCCTTATCTTTCGAATCTCCCCGGAAACCATTTATAAGGATAACGCTTCTGCTCCTTTTGCAAGATATCAGCCTTGTGGTTAATCTGATTGAAACGATGCTTCAGTTCATAAAAGCCGTGCCACCAGGCATAATCGGGCGCCATCATGGCGGCGCCCATGCGTGCCCGTCTTCCTTCATGGTGCCAGAATTCATAAAATTCCCATTCGAGTTCTTCGTCAAAATAGCTGCGGTTTGAAAGAAGGCCGGCTCCGTAAAGAGAATCCATAAGCTGTTTTATCGGTTTATAATACACCTCGTTATAATTGCCAACTGCCTGGTCGAGGTTTGAGAAATGGGCGTCGGTCCACTGCTGGGCATGGCACTGCAGACAAACCTTCTTCATTTTATCCCGTTCAGCGTGCCAGTCTGTCGTGGCGGGGAAAGGCTCGAATCCCTTTGGCCGCACGGTCAACGGGGCCTGTAGTTCCCACGCAAGTCTCTCAGTGACATCGTGCGTCGCAGGGACATCTTCGGCAGCCGACATATGGCACGCTGCGCAGGTCGGGGCCCTATAATTCCTCCCTGCCTGCCACGCGCGGTCATCAGGGCTCCAGTCCCATGTTGAGCCCTCGGCATGGTAGATGGTCCCGTGCTTGGATTCATTGTAGATCTCTATTTGGGGATGATCGGGCCCGAGATGGCACTGGTCGCAGGCTTCGGGTTTCCTCGCCTCAACGACAGAAAACTTGTGCCTGGTGTGGCAGCTGCTACAACTGCCGAGGCTTTCGTCTGGATTCTTTCTCCCCACGCCGACATTGGGCCAGGAACCCGGCACAGGTCTCCCCTCGGTGACCTTCACCACGGTACCATGGCAGGCATAACATCCTGTTGTCCGTTCAATACCATTGTTCATACCGTCGTTCAGCCAACGATCAACCTTCCATATGATCTCGTTGGTATGGGCGTGCTTGCTCATCGCATACTGGGCTGTCTCCTGCGGATGACACCCGCTGCACCGCTTTGGAGTTACTACCACAGCAATAGGTATAGGGGTATTCTCCAGATGGGCAGTGCTAAAGAGGTTATCCTCCTCGTTCGTCTGGTGACACGTATAACAACCTACGTCCACCCGGGCATGAACGCTCCTTTGCCAATCATGGTAGATCCCCGGGGTGACAGTATGGTGGCACTCGATACAGGTGGTACCGGAAATAACATCGGCCCTGGTCTCTGGGATCAGCCGTACAGGAAAACCCCAGCGCCAGACGCTGATGCAGCCAAGGATCAAAAAGATAATAACCAGATTGGCATAGGCCATCCGGATAAAAACCTTTTGGGCGGGGGTGAGTCTTTGCGCCGTTTCCTCTGTCTTTTTGACCTCTCCTACATACCGAACCTTTTCAAAGACCTCTGGCCCGTGCGGTGCTCCCTTGAGGGCCTTGGTGAGGTCCATCCCCGCACTGTGTCTGCCAAAGTGCTTGCCTTTTCTCCACTTAGGGCTGTCAGTAACATCATAGATCTTCTTTTCATAGAGCACGTAAGCCCGCTTGCGCTTCGTGCCGTCAAAAAAGGCAAGATCTGCCACGGTGAGGGCGTCCTTGCTACGAGGTTTCTTTTGCTGCTTGACAGCTTGTTGCATGCGACGATGGATGAAGGTGATGGCCATGACACCCAGTGTTACCATCAACAAAAAGAGCAAAATCTTGATAAAGAGCATGAGGCCAAAGGTGTTATCGAAGAACTGCCCCCACCTGCTGATGCGCGACCACGTCAGATAGATGCCGGTGAGGGCAAGGGTGAACATGCATGAGACCCCGAGGATACGCTCAGGTTTGGGGATACCGCCGATCAACCGGATAGGTCTGACAAAAATGTGAATATAAAAGATGGCGCCAAAGAATACTACCGCAGCCAGAAGATGGAGGTATCCGATGATGAACCGCAGGGTTTTATGAAAGGGCGTCTGGAGTGACTCGGCCTTTTTTAGTATTCGTTCAGGGATGGGGTATTGATACCCATTCTTGATATAGGCAAAGCCGACGGTATTGAGCGGACCGCCACTTGACTCCTGATGGCAAAAAATGCACCCTTTGCCTGTTTGCGCCGCATACTGCTCAGTGGCATAGGCAGGAGAGAAAATAAAAACAACCAAGAGCAAAACTGCGCCAAAAAAAATGCGGCGGCAATATCGTGTAATGCCCATATCCTCCTACCGGATGGTTTCTTATCTTTAACCCAGCAGAAGTTTAAAGTCAATAATGACCTCGCTCTTGCTTGGTAAGGGTTGATCGACATTTACCCTTGCATTCGGGCATATTACTTTATGGATCATGACTAGAACAGCAGGGTAAAGACTATGCTAAGTTATGGTCATGATCCTACTAGTAATATCTAATAAGAAATTTGCCTTAACTATTACTACAAGTTTTCCTAAAGTATTCTAATACGGATTCAACCAGATTAATTAACAAGGGGATTGTGGTGGATAATAGTCTGGTCGCGTTGCGCGCCCACGGAGACAATGTGGATGGGGGTCTGGGTAAGCTCCTCTAACCGATTAAGGTACCGCTGGGCAGCCGCCGGGAGTTGCGCGATCTCTTGAGCGCCGCTGATATCTTCTTGCCATCCCTCTAATTCCTCGTAAACAGGTTGGCAGCGCGCCACGGCATCAACGCTGGCGGGAAATTCCGTGATCTCCTGACCTTGCACCTCATAGGCGGTGCACACCTTGAGGGTCTTGAGCCCGGCAAGGGTATCCAATTTGGTGATGGCCAGCCCCCCGAGCCCGTTCACCCTGACCGCATGCCTCACCACGACGGCGTCGAACCACCCGCACCGGCGCGGCCTGCCGGTCGTCGCTCCGTATTCACCACCCTTTTCCCGAAGCATCTCGCCGATCTCGTCATGGAGTTCTGTAGGAAAGGGGCCGCCCCCCACCCTGGTGGTATAGGCCTTCGTTACTCCGACGACTTCGTCGATCTGCGTAGGTCCAATACCGGAACCGGCACAGGCGTTACCGGCCACGGTGTTGGAGGAAGTGACATAGGGATAGGTGCCGTGATCCACATCGAGGAGTGTTCCCTGGGCACCCTCGAAGAGGACCTTCTTCCCCTCCTGGATCTGCTGGGAGATAAACAAGGATGTGTTCGTGATATACTTCCGCAGTTTTTCCCCATACCGCATGTATTCCTGATACAGAGGTTCCAGCTCTAACTCGTTTTTTTCCCCTAAGACATGGCTGAGGTAGTAATTTTTTTGTGCCAGGTTCTCCTCCAATTTTCTGCGAAAGACTTCTTCCTCAACAAGATCAATGACCCTAATCCCATCCCGGGAGGCCCTGTCTTCATAGGCAGGACCGATCCCCTTGCCGGTCGTCCCGATCTTACCTGAATTGATTCGTTCCCTACCCTGATCGATTATTTTATGGTACGGGAATATGAGGTGGGCCTCCTCACTAAGAAGGAACTGGGAGTCGTCTTTCAGATATCCCTTTTTCTTGATACCGGCCAACTCTTCGAGGAGTTCTTTCGGGTCAACCACCACGCCGTTACCAATGATGCATCGCTTTCCCTGATGGAGAATGCCTGATGGGATGAGATGAAAGACAAATTTTTCCCCGTTCACTACGAGGGTGTGACCGGCGTTACTCCCTCCCTGAAAGCGGACAATAACATCGGCATACTCGGCCAAGAGGTCGATGATCTTCCCCTTACCCTCATCACCCCATTGAGCCCCTATCACGACGATGACCTGCGCCATGTTCCTTCCTTTGTCTAAAGCTGGATCAATTTAACAGAATTCACGTGCGGAAGGCGCTTGATCTCGTCAAGAACATCCGCAGAGGGGATAGCATCGAGGTGGAGGATGCAGAGGGATCTGCCACCTTTCTTGTCGCGGCCGAACTGCATATTTCCTATATTGATTTCCTTTTCCCCAAGGGTGGCCCCTATGTTCCCAATGACTCCCGGCTTATCGAGGGAGTCGATCAACAGAATGTTCCCTTCAGGGATGGCCTCCACCACATAGTCGTTCACCAATACCAGGCGGGGTTCCTTTTTTCCAAATAGGGTACCTGCTACCTGATGGGTATTCCCACCTGCCTTTGCTGTGAGGGTGATGAGGCTGGTGAAGTCGGCCGCCTCCGTTATCTTGGATTCCCGAAAGGTAATTCCTCGTTCCTTGGCAATAAAGGGGGCGTTGACATCGTTGACCTGCTCGTCCATGTGAGCCTTGAGGACCCCCACGAGGATGGCTGAGGAGATGGGGGCTACATTGTGCTCCGTCACATCACCTTGATACTCGATGATGAGGTCCTTGAGGGGGAAGGGGCACGTCTGGGCGAAGACACCCCCCATTTTCTGACCGAGGTTGAGAAAGGGACCCAAGGTGGCCAGAACCTGGGCATCCACCGAGTGGACGTTGACGGCATTTCTGACAGTCCCCTCAGTCAGATAGGCGACTATCTGATGAGCGATGTCGATGGCCACGTTCTCCTGCGCTTCGCTCGTGGCGGCGCCGAGGTGTGGGGTGCACACGATGTTTTCTACTCCCAACAGTGGATTATCAGGAGGGGTCGGCTCTTGGGTAAATACATCCACCGCTGCCGCCCTCACCTTGCCGCTCCGGCAGGCATCTGCTAAGGCCTTTTCGTCAACGATCCCCCCGCGGGCGCAATTGATGATCATCACACCGTCCTTCATCTTACTGATGGCCTTGGCATCTATGATGTTCTCCGTCTCCTTGGTCTTGGGAACGTGGACGGTGATGAAGTCGGAGCGGGCGAAGATCTCATCGAGGGAGACCATCTCGATCCCCTTTTGGATGGCCACATCAGGGGCGACAAAGGGGTCATAGGCGATGACCTTCATTTTGAGCCCCACCCCGCGCTCAGCCACAATCCCCCCGATATTCCCGATACCGACAACCCCCAAGGTCTTGCTGAAGACCTCCACTCCCATAAAGCGCTTCTTTTCCCATTTCTTATCCCACATGGTGACAGCGGCCTGCGGGACGCTGCGAGCAATGGATAACATCATGGCGATCGTATGCTCTGCGGCAGCCATGGAGTTCCCCCCGGGGGTATTCATGACGACGATCCCCTTTTTGGATGCCGCCGCCACATCGATATTGTCCACACCAACGCCAGCCCTGCCGATTACTTTGAGCTTGGTGGCCGCATCAATGATATCGGCGGTTACGGTGGTGGCGCTGCGCACCACAAGTCCCTCATATTCACCAATTATTGTGCGAAGCTCCTCGGGCGAGAGACCCGTCTTGACGTCGACCGTTATCCCCTTTCCCTTCTGTAAGATCTCCACCCCCTGTGGGGAGAGCTTGTCACTCACCAACACCTTCATCTCGTATCCCCCTTGTTAATTGGCTCCTAATATCTCTTCAGCTGCCTTTACCCCTTTTCCCAGTTCAACGGGGTATCCCATCTCCTTGAGGATAAGTTCCAGGGCGCTGATTGCCTGGATTATGTCCAGTTCCTGAAAATAGCCGATGTGGGCGATTCGGATGATCTTGCCCTTGAGCTGGGACTGCCCCCCGGCGATGATGAGGCCATACATATCCTCGAAATTCTTCTTGAGCTTCTTTCCATCGACCCCTTCAGGGGCCTTGATGGCGGTGAGGGCGTTGCTGGGTGATTGAGGAGCGAGGAGCTCCAACCCAAGGGCCTTGGCCGCCTCTCTCGTCGCCTGAGCAAGCTTCCCGTGCCGTTTGAAGACATTTTCCAAACCCTCCTCTTTAAACATCCGGAGGGCCTCACGCAACCCCACCACCAAGGATATGGCCGGGGTAAACTGGCTCTGATTCTTCTGTGCCGAAGCCAGTTCCTCCTTGAGATTGAAGTAAAATTTTGGAAGGTCTGAACCTTCCGCAAACCCCCACGCCTTTTCGCTCAGGGCTACAAAGGCTAGGCCCGGAGGGAGCATAAAGGCCTTCTGCGAACCGCTGACCACCACATCGAGTCCCCACTGATCCATCGGGAGATCGACTACCCCGAGGGCGGAGATGGCGTCCACCACTAGGATGGTTCCGTCACGTTTCTTGACGATATCGGCGATTGCCTTGACGGGGTGCATCACGCCGGTAGAGGTCTCGCTGGCCTGCACGAGGACCGCCTTGATGGAGGGGTTTGCGTCCAGGGCCTTCGTGATCGCGGCGGGATCCACCGCCTCACCCCAGGTGACGTCGATGGGGGTGAAATTCACACCATAGGCCTCGCAGATCTCCGCCCACCGCTCTCCAAATTTTCCTCCTCGCACTACCAAGACTTCGTCACCGCGTGAGAGGGTGTTGCACACCGCCCCCTCCATGGCGCCGGTCCCCGAGGAGGCCAATACCAGGACTTCCTGTTTTGTTTGAAAGACGTACTGTAATCCTTCCCTGACCTCCTGAAAAATCTCCTCATAGGCAGGATCCCGATGGTGAATCAACGGTCCTGCCATGGCGAGCAAAATCCGTTCGGGCACAGGGGTTGGCCCTGGAGAAAAGAGCTGCTTTTTAATCATGGGTTCCTCCTAAAAATAGGGTTCAGCTTGTTCTGGCTTTCAGTCAAAGCATTTTATTGGAGGTCAGGGGCAATGTCAAGCATTTCACGAGCCTCCTTTTTAAAGCTAACCAAAATTCCATATTGTATGTTTAAAAATTTTTTGTGGAAGGCAGCTTGCCTAATCTTGACATCTACCCATTTTTCCCTTAGCCTTGGTGTGGCCTGCGGGAGGAAAAGACGGACAGATGGAAGACAACGGAGTACACAAGATCCTGGAGGAAAAGGACGTAGAGGGGATCCTCTTCTTATCTCCGGAAAACATCCGGTATCTCACCGGGTTTTCGGGGAGCGAGGGTTATCTAATAGTGAAGGAAAATGCAAACCTTCTGTTAGTCGATTCTCGCTATATCACCCAGGCCCACGAAGAGACGCAGGGATGCCGTATTGCTTTGCTGGAGCAGGACATTAAGGGACTGAGGGAACATATCGCCCCTTTGATCGTAAAGCGGTTAGGTTTTGAAGCTCAATCAATCTCCGTGGCCCTCTTTGAACAACTCCGGAAAGAAATGAAGGGGGTGCGGTTGATCCCCGTGATGGAGGATCTTGAACGGCTGAGAGGTCTAAAAACCCCAGAAGAGATTGCCGCAATAAAGAAGGCCATCACCATAGCGGAAGGGGCATGGAACAAGGTCATGGAGATGATAGGGTCAAAGGTACGGGAGGATGAGGTTGCCCTCGAACTTGAGCACAGCATGCGCAAGGCTGGCAGTGAAGGGATAGCCTTTGATTGTATTGTCGCCTCAGGTCCTCGATCGGCTCTCCCCCATGCACAGCCTACCTCCAGGCCGTTTCAAGAAGGTGACTTTATCCTCTTTGACTTCGGCGCCCGATATGGCGGTTATTGCTCGGATGAATCCTGTACCGTAGTCTTGGGACAAGCAACCGAGGAACAAAGACGCATATACGGTATTGTGAAAGACGCCCATGACCGTGCAATAGAACGAATAAAACCGGGGATAACGCTCGCTGAGATTGATGCTGCGGCCAGGGATCATATCACAAAGGCCGGCCATGGACCGCATTTCGGACATAGCACAGGACATGGAGTTGGTCTGGCAATCCATGAATGGCCGCGCGTGGGAAAAAACTCTCAGGATGTGGCCGAAGTGGGGATGATATTTACGGTTGAACCGGGGATCTATATCCCCGGTTTAGGAGGGGTGCGGATTGAGGACATGGTTCTGGTTACGGCTGATGGCTGCGAGGTTTTGACCACCATCTCCAAAGATCTCTTGATGGTAGATTAGTGACGCAGAGGAGGACAGTATGACGGCTTCTACAGCAGATTTTCGAAAGGGGCTTAAAATCGAACTTGAAGGGGAACCCTATATCATCGCCGATTTTCTCCATGTGAAACCGGGAAAGGGCGGTGCCTTCGTAAGGACCAAGCTCAAGAGTCTGATCTCCGGCAATGTCATCGATCGGACCTTCCGCTCAGGGGAAAAGGTTCAAACCCCTTCCCTCGAAGAAAAAAACATGCAGTATCTCTATCAAGAAGGCGGCACGTATCACTTTATGGATACCGAGAACTATGAGCAGTTTGTCATGACAGGGGACCAGTTGGGAGAGGACAGTAATTTCTTACAGGAAAATGTTGAGATAAAAATTCTCTTCCACAACGGCCGACCCATCGGGGTGGAACTCCCCTTCTTTGTAGAGCTTACGATCGTACGGACGGAGCCGGGGGTGAAAGGGGATACAGCCAGTGGTGGGAGCAAACCCGCAACCCTTGAAACAGGGGCGGTAATCCAAGTCCCCCTCTTCCTTAATGAAGGTGATGCGATCAAGGTGGACACAAGGACAGGGGAGTACATAGAACGGGCGAAATAATCTATAACACATGGGTGGCTAGAAACAACCTTTATCATGTCTCACGACAGAACAGCAACTCACAAGCAGTTGTCAAACCTATGGCGAAGAAACGACATCACTATACTTGCAACAAAAGATAAAAAATACGCCATTATAAGCGACATACATCTCGGGAACGGAGGGCGTGCGGATGATGCCCGGCACAATGAAGGGGTAATCATAACCGCCCTCAGGCATTACAAAAAGCATGGCTATATCCTCATCGTACTGGGGGATTGCGAAGATTTTTGGCAGTTTGACCTGAAAGAAATTATTGCACGGTACCATAATACCGTTTACAAAGCGATACGGGCCTTTGGGGACAACCGGGTTTATCGTGTGTTCGGGAATCACGATCTGACATGGCGTCTCCTTCCCGATCCCCTCAGAAACAATCCTGCACGATTTGGATCAGCCACAGAAGCCATAAAAATGAAAGACGGGAAAGGAAACGTTCGGCTACTTTTGGTACATGGCCATCAAGGAGATAAGGGAGTTACAACACATCCCTGGTGGACCCGTTTTGTAGTTCGGTTATACCGATTTGTGGAGCCCTACGTTAAGATCGACCGCCACACGTCAGCCACACGCTCTCAAATAACCAAAAATTATGAACGAATCATGTACTCGTGGGCAAAGAGATCTCAGACCATCCTCATCTGCGGCCACTCCCATCGCGCGATCTTCGCCTCAAAATCACATGGAGATCGGCTCAGAGAAGAAATAGCGGCACTTAAAACAGAGAGTAATGCAGATCCTACCAATACAAAACTGGTTAAAAAAAATAGCGTCAGGATCAAACAATACTATCAAGAACTTCAAGAAGAGAAACGCAAAAAACGGGATATTAACCCCGCTGAAGCTCTTGGGAACCCCTTCCCCTGTTATTTTAATACCGGTTGTGCACTCTATACCGACGGCATCACGGTGTTTGAAATAGCAGATGGGGAGTTGCGATTGACAAAATGGCACAAGAATACTCGCAGGCGCCCTCCTTTTGAGATATATGGAAAAGGTTCTTTAAACACATTCATCAAGGTGATAGGAGGTTATGGTCGGGGGAAAATAGTATAAAAGGTGCTGACGACAAAACTGCACATCACTCAGAAAAAATCAGTTTTCATTGAACGTGACCGAGACGACTTTTGATACCCCAGGATTCTCCATGGTGATCCCATAGAGGGCATCGGCTATCTCCATAGTACGCTTGTTGTGGGTCACCAGGATGAACTGGGATTGACCGCTCAACTCCTGTAAAACGCCTGCAAAGCGACCGATGTTGGCGTCGTCGAGGGCGGAATCTACCTCATCCAAGAGGCAGAAGGGGGTGGGGCGCAGCAGGAAGAGTGCAAAGATAAAGGCGATGGCCGCTAAAGCCTTTTCGCCACCGGAGAGAAGGTCCACACTCTTGAGTCTCTTTCCCGCTGGTTGGATGAAGATGTTGACCCCCGGCTCTGGGGAGGATTCGTCGAGAACCAACTCACCACGCCCGCCGCCGAACAATCGTGGGATAAGCCCTTGAAATTCTTTGTTCGCCTTTTCGAAGGTCTCTTTGAAGCGCGTGGTGGAAGTGCGGTTTATTTCGGTGATGGTCTTGCCTAAGTTGGCCATGGACTGCTCTAAATCCTCTCGCTGGGCCTCGAGAAAGTCATATCTCTTCTTCAAATCCTCATACTCCTCCACGGCCCCGGGATTAACCTCTCCCAAGCGCTCTATCTTCTGCTTAAGATCGGAAAGTCTTTGTTCAGCCCCCTCACAGTCCTCGAGGGGGGTATAATTTTCTTGATCCATCAGCGTGGACAGGGTAAGTCCGTAACGCTCGCTAATCCTCTCCGTCAGGTGCCGCATCTCCATCTCTATTTGGGAAAGAGCAATACCCTGTTGCGCGATGGATTCTTGAATCTCCTTCAGTTCCTCTCGCATACCCTTCAGCGCGGCTTCCCGTGCGGCGATCTCCTCCCTGCGTCCTTTTACCCCCTCTCCTTCCTGCTCGAGGGCTTTTACCTTCTGCTCCCTCTGGGCGATCAACCCCCCTAAGGCTTCCTTGACCGCACCTTGTGCCTCGACGACTTCGGTAGTACGCCTCTGCACCTCCTGCAACTGAGCCTCCTTTCTTTCTTGCTGTACGGTGAGGGAGGCCCCTGTCTTATCCAATTCCTCGAGGTTTCGCCCGAGGTTGCGTTCCCGCTCTTGGAGGGAGGCCAATTCTACCTGAAGATCGGTTACACGCTGACGCAGTTGATCTCGCTCCT
Source organism: Deltaproteobacteria bacterium (assembly GCA_016927065.1). GTDB lineage: Bacteria > Desulfobacterota > B13-G15 > B13-G15 > RBG-16-54-18 > JAFGNJ01. The sequence goes on from JAFGNJ010000007.1 coordinate 11,819, forward strand.
CCCTGAGTTTCACCAACCCAACCTTCAATGCCTCAATCTGCCCCTCTTTTTCCTCCTTGATCTTTTTACCATCGGCCATGTCTGTGATAGCCTGTTTAACCTCCTCGCGCAGGTGCGCGATCTCCATATCGATCTGTTCCACTTCAAATTGTAATATTTCTTCCTTACGTTTGAGGGTTGCGCGGGCTCGTTTAGTATCCTCTACTTCCCCTCCTACCCTGAGCACCTCTCGCTCCATCTGGTATCCATCCTCCCGCAAGGCTTCCAGTTCCTTCGTAATCACCACGGCCTTCTCTCGTAACTCTTCGAGCCGCGCGGAGAGTTTATTCTGCTCTCCCTCATGTTTGCGGATGGCCTTTTCCGTCTCAGTGATCTCCCGCTTGCGGGCTAAAATACCCACGGGGGACGGATCACGGCTCCCCCCGGTCAGCACCCCCTGTCTATCCCAGAGGTCGCCCTCCATGGACACGAGAACCTCCATCCCCGCCGTACGTGCCTTCTTCATCGCTGTCAGATCTTTGACCAACCATACCCCGTCCAGCAGTGCTTCCAGCAGGGAGCGATATTCCTTCTTGATCCGTACGAAATCCAACAATGGACCGAGGCAATGTTGATTTCCGGTAACCAATCGGGAGGATTGCGTCCGCGGGATATCCAGGGGGAGAAAGCTCCCTCGCCCCAAGTGCCCCTCTTTGAGGTACGCGATGGCCTTGAGGGCCTCCTCCTGACCCGTAACGACGAGGGATTGCAGCATGTGTCCGAGTGCTACCTCTAGGGCAGTCTCATACTGTGGATCCACCTCCACCATATCGGCCAAGACCCCAATGACCCCCTTGCGTAACGAAGCGCCTTCAGAGGTCATGATGGCCTTCACCCCTTCTGCATACCCCTCAAACCGCCTCTGCATTTCCGCAAGGGAATTGAGGTGCATACGAAGACCGTGGAGCACACCATCTGCCTCTTTCAGCTCCACCTCATGGTGGGAAAGATCTTCCTGCAGACGCTGCTGTTCTGCCTCACGTCTGCTAAAATCTTGTTCCAGGGCCTCCTTGCGTTTGGCCATCACCTGTGCCGCTTCCTCACCCTTCGTAAGCGATGTCTCTAACTCACGCTCCTCCTTGTGGAGATCCTCCAGTTCCCGCCCCAGCCCTTCCCTTTTGTCCAGATACTCCCGCTCTCTCTTGTGACCATCCTCAACGACGTTGTGGCAATGGGCTGTTCGGGCAGAAGCCTGCACGACCTCATCTTTCAAGGCGTCCAGGGTGCCTTCTCGCTCCGCACAGTGCTCCTCCACCCCCTCCAATGTCCCTTCTTCCCCCTCTAGAAGTTTCTTTGTCTCAGTGGATTTCAGTCCGATATCAGCCAATTCCTTACGGTAACCCTCTCTTCTAGCACGTACGCCCTCCTGCTCCTTATTAAACCCCTCTATCTCCTCTCGGTATTGGCCCTCCAAGGCTTGAAGACCTTGAAGCTCCCGCTCCAGGGACCTCACCCGTTCCTCCTCCCGCTGGATCTCACCCTCGATACGGTAGATCTCCTCCTGGGCGTGTGAAAGCACCTCTTCCTCTTCGAGGAGCCTGCGCCTTAATTCCTCCAACTCACCCTCGGTCTGGGAGACGTGGACGATTCGCTTGTGTTCCTCATCTCTCTTGCCTTGGAGATATCCTTTTACCTCTGTGAGTCTTTCCTCCTGCCTGCCAAAATCCACTAGGGCCAGCCCCACGTCCAACTCTCCTATTTCCTTCTGGTATTCCCGATATCTGCGCGCACGTGCCGCCTGTCGGCGTAACGCATTCATCTGTCTGCGAACCTCGCCGATAACATCCTGAACCCGCAGAAGGTTCTGTTTGGTCCGCTCCATCTTCTGGAGGGTTTCACGCTTTCGTTCTTTATACTTGGTGACTCCTGCCGCCTCCTCAATGAGGTGTCTCCTGTCCTCGGGGCGCGCGTTGAGCAGCATCTCCACCTCGCCCTGTTCGATGATTGAATAGGCGTTGACCCCGACCCCTGTACCGAGAAAAAGATCCCTCACGTCCTTGAGGCGGCACGGTAATTTGTTGATCAAATACTCACTCTCTCCGGAGCGGAAAAGACGCCTGGCCACCATGATCTCATGGTAATCTCCATATCCTTCTAAGGGGACAACCCCATCGTTTTCGAAGACCAAAGATACCTCGGCCATTCCGAGAGGCTTGAGGGCCTCAGTGCCGTTAAAGATGACATCCTCCATGGAGCGGCTCCGCAGGTGAGAGGGGCGCATCTCTCCCATGGCCCACAGCACGGCATCGGCGATATTGGTCTTGCCGCACCCATTGGGACCCACGATGCCGGTGATACGTGAAGGGAAGCTAAAGACCGTCCGCTCCATGAAGGACTTGAACCCCACAATCTCAATACGCCTCAATTTCATCTGACCGCTTCCCCCTCACGTTGTGATCCGATATATCCAAGGGCGCGCTCCAACCGCTTGATCACCCGTTCCCTCCCGATCCCTTCCATGACCTCAAAGAGCCCGGGGCTGACCGTCTTGCCGGTGAGGGCCACCCTCACACCCTGGGCTGCTTGGTTCAACTTCAGCCCCTGCTGCTCGGTCAACCGGCGAAACCGTCTCTCCAGATCGGCCTCGTCAAACTTCTTGCTACCCCGAAACTCCTCGAGGAGAGAGGACAAAAAAGTTGACAGCTCAGGGCGCAGAAACTTGCGGGACCCTTTTTCATCGTAGGAAAAGTCATCTTTAAAGTAAAACTCGGCCATCTCAGCCATCTCCACAAGGGTCTTGGCGCGGGGTTGCAGGCTCTGGACCACCTTTACGAGTCTCCCGTTTGGCTCCGCCTTGATCCCCCGCTGATGCAAAAATGGGATGAGCTGTTGGGCGATCTCTTGAGGGTCGCCTTCCTTAATATAATGGGCGTTGAGCCAGAGGAGCTTGTCGGGGTTGAAGATCCCCGCCGACCGCCCCGTCCCCTCCAGGGAGAACTTCTCAATCAACTCTTCTCGAGAAAAGACCTCCTGATCCCCATGAGACCACCCGAGCCTGGCCAGGTAGTTGACCAGGGCGTGGGGCATATAACCCATTTCCTGGTAGGCGGTGACCGAGGCGGCACCGTGCCTCTTACTGAGCCTCGTGCGGTCCTCACCCATGATCAGGGGGAGGTGGGCGAACGCCGGAACGGGATACCCCAGGGCCTCATAAAGGTGGATCTGGCGGGGGGTATTGTTGAGATGATCATCCCCCCGGATGACATGGGTGATCCCCATGAGGGCGTCATCTACCACCACCACAAAGTTATAGGTGGGGGTGCCGTCGCTGCGCATAATAATAAGATCATCCAACTCCTCATTTGCGAATGACACCTTTCCCTTAATGAGGTCACCCACGATGGTCACCCCTTCCTGGGGTGTTTTGAACCTGATGGTTGAGGGGAGATCCGCCGGCTGGTCCGTGCGTTCGCGGCACCTGCCATCGTATTTGGGCTTTGCCCCCGCAGCCAAGGCCTGCTGACGCCGTCCCTCCAGCTCCTCAGGCGTGCAGTAGCACCGATAAGCCTTTCCGTCAGCCAGGAGCTGATCCACGTGTTCCCGATATAGCTGCACGCGCTGGCTCTGAAAATATGGGCCTTCGTCCCACTCCACGCCCAACCATTTCAGACCGTCTAGAATGGCGGTGAGATACTCTTGGCTGGATCGGGCCACATCGGTATCCTCGATGCGCAGAATGAAGGAACCCCTGTGATGGCGGGCAAAGAGCCAATTAAAAAGGGCCGTCCTCACCCCCCCGATGTGCAGATACCCCGTCGGGCTGGGGGCAAACCTCGTCCTGACCGGCATAGTCCCTTTTTTGCTAGAAACGGAACCCCATCATGGGCACGCCAACACCCACAATGTTAACCAAAACGGCTACGATGAAATAAACCGCTATGGCTATCAGGACGGTAACCACTGCCTGGCCTGCGGTGATCTGCTGGACCTTTTCCACCCCCACGATCTGGAGGTAAAACCCATACAGGACGGCCAGGAATCCCACGACGGGTATCCAAGCCAGAAGGTTTACGGCACCGGCATAGGCCACCACGCGGTACATCCCTTCATACGCCGCTTTCCCTTCGAAGAACTGCTGCGCGATGAAATGGAGGACAGCCGCCCCGATAAAGGAGAAGATCAAACCGAAAACAAAGTAGTACAAGAAAACCCCAAAGTATCCCCAGATGATGGCGGAAATGATGCCGGAGATCGCCAGGCAAACCGCAAAGAAGATTATCGGATTTGTGTACCCGCCGGTAGTGGGCATCTTTTGAAAAAACTCACTCGGTTTGGTGACCACTGTCTTGGCCACCCCCAAAAAACTCTTAACAAAATCCTTCATGTCAAACTCGTAGGTGTCTTTTATTCCCTTTCCTTCTACCATGGTTTTACCCTCCTTGTTAGAATTAATCCCTTTTACCCCTTTGATCCATTGTAACATAAACCAAAGCGTCCACAATACTTCCCTATTTTAAAACAAAAATATTACTATATTTTGCACTTGTTGAGCTCATTACCACAATATATAGTATTTGTCAAGGGATTTAAAAAACCATTAAAAACAAACAGGTCGCCAACTCAAGACAACTAACCTCCCCATCCTCACCCCCAAAAAAGCCGAAATAGATCAAAAAAAGACAAGATAGGTCAAAGAGCAGACTGAATAAGACGTGGCAGCAGTTATACAGTTGTTGACATACAATCGTCCTGTCTGCTAAAAATCGAAAGATATTAGCAAAATGGGGGATAATAGAGCAAAGCAATTTTGCCCGAAAACCCCATTAATATCATATTATCAGGGCAAGGTTGCCTGACAATCAAGGGTTAGCCTTGTGAGGAAGATATGAAGGAAATATTTAAATTGATAAGCCTCTTTTCTATATTGATAATCATTTCATCATGCACTTATGAAGAAATGGCTGAAAAATTCATACCCAAGGAAGAATCTGAGTTCGCAAAAGAATATATTTCGAAATTAAGAAATAAAGAATTAGAATATGTAAAAAGCATGATGAGCCCGGAAATACTCTCACAAGTAAATGACGAACTGCTACTGAAAATGGCCAACTATTTTCGGGATGGCGAACTTATATCAACTAAAATAGTTGGTTCTCAGGTCAAAGTCATTAATGGGCAATGGAGTGGAAATTTTACTTTCGAATATGAGTTTGAAACCGGATGGAATCTAGCGAATGCCGCACTTAGAAAAGTGGGCGGAGGCTATGAAGTAATTGGCCTAAATGTCTATCAAACTGAAGCTTCCCAAAAAGAGTTGAACGCATTCTCCTTTTCATCAAAATCAGCACTCCATTATTTGGTTTTCCTGTTGGCAATTATTGTGCCACTGTTTATTTTTACAACGATTTTTATCTGCGTACGAACCCCGATACCCAGGCGAAAATGGCTTTGGATAATATTTATCTTATTCGGCGTAGGGGCAATTGCAATTAATTGGACTACCGGACAGTATGCAATTCAGCTTCTCAGTGTTAATTTGTTTGGTGCTGCTGCAATAAGGACCAGTCCATATGCACCATGGATATTCAAAGCTTCTTTTCCTCTAGGAGCAATAATATTCTGCTTCAAGCGACGTCATTATATAGCACTTGCTGATCAGGCTAACAAAGCTAATCAGCCGACGAAAAAAGCCTCACGGCTGATTAGCAACGTTCGGTGCCGAGGAAAAAGAGGAAACACTCATTAAATATTAACATTCTTAGTAAAAAACAAGCAAAAGCGCCTCACCCCCGGGGATGATACTGGCGGTGGAGTTTCCTAAGGTATTCTTGGTTCACATGGGTGTAGACCTGGGTGGTGCTGATGTCCACGTGCCCAAGCATCGCCTGGATGAACCTGAGATCGGCCCCCCGCTCCAACAAATGGGTTGCAAAGGAGTGACGCAGGGTATGCGGAGTGATCCGCTTCGTAATCCCTGTCTTGAGGGCGTACTGCCTCAAAATCTTCCAAAACCCCTGTCTGCTGAGTCGCCCCCCCCGGTTGTTTACAAAAAGATACGAACTCTCCCTCCCCTTGAGCATGGCCGGTCTTCCCTGTTCCAGGTAGGTCCTCACCCTGTCCATGGCCACCTCGCCGACGGGGACGATGCGTTCCTTGCCCCCCTTGCCCCTGACCATCACAAACCCCACCTCCAGGTTCAGCCCGCTCGTGGGAAGCTCAACCAACTCCGAGACCCGCATCCCCGTGGCATAGAGGAGCTCCAGCATCGCCCCGTCCCTGATCCCGCGAGGGGTCTCGGCGTCGGGCTGCGCCAAGAGGCGCTCTATGTCTTGGATCGTGAGGACATGGGGGAGGGTCGGGCCCAACCGGGGAAGCTCCATATCCTCTAAGGGGTTGGCCTCCAGATACCCTTCTCGTGCGAGGAACCGATACAGGCCGCGCAGGGCCACCAAGGCCCGGGTGATGCTGCGCATGGCAAGACCCCGCTTTTTTAACCGTTGGATAAAAGCCATGACGGTAAGCGAGGTGGTCTCGACAAGCGAAGGAATCTCTTCCCCCTCCAAAAAATCGAGGTAGGCGTTGAGGTCCCGACTATAGGCCTCAAGGGTGTTGCGGGACAAACCCTTCTCCACCGCTAGATAGTGAAGAAAAGGATCGAGAACCTCACCTTTCATAAATCGAAGATTTCTGCTTCCAGGGTATCCAGATTCGCAATGGCTACGGTGCAACGCCCAGCGAGCCATCCGCCACACTCCCCTGGATTCACCACCAGGGTATGGCCCACCCGTTCGACCTCGGGACGGTGGGTATGGCCATAGCCCACGAGTCGATAGTGGTCGCCGGCCGCAACCGCCGCGGGGTTGGGCAACTCATGGGCCACCAGGACCTTCCACTCGCCCACATCGAACTCAGAGGGAGAAGGATGGATCCTGCCGTCAGCGGTCCGCTGAAGCCCTAACCGCTCCCCGTCGTTGTTTCCGAAGACCCCTCGATACGTGCACCGAAGGATTTCGTTCAGGGGATTAAGCGCGAAAGGGGCAATGTAGTCTCCTGCATGTAAGACCTCCTGGACCCCCTGGGCGTTAAAGAACTCGCAGGCCCGCTTGATCATCGGCACGTTGTCGTGGGAATCGGCCATGATCCCTATTCGCATCCCCCCACTCCTTTCACATGCCTGTGTGCCCAAATCCACCCTCCCCCCTGCTGCTGGGGGGCAACTCATCCACCTCCTGTAGCTCGGCACGGCAGGCCTGATGAAAGACCAGTTGGGCGATCCTGTCCCCATCCCTGATGACAAAGGGCTCATGCCCCAGGTTGATCATGATGATACCGATCTCACCACGGTAATCGGCATCGACGGTCCCCGGCGAATTGAGCAGAGTCACCCCGTGTTTGAGGGCCAAGCCGCTGCGGGGTCTTATCTGGGCCTCGTACCCCTCGGGCAGGGCAATGGCGATCCCCGTGGGTATGAGACGCCACCCCCCTGGGTCCAATGTCACCTCGCCTCCCTCCAGCGAGGCGCACAGGTCCATCCCCGCGGAGAGAGGCGTCATATAGCTGGGAAGGGTGCTACGTTTACCTCGTAACCGTTTTACTGACACCCGCACCATATCAGAAGTCCAATTCCTTCCAGGGGAGCTCACTTTCCTCAATGGTCCCGAGCAAGGTAATACAGAGTGGATGCGATGCAAACATCTCGTGCGCGACTTCGGCGACAGCATCCTTAGAAACTCCTTCCAATGCCCCCAGTACCTCTTCAAGGGGTATGTGCCGCCCGAAGCAAATCTCGTCCTTTGCCAGCCTCCCCATCCTCCCCTCAGACCCCTCGAGGCTGAGGATCGTACTTCCGCGCAGGTATTCCTTGGCCGCAGCTAGGTCTTCCGCGCGAATCCTACCCTCCCGTATAGCCTGCAACTCCTGCAGGATCAGGTCGATGACCTCGTGTATCTCTGTCTTGGTGGTGCCGGCATAAACCCCAAAGAGACCGGTATCCATATAGGTATTGAGAAAGGAATAAATACTATAGGTCAATCCCCGCTTCTCCCGGACCTCCTGAAAGAGACGCGAACTCATGTTCCCCCCCAACAGGATATTCAGGGCATAGCCGGCATATCGCAGCGGATGGGCATAAGGAATCCCCTCGGTCCCCAGGCAGAAGTGGATTTGCTCCAACTCCCGGTAGGTAACCTGCTTCCGGAATTTCCCACCGTGCGTCCCCTCCCGGTGCAAGCCAGAGGTATGGGGCTGGAGCCCGCCAAGCTGCGCCTCAACAAGCTCCACCATTTTACCGTGATCAAGATCCCCTGCCGCAGCCACGATCAACCTGTCAGGGGTGTATTTTCTCTGCAAAAAGGCGATGATCTCCTCGCGCTTTAAGGAGAGAACATCTTCCTGCACACCCGTTATAGGGTATCCCAGAGGATGATCTCCCCAAAAGGAGTAGTGAAAGAGGTCGTGGATATAGTCATCGGGTGTATCCTCGACCATCTTTATCTCTTGCAAGACCACCATCCGTTCCCGCTCTATTTCCTGGGGGTCAAAGACGGAATTGGCGACGATATCGGTCAATATATCAACAGCCAGCGTGGTGTCCCGTGTGAGGACCTTGGCGTGGAAGCAGGTATATTCCTTGCCCGTGAAGGCATTGATACTCCCCCCCACCGACTCAATCTCTCTGCTGATATCAAAGGCGCTCCTGCGCTCCGTACCCTTGAAGAGAAGATGCTCGATAAAATGAGAGAGTCCGCGCTCCCCCGCCCCCTCATCCCTGGATCCGGTCATGATCCAAATCCCGATGGATACGGAATCGAGGGTCGGTATGACCTCGGTCACGACGCTGATGCCGTTCGGTAACGTGGTTTTCTGGTAGTGTTCCATCGCTGAAGCCGAAGCCGTAGGTGGCCTGTTAGCCAGCGGCCCCTCGGCCAGTGGCCCGTTATCCACTCACAAAAAAAAGACCGACTCTTGCGGCCTTTTTTCTCCACAGATGGGGAAGGGATAAATTATCGGGCATTGCGCCTCTTATCCCGTTCATGACCCTGTGGCCGTGATTCATCTTCCCCGGTAAGCAACGCCCGCCGACTCAATCTGATCTTCCCGTTGCCGTCGATCTCGAGGACCTTCACCTCGATCTCATCACCCACTTTGAGGACATCGGTGACTTTTTCCACGCGCTCGCGCGCGAGCTGGGATATATGGACCAAACCGTCAACGCCGGGGAGGATTTCCACGAAGGCGCCGAAGTCCATGATCTTCTTGACCTTCCCGGTATAGACCTCCCCTACCTCCGCCTCTTGAGAACACCCCTTGACCAAATCGATGGCCTCCTCGATGGCCTCGGCGGACGGCGAGGCGATCTTTACGGCCCCTGTATCCTCAATATCTATCTTACACCCGGTCTTTTCGATGATGGACCTGATGTTTTTCCCGAGGGGACCGACGACGTCCCTGATTCGATCCGGGTTTATCTGAATGGTCACGATGCGGGGGGCGTGTTTGGAGAGCTCCGCACGTGGGCTGTCCAGGGTCTTGGCCATGACGTCGAGGATAGCGAGCCGCGCGTCGTGGGCCTGGTTGAGCGCTTGCTCCATAATGGACCTGCTCAGGCCAGGGGTCTTTACATCCATCTGAAGGGCGGTGATTCCTTCCGCGGTTCCGGCCACCTTAAAGTCCATATCGCCGTGATGATCTTCATCCCCTACGATGTCGGTCAGGATGGCCACCTCATCTGCACCCTTCATGAGTCCCATGGCAATACCGGCCACCGAGGCCTTGATAGGGACTCCGGCATCCATCAGGGAGAGACAGCCGCCGCACACGGTGGCCATGGAAGAAGAACCGTTGGACTCCAACACCTCCGAGACCAACCGTATCGTATAGGGAAATTCTTCAGCCGAAGGCAACACAGGGGTAAGGGCCCGCTCGGCCAGGACGCCGTGTCCCACCTCGCGCCGGCTGGGCGCCCGCAAGAAGGAGACTTCACCGACGCTGAAGGGGGGGAAATTGTAGTGCAGCATGAAGGTCTTGTAGAGATCTTTCCCCAAAAGGAGGGACTCCACTTTTTTTTCGTCCTCGGAGGTGCCGAAGGTCGTGACAGCCATGACCTGGGTCTCGCCCCTCGTGAAGAGGGCTGAACCATGGGTCCGGGGTAAGAGACCGACCTCACAGCTGATGGGTCTGATGTCGGCAAACCCCCTGCCGTCGACGCGCTTTTGTTCTTGAAAAATGGGGGAGCGTATTATCTCCCGCTCGGCATCCTCGCAGGCCCGGCGCACCCCTGAAGTGAATTCCCCATCCTGGCCGCCGAATCGCTCCAGGGCCTCTTGAAAGATTTCGTGCATCCGATCACGGCGCTCAATCTTGTGTGCAATCCGGAAGGCATCCTTGAGCAGGGGTGTCACAAACCCCCTTACCTCCTCCCCCAGTGAACCACCCTCTTTCACGGGGGTGTATGCTCTCTTCGCCTTCCCGCAGCTTTCCTTAAGTTCGTCTTGCAGGTCAAGAATCGGTGTGAGGGCCTCATAGCCGGAGAAAATCGCCTCGAGGACAACCCCCTCATTGACGACACTCCCCCCTCCTTCAACCATTACCACCCCTTCGCGGTTCCCCGATATGATCAGCTCCAAATCGCTGCTGGCCAATTCATCGGTCGTGGGGTTAATGATAACATTACCGTCAACCCTCCCCACCTTGACCCCGGCGAGGGGTCCCTCAAAGGGGATTGCCGATATCTGCAGGGCAGCAGACGCCCCAATAATCCCCAAGATTGAAGGATCGTTTTGTTGATCGGCGGAAAGGACGGTGGCAACCACCTGGGTCTCGTTGAGAAACCCTTCAGGGAAGAGGGGTCTGATACCTCGATCAATCAGACGGGAAGAAAGGATTTCTCGATCGGTCGGACGTCCTTCTCGTTTAAAGAACCCTCCGGGGATCCGTCCCGCCGCATAGGTCATCTCGACATAGTTTACCAGCAGGGGGAAAAAATCGGCATTCTCCTTGGCCTCTCTGTTGGCTACTGCCGTCACCAGAACAACGGTTTCACCATAATGAACGAGAACAGCACCATCGGCCTGCTTGGCAACCTTCTCTATCTCAATGGACAGGGTTCTCCCCGCCCATTCTTGCTCAATCTTCTTATACATACAATATATCTCCTCTCAAAATCCGAGGCCTTACTTCCTGATCCCTAGTTGCTCAATCAGTGTGCGGTAGCGCTCGGTGTCGTTTCGTTTAAGATAATCAAGGAGGGATCTCCTCAGACTGACCAGCTTCAAGAGACCTTGACGGGAGTGATGGTCTTTCTTGTGTGTCTTGAAGTGCTCTGTCAAATAGTTAATCCTCTCCGTGAGCAGTGCTATTTGCACCTCGGGTGACCCGGTATCTTTTTCGTGCAAGCGGAATTGCTCAACCACTTTCTGCTTCTCCATGTTCACAGCCATTTATCTTCCTCCTTGATGAACCATCTTGCGCACAGTATCTCTATCATACGGCGAGCTCTTTGTAAATATGGCATCGTGAAAGACTCTCAGGGGCCTCAGCATGAGGTCTCCTTTAATATGCTGAATGCAGCCTATAGCAATGAGCTCACCGTCTTTTCTCGCTACAACCCTCACGACCGTGCCATGCTCCTCAGACCTTTCATGAAAACCCTCAAGAGGAATGGCCTGACCGTTGCGGATCTGGAGGGCATCGACCTCTTCCAACTCAACGGCGGGCAAAAAGCTCATGACCTTGGGTAGGGGGTAAAAGCGCTCGTGAAGTTCACCCTTGTGCGCTAAGTCCTCGATATCTTCCAATGTGAGGGCATCCTCGAGACCAAAGGGGCCACTCCGTATCCGGCGTAACTCAGCCAGATGGGCGCCGCAACCCAGCTGCTCCCCGATATCATGGGCCACGGTACGAATGTACGTCCCCTTGGAACACTCGATGTGGAGATGGAGAGTGGGTGGCGTGATATCCGTGACTTGAAGCCCATAGATCTCCACCTCCCGCAGGGCCCGTTCGGCCTCTTCCCCCCTGCGTGCCAGCTTATAGAGGGGCTCACCGTTCAGTTTCAATGCGGAATACATGGGGGGGCGCTGCATGATCCGCCCCCTAAAACGCTGCATCACTTTTTCAACATTCTCAACAGAAAAATCATAGCTTCCAAGATCCTCTGTTTTCAAGACTTTTCCCTCTCTATCCTGGGTGTCGGTAGTCGCACCGAGGTAGAGGGTGGCCTCATACACTTTCCGCCCGGCTTCTAAGAAGGGAGCGAGTTTGGTCCCCTCTCCCAACAAGAGGGGAAGCACTCCTGTAGCCAGGGGATCAAGGGTCCCCAGGTAACCGATCTTTACCTCCGGCATCACCCGCTTGAACTGTCGTACCACGTCGTATGAGGTGATCCCCGCTGGTTTATCCACGACGATAATGCCGTTCACCCTTCGGGAAGATCTTTTTATCAATGCTCCCCCTCGGCATGCTTCACGTCCCGTAAGAGCCCCTCGATGTGTTCCCCATATTCCAAGGAATCATCAAATATGAACGTGATCTCGGGCATATATTTGAGTCGAACCCTCTTGCCCAACTCCCGCTTGATATAACCCTTGGCGCTCTCCAAACCCTCGCAAGACGCCTCCTTATCCTGCTTTCCTCCAAAAACGCTGTAATAGACCTTGGCTATTCTGAGATCATCGGAGAGGGCAACCTTGGTAATGGTGACAAATCCTATCCGTGGATCTTTCAACTCTTCGAGAAGGATCTGTGAAATCTCCTTCCTGATCAGATCACCCACCTTTTCTGACCGTTTACTTTTCACCATAGTTAAAGTGAATAAACTCCGTTTCTGTCCGTACCACTTCTACTATATCTAATCTCTCTATGTAATCGAGCACCTTATCCAAAGAGGAATTGACAAATCGCTTATCCGATCCCACCAAACATATCCCTACGTGGGACCGCTGCCAGAGATCGTGTTCCCCCACTTCGGAAATAGAGACATTAAACCTATTTCTTACCCGTGTCATAAGGCTCTTCACAATATGTCTCTTCTCTTTAAGAGAGGACCCTTGGGGGAGCACTAGATCAAGATGGCATACACCTGCCACCATCTGACCTCTCCATCTAACGCTCTATCTCTTCGTACGTAAAGGCCTCGATGGTATCTTCTTCCTGCCAGTCGTTGTACTCTTCCACACCGACACCACATTCATAGCCAGCCTGGACTTCTTTTACATCATCCTTAAAACGTCTCAGCGAAGTAACCTTTCCTTCATACACCACAGTGCCATTTCTAAAGAGCCGCGCATCCGAGCCTCTAACCAATTTTCCCTCGGTCACATAGCTACCGGCAACGACGCCGATCTTGGAGGCACGGAACACTTGCCTTACCTGAGCCCTGCCGAGAATGACCTCTTTCTTGATCGGTCCAAGCAATCCCTTCAAAGCTTTTTCAACATCCTCAATTGCCTCGTAAATGATATTATATATTCTGATATCAACCTGTTCTTGCTCCGCCACCTTCCTCGCCTTTCCCAGTGTTGCCACGTTAAAACCAACAACCACGGCATCGGAGGCAGCGGCTAGGTTGACGTCGGTCTCAGAGATCCCTCCGACACCCTCATGGATTATCTCAACCTTAACCTCATCAGTACTCAATCTCTCCAGAGATTCCTGGATGGCCTGGATAGAGCCATGGGTATCTCCCTTGAGGACCACCCGTAACTCCTTCATTTCACCCTGCTGAATCCGATCATAGAGATCCTCCAGAGATAGATGCTCCGGCCGTGCCCCTGTTTCTCCCCGTAACCGCTTTTGGCGATGGAGGCTTATATCCTTTGCTAACTTTTCATTTTCCACACAGATAAAGTCGTCTCCGGCATCGGGTATCTCAATGAACCCAACAATCTCCACAGGCGTAGCTGGACCTACGTCTTGCAACTGATTCCCCCGCTCATCCAGCATGGCCTTTACCCTGCCATAAGTACTCCCTGAAATAAAGATCTCGCTGGCCTTGAGGGTCCCCTCTTTGACCATTACCGTCCCCACTGGACCGCGCCCCTTATCTAATCGAGCCTCAACAACGACACCTCTGGCAGGTTTGTCGGCGTTTGCCTTAAGGTCCAGCATCTCCGCCTGCAGAAGGATCAGTTCTAAGAGATCATCGATTCCCGTCTTTTTTTTCGCGGATACCTGAGCGTAGAGGGTATGCCCTCCCCACTCCTCGGGGACAAGGCCCATTTCACTCAGGTCTCGTCTGATCTTTTCCGGGTCCGCTTCAGGTTTATCTATCTTGTTGATGGCCACGATGATGGGAACTTCGGCTGCCTTTGCGTGATCAACGGCCTCAATGGTTTGAGGCATGACTCCATCGTCAGCCGCCACCACGAGCACCACGATATCCGTAACCTGGGCCCCTCTGGCCCGCATGGCGGTAAAGGCCTCATGGCCCGGCGTATCGATAAAAACGACTGTACCTTTATCGAGCTCAACTTTATAGGCCCCAATGTGTTGGGTGATACCACCGGTTTCTTCGTCGACGAGGCGGGATTTCCTGATGGCATCGAGTAAGAGGGTCTTCCCGTGGTCTACATGTCCCATGATAGTAACAACGGGGGGCCGGGGAAGAAGCTTGTCTGAGGGATCTTCGGCCCGTTGCAGGATCTTGTCCACATCAATGGCACCGCTCTCCACCTCGTAGCCGAACTCAGAAGCTACCAAGGCGGCGATGTCGACTTCAACAGTCTGGTTAATCGTGGCCATCACACCCAGGTCCATCAATTTTTTAACCACCTCTCGCACCTTGGCCCCCATCCGCTGGGCCAGCTCCCCTATCGAGATCACCTCAGTAATCTTGATAACCTTCTTGATGGCTTTAGGAGTGGTGATCTGGGTCTTGAGCTGTGGTCGGGTAGCTACTTTCTTTTTGCCAACTTTAGGGGCGGTAAAGACCCTTTCACCACCCCTGCGTGCGGGGGGGGTGACCTCCTCAAGGCCATCGTCTTCAATGGTAATAACCTCTCTACGCTTCCTGCGTCTCCGTCGGCTCTTCTCCTCAGGTTCCTCTTTCTCCTTCTTGGCCTTGCGCTCTCTTGTTGCCTTCTCGGCCGGTGTCTCGAGGGGCACCGTCTCCACAATCTCTAAAGACTTTTTCTTAAGGGGGTGCTCTATCTTTTCAGGGGGTGTAGGCTCAAGCCGCGCCTTCAGATCAACCTTCCCCACTACCCGCGCAGGCTTCGTCTTTGCCTTGGGAATCTTGACGACACGAGGTTCTTTCTTAGGGGTCTTCTTTGCTTTCTGTTTTGCCTCCTTCGGGGCAGGTGAAGCCTCTTCGAGAGCCTCGGCCTCAGAACGGGGTGTGGTCTCAGGAGCCTGTTCTTGGACTTCTGCCCCCGCCACTTCTTCAAGGGGCGGTTCCGACTCCGTCATTCTCTTTCGTCTGCGGATGACCGTAGGCTTAATTCGTTTTTCTTCGACCTCTATCTTACGTTCCTCTTCCATAAAACCTATTCTTCTTCCCTGCTTTGCAACAGTCCCCGCAAAAAATCCTTTTCTGCGTCACGGGGTAGAAAAACTCGTAGTGCATAGGATAATCTCCCCCATTTTTTGAGCAGGGCATGTACACAGGCAGTTCGGTGACAAAGATATGCTCCCCTGCCGGGTAACCTCCCGTCTGCGTCAATCATCAATATGCCGTCTTTTATCACAATCCTCAGCAGATCCTCTTTCCTCTTCCGATGAGCACACCCCAAACAAGTCCTCATGGGAACATGAGTTGATTTCATTCTCCCTTATCGATATAATCTTTGGCCGTCTGGATCAACTTCTCCGCCTTTTTGCGGCTGAAACCGGGAAGTTGGGAGAGAACAACTATATCCGCTTGGAAGAGATCTCGCACACTCTCATATCCTGATTCCTGCAAGAGGGTAGCAGTTTTATCCCCGACTCCGGGCAGTCGCTCCACAAGATCATCCCCTCTTTTTACACGCCCCTGTTTCCCCTCCGCTGAGGCCGAGGTGAGCCCGATCATGGTCCGTGCGGCCTCCACGATTTTCTCTCCCTTCTTTTCGCCAATTCCACAAATCCTGCCCAACTCTTCACCCTCTGCTTCAACTATATCCTCAAGGGTGTAAAACCCTTCTTCGTAGAGGACTCGGGCAACAATCTCCCCTACACCTGGCAGAGCGGTGAGGCGTTCTACAACCTCCTCTGAGAGCTTTTCCATCTTCGATTCGCTCTTGATGTCTATCTTCCATCCCGTCAGCTTTGATGCCAAGCGGACGTTCTGCCCCCGTTTGCCGATGGCCAGGGAAAGCTGATCATCTGCTACAACAATTTCCATATACTTTTCCTCATCGTTGAGGTAGACCTTTGAAACCTTGGCGGGCGAAAGGGCGTTACAGACAAATTTGGCGGGATCGCTGCTATAGGGGATGATATCGATTTTCTCCCCCCGCAACTCCTGCACGACACTCTGTACACGGGAACCCTTCATTCCCACCGACGCACCGACAGGATCGACATCAGCATCGTTGCT
The DNA here is from genome assembly GCA_016927065.1 of Deltaproteobacteria bacterium. Classification (GTDB taxonomy): domain Bacteria; phylum Desulfobacterota; class B13-G15; order B13-G15; family RBG-16-54-18; genus JAFGNJ01. Next base: position 28,311 of record JAFGNJ010000007.1, read on the forward strand.
GTAGACGGATATTTTTGATCGTTCACCAGGTTCTCGAGCGGCACTCATCACCTGCACAATCCCCTCGGAGATCTCAGGAACCTCTATTTCAAAAAGCTTTGCCAAGAAGCCTGGATGAGTTCGGGAAAGATAAATCTGGCACCCGATAGGAGTCCGCTGAACGTCCAAAATATAAGTCTTTATACGATCTCCACGTTTATAGACCTCACGGGGAACCTGTTCACGTTTAGGCAAAATGGCCTCCGCCCGCCCAATATTTACGTATATATTACCCCGTTCAATCCGCTGGACAAAACCGGTGACCACTTCACCCTTACGGTCCTTATACTCGTTGTAGGTTGTCTCTCCCTCCGCATCTCTGACCCGCTGCATGATGACCTGCTTGGCTGTCTGGGCTGCGATCCTCCCCAAGTCTTCGACACTCAGTTTGACGCCGAGGCTATCTCCGATCTCCACATCAGCATCCATCTTTTGAGCTTCTTCCAACGTAACTTCTAAATCGGGATCTTCTATTTTTTCCACTACCGTCTTAAACTGAAAGAGCTCAACCTCACCCAGATCCTCATTATAATGTGCTTCGATGTCATGCTGCAGACCATATCTCTTCTTCGAGGCCTTCAGCATGGCGTCTTCGAGGGCATCTATAATGACCTGCTTATCGATTCCCTTATCTCTACCAACTTGTTCAATAAGATAGTTTAGGTTTTGATCCATACTGATATCCTCACAACCGATTCAACTCTATCACAAGATTTGCCTTGAGAATGAACGAGAGGGGAATGGTAAAAACCGTACTCCCCTCAACTTCCACCATAATCGTGCCATCGGCGCAGCCGAGCAGGGCACCCTTGAAGTTGCGCCTCCCCGATATCTGTTCTCTCGTTCTAATACGCACCTGACGACCGGCATAGGTGATAAAATCTTTCTCATTTTTTAGAGGTCTGTCCAGCCCAGGCGATGATACCTCCAGGCGATACGCGGTCGGTATAACATCCTCCACATCAAGCACCTGCCCGAACTCCCTGCTCACGCGTGCACAATCATCCAGAGTAATACCTTCTTCTCGATCGATCAAGGCCCTAAGGGTCCACCCCCCGCGCTCCCATTTGTAGTCGATATCAACCAACAAGAATCCTTCGCCCTCCAGGAGGGGCTCTAGGATACTCTCGGCCTTCTGCGCGATGGCCCTTTTATCCATGGCTAACGCCCCTAACAAAAAGGCGGGGTTTAATACCCGCCTTTCAAACAAAAGCAGGATTTGTTATCACAATAAATAGCACAGGTGTTTGAAAAATGCAAGGATTTTTTGTTGGTCAACGAATGATGAATTGAAAATCTTGCGCTTCTTTCTCAATCTTGTCCCCCACAGAGCTACCGCATTGGGTACACACGTATTCGTACTTTTCACCATCGGGGAGCACTAACAGAAGTCGTTTGCGCACCGGAGTTGCCATTTTGCACCGAGGGCAAAAAAGGGTAGTGGCCTCAAAATTCTTATAATCCGCTTCCTTAGCCATTGATAATTACAACATAATGCTCGAAATACTATTCGTCAAGGCATTAACTACCTTGAATAAAAACAAATCTCCGATTGCGAGATGCGCCGTACGGTCTCCTGGGAGTTAATTTGTTCCTCGATTATTGACTAATATAATAGCACTTTACGCAAAAAATATATTGACAATAGACCCGTTTGCTGTGAAAATAGTACATAAGACGGGTGAAAAAGGCCTGAACCCGTGGTAAGTTACGAACTAAAAACAACGGGAGGTGCTTATCTTATGTCTTTGAGAAAAGGGTTTGTTGTAGGAGTTATTGTAGTAGTCTTCGCGAGCTTGTTGGGACCGTCTCCTGTCGTATGGGCAGAGGACACAGACGAACCGACGGGAACAGAAATCACCCTTGATCTTGCGATTGCCCGTCCTGTCGGATTTGCAAGTTTGGTATGTGGGACAACCATTTTCGTTGTCTCCTTTCCCTTTGCTCTCGTTGCGGGGAGTTCAAAAAAGACTGCTGACGCACTGGTGTCTGCGCCGTATAATTTTACGTTTGTTCGGGATCTGGGAGAATACTAGGGAACAACCGAGACCTTATCGCTCCCCCCGCCCATCGCCAACCTACATGCTCGGTTTGAGAGGAGTATTATCACCTTCTCAACCGTTCTCGATGATACATCACTCTAACGCGACGTCCTCTTCTCTTGAAAACGGGTAAGAGCATAAAAGAGTAAACATCATCTATCTTCTTGGAAAGCGCGATAAATCATCCTGCAAGCCGAAGACAATGAAGATATCCCCCCTCTTTATTTTGGTAGCGGGAGTGGGGAGGATATACGATACTTTCTCGCTTCCCTCTGAGGTCAGCCTCTTGATGGTTAAGACCGTGGCACCGTAGCGTTCCCGGAGCTTGAGTTGTGCCAGGCTCTTTGCCACAAACTGCCTGGGGACAGAAATCTCCAAGATAAGAACCCCTTCCAATAAGGCCAGTCGTTCCAAATCCGTCCGCTGGTGGAGGCGGAAGGAGGTGGCCAATCCCGATGCCATATCCAGCTTGAAGATTTCCCTGTTGTAGACTTCTATGACATCGCTTTTGCTGATCGTTCCGATCAAGCGCCCCTTGTCCACCACAGGGATCTCTTCCAGAGTAAACCTTCCAAAGAGCTGCATAACCATGTCGAGAGTCTCCCCAGGGGTCACCACCGTGACCTTTCTGTCCATGAGATCTGAGGCATTGACGATGTTACTGACGGTCTCATAATCCTTGAGAATGGGGCGCAAGGTTTCCATGGAGATATAGCCGTTGACCCGGTTGCTCCCCACGACGACGAAAAGGTGGGCTTGGGGGCTCACCATCATGCGGGTAACGAGCTCGGCCAACGGGACCGAGGGAGAGACTATCTCAATTTCGGGGTGCATCACCTGAGAGACTTTCAGGGATTTGAGTACGTTGAGTTCCTTTCCCCCATGAATGTTGACCCCCCGCCGGACCAGTTTGAGGGTATAAATGGACTCTCGCGAAAGCAGGGTTGAGATCACCAGCCCTATAGTGCAGGCAAACATTAAAGGGAGAATGATACGGTAATCAGCGGTCATCTCAAAGATGATAAGCATGGCGGTAATCGGGGCGCGGGTGGTGCCGGCAACCACCGCCCCCATCCCTACTAGGGCATAGGCACCGGGGGAGGCGGTAATCTGCGGAAAAAGGGTGTGGGCGACGTGCCCAAAGAAACCACCCAGCACTGCCCCTATAAAGAGGGAAGGGGCAAATATCCCTCCAGACCCACCGGACCCGATGGTGACGCTGGTGGCCATAATCTTTGCCAGTAAGAGAGCGATGAGGATGGTTCCCAGCATCTCTCCGCGCAGGACCTGGCTGATCGTCTCATATCCCACGCCGAAGATGTGGGGGTAGAAAATTCCGATACCCCCGATCATGGCCCCGCCGACTGCGGTCTTGAGGTAATCAGGTGATTTCCAGCGCTCAAACAGGTCCTCCATACCGTAAAGGGTTTTGATAAAGGCATAGGCTACGATGCCAGCCAAGACCCCAAGGATGAGATAGAGAAACAACTCGCTGTAGTGCATAAGGTCATACGGGGGGACCGTGAAGGCCGGAAAATTGCCTAAATAGTGGCGGGAGATAGCAGTGGCAATAACGGAGGAGACGACGATGGGTATAAATTGGGCAGCGGCAAACTCACCGAGGATGATCTCCAGTGAAAAGAGGGTGCCGGCCATCGGTGCATTGAAGGTAGCGGCGATACCTGCTGCGGCACCGCAGGCCACCAAGGTCCGCAAGTGCGCCCCTGACAGCTTCATCATTCTCCCGAGGACAGAGCCCATGGCTGAGCCAATCTGCACGATGGGACCTTCACGCCCTACTGATCCTCCTGAGCCGATTGAGAGGGCGGAGGCAAAGGCCTTGGCAAAGACTACCCGGGGCCGCATCCGGCCATCCTTAAGGGCTACGGCCTCCATGACCTCGGGAACGCCATGCCCCTTGGCCTCTTGGGCAAAGAAATGGACGATGGTACCCACAATCAGGCCACCCGCTGCGGGGATCAGGATCTTTACCCAGAAGGGTGCTGCCTGGGCCATGGTCAGCAGATCCTGTCCGTGCATCCGGGTGAGGCTTCCCCATCCCCCCTGGGTAACGGCGGTGATCAATGTTCGGAACCCTATGGCACCGTACCCTCCCACTACTCCCACAATTCCGCCCATCACGATCATAAACAGGTGTTCGCGATGGGTCAGTGCTGCGGAGAATTGATTCCACCACGCTTTGATCCTGGGAAATTGGGTTGTTATTTTCATTGATCGTCTTTCTTAGAAAGGTGTACCTTACATAAAGCGTAAATGTTAAAAAGTCAATATCTATTGCAATACAGTATCCCCGGGCTTTCGTTCAGAGGTAGTTCCTGATAGGAACGCCGCGAGTGAGTTTTTCCCGCCGTTTGCACAGAGAGGGGATCGAGAAAAATCTTGACCTGCAGATACAAGTTGCCTACAGTAAGTAAGACTAATACATTATCACACGGGAGGAATCATGTACTTCATCATCCGCTTGCTGATCAATATGGTGGCCATCCTGATCATCGCCTATCTTGTGCCGAAGGTGATCCAGGTAGAAAGCTGGATGGCGGCCATGGTTGCGGCTTTTGTCTTGGGTATCGTCAATACGTTTGTCCGTCCTCTCTTGGTCTTGCTCACCCTCCCCCTCACACTTGTAACCTTTGGGTTTTTTCTGTTAACCATAAATGGCTTACTGCTTTGGTTGGTCTCAGCCGTGGTGCGGGGTTTTAATGTCAATGGTTTTTTGGGGGCCCTGGTCGGAGCGATTTTAATCAGCATTGTGAGTTGGATATTGTCCAGCGTTGTACATCCTTATAAGGACCAATGAAAAAGAAAAACTGTCTTTCTCACCCCTGGCCATGAAATTTTTAACTGGAAAGATTTTATTAACGTATTAAAAGAAAACGACGTGTATGATTGATAAAAGGTCTTTTCAGATCGAGTTTCAACCGTTAGGCCTAAGAGACCAATTCCCTGCGGGAATTTCCCTGCTAGACTGCGCTCGCCAAGCGGGCTTCGACCTAGTCAGCCTCTGCGGCGGTAAAGGCACCTGCGGCAGATGCAAGATACAGATAGTCTCCGGCAACGTATCTGAACTTCTTCAGAATGAAAAGGATACTCTTTCAGCTGAGGAGCTTGCAAAAAAATACCGCCTCGCCTGCCAAGTATATGCGGAAAGTGATCTTGTGGTAAACGTGCCTGCAGAATCTTTAAGCGCCCCACAACGGCTTCAGGTGGAAGGGGTGGAACCAGTTGTAGCCCTTGACCCTATAATTCAGGGCTATACCGTATCGCTTTCAGCTCCCTCACTATCCGATCCGAGAGGGGATGATGAACGCCTCTTTGAAGCGCTTGAAAGACAGCATGGCGTTATATGCAAGAGCATTGATGAAGAGGTCCTGCAATCCCTCTCTCGTTCTTTGCGATCTCTGAATTGGAATATATCTGTAACGATTCGCAATACTGAGATTGTCTCTGTAGACCCTGTGGAAAGCCGCAGGCTTGGCATGGCCGTTGATCTGGGGACAACCAAGATTGCCGGCTATCTCGTTGATCTGGAAACCGCAAAAACGCTATCCGCCACGGGTATTATGAACCCCCAGATCTCCTATGGGGAGGATGTTGTCGCACGGCTGACCCGTGCACAAATGTCTCCGCAAGACGCCTCAACCCTTCAAGCAAAGTCCTTGGAAGCCCTCGCCACGCTTTCTATAGAACTGTGCCAAGAGGCCGATGGGGCTCGGCCTGATGAGATCAAGGAAATAGTCGTAGCGGGAAATACGGCAATGCACCACCTTCTGCTAAGACTTCCTGTGGAACAATTGATAAAAGCTCCCCATGTTCCATCGGTCAGCCAAGCCATAGATATCAAGGCCCGCTCTGTCGGGCTCTCCGTTGCCCCTGGTGCGTATGTCCATCTGTTACCCAATATCGCAGGCTTTGTCGGAGGTGACCATCTAGCCATGCTGCTCGCAATCAAGGCCTGGGAGGCCGAAGCCCCACTGATGGCAATAGATATCGGGACCAATACCGAAATATCCCTCGTGATGCGCGGTGAGATCACCAGCGTATCATGTGCGTCAGGACCTGCCTTTGAAGGCGCCCATATATCTAACGGCATGCGCGCCGCCCCAGGTGCCATCGATCACCTTCTCCTTGCAGACCAACAGATTCAATACCATACCATCCATGGCTCAAAGCCAGCAGGTATTTGTGGCTCAGGCATTTTTGACGCGCTCGCACAACTCGTACTGAACGGCGTTATCGATCAAAATGGGAGGATGCAGGGAGGTCATCCCCGCGTTCGCGAAAATAAAACGGGGAGAGAATTTGTAATCGTCAGTGAAGAAGAGAGAAATGGGGGTTCAGCGATAACGATCACGCAAGAAGATGTGCGAGAACTTCAACTGGCAAAGGCGGCCATTCGAACCGGTATTACAGTGCTCTTAAAAGAAAAAGAACTTTCGGATAGCGACATTGATCAGGTCGTTGTTGCGGGTGCCTTTGGAAGCTATCTGGATATTTCGAGCGCGATCACCGTTGGGATGCTTCCGGCAATACCCCTAAGCCGCTTTCGTCAGGTCGGCAACGCCGCAGGGATGGGGGCAAAGGCCGTGCTTATTTCCAAGACAGCTCGTGAAACAGTCCAGAAAGTGGCCCGTGAAATCCGTTATATCGAACTTGCTGTAGCCCCTGATTTCAATAAAACTTTTATGCAGGCCATATCATTAAGATAAAGGCACACTCCTGGGCGGTCACCATCAAACCGCACGAACATAATGGTTACGTGATAAGGCATGGATAACTCGGCCGATATTGTGACAAAGGCCTTTGAACATCGTTCTCCGAGTCGAACGCCGAGAGGTGAGCTATGGCTGGGAACAGACCTCTTGAAAACGGCGCACCTTGAAGATACGTTGGAGGGCCATCGCCAGCTCATAAAACGTTTAGGTCAGGATATTATCTGCCTTCCCCTATCTCATACTCAGGCAATGAACAAAACCCTTGGCTATCGTTACTTTAATTTAAAAGAGCTTAAAGAAGCCTCAAATATAGATGACCTCTTTGTTCTAGCGGTAATCGATGGCCCCTTTCAGAGGCTTGTTGAAAAAAGAGGATTGATGACGGTACTTAACGGCTGGAAGAAGGAAAAACGTGCATTTGAAAAAACTTATGAGCAAGAAAGAAGAGAAGTCGATGCGCTGATAAAACAATGCCTAAAGCTTTCAATGCATGCCATCATTATTGCAGATGATATAGCGGGAGAACGTGCTCCTTTTATTGATCCTTACGATATTCAGGATCTCTTTTCATCATTTTATATCAAGGCGATCTCCGAAATTCATAGCACGCATAAGTACGCCATGCTGCATTCCTGCGGAAATATCAGCACGTTAATCCCTGCCTTTGTCTCATATGGGTTCGATGGGCTGGCAGCCGTTCAGCATCAAACCAATGATCTTATTTCCATAAAAGAAAAATATGGATCATCTCTTACGCTAATGGGCGGCATTGACGGAGAGCTATTAACGGCAGGAACCCACTCTGTATCCAGCCTGAAGGAATACAAAAGGCTTGTACGGTCACTTGCCCCGGGCGGGGGGTTTATCATCTGCTCAAGTAGCGGCTTGTATTCCGGGGATTTTCTTGCAGGGATACAAAAACTCTATCAAATCGCTGATGAAGCATTTACTGGTAATGCTGTTTCCGGCTAATAAGCTTTCGTTACCCTTTGCGCTTACCTCTACTATACCCAGGTATCGGTCTGGGGCTGCGGTAGTTGGTAGGTCATCAAGTGTTGGATATATGTATTAAACCCATCGTCGCCGCCCTTTTGAATTTTTTCAATCTCAGGCAATAATTGTTCCATCACCTTCGGGTCCCTCACCGCATTGAGAGGGTGCTGAGCGGGATACGATCGCTGCAACAGGGAATAGGCCTGCTTCTGCTCCTTACTTAAGGAAAGAAAAGCATCCAACTCGCGTAACATGGCAGCCTTATCGGTATCAAGATATCCATCGACCTGCATCAAAAGGTTTAAGCTAAAATCGGCACAGTGAAAGTAACTGTGCATTTCGTCAAGCTTTTCCACAAGCAAACGGATCTCAGCCACAATTTCATCATCACTCATCGGGACAAACTTCCCTTCTTCAACCATCTTGCGCATGGGCGACTGAGGATGCATGGCGAAGGTACGCACCCTAATGTGGTCCGGCCTGATAGTATTGAGCAATTTGGCGGTCTCAAGGGCATGTTTCTTACTCAGGGTTTTTCCACCGAGACCCGGCATGATGTATTCAGAAAGCGAAATACCCCCCTCCTTGACCTGAAGTCCTCCGGCAATCATATCCTCAGGAGTCGATCCTTTACGCACCATCTGTAAGACTGCCAGAGAGCCGCTCTCCATCCCCGTGTGCACCCTCGTTAAACCAGCCTCTTTGAGCGTTTTATAATCTTCAGCGCTCTTTCTTTTCATGCTCTTAGCACGGGCGTAGGTGGTTATATGAGCAACCTTCGGAAATCTCTTTCTTATATGTTCAAGAATCTCCACCAATTCCACTGTCGGCAAAAGGAGACTATCCGCATCCTGCAAAAATGCCGAGGTAATCACATCAACATGAGACGCATAGGTCTCGGCCATCTCATCGATGTCGCTGAGTACCTCCTCAACGCTCCGCTTGGAAAAGGTCGTTCCTTTATAAGCGGGACAAAACAAGCATTTATTCCACGGACAATTTCTTGTCACTCGTACTAACAAACTCGACGCCTCACTCGGGGGCCTGATAACACCTTGTTCAACCATCTATAGCGCTCCTTACTTAATATTCGCGTTATACTATTACAGTAACGATTAACTACTCTAATGTAATTATTCAATCAAAAAAATCAAGTGAAAACACGCTTTCTTGCAATACGCGGTGTTTTATCGGCTACTCGGTCAATAGGTACATTCTCTCTACATAATACTCTTGACTAACTACCCCCATACTCTCTACTATTGCTATTCGTCAAACAATACCACAGCTGGCTGATGGAGTACAACGATGAAGGCTATAACCATATCAAGTGAAGGCGGGTACTAATGGATGACATCAAAGAAAAATTAAGTCTCTACATCACCATGGCCCTTGAACAAGGGGCTGATCATGCGAAGATAATCAAAACCTCAAGCATCATCACCGCCCCCTGGGTACGGATCAAGTGCCAATTCGGATGTTTTGGATACGGCAGAAGCCACTGTTGCCCCCCGCACACCCCTACCCCTAAAGAGACGCAGCAGGTCCTTGACTCATACACCCATGCCATCTTGCTCCACCAGCATTGGCAAAAGGGGTATAAGGTGGTGGATGAATTTAATGAACTGGTGGTTAACCTTGAAATTACACTCTTTCTCGACGGCTATTACAAGGCCTGGAGTATGGGGAGTGGCCCATGCCGAAAGTGTAAGAGGTGCAACATCGACGGAACCTGCATGCACACAGATAGGGCGAGACCGGCACTGGAGGCCTGCGGGATTGACGTGTTCGCAACGGCGAAGGGACAAGATCTTCCGATCCATGTGGTCCGCAACCACAAGGAGGAAAGGGATCTTTTTGGTGTGGTCTTAGTAGAATAATGAGGTCTGCGGCGAGAGGTAAAGCGATCAAAACATAATAGGTATTTCTTTTTCAATTCTTCAAAAATTGTGCCTCGCCAAAAAATCCGCGGTAACCCTACTATATTCATCAGGCCGTTCTTCATAGGTATTGTGCCCGCAGTGGGGAAAAACGGCGAGTTCTCCTTTGGGTAGGTGACGATACAATGCGACCCCCTGTTCCACGTCAAAGAGAAAACTTCGGTCAGGGTATAATACCAGCGTCGGACATGGTACCGATGGCAATATATCTCTTAGATCAAAAAAACCTGTGCCATAAGCTCCACCATACGTTCTGAACTGATCATAAAATGATTCAACACTGTCCGTACCATGCCACTGAGTCAGCTTGCTTCTAATATCCGGCTCCAAATCTCGAAACGGGTTTGGCATTTTTAATGCGTTAAATTCAGCCATCGTCATCGCGCTGTAACACTGCGTACTTGATACAGTGATTGTTTTCACCTGATGAGGATGTGTAATTGCATAATCTATTGCTATTACTCCACCTTCACACTGTCCAACGAGATGAAAAGAATCAATAGTGAACGCATCCATCAAAAGTGCTAACTCCTCTACGCTCTGAGGACGAAATGCATCACTTTCATAAAATTCTTTAAAATCAGGGCCTTTCTCTGATTGACCATATCCACGCCTATCATACATTACGACCCTGTACCCCTTTGCTACGAAAGCCGGATAGATATCCTCCCACATCTTGGTACAACCAAAACCATGATGGAGTAATACAATGGTATTTCCGTCGCCATGCACCTCGTAATATATCTTGAGACCATTGATATCAGCAAAAGGCACGTATATCTCCTCGCGTGTATTCTCCCTTGTTATTTATCACACATATCTTTTTCGAGTAATGATGAAACCTGCCGAAGGCCTGGGGTGGACGCAGGCTTGTGGAGTCTGGATCGAATGTAACGAGAAAAGGAGAAGGATAAAAACACAGGAAGAGATCATAAGATACTCAATCCCTTAGCAGCTTTCCCGGAGCTTTGTGATGTATTAAAGCACTTGTATGATTAATAGGTCTTAATCTTGTATGTTATGTTTGTTTTTTCTGTTCCTTCCGTAACGGCAACACACCTGCCATTTCACCTATGATATTCACTAATTCGGAACCGGCAGGGACAACTATTTTAGCATTGTCCTCCAGTGCTGATTCAAGAGCCTGGAGTTTTCTTAAGAGTTGGGCATTCCCGATAAAATATTTATCTGCCGCTTCATTCACCAATTTAATAGCTTCAGCTTCACCCTGGGCCTGTAAAATTTTTGCCTGTTTGACGCCTTCTGCCTGTTTAATCTGCGCCCTCTTCTCACCATCTGCGGTTGTTTCTCTCGCTGTCGCAAAATCTATGGCGGCGATCTTCTCGTTTTCAGCCTTTACAACCTTGTTCATCGTGTCCTGAACATCTTTGGGAGGATCTATTTCCTTCAATTCGGTTCGAACAATATCAATTCCCCAGTTTTGAGTCTCTTCACGAAGCGTCTTATGTAATTCAGAATTTATTTTTCCTCGCTCACTATTTGCTGATTTTAACGTTAGAGTGCCAATAATATTTCTCAACGTGGTGCGAGCGAGATTGACTATTTGTCGTTGATAATTATTAACATTATATTGAGAATTCTTAACGCTTTCTTCATCACTTTTGACTTTAAAATAAACCTGTGCGTCCACTCTGGCATTTAAATTATCATTGGTAATAATTTCCTGTGGCTCAGCATCCACCATTTGTTCGGTTACGTTGACTCTATACATCTTTTCTATGATAGGTATAATCCAGTGGAAACCGGGCCTTGCAAAACGGACATATTTACCGAGGCGTTCTGTCAAACCTCTGTGTGTTGGTCTAACGATTCTAATGCCAAGAAAAAATAATCCAACGGCGATAATTATAAGAAGAATCAGCATGGTATGCCCTCCTTCCTTACATGGATCCCTATACTCCCTATTATTATTTAATCAGGATCCTACCAAGCTTCGGGATAAAAATATGCTTTGAAAATTATCATAGACAGAGATAGGTGTCAATATACGATGAATAGCGATGAAAAATATCCTGAAATCGTAAGTATATTAAGTTGACCTACGAAACCTGAGAAAACGCTCCGACTGTCTTGAAATTATACGACGAGGAACGCTGTGAGCCGATATGGGAAGCGGTAACGCCACCTTCTTTATCTTTCTAAGATTGAGGGGGCGGCATTATCGTTCTTCCACCTGCCATTGAACTTCTCTTGCCCGGAGAATATTTCCTCGTAAACCAGATAAAGACAAAGATACCAATCATTAATATACCGGCTCCTGCGAGGAATGCTGATTTAATGCCTAGAACATCAACCACCCCTCCAAGCAGGATAGGCCCCACTCCATTGCCGATTTGCATGGCCATCATAAACAGGGCCATACTTGCCCCCATCCCAAAGACCCTACCCTCCTCAACGACAAAGGCCGTGGCCGCCGGCAGGGCAAGGGCAATGCCGGCAGCAGTACAACTATACAGTGCAAGCAGCGGCCAAAAGCTGCCTACAGTAGGAAGAATCACCATCGAAATAAGAGCACATGCTCCACCGAAAATAACCATTATCCTGCGATTGTATTTATCAGCCAACCTGCCGGTTAGCGATTGCACGAGTGCCATCGGCGTTCGGGATGCTAAGAGTAACCCAATAAGGCTGGTACTCAAGCCAAGGTTGTTGCTGGCAAACAGCGGCAAAAACGTCATGTAACAAGCGGTAGCAAAACCGGTTGCCATCCGGAAGGCAAATGCCCCCTTCATAATATCACTCTTCCTTAGGTAGGCAAAAGACATGCCTTGTTTTTGCACAGTAGTCTTGTCGTGGACTTCAGGAAGGAAGATGATAGTCGCTATTAAACCGATCAGACTGAGGGCCGCCATCACGAGGAACGTAGCGTTGATACTAAACAGGTCGGTCAGCACTCCACCAAAGAGAGGACCGAGCCCCATACCACTGAAAAGGACGGCATTAAAGTACCCCATCCACTTGCCCTCCCCACCCTTTGGCGTGATATCACCAAGATAGGCTTGCGCAAGGGGTAAATGCATCGTTGCCGAGAAGCCTTGGAAACAACGCACCATGATAAGTTGAAAAGGGTTCCGCGCCCACAAGAAGCCAAGGGAGGCAATAGTAAAACAGGAAAGCCCGGCACAAAGAAACTTCTTGCGCCCCATGCGGTCGGAAAATTTCCCCATGATAGGGAGAAAAATCGTCAGCGTTATGCTAAAACCGGCATTGATAAGACCGATTTCGAGGGCGGAAGCACCCATCGTATCGGCATAGATAGGCAGTAACGGTACTACGATCCCCATTCCCAGCATGGAGATGAACATAGTAGAAACTATTACGGCGAAGGCCTTCTTATTCATCACACGTTCTTTCTCTGCTTGAAGCCTGTGATCTTCATATAGATTAACCTATCGAATGACACCGTTGTGGGAGCAGTAAAAATCATTCGATAAATAGCAACCTGCTCCTGCATTACTACCATTCAAATATAGGTCTTATCGAAAAAATTGGCAAGCCCGACTCCCTGCGTGCTCACAGGAAGGGGGCAGCTATTTCCTCTGTCTGTTGTTCAGGGGGTGGGTGGGCGACGGGGGTTTTGATAGGGTAATCTTCTTTTCAGCACCAAGCCGGAGTGTCTATAACTCCCGATGTGGAATAATAGCCCCATAAGAGGCTGACCGGGCAAGCCGAGCATACATCCTCAAATACCCGCTCTCTATCCGGGGGGCAGGCCGTTCCCACTTCTTAAATCGTGCCGCGAGTTCTTCCTCAGATACATCCAGATGAATATTTCTCTTGGTGATATCAATAGTAATGGTATCCCCATTTTCGACCACGGCCAAAGTGCCACCTTCCGTGGCCTCCGGCGAAATGTGGCCCACAAAACAGCCATTGTTGGTCCCTGAAAAGCGTCCATCGGTAATGAGCGCGGTCTTTTTTGCCAGCCCCATTCCGTTCAAGAGCTTCATGGCCCGGAACATTTCGGGCATCCCCGGACCTCCCTTAGGACCTTCATAGCGGACTACTACCACATCCCCAGCTTGCACCTTTCCGTCCATTATCGCTTGATTGGTCTCTGCTTCAGAGTCGAACACCTTTGCGTGCCCCTGGAAATAATACGTGGCGGGATCAATGGCGGCCGGTTTCGTAATCGCCCCTTCCTGAGCAAGGTTTCCCCACAGAACAGCCAGCCCCCCAGACTCGGAATAGGGATCATCAATGCTTCTTATCACCTCACGGTCACTGCGTCTCACCACTGCTGATAGATTTTCCGCAACGGTCTTGCCGGTGACCGTGAGTGCCTCTCCGTCCAAAAGATGCTCTAATTCTTTCAGGACCGCCTGCACGCCGCCGGCATCGTGAAAATCAGGTACATTTGCAGGCCCTGCAGGATTAATCTTTACCAACAGGGGGGTCTGGTCACTCAGTTTTTCAAACATATCGATGGAGAAATCCACAAGGGCCTCATAGGCAATAGCCGGGATATGCAGGGCCACATTGGTGGAACCACCGATAGCCGAGGAAAGGCGGATTGCATTCTTGATGGCCCCCGCGCTTATGATTTTGCGTGAGGTGATACCGTGCTCCACAAGTTTTACGATCTGTTCGCCGCTTTCCAAAGCGGCCTTTTTCCTCGCCGCATAAACTGCAGGAATGACGCCTGTACCGGGAAGTGTCATCCCCAGCGCCTCGGAGACACACCCCATGGTATTGGCCGTCCCCAGCATGGAGCAAGACCCACACGTAGGCATGACATTGTCCTCCATTGCACGCAACTCCTGTTCCGTAATCTCGCCCACCTGATACCTGCCGAGGGCCTCTACCAGCGCAGTAACATCGCATTTTTTGCCACTGTACACCATTCCCCCTAGTGCAGGGCCACCATTGACAAGGATAGCGGGAATATCTAGCCGAGCCGCGGCCATGAGCATGCCGGGCACAATCTTGTCACAGGATCCTAAAAGAACCAGACCATCAAAACGATGGGCCTCTACCATGGCCTCAATGTCATTGGCAATCAGCTCACGCGTCGGAAGGATATAGCGTGTCCCGATGTGACCTTCGGCAATACCGTCGCAGGCGCCGATCACACCGAACTCCACGGGGGTTCCTCCTCCCTGCCTGATTCCCTCCTTGACCGATTCCGAGATCTCACGAAGGTTGAAATGTCCTGGCACGACCGTGCTCCAGGCATTTGCAATCCCGATCATGGGTTTGGTGAGATCTTCCGCAGAATACCCCATAGACATGTATAAGGCCCGGTGGGTGCCCCTCTCGAGGCCTCGTGTGGTATCCCAACTGCGATATTTCATAGTGGTTACCTCCCGTTAGGCAACTGTACTTTGTACAAGAAATCAGTATCTTTCTTACTTATGTATCCCTTCCGGACAACAAAAAGGCCCTTGGTACAGCAGGTTCTAATCCTTATTAAGAGGCCACTCACCTCGCTCCTTGAGTACCTCACGGTAGATTTCAAGGGCTATATTTACTGTCGGCATGCCGCAGTAAGTGGCGCACTGAAAAAATACCTCTGCCAGCTTCCGGGGATCGCAACCGACGTTCAATGCCGCATTGACGTGGAGCCTTAATTCATCGGCAGACCGTGTCGCAGCCAAGACGGCACAAGCGACCATCTGACGTTCCTGGAGGGAAAGAACGGTGCGTGAATAGAGGTTGCCGGTGATAAATAGAGAAAAGTCGTTTGCCAGCTCTCTGTCGAATTCCTTCCACAGCAAATAGGGGGGATCTTGCTTAATACCCGCGCTGAAGAGTTTCTTGGCCGTCTCCTGTGTGCGCTTTTTTATGATGTCTTCTTTCATGGCGATCTCCTTGGTTCGTGGATTGGGTGTGATAGTTTAACGGCTTAGAGTTTGCGCTCATCACTTCTTAACCTCTTCCTTTGCTAAGGTTTGAATCCTGCCATTCAGTATAACTAACTGAGTAACAAGATCTTGAATGCTAATTGGAAACTTACTATTCAGCGCTCCCAATTGGGAGACAATATCATTGACCGCACACGCCCCCTTTCCTTGCGGGCGGCCCGGCCCAGCCCCCCTCCACCAGGAACACCGCTCTTTTTTACAATCTACCATTTCCGCCCCGTGCGACATCAAGGGACAATAGCCGACGATTGCTACCTTTTTCCACTCCTCCTCGACAGACCTATCTGCCATGACACACCCCCCTTTCTGCTTTTAAATATAGAAGCTTATTCTGTTTCAAAATTTTTTCGATAGTACTTATTCAATCAGCTTTCTCGCTTTCTTAACATCTCTTGCTGGCGTATAGATTCTATACTGATCTATTGCCGTTCTAATCGGTATGCCCCAGGTAAATCGGAGGGGCTCCACCAAGGCATGGATGCCCTTGCCCTTTAAATACTCGCTTTTTATCTTCGCCTCAATTTCATCAAAAGCAATATACGCAACCGTCAAGTTCTTGCTGGATGCCTTGCTCTTTTGATAAAAAAATTCCAATTGACTCAATATATCAAAAAATACACCGACCAAAACCAAAAGGCCTATACCAGATATAACTTCTAAACGTACAACCGTTCCCCCAGAAGTCTCTACTGAGAGCAGGTTTCTTAGAAAGGTTGACATGTGAAGGCTTAAAAAAAGGAGTATCGCCGTTATTATCAAAATTTTTGAAAGCTGATTATCTAAATACTTTGTTGGCTGTTTACCTTCTGTTGATTTAAGCGAGAAATTGAATCGCTGTAACAGATTTTGAATATAGGCGGGTTTAAAAATAATTGATGCGTAAACATAGGTACAGAAAAATAACAGTACCCCCTGAATTATAAAATATGTAACGCTGCGAGGCCAGAAAATAGAACTTATAAAATGTAGCCAAGGGTGATTAATAAAGGGCGTTATTGTCGCAGGGAACATAAGTATAGCACTGGTGAGCGATGAGGGTGCATCAGCTACCCAGCTTATCCTCAAAGGTATGCTAATTTCTTTCTTGGTTTTTCTGTTCTTTAACTCAATTCTCTTCTCTTTACTTGTAAATATAAAGGCCACATAAAGAAATCCTAACACCAGCATAATGATAATCAAAGCCTTTACTATCCCGATTCCACCTTCCGTATAGAAAGTATAGTTCTTATATACCCATGAGAATAATCCTAGCACCGCTCCTGATACAACAATCATCGCAACTCCGTTGCCAATGCCGTATTTATTGATAATATCTGCCAGCCATAAAAGAAATATAGCAGAGGCAGTTAATGTCGCCATTGTGACGATTCTGAATGGCACAGTCTGCATAGTCACAAGATTCGTTCCTTGAAGGCCCACCATATCTTTCAGCCATACACTGATTCCATAAGATTGTACAAGAGCCAGTCCAACAGTCAGAAAGAGCGTATACCGTACAATCTTACGTCTTCCCTCCTCGTCCCCAAATGTAGCTTTTCTAAGGGGAGGTATCACAACAGATAGGAGCTGAATTAAAAGACATGCTGAAAAAAATGGCATTAGACCTAAACTGACGATCGAGAATCGAGCGAATGAACTACCGAGAAACATAGATGCAAGTGCTTCTTGATTGATGCCTGGAGATGGAATAAAGACCATTATCCGAAAAACAAATAAAACTCCTAATGTAACGTATAATCTAATCCTTGTTTCCTTATTAGTGATTAAAAAAAGCAGTAACTCTTTAATGGAATGAGTGTTACTAGGGGACAAAAGAGTTGGGAAGGGGAACCGTCTAAAAAACCTCTTGATGGCAAGACTAATTAAAATAACAACCACTATTAAAACAAGGAGGCTAAAAAAAATATCTACAGCCATACGATACACCTTGAGTTATAAATTTGCGGGTATTTTACCTTATTAACTTGTAGGAGGAACTGAGACTTCTCTTTTTTATCACAATACCTTTCTCATGGCAACAAAAAGTCCCCTGATCAGGACCTGAACCTAATCATCTTAGAGCAAAAAACAAGACTTAAAGCTACTTCTTAAAGCAATCAGACTTTACTTTGGTATCCTTTCAGCCTTATAAAACCCTAATGCCGGAGCCTCTCGGGGGCTTTCAAAAGATACGTTTTTAAGCGCAAGGAGCCACACCAATTCTTTTTCAGGGGTAATCTCAAACAGGTGCGTTGTGCCGGTAATTAAAATATTGCCGTTTGGCAATCTGTTGGCGTCTCTGACAGGCCACGTCCTTCGCTGCAGTATGGCAAATCGCCACATTATCTCCTCGGCCTCCGGATCTATCTCTAAAATTTCGTGAGGATTGGCATGATTTGCGAGCAGTATGTTGCCGTTCGGGAATACTTCCGGATCATGTTGATGCTCAAGATAATCTTTTCCGATGATCCTAATCACGTTTCCCTGAGGATCCACCTCAATTAAACAACCAAAATTCCGCGGACTTATTAGGGTGTTGCCGTTCTCCATTCTTGTCACGGCATTGGTGTGAGTCCAGCCCTGTTCATAGATATTTCTATATGGTGGTTTGTCGAATTCGTCCATCGCGTACCAGGACCACACGAGCCTCCCCGATGGATCGACTTCCTTCACCTGGGCATCTGTCTTTTTGTCATCGTTCCCATACACATATAAGGTGTTGCCATTAGGGAGCCGGTCCACATCGTGCGATACTTTCGGGTCGAGATGGGACCAGATTACGTTCCCCTGACGGTCAATTTCATATATGCCGTTGCCGGGCAAGGCAAATAAGATATTGTTGTTCGGCAACGGCTCCACATCAAAGCCGGGATTAGTATATTGCCGCAGGCTGAGGGGTAGTACATATTCCCAAATGATCTTTCCCTCCATATCTACCTCTATTATCCGTGGCCGCTCGCGTCTGTGGTTATCCGCAAGTATTGTGGTGCCATTGCACGCCTTGCTCGGAACATACACTTCAACCGTGATGTCAGGATCAGCTACCGGTTCTTTAGAAGGTATCACCGTGCTATCTATAGGTGTAGTTGCCCTACACCCGCTGAAGATGATCAATGAAAGGAGTATAGAAATAAGCCAAAACCTGATGTGCTTATCACCACGCATAATGCCTCCTTTTGGGTTAGAAATAGAACTCCATATAAAAATCCCTGATATCTATTGTAGACTAATTCTAAGGAGCGTCAAGACCTTGCCGCCTTTTAAAAATCCTCTCCTTCTTCCGGAATATCAAATACCGCGCCGAAGGCATGAATAAGCGCCCCTGCGTAATACCGCGTATCCGACGGATCGCTCGCTCTTTGCCTGCGAAGGCTTGAATTAAGCGGCTCTCCGTTCAATTTCTCGTCATGCGGATAGGAGAGGTTCGCATACCCGCGCGTTACCCCTGCGCTCGTAGAACTATGGATGAAGGTAATGGTTCCCATTTCGTCCACAGCTAACACAATACCCACGTGCACAAGCTCGTCGTCGACAACACCATTTGTGTTTCTGTCATAAGTATTATCAAAAAAAACAATATCAGCAACCTGAGGTATCTTTTTGCGGTATATCTTCTGCAATTTTTTGAGCCTGTTGTAGATAATCCTTACGCCGTTTGCCCCTGCGATCTTGTTCTTCTGCTTTTCGAAAATGCCGGTAAGCGCCG
The DNA here is from genome assembly GCA_016927065.1 of Deltaproteobacteria bacterium. Classification (GTDB taxonomy): domain Bacteria; phylum Desulfobacterota; class B13-G15; order B13-G15; family RBG-16-54-18; genus JAFGNJ01. The sequence continues at coordinate 47,628 of JAFGNJ010000007.1, forward strand.
TATTGTATACGGCAAAAACGAAACCGGAACAATCCATGGTATATGATACCTTCTCATCCTTTCGCGGATGTTGGAGTATGATGCGTTGACGGTAGGCCGGTTTTAATGCTTCTATTTCGAGCGCGACACGGATAATATCTTCCCGCACCTGCTCCTTATCGCCACAACTCGATATAAAAAACATACTTCCAACAAACAGCAATAAAAGCGGTATCCATATGCGTTGGTTCATACGCTTTACCTTCTCAGACCCCAAACTGAACAGTTATTGTGATGAGACGTACTGGTGCTTAATTTTATACTAATTCTATTGATGATGAAACTATATTATTCTCAAAAGGAAACCAAGCCCTAACGGCAACAAAAAGACCCCTGATAAGGGGGCGGGTACGGACATAGGTTTTTTTATGTTTTAGGAGAAAGGAACAATGAGATTAGGGACACTGCTTATTGAGCATGGCACTAAAACTACTTGCAAGGTTGTAATCCTTAGTCTTCGGATCTGCCGCTAAGTATTGATCCAACATTTGCGTTAGTTGTCCAAGGGTCTTGCCCTGAACGCAACGCCCGACGCGCTCAATAAAGGCTCGTGTGCCGGCATCAGCGGCATCTTCAAAGATCGGCTGTCCCCACTCGAAACTCATCATGTCAAAGAGTCCAGCAACAACGAGCATCCGCTCGCTTTCGCTTAACGCCATGTATTGCTCGCCACTGAGATAGTTTCCAAACTTCGCTGCATCGGCGCTTACCCCCGCAAAAACAGCGATTAAGACAACAACCACACTGAAAACCTTAAAAACACGGAACGCCTTATTCATTATTTTCTCCTCCTTGAATGAGAGTAGAGTTATCACCTATAGTCATCTTATAACGAGCAAAATTTATGCCACTAACATTATATTAAAAATGATTAAAATTATTAACGATAATGAAATAATCAGTTTACATGCTTCTACATGTTTGACAAATTTTGTCAGCACTTCTGACTCTCTTGGTTAGGGCAAAAAAACAAGATCTGACTCCAATGGTTATTCATTCCTAGAAAATTTGCGTTTTCCTCGGTTAAGACCTGCCCACAATATTGTCTTTATTAGCAGCTATACTTCCTGGAACGAGTGGAGGCACCGGGCAATCCAGGGTATTGCCTATGGCCCTGAATAATTCCGCCTCGTCTACGGTTATAACATTATCAGCGCTCATACAAACGAGACAGGCTTCTAAAACCGTCTTTTTAAGCTGCAAAAAACCCTCGGAAAGGGTTTTAAGTGCCTGAACCAAAAGTTGAAAAGAGCTCTTCTCCTTGGGCAAGATGGTCGTTGTCGTTCCTGCGTCGATGACCTGCATCGCTTTTTTAAAGACCGATCGTGCGGTCGCAGCATCTCTGCTTCCCTGCCACGCTAAAATTGAAAGAAGGTCAAAGCACTCCACATTTACCTGATCGGTCTGATAATAGCGGACCTTTTTTGGTTTATCGGCCTTAAAGCTGCTATCGAGCCGACCGATTAGCATATGCAGGACTACATATTCAAAAAGATTAACCTGTTCATCTGCCACAATTAAGTGTCGAACATTTTCTCTAAATAGCCGATATTGATTAAAAGAAATTTTCTTTAACGTCGGCAGGGTGATATCTAGAATCGGCAAACGGAATCTTCTGTCGAGCGATGTCATCAGTGGTGACAACCGTTTAATTTCTTGCAAAAGCTCCGGCTGAGTATGCGTCTCCAGCCTCTTAAGTTGTTTGCGGCGGGCCTCCCCCTCCTTATGGAGCAGTAGGCAATAGATCAGGGCCACCGCACCGAGGAGCTCACGAGCCGCCTCACTCACTGGTGGCGGCACGGCAGCAACCAATGTGCGAGCATAGTCAAGCTGGGCTGGCTGTATGGTGCCGATGAGAGAGAGAAATTGTTGCGGTTGCAGCGGGACCTTCGCGGCGTGGGGCTGGCTTGTGGGTTCTGCCATAAACGAAACAATCCCTTGGTCAATTGCCATTTGTTCAGTGGGAGTAACCATTGGTATCGTAGTATCGAGCAAACCATCATAATCTACTTGGATACGCCTCATCCTTTCTTGAATCGGAGGATGGGTCGAAAGCAAGCCCTTAAAGGATTTTGAGAGACCATTACAAAAAAAGAAATGGCTGGCCTCTTCGGCGCGGGGACTCGCGATACGTGATCCTCTTGCACCCCTGGCGATCTTTTTGAGGGCACCGAAGATTCCCCCGGGGTTGCGGGTAAATTGGATAGCAGCCGCATCAGCCAGAAATTCCCGTTGTCTGGAGATTGCGACCTTGAGCAACTTCCCGAACAAGACGCCGATATAACCAAGCGCCACGAGCATAAGGGCCATAGCGGCATAGGGACCTCTGCTACCACGCAGGATCACTCTGCCGACGATGGCGATGATCAGAATACCATTGATAACCCCCATGAGACGCAGGTTAAGGCGCATATCGCCATTGAGGATATGACTGAATTCATGCCCGATAACACCTTGCAGTTCATCTCGGGAAAGTGTATCAAGGCAACCCTTCGTTACGGCCACGACGGCATCGTCTGTTGTCAGTCCCGCTGCAAAGGCATTGATACTGCGCTCATTTTTAAGGATATAGGCCTGGGGAACGGGGATCCCAGAAGCAATGGCCATCTCTTCAACCACATTCAATAGCTTGCGTTGTTCCAGATCGACTGTATTGTGATCAATGGGAGTACCTCCGAGCAGTTCCGCGACCCGCCTTCCGCCTTTTGCAAGGTCGATGATCTTATAGAGGCTGCCGAGCAGAACAACTGCGATGACGCCGCCGGCTACGGGATAAAAAAGACGGGGCTGCCACCAACCACCCATACCGTCACCGAATAAACGCCAGGCTACCACGACAGCCAGGTACACACCCCAGATGATGCAGACAACGGCCAGCAGGAAAAGAAAAACGAGCAAGGCCGTTTTATGTCTGGCTGATTCCTGGCTTTGAAAAAAATCCATCGTGGCGCGTTGAGAAGACACTATGCAAGCACCGTGCACTTAAAAGGTAACCTTTACCGGCTTGCGCTCCTCTGTGGTTTCAGTCTTAAAAAGGACCGCCTCTTTGAAGTTAAAGAGACTGGCAATCATAAGATTGGGGAACTTTTCCCTGCCAATATTATAGGTCATGACGCTGTCATTATAGGCCTGTCGCGCAAAGGAAATCTTATTCTCGGTGGACGAAAGTTCTTCCATCAGTTTCGCCATCGTCTCATTGGCCTTTAAGGTGGGATAGTTTTCCGCGAGGGCGAAGAAACGGCCCAGGGCACCGGTTAAAGCGGCCTCCGCCCCGATCAAACCCTGCATGGCCTTCGCGTCCCCTGGATTACTCGCCGCCTTCTGGTTGGCCGTGCTGGCCTGATTACGAGCCTTGATGACTGCCTCGAGGGTACCTCGCTCATGTTTGATATACCCCTTGGCCGTCTCCACTAAATTTGGGATCAGGTCATAGCGCCGTTTCAATTGTACATCAATCTGGCTATAGGCATTTTTATAGCGATTGCGTAAAGTGATTAAACTATTGTAGAGCACGATACCTGTTAGGACTATTACCGCGACTATAGCGAGAAATACGAGTAAACCAGTCATATATTTTCCTCCTTCCTCGTTTGTAGTATGGTATGTTCTCTCAAAAAGGCTGAAACAGTACTAGTATACGCTTTTATACAAATCCAAACTACATTTTTTAACTCCCCCTCAATGTTTGATCAATATTTATTGATATTATATAAGATTTATCGTATATAATACGTAAAAACTATGACAGTAGACGACTATCGTAGCTCTATTGATAGGATCTTCGATCCCCGATACAACGAGCTAGCGCTCTTCTTGATGAGTATCTCGTTCCTCCTGGTTTTTTCACTTACGATGAGTTGCAAACAATTCTATATAACTTCTTTTTTGACCATTTCGACCCGCGGTTATTCTTGTTGCCCGTGATCTTTGTTTTGGGAATCCTGTTTTCTCTGTATCATGTCTTCACTGAGCGACGAAAAAATGATCTTGAAAAGCGCATAATGCTCGTTTTTGCGGTCTTCGCAAATGCATTCAGCGGCATAGCAGCAGGTATTCACATTATGGCAGACATTTTTGACACCCTACTAACGGCAGATGCTTCTGTCAGCCACGTGGCCGCTGCTAGCATCCTCATGCTGTTTCCTCTTTGGAACATAACCAATGGTGTTTTGCTGATCTTCATGTTAAGATTTAAAATTATTGGTGAGCGTAACATCACCGATGAAAATGCTACCCGCCTCCACGTACTTTTTGGTTCGATGATTCTTTTGCTCGTGTTTTTCTTCTGCTACACCATTTTCGAAATGCATTGGACCCTCACTCTTTCCATTTGCGTCGCAACCGCGACAAACGTAAGCGGAATTGTCCAGGACTCGTTCTCCGAATCACAAAGCAACTAAAAAGAATATCACAGATATCATCACAAGTATCAGATCTAAACTTTTCACTCCTGATCCATTACATCGAGCCAAAATGGTATTGAACAACGCCTACCTCACTGCCCCTCTGAAAAAACATGGTTCCTCTATTTACATAATCATCTGCCTCATAATATTGGCTGCATTGCTGCGGCAGATATCTTCGATATCCTTGTATTCAGGATTGTGGTCTCTCCCCAAGTATTCCTCCAACTGCTCAATGAGCCTCTGGGTGAAGCGCTTTTCGTATTCTCCATCCAGCGCCTTCTCACCGGCCAATCTGCTTGAGCCTTGGACATCGTAGGCCCCGGCCTTGATGTTGCGACACCCGGCAGCAACTAGGAGGCGACCGAGGGGGGTCGCTGCGGGCGAGATCTCCAGGGAATGCACCTGGAGACACCGCCGCGTCACTTCGTGCAGGGGACTCTCAAAGCCCCAGGCCATATCCGTAATATAAGAGCACATAATCATCCCCCCTGGAGGGATGCAATTCCCAAGGATTTCAAAGAGCCCCTCGGCAAGACTGTCCTGCCCACTGAGGACCCCGGCATCTCCATTATCGAAGGCGAAACAGTCGAGATAGTGTATATCGAGCCAACCGAATATCCGGCTGCTGGGGTTGCCCTTGCTGTAGATACCGGTGACAATGGGCTCGCAACTGAGTTTCCCCTCGTTGTCTTTCAGAAAGATATCGATGTCAAAGTGTCCGACCCTGCGCCTGGGCGCACACTGGACCTGGAGGGTGAAATGGCCCAGAGCGCGATCTTGCAATCCTTCGAGCTGCGGCACCTGTTGCATGCCTCAACCCTCACACGAATTCTCCCGTCCTGTCAACCCCTTTGGATATGGACATTTAGAAAGAGTTATTGTAAGGTGATCCAGTCGGGATGTGGCTCAGTCTGGTAGAGCACCGCGTTCGGGACGCGGGGGTCGCTGGTTCAAATCCAGTCATCCCGACCATTTTTTTATCTCAAAAGTGCATCCACAAAACATCCTCTCCCCAGTGGGGAGAGGACAAAGGTGAGGGGGAAGCATCATATCCACCCTCACCCCAACCCTCTCCCGCCAGCGGGAGAGGGAGAAAGTGGAGCAGTTATCACAATGCATTCCTCTCACCCTGAACTTTCTCCCCAGGAGAGAGGGGATCAAAAGTTAACACCATGATTCTTAACATCCTCCTCATTGTCTTCGCATATCTCCTAGGCTCCATACCCACCGGCCTGCTACTCTCCAAGGCTCTGGCCGGGAAGGACCCGCGACAACAAGGCAGCCGAAACATCGGCGCCACCAATGTCATGCGCACCGCGGGCAAGACCCTGGGTGCCGTCACCCTCATCGGCGATGTACTCAAGGGCCTCATCCCGGTGGTCATCGCCCTGTGGCTGGGGAGGGAACAAACCTGGGTCGCCGGCGTGGGCGTGGCCGCTTTTCTGGGACACTGTTTTTCCATTTATCTCCGTTTTAAAGGGGGCAAGGGCGTGGCCACGGCTCTGGGGATTTTTCTCCCATTAGCACCTCTGGCCGTTTTCTTTGATATTTTGTTCTTTGCCGGAGTTGTTGTAGCCTGCAGGATTGTCTCGGTGGGATCTATTTTAGGGGCTGTAGCCATGCCGATCTTGATCTGGCTCGTGGGGTATCCCCTGCCCTATGTCATCTTGGGGATCTGCGTTGCCGCCCTCATCATCTACCGACACAAGGAGAACATTCAGCGTCTAATGGCGGGAGGAGAAAACAAATTCTTGGGCAAGTCATAACTTAGAGTTTCTCTAAGATCGCCCTCCTTTTTTTCTCCTTTTTTGACAACTGTCTGGCAGACCCCTTCTTTGGGGGCTCGATGAGTTCCTCTTCGTCCCATTCCTCCTCATCCTTTGCCATCCCCTCCCTATCACCGGCAAGGGCCGCCTCCATCCTGCGCTCGAAGGCATCCGATGAGATAGCAGATAACCCCGCGCGCTCGGCATGTTCCTGTATCTCCCTATCAGAGGTCACCACCGCTCCGTACCGCACCCCCCCTACCCTGCGTTGGATCCATTCGTCGGCTGTCTCCCCCTTGCCGGTGTAGACCACCTGAATCCCCTTGTGCCTGGTGCGGGTGCTGGAGAGATTACCCCCTCCCCACCCGTCAAAAACCACGGTGATAGGGTGCCCCCGAATCTTTTTATACGCGACAAGGCGTTCGATCAGGGTCTCTCTCCCCTGCTCAAGGTTTCGGGCATCCACAAAACTCAGGGAGTCTGACTGTCTGATGAGGTTGTATCCGTCGATGATGAGTTCAAGAGGCATGATCCCCCCCAGTAATACAAAAAAGCCCCTTCAAACCTTAATCACTCGTGATAATCAGAGATATGAAATCCAATCCTGGTACTGATCAAGCTCCCCGTGTGCGGCCTTGAAAAAGGTGCTCTGGATCTCCTTGGTGACAGGGCCGGGCTTACCTGACCCGATCTTGCGATCGTCGATCTCGCGCACCGGCGTGACCTCCGCCGCCGTGCCGGTAAAAAAGACCTCGTCGGCCGTGTAGAGTTCATCCCGGGTAAAGCGCTGCTCGACGATCTTCATCCCCTTGTCCGCAATAATAGTCATGACCGATACCCGGGTGATCCCGGCCAGGACAGAGGTAAGGGGTGGGGTCTTGATGAGCCCGTTCTTCACGACAAAGATATTCTCGCCGGTGGCCTCGGACACATAGCCGTCCGTATCGAGCATAAGGGCCTCGTCGTAGCCCCCCCGCACCGCCTCGCGCTTGGCAAGAACCGAGTTGACATAGTTGCCGCAAATCTTGGCCTTGGTCATCATGACGTTCACGTGGTGGCGGCTATAGGACGAGGTCTTGACCCTGGTCCCTTGCTGCAGGGCCTCTTCCCCGAGATAGGCCCCCCACTTCCAGGTGATAATGGCCACCCTGATGGGGTTGTCCTGTGGATGCACCCCCATGGCGCCATCTCCGATAAAGACCAGGGGGCGAATATACCCTTCCTTGAGACCATTCACCCGCAGGGTATCTTTACACGCCTCGATAAGCTCCTCCGGCGCAAAAGGGATTTCGATCTCGGCGATGTGGGCCGAGTCAAAGAGTCGATGGATATGCTCGGGAAGCCGGAAGACCCCGGAACGGCCGTCTGGGCACTGGTAACAGCGAATCCCTTCAAAAACGCCCATACCGTAGTGCAGTGTATGGGTGAGGATGTGCACCTTCGCCTCATCCCAGTGGATGAGCTCTCCATCCATCCATATCTTGTTCACCTTCTCTACCATACCGCTACTCTGCCTCCTCACCCTGTAAGATCACGTTCTTACTTCTTCCTTACTGATCCGGTCCAATATGCCGTTGATAAACGCCCCTGATTCCTCGGTGCCGAATTTCTTGCCGAGGTCAATGGCCTCGTTCAGAGCCACCTTGACGGGGATGTCATCACAATACTGAAGCTCATAAACTCCCATTCTGAGAATACTTTTATCCACCCGGTCCATGCGATCCAAACGCCAGTGCTCGGCATATCTCTTGATCACCGCGTCGATCTCCTCACGGTATTGTTGAACCCCTTCGACTATCCTGGCCGCAAACTCCTTGACCGGCCCCGATGGGGAAACTGTTTGCCAAAAGAGCTTCAGTGCCTCCTGATGATCAAGGGGGTTGACCTCCAACTGATAGAGTATCTGCAGCGCAATCTCCCTGGCCTTGCGTCTCGTGCCCAACGAAAGCCCATCTCTCAGCTAGCAGGTCTCAAGCCTTTTTGCCGCCCAGTGTTCGATAGAGGTTCGCCATCTCGATGGCTGACAAGGCCGCATCCCACCCCTTGTTGCCGACCTTGGTCCCCGCACGCTCAATGGCCTGCTCGATGGTGTCGGTCGTAATAACCCCAAAGGCAATGGGAATGGCGCTCTGCAGCGATAGCTGGGCGATCCCTTTGGTTACCTCGGCGCTGATATAGCTAAAGTGGGGGGTGGCCCCCCTAATAACCGCCCCGAGGCAGATGATGGCGTCGTACTTATTGCGCTCCACCAGTTGCCTGACCACCGCCGGGATCTCAAAGGAACCGGGGGTCCGGTATATCTCGACGGCGTCCTCGTCGGCACCGTGTCTGCTCAGGGCATCTAACGCCCCCTCTAAGAGCCGCTCGGTGATAAAGTTATTGAAGCGGCTCACCACGATTCCAAAGCGCAGCCCATCTGCCTTGATCTTTCCCTCTATGATCTTCGCCATACTCACGCTCCTTCTATCTTCAGGACATGCCCCAACTTCTTTTGTTTGGTCTTCAGGTAGCTGAGATTCTCCTGGCGGGGGGTAACCTCTATGGGCACCCGTTCCACTACTTCAATGCCGTACCCCTCCAGGCCGATGATCTTCTTGGGGTTATTGGTCATGAGACGAATTTTATGCAGTCCCAAATCTGCCAAGATCTGTGCCCCGATACCGTAGTCCCGCAGGTCCGGTTCAAACCCCAACTCCTCGTTGGCCTCCACCGTGTCCTTGCCGTGCTCCTGGAGACAGTAGGCCTTGAACTTGTTGGCCAGGCCGATTCCCCGTCCTTCCTGTCGCATATACAGAAGGACACCTTTGCCTTCTTTGTCGATCATATGCATAGCAGTATGCAACTGTTCTCCGCAGTCGCAGCGAAGTGAACCAAATGTATCCCCGGTGAGACACTCGGAGTGAACCCGCACCAGGACCGCATCTGTGGAGCCGATCTCACCCTTGACCAGCGCAAGGTGATGGTGGGGATCAACGTCGTTCTCGTAGAGTATCCCCATGAACTCTCCGCCATACTCGGTGGGGAGTGTTACGGTGGCCAGCCGCCGCACGAGGGATTCGTTATGCAGCCGATATTTTATGAGATCGGCGACAGTCACAATCTTGAGCCCGTGCTGCTTGGCAAACGCTTCCAGATCAGGCATGCGGGCCATCGAGCCATCCTCGTTCATGATCTCGCAGATCACCCCTGCAAACTTGAGCCCGGCGAGGCGGGCGAGGTCCACCGATCCCTCCGTCTGTCCTGTCCGCACCAGTACGCCCCCTTGTTTCGCCCTGAGGGGAAAGATATGCCCCGGCCGAACCAAGTCCTCGGGCTTGGCATCTGCGGCGATGGCCGCCTGGATGGTGGCCGCCCGATCGGCAGCGGAGATCCCCGTGGTCACCCCGTGGCGGGCATCAATTGAGACGGTGAAGGCCGTGCCGAAGCTTGCGGTATTCTCATGGACCATCATAGGGAGCTTGAGCCGCTTTACCTGCTCCTCGGTCAGAGAAAGGCAGATAAGCCCTCTCCCGTACTTGGCCATGAAGTTAATGGCCTCGGGAGTAACCAGCTCAGCGGCCATGGTTAAGTCGCCCTCGTTCTCCCGATCCTCGTCGTCCACGAGGATAACCATTCGCCCCGCCTTAATATCCTCTATGGCTTCTTTAATGGTGCTGACCACTGTCCATCCTCTTATTCTCTAAGCAAAATAATCATTATTCACGGTAAAATCCATGTTCAGCCAAAAACCTCTCGTCGATCCCCCCTGAACTATCTACCCCTTTTTCTAAAAACCGCTTCACGTATTTGCCGATGATATCCACCTCAATATTCACGTGATCACCGGCCCGTTTCTTTCCCAGGGTGGTACTCTCGGCAGTATAGGGGATAATAGTTACGGTAAACGTATCCCCTCGCAACCCACTGACGGTAAGGCTAACTCCGTCCACCGCTACGGAGCCTTTCTCCACGAGGTAGGAAGCAAGCCCACGTGGTACTGTGATGGTCATGTCAAGCGAACCAGCGCCCCTACAGACCTCAACAACTGGGCCCGTTGCATCCACATGACCCGTTACCAGGTGTCCACCCAGGCGGTCGCTCATCCGCAAGGCCCGCTCCAGGTTGACCTCATCACCGGGCCTGAGGGATCCCACGGTTGTCCTCACGAGGGTCTCAGGGGAGACATCTGCCTGAAATTCTGTCGGTGCCAAAGCACTCACCGTTAGGCAGGCCCCGTTGACACAAATACTATCACCCACCATCATATCTGTCAACGCAGCTGGGGTGGAGATTGACAACACAAGCAGATCCCCTCTGCGCTGCGTCTGCGTTACTTTTCCAATCCCCTCAACGATCCCGGTGAACACCTTTCCGTTCCCTGCGCTCGAGGAGCCCCTTGAGCTCACCCATAAATTGATTGATATCCTTGAACTGACGATAAACCGAAGCAAATCTCACGTAGGCCACCTCGTCAAGTTCGTGCAGCTCCTCCATGATCCGCTCTCCAATCTCGCTGGAAGGAATCTCTCTTCCACCCCGCTCCTGAGTCCAGATCTCGATCCGCTCCACAACCCGTTCAAGACTATCCATACTCACCGGCCTTTTTTCACAGGCCTTCCTGAGACCGAGCATGATCTTATCACGGTCGAAGGGTTCTCGCCGACCATCGTGCTTCACCACCAACGGAAGGACTTCGGCTACTCGCTCGTAGGTGGTGAATCTGCGGTTGCAGTCATCACAGACACGGCGGCGGCGTGTCTCATCCCCCTCCTTACTCAGGCGGCTATCGATCACCCGATTGCTGAGGCTGGAACAATACGGGCACCGCATCTATTGCCTCTTCCGTATTTTTTTTGGCTGCAATCGTTCCGGTTGAAACTGCTCTACGATCACGCTGGACTCCTCCCACATCTGCTGGGCCAAGGGGTCGGCATACCCCTCCTCAAAAACCACACGCTGGATCCCGGCGTTAATAAGCATCTTGGTACAAATGATACAGGGGAGATTGGTGCAGTAGAGGGTGGCCCCGTTGATGGAAACCCCGTAATAGGCGGCCTGAATAATGGCGTTCTGCTCGGCATGCAACCCCCGGCAGAGTTCGTGTCGTTCTCCCGATGGTATCTTCAGCTCATCTCGCAGGCAACCGACGTCGAGACAATGCGGCAGACCCGAGGGGGCACCATTGTACCCGGTGGCCAGAATCTTCTTATCCTTAACAAGGACGGCTCCTACCTGCCGTCTGAGACAGGTGGACCTGCTGACCACCAACCGGGCGATCTCTATGAAATACTCATCCCAACTTGGACGTGCCATCTAATCGTTGGAAAGTCTATCCTGATAAAAGGGGAACTCCCGGCAGAGCTCTTCTGCCTGCTGGGCCACGCGCTTTTGCACTGCAGGATCAGGATAGCTGTCGAGGACCTCGGTGATGAAAGAGGCAATCAGGGCCATCTCTTTGTCCCGCATCCCCCGCGTGGTTACGATGGGGGCACCGATCCTGATCCCGCTGGTAACCATAGGGGTACGTTGGTCGAAGGGGATCATATTCTTGTTCACGGTGATCCCGGCCAGTCCCAGCGCATCCTCCGCCTCTTTGCCGGTAATCCCCTTGTTGATCAGGTCGATGAGGATAAGATGATTGTCGGTTCCCCCGGAGACAATCTTAAACCCATGTTTCTGCAACTCTTGAGCCAGGACCTTGACGTTGCGCACCATCTGCCGCTGGTAGGCCTTGAACTCTTTGGTCATGGCCTCTTTGAAACAAACCCCCTTAGCAGCTATCACGTGCATGAGAGGCCCCCCCTGGATGCCGGGGAAGATACTCTCGTCAATGCGTTCGCTGAATTCCGCTTGGCACAAAATAAAGCCGCCGCGAGGACCTCGCAGGGTTTTATGCGTCGTGGAGGTTACAAAGTGGGCGTGGGGAACAGGCGAGGGGTGGATGCCAGCGGCGATAAGTCCGGCGATGTGGGCCATGTCCGCCATCAGGTATGCCCCTACCTCATCGGCGATCTCCCGAAAGCGCTTAAAGTCAATGATCCGGGGATAGGAACTCGCCCCGGCGATGATCAGTTGAGGCCGTATCTTTTTGGCTACGGAGAGGACCTCGTCATAATCAAGGCATTCCGTCTCCCTGGCCACACCGTAAAAGGCCGTCTTATAAAGCTTACCCGAAAAGCTGGCAGGGGAACCATGACTCAGATGTCCCCCATGGGAGAGGTCCATGCCCAGGATGGTTGCGCCGGGGCGCAAAACGGCTAAACAGACCCCCATATTGGCCGACGTCCCGGAGTGGGGTTGGACATTGGCGTGATCGGCGCCGAAGAGCTTTTTGGCCCGCTCGATAGCAAACCGTTCCACCACATCCACATACTCACAACCACCGTAATATCTCTTGCCGGGATATCCCTCGGCATACTTATTAGTGAGGATCCCCCCCTGGGCCTCCAGGACCGCGTTGCTGGTGTAGTTCTCCGAGGCGATCAGCTCTATCTTGTTCTCCTGGCGAAGGATCTCGCGCACAATGGCCTCCGCCATCTCCGGGTCAACCTCATGGAGGGCCGACTTCAGCTTGTTCACACGCGGAAATTCCTCCTCTCAACGGCCTCGATCTTTTCGAGTCTCTTGAGGTGCCTACCCCCTTGAAACTCAGCCTCTAACCATGCCTTTACTATCTCTTGGGCCAACCCGAGTCCAACAATCCTTCCACCCATGACCAGGATATTGGCGTTGTTGTGTTCCCTCGCCATGCGGGCTGCGTAGACGTGGCTGACCAGGGCCGCACGCACCCCGGGGAATTTGTTGGCGACAATGCTCATACCGATTCCGGTGCCACAGATAAGTATCCCCCTCTCTACCTCACCGGACGATACCTTCTGGGCAACCGCTTGGCCGAAATCAGGATAGTCAACTGTATTCTCATCGAAACACCCAAGGTCCTCCACCTCGTATCCCAGCTCCCTTACAAAGGTCACCAGGTCTGCCTTAAGACGGAATCCCCCGTGATCACTCGCCATAGCCGTCAGCATCTTACCCCTCATATCTTTTGAAGACTAATGTTGCGTTGGTACCGCCAAAGCCGAATGCGTTTGAGATAACCACCTTCACGTCTCCTTCCCTCGCTGTGTTGGGGACATAGTCCAGATCACAACGAGGGTCGGGGTTTTCATAGTTGGTGGTAGGAGGGATAATCCGGTCCCTGATAGCAAGGGCGGAAAAAACAGCCTCGGTACTCCCCGCAGCCCCCAAGAGGTGTCCGGTCATCGACTTGGTGGAACTGACGGGGATCTTATATGCGTAATCCCCGAAGACCCGCTTAATAGCCACCGTCTCCGTTATGTCGTTGAGCTCCGTGGAGGTTCCATGGGCGTTTATATAGTCGATCTCTTCCGGGGAGAGCTTAGCATCGTGTAGGGCCATCTGCATACACCGCGTCGCCCCATCCCCGTCAGGATCAGGGGCCGCGAGGTGATAGGCATCGGCACTATACCCATAACCGATCAACTCTGCATAGATCTTTGCCCCTCTTGCGCGGGCATGCTCGAGCTCTTCCAGGATGGTGATGCCGGCGCCCTCACCCATTACGAAGCCGTCCCGATCTCGTTCAAAAGGACGGCTGGCCCTCTCGGGTTCGTCGTTCCTTGTGGAAATGGCCTTCATGGAGTTAAAGCCCGCCACAGCCAGGGGGGTAATGGTAGCCTCTACGCCGCCGGCTATAATGGCATCGGCATCACCGTATTGGATGCACCGAAATGCACTACCGATGGAATGGGCGCCGGTGGCGCAGGCCGTGACAACACAGAGATTAGGCCCCTTGACGCCGAGGTGGATGGCAATCTGCCCTGAGGCCTCGTTGGCAATGATCATGGGGATGAAGAACGGGCTAACCCTCTGTGGTCCACGTTCGAGGAGAACCCTGTGGTACTTCTCAATATTCGTCAATCCCCCAAGGCCGGTACCGACGATGGCGCCGATCCGTTCGGCGTTATTGTCGGAGATCTCCAGGCCGGCATCATCCAGCGCAATACGCGTCGCCGCCAAGGCATAGTGGATGAAGAGATCCATTTTCTTGATCTCCTTCGGCTCAATATAGTCTTCAGCTCGAAAACCTTTTACCTCGGCAGCAATCTTGGTCTCGAAACCTGTGGTATCAAACTTGGTTATAGGGCCAACCCCGGAAACCCCCTTGCATATCTTTTCCCACACCGGGTCTATACCTACCCCCTGCGGGAGTACGAGGCCAACTCCGGTAACGACCACTCTCTTACTCACATAATCACCTCAGTCTTATTAATACGCCTCCTCTCTATATCACAATGCCGTGGTAGTCTACTCTAACACTGTATGATGGGCAGCGGTGGAAAAAGAGAGGAGGGTATAACCTCCTTTTGTAATCAAGTGCGTTCCTGGATGTACTTCAAGGCATCGCCGACGGTCACAATCTTCTCGGCATCTTCATCTGGTATCTCTATTCCGTACTCGTCCTCCAAAGCCATCACCAGTTCGACGAGGTCCAGGGAATCGGCACCCAAATCATCGATGAACTTGGCCTCGGGAACCACCTCACTTTCACTAACTCCAAGCTGCTGCACAATCAGTTCTTTAACCTTTGCCTCCAGAGACATCGAGTACTACCTCCTTTTGTTAGTTTTTTCTTATTCAAACCTATCAGGTAAGGGAAATATTTTCAAGCACCTTTCATCTGCTCCAGGCTTGCCAGGTCCTCCAGATGGAACATCTCTCGGGTCCCATCTATGCGGCGCAGCAGGCCTAACAATACCGTGCCCGGTCCAAGCTCCACAAACCGCTCCACGCCCAGCCCGATCATCCGGCGTACCGAATCCTCCCATTTCACCGGGCTGCTTACCTGCCGGACCAAGAGATCGAGCACTCGTTCCTTCGAGGAATTAGGCTCGGCCTCAACGTTGGTCACCACCGGGACTTTTACCTCATTGATCTCTATCTTCGCCAACTCCTCCCCCAACTTCTGTCCCGCGGATTTCATCAGGGGAGAATGAAAGGGGGCGCTCACCTGGAGGAGGATGGCCCGCTTCGCCCCCATTTCTTGGGCCACGGTGATCCCACGTTCAATGGCCTTCATGTTACCGGAGATCACAATTTGGCCGGGCGAATTGAAGTTGGCAGGGGTGAGCACCTCACCCTCTGCTGCCTTCTCACAGAGCTCTTCTATCTGCGAACGCTCCAGACCTAAAACGGCCGCCATGCCCCCTTCTCCTACCGGGACCGCCTTCTGCATAAATTCCCCGCGCAACCTTACCATCCGAACGGCATCCTGAAAGTTCAAGGCCTCGGCGGCCACCAGGGCGCTGAACTCACCGAGACTGTGACCGGCGAGGTAGTCGGGCTCCCATCCTATCTCCTGCCGCATGACCCGCAAGGCGGCGATGCTCACCGTCAGGATACAGGGCTGGGTATTTGCCGTCAGCCGTAGTTCCTCCTCCGGGCCGTTGAAGCAGAGGCCTTGGAGATCAAATCCGAGGGCGTCGTTGGCTTCCGCGAAGATCTCTCGGGCGACGGGGAAATGCTCGGCAAGCTCCTTTCCCATCCCCACATATTGAGAACCCTGCCCTGAAAAGATAAAGGCCGTCTTCACTATCAGCTTCTCCCGCTGGCAAAATCCTTGATAAGCTCCAGGGCAATGTTGTTGCGTTGGATCTGACTGGTCCCTTCGTAGATCTGTAGGATCTTGGCGTCTCTCATCATCTTCTCAACCGGAAAATCTCTCATATAGCCATAACCCCCGAGGACCTGCACGGCATCGACGGTCACCTTCATAGCCATCTCACTGGGGAAAAGTTTGGCCATAGCCGACTCCTTACTAAACCGTTTGGGATTGCTGTCGATGTGCCGGCCCACGGCGTAGACGAGAGCGCGAGCTGCCTCGATAGCGGCGGCCATATCGGCCAGGATGTGTTGGATGGCCTGAATGGAGATAATCCGCTGCCCAAACTGAACCCGTTCCCGAGCATATCGAGCCGCCGTCTCAAAGGCCCCTTGGGCAAGCCCCACCGCCTGAGAACCGATCCCCGGACGGGACATATCAAAGGTCTTCAGGATGATAATAAGGCCGACACCCTCTCGATTTCCGATAAGGTTTTCTTTAGGTATCCAGCAATCCTCAAATACCAACTCCCTGGTAGCTGAGGCCCTAATCCCCAATTTCTGTTCCTTCTTGCCGAAAGAGAACCCCTTGGTCCCTTTCTCGACGATAAAACCGCTGATTCCACGCGGTCCCCGTTTCTTATCCGTAACGGCAAAAACAGAATAGATCTCCGCCTCTCCACCGTTGGTTATCCATTGTTTGGTCCCATTGAGGACATATCCGTCCCCATCTTTTGTCGCCGTGGTCTGTATGGCGGCCACGTCGCTACCCGCATTTGCCTCGGTGGCACCGAAGGCGGCTAGTCTCTTGCCGCTGGCGATCTCGGGAAGATACTTTTTCTTCTGCTCCTCGGTGCCGTAGAGTAAAATAGGATAAGCCCCTAATCCGCTTCCGGCAAAACTGACCGATACACCGATGCAGGCCCTACTCAGCTCCTCCACCACCAAACAGTTTTCAAGCACCCCTCCTCCGAAACCACCATATGCCTCAGGTATAAAGACCCCAAAGAGTCCCGTTTCTGCACATGTATGCATGATCTCCCAAGGAAACTCCTCCCGTTCATCCAACTCTGCCCTAAGCGGCATCACTTTTTCTTCGGCTATCTTCCGGGCGAGATCCTTGAGCATCCGTTGTTCTTCTGTTAAAAAATACTCCACGTATGTACCCCCTTCAATAATATTTCACTACATCACTTTTTCTTTGAAGTGAGACTAAACAACAGTATCGTTATCCCCGCCAAACCGCTTCAGGTCTTGACTCTCGCGCAGGGCATCGGTCAAAAGACGGTTGATATCACCGCGCACATATCCACAGGCGGCCCGGATGGCGTTTTTGATGGCCTTCGAGGAGGAGTGCCCATGGCAGATAAAACAGGTCCCGTTGATACCCAAGAGCGGAACCCCGCCATACTCGGAGTAATCGATCCGGCGCTTAATATTGTCCTGCACCTGTCTCATAAAGATATATCCAATCCTGGCCCACAGGCTTTTGCGGGTCGCTGCCCGTAACATGGCGGTCATGGACTCTGCGATCCCCTCACTGCTCTTCAACGCCACATTGCCCACAAAACCGTCGCACACGATGACATCGACGATGCCGCTGGAGATATCCCTCCCCTCGACATTGCCGATGTAGTTCAGTCCGCTCTCCTTCAAGATGGCGTGGACCCGCTTGGTGAGCTCGTTCCCTTTGCCGTCTTCCCTGCCGTTGCTCAAGAGGCCTACCTGCGGACGGTCCTTGCCCAAGACAAATCGGGCGTAAATCTCACCCATAACGGCAAACTGCACCAGATGAATGGGTTTACAGTCCACATTGCCACCGGCATCTATAATAATCGAAGTCCCGGTGAGGGTGGGGTGAACGCTGGCCAATGCCGGCCGTTCCACACCCTCTAATTTCTTCATTTTCCACATACTGACGGCCATGGCCGCCCCGGAATTACCGGCCGTCACCACCGCTTCACACGTTCCGTCTTTCATGAGATCCAATGCAACGCTGATTGAGGTATCCTGCTTGGCCCGGAGGACCTTGGCCGGCGACTCATGCATCTGTACTGCTTCCGCCGTATGGACGATGGTCACGTTCGACCTCGACCAGTGGTGTTTGACCAATTCCCTTTCTATCAACGGCTGGGAACCGACGAGGATTACTTCATCTTGGCTTAATTCCTTGGCCGCCAGCACCGCCCCTTTTACAATGGCCTCGGGGGCATGATCACCGCCCATGGCATCAACTGCAACTTTCATTGCTTTATTACCTTTCAATTAACCAAAGAGATCGTATTACCCTTCCTCTACCTCTACAACCTCTTTGCCTTTATACGTGCCGCAATGGGGGCAAACACGGTGGGGCATTTTGGGCTCGTGACACTGGGGACAAAGCGACAAATTCACGGATGTCAATCTGTCATGACTCCTTCTTCTATCCCGCCTCGCCTTGGAAGTCCTTCTTTTCGGAAGAGCCATTATCTTCTCCTAATATAGTTATTACGGCAAGCTCGATCTGATCGTTTTTAACACGGCAAACCGGGGGTCAATATGCTGGCGATCACAGCCGCATTCACCAACATTAAGGTCCATCCCACATACACTGCACAACCCCTTGCACTCATCATGGCAAAGGGGTTTCATAGGAATGTTCAGCCATATCTGTTCCTCTACGATATCTCTGATCTCAATACCTTCCTCCGGTAGAAAGCCTATATCTAAATCATCGTGCAAAAGCTCTCTGTCTTCTTCGCAAGAAACATGGTGTTCAAGAATAAAGAATTCCTCGAACTCCGATACAACGGGGAGGATAAAATCCTTCAGGCACCGAGAGCACTCGAGAGAAACCGCAGTACTGATGCGTCCCGTGGCCTTAATACCCTGAGGGGTACGCTGAAGCAACAGGGCTCCCTTCACCGCCGGGGCCACGCTTAAACCGTGCTCCTCTTGCTCATAGGGACCATCAGGGTACAGTTGATCCATAAATATCTCCCTCCCTTCGGGAGGGATGGCATCCCATCTAACTTTCATCTGATAGGTAAGATCTCCTGTTAGTTAAATCTTCTGTCGGCAAGACTTTGATTGACCACCGAATTTAAAGCAATAAGTATATATATCTCCCCTTTTTTGTCAAGGCTAAAAAGGGGGTGTTTGTGAAGAAGCTGATCCCCAAAAGCTCTGAATTGCATCAAACGAGGGAGAATTTGACCAGGGCCACCTCGAGCACCGATTCGACAACGTATGCGTCGCTCCGTGGTAAGAAAGAACTAGTTCACAACTAAAAATAATACAAGACCCCTCTTGCGTAGATCTAAACATTTCTCTACAATGAGAGAAAGGAGAATCTTTGATGGGAGAAAAAATCGTTATCTTCGACACCACCCTACGGGACGGCGAGCAATCACCTGGAGCCGCGATGAATGTGGCAGAAAAAGTGAGGATTGCCCAACAGTTGGAAAAAATGGGAGTTGATGTCATCGAGGCGGGTTTCCCCATTTCGTCACAGGGAGATTTTGAGGCTGTTAAAACGATTGCAGAAGCGATCACCCACTCGGAGGTGGCTGCTCTGGCCAGAGCAAATGCTCAGGATATTGACAGGGCCTGGGAGAGTATCAAAACGGCCAAATTCCCCCGACTCCATACCTTTATTTCAACCTCGGATATTCATCTTAAATATCAATTAAGAAAATCGAGGGAGGAAGTAATGCGGATTGCGGCACAATCCGTTGCAAGGGCCAAAAAACATACTGACAACGTTGAATTCTCAACCATGGACGCAACCCGCAGTGATTCCAAGTTCCTCGCGGCAGTGATTGAAACGGCCATAGAGGCAGGGGCAACGACGATTAATATTCCCGATACCGTAGGTTATGCCATTCCCTCGGAGTTTGGAGAGTTGATCCGGACGCTCCGACAAACGGTCAAGGGTATAGAAAAGGTCACCCTGAGCGTCCACTGCCACAATGATCTTGGTCTCGCGGTCGCTAATTCCCTCATCGCTATCCAGAATGGCGTGAGACAGGTGGAGGGCACAATCAATGGCATTGGGGAACGGGCGGGAAATACCTCCCTCGAGGAGGTGGTCATGGCCATCCGCACGCGGAAGGATCTTTTTCACGTATCTACCCGAATCGTCCCCAAACATATCTTTGCCACCAGTCGTCTCGTCTCAAAGATTACGGGCATGGTGGTCCAGCCTAATAAGGCCATTGTAGGGGCGAATGCCTTTGCCCATGAATCGGGCATTCATCAGGACGGTGTACTGAAGGACAAGCAGACATATGAAATCATGACCCCTGAATCGGTAGGGATTTCCCAATCCTCTCTCGTCCTGGGAAAACTCTCTGGACGACATGCTTTCAAAGAGAGGCTGAAAGAATTAGGTTTTCGGCTTTCAGAAAAAGATGTTGAACTGGCCTTCACCCGGTTCAAGGAACTGGCAGATAAAAAGCACGAGATCTACGATGAGGATATTGAGTCGATCGTGGCCGAAGAGATCCTCCGCATGCCCGACCGCTATAAGCTCGTCTATCTGAACGTCATTTCGGGAAACGTCACCGTCCCCACGGCCACGGTAAAGATGGAGGTGGATGGCGAAATCATACAGGAGGCCGGTTTCGGAGATGGGCCGGTGGATGCCACCTTCAAGACGATCAAAAAGATTACGCGCACCCGATCAAAACTCCTTCAGTTTGCCGTCAGCGCGATCACCGGCGGCACAGAGGCTCAGGGAGAGGTAACAGTAAGGCTGGAGGAAAAAGGCCGGGCCGTGATCGGCCAGGGGGCCGATACGGACGTAATTGTGGCCAGCGCGAAGGCCTACATTAACGCCTTGAACAAACTGGAGTATCGAAAAAAAGAACTGCGAGGCCTATAGCATGGGGATGACCATAACCGAAAAAATCCTGGCTGCACATGCTGGTGTAGAGAAGGTCGCTCCCGGCGAGATCATCAATGCCCAAGTGGACGTGGCCCTGGGAAATGACATCACCGCCCCCTTGGCCATCAAGGCCTTCGGGGAAATGGGAGCGAATAAGGTCTTTGATAAAGACAAGGTAATTCTGGTACCAGACCATTTCACCCCCAACAAGGACATCCAGTCCGCCGAACAATGCCGGCTGATGCGGGAGTTCGCCCAGGAACAGGACTTAACACACTATCTGGAGGTGGGGCGGATGGGGATCGAACACGCCCTGCTGCCGGAAATGGGGCTCGTGGGACCGGGGTATCTCGTCATTGGCGCGGACAGCCACACCTGCACCTACGGCGCCCTGGGGGCCTTCGCCACCGGCGTGGGGAGTACCGACCTGGCCGCGGCCATGGCCGCGGGGGAGATCTGGCTCAGGGTTCCCGAGACGATAAAATTCATATACAGGGGAGATTGCCAGCCGTGGGTCGGAGGAAAAGACCTCATCCTCTATACTATCGGGGCAATCGGAGTAGACGGAGCCCTCTATCAGGCCATGGAATTCACCGGCGAGGCCATTAGTGCCTTGGAGATGTCCGGTCGGTTTACCATGGCCAATATGGCTATCGAGGCCGGCGGGAAAAATGGCATCTTCCCGCCCGATGAGATCACCCTGGAATACATTCGCGGGAGGATCAAAAACGGATATACCCTCTATCAAGGCGACGAGGACGCCTCCTATGCGGAGATAAAGGAATTTGACGTTTCTGCCATCGATCCTCAGGTAGCCTGCCCTTCATCTCCCGCCAATGTGCAGGGGGTGCGGGAGTTGACTGGGGTAGCAATTGATCAGGCGGTCATCGGCTCATGCACCAACGGAAGACTGGATGATCTCAGGATCGCAGCCCATATCCTCAAAGGCAAAAAAGTGGCCCCATACGTCCGCCTCATCGTGATCCCCGCAACGCAGGAGATCTATCTCCAGGCCCTCCGAGAAGGACTCCTGGAAATATTTGTTCAGGCGGGTGGCGCAGTGAGCACCCCTACGTGCGGTCCTTGTCTCGGCGGCCACATGGGGGTCTTGGGAGCGGGGGAAGTGGCCATCGCCACGACCAACCGTAACTTCGTGGGCAGGATGGGTCATCCTACAAGCCAGGTCTATCTGGCCAACCCGGCGGTGGCTGCCGCAAGCGCCATCAAGGGGAAAATAGTTCATCCGGAGGAAGTGGTAGATAAGTAAACTGCTATCTCGCAAGCGGGATGGCGCGAGGGGTCAAGGGTCCAAGGATTCCAGCAAAAAAATAAAGATCAATGCTTTTACGTGAACCCTCGAATCCTTGAACCCTTTACGACCTTAAGTGTGTTTATAAGCGCAGTAAACTGAATCGCAGTTCAAAGACCTAATAATATGGACACCATTTCTATTCTCATCAAGATACCACGCCGGGAAATTGCCTACCTAAACTTCATCCTCGAATCGTATGAAGGGGTGGCGGTAGTGAGAACCGTCGACCCCCACGAGGGTATTGTCGAAGTGATGGTACCACCCTCTTATCAGGAGGAAATCAAGGACATTCTCAAGGACCTCGGTACTGAGTTCCCGATTCAGGAACTCACGGCTGCGGCTAAAAGCTAATATTCTGAAGGCGCCCTACCGCCTCTTCAAGCCTCCCCTCCGGCACTGTCAAGGCAACACGCACATACCCCTCACCCGCCTCACCGAATCCGTTCCCCGGCGTGACGACCACCCCTGCCTGATCAAGCACAAGAGAGGAGAAAGAAACCGAATCATGGCCGGAAGGCACCTTTATCCAAAGATAAAAGGTCGCCTTGGGAGAATTCACCTGCAATCCCACTGAGTGGAGGCCTTGTACCATAACATCGCGCCGCCTTTGATAAGTCGCGCACATCTGCTCTACAACAGATTGATTCCCCTCTAACGCCTCTATACCTGCCCACTGGACGGCCTGAAAGACACCGGAATCAATATTGGTCTTGGCCTTTCCCAACCCGGCCAGGATTTCTCTATTCCCCACCGCAAAGCCAAGGCGCCACCCGGTCATATTGTAGGTCTTGGAAAGGGAGTGAAATTCCACTCCTACCTCCATAGCACCTTCCACCTCCAAAAAGCTGGGAGGTGCATAACCGTCATAGCTGATCTCACTGTAGGCTGCATCGTGACAAACAATGATATGATAGCGTCGGGCGAAATCAATCACCTCGGCGAAAAAATCCTCATCCGCAACAGCCGCCGTAGGATTGTTGGGATAATTGATAAAGAGCAGCGTCGCGGACTCAGCTACCTCACGGGGAACCTGTCTGAAATCGGGCAAAAATCCCCGCTCCTCAACCAGGGGCATAAAAAAGGACTTCCCGCCGGCAAATACCGTCCCCGCATGATAAACTGGATATCCAGGACTGGGAACAAGGGAGTACGCACCGGGGTTGATAAAGGCTAACGGAATATGGGCAATCCCCTCTTTGGAACCGATCAGGGCGAGCACCTCACCATCTGGATCCAGTGTTACTCCAAACCGCTTCTCATACCATCGACTTGCCGCCTCTCGGAATTCTCGCAGTCCCTCATAACCGGGATAACGGTGATTTTTTGGATTAAGGACCTCTTCTCTCATACGTTCCAGAATCCGCTGCGGCGTGGGAAGGTCTGGATCTCCCACCCCCAGGTCAATAATATCCACCCCTTTGGTCCTCAAGGCTGCTTTCCGCCGATCAAGCTCCGCGAAGAGGTAAGGAGGAAGGGAAGTAAGTCTCTGCGCCATCTCAATCGTTCTTCTATCAGCCATTCTTTCTCCTTATTAAATAGCTATTAATCAATACTCAAAAGTACACCTGCGAGACAAAAAACAAGGTATATTACCTATCAAATACCCCAAAAGGCAAGGGGGAGTTTGCTCTCCTAGGTGATCTCTGAACATACCCCCTCTCATAAAACGCATATAAAATTAGGGAGTTGAAACCCGCAAGATATGAAGAAATAGGTCACCATACGGAGTAATGAAAATGTGACAAATATTGACATCGTTGGTTAAAGGTGATAGTGTAATAAAGCTTAACGTCATACGTATATCCAGAAGAAAGAGGATACCATCATGTCCTTGAGGCTAGGACAATTACTCCTAAAGGCAAATATTATAACCGAAGACCAGCTGAAGCAGGCCCAGGGAGAGCAGAAGCTCAGGGGGCTAAACTTGAGCTCCGTATTGATAGAAATGGGATTTCTCTCGGAGCACGACCTCCTCGCCTTCCTCCATAAACGCTATGGGCTGCCTTCCATCAATCTCTCCGACTTGGAATTAGACCCCAAGCTTGTAGGATTAGTGGGTGATGAGTTTATGCATAAGAATCAAGTGGTGCCGGTCCGCAGAAGCGGCTCTACCCTCTATCTTGCCATGGTTGATCCCTTTAACGTATCGGTAATTGATGATATTAAGTTCCGAACGGGATATCATGTAGAGGCCTTGGTTGCCTCTGAAACGGACATCAAAACAACCATAAACAGATTTCTCAATCCCACCTCTTCCATCGACGGTGCCCTCGCCGACTTTGAGGATGAAGGAATGGAGGTGGTAAAAAGCGATGAAACCTTTGATATCAGTGAGTTAGAGAAGACCGCCGATGAGGCACCCGTCGTAAAGCTGGTTAACCTCATCCTCGCCGATGCCATCACAAAGGGGGCCAGCGATATCCACATTGAGCCGTACGAAAAATTCATGCGGGTGCGTGAAAGAATTGACGGCGTCCTCTATGAGGTAATGAGGCCGCCTATCCAGATGAAAAACGCCGTTATCTCCCGTGTCAAGATCATGTCTCAATTGGATATCGCAGAACGACGCCTCCCCCAGGGGGGACGTTTCCTGATCAGGATGCAGAACAGGGAGATGGACTTTCGGGTATCGCTCATTCCCACCCTCTTTGGTGAGAAGGTGGTTATGCGGCTCCTTGATAAGTCAAAACTTCAACTCGACATGACCAAATTGGGCTTTGAACGCGATACCCTGGATCTGTTCCGCGAGTCCATCTATAAACCCTTTGGGATGATCTTGGTTACCGGACCGACGGGAAGCGGAAAAACCACCACCCTCTATTCTGTCCTCTCCGAATTGAATAAGGTATCAGAAAATATCTGTACCGCCGAGGACCCAATAGAATTCAACCTCCCCGGCGTCAACCAGGTCCAGATGCATGAAGCCATTGGACTGAACTTCGCTTCCTCCCTGAGGGAATTTTTGCGCCAAGACCCTGATATTATTTTGGTGGGAGAGGTAAGAGACCTGGAAACGGCTGAGATAGCGGTAAAGGCCGCCTTGACCGGACATCTCGTCCTCAGCACACTCCACACCAACGATGCCCCCAGCACTATCGGACGACTACTGGACATGGGGGTGGAACCGTTTCTCGTTTCTTCTTCTCTTATTGTGACCGTGGCACAGCGTTTAGTCCGCTGCATCTGTCCTGATTGCAAGGAACCCATTGATATGTCACCTGAAGCCCTTGTGGATCTGGGTATCCCTGAAGAAGAGGCCCATGATTTCAAGTGTTATAAGGGAAAGGGATGCAACAAGTGCAGCAATATCGGGTATCGTGGCAGGTTATCGTTGTTCGAGGTGATGCCCACGACTGATGAGGTCCAGGACTTGACCCTCCGACGGGCCCCCGCCAACGAAATTAGGCGGGCGGCCGTCCAGGCAGGTATGAAGACCTTGAGACAAAGTGGGATCATCAAAATCAAACAAGGCGTAACCACCATCGAAGAGGTACTGCGGGTAACCGTCGCCTAGCCGCCACGGAGAATAAACAATGGCCCTTGATCTTCAAGATCTACTTAAGACAATGGTTGAAAATGATGCGACAGACCTCCATATTACCACCGGCACCCCTCCTCAAATTCGAGTTTACGGCCGTTTGGTCCCCTTAGATCTGCCTCCTCTGGGTGGCGCTGATACCAAGAGGCTTGCGTACAGTGTGCTTACCGACACCCAAAAACAACGCTTTGAGGAGGAGCATGAACTCGATTTTTCCTTTGGAATAAAGGGGCTGTCCAGGTTTAGAGGAAACCTCTTCTTTCAGAGGGGGATGGTGGCGGCAGCCATTAGAACCATACCCTATAAAATCAGGAGCTTCCAGGATTTGGGGCTCCCCCCTATTGTCGAGGAACTCATTAGGAAACCCAAGGGGCTTCTCTTGGTCACAGGCCCTACCGGCTGTGGCAAATCAACCACCCAGGCGGCTATGATAGATCAGATCAACGAGGAAAGAAACGCCCACATCATTACTATTGAAGATCCCATCGAATACCTCCATCCTCACAAGGGGTGCATTTTGAACCAGCGGGAGGTCAACGCCGATACCTTCACTTTTACTACAGCCCTAAAACACATTCTGCGCCAGGACCCCGATGTGGTCCTCCTTGGAGAGATGAGGGATTTGGAGACCATCGAAGCAGCACTGACCATAGCCGAGACCGGGCACCTCACCCTCGCCACCCTGCACACCAACTCATGTACTGAAACGGTCAATAGAATTATTGATGTCTTCCCTCCACACCAGCAGCCTCAGGTCAGGACCTTACTCTCCTTTGTCCTGGAAGGGGTCCTCAGCCAGCAGCTCCTCCCCAAGGCCAATGGGACAGGACTGGCCTTGTCCCTGGAGATTATGGTCCCCAACTCAGCCATCCGCAATCTCATCAGGGAAGATAAAGTCCATCAGCTATACGGTCAGATGCAGATAGGACAGATCAAATTCGGTATGCAGACGATGAATCAATCACTCCTCTCACTCTACGAGAGGGGACTCATCACCCTCAACGACGCCATGGGAAGATCCCCCAACTTAGAGGAGTTCCGACAAATGTTGGGGGATACCGCAGAAAAAAAGAAATGACATAAAATAAAAGGGAATTATCATGCCAAAGTACGCATGGGAGGGAAGACTACCCCAAGGAGGGTTTCGGAAGGGCGAGCTTGAGGGTCCGAATGAGATGGCGGTGCGGACCTATCTCAGACAGCAGCAGATCATTCCCACCAAGATCGTGAAAAAGGCGACTGAGATCAAGATTTCCCTTCCTTTTTTGAAAGGAAGAGTAACAAAAAAGACCCTGGCGGTCTTCACCCGTCAGTTGGCCACCATGATCGACGCAGGACTTCCGTTGGTCCAATCTCTTGATATATTGGCCCATCAGGAGGAGGACGAGACCTTTCAGGGGATCATCAGAACGGTAAAAAATGAGGTAGAGGCCGGGGCCACCCTGGCAGCAGCCCTGCAGAAACACCCCCGTGTCTTTGACAACCTGTACGTCAACTTAGTGGTAGCAGCGGAGGAGGCCGGTACCCTCGACGTCATACTCAACCGCCTGGCCGCCCATATTGAAAAAATGGAGGCGCTAAAAAAGAAAATAAAGGCCGCCCTCGTATATCCTGCCATGATCCTAAGCGTTGCAATCATCGTCACCGTTGTCTTGATGGTATTTGTCGTGCCGGTCTTCGAGAAGCTCTTTTCGGGGATCGGGTCAAGCCTTCCCCTACCGACTCAGATCGTTATCGGCATCAGCAATATCTTCAAGAGCTATCTACCGATCGTCATTGGCATCGTTATCATCCTGGCCATCGTGGTAAACAGATACTACAAAACGGAAAAGGGGAGGTTGCGAATAGACGATCTTATTCTAAAACTCCCGATCTTTGGAGAGCTCTTACGCAAGGTAGCTATCTCCAGATTCTCCCGCACCTTGGCAACCCTCGTGACCAGCGGGGTCCCTATCTTGGAGTCTCTCAATATAGTGGCGGGAGCAGCGGGGAATAAGGTGGTCGAAGAAGCCATTAAGAAAGGACGGGACAGCATAAGTGAAGGACAAACCATCTCTGAACCATTAGCTGAAAGCGGCGTCTTCCCTATGATGGTAACTCAAATGATTGGAGTGGGGGAGACTACCGGGTCCCTCGAACTCATGCTTACCAAGGTCGCTGATTTCTATGACGATGAGGTTGATATGGCCGTGGCCACCCTGAGCTCCATGCTTGAACCGGTATTAATGGTTTTCTTAGGGGTGGTCGTCGGTGGATTGGTCATCTCCATGTATCTGCCCATCTTTAAGATGGCCTCGGCCTTCTAGCCGAAGAGAAAAAATGAAAAAGCAATTAAAAAAACTAATACTGTATAGATTTATCCTCATTACCATAACCCTCTTCATGGGGCTGCTCTTTCAATTGAGGGGTATATCAGCCTTTTGGGGGCCGTATGCCTTCTTCTATTTTTTCATCTTTCTCATCTATGCCACCACCATCATCTTCACCTTCCTCATTCAGAAGGCCAAAAATTTCACATTCTTAATCCATGCCCAGACGGCAGCGGATGCCTTGATAATCACAGGAATCATTTATATCTCTGGCGGTAGCGACAGTGTCTTCACGCCACTGTATATATTAGCGATCCTGGAGGCCGGGGTTATGCTGGAACGACGAGGGGGCCTCATGGCGGCTTCTGTCTGCAGTATCTCATATGGACTCCTTCTGACCCTGGAATATCACTGGGTGATCCCCTCACTCATCATCCGCCTCCCTTATCACAATGTCGACCTGCTAACTAAGGTGTCTGCTTACATCCTTGCTTTCTTTGGATCAGGATACCTCACCGGATATCTTGCCGAAGAGGTACAAAAAAGGGGCAAAGAGCTGATAAAATCAAAAGAAGACTTCAGCCGCCTTGAGGCCTTTAACCGAGATGTTATTCAGAGTATCCAGAGTGGTCTCTTGACGGTCAACTTGAAAGATCGGGTGACCTTTCTCAATAAGGCTGGGCAGGAAATTCTGGGTATTACGATCTCTCAATGTAAAAACCGCCCCATCTCAGATCTATTCTCTACCCTCAATAACAATTTCCATGAAGGGCTTCGCTCCCGTATGGAAACGACCTTTCAGAAGCCTGACGGAGAGGAGACAAAATTGGGTCTTTCCATCTCTCCTTTAAAAGATCATAGAGGCAACAAGGTAGGGCAGATCATCATCTTTCAGGATCTCACGCACATTAAGGAAATGGAAGAATCTATGCGGAGATCGGAAAAACTGGCCACCATCGGGCAACTAGCTGCCGGCATTGCCCATGAAATCCGCAATCCCTTAGCATCAATCAGTGGGGCCATCCAACTGCTGAAGGAGGAACAAGAGGGGGGTGAGAGCGACCAACGTTTGATGGAAATCATCCTCGCCGAGTCTGGCCGTTTGAATCGCCTCATCACCGATTTTCTCCTCTATGCCCAGCCTCCAAAGCTCAACAAAAAAAAGGTGGATGTCGGTGCCTTAGTGGAAAACACACTGGAGGTTTTTACTCGCTCTCCACAATGGACTAAAGGGATGAAGTTGGCCAAAATCGTGGATGCAAATGCCACCATTGCTGCCGACCCTCAACAATTGGAGCAGGTCCTGTGGAACCTCTTTATCAACGCGGTCGACGCCATGGAGGGAAAAGGTATGTTGGAAATTAAGGTCAACCGGGATGGAACGGGGAAAACGGTTACACTTTTAGTCGCCGATACGGGCAAAGGAATCTCTCCGAAACATATCGATAGGATCTTCGATCCCTTTTTTACAACCAAAGAAGGGGGATCAGGATTAGGACTCTCTATCGTTCATAAAATAGTAGAAAACCATGAAGGGGATATATCCGTGGAGAGCAGATCTGACCGTGGAACCACGTTCACCCTTACCTTCCCAGCTACATAGGCTCCTTACAAACCCCACTGTTCGGAGGAACGGATATGAAGAAACAAAATATACTAGTAGTCGACGACGAAAAGAGCATGTGTGATTTTTTAGAAATCATGTTACACAAAGAAGGGTATGAGCTAACCAGCACTACCAGTGGGGAAAAGGCCCTAGAGCTCTTAGAAAATAACCTGTACAGTATGGTCCTCACCGACGTCAAGATGCCGGGCGTGGATGGCTTTGAGGTCTTACGCAAGACCAAAGAGGTAAGTCCTGATACGGTAGTGATCATGATAACGGCTTACGGTTCTCCTGAAGGAGCGGTGACCGCCATAAAAGAAGGGGCCTATGATTATATCACCAAACCTTTTAGGGTAGAAGAAGTAAAGCTGACGATAAAAAAATCCCTCGAACGAAGCGATCTGATCAA
This sequence comes from Deltaproteobacteria bacterium, assembly GCA_016927065.1. Lineage (GTDB taxonomy): Bacteria > Desulfobacterota > B13-G15 > B13-G15 > RBG-16-54-18 > JAFGNJ01. The sequence goes on from JAFGNJ010000007.1 coordinate 77,480, forward strand.
GGAAAATATTCTTCTGCGTCAAGCGGTAGAGGAGCGATACAAATTCTGGAATCTCATCGGCAAGAGTCCCAATATGCAGCGGGTATATGATCTCGTCGAGAAGGTCTCCCAAACTAAGGCTAATGTCTTGATTACGGGGGAAAGCGGAACGGGCAAAGAACTGGTGGCCAAGGCCGTCCACTATAACAGCACCAGGAAGGACCGCTCTTTTATCACCCTAAACTGCGGCGCCATCCCGGAAAACCTTTTGGAGAGCGAGCTATTCGGGCACATGAAGGGATCCTTTACCGGAGCCATCGCCAACAAGAGGGGATTGTTGGAGATGGCCGAGGCCGGAACCCTTTTTATGGATGAGATCGGGGAACTCCCCCTTCCCTTACAGGTGAAGTTGTTGCGAATGATCCAAGAGCGTGAGTTTAAGCGGGTGGGAGGAACTGAAGACATCAAGGTTGACGTCAGAATCATCTCGGCCAGCAATCAAGACCTACAACAGAAGGTCGCTCTCGGCGCTTTCCGAGAAGATCTCTTCTACCGCTTAAATGTCATTCAAATCAAGCTTCCCCCCTTAAGGGAACGCAAAGAGGATATTCCCTTGCTCGTGAGCCACTTCATCCGCAAGTATAGTGCTGAAACGGGGAAAGAGATACAGGGGACAGCACCCGAGTCCCTAGAGCTCTTACTAAATTATGATTTTCCCGGTAATGTCAGGGAATTGGAAAACATCATTGAGAGGAGTTTAACGCTGGAGACCGCATCGACAATCACGGAGCGGCATATCCGCTCGTATCTTAATGAGCGGATGATCTCAAAGAGCATTCCTCCCTCTTTAGAAATCCCTGATGAAGGAATTGATCTCAACAAGGTGGTGGAAGACTTGGAAAAGGCCTTTATCATCAAGGCATTGGAACACACCGGAGGAATCAAAAAGAAGGCCGCCGAGCTATTAGGAATGAACTTTCGAGCGATGAGATATAAATTAGCAAAATATGATCTTTAGCTCCTTCTAAACCACCCTTCTACTTCCCGCCAACTCCATGTGATCAAAAGAGGCCGTCCATGGGGACACGTAGTAGGTTGTCCAGCTTCCTCCCATTCCCTCAGAAGGGAATTCACCTCTTCTTCCTGCAACCGGTGGTTCGCCTTGACAGCACCTCGGCAGGCCAGAAGCACACAGAGCCGATCCAAAACTCGATCGAAAGCGCCACCCTCTCCACGCTCTGCCAACTCTTCGCTTAATGCCTCAAGAAGAGATTGTAGATCTTCCCCCTGCAGAAATGAAGGTATGGAAGTGACGGACACGGCCCTCTCACCAAACTCTTCTATCTCCAGTCCTACTCTGGCCAATTCGAATCGATATCCAACGAGTAACTCCTTTTCATCTTTCTTCACCTCAATGGGTTGGGGAATGAGAAAGGGTTGTTGAGAGATCTTCTCACCCTCTAGCGCCTTTTTCAATCGCTCGTAAAGGATCCGTTCATGAGCTGCATGTTGATCAATAATCATCACACCCTCTTCCCCTTCTATGACAAGGTAGGTTCCCTTAAGCTGTCCCGTCATACGCCACAGGGGAGGAGAAGAAGAAATTCTTTCAGTACCAATGGCAAGAGAAGATGGTGCTGAATAGGGGGCCATCTCCTCCCTGATCTCCGATGCCTCATAAGACTTAATCGTGGGGAAATGGCTCAAGGCATCTTTAAGCGAATCGCAGATTAATCGGTGTAGCTCTTCCCCTCTCCTGAATCGGACTTCCATCTTTGCCGGGTGGACGTTGACATCCACTTCCGAAAAAGGAATGGAAAGGGAAAGGATAGTCACCGGATACATCCGGGCGGGGATAAATCTTCGGTATGCCTCTGAAACGGCATGGAAAATCAGTTTGTCCCTGATGTAGCGACCATTCACGTAGATATAGATACCCTTGGAAGAACCACGGATGTAGGTAGGAACAGTGGCCCACCCCTGTACAACTCCGAACCCATTGCTTGCTTCAACGCGCACCAATTGAGTGGTGACTTCCTTGCCGAGAATAGCCCTGATTCGTGAACGCTCCTCCTGGGTGGAAGGAAGGTTGAAAACAACACGATTATTGTGTTTCAGAATAAAGCCCACTGAACTATGGACGAGGGCCATTCTGGTGATCACCTCAATGATATGGGCCATCTCGGTCTGTACCCCTCGTAAGAACTTTTGCCTCGCCGGCACGTTATAGAAAAGATCCTTTATCTCCAACCGTGTCCCTGGAGGGCATCCGATCTCTTCCGCCCCCTGTACCCGACCATCCTCCACCAGGATCCGTGTTCCTGAAATCTCATCATGAGCCCTCGTGATCAGGCTCACACAAGATACTGCTGCAATGGAGGAAAGGGCCTCACCCCGAAAACCAAGGGTACCCAAGATATTGAGGTCTTTCTCATCATAGATTTTACTCGTGGCGTGTCTCTCAAGGGCCAGGAAAGCATCCTCTTTCACCATTCCCTCCCCATCGTCCATCACCGTAATACGTTTCTTACCCCCCTCCTCTATCTCTACCGTAATGACGCCACTTCCGGCATCCAAGGAATTTTCCACCAATTCCTTTACCACGGAGGCTGGACGCTCAATTATCTCCCCCGCTGCTATTTTACTCACTATATCAGGGGGGAGAACTCGTATCTTGGATTTCATCTTGATTTTTCCAAGTGCTAGGAGATCAATAAAATTACGGATAAAAGATCGGCATCAAGTCTATATAGGACAATAATAAAAAAAGAAATAATGGAAAATTCCTCGTATTCTAAGAAGAAGATCTCAACCTCATTCCTCGCGAAAGGCACCCATACGGCGGAATCGTTGATATCTATCTGATAGAATTGTCTCCTCAGAAAAATCCCTCAACTCTTCGAGATGACGTACTATGGCCGCCTTCACCGTGGCCGCAGCTCTCTGATAATTGCGGTGGGCGCCACCCACCGGTTCAGGGATAATCTCGTCGATGACCCCCAAACTCAAAAGATCAGTAGCCGTCATTTTCATGGCCTCCGCTGCCAGGGAACTTTTGGTACCATCCCGCCACAGGATGGCGGCGCAACCCTCCGGGGTTATAACCGAATAGATAGCATTCTCCAACATAAGGATTCTATTCCCCACCCCGATGGCCAAGGCACCACCGCTCCCCCCTTCGCCGATGACCACCGCAACGATCGGAACAGGGAAAGTAGCCATCTCCATTAGGTTGCGGGCAATAGCCTCAGCCTGCCCTCGTTCTTCGGCACCTACACCGGGATAGGCCCCTGGGGTGTCGATCATGGTAATAATAGGCTTCTTAAACCTCGCCCCCAACTCCATGATCCTGAGGGCCTTACGGTAACCCTCGGGGTGGGGCATCCCAAAATTTCGATAGCCCATTTCCTTAACATCTCTCCCCTTCTGATGTCCAACAACCACCACAGCCTCACCATCGAGGCGGGCAAGACCTCCTACCATGGCCGGATCATCCATAAACCCCCTATCGCCATGGAGTTCTATAAAGTCGTCAAAAATCAATTGGATATAGTCTAACGTATGGGGCCGATCGATGTGACGAGACAGCTGTGTCCTCTGCCAGGGGTTAAGCTGAGCATGGATTTCCTCGCGTACTTTAGCTATCCTTTTTTCTAGCCACTCTATACGTGCGCTGACCTTAGTGTCATTGCGTGGGGCAAAACGCTGGAGTTCCTCATATTCCCGTTCTAAATCCATCAGCGGTTTTTCAAAATCAAGATAGTGTCTTACCATATGCTATATCTCCCTTGACAATATTCTCATCTCCTCATACCCAGAAAATCTCTCACTCCATCTCAACTGTCTTTTCTCCAAAGAGTCCCTCCACCGAGTTCCGCATCCGCTCGGAAGGCGCTACCATCAGCGGAGGTGAAAGCGCCATGATCACTTCTGACCGATGGGGAACGATGAAGTGCAGTAAGGCCTCGCACTCCCCCTTATTCTCCTCCAGGATCTTTTTCAGTCTCTGCAACTGATCTTTGGAAACCCCTGGTGTGCGGAGCCAAAAATGGATCTTCGATATCTTCTCCGTTTTTGCCTCATCAAGAGGCACCACGGAAGATGCTTTTACCTTATGTCTCTCCTCCCCCTTATCCAAAACCCCTCGAATCAAGACTGGCATATCTACCTTTATATAAGGGCGGACGTTGCGAAAAAGGTCGGGGAAGATTATTACTTCCACCCTCCCCTTCATATCCTCCAAGGAGAGAAAGGCCATTTGGTCGCCCTTTTTGGTGCTAATCTCCTTCACCTCCGCTATCAACCCGCCGACGCTAACCTGAACACCGCTTGCCATCTCGCCGAGGGCCTCTGTATCCGCCGTAGTGAGCGTTCGAATCTCCTCTTGATATCTGATAAGGGGGTGGCTGGTCAGATAAAAACCGAGCACCTCCTTTTCAAAGCTCAAACACTGATGTTCTGGCCATTCCTCTATGACGGGCAAGGGGGTTGGCCCATGAGGGGATGCAAGCCCGCCGAAGAGGGCCGGTTGTCCTCCACGACGCTCTTTCTGTCGTGCCTGTCCCTGTTCCAAGGCCTCTGCTAAAACCAGCATGAGCTGTGATCGATGAGCCCCCATAGCATCAAAGGCTCCTGCTTTAATGAGACTCTCAAGTACCCTGCGGTTCACCTTGCGTAAATCAACCGATTCACAAAAATCAAAGAGAGACGATATTTGCTCTCCTCCCTCTCGAAGGTGCAGTATCTCCTCAACAGCCCCCAACCCCACGTTTTTAACCGCACCCAGTCCATATCTAATGTTTCCACCCGAGACCGTGAAACCCCAATCGCTTTCATTGATGTCGGGGGGGAGAACTTCGACTCCTTTCTCCCTACACTCAGCCAGGTACCTCATCACCTTATCGGTGTTGTCCATGTCACAGGTAAGCAGCGCCGCCATGAACTCGATAGGGTAATGAACTTTGAGGTAGGCCGTCTGATATGCGATCAATGCGTAGGCGGCGCTGTGAGATTTATTAAAGCCATACTCGGCGAACTTATTCATCATTTCGAAGATGCGTTCGGCCTTTTTCTTATCAATACCATTGTGGGAAGCGCCCTCTATAAATTTCTCTTTAAGGCGCTCCATCTCCGCAGGGTCCTTTTTGCTCATGGCCCGGCGTAGGATATCGGCATCCCCAAGCGAAAAATTGCCCAAGGTGCTGGCTATCCGCATCACCTGTTCTTGATAGACAATCACCCCATAGGTGTCCGCAAGGACCTCCCGTAACGCAGGCACATCGTATTTAACCGCCGCCTTCCGATGTCTCCGTTTGATAAAATCATCCACCATGCCGCTACCAAGGGGACCGGGGCGGTAAAGGGCCACCAAGGCGATAAGGTCTGTAAAGCTCTCCGGACGCAGCTTGACCAGAAGATCCCTCATCCCGGAGCTCTCCAACTGGAATATCCCTGAGGTATCACCGGAACCAAGGAGCCGGTAAGTCTCTTGGTCATCAAGTGGGATGCGGTCAAGCTCGACTTTTTCACGCTTCGTCCGCTCAATCAACGCTACTGCCTTGCTTAAGACCGTGAGGGTCTTGAGTCCTAAAAAGTCGAATTTTACCAACCCAATACGCTCCACATCCTTCATGGCATATTGGGTAACCACCTCACCATTTCCACCTCGATAGAGGGGAATATATTCCATGAGGGGCCGATGGGAGATAACTACGCCCGCAGCGTGGGTAGAGGCATGGCGAACCATTCCCTCCAGAGACCGGGCCAGCGAGAGGAGTTTGGACACCTGCAGATCTCCCTCGGCTAATTCCTTCAGCCTCGGTTCCTGCTCGAGGGCTTGTTTGAGGGTAATATTGAGGGTATTGGGTATAAGTTTGGCGATAACATCCACCTCCTTGTAGGGAAGATCCAGCACCCGCCCTACATCTCTTACCACCGCCTTGGCCTGCATCTTGCCGAACGTGATGATCTGGGCCACATTCTCTTTCCCATACTTTTCAGTCACATATCTAATGACTTCATCTCTTCCCTCAATGCAGAAGTCCACATCGATGTCGGGGAGGCTGACACGTTCGGGATTGAGGAACCGCTCGAAGAGGAGATCATATGGCAGAGGGTCGATATCGGTTATCCCCAGGGAATAGGCCGCCAAACTCCCCGCCGCAGACCCCCTCCCAGGCCCCACCGGGATCCCCCGCTCCTTGGCATAGGTGATAAAATCGGCCACGATGAGAAAGTAGCCGGAAAAACCCATGGAACTAATAATAGAGAGTTCCTCCTGCAACCGCCTCTCATACCGCTCACGCTCCTCCGGTGGAGGAGGGGCATAGGCGAAACGTCGCTCCAAACCTTCCCGCGCATTCCGCTCGAGATAGCGGTCCAACGATTCCCCGGCAGGGGGCTTAAAGTGGGGAAGATGATATTCTTCAAAGCGCAGTTCCAGGTTGCAACGCTCGGCTATCTCCATAGTGTTCTTTAATGCCTCTGGATAGTGGCCGAATAGTTTCTCCATTTCGTCTGGGGAACGCACATAGAATTGATCGGTAGAAAATCGCATTCTTTGAGAATCTTTAAGGGTCTTGCCCGTTTGAATGCAAAGCAGTATATCATGGGCCACGGCGTCCTCACGCCGTAGGTAATGACAATCATTGGTGGCAACCAAAGGCACCCCCAGCTCCTGACCCAATTCCAGCAATCCCTGATTAACGACCTTTTGTTCTTGAAGACCGTTGTCCTGGAGTTCTAAGTAAAATCTCCTCTCGTCAAAAATCTCCCTATACCAGCCTGCAACGGTCTTAGCCTCATCCTTTTTCCCTTGTACAAGAAGAGTAGGTATCTCACCCTTGAGACAGCTACTGAGGGCGATCAAACCCTTATTGTATTGTTCGAGGAGTTCCTTATCTACTCGAGGTTTATAATAGAATCCTTCGAGATGAGCGAGGCTTGCCAAGCGGATGAGATTTTTATACCCTTCTTGATTTTTAACTAACAGTACCAGATGGTAGAAAGCGTCTTTGGATGCACCTGGTTCTTTTTTGAGGCGTGACTCAGGGGCCAGGTAAACCTCGCACCCGATGATCGGTTTTATTCCATGGCTGACGGCCCCCTGATAGAACTCAATCGCCCCGAACATGTTTCCATGGTCTGTCAAGGCCAAAGACCGCATGCCATACTTGCGTGCAAGGGGAAAAAGCTCTTCAAAACGAATGGCTCCGTCCAAAAGGCTATATTGACTGTGAAGATGAAGATGGATGAATTCTTTCATGTTTTATTACTACGATCACAAGGATTAAAAGCGGTTAGTAAGCCTGCCGACGTCATAAGAGGAATCCTTATTCCCACTCAATGGTACTCGGAGGCTTGGAGCTGATATCGTAAACGACGCGGTTTACCCCTTGTACTTCATTGATGATTCGATTAGCCATCGTGCCCAAAAGCTCATATGGAAATCTTACCCAATCCGCCGTCATTCCATCACGACTGGAAACGGCTCGCAAAGCGATCACGTGTTCATAAGTCCTCTCATCCCCCATTACCCCCACCGTTTTGATGGGGAGCAATACCGCAAAAGACTGCCAAACCTCCTGATAGAGCCTCGCATGAGTAACTTCCTCTTGAATGACGGCATCCGCTTCGCGCAAGATCTTCAACCGTTCCTCGGTTACCTCCCCTATGACCCTCACCGCCAAACCCGGACCAGGAAAGGGTTGTCGATAAACGATCCGATCAGGGAAGCCCAACTCCTTTCCGACCTTTCGTACCTCATCCTTAAACAGTTCTCGCAAGGGTTCGATGAGTTTTAATTCCATTCGTTCCGGAAGCCCCCCCACGTTATGATGACTCTTAATGGTAGCCGATGGCCCTTTAAACGATATGCTCTCGATAACATCGGGATAGAGAGTCCCCTGTGCCAGATATTCCACCGTGCCAAGTTTTTTTGCCTCCTTTTCAAAAATTGAGATAAAAAGTTCCCCGATCACCTTCCGTTTCTGTTCAGGATCCTCTACACCCTTGAGTCGGGTCAAAAAATCCGTGCGGGCGTCTACGAAGCGGAGATCTAAATGGAAAAAGTCCTTGAAGGTTGATAATACCTCCTCCGCCTCATCCTTACGCAAGAGGCCATTATCAACAAATATACAGGTAAGTCGCTCCCCGATGGCCTGGTGCACGAGGGCAGCAACCACCGAGGAATCAACCCCCCCGCTCAAGGCGCAGATGACCCGTTGCTCCCCCACCTCTTCCTTGATCCGCTGCACCGAGGTCTTTACAAAGGACTTCATGTCCCAACTCCCGCGGCACCGGCACATATGAAAGAGAAAATTATGCAGTATCTGATCGCCGATCTCGCTGTGGGCGACCTCAGGATGAAATTGGAGACCTACCAATTTTCGATTCGGGTCTCCCATAGCAGCGATAGGAGAATTGGCGGAACACGCAAAGGTCTTAAATCCGGAGGGGAGGTTTTCGACCCGATCACCGTGGCTCATCCATACCCGGTACGTCTTACCCTTCTGGAGTCCTTTAAAGATCTCAGAAGGCTCATCAACCCGCAGGTCCGCTTTCCCATACTCTCGCTCCCTTGATGGCGCTACTTCCCCCCCTAGGACAGAAGTCATTAACTGCATACCATAGCAAATCCCCAAGACGGGGATATCAAGGTGGAAAAGCTCCTCATCTACCCGGGGGGCGTCCTTGCCGTAGACACTGGCGGGTCCCCCCGAGAGGACAATTCCTTTTGTTGCATTACCCCTGATCAACTCTGGAGAAAGTGTATAAGGATGAATTTCACAGTAGACCTTTTGTTCCCTGATGCGTCGGGCGATGAGTTGGGTGTATTGGGAACCACAATCAAGGATTATTACTTTCTCTTCGGACATCAATCTCCCTTATATCATCCTCGGCCAATATCCCACTGTCTATGAGTTCCCGGAGATCTTCCGGATATCTCCCCTGCTCCAAGAAAAAGATTTTTCTCCCCCACTCAACCCTTTCTTGTCTTACCTTTTCGACATATCCTTGGAGGGAATACGTGGCTCCACGTTGATCTCTCCATAAGAATTTAAAATTAAAAGGGAAAAAAGATATAAAAAGAAGAATGAGGGCGATGATAAGCCCCACCCCATATCTGACATACGCTGGCTTCTGCTGTCTCCGCACCTTTGCCGCTGGCGTCAATCGGCCAGGTGTTTCAACCCTCTTGATGCCTTTTTCCTTGAGATCGCCCCCCTCTAAAAGACTCGCTATAATTTCCAGGGTAGCGAACTTCCCGAGGAGGCTTATATCAACAATCTCTTGTACACTTCTGGTGCCATCAACCAGTCGGTAGACCGCATCATGATCTTCCGACAAGCTTATGCCGTGTTCTTCAAGGGTCCCGCTCTTTTGGAGAACCATTGTTGGAGGGGGTACCTTCTTCTCTATCTCCGGCCACTCGTCCACCATCTTGAGGATATTCAACATCACTTCATCGGCATTTAACTGGACAGAAACCTTTGGTAATGCTTCTCTTGAAAGAGGATCAAATTTGAAAGTCCCTTCTTCCAAGCGAAATACTTCGTAAATTAGTTCGTGCACTTGCGTATAGAGGGCGTTGAGGACGGCCTGCTCTTCGGCCATCCCTTCTTCCACAACGATCTCTCCTAAAAAACGGCCTGACTTTTTCTGGCTCCGCAGGGCGGTATACAAGTCGTCCCGGGAAATAATGCCTGTCTTGGCCAACCGCTCCCCTAAAAGGTCCCCCTTTGTCCTCTGGGTGGAAGTAGCATGGGTTATTCTCCCCTCGAAAAAGCTTATACCGGCCTCATCATCCTTCTTGCCCCATACCCACACCCTCAGGACGCCTGTCTTGCCCTGCTGTCCCAGCAGCTGAATTACCTCCAGAATATTAAAATCCTTGAGTGACCCTTCTAAAGCCATCGTCCCATCACCTTCTAATCCCTTCCAACGAAAAAGTAGGTTTGTATATCTCTAATCCTTGTTTCTTATATCCTCCCCACAGCGCTAAAACGTAAAAAGCAGCAAAAGCCAACAAGATCACAAATATTCCGCCAACCATGCCATAGGCGGAGGATGGGTAGGGCGGTGGGATTATCCCCTTCCAAAGGAAAAATACCCCCAAAAAGATAAAGAATATCCAGAGATAGAACACACCCCGCACGTTATAACCCTTCCAGATATAACCCATGCCGGGGAGAAGTAAGGGAAACAGTTTTTCATAAATCCCCATTCTGATCTGAAAGCCTTTCGTCTCCCGTAGCTTGCTCTCCTTTATGTCCCGCCCCATCTCTTTGCCCTTCAAGATGCGAAAACATCTGACACAGATACGCTTTCTCCCCTCCTGCTTGCCCTGGGTTTGATTGTTGATCATTCCACAGAGGGAACACCTCCACCACTCACCTCGCCCCCTACCGCCATATGAAACCACGACCAGAAAGACCAAAAACAAGACGGGCACAATAAAAGGTAACCGAGGAGAAAGGTCGCCGAGCCAGACATCCAGTATGAAATACGAAGGACCGGTCTCTTGCCAAAGACCACCAAAAAGCCTTTCCCACAAACGCTCCAGGGGGACGGCCACGTCTATCACACTGCGATTGGGATGGGGAGAATCAATCTTCAAATGATCCCCAATGATTTGGGGACTTAATTCCTTGGCCTTTTGAAAGTTTTTATCGGCATCTTCTAAGATAAGCATCGACTTCTCCGTAAGGGCCTTACTCAGATTAAAGTAATAGATACCGTTTTGGGGGGCTAGTTCTATGGCCTGGTTATATAACGCGCTCGCCGTTTCAGGATCGCCAAGGGCCATATACAGATTTCCAAGGTTGGAAATAGCGTCAACGTCCGATGCATTAAGCCTTATCACATTTTGATAATACCTCTTCGCCTCGACATAATCCCCTTCCCGCTTGAAAGCCAAGGCCAAGGTGAAGAGGGCATCTCGATCATCAGGATGATCCTGCGCCCACAGCCGCAACCGCTCCACTGCCTGGGGTTTGCGAGCCCCATATGACGCCTCGTAGATGTCAAAGACCACCTGGGATCGAGACCCTTGCATCGATTGAAAAAGGGCGTCACCAGCAGGGGGAATATAGACAACGAACAAGAATGCGAGTATCACTAACCCCTTCTCCCCTTTGGTGAGGTATCTCCATAGGATGAAGCTCCACACAAGGGCACACCATAGGATATTGAGTTGGAGTAGAAAAGGAAGGGCAAGGAGAAAGATCCGTCCAACCCCCCATATCATCTCTCTCGTGCTACCTTGCAACTCCTCTCGCATTGCATGAAAAAATATCGGCAGGCGCTTAAAGAACACCATCAGACAAAAGGCGAGTATAGTCAACAAAACCGCGAGGCCCGCAATATAGAAGAAGTTGAGACCTTTGCCGCAGATCAGCGGTATATTGCGGAAATAGGCCCTTATACCTTCAATATTATTCTCGAGGGCCGCGTAGAGGTTAAAACTACCCTTTTTCAAAATGGTATGAGCCGTATAGAAATAGGCGGGCGGGAGATCAGGCGCCATCCTTTGGGCGTACTCCCCCAGTTCTACCGCCCTTTCCTTGTCCTCCAGCGCCATGCCCTCTCTCATTAAGAGGAGGGCATACTCCCATAGGTTTGTAATTCCCCTATCGAGCTTCAGTTGGAGGATCTCCTCCAATTGCTCCTCACCAAGATCTCCTGCAGCCACTGCCTCTCGACGTTGGTCCCACTGTTTCTGGAAGTCGGCATCTTGTGGGGTAGGAGAAGACCATACATTCTCGTCTGTCGGTTGCTCCTGAGCCCCACCGCCTCCCCCTGCGCAGAGAAGCAGAAGGCATACTAAAAAGGCCGTCAACAACCAACTCTTCACGCTTCTTTTCACCAATGTTCCCCCCACGCCTTATTCAAGACGATAATTTGGTGCCTCTTTGGTTATGATTACGTCGTGGACATGACTTTCGCGCAGACCTGCGCTCGTTATCTTGATAAATCTGGCCTTCTTGTGGAGATCACGGATTGTTCCGCATCCTACATACCCCATCCCCGCCTTCAATCCTCCAATCAATTGATGGACGCAAAACGAGAGAGCCCCCCGATACGGCACCCTCCCCTCAATCCCCTCGGGAACCAACTTTCCTTCCTCCACATTACCCTGAAAATATCTCTCTTTGCTCCCCTCTCGCATGGCCTCAAGGGAACCCATACCGCGGTAGACCTTGTAACTACGCCCCTGATACAGGACCATCTCACCAGGGCTCTCATCCGTGCCGGCAAAGAGGTTGCCGATCATCACCGCATCCGCGCCGGCGGCGAGGGCCTTCGTGATATCGCCGGAGTACTTGACCCCGCCATCGGCGATAACGGGGATATTGCTCTTGCGTGCCACCCGTACGGCCTTTATGATCGCCGTTATCTGCGGCACACCGATGCCCGCTATCACCCTGGTGGTGCAAATAGACCCTGGTCCCACCCCTACCTTGACGGCATCGGCGCCGGCGTCTATGAGGGCGGCCGTTCCATCCTCAGTGGCCACATTGCCGGCGACGATCTGGCTTGCCGGAAACTCCGCGCGAATCCACCGCACCGCCTCGATCACCCCCCGTGAGTGCCCATGGGCGGAATCGACGGCAAGGCAGTCCGCCCCCGCCTCGATGAGAACCGGGACCCGCTTCTCCACGTCTTCCCCCGTTCCTACGGCGGCCCCCACCCTGAGGCGTCCCAGTACATCCTTACAGGAAAAGGGATAGCTCTCGGTCTTCTCAATGTCCTTGATGGTGATCAGCCCCTTCAGGTTGTTTTCCTTATCCACGACAAGCAACTTCTCGATGCGATGTTTGTGGAGGATCTCTTTTGACTCCTCGAGGGCGATCCCCTCGGGGACGGTGATCAAATTCTCTTTGGTCATCAGCGTGGAGATCGCCGCATCCAATCTCTTTTCAAACCGCAAGTCACGGTTGGTCAGAATCCCGACCAACTTGCCGTTCTTGGTGACCGGAACCCCTGAAATCCCATATTTTCGCATGACCTCAAGGGCCTCATATACCTTTTGTTCGGGTTCCATGGTGATGGGATCGACGATCATGCCGCTTTCGTACTTCTTTACCTTGTCCACCTCGGCCGCCTGGACATCGACGGGGAGGTTGCGGTGGATGATGCCGATCCCCCCAGCCTGGGCCATGCTGATTGCCGTCCTGGCCTCGGTGACCGTGTCCATGGCGGCGCTTAATAGGGGAGTATTGAGACTGATGGCATTGGTGAGCCTCGTGCTGATATCCACTTCATGGGGGAGGACCTCGGATTCCGCGGGGAGCAAAAGGACATCATCAAAGGTATAGGCCTCCTCTATCCCTGCCAGCTCGGGCAGATCTTTCATATACACCCGCTCCTATCTTAGACAATATATTTAAGGCACTATAGCAAAATGACCCCGTTGCTGTCAACGAAGGAAAAGGGGCGGAAGCGAGGCCGGTCAGCGCAGAAATGGAATGTCTGTAAATGTATTTAAGTTATAAAATTGAGAGTATGGTATGAGGCCTGCGATGACCTCAACCGAGGGAATGTGTCGCTCCCGCTCTTCAGCATAAAATAGAAATGGAGAAACACTATCAATAGAAAGTTCCCAATGGCAGAAGGCCACTCCCGCTCATATGAGCAATTGTCATGGCCATGTGGCCTCCCGCGAATCATAAAAATCAATAATCCACCCCTTTAGAAAACCGAAGGTGACCCTTTGGTCAGGGGGGGACTTGTAATCTATTTTTTAAACGATGAGATAACCAAATCTCACCATCACTTTCCCTGCTTTAAGGAGGAAAATACCTGTCTGTTCCATCACCAGCACAGTGCCTTACTCCTATCGTTGTTCAAGACCATCCCCCTGGTATCACTCACACTCCCCGATCCATCTCCCTGACTGCGTCATGGTCATCTCCGTATCCTCCTGTTCCATCTTGATAACCCCTTCAAAGGTCTCCCCTTTGTAAGTTACGTGACCTTTGAAAATAGCAGTGCCTTGGCCTGTCTCACACTCCATAACCCAGGTGACGGTATCTCCCTTGATGTCTTGCTTGACCACCTTACAGTTCTGACCTGGTTCTATCTTTTGAGGCACCAAATCCGTCCCGGTCAGACATTGGGTGTGTGTCTGTGGGGGGAACTGCATGGGCAATCCCGTCATCTCCATCGTGGTCGTTATCTCCCACTCCCCCTCCTTCATGTTGGGGCCTGGGGGGGCACATGCAAAACACACGACTAACACCAAAACCGTCAGCAATCCAATGATTTCCCTTTTCTTCATGTTCTTTCCCTCCTTATTTTAAAAGTTGATAATAGCATCATTTGTAGGTCATTGACCGTTTTATTACGGGTTTGTTTCATCACAAGGCTTCTGCCGAATAATCCAGGACTTACCTCAACGCGGTAAAATATCCTCCGGCATCTCCGGAAAGCGCTTTTTGAGGCCGTCAAAATATCCGGGATCGCCGATGCAATCCGGATTGTCTTCTTCGGCGCAGGGTATCTCGGCTATTTCCCAACGGTCTTTGACCTTTTTCAAAAGAACTGAAATATCTTCATACATGTTCGCCCCGTCTTTGGACTGGGGCATCGAGTGTACCCATGCGTAACCGTTTTTAACCTTCAGATGCCTGACCACAAAAATCACTTCCAGATGATGCTGTCCTTTGACCCATTCGCGCAGGGTATCCAGAATGGCCTTTCTCTCGGCGCTGCCCGGTTGCGGCGTATATGCCTCAGGGTCTGAATCTCCAGCAGCCGGCAGGTTTGCGACGGCACAAGACAGACTCATGAATATGAGCAGCAAACCGAGTATGATGAGTTTTCTTTTCACGTAGCCTCATCTGGTTACACAAACAGTCTGTGTTGAAGCGATATATATATTACATTAAGCAGAGCTGTCAAGGAGGGAAATAAGCGGGCTGGACTCCCCTCCCGATATCGAGTGTACGGAAGCTCCTTGCCTTCTCCTATTGTTTACCATATACTGGCGGAAACCTTGGGGGGAAACATGAATGCTGCATCAGCACAACGATGGCGACACCCAGGGGGGAAACTGAGAGAGCTTGGGCCGGAGACGCTCTCCGATGCCGAACTCCTCGCCGTCCTGATTTCTACCGGCATTAAGGGAAAACCCGCCGAACGGATCGCCGATGAAATCCTCGTCAGATTCGGGTCATTCAAGGCAATGGCCAAACAACCGTTGCATAAGCTTAAAGAAATAAAGGGACTGGGGGCAGTGAAGATCCACCGCATCGCCGCCGCCTTTGAGATTGCACGGCGGATGTAGTTTACCATATACTGGACGAAAATTAGGGGGAAAGTGCAGTGGCGTTGACAGAGGCCGACACCAGGGCAAAGCTCATTGACCCCGCATTACATCGGCGCGGCTGGACAGAAGACCTTATTCGCCGCGAAGAGACAGATCGCGGAATCGATGTTGTCGACGGCAAACCAAGGCGAAGAGAACGGGGAAGAACAGATTACCTCTTACAGGTTCGAGTCAACATTACCGCACAACCTATTCCCCTTGGTCTGATCGAAGCAAAGCGAGATAATGAGCCGCCCGATAAGGGTCTTGAGCAGGCCAAAAAATATGCCCGATTGAATCATGTCCCTTTTGTATTTTCCTCTAATGGGCATCTCTTCGTGGAATACGACCACTTGACCGGCAAAACTTCTAAACCCCAATCCCTTGAAGTCTTTCCAACACCTTCTAAACTTCGCCAACGTTATGAAAAAAGGAGCAAGGTTTCATTAGAGGCTGAAGAGGCCAAACCGCTCCTGGTTCCATATCCAGGCGGAGAGGCAAGCAGGCGCTATTATCAAGACGCTGCCATCCGTGCGGCACTGGAAAAAATCTTCCAAGGCCAAAAGCGGGTGCTCCTCTTTCTTGCGACGGGTTCAGGAAAGACCTTTATCGCAGTTCACCTTTTGAAAAAGATTGCCGATGCCGGGCAGCTCCATCGGGCATTATTCGTCTGTGACCGTGATGAGTTACGTTCGCAAGGGCTCGGTGCATTTCAAAATGTCTTCGGGGCGGATGCCGCTGAAGTAAGCACGGCGAACCCCCAGAAGAACGCCCGTATATTGATTGCGACCTATCAAACACTCAATGTGGCAGGAGAGGTCGAAGACGCCAAATTCTTTCTTGAAAACTACCCTGAGAACTATTTTAGCCACATTATCATCGATGAGTGCCACCGAAGCGCATGGGGCAAATGGAGCATCGTATTAACAAGAAACCCTGATGCCGTTCAGATAGGTCTAACCGCAACCCCTCGCCACTGGGAAGGTGGGGTGGAGGAAGAACGCAAAGAAGATGAAGAAATCACGGCCAATAATCTCCGGTACTTTGGCGAACCGGCCTATGAATATGATATGGCCCAGGGGATTGAGGACGGCTATCTCCCTGCCTGCGAGGTCATCAGGCGTATGACAGATTTGGATGAAACTGGGGTGACGCGCGAAGATATCGAGCGCTTAGGGGGGAAGGATGCCATAACAGGACAGCCCATCTCGGTTGCCGACGCCAGAAGGTACTATGAAGCGCCGTCTTTCGAAGCTTCTATCCAACTGCCTGATAGGGTTAGGACCTGGTGCAAGGACCTCTTTGAGATGCTCCTGCAAACCGGCGGCCCTCATCAGAAGACCGTTATTTTCTGTGTTCGTGACACCCATGCCGATGCCGTTGCTGCGGAGATGAATAATCTTTATGCTGAGTGGTGCGCCAAAGAAGGCCAAAATAGATGGGAGCCTTATGCCTTCAAATGCACCGCCGCTGTCGGTGGCAGTCAATATATCGCGGATTTGCGAGGCTCGGAGCGAAGTCACGTTATCGCCACCACCGTTGATCTCATAACCACGGGCGTTGATGTGCCGATACTTCGCAATGTCGTTTTCTTTAAATATGTCCGTTCTCCTATCTCCTTTCAGCAGATGATGGGGAGGGGATCAAGAATTCATTTGCCTACCAATAAGTTGATGTTCCGCGTCTATGACTATACAAACGCCACCCGTCTTTTGGGAAAGGATTTCATTACAAGACCTACCCCACCTCAACCTCCAGGGCCACCAGCGCCGCCTGAAAAGATAATCCGCGTGGAAGGTTTTGATGTCCACGTAAATCCTGCCGGAACCTATATTGTTATCGGGAAAGAAGGAAAATTGGGAATGGTTACGGTAGAAGAATATAAACAAAGCCTTGCTGAACACTTAGTTGGAGAGGCTAAGACACTTGATGATTTTCGACACCAGTGGATCAACGTACAGGATCGAAAAAGGCTGATAGACGCTCTTCCAGATGATGGGCAGGGGATAAGACTCCTTCGGGAACTCTTGAACCGCAAAGAATATGACCTTTTTGACGTGCTGGCGGAGATTGGATTTGGTGTAGCTCCAAAGAGTCGTAGGGAAAGGGTAGAAGCGCTCCACTACAAACACGGTGATTGGTTTAAGGGTTTACCTAAGAAGACAGCGAATACATTGCTTGCCCTTGCCAGGCAATTTGAAAAGAGTGGAACCGAGGAATTAGAAAATCCCCATGTGTTCAATGTCCCTGATGTGGTCAAAGCGGGTGGTCTGGAAGCCCTCAAAATTCTCGGCGATCCTAAAAAAATTATTAGCGAGACTAAAGAGAGATTGTTTGCAGCATGAATGAGAGATATCCCCTTCCACAAGGCTGGCGTTGGGTGAAACTAGGGGAAGTGTGTGAAAAACCTGTCTATGGTTATACTGCAAGTGCGGAGCATAAAGAAGTAGGACCAAAGTTTTTACGAATTACAGATATTCAAAATGGAAAAGTAGATTGGGATAGAGTTCCCTATTGTAGAGATAATGAGGGATTAGAAAAATACTTGCTTAAGTCTGGAGATGTTTTATTTGCTCGAACAGGAGCTACAACTGGGAAAAGTTTCCTTATTACGGAAACCCCCCAAAAAACAATTTTTGCTTCTTACCTTATACGAGTCAGAACAGGAAACAACTTAATGTCAGAATTTCTATATCAATTTCTTCAAAGTGATTTTTATTGGCAGCAGGTCGAAAGCAACAAGCGTGGTGGTGCTCAACCAAATATGAATGCTACTTTACTCAGCCACATCGATTTACCTTTACCTCCTCTTCCAGGACAGAAACGGATAGTTGCAAAAATTCAAGAATTAATGCAAGAGATCGAACGTGCCCGATCTGCCTGCGAAAAGCAATTAGAGGCAGCAGGGGCTTTGCCTGCTGTTTACCTGCGACAGATCTTCGAAAGCGAAGAGGCAGAGAAGTGGGAGAGGAAGACACTAGGTGAAGTCATCTCATTTATAAAAAATGGAATAGTAGCAGAACAGAACTTTGATGGAAAAGGATTCCAGGTTACCAGAATAGAAACAATTTCCAATGGAGTTTTAGATTCAGGAAAGATTGGTTGGGTAAACTTGCCATTAGGGAATTTTACAAACTTCAAGTTATTCAAAGGTGATATTCTATTTAGCCATATAAATAGTGTCGAGAGGCTTGGGAATTGTGCTATTTACGAAGGTATCCCTGAAAATCTTTATCATGGGATGAATCTTCTTCGTATTAAGGCTGATGAAAATATTTTGAATCCATATTTTCTTTTGTACTGGCTTCGATCTAATCCTTGCAAAGATTATTATATCACTAATGCCAGAAGAGCCATTGGGCA
Source organism: Deltaproteobacteria bacterium (assembly GCA_016927065.1). Classification (GTDB taxonomy): domain Bacteria; phylum Desulfobacterota; class B13-G15; order B13-G15; family RBG-16-54-18; genus JAFGNJ01. Next base: position 96,132 of record JAFGNJ010000007.1, read on the forward strand.
AGCAAGCCTAAATCAGAAAGATATGAGGCAAATACCAATTCGTTTACCAACTCTCTCAATCCAACAAAGCATTTGTTCTGAACTTAAAGAAAAAATGGCTCACGTTGAAAAACTGCAATCTACAATCCAAAATCAGCAATCGGCATTAGAAGCCTTACCCCATTCAATTCTAACAAAAGCGTTTAAGGGTGAGTTATGAAAGTCGAAGTTCTTCTAAAGAAAATTAAAGAATTTAAGGATCGTTTAAATGAACATTTTGAATTATGGGGAAATTCATTAAATAATACCATTCCGGATTATCCCATAAGAAATAGCGCCAAGTTAAAAGAACAACAAATACAACTTTTCAGATTATATTACCAGCTTGATGAATATCTAACAAAATTTAGTAAATGTCGATTAATGCGTCACCCTGCGACTGGTATTGAATGGGATGTATACCAATCTTCGATTGGTAACGACGTTGCACAAATTAAAGGACCTTCTTTAAGTAATGCGCTTTTGGAACTTGAGGGGATTATTGGGATATTAGAAGGAGAAGATCAGGAAAAGGAGATTATGGCTGGTCGTATTTCGCGTGAGGACAAAAGGGTTTTTATAAGTCATGGCGGCGAAACTAAAGCCCTGGTCAAAATAGAGCGTTTTCTGAGAGGTTTAGGCATCACTCCTCTTATTGTTAAACATGAACCCAGTTTAGGAAAATCTTTGGACGATTTGGTTGAAGAGCAAATGGATACTTGTATAGCAGTTATAATACTTGCTACGAAAGACGATAAAATTAAGAACGAAAAAGGAGAAGAGTATTACCAACCTCGGCCTAATGTTATACATGAAATAGGGCTTGCTCAAGAAAAGGTTAAGGACAGAATAATATATCTCAAAGAAGAAGATTGTGTTTTTCCTTCAAATATTTCTCCGAAAGTTTGGGGGAATTTTACCCAAGATAATATGGAAGAAGCATTTATTAAGATAGCAAAAGAGCTTAAAGCATTTGGCATCATTGAATAGGAGCAAATGTGCCTAAATTAAATAACCGCAAAATCACATCTCCTCAATCGCTGAATGCCTATATCAAGGGTATCTGCGACATTATGCGGAGGTCGGGGAGGGCGGGGGCGCTTCAATATGTCCCTGAGCTTACGTGGATGCTCTTCCTTCGCATTCTTGATGAACGAGAAGAAAAAGAGGCGGAGCAAGCAAAGGCGGTGGGCGCCGATTTCAGCCCATCCTTGGAGTATTCCTACCGCTGGCGGGATTGGGCAGTGTCTGATGGAGACAAGCGGCAAGAACTTCAGAAAGGAACCCTGGGCGGGTTTATGAGTTTCGTTAACGGCGACCTCCTTCCAGCGTTGAGAAAATTGAAGGATAAACCAGGTGCGACTCCGCGCCAGAAGGTTGTCAGCGAGGTCTTTTCGTCTTTTGAGAGAACCGGTGTGGATACGGAGCGGAACCTTCTGGACATCCTCGATAAGATCAATGAGCTTTCTTTAGACCATGTTGATGAAACTCATATGTTTCCCATCTCCCAAGTCTATGAAGGGTTGCTCCAGAAGATGGGGGAGAAGAATAATGATGGCGGCCAGTTCTTCACGCCGAGAGAGGTTATTCGGGTAATGGTAAGGGTAATTGACCCGAATATTGGGGAGGTAGTCTATGACCCATGCTGCGGCACAGGAGGTTTTTTGGCCCAGGCATACCAGCACATGAAGCAAAAAACAAAGACAGGGATGGATATAGAAACACTTAAAACCAGGACATTTTATGGGCGAGAGAAAGAGAATTTGGTCTATCCCATCGCTTTAGCAAACCTTGTGCTTCAGGAGATTGATGAACCCCACATCTGGCATGGGAATACATTAACAGGGCTTGAGATTTATGGCGGTCTCTTCTCCGGCGCACCTGCTCTGTTTGATGTAGTGCTCACCAATCCTCCCTTCGGCGGGAAAGAAGGTAAAGATGCCCAAACGCGATTTGCCTACAAAACAGGCGCAACCCAGGTGCTTTTCCTCCAACACGTTATCGATAGTCTTGTACCAGGCGGGAGATGCGGGATTGTTATGGACGAAGGCGTGCTCTTTCGCACGAACGAAACCGCCTTTGTGCAGACTAAGCGCAAACTTCTCAATGAGTGCAACCTGTGGTGCATTGTAAGCCTTCCTCCAAAGGTTTTCATGAATGCCGGTGCTGCGAGTAAGACCAACCTGTTATTTTTTACAAAAGGTGAACCGACAAAAGAGATCTGGTATTACGATCTGGCTGATCTCAATATAACCAAAAAGCAACCCTTGGCCTTGGCGCAATTTGACGAATTTTTCAAGTTGCTCCCTGAAAAAGCAAGCAGCGACCGATCCTGGCGCGTGCCGATAGAAGAGATACAGGCAAAAAAATATGATATCAAGGCGGTAAATCCCAACCGTAAAAGCGGAGGAGACACCAGAACACCTGAAGAGTTGCTTACCATTATTGAGGAACAAACAGAAGAGATTAAAAAGGCATTAATAGAATTAAGACACAAAGGCGTCTGAATAAAGTCCTATAAGTTGATGAAAAAGGAAATTATTAACGATGACCGCCCTGACTACCCTTGCGGGAGAGCCCCCTGGGCTCTTATCATCAGGGCGGAACCTTTACTAAATAGTATGGCATTAGAAATTTAAAAGTCAACAAAAATGTCCTACATTAATCCTCAGATAGGCGAATACATCCTCAGCGAGGTCGTGAATATATGAAGGACCGAGATTTTACCGATCGTCGGTTCAATAAGCATGAAACACATTAATTGTATCTGCGGTTTGATGCAACTGATGGCGATTTCTCAAGGCTTCCTAATCAATAACCCCATAAAGTCGTGGTAATAATACCTAACATTCCCTTGACAGAATATCTTTCTAAGAGTATACTTGCTTTTAGAAGAAGAGAGGAGCGAACCGATGGGTGAGGTTTATAGAGAACTTGGAAGTAGGATTAAAAAATTGAGGGAACAACGGGGGATGAGCCAACAGAGGCTTGCAGAATTGTTCGGGTTTTCACGTCCTACCATAACGCAAATAGAGATGGGAGAGAGAAAGATATCTGCCGATGAGTTAATAAAGCTGGCGCAGATATTTGATGTCTCCGTGGAGCACCTGCTTGGTGTGAAAAAGGAGCCGGAGGTGATCCTTAAAGAGACCGAAAAGAAACAAAAGATAAAACCTCAAATAAGAATCAATGTGCCACAAAAAAATTTAGAAAAGTTCAAGGAAGTTATTATATACATCCTCAACAAGGTCGGTTCAAAGCCTAATATTGGAGAGACGGCGATTTATAAGCTTCTCTATTTCATTGATTTTGACTTTTACGAGAAATACGAAGAGCAGTTAATTGGTGCAACTTACATTAAGAACCGTTACGGGCCAACGCCAATAGAATTCAAAAAAGTAGTGGATAAAATGCTTAGAGATAGAGAAATTATAAAGGTTAAAAGTAATTATTTCGAATACCCTCAAACAAAATATTTGCCCTTAAGAAAAGGAGACCTTTCCAAGCTAAAGGCAAACGAAATCGAAACTATAGATGATGTCCTGAACAGACTCTCTGATATGAACGCCTCTCAAATAAGCGAATACTCCCATAATGATATTCCCTGGCTTACAACAGAAGATCAAGGAATCATTGAATACGAGTCTGTTTTCTATAGAACCGCGGCTTATTCGATAAGAGAATATAGTGAAAATATTCAATGAAATTTCCCGTTTGCCCGAGTTCAATAGGGATTTTCAGAGACTTTTTAAAAAATTTAAAACCCTAGAAGATGATTTTAAGATCTTTATAGAAATACAATTGAACCTCTATCATAAGAAAAAGATAGATAATAAAGGCATCTTTCCACTAACCGGCTTAGGGTTAGAATATCCAAGAATATACAAGGCAAAAAAGTTTGCATGTAGATCTCTAAAAAGCAAAGGGGTTCAGTCGGGTATTAGAGTAATCTATGCTTATTTTGAGGATGCGGATAGAATTGAGCTAATCGAGATTTATTACAAAGGGGATAAACAAAGTGAAGACAAAGATAGAATATCGAAACATTACAGAAGGTAGGGGAGCGTAGAGAAATAACATGACCCAACCCATTGCCGAAGGCGAAAGCGTCATACTCCTGGATGTGGAGGATGGTAAGGAGTTCTTCTACCGGATGCGGGAGAAGGGACATATCAACCTCCACAAGGGGAAGATCCTCCACACCGAGATCATCGGCAAGCCCGAAGGGACGGTGGTGCGCACCTCAAGAGGGAACCCCTTCCTCGTCTTCAGGCCGACCCTCACACAGTACATCATGCACATGAAGCGGGATACCTCCATCATCTATCCCAAAGACCTCGCCTTCATCCTCCTCTACGCCGATATCCACCCCGGCTGCACCGTTCTCGAGGCGGGGATCGGCTCCGGCTCCCTTACCCTGGCCTTGCTGCGTGCCGTAGGAACAGAGGGGAGGGTCATCTCCTATGAGCGGCGCGAGGAGTTCATCGAGCGGGCCAAAAAAAACATCCAGCTCTTTATGGGGGAGCCACCCAATTTAGAAATAAAACAGCGCGATATCTATGAAGGAATCGAGGAAACGGGGCTTGATCGGATCATTCTCGATGTCCCAGAACCCTGGCGCGTAATACCCAACGCGGCTGAAGTCCTGCGTCTGGGCGGTATCTTTGTCGGCTATCTCCCCACCATCATTCAGGTCAAGTCCTTGGTGGACGCCCTGCGAGAGGAAAAAAGGTTTTCCTCCATCGAGGTCTTTGAGGTCCTGTTCAGAAATTGGAACATCGAAGGGCTCAGCGTGCGCCCCTTCCATCAGATGGTGGGGCATACGGGATTTTTAACCCTTGGTAGGAAAGGGGAGGCCCCTTGATCCAACCCCAGCTATGCTCTTCAAATCCCCCCTTCCCCCCTGGCCAAAGGGCCACCTTCGGCTTCGGTTTTCTAAAGGGGGGTATTTCTTATGGGGTTTTGAACTTAACGCAAGGCTCAAAAAATGGAGAAATCATGCTCATTTCTTAAGGGTATGACGACAGACCTTTGTGCCCTTACTGATACCAAATATAATTCAACCCGGGATGGGTGGTCTCTTGCACCTCCTCCTTGAGCCGCTGGGCGACACTCTCCGTGAGGTAATCGAAAAGCGACGGCCTCCGCTTGCGGGAGTAGACCACCGAAGGTCGCCCCTCAATCCCGGCCATGGCGGCGGCCATCTCTATGGTATCTTCCAAGTTACCCAGTTCATCCACTAACCCCAACGCACGGGCCTGCTCGCCTGAGAAGATCCTCCCGTCGGCAATGGCCGCTACCTTCTCGATGGGGAGCTGCCTCCCCTTGGCCACCGCCTTGATAAACTGCTGGTGAACCGCATCAATTACCTCCTGGAGCAACGCCCTCTCTTCGGGAGTCATCTCCCGAAAGGGGGACCCGACATCCTTGTAGGTACCACTCTTGATCACGTACCCCTTATACCCGATCTTCTTCAGGAGCTCTTCGAGGTTGGAAAACTGCATAATCACCCCGATGCTCCCCGTGATGGTGCCCGGATTGGCCATAATCTTGTCGGCCCCACAGGCCACATAGTACCCCCCCGAGGCCGCCAACCCTCCAAGAGAGGCTACGATCACCTTTCTTTCTTCCCTGGCCTTGACCACCTCCCGGTAAATCTCCTGGGACGCCCCCACTCCCCCGCCGGGGGAGTCAATGCGCAGGACAATGGCCTTCACCTCATCATCCTCGACAAAGTAATTGATCCATCGGATGGTCTCCTTGGAGTCGGCTATAACACCGGTGATCTCCACTACCCCCACTTTGTCCCCCCCCCTGGCGAAAGAAGGGGTCTCTGGCTGAAACATGGCCTTCAAAGCAGTAACCAGTACAATAAGGCCCACAAAGACCATCATGATGACCGCAAGGGCGATGAACCCTATGAGAATCGATTTTTTCTTCATCTTCCACCTCCCTTCCCAGAAGGGCCTCAGCGTGATAACGTTATTTCCAACTGATGAGGGGTCAAGGAGACTACCCTGGCCTTCGAATCGCTGAAGGCATAGGAGAGAAACTTGTTGGCCAACCCCCCTACCTCTCCCCTCAAGCTTACCTGCCAGGTGAACTTGGTCGGTTCAATCTCGGAAAGTGAAAACTCCTGAATCTCGCTATTCTCTTTGAGTATTTTCTCGACTGCCAGGTAAGTCTGATAACTTCGAATGCCCGAGACCACTAGGCGAATCGTGCGAACGGCGGCTCGCTCCCCCCTGCTCAAAAGCCCCAGCGATGCCAATCGTGCCTCTATCCCCTTTGAATCTACAACGACTTCGACCAAGGCTTGATATCCGGTGGGGATCACCGTCTTTTCCAGGATCTTATAGCTCAAGACAAAGGCATCGGCCTTCTGGTAAAACTCTTGGGACAAGGTCTCGTGTCTCCTCGTGAGGGTCTGAGGTGTGACCATGCCCTTCACAACCTCCTCTACCGCCCTCACCAATCCATCTGTAAGAGCCATCTCCAGAGTGGGGCTTGGAACAGTCTCACTCCGCTCACTCTTACCCAAGACCACAATGGGTCCCTGACCCCATCCCACACTACTGACACCGCAAAAAAACAAACTAAGCACAAAAAACAGCACTATTCTTTTCATCATTGTCAATACCTCACGCAGTCGATGTATGAGTTACCCAAAGCGGACCAAAACCCTCCCTCTGATAGGCCCGCAACATCCTCCCTTTGATCAACTCCAAGAGGGCCAGAAACGTAATGATCAACTCCGCTCGAGAAGCTAAGGGAGCAAAAAGAGAAGTAAAAGGCACCGCCTCCGTGGCCCCCTGGAGCCTTTCGTATAGTTCCTTCATCTTCTCCCGAAGGGTCACCCGCTCAAGGGTGACTTCATGAAAGTCCCTGACCTCCTGGCGCTTGAGGAGCTCGCGCAACGCATCAATAAGGTGAAAGAGGTCCGCCTCGATCTCGCCGTCCTCTATTTCTATCTCTTGCGCAGGCCTGATAAAAACATCCACCCCCAATAACGCCTGCTGCGAAAGCTGAACGGCAGCTTCCTTGAATCTTTTGTACTCTACCAGGCGCTGGACCAGTTCAGCCCGAGGATCCTCCTCTTCTTCCTCTTCTTCTTCAAGGGGTGCAGGGAGGAGCATGCGAGATTTGATATACATGAGGGTCGCCGCCATAACCAAGAATTCCCCGGCGATGGTCAAATCGAGGGCTTTCATAATCCTGATGTATTCCAAATATTGCTCGGTGACTAAGGCAATGGGTATATCGTAAATATCGAGTTGATTTTGCTTAATAAGATGCAACAAGAGGTCCAACGGCCCCTCAAAGACATCCACCTTGACGGTATACCCTTCCATGGCTACATCCCTATAGCCTCCCTGACCTCAACCATTGTCTGCCGGGCCACCTCCTGCGCCCTCCTGGTTCCCTCGTGGATTATCTCATCCACCTCCGCCAGGTGGGTGAGATAATGTTGTCGCTTTTCCTGGATCGGGGCCAAGTACGCTTCCAACTTCTTGAGCAGCATCTGTTTGCAATCCTTACACCCGATCCCTGCGCGACGGCACTCTGTGTCAATCTCCGCCACGACGTCTGAATCACTATAGATGCGGTGATAGGGAAAGAGACCGCACACATCAGGATCGCCAGGGTCTTTCCGGTATCCCCTTTGCGGATCAGTAACCATCTGCTCGATCTTGAGCGCAAGCATATCCGCGGGATCGGAGATAAAAATGGCGTTGTCGTAGCTCTTGCTCATCTTCCTTCCATCGGTCCCTCCCAAGTTGGGAACGTCCGTCAATAACGCCTCGGGAGGAGGGAATGTCTCTTGGTAAAGATAGTTAAAGCGGCGGGCTATCTCCCTGGTGATCTCCAGATGAGGGAGTTGATCCTTCCCCACCGGGACATAATCCCCCTTGTAGATGAGGATATCGGCGGCCTGCAATACCGGATAGCCGAGAAACCCATACGTCCCTATGTCCTTATCCGCCAGCTCCTCTTGCTGTTCCTTATAGGTGGGATTGCGCTCCAACCAGCTGAGGGGGGTAATCATGGAGAGGAGGAGATGAAGCTCCGCGTGCTCCTTGACCCACGACTGAACAAAGAGGGTGCTACGCTGGGGGTCAAGCCCAACGCTCAACCAGTCTATGATCATCTCGGTCAGGCTCTCCTTGATGACGGCGGTGTTCTTATACTCAGAGGTAAGGGCGTGCCAATCCGCTGCAAAGTAAAAGCATTCGTACTCATCCTGCAAATCACGCCAGTTCTCCAGGATACCATGGAGATGCCCTAAGTGGGTCTTTCCTGTGGGTCGCATGCCGCTCAATATCCGCTTCCGCTTCTTCACCATACGTTGGTACTCCTTCGATTGATATCCTTACGAAACCGCAAACTCCTCAACGCGTAACGGCGGTAGCTTGTGACCACCGTCTTCGGCGGAGGAGCAAGACGATGCTTTATAAACAGCACTGTACGAGACGCTTTGTTAAATTATCAGAGCACAACAACAAAGTCAAACTCACAGATCGAGGTAGTGAGTCTTTACATACTTCATCTCATCCTCTTTATTCTTGACCTTGCCTACGAGACGGGCCAAGAGGAGGGAATCGAGGATCTCACGGTAGAGGGGGCCCGGTTGAATGCCTAACGCCTGTAGGTCCTTCCCCCGCAGACTCACCTTCATTGCGGTAAGCTTGGTAAAAAAAAGGGAAATCGCCTTTTTTATCCCCTTTTCCTCCGTCTTGGCCATGATATACAGGAGGGCCTCAATGGAAAGGGGTTTGAAGAGGGTATAGATATCTGCGGGAGTCATCCGCTTGCGGCGCGCCCGTTGCAAGACCTTGCGACCCTCACCCCTCCCCTCTATGAATCTCTTTGTGTGCCGGGGGGAAAGGGAAAGCCTCTGAGACAATTCCTCCAAATCCTTCAGGGGCAAGTGGTCGGTCAACCCGAAAAAATAGACCATCCATTTCGCGTAGCTCTCCTCTAAAAAGAGGAGGTCGAACCAGGTGATCACCTCATACACCTTCGTCAGGAGGGCCTTGGCGTGGTCGTCATACTGTAAATGTGGATGGAGGAATGGGAGGAGATCGAATTCAGCCATCCGCTCCACCATGGGGAGGGGATTCTCCTCTCGCAAGATCAACTCCATCTCCGAAAAGAGCCTCGCCCCGCTCAATCGCTCCAAAAAACCCTTGGAGATGGCATTCTTTATCAAGCCCTGGGTCTGTTTCCCAATATGAAAGCCGAACCGCTGCTCAAAACGGATAGCCCTGAAGATGCGCGAAGGATCCTCCACAAAACTCAGGTTGTGGAGGACATTGATCACCCCCTCTTTCACATCACGCTGCCCCCCGAAAAAGTCGAGCAGTTGCCCAAAGGCCCCCGGCCTCAACTCGATGGCCAAGGTGTTGATCGTAAAGTCTCTGCGGAAGAGGTCCATCTTGATAGAACTGATCTCTACGGTCGGAGGGGCGGCGGGGCGTTCATAGTATTCCATCCGTGCCGTGGCCACATCGACCTTATAACCGTCGGGGAAAAAAAGAGTGGCGGTCTTCATCCGCTTGTGCGCCTTTACACGGCACCCCATCTGAGCACCGAAGACCTGCGCGAAGCGAATGCCATCTCCCTCAACCACCACATCGATATCGTAGTTCTCCCGCCTCATAAGCAGATCTCTGACGAAACCACCGACCGCATACACCTGGTACCCAACCTCCTCTCCAACCTGACCTAACGCGCGCAGGAGAGAGACGAGGTCGGGGGATAACCGTTCAGTGATGAGCTTGGCCACGGCCTTCTTTCTCGTCGAGGGGGGGGCGAGCGGTGAAGGAGTAAGGGTATCGTGCAAGGCCCGCAAGAGGTCTGTTCGGGTGATTCCCCCAATGAGCCGCCGTTCTTCCACTACCGGCAAAAACCGCTGGTTTTCCCCCACGATGTAGCCCTGCACCTCTCGCAGGGGGGTATCGGCCTGTACAATTGAAAAATCGGTAGTCATATATTCCTCTACCATCATATCTCCGAGCCCATGGAGCATGGCCCGCTCTACAATCGGTCTGGAAATCAAACCCACCACCTGTTCCCCTTTCAGAACAGGTAATACGTGGATGTTATAATATTTACTCATGATATTGTGGGCCTCAGTAAGGGTATCATCCTGCCGGATGGTCTTAAGGGGGTGGATCATGATATCTCTGGCTCGTATCCGCGGTTTCACAATCTCATGCAAAACCCCCAGCAGTCTCTCCTTGGTCTCGACCATGGTCAAATCCCTGATGGTGGCCGAGGCAGCAGTGGAGTGGCCTCCTCCACCAAACGCTAAGGCCACCTCGGCAACGTCTACCTCCGCCACCCTGCTCCGAGCGATGAGATAGATCCGATCCTCCATGGTGATCAAGGCAAAAACACAGTTGAGATTCTCCATGTCCTTCAGTTTATGGACTAAAACCGCCACGTCTCCGATATAGCTGCCGGACGAACCGGTAGTTACCACTACCTCCACCCCTCGAATGTCATAGCGTTCCGCAGAGCTGATAAGGTCATTGAGCAAAAAGACTTGTTCGGCGCTCAGCTCCCTGGTAATCATATCGGAGACGACATTGAGACTCGCCCCCTGTGCGAGGAGATAGGCAGCGGCGTAGAAATCCTCCTCGGTTGTGGAACTGAACGTGAGGGAACCCGTGTCTTCATAAATCCCCAACATCATAATAGTCGCCTCATCAGGGGTGAGAGAGATACCATGCTCCCGCAATATCCTGAGAAGAATTGTAATCGTAGCCCCTTTCTCTTCGACAACCTCCACGGTCCCCGTTACATCGTCCACAGAGGGAGGATGGTGGTCGTAGACATGGATCTCGAGACCCGGTGTATCCACGATCTCGGCAAACCGCCCGATGCGGGACCGCTGTCTGGTGTCCACCATGATAAGCCTGGTGATCTTTGCCAAATCGATATCCTTCACCCGATCCGCTTCCAAGACATAGAAGGTAGAGCGGACAAAGAAATCCCGCAGGCTCTTTTCCTGAGATCCGGGAAATACCAATTTGGCCTCTGGGTACAGCTTGTGGGCCGCTAACAGAGAGGCCAAGGCATCAAAATCAGCATTGACATGGGTAATGATGACTTCCATCAATCATACCCCCTGAGCTTTTATACCCTAGATGGGAACCCTCTGTAAAGATATGAAGACAAGGATTTTCTTGCACCAATCAGCTATTTGTGGTAGAGCTTTAGTCAATCAAGCAAAAACAAGGAGCATAGTATGGCCAAATGTCTCAAGTGCGGCAACAAGGTGCATTTCAACATGTGGTGTTCCATTCAAAAGGTGCTTGAGGTAGAACTCAATGAGCATGAAGAAGTAATGGAAATCGTCGGTGAACCAGAGGATGAAAGCTTACGTAATTTAGAGGTTGTTGAACTAATGGAGGCAGATCTAACCTTCTCAATGGTCAGCTGCGCCTGGTGCGGAAGCAAGGCTATTGAGATAAATGGTAAAAGAGAAATCCTTCCACTCCGTATCCACCAGTAAAAAACGCAATAGCAGTCTCACCCCTCCTCGGGAGAAGGCAGTGTAAGCCGGACTACCTCCCCTACCCCCCCCAAAATTCCCATATCTTTACCATCGAAGGTCACGGTGACACCCCCCGCATTTCCAATCAAAATCGCCAAGGAGTGTGACGTCTTATATGAATAGCTTTCCCCTGGATTGAGGATAACATCAAGGGGGAGCGAGGACTCCTCGTGTACTTGTATCCAAGTCGTATCCGCGGCCTTGATGACAAGAGTGTGCTCGATAAGGGGTGGAGGTGTCTCTTCCACAACCTCTCCCATATTCTTTGTGTCGGCTGAACGAGAGAGGAGAGGCGTGGTTTCCTTTACCAAAGAAAGAGCGGAAGGAGACTGCAACTCGTCAGTGGAAACTGTGTGCTGCTGTTCTACGGTGAAATCCTTAGCGAGCGTCTCCTGTGTACCCTGTTGAGGACCGCGTTCGGGGAAAAAGAGGAACGTAAGGACAACAATGATGATCAAGCCAATGCCCCCCGCAAACATATATTTCGTGGGAATCTTTCGTTTCCCCTCGGGCATCGATCCTTCTTTCTCCGCGGCTTTGTTTCCCTCTTCCTGCAACTGGGAATATTTAAGCAGGACTTCTTTGGGGTCTAATCCAACATGGCGGGCGTAGGCCTCGGCAAACCCCTTGACAACGACCTCCGGAAGAAGGGTCTCACCTTCGTCCCTCTCGATAGCATCCAAAATGACGCGGCGGATCTTGGTAGCCCGACTGATCTCGGCCAAAGAGATCTTCTTTGCCTCACGCGCGCTCTTAAGATATGCTCCGAAGCTCTCCATCTGCATTACATCATACTATAGAGCGTGCTCTGAGCTTTGTCAATTCTCAGTTACGTAAGTCCGAACTCCCGCAAGTCATACTCCTTCTTCGTCCAGTCCTTCTGCACCCGCACCCATAGGTCCAGATATACCCGCGCGCTAAGGAGCGCCTCCAGATCCATGCGGGCCTGCCTCCCGATCTCCTTTAACTTGTTGCCACCTTTGCCGATCAGGATCCCCTTTTGAGAATCTTTTTCAACATTGATCGCGGCCCTGATGAAGATTGCTCCTTCATCCCGCTCTTTGAACTCCTCCACCACCACGGCGCAAGAATAGGGAATCTCCTGATAGGTACAATGAAAGATCTTCTCTCGAATGATCTCTCGCGCCATGAACCGCTCCGTCTGATCGGTCATGACATCTGCCGAATAATAGGGGGGACCGAGGGGAAGATGCGCTACGATCTCGCTTTCTAGTTGATCAACTCCCGTCCCCACCAGGGCCGATATCGGTATGACCTTAACATACGGAAGAGGGGGGACAACTTCGGGTACGGCATCCATTCCTGTTAAGTCGATTTTATTGATCACTAAGATAATCGGCGTTCCGACCTCTTGCAGGAGTCCCTCTATCAATTTCTCCCCTTCGGGAAAGGGATCAGGCGCCTCCACCATGTGGACTATCACATCCGCATCATGCAAAGCGCCTTTGGCCGCGGTAAGCATAGACCTGTTGAGCTTGGACGGGGCGTCATGGATCCCCGGCGTATCGACGAGGAGTATCTGGGCCGCAGGCAGGGTCTTAATCCCCAGGATCCTGTTCCATGTAGTCTGGGGTTTGGGGGAAATGATGGCGATCTTTTCCCCCACAAGTCGATTGATGAGAGTGGATTTACCTACATTGGGCCGCCCCACGATGGGGACGACGCCCGAGCGGAACTCACTATTCTGATTCTTCAATCTGTTCTTCTTTTTTCTTTTTGATGGTATAGCGGATAAGCCCCTGGATGGTCTTGCTCCGCTTGGCACCTCCGAGAATCACCTTCAGGTCTTCATAGACGGTGGGGTCGTTGATAATACCCCCTAAACTCCCTTCCCCCCGCTCTACTTTCTTGACGATGTTGTTGGCGGATTCGGCAGCGGAAGAAAACTCCTTAACCAACGTGTCTAGAGAACCAGAGGCCACTGAAAGATTCTTTACCAGCTTCCCACCGGCAGGGTCATATAAGATGGCGTGGAGTAATCCCTCTCCACCTCTGATCTGGCCACTGATTTCCTTAACATCAATCAAAATAACATTGATGGCGTCTATGGCCTCTTCAAGTTTTGTCGCGTATTCCATGAGATCGATGGGGTCAACAGTATTGATGCGGGCCTCATCCTCCAAGACTTCATGCCCCGGTGACCCTAATGAGATCTCTACATACTTGTCCCCCAAAAGCCCCATGGTCTGAATGCTCGCGATGGAGTCTTCCCGAATTCGCTTTTGAACGCCTTTGTTGACCTTTAATTCCACCCTGACAATCCTGGCTTGGGGATCTTCGGGAAAGAGGACGGCATTTACCCTCCCTACCGTCAAACCGGCCAATCTCACCGGGGCGCCTACCATCAATCCACTGACGTTGGAAAAGGAGGCCCATAGCGTATATTGCCTTTGAAAATACTCCTGGTGGCTCCCGATGGCGAATATACCGGCGCCGAACAAAAACAGGATTGCCACCACAAAAAATCCTACCTTTACCTCAGTGAATTTGGTCGGTTTCATTTCTTCCCTCCTTAGCTGCTTTAATCCACGATCTTTTTGGCAATAAAGTCTTGCACCTCTTGGATCGCAGAAGCCTTAAATTCCTCCTTAGTGCCCACCATGGCGATCCGCCCTTTATGCAAGAGGGCCAAGCGATCCGTTACCGTATAAGCGCTGTCAAGATCATGGGTGACTACGATAGACGTAACCTTTAAGATCTTCTGGAGTTCAACAATGAGCTGGTTTATTCTCTGCGTATTGGCCGGATCAAGGCCGGTCGTAGGTTCATCGTACAGGATTATTTCGGGGTCGATGGCAATGGCCCTGGCCAGGCCTACCCGTTTTTTCATCCCCCCGCTCAGCTCTGCCGGCATCTTATCCTCTATCCCATCCAGCCCTACCAGGCTCAATTTCTCCCGTACGGTCCTTTGAATTGCTTGCTCGGTGAGACGAAAGTGTTCTCTGATGGGATACGCCACATTCTCACCGGCGCTAAGGGAATCAAAGAGGGCGGCCCCTTGAAAGAGCATGCCTATCTTTCTCCTGATGGGAATAAGCTCCTGTTCCGTAAGTGGAACGATATCTCTCGTGCCAATTTTAATGACACCCTGATCGGGTTTTTCCAGACCGGCAATAAGTTTCAGCAGAACGCTCTTGCCGGTACCGCTCCCTCCTAAGATGGTGATGGTCTCCCCTTGTTTTATCCCCAGATCCAACCCCTGAAGGACCTGGAGATCTGCGTAGGACTTGTAAAGGGATTTAATTTCAATAATCGTCCGTTTCATGCTCATCACTTCACAGTATCAGAAAGAGCTTGGTCAAAAAGAAGTCGGTCACCAATATCAAGATAGAAACCACTACCACGGTATTCGTGGTAGAACGTCCAACACCCACAGTCCCCCCTTTGGTGATCATACCTTGATAGCAACCGATAACCGCGATGATGAGACCGAAAAAAAAGGTCTTTCCGATTCCGCTAGCCACGTCGTGCAGGGATAGGTTTTCTAAGATGCTGGTAAAGTAGTAATAAGCATTTACCTTTATTTCCATAACGCTGATAAGGAGCCCACCCACAATACCTAAGATATCGGCAACAATGGTGAGCAGAGGGAGGGACACTACTGCCGCGATCAGCTTGGGGACCACCAACCGTTTTACGGGATTTGATCCCATGACGCGAATGGCATCGATCTGTTCGGTCACCTTCATGGAGCCGATCTCAGCGGCGATTCCCGAACCAACCCTCCCACCTACCATAATTCCGGTAAAGACCGGCCCTATCTCTCTGACCAGGGATATGGCTACTACTACCCCAATGAACCCCTTGGCCCCGAAACGGCCCAAGGCATAGGCGGTCTGCAAGGCCAGAACCATGCCGGTAAAAAGGGCGATGACGTTGACCACGGTCAGGGAACGTATCCCGATAGATTCTACCTCTTGAAGGATAAGATTCAGTTGATAGGGCGGCCTGACCCCATAGTAAATCGCCTCACCAAGGAGTCGCGCAGCCCCCCCCACATATGTAAAGGCTGATAGTATGCGCTGTTGGATGAGATAAAACAGCCTCATGAACTGCTCCTTACTAGTTAGTAAAGATTTACTCCGGCGAGCACGTGGTGAAATGCCTCCACCGTGCGGGGAAATGCGTCACGAGGCGCCCAAAAAATGATATCATAAACCACCCCTTCCCCCTTTACCACATAGACCTCAGCCATAACCTCGGCCCCCTCAACCCATCCGTCCAACACAGTCTTTACGGCCTCTCTTCCATCAACCTTATCAGCCCCCTGGGAAATGATATGTTTACGCTCAAAGGCGATGAGGAGGTGACGGGTAAGCGTAGTCGCATCCACATCCTCTTGTAAGGGGGTCACAGTTATCACGATCGTAGCCCCGTTTTTCGGGACCCACAGGGCGAAATCAACATCCTTCCACGACAACAGCTCCCAACCATCCTCGGGAAGTGTAAAATCAAAATAACCCTTGGGATCGCTATATCTTCCCCCTTCAACGAGTTGGAGTTGTGGAGCACAATGGAAGAGTGAGAAGGAAATAAAGAGAAGTAAACACGTCAGATATTTGCAAGACACCTTTCGCATTGGAAGTAGTTTAGATGACCACAGGGGCAAAGTCAACTGTCTTGGGCAGCACTTTCATTCGGAGTTGCACGCATCGACGTTCTATGATAGCGTTGGTACATTACAAACAAAAGGAAGGAGCAACAGATGCGGGGGGTAAACAAAGTAATATTGGTGGGAAATTTAGGGGCCGATCCTGAGGTCAGGTACTCCAACACTGGGACTGCCGTTGCCAACTTTCGGATCGCCACCAGCGAGAATTGGACCAATAAGGAGGGGGGGAAAGAGACCAGAACTGAATGGCATCGAATCGTTGCCTTTGGCAAATTGGCGGAGATCTGTGCAGAATATCTGAACAAAGGAAAACAGGTCTATGTGGAAGGACGATTGCAGTCCCGCTCCTGGGAGGACAAAGAGGGAAACAAACGGTGGACAACGGAGGTCGTGGCCAACAACGTCGTGATGCTGGGACAATTGGGGGATCAAGCCAGAGGGACGGGGGGCGAGCCCGATGAAGGACCTCCCGAGCCCAGCCAACAAGATGACGACATACCCTTCTGAGTTACTGAGAACATAAAAAATCGAGGGTTCCTCTCCCCCGATGGGAGATGATTTAAAGCGCTTCGTCGCACTGTGATATCCCGCTATTCAGTTTTTATAGAAAATAGAACGGGACGCTTTGCAAAATTGGCGAGCAGGAGCGACTCAAGGCAATGTAGGAGCAGAAATGAACAATGTAACGATTTCCATTATTCCTGCTGTCGGCATGATGATTGTTGCTAGTGCGGCCGTTATCTACTGGCGTCGTGTCTCGAAACTTCAATTCAGATGGTTCTGGCTGGGTGCCGGCTTGTGGACCATCGCGGTAGCCTTGAAGGCGGCCTGTGCCCTGCTCACAAACAAGGCAGCAATCGTTTTTATGTCGGAAATCCTATCGTATCCTCTACTCATTCTCGGCGGAGGGTTATTTATAGGCTTTCAGTCCAGTTTTTTTGAGATCGGCCTGACACTCCTGGCTGTTCTCATCTGGCATCAAATCGGACGTGACGCAAACAGGGCGATCGGCATCGGCATTGGTGTTGGCGCTTTCGAGGCCATGCTGTTAGGAATCGCTAGTCTCACTGGCATTCTTGCTGTACTCGCCGGCATTCCGGGAACTGAAAAGATCCATGAGGGAATCAATAAGGTTGCGGCGGTAACTCCACTCTTTTGGCTTGTTGGCCCAGCTGAGAGAATTAGCGTAATATTGTGTCATGCCTCTTCGCGGGCATTGGTGTTGTTAGGCGCTAGAAATCGAAAAACAATGATGGTTTTTTGGGGTTTCTTGATTTTCACATTACTCGACGGCGTGGCCGGTGCAGCACATATTTCGGGAAAGATTGGAACAATCTCCATGTGGTGGATTGAGCTTGCCATTCTGCCGTTCGCTTTAATCAGCATCCCTATCCTTAGATGGTGTTACGCGAGTTGGAACAAGGTGAGGTGAATAACAAGACATCAGAAATAAGCGTCCAACTAGGCACTGAATGTGAAATGGTAAACCGCAAACCTTAGCTTAGCTGTTAAAAGATATACCGCCTAGCCCTGACGTTGAGCAGAAGTCCTATCCCTATCAACATGACGACGGCTGAGGACCCACCATAGCTGAGGAAGGGAAGCGGCAGGCCGACCACGGGCATTATCCCCAAGACCATACCGACATTGATTACCACGTGCCAAAATATCATCGCCGTCACCCCAAAGGCGACGATGGCCCCAAACCTATCCTGCGTCCGCACACCCTTGGTGATACCCCACAGTATCAGGAGCAAATAGAGGGTCAATACCGCCCCACAGCCGATAAATCCCCACTCTTCCCCCAGTACGGCAAAGATAAAATCCGTATGGTGTTCGGGAAGAAAATGGAGCTTGCACTGGGTGCCCTGAAGAAATCCCTTTCCCCATATCCCTCCAGATCCGATGGCGATCTTAGACTGGATGATGTGATAGCCCGTCCCTAAGGGATCCAAAGAGGGGTTGAGAAGGGTGTGTATCCTCGTGCGTTGATAATCCTTGAGGGCAAGCCAAAAAAAGGGGGTGGCGAGCATAATCGTCATTCCTAAGATAAAAAGAGATTGGAAGCGGATCTTAACAAATAGAACAATGGAGAAAAAAATTAGGATTAAGACCATAGCCGTGCCTAAATCCGGCTGCTTTACTATCAGCAGGGCGGGCACTAGAGTGATAATCGCCGGAACAAAAAGATCCCTCAACCGGTATCCATCTTTCTTTTCGTGCTGCGCAAAATAGCGAGCAAGGGCGAGGATAAGGGCGATCTTCATCAACTCCGAGGGCTGAAAGTAGAAAAAGCCTAGCTTGATCCATCGCTGTCCACCCCCTACCACCAAACCGTAGATGAGCACACAAAGCACCACCACAAGGATCACCAAATAAATGGGATAGGTAAAATCTTCGTAATAGCGGTAATCGAACAAAAAAACCGCCAAACTGAGAAATATCCCTATCCCGAACCACAAGAGTTGCCGTTGATAAAACTGGAGTCCCTCACCTGGCATAGTAACGGTGGCACTATAAAGGTTGATGATCCCGATAACCATGAGGACAAGGATCAAGATTATCAGCCTGCCATCCAGTTGCTCCCATAATCTCTTATCGATCATTCCTCACCTTGCCTGAGAGAAAGATACTTCTTGATCATCTCACGGGCCAGAGGAACGGCAGCAGCCCCCCCGTGCCCCCCATGCTCAACCAAAACCACCACCGCAATGGGGGTGTGGGCGGGGACATAGGCCACAAACCAGGCATGGTCCCGTAATGCGTAGGGCATATCTTCCGCTCTCGTCCGCTCACCCCCTTTGAGTCGAACCACCTGTGCTGTCCCCGTTTTGCCGGCTACCTCCATCCCGTCAATGCGAGCAGCCCTCCCCGTCCCGGAATCCTCTTTTATTACCCCTGCCAAGGCCTCCCTGAGCTCTCCCAAGTTCTGGGGAGAGATAGGAATTTTCCCGATCTCCTGGGTAGGATACTCTTCGAGCACCTTTTTCTCAAGATCCTCTACCCGTGTTGCAATTTGGGGTTTGAGAAGGAACCCGCCGTTGGCGATGGCGCTAATAAGGTTGAGTAACTGGAGCGGAGTTACCAAAAGATAACTCTGACCGATGGCCATCGAAACGGTATCACCTGCATACCATGGCCCACTCCCCCGTTTTTGCTTCCATGCTTCGGTAGGAACTAACCCTTCCTTTTCCCCGGGGAGGTCAACCCCGGTAGGTCTTCCCATGCCGAAACCCTTTGCGTAATCGCTCAGCCGCTTGACGCCGAGCCTTTCACCCACATTATAAAAATAGACGTCACACGATTCCACCACCGCCCGATAGAACTGTATCGCCCCATGCCCTCCAGAGCGCCAACACTGAAACCCCCGCCGTCCCACATAATAGATGCCGGTACAATTAAAGCGGGTGCCGGGCTTTATAACCCCTTCTTCAAGACCCGCTGTCGCCGTCACTATCTTGAAGACAGAACCGGGAGGATATAGCCCCTGGATACCCCTGTTTTGCAGAGGATGTAAAGGGTTGGAAATCAGTTCTTCCCACTCTTGTACCGATATCCCCTCCGCAAAGGAGGCCGGATGGAAAGAGGGGCTGCTGCAAAAGGCGAGGATCTCACCCGTCAATGGCTCCATAGCGATAATGACTCCTGCCCTTTTACCTAAGAGCTCTTCACCATATCGCTGCAGATCCAAATCGATTGTCAAGTAAAGATTGTGTCCGGCAACGGGGGGGACTTCCTTAAGGACCCGAAACTCCTTTCCGACCGCATCGACCTCAACCTGTCTGCCACCATCGATCCCGCGTAAGTGCCTCTCCCACATCAGCTCAACCCCATATTTCCCCACCCAATCACCCATCTCGTAGCCTTTTGTCCTCTTCAACTCCTCTTTGTTGATTTCCCCCCCGTAACCCAACACGTGGGCCGCTACCTTTCCATAGGGGTACGTCCTGACGGGATTAACTTGAATCTCCACCGCCGGCAAATCAAATTGATGGGTCTTGATCAAGCTCATCTCATCCCACGAAACATCCTTCTTAATCGCTACCGGTTGAAAGGGGGGGGAATCACGATGTTTGATTGTGTTCTCAATATCATCAGGGGGAAGATTGAGTAAAAGAGAAAGTGTTTGGGTTAACCCCTTTAAGTCATCTACGTCTTCAGGCGTTACCATAACGTCAAAGGCGGGTCGATTCTCAGCCAAAACCCTTCCCTTGCGATCCATGATCATCCCTCGAACGGCGGGAATCTTTATCAATCGTATCCTGTTGTTTTCAGAGAGAAACCGAAGCTCCTGCTCCTTGACGATCTGAAGATACCAGAGTCGCACAAAAAAGATGAGAAAAAAAACCATAACGGCCAAGACAAAATACCGATGTCTCGACCTAAATTCCTCTGGTTCTCGCCTTTTTATGCCCATAGCGGAACCCTTCCTCCGATCCCCTCTCGCCGAGATCTGATATCGCAGGAGTTATTAGAAAAACCAACGGTGAGAAAAGTCCGGTAAAAAATATCTGCAAGAAAAGCTGACGTGCAAGGACGGCAACGGTACTATGGATCTTTCCTCCAATGAACAAGATACTGGCCGCTAGCAGAAAATCAAAAATTCCGGCAAGAAATACTATTGCTATTTTGGAGACCACATTGGAAAAATAAAATCTTCTCGCTATCGTTTTGGTGAGTGAAAAGATAACCGTCTTAGACAAGGCATTGAGGCCGATAATACCCCCCGACAATATATCTTGCAGAAGTCCAAGCAAAAAAGAGAGAGCACCTCCCAGAGAAAAGGAGTACTGAAAACTAAATATGATTACCACAATGAGGACGACATCCGGCGTAGGAAGATAGGTGGGGGAAAAACCCATGAGTGTCGTCGCCAGAATCAACCAAAGTATCCCAATAACAAGAAGGACAAGAGTCTTGACCAAGATCTTTAGCCTTCCCTTTTCCGCGCTGGGGTTAAAATCACCATAACCTCCTCTAAACGAAAAAAATCAACGCTGGGCCTGATCTCTACCGTTTGAAAGAGACCATATTCCTTTTTCTCGACCATCACTACCTCGCCCACAGAGAGTCCTTTAGGGAAAATTTCTCCGAGGCTGGAGGTAATGAGGTGATCGCCGACCTGTATATCCTCCGTCCGTGGGGCATAACGCAGGTAACATCGGGCCCCTCCTTCGCCATCCATAATCCCTCTCGCCCTGGTACGTTGAACTAAGACGTCCATCGAAGAGTTTCGATCAATAATAAGCAAAACGATGGAGGTACTTGAAGAGGTTCGTATCACCCTCCCTACTACCCCCTCCCACATTACAACGGGCATACCTTTTTTCACACCGTCACGGCTTCCTTTATTTATCACGATAGTCCTGAACCATACTGAAGGCGAGAAGGCGATGACTTCGGCAGAAATTATGGGTGCGGTAACCCGTTCTTTTAAGAGAAGGAGACGGCGCAGCCGCTCGGCGGCTTGAGCGGACTCCTTCAACTCACTATTCTCCCGCTTCAGGCGGCGAACTTCTTCCTGTAACTGACGATTTTCTTCTTTAAGGTTGACCAAGAAAACATGGTTTCGAAAAACAGTGCGTATGGAATCGACGACCCAATGAAAAGCTCGTTGCCACGGAGCAAAAATTTTTAAGCCGACATTATGGGGCGCATCTCCTTCATAGCGACCACTGATCTGAAGGGAGATGAGAACGACTGCGAATAAGACCAGAAAAATAATAATGAGGGTGCCACGGCGTCTCTTAAGATCCACCATATTAATAACTGAGCGCCACCTCCCGCAGGAGATCTTTATCGTCCAAGAGTTTACCTGATCCCATAACCACCGTTGAGAGGGGATCATCTACAATGGTTATGGGAAGATTAATGGCATTGCGCAGCATAACATCGATATTTTTTAACAAAGCTCCTCCTCCGGTCATCACTATCCCCTTGTCGACAATATCTGAGGCCAGTTCCGGCGGGGTCCTTTCTAGCGTGATTCTCACGACGTCTACGATGTTATTAAGGGGTTCAGTCAGGGCCTCTTTTACTTCACCAGCGGTCATCTCCAATATCTTAGGGATACCCGAAACCAAATCTCTCCCCTTGATCTCCAGAGTGTCTGCGTTCCCTTCGGCGGGAAAGGCATTGCCCAAGTTGATTTTCACCTGTTCGGCAGTCCTCTCTCCAATAAAGAGGTTATACCTCCTCTTGACATATTGGATGATGGCATCATCCATTTTGTCCCCGGCCACACGGATGGAATTACTGGTGACAATACCCCCCATGGAGATCACCGCAACCTCCGTCGTCCCCCCCCCAATGTCCACGATCATATTACCCGACGCCTCGGTGATAGGCAGCCCCGCTCCGATGGCCGCAGCCATGGGTTCTTCAATCAAATAGACCTCCCTGGCACCGGCAGACTCTGCCGATTCTTTCACCGCCCTTCGTTCCACGGGGGTAATCCCCGACGGGACACAAACAACAACACGAGGACGGACAAAGGTCTTACGATTGTGGGCCTTGAAGATAAAATGGCGGAGCATCTGTTCCGTTACTTCAAAATCGGCGATGACACCGTCTTTCATCGGGCGTATAGGGATGATGTTTCCCGGTGTCCTTCCCAGCATATCTTTGGCTTCTTCTCCAATGGCAAGGATCTTTTGGTTTCCCCGAGGATCACGATAGACTGCTACGACCGACGGTTCATTGGACACGACTCCTTTGCCTTTGACATATACCAGAGTATTGGCTGTACCAAGGTCGATGGCCAGATCGGTGGAAAAGAGACTCTTCACAGCATCAATCATTTTTATTGCCTCACTTTATTCATGTACAGCATACCGTAGCAAATAACCCTTAGAGAATCAAGCGAAAATGAAATTGAGCATCCTTGGTTTTTGTAGTTTAAGGAAGAATGACCTGGCCTCTGTAAAGCATTGGCGCAGCCAAAGAAGAAACGATCAAGAGGAAACCCGATGCGCCAATGCTATCCCTATATCCCTTATCAAGGGATTTACCAGTGGGCGGTTTTGTGCTACCAATCTTTCAGCTCTTCTAAAAAGTATATTTGGATAAATAAGATAGGAAAGTGGTAACGCGGAAGCAACGGTGGGAGGAGAGGTAATCAGGCGGCACGCGAATATTGACGTTCTCTCCTTCTCATCCTGCGGATGGCCTTGGCCTTCTTCAACCTTGTTCGTTCCCCCTTGCTGACAAAATAGGAGTGCTTCTTTAATACGGGTTGAATGTTTCTCTGGAAATCCTTTTTGAGCTTCTTGAGCATCCTCTCGAGGTCATCCCTCTCGGCCATTCTATCCCTCCTTTCTCTTTAGATTAGTACCCCTTCGTGCCGCCCAAATCCCCTCTAATCGTATTTTGATGATGAATTATAACCAATCTGACTAAAGATTACAACCCCTAAAGAGTAACGGTAAGGGATAAAAAGCATATGAGGCCCTCATTTTGCGTCCTTTACACACCCCTGGTGAGATGCTAACCTCATGAGGGATGTCACTGGAGGAAAAGGATACAGGGAGATGGTACGGAGAGGTCGGCATTGCCCTTCCTCTCGATAAAACCTTTCACTATGCCATACCCCCAGAGCTGCGATTGATCTGCGAGGTCGGCAAGCGGGTCCTCGTACCATTAGGCAACCGTAAGGTCACAGGCTATATGCTGGAAATATCCGCTCGTCTCCCCTCCGGTGTCATGGAGAAAGATCTTAAGGAAATCATCGACTGCCTCGATGAAACGCCTCTTTTCACTAAAAGTATGCTCGATTTATTTCGATGGGTCGCTACGTACTACCTTGCACCGTTGGGGCAGGTTATCAAGACGGCCCTTCCACCCGGTATAAACTGGGAAAGCTACTATCACGTATCCCTGACCTCAGAGGGAAAAAAGGCGACAACAGCACGCCACACACTCAGATCAACCTCGGTTGACATACTACAGGACATAAACCCCTGTAAAGGAAACCCCTTGAACAAACTGCTTAAAAAACACCCTTCTCGTTCCTTGTTCTTCTCCCTCCAGCAAAAAGGGCTGATCTCTATGGAAACAAAAATCAGACGGGGCAAGACCAAAGCAAAAAAGGTGGCCTTCGCAGAAATCATACCTCCTATTTCCTCAAGCGCGTCTTTCTCACCGAAAGAACGGGAGATCATCTCCTGGCTCGATAATAACAGAAAAAAACCCCTCACGGAACTCCGCAAGCAATGGAGGAATGCCTCCACGATTCTCAAAAAATTAATACAAAGAGGAATGGTGGTGGTTACAGAAGAAGAGGTCTATCGAAAACCAGTAGTGGAAACGGTAGAAAGAGAAGAGAGCCTTCTATCACTGACGGAAGAACAACAAACGGCCATGGAACATATAAGCAAGGCCCTCAACAAACATACGTTCCACCCCTTCCTTCTCCATGGTGTAACCGGTAGCGGAAAAACAGAAATCTATCTCAGGGCGGTACAACAAGCCCTTGCTTTGAGCAAAAAAGCCCTGATCCTCGTCCCCGAAATCTCCCTCACTCCTCAGTTGGTGGGGCGTTTTCAGAAAAGGTTGACCGTAGAGATGGCCCTGCTCCACAGTGGCCTGACACCTGGGGAGCGATACGATCAATGGAGGAAGGTCGCTAAAGGGCAGATCCAAGTGATCATCGGCGCCCGTTCCGCCGTCTTCTCACCCTGTCCAAACCTGGGGCTGATTATCGTGGATGAAGAACATGACACCTCATTAAAACAGGAAGAGGGGGTACGATACAATGCCCGCGACGTGGCCGTGGTGCGGGCCCAGAGAGAAGGAGCAGTAGTAATACTCGGATCCGCCACCCCTTCCCTCGAATCAGTGTACAACGCCCAGCAGGGGAAGTACCAAATCCTGCAATTACCACACAGGGCGGGCGGAGGAACCCTACCTCAGGTAGATATCGTAGACCTCAGAAGAGAAAAACGTACCTTCTTGTCCCCGCTGCTTCAGGAGGCTGTGGCCCAAAACTTGAAAGAGGGGGGGCAAAGCCTCCTTTTTTTAAACCGCAGGGGTTTCTCCCACTCGGCCATCTGCACAGAGTGCGGTTCCTCCTTCACCTGTCCCCATTGCAGTGTTGCACTCACCTTCCATGCCAGCCGAAACATTCTTCTCTGCCACTACTGCGGCTATCACCTCCCCGCCCTGCAACTGTGTCCCCACTGTGGAGGAGGAAAGATACAATTACTTGGATTCGGTACAGAAAAGGTTGAAAAGGAGGTACAGAAATTATTTCCCCAAGCCCGGGTTGCGCGCATGGATAGCGACGTTATGACCAAACGGGGTGCGCACGCAAAGTTGTTACAGGCCTTAGAAAAAAGGGAAATCGAGATCCTCGTGGGAACTCAGATGATCGTAAAAGGACATGATTTCCCCGGAATCACGTTGGTAGGAATCATTGCAGCCGATGCTGCCATGAACCTCCCCGACCTCCGTGCAGCTGAGAGGTGCTTTCAACTGCTGAGTCAAGCTGCAGGGAGGGCAGGCAGAGGGCCATGCCCAGGGAGGGTTATCATACAGACGTTCCTCCCTGAAAACTACGTCATCCAAAGAGCCAAGGATCATGACTTTTGGGGCTTCTATCAAGAAGAAACGCAATCACGCAAAATCCTTCATTATCCACCGTTTACCAGGATGGTCAACATACGAGTCACATCAAGGTCATCGCGCGATGCAGAGCAAGGCATACGGACGCTGGCAAAAAAAGGGGAAGCGTTGCTGAAGACCCACAAAGGTGCGGTTGAGATGCTGGGACCAAGCCCCGCCCCCCTCTATCAGATCAAAGGGAGATACCGATGGCAACTTCTCTTCAAAGGAGAAAAAATCTCCCATCTGCAACGCCTCAACCGTTCCTTGGCACAAAAAGGACGAAACCTCAAGGGGATAAAGATAGAGGTGGATGTGGATCCCCTGTACATGCTTTAGCTGAAACATGCCTGCTCCCGCAACCACGCGCTTACAAAAAAATCCTCTATCAGAAGAGGCAATGTTGACTTTCTTGTGTACTTCCTTTAAATTTTCTATATTACGGTCTTGGAGGACAATCGTGCACGTCCTCTGTCAGCCTTTACTGTCAATACGTATTCGAGAGAGAGCAAAAAATCTATAGTAAATATGGTGGAACAAAGGGAAGAAAAAAAGGAAACTACTGACTTAACCAATGCCCTTAGTTTTCTCTGTTCACAGAAGAGAACGGGAAAACTTCTCATACGTAATGAGGAAGGGGGGGAGGGAGAGGTATACCTTGTTGACGGAATGATTACACATGCTCAGTTCGACAAATGTGCGGGGCTCCAGGCCGTTCTCTTCATACACTCGTGGGACAGTGGTACATACAATTTTACCCCCAAGCAAACCTCTGGCCAAAAAACCGTTGAGATGGAGACCTCCCGACTCTTCTCGCTGCTTGCGAAACGAAGGCGCGAGTGGAGGCTTATAAACGAGAGCAACCCCCTGAATCTTAAGGACATATTCTGTTTGCTGCCCCAAGCAAGGGGTACAATAAGGGTAAAAAAAGAAGAATGGGATATCTTGGCCAGAATAAATGGTAGAAGGTCGTTGCGGGAGATATCTGATGAGCTGTACCTCCCCCCGCTTGATTTGATCAAAGCGATTCAGCGATTTCGAAAGGCGGGCCTCGTCGGAGAAGGTACTTCTTACGCAGGAACAACCGCCACCATCCTTGGCAAGGATTTCTTATCCCGCGTTGAAGAAGAGTTTAGTTTGGCGGTAGGACCGTTAGCCCGCGTACTCTTAGAAGATGCCCTTAAGGATATAGAAGAGGCAGGGGAAACTCTCGCCGAAGACAAGATAGAACTCTTACTGGAAAAATTATCCGGTGCGATAACCACGGAAGAAAAAAAGGCACGCTTTCAACAAACCATCCGAATTTTGGCCGTTGAGTTTTTTAGCAAAGAGAAGATACCGCAAGCAATGCAAGAGCAAGAAGGAAATCATGAGGAATACAATAATGAAAATATCGGAGAAAATAATGACTAGTCAAGTCATGAGGAGTGCAAAATAATATGACGAAAAAGATCTATGCACTGCTGATACTCTTGCCTCTCGTGTTGATGGTCCCGGGAATACTCTTTGCTAAGGGGGCATATCAGTATCGGTATCCCGACCAACAAGTTGGCATAGATCCCTCAGCACATACCGTGATCGGCACCTTTACGGAACATCTCATTGCCGACAAAGAAACCCTTTTGGACATCGCTAGAAATTTTGATCTGGGATATTTGGACATGATACTCTTACACCCGAACATTGATGCTTGGCTGCCTCCCGCAGGGGAAAAGATAACTACTCCCACCACGTGGATACTCCCTGACATCAATAAAGATGCGAAGGGTATCATTATCAACATCCCTGAGCTAAGGCTTTACTACTTTCTTAATGATATCAAGATGGTAAAAACCTATCCCATTGGTCTCGGGGTCCTTGATTCACCCACTCCCTTTGGGAGTTTTTCGGTAATCGAAAAGACCAAAGATCCCACCTGGAATATCCCTTCTTCCTTGCAGGAAAAATACGGACGCACCTCAATTCCTCCCGGGCCCGATAATCCCCTGGGGGAATATCGGCTCCGGCTTTCTAACCCTGATTATGGCATTCATGGAACTAACTCCCCGTGGGGGGTTGGGAGATTGGTAAGCCATGGCTGCATCCGACTCTATCCGGAGGACATAGAGGATCTCTTTTCTTTGGTGAATGTCGGTACCCCTGTAGAAATCATCTACGAACCGGTCAAAATCGGCTTTCAAGAAGGACGAATCTTCGTCGAGGTCCATCCTGATCTCTACAACAAGGTCTCCGATCTCCTTATTTACACCGCACGGAAACTCTTTA
The DNA here is from genome assembly GCA_016927065.1 of Deltaproteobacteria bacterium. Lineage (GTDB taxonomy): Bacteria > Desulfobacterota > B13-G15 > B13-G15 > RBG-16-54-18 > JAFGNJ01. The sequence goes on from JAFGNJ010000007.1 coordinate 124,211, forward strand.
TCTATCAGATCTGGGAAGAGGTAGATCTCGATCTCCTCGTCCAGGCCCTGGAAGAACACAAAGGAATTCCCATAGATATTACGCGGAAAAAATAAGGGCGGTAACCGAAAGGCCACCGCCCTCCCATTAGGGAAATACTGAGAATTACTTCCGCAACCCCTGTTCAAAAGCCTTTTCACATTTTGCAGCAGCGGCTTCAGCCTTTGCGGCAGCATCCTCGGCTCTTTTTGCAGCTGCCTCCGCGGCCTCACGTTGCGCCTTAAGCTCCTCGTCATAAGCGCAGCCTACGCCGCCTATGCCGAGAGCCGCGATCAAAAAAAGAGCAGAAAAACCAATGCCGACCTTTTTGAGTAATGTTTTCTTCATAAGCTCTTATCCTCCCTTCTAAGATTTTAAGACAAGCAACCCTTTTAAGTTATACCTGGTCTTTACCATAATTTCAAGGGGTATTTTAACTTATTTTTAACTTTTTTTGTTGAATCGTTGTACTGCCCTTATACCGAAACCGAGGGCCAAGGCAACCCCGATGAGTATAAGCAAAGAGGCAGCGAAAAAAACAGCGAAAAATTCCATTGGATGGTGAAGATCATAAGCAATCTTTAACATCACGAGGCCAAACGTTACAGCCCCAAGGGAAAGCAAAAAGAGGGCGCAATAGATGACTATATACAGCATTCCTTTCATTTCATTCCATATTAGCCCAATTCACTCGCCTGCACAACCGCTGCCCGGAAGATATGTTGACGAACAACGGTTTTCATTATATTTTATATAAATCACCCTCCGGGAAATGTACCCATGATACGCATTGTCGTGTGTATAACCACGAGAGGTCTTAAAGGACGATGAAATGAAACAAACAAAGAAGAAGTTGCGCTTTCCTATCGGGTACCTCCTGCTCGCCCTGTGTGTCGCGTTCCTGCTAAACAGTCTTATCACAATACCTCGTGAAATCAAGATCGACTACAGCGAATTCAAGGATCTCCTGGCCGAAGATCGTATCAAAGAGGTGACCATAGAGAAGGAGCGGATCACGGGAAAGGCCCTCATGGCCGGCGACAAGGGGGAGGAGGAAAAGGCCTTTGTAACCATACGCGTCGAAGATCCTCAATTGATCGCAGATCTGCGTCAGCACGGGGTCACCTTTTCCGGCAAGCGCGAGAACACCCTGCTCAACAGCCTCATTGCGTGGGTTTTGCCCTTGCTCCTCATCGTGGGGATCTGGATCTTTTTCATGCGCAGGGTGGGGAGGGGGCCTGAGTTCATGTCCGTCGGGCGTTCCAAGGCCAAGATCCTCCCCGAGGATCAACTGGATGTCACCTTTGACGATGTGGCCGGTGTGGATGAAGCCACAGAGGAACTCAAGGAGGTCGTCGAGTTCCTGAGAAATCCAAAGAAATTCACCCAGCTGGGCGGAAAACTCCCCAAAGGGGTCTTGTTGGTCGGGCCTCCAGGGTGCGGCAAGACCCTCTTGGCCAAGGCCGTGGCCGGGGAGTCCAAGGTCCCCTTCTTCAGCATCAGCGGATCGGAGTTTGTGGAGATGTTCGTTGGTGTGGGGGCGGCGAGGGTGCGGGACCTCTTCGCCCGCGCCCTGGAGAAGGCCCCCTGCATCATCTTCGTCGATGAATTGGACGCCCTCGGCAAGGCCAGAGGAATCAACCCCGTGGGGGGACACGACGAGCGTGAGCAGACCTTGAACCAGCTGTTGGTCGAAATGGACGGCTTCGACACCAAGAAGGGGGTCATCCTCATGGCCGCCACCAACCGCCCGGAGATCTTGGACCCTGCCCTGCTGAGGCCTGGTCGGTTTGATCGCCACGTCCTAGTGGATCGACCGGACATCAAAGGGAGGCAGGCCATCCTCGAGATCCACGCCAAGGAGGTCAAATTGGCCAAAGACGTGGATTTTGCGGCCCTGGCAGGGATGACACCCGGATTTGTAGGTGCCGACCTGGCCAACGTCATCAACGAGGCGGCACTGCTGGCAGCCAGACGGGGTGAAAAGGCCGTGCGAATGGCCGAGATGGAAGAGGCCATCGAGCGAATCGTGGCGGGGCTGGAAAAGAAAACCCGGGTCATGAATAAACAAGAGCGTCGGATCGTAGCCTATCATGAGCTGGGGCATGCCCTGGTTGCCCTCTCCGTCCCCAACGCCGATCCCGTTCAAAAGGTCTCTATCATCCCACGGGGGATCGCGGCCCTGGGCTACACCCTTCAACGCCCTACCGAAGATCGCTATCTCATGACCAAGTCCGAGCTCATCAATAGACTCACCACCCTGCTCGGGGGGAGGGTGGCGGAGGAATTGACCTTCGATGAGGTATCGACCGGGGCGCAGAACGACCTGGTCAAGGCAACGGACATCGCCCGCAGTATGGTGAAGGAATACGGCATGAGCGAGGCCATGGGGCTGGTGGCCTTTGAAAGGAATCGTCAGCCCCTGTATCTGCAGACCGCGCCATTTTCTTCCTCCCCGGAGTACAGCGAGGAGACCTCTCGCGCGATAGACGCAGAGATCAAGCGAATCGTGGACGAGGCCCACCAGCGCGCCAGAAAGATACTCACCAAAAAGAAAAAGGTCCTCGATAAGGTGGCGCAGATCCTCTTGGAGAAAGAGGTCATCCAGGGGGACGAACTTAAGCGGCTGGTCTCCGAGGCAGGCTGATATGCCCCACAGCCCCGTCCCCGCCCTCCTCTCCCGGATTAAGGGGACCATTGCTTGCCACCACATGCTGGAGCCCCGCGACCATATCGGGGTAGCGGTGTCCGGAGGGGTCGATTCGGTCGTCCTCTTGGATGTGCTGGCGCGCTTGAGGGAGGAACTCCCTATTGACTTGACTGTACTTCACCTCAACCACGGGATGAGGGGGGAGGAGGCCACACGAGACCAGCGGTTTGTTCAGGCCTTGAGCAAACAATACGCCTTACCCTGCGTTGACAAAGAAGTCGATTGCCCACGCTATAGAGAGGAGCACTCCCTCTCCCCCGAGGCGGCGGCCCGGGAGCTGCGGTATCGTTTCTTCGAGGAGGCCATTGAGGGGCACAATCTGGATAAAGTGGCTATCGGCCAGACTGCGGATGACCAGGCCGAGACCGTCCTGATGAGGATCATCAAGGGCGGGGGGACACGGGGGCTTAAGGGGATACCCCCTGTCCGGGGGAGGTACATCCGCCCCCTGATTGAGGTATGGCATGAAGAGCTCCTGCACTATGCTCGGCACAAGGGGTTTCAGTTTGTCCAGGATAGCACCAACTTCCAAAATGACTATCTCCGGAATCGGATCCGCCATGAGCTCCTGCCCATCTTGCAGGGATATAATCCCGCTATAAAAGAACGGCTCCTGCACCTGGCCCAGATGCTGGGTGAGGACGAGGGCTACCTCGAAGGGCTGACCAATGAGGTGACGAAAAGGCTCGTGATCGGAGACGAAGAATGCTCCATCCCCATTTCGGATTTCCTCTGCTTGCCCCAGGCCCTGCAGTCCAGGGTCCTGCAGCACGCCTTTGCTGGCCTCTCCTCAGGGGGTGTACTCGAATACCCCCATATCAAGGGCATCAAAGACCTGATCCAGGGGGGCGGAGGGAGCAAGCGGCTCGCCCTGCCAGGAGGGTATTGGGCGATGAGGGTCTACGACACGCTCATGCTGGGACAGGAAACGAAAGAACCAAGGGGTTTAGCGAAGGCCATTGACCTCACCATTCCAGGCAGAACAAGGCTCAATGGATTCGATTGGGAAATAGAGGCGGTTGTGTCCGACAGACGGACCTCGCCCCGGCCGGACCCCGAAACAGCGTACCTCGACTACCATCACCTGACCTTCCCCCTCCGGGTACGGTCCTTCCGGCCCGGTGATAGCTTTATACCCCTGGGGATGAACGGCCACAAGAAGCTCAAGGCGTTCTTTATCGACCTGAAGATCCCCCGCGCACAACGGGCGAAGATACCGCTGGTAATCTCAGGTGATGATATCTGCTGGGTGGGGGGATTGAGAATCGATGAGCGGTTTAAGATCGGGAAGGACACGCGAAAGGTCCTGCAGTTGACCATGAAGAGGCTATAGGGAATCTTCCGAAACCCCCGCCCCTCCCCCTTCTTCCTCCATGGCCTCCTCCACCATCTGGTCGAAATCCTCCCCCACATCCTCCCCCAGCTCCTTTCCCATCCGCTTCATCCAGCGGGCCATGGAGTGGGGGTCGTTCTCATCGATATCACCGAGGCGCGAGGGATCGGCCAGACGTTCCATCCGGTCCTCGTCCGAGCGCAAAAAAGAAACCCTTGAGATGAGTTTGGTGAGCTTGGACCCGCCGCACTCTTTGCATACCGGACGAAACCCCTCTGCCTTGAGGACTAAGAAGGTCGAACGCCGCCCGCAATCCTCACACTGATACTCATAAATAGGCATGACACAACTTCTTCAGAAAATAGGCCCCCTTTGGGGGTCTAATCGAAAACTTGATTCTCCGCTAACGACATGAAATTACATAATCACAAATCACTAAAAATCTTAAAAAAACGTACCACAACAATCAAAAAGTGTCAATATGTGTCAAAATTTTTGGTAGGTAAGGGATTCTAATTTTGTAGAAAATAAGTTAATATATATAAATTGCTAGGTATCCAAATATGGAGGTTTAGGACATGCGGTTACGGTCATTGTTCTGTATTACGGTCATTGCCTTACTTTTGACAGGCTGTGTTCAGGTCGTGAAAGATCAGTACCATGCGGTGAAACAGATTACCGTAGGCCAGTATTATCTCGATCAAAAAAAATATCAGAAAGGCATTGAAGTATTCCGGCAAGAAGTACACCTTCATCCGAATAATGGAGAGGCGCATTATTACTTGGGTCGCTTCCTATTGGCCGAAAATCACGAAAAGGAGGCTCTTGATTACTTAAAACGGGCTGTTGAACTCTCTTCTAAAAAAGCGGATTATCATTTTTGGCTCGGTGTCGCTTATGGCTTCAATAAAAGCAAGGACTTAGAAAGGGAGAGTTATCTCAGTGCCCTCAAACTTGACGAAAATCATGTTCAAGCTCTCACCTATCTGGGTCACAACCAGCTTGAGCGGGGAAAATATAAGGAGGCTCTTAACTCATACAGTAAGGCGCTTACACTCTGGCCAGAGAACCCCTCAGCACTCTATAATCGAGCCTTGATTATGAAACAATTAGGAAGAACGCCGGAGGAGAAAACGGCGTGGAAAATATATCTGGCCTCCTACCCGGCAGGGGCCATGGCCCGTCTGGCTGTCGTGCATCTGAATGCCCTTGGTGATTTTTCGTATCGAAATTATCTTATCGGTCTTCGCACGGTCACCTTGGAAAAAATTCAGTTTGAGCCATTTACTACCAAGATATCTGAGGATTCTCGGCCGTCCCTGGATTTCTTGGGCAATATACTGAAAAATAAAAACAAGCTATCCATCCATATCGTAGTCTACCAGAAAAAAAACAAAGAATTGGCCGAAGCCAGGGCCAAAAGTATCAAGAAATACCTCTTGAAGGAATTTAACGAGATAGAATCGTCACGCCTTAAAGTAAGTTGGTTTGATGTTCCGGAAAGGATTAAAATCAACAAAACCACTTATCAAGAAAATGAATCAATCAATTTTATCACTGCCCAATAAGATGAAGCGATACGTAATCTTTAAAGATATGAGCCCTTTGGCTACTCAATGCAACAACCCCCTCTTTTTTTTCAAGAGGACCTTGTGACCAAATACCTCCCTTTTACGTATATATAAATGAAAAGTAATAAACGAGCAAAATCTCATAAAAATAATGCGGGTACTCTTGATGATGAACAAGTTGTCACGAAGGTGTTAGAGGGTGATAGAAATGCCTTTGCAGTCCTGGTCAGGAGGTACCATAAACAGGTGTTCACGCTCATGAACCGCTTTGCCAACTCCCCCACTGATGCGGCTGACCTTACCCAAGACGCCTTTTTGAAGGCATATACGAGACTCGAAACGTTTCATCCTGGGAAAAGGTTTTTCGTTTGGCTCTATACCTTATCTCTAAATCTGGCGCGTGACTATGCACGAAAAAACAAAAAGCACAATGACAATCTTCTTAAGGAGTTAGGAGACAACTATGGAGAAATCCCTACTCAAGAGGGTCGCTTGATACAGCAAGGGAATACAATAGCATTGTTTGATGCGCTTAATCGTCTTCCTGAGGATTTTAGAGAGGCCCTTATACTCCGTTATAAAGAAGACTTCTCAGTAAAAGTTATCGCTAGAATCCTTAATCTTTCTGTAAGTGGAGTAAAAATGCGTATCTATCGTGGGCTTAGCAAACTCCGTGAGATATATTTGGAGAGTGATCATGAAAAAGATATTTAAACCCTTCGATGAGAAACTGATACAAGAAGAACAAAAGTCTCATCATGTAATCCGTATGATCCGCAATGTGCCGGATGCCGATCCTCCTCAGGGGCTTGAGGAAAGAGTGATGAGTTCACTACCACCGCGCAAAACGGTCCCTCAATGGAGAAAGCTCTACCGCCTCGCATTAACACCTCAGACTGTACGTTTTACACCATTGAAACTTGTTACCTCTGTAATCTGTTGCGCCCTTGTCCTTTTCTTTGTCACCGTATGGTTCAACGGAGACAATGCCTCTCGCCAGGCCTTGAACACCGCTGATATGCGGATTCCAGAGGCCCATTTTTATATGGGGCGATCACTGTTAGCCTCAAATCAACCGGAAAAGGCGCTCCCCTACCTCGAAAAGGCGGTGGCACTGTCACCTGATCAAGCTGATTTTCATTTCTGGCTCGGTGTAGCTCATTGGGCCCACAAGGACTTTATAGAAGAAAGAAATCAATATGCGCAGGCCATAGACCTCGAACCAGATCATATCCTAGCTAATTTATACCTTGGACATAACTTCATGGACAGGGGGGAGTGGGACAAAGCCCTTGTTCAATACGATAAAGTCCTTGCTGTGGATCCCAACCTACCTCATGCCTTGTATAATCGCGGCTTAATCTTTAGGAATCTCGGAAAAACTGCTGAGGAGACCATTGTCTGGAAGGAATATCTCAAGGTGAATCAAAGAGGAAAATGGGCTGTGCGTGCAGCAGAGCATCTCAACGACCTGGGGGATTTTTCATATGGCATCCACCCCATAGGTCCTGTGCGAATTGTCATCAAAAGACCTTCTTTTAGCGCTTCCGATACCCTTTTACCAGATTGTCTCTCATCACTGGACCAAATAGGGTATGTCTTGGGAAACAACCCAAATCTGTATGTCCACGTGGTGGTCTATTTCAAAGACAACCACAAACGCGCCTTGGCTCGGGCAAAAACCATTAAAGGATATCTCACCAGGAAATATCCGAGCGTTGATCCAGCGAGGATAAAAATAAGCTGGTTCTCCTGTGCGGAAAAAATAGTGGCCAATGATAAAACGTTCCTTTTAAATGAATCAGTACGTTTTATTGGCCTCACAACAAATAAAAAGGAGATAATATAATGATGAAACAACTAAAGGCATCCTTGATCCTTTGTATTGCATCGGCACTGGTGTTGATGGTCGCCTTATGTATAAGCCCCATATCAACATGGGCCCAGACATCGGGGACCGATGATACAACAACAGTAGGGAGCACTTCTGGCGAAGATGAGGGTACTACAGAAGGTGGCGAGGAAGGTGATGATACGACAGTAGACGAAGAGGAACCCGCCTTTAATAATCCTGCACAGGCCCAACATGCTGCAAACCTTGCCGAGGCTGCTGCCACAGGGCCCTCAGATGAATTGGGGGAGGCCCTTGAAAACCTCGCCGAAGCCGAGAAGGCCCTAGAGGAAGCCATTGCATCTGGGGACAAAGCGGCGATCGAAGCTGCCCAAAAGGCATACGATGAGGCCAATGAAAAAGCTGAAGGACTTGCGGCCGAAGAAACGGGTGTTACTGTCGAAGATATCGCTGCGATGCGTGCTGAAGGTATGGGCTGGGGACAAATCGCTCATACCCTGGGAGTCCATCCTTCGGTTCTGGGACTTGGCCACAAATTTCAAGAGACTGAGATGGAAGAAGCCACTGCCCGCAATACAAAATCTGACTCGTCTTTTGTAGGACACGGCGTCGGCCAGGGTACAGGGCAAGGTCTTGCGCTCGGCCACGACAAAGCTGCCGATGGCAGCAAAGGCGGCAAGGGTGGCGGCCAAGGCGGTGGCCAAGGTCAAGGCGGTGGTAAAGGTGGCGGCCAAGGTCAGGGTGGAGGCCAAGGCGGCGGTCACGGAGGTGGACACGGAGGCGGCAACAATAAGTAATGAAAACTCTCTTTTAGAAGAATAGTATAAAAACACTAATCTAGTGATCATAAAAGGCCGTAGGATCGGAGAGTGTTCTACGGCCTTTCTTTTTAAGGTTGTTAACTATGTTACCTTGTTTCCCCTACCCTTCCCCCGTTCAGGAAACATAACGGACTCGCCTGCTCATCAATCCCCTGATAAGCCAAGTATCGTCCGCGCCTCATCGCGTAGGTTATTCATCTGCCGCTCGATTTCCTCGTTCAATTGCAGCGCCTGTTCATCGGTCAGCCTGCGCGGAATGGGGATCGCCCGGTCATAGACAATGACTGCCTTGCTGAAGGGCTTGGGAATCTCAAATCGGTCCCAGCTGCGCAATTGCCAGGCCCGCGAGCTCGCGCACCCAAAAGGCACTACCGCATGTCCGGAAAGCGCGCCTAAAAACACCACCCCGGGCTGAGCCCGATACACTGGGCCACGCGGACCATCCGGCGTTATGGCAACATGATGGCCGTCCTTTAATTCCCGGACCAGGCCGCGCAGGGCATTGACCTTGCCGCTGCTCGTGGAAGAACGGACCGTGCGGAACCCGAAGTATTCCAGAACCCTGGTAATATAATCCCCGTCCCGGGATCGGGAAACCAACACTCGGATTCCAAAATTGCGGAAAAAATAGGCGGCCAAGAGCTGTTGGTTGTGCCAGAAGGCATATATAAGCGGCTTCGCTGGTTTACCATAGGGTGAAGTGTGGTGCGGATCAATGAGCGTAATGCGCATGGTCATGCCGATCAGGCGGGTAAAGCCAACCAACAGGGGAATCAAGGCCAGGATAAAGCGGTGCTTAAATGATACGTTGTGTTTTTTATCCAAGGTCAACCCCGATCTTTAAAAAAATTCCTTTACACGGTCATGGTGCGGAGCGTCAACGCCGAAGCGATCCTCTTGCAAAACCCTAGCATAGCAACAATAACGTGTCAATTTGTTCTGGAATTTGCTAACGATGGATTTGTATGCCGTGATTACCTTACACGACACTATACAAGACAGCTTACAGCAATTTCGTCGTGCGCCACTCTTTATCGTTCCCATTTTAAGATTGACCGTACGCTTATACTATGATATTTATAAACAGATGAAAGATTGGAAAAGGAACGGTTTGTAAGGTCAAAGAAGACCCCGTAAGGGGTTTTTTTTTGAGCAAATAGGATACAACGATGTCAGCCAAAGATCGAAAGGCCATCATCGCCCTGGAGGACGGACGGGTCTTTGAGGGGAAGGCCTTCGGGGCCGGGGGGGAGCGGTATGGTGAGATCGTCTTTAACACCAGCATGACCGGCTATCAGGAGATCCTGACCGACCCCTCCTACAAGGGGCAGATCGTCACCATGACCTACCCCCTTATCGGCAACTACGGCACCAATCCCGAGGATGTGGAGTCCGCTCGGCCCCACGTGGAGGGGTTTGTGGTGAGGGAGTACATCAGGCACTACAGCAATTGGCGGGCACAGGGTAGTTTGGAGGACTTCTTAAAGCAGTACAATATTATAGGCGTGGAGGGGGTCGATACCAGGGCCATCACCCGCCACATCCGTTCGGTCGGTGCTATGCGGGCAATTATCTCCACCGAGGACCTCGACCCTCAAGAGTTGGTACGCAAGGCCCAGGATTCTCCTGGCCTGGTGGGGAGGGATCTGGTCAAGGAAGTCACCTGCCAGGAACCATACCCCTGGCCTTCGATGGAAAAATTGCATGAATTCCCTTCTTTCAAGGTCGTTGCCATGGACTTCGGCGCCAAGCGCAACATCCTGCAGATCTTGGCAGGGCTGGGGTGTGAGGTGACCGTGGTCCCGGCTCATACCAGCGCCGAGGAAATACTCGGGCTCTCACCCGACGGCATCTTCCTCTCCAACGGACCGGGTGATCCTGCCGGCGTACCCTCTGTCGTCGCGGAGGTACAAAAGTTGCTGGCAAAACGCCCCATCTTCGGGATCTGCCTTGGGCACCAGATCTTGGGGCTCGCCTTCGGCGGGCGGACCTTCAAGTTGAAGTTCGGCCATCGGGGGGGGAACCAGCCGGTCAAGGATCTCCGAACGGGGCGCATCGCCATCACGGCCCAGAACCACGGTTTCTGTGTGGACATCGAATCCATGAATAATGAAGAGGTGGAACTGACCCATATCAACCCCAACGATGGGACCCTCGAGGGGATGCGCCACCGGCACCTCCCCATCTACTCGGTCCAGTACCACCCCGAGGCCTCTCCGGGTCCGCACGATGCGCAGGGGCTCTTTGAGGGGTTCCTCGCCATAATGAAGGCGTATCAAGGCAACTGAGATGCCCAAGCGGGACGACATCCGCAAGGTCTTGATCATCGGTTCCGGTCCCATCATCATCAGCCAAGCCTGTGAGTTCGACTATTCCGGCACCCAGGCATGCAAGGCCCTCAGGGAGGAGGGCCTCTTCGTGGTCCTGGTCAACAGCAACCCCGCTACCATCATGACCGACCCGGAGATGGCCCACCGGACCTACATCGAACCCATCACCCCAGCGGTGGTAACCCGGATCATCGAGCAGGAGAGGCCCGACGCCCTTCTTCCCACGTTAGGTGGACAGACCGGCCTGAACGTGGCCATCAAGGTCGCAGAGGAAGGGGTCCTGGATACATTCGGGGTCCGGATGATCGGCGCCAATCAGGAGGCCATCCGCAAGGCCGAGGACCGGGAGCTCTTCAAGGAGGCCATGGCCCGAATCGGTTTGGATCTCCCCCGCAGCGGGCTCGCCTACACCATGGATCAGGCCAGGGGGGTGTCCGAGGAGATCGGGTTCCCGCTCATCATACGTCCCAGCTTTACCCTGGGGGGAACCGGCGGAGGGATCGCCTACAACCGGGAGGAGTTCGAGACCATCGCCGCCCAGGGGCTCGCGAACAGCATGATCAGCGAGATCCTCATCGAGGAATCGGTGATCGGCTGGAAGGAGTACGAGTTGGAGGTGATGCGGGACCTCAAGGATAATGTGGTCATTATCTGTTCCATCGAGAACCTCGACCCCATGGGGGTGCACACCGGGGACTCCATCACCGTGGCCCCTGCCCAGACCCTTACGGACAAAGAATATCAGCTCATGCGCGACGCCGCCATCGCCGTGATCCGGGAGATCGGGGTGGAGACTGGTGGTTCCAATATCCAGTTCGCCGTCAACCCCACTGATGGAAGGATGGTGGTGATCGAGATGAACCCCCGCGTCTCCCGCAGTTCAGCCCTGGCCTCGAAGGCCACGGGCTTCCCCATCGCCAAGATGGCGGCCAAGCTCGCCATCGGCTACACCCTGGATGAAATCCCCAACGACATCACCCAAAAGACCCCCGCATCCTTCGAGCCGACCATCGACTACTGCGTGGTGAAGATCCCCCGGTTCACCTTTGAAAAGTTTCCCGGTGCCGACGCAACCCTCGGTATCTCCATGAAGTCGGTGGGGGAGACCATGGCCATCGGGAGGAGTTTCAAAGAAGCCCTGCAGAAGGGGCTCCGTTCCCTGGAGATCGGCCGCTCTGGCCTGGGGGCGGACGGCAAGGAGAACGGCGTCACCCCCACTGCGCAAAAGAAGCAGGGACGATTCTGGGAGGCGGTCAGAGAGAGGCTGCGAACCCCCAGGGGTGATCGGATATTCTGGATCAGGTACGCCTTGGAGGCAGGGCTTTCGGTGGAGGAGGCCCATGACCTCACCCAGATCGACCCCTGGTTCTTGTACCCTATCAAGGAGATATTGGATGTTGAACAGGAACTCCGGCGCTGTCAGGCAGGATTGAAAAAGATGAACCGCGAGCCAGGGGGAACCCTCCTGCAAGAGGGGTCTATACCACCGGAGCTAATGCGCCGGGTCAAGGAACACGGTTTTTCCGATCGCCAGGTGGCCCACCTACTGGGCCGTGACGAGGGGGAAGTCCGCCACTACCGAAAGAGTCAGGGGATCGAGGCCGTCTTCAAACTGGTCGACACCTGCGCAGCGGAGTTCGAGGCATACACCCCCTACTACTACTCTACTTATGAGGAAGAAGATGAAAGCCGGGGAGGGGAGCGCTCCAAGATCATGATCCTCGGGGGCGGCCCCAATCGGATCGGTCAGGGCATAGAATTTGATTACTGCTGTGTGCATGCGGCCATGGCCCTCAGGGAGGACGGGTACGAGACCATCATGGTCAACAGCAACCCGGAGACGGTGAGCACCGACTACGATACCTCCGACAAGCTCTACTTCGAGCCCCTCACCCTGGAGGATGTCCTCAATATCTGCGATTGCGAGCACCCGCAGGGCGTGATCGTCCAATTCGGGGGGCAAACCCCCCTGAACCTGGCCCTTGCCTTACAGGAGGCAGGGGTTCCTATCATCGGGACCACTCCGGACAATATTGATCGGGCCGAGGACCGGGAACGATTTCAAGCGGTGCTGAACGAGCTCGGCCTGCGCCAACCCCCCAATGGGGTGGCTACCTCAGCCGAGGAAGCCGTGCGGGTCGCCCAGAGGATCGGCTATCCAGTGGTAGTTCGGCCCTCCTATGTCCTCGGGGGGAGGGCCATGGAGATCGTCTACGACGATCAAGACCTGGAGGTCTTCATGTCAAAGGCGGTGGAGGCCTCTGCGGAGCATCCCATCCTTATCGACAAGTTCCTGGAGGACGCCATCGAGATCGATGTGGATGCCGTGGCCGACGGCAGCCGGTGTGTGGTGGCCGGGATCATGGAACACATCGAGGAGGCGGGGGTCCACTCCGGCGACAGTGCCTGCGCCATACCCCCCTTCAGCCTGAGCGATAGGCAGACTGCAGCACTCACGAAACAGACTTACGCCTTGGCAGCCGAGCTGGGGGTTGTGGGACTTCTCAACATCCAATATGCCATCAGGGGCGATGTGCTCTACGTTCTGGAGGTCAATCCCCGCGCCTCACGCACCGTCCCCTTTGTGAGCAAGGCCACGGGAATACCGTGGGCCAAGGTGGCCGCTCGGGTGATGGCGGGAAAGACACTCTCCGAACTCGGGATCACCAAAGAGGTAGAAATAACACATACGGCGGTCAAGGAAGCGGTCTTCCCCTTCAACCGCTTTCCAGGGGTGGACATCATCCTCGGTCCGGAGATGCGCTCCACCGGCGAGGTTATGGGGATTGACCGCGACTTCGGGAGGGCCTATGCTAAATCCCAGATCGCCGCCGGACAGAATCTGCCGCAAGAGGGGACGGTCTTTGTCAGCGTCAAAGACGGTGACAAGCGGGGTATCATCATGATTGCCAGGGGCTTGATAGACTTGGGATTTCAGATAGTGGCCACCCAGGGGACCGGCAAGGTCCTGGAGCGAAACGGTGTGTCGGCCCGGCACGTCTTCAAGGTGGGTGAGGGACGGCCCACCGTAGTGGACCTGATCAAAAATGGCGAGATTCAGTTGGTCATTAACACCCCCAGCGGGAAGAGGCCCAAGGCCGATGAGGTGGCTATCAGGACGGCGGCCCTCCAATACAACATACCGATCGTCACCACCATTGCTGGGGCATGGGCAACGGTGGAGGGAATCGCTGCCCTCATCAAGGGCGAGATCGGCGTCCGCCCCCTCCAGGAATATCATTTGTCATGATCGCAATCGTCGACTATGGCATGGGTAATTTGCGCAGCGTGCACAAGGCCGTGGAGCGGGCCGGATATGAGGCGCTGGTGAGCGCCGACCCCCAGGAAGTGCTGGATGCATCAAAGATCATCCTCCCAGGAGTGGGGGCCTTTCGCGACTGCATGCGCAACCTCGAGGAGTTCAACCTGTTGGAACCGGTCATCAGGTCCATCGAGGCGGGCAAGCCCTTTTTGGGGATCTGCCTGGGGCTGCAGCTCCTCTTTGAAGAGAGCGATGAGTTCGGCCTCCACAAGGGGATGGGGATCTTGGCGGGGAGGGTGACGAGGTTCCCTGAAAACATTCAGGACCCGGATACCGGCCAGCCCTTGCCTATCCCCCACATGGGGTGGAACACCATCCAGATCAAAAAAGATACCCCCCTCTTTGCCGGTATCGAAAGCGGGTCCTTCTTCTACTTTGTCCACTCCTACTACGCCCTGTCCCAAGACCCAAAAGATATCGCTGCCACGACCCCCTATGGGATCGAGTTTGCCTGCGCCGTGCAGCACGATAATATCTATGCCGTCCAGTTCCACCCGGAAAAGAGCCAAGCAGTAGGTCTGCGGTTATTAAGGAACTTCGGGGGGATCAAGTCATAAGAGGCAGCAAAGTATCCTCTTGTCTTTTTCCGTGATTGAGAGCAGACTAAAGCAAGCTATAACGACATGAAAAAGAGAGATATACCCTTTCCTCGAAGAGCTACATGACCCACGGGATTTCATACACCCAGCTATAGGAAACAGCATAAACTTTCGATGAAAGACGCGAGTTGTGCGATTGCGGACGCGTGGAAGGATTCGTGTCGAGAGGACAAGCACACATATCCTTAAAGGAGGAACCCAACATTGTCACGCCCTAAGATGACAGAGAATGCCTTACAGAAGGTCCACGCGGCAATCGATGAGGCCTTCCCAGAGCACCTGGAGCGCTGCCTGGCCTTTCTCAGGCAAAAAAGCATCTCGGCCACCGGCGAGGGGGTCCGTGAGACTGCACAGATGGTGAAAGCCTTTATCGAAGAGATCGGTGGTGAGGTCGTGTTCTGGGGAGACCCTTCAGCCCCTATCGTCTTCGGTCGCCTGGACAAAGGTGCCCCCCGAACCCTCATCATCTACGGGATGTACGATGTCCAGCCGGCGGATGAGCCGACCTGGATGAGCCCCCCTTTTGCCGCCGAGATTCATAATCTGCCGGGACTGGGTGAGTGCGTCATCGCCCGGGGATCTATGAATTCCAAGGGCGCCCTCTGCGGTCTCTTCAACACCCTCAAGACGATGGCGGAAACAAACGGGGTCCCCGTCAACCTCATCTTTACGGTCGAGGGTGAAGAGGAGATCGGCAGCCCGCAACTGGAGGATTTTATCCAGGCCAACAAAGGCGATCTGGCGGCGGACGGGATGGCGGATTTCGATTTTTCGCAGGATATTCGGGGTAAGGTCTCCATGCACCTGGGGCTCAAGGGGATCGTCTATCTCGACCTGGTGTGCCGGGGAGGGAAGCGCGGCGGCCCCACGGAGACTGCCCTGCATGGGGCCGACAGCGCCTGGGTCGCCTCACCTGCGTGGCGGTTGATCCATGCCTTGAGTTCGCTGACGGACAATAAAGAAAATATAAGGATACCGGGTTTTTATGACACCGTGGCTCCACCGAGCCAGCAGGATGTCCGACTGCTCAAAAGGTTGGCTGAGACCTTTGACGAACGGTCCTTCCTCAAAGAGATGAAGAGCATCTGCTTTAAATATAAACGTCACGGCGTTGATCTGCTCAAAAAGGGGCTCTATTTGCCCATCCTCAATATCGACGGTTTTCGCGCCGGATACAGCGGGCCGGGCACCAAGACCGTCCTACCGCGACGGGCGACGGCGAAGATCGACATTCGCTTCGGCCCGAACATGGAACCCGAAGAGGTGGTGGAGAAATTAAAACGATACCTTCTCGACCAGGGCTTTGACGATATCGAGGTGAGGGTGAGGGACAACTACCCGTGGTCCAAAACCGACTTTTCAGAACCCATTGTACAGCGGATGCTCGGTGCCTACCGTCTCCATGAAGTGGAACCCGAGGTATGGCCCATGGCCACCTGGACGGCGCCCTACTTCGTCTATTCCCGTATCCTCAGGCTGCCCGTTGCCGTCGGCGGTCTCGGGCACGGCGGCAGACCCCATGCGGCCAATGAATACATGCGAGTGGCAGGACTAAAAGATTTTGAAAAATTCGCGGCTACCTTTTTATACCTCATGGCCGAGGAATCCACCCCCCAGGAGGGACAATCCCTTCAATCAAGCGGGCAGCCAGCCGCACCTATCGGATAACCTCCCCCCTGAGCTTTAGTCATGAATAAACACCTTCTTATCTTGACAGCGCACTCAACATCATGGAACAAGACAGCATAAAAAGAGATTTGACCCATTCTTTCTACGACGGCATTTTTGCCAACATGTTCGCCACACTCACTGGAGGGGTCTTCCTCACCGGCTTTGCCCTCTTTCTCGGCATGAACGATTTTATGATCGGACTCTTGGCCGCCCTCCCCTTTCTTGTCACAATCTTTCAACTGCCTGCTTCGTACCTTATCGAAAAGAGCGGCAGGAGAAAGGCAATCGCCATCGGGGCTGCGGCTGCAGCCCGGTTGACATGGATTCCTATCGTGATCTTCGGGGTTATACCCTTCCTGTCGCGTCCCGCAGCCTCCCTCTTTGTTCTCGGCCTCATCTTCCTCTCCTACGCTTTTGTGACCGTCAGCTATGTCTCCTGGCTCGCCTGGACGTCAGACCTGGTGCCGGAAGGAATGTGGGGAAGATTTTTCGGCACGAGAAACATGCTGTGCGGCGCCGCAGGCATGGTCGTCATGGTCGTCTTTGGGAATTTCCTCGACTTTTTTAAGGATCGTGGACCGGAATGGTTACCCCTGGGTTTTGGCATCACCTTCGTGTCAGCCGTATTGTTCGGCGTGGTAAGCCTGAGTTTTCTCAGGCGTATTTCGGAACCAAAGATCCACCACGACTATCTTCCTCGCTCCTTTCGTACTCAGATATGGCGGACCTTACAAGAGGCTAACTTTAGGAGGTTCTTGACGTTCGCCTTTGTATGGAGTTTTTCCGTCTATTTTGCCAGCCCCTTTTTCACCCTCTATTTTCTGAGAGAGTTGCGATTCAGCTATGGCTTTGTGGCCATCCTTGGCATGATCTCCGCTTTTGCCGATCTGACGGGGATGCGCCTGTGGGGCCGCATCTCAGATAAGGTCAAGAACAAAGCGGTTATTCAGTCCGCAAGCTGGGTCGCCGCGTTCCTCCCATTGGCCTGGGTGATGGTCCGACCGGAGGACATCGTCATACCAATCCTGCTTCAGCTGATCGGCGGCGGTTTCTGGGCTGGCATCAATCTCTGTACCAACAACCTCCTGCTGAGGATCACCCCGCAGAGGAACCGATCCCTGTATCTGTCCGTTTATAACATTGCCGGCGGGCTCGGTGCGGCTGCCGGTCCCCTTATGGCCGGCACCATCCTCATCGCCATCGGCGACCTGAACCTTCACCTTTCTTCGTACAGGATCTTTCCGCTCCACTACATTTTTCTGATCTCCACCTTCCTCAGACTCGCGAGTCGATTGTTGTTAAACGCCGTCCGCGAACCGGAAGAGGCGACGGTGGGGGAGTTGGTGAGGATACTGCGGAGTGTGCGTGGGCTCACCATGGTCAATGGATTTAATTACCTCTTGCATCCTTTTATAGAAATTGCTAAAAAGGGCCAAAAAATAAGGCAAAAAAGATGAACTTTCTCACAGAAATTCAAAAATATCTTAAACGTTTCATGAAAAGTCGGGTTGCGATTCCTATTATCATCCTGCTGCTTGCTCTGATCTTCTTCATTGTCTATCTAAGCCTCAGAGGATCGAGTGAGATCCTCTTATCAGGGACAGTGGAGGTTACCGAGGTGGAGATCTCGCCGGAATTGTCGGCCAAAGTAATGGTCCTCTATCATCGTGAAGGGGACACGGTGGCGGAGGGAGAACCCTTGTTTGATTTGGACAGCAGCGACTTAGAGGCCAAGCTCCGAGAAACCGAGGCCGCCAAACAGGCCATCGAGGCCGAGGTCTCCTTGTACCAGGCCAAGATGGAGAACGCTCAGCGTGATTATAACAGGAGCCTTAAGCTCTATCGGGCCAAGGCCATTTCGGCCAGCGCCTTCGATGCCGCTCAAACCGCCTACGAGATCGCCAAAAATACCTACGAGGCCGCTTTGTACCGTCAGCAGGAGTTTCAGGCGCGGATTGAAACCCTCAATCTGCAACTACAGAAAACCCGCTTCACCTCCCCCATCACCGGCCTGATCCTGGAACGGAATGTCGAGACAGGAGAGGTGGTTTCCCCGGGGATGGTGCTGATGACTATTGGGGACCTCCAACACCCCTGGGTCCGAGTCTATATCGGGGAGCCGGATATCGGCAGGGTGCGCATTGGCCAGGAAGCCAGGGTTGTAACCGATGCCTATCCCAAGAGAGAATTCACCGGTACCCTGCGCTACATCGCGGACGAGGCGGAGTTCACCCCCAAGAACGTGCAGACCAGGCAGGAACGCATCAAGCTCGTCTACGAAGCCAAGATCTATCTCTCTAATAAAGAAGGCATCCTCAAACCGGGGATGCCGGCCGATGTCTCCCTGCGCCTGGAGGAATAGGCCATGGCCCTCATTCAGGTCCGAGGGCTGCACAAGCGTTTCGGGGATGGGGATGCTGTCCAGGGAGTCGACCTCTCCATAGAGAAAGGCGAAATCTTCGGCCTCATCGGCCCGGACGGAGCGGGCAAAAGTACCCTGATCCGTATGCTTGCCGGCATCCTGGAGCCCACTGAGGGGGAAATCTCCCTGCGAGGTATCAATGTAGTCAAGAACTACGAGGAAGCCCGTAGTATTGTGGGATATATGCCTCAGACCTTCGGCCTCTACGGACTTCTCACCGTTGAGGAAAACCTCCGCGCGGTAGCCCGCATCCACGGGGTACTGCGAGCGGAATTTCAGAAGCGGATAAAACGACTCTATCAATTCAGCGGTCTGGGGCCTTTCCGGGACCGCCGAGCAACCCAACTCTCAGGGGGGATGAGACAAAAATTGGGCCTCTCGTGCGTCCTGGTACACCAACCTCCGATCCTCCTGCTCGATGAACCAACCGTGGGGGTAGATCCCGTTTCCCGTCGGGAATTCTGGGATATCCTCCATTCTTTCTCTGCGCAGGGAACTACTATCCTCATCTCCACACCCTATCTGGAGGAAGCCGAGCGGTGCCATCGCATCGCCTTTCTCCATGAAGGGAGAATCCTGGAGACACTGGACCCCCGTGAACTGCGCACACGCTTCCCCTACGCCACCTGCGACATCTATGCTCCCGACATGAGGAAACTCCTTATGCACCTGAAGGAACGCCTCAAACCACCCGTTGCCTTTCTCAGCGGCGATCACATCCATCTGATCTGCGACAAGAAAGCCGTTAGTTCAGGGAAGCTTGAGCGGGCCGTGAAGAAACTCTCCCCTAAAGGTTCTCAACTCAAAGAAACACCCCCTACCGTACAGGATCTCTATTTCATCTTGGAGCAAAAGGGTCGTGAGAGCTGATCGCCTGCGCCGCATAGGCGCCATCGCCCACATCGAAACCCTCATGATCCTTCGGGATAAACGGAGCCTGGGACTGGCCTTTATTCTTCCTCTTTTTCTCCTCATACTCTTTGGCTCCACCCTCTCATACGATGTGACGAACATACCCTTGGCCATCTGGGACCAGGACCATACCCCGGCCAGCCGTGCGCTCATCTCCGCCTTTGAGGGATCACCGTACTATCATATTGTCGCCATCAGGGATGGATACCCCGAGCTCGTCAGGGATCTCGATCGGAACAAGGCACTCGTAGTCATGATTATCCCCCCCGATTTCGCGAAACGTCTTAACCGAAGGCAAGAGGCCCAGGTTCAGTTTATCCTCGACGGCAGCGACTCCACCACGGCCGGCATCTCCCTGGGCTATATCCAGGGAATCATGGAAAGACAGAACCTCAGTCTCCGGCAAGCAGGACCCCAGCGGCGCGGGGGGCTCCCGCTCGATCTGGCCGTCAGGGTCTGGTTTAACCCGGAGATGGAGAGCCGTAACTTCATCGTACCCGGCCTCATCGCCATCATCCTGATGATCATTGCGGCCCTGCTGACCTCCCTCACCCTGGCCCGGGAATGGGAGAGCGGCACCATGGAGACCCTCCTCTCCCTCCCCCTCAGGCCAATAGAGGTGGTCTTCGGAAAGATCATCCCCTACTTCGTCATCGGGATGATCAACGTCACCATCCTCCTGTTGGCCAGCCGCTTCATCTCTCATATCCCCATGAGGGGGAGCATTACCCTCCTCTATCTCTTCGCCGTAATCTTCACGGTCGGTGTCTTAGGGCTGGGGATATTCATATCAGGAGTGGCCAAGAGGCAGACATTGGCCACCCAACTGGCACTCATTACCACCATGCTTCCAGCCCAGCTCCTCTCCGGCTTTATCTTTCCGATCCGCAACATGGCTCTCATCTTGCAAGGTGTCAGCTATCTCGTCCCGGCCCGTTACTTCATTCAGGCCCTCAAAGGGATCTTCCTCAAGGGGATCGGCATTTCCGTCCTCTACCCCTCCCTCCTGCTCCTCACGGCCTTTGCCTGCTTTATCGTATGGCTCGCCGCCCGCCAGATCCCCCGACAGATCAAGGAGAAAAGGCGATGAACCTGCCTCGCATCAAGGCCCTGCTGAACAAAGAGATCAAGCAGGCCCTCCGGGACAAGAGGATGAGGATGATCATCTTCATCTCCCCCTTGGTTCAACTCTTCCTCTTCGGGTATGCCGTCAATACCGATGTGCGCGAAATCCGCACCGTTGTCTGCGATCAATCAAATACCAGCATCAGCCGGGGACTGACAGATGCCTTCCAAGCCAGCGGTTACTTTCGGATTGTGCAGAGGGTGCGCGATCCCCGCGAAGCAGAGCCCCTCATAGACAGGGGGAAGGCCCAGGTCATCCTGGTCATCCCCGAGGACTTCTCCCGCTCCCTGCGCCGGGGGCAACCCGCTGATGTGCAGCTGATCGTAGAGGGGACCGATTCCATCGTGGCATCCAATGCCGTTTCCTATGGTAACATGATCATCGCCGCTCATCTTCAAAAAATCGCGCAACCTCTCCCTACCATCAATACGGTAACGCAAACGGGTAAACACATTCCCCGAACAAAGCCTGTGGTCAGGGTGTGGTTCAACCCTGATCTTAAAAGCCGCAACTACTTCGTCCCCGGGGTCATCGCCCTCTTGCTCACCCTCGTCTCGCTGATCCTGACCTCCTTCTCCATCGTGCGGGAGTGGGAGATAGGTACGATGGAACAGCTCATCGTCACCCCCCTGCGGCCGACCGAGTTGATCGTCGGGAAAACCCTCCCTTTTTTCCTTGTGGGCATGATCGATCTTACCCTTATTTTCCTGGTGGGGACCCTCTGGTTTCGGATCCCTTTCAGGGGGAACATTGTGCTGTTGGCCTTCTCCGCCGTCCTGTACCTGATCAACGCCCTCAGCGTCGGCATTTTCATCTCCACCATCTCACGGACCCAACAACAGGCCCTTATGGGCGTTATCTTTTTCTTTATGCCCGCGATGTTACTCTCGGGATTCGTCTTTCCCATCTTCAACATACCGCTCGTGTTGCGTTGGATCGCTTACATCAACCCGCTCACCTACTTCTTGATCATCGTGAGGGGGATCTTTCTCAAGGGGGTGGGGATAACGGTTTTGTGGCCCCAACTCTTGTTTCTGGTCATCACCGGGCCGATCTTGTTGGAGATCAGCGTCAAGCGTTTTTATAAACAATTGGATTAGGAGGCACGATGGAGGCAATTCTCACAGAAGGACTCACGAAGCGGTTCAAGGATTTTGTCGCGGTGGATGATGTCTCTTTCGCCGTCTCCCCCGGTGAGGTATTCGGCTTCTTAGGCCCCAACGGCGCAGGCAAAACGACCACCATCAGGATGCTCTGCGGCATTCTTCCCCCAACCGCCGGTCGAGCCCTGGTAGGGGGTGTAGATGTGGCCGGAGAGCCCGAACGGATTCGGAGCCGGATCGGTTACATGTCCCAGCGCTTTTCCCTCTATACAGACCTGACCGTCTGGGAAAACCTCACCCTCTACGCGGGGATCTACGGCATCCCTGAGAGGCGCATGAAGAAGCGTTTCAAAGAGGTAATGGAAATGAGCGCCCTCACCGGCAAAGAAGAATCCATGGTGGAAGACCTCCCTACCGGCTGGCGACAGCGCCTGGCCCTGGGATGCGCCGTGCTGCACCAACCGGAGGTCCTCTTTCTGGACGAACCGACCTCAGGGGTGGACCCGGCTGCCCGGCAGACCTTTTGGGAGCTGATCTATCAGCTCTCCGCTCAGGGCACGGCCGTGCTGGTAACCACCCACTACATGGATGAGGCGGAACAGTGCCACCGGATCGGGATAATCTTCGATGGAAAACTGGCCGCCATTGATACCCCTACCCTCTTAAAGGAAAGGATTCCAGGAAAAGTCTACGAATTGGAAGCGGAGAATACCATACGGGCCTCTGAGGTCCTGCGGCAGATACCCGGTATCTCGGAGGTCTCACCCTTTGGACGCCGCCTCCATATCCTCACCGAGGCAAAGACCTCCATGAAAAAAAAGATCCGCCAGATCCTCAAGGAAGCACAGGTCCCGATATCTTCACTAGAGGCGGCCCCCCCCAGGCTAGAGGATATCTTTATCTACCTCGCGCGCAAGGCTACAGGTAAAAACAACAGAAATCAGATACACAGCCTTCCGGAAAATTGATTGACAGCCGATGCAAAAGATGCAAAGGTTCTTTCACAAAGGGATACCGTGAAGATACATGCAATGGAAATAAACACAAATGAAGAACTGAGGAAAGTCTCTCCCTTTGCAGGGAGTCTGGGGATTGAGCCTTTGGAGGCCGGCAATGGGTTTGCCCGTATCAGGTTGCCGTTTAGAGATGATCTCACCAACCCCGCGGGAAGGCTGCATGGGGGTGTCATCGCGACACTGGCGGACAGTGCCATGGCCATGGCCGTTGGCTCTGTGTTGGGGGTGGCAGGACGGCACTTTACCGTCAAACTGGAGATGAAGTACAAAGAATCGGTGACAAACGGTGAGATCGTAGCCGAGGCAACGGTCAGGAGAAGAAAACCAAGGGTCTTTCTGGGCGAAGCAATAGTAAAAAACGGCAACGGTCAAGTCGTGGCCACCGCCACGGCGACCTTCATGGTCAGGGACTCAGACCCAAAGACCGGCTAGACTATCCTTTCTTTAGATGGCTCTTTATAACGTCGTATTTCACCAGTGGCGCGTCTTTTTTCGCCATCTGAGAAAATACCTTGTTATGTCTCATATACATCGACAGACATACCTTAGCTTTAAATTCATCATAATCATATTAAATTTCAATGATGTCTGCTCCATTGATCGGCTTTCACAAATTCTCCATTAGATGTTCATCTAGTTATTGAGGATTTACTTTGCGCCCGCATCTTTCAGGAGTTTAATGATTCTCTCATTATTTACGCTTTTGGCAATCGAAAGAGCCGAACGACCACTGTCATCAATTGCATCTACTTTAGCACCATGAGCAATCAGGAGTTTCACTGTGTCAACATTTCCACGCCACGCCGCTGTCATTAACGGTGTACCGCCGTTGTCTGTACGCACATTAACGTCAGCTCCATTCTTTATGAGAAGTTTCAAAATTTCAATCTTTCCCGAGTTGGCAGCAGCCAATATTGGAGTTCCGCCATGATTATCACGGGCACTCACGTCAGCGCCAGAATCAATTAGTAAAACACATATTTCGTAATATCCTTTTACCGCAGCCTCCATCAGAGGCGTCGTCCCTGAAATGACGCTTCTTGATTCAACGTTTACTCCTTCCTTTAGCAATGATTTTACCCTCGCAATATCTCCCGTTGATGATGCGGTAATCAAAGGTGGCTGCTCCTGTTGTAATGCCTTAAGTGCATCTAACAGGTCTTTGTTTTGATCATTACTATTTTCTGCACTTGCAATGCTAGAGAATATCAATATGAAAAATAACAACAATGTTAATAGTTTCATAGAATTACCTCCAATCTATTTTCTTCTTTATTGATATACATAACGTCGCTCTTCAGCGGGCACGGCTTTATGCGATCCGCTGCAAGAGCATGTTAGGTTTCATCGGTTTCAGGTTTTATCTTGAAATACTCAATAATACCCGACTCGAATACGTTCATAAAATCATTGAGCGAGAGTTTGACGAGAGTGTAGGAATCATCCTCTCGAACCAGATGAGGGATTGTTCCTAACTCCAAAATAAACTCAGCCTCATGAACAAACTTACTTCTCAGATTGTAGAGATATGACGCGATTTCCTCAATGGTAAGTTCGCCACTCTTCAGAGTGAATGATTTCACTAAACTTGCTTTTTCAGAACTAGGCAAAGCTTCAAAGAATGTCTTGCATTTTTTTATGGAGCCATACTCAAACTTGTATTCCTCGTACTTAACTCCAAGATCCTTCCTTTCCAATGGAAAGTCCCTTTTTGGCTCTTTTGAGTTGAGCCATTGGAAGAAATCAACGTATCTCTCAGTTGAAAGAGATTCAATTAGAGAAAATAGCGTTACCAGCTTGTATGAGTTAGTGAAATAATCAATGACAGCATTTGAATCTTCGACGTTTACAGTCCAATCTCCGCATTTAACCAAGAAAAGATAAATCGTGCCGATGTGAAGAAATTTTTTTCTATTTCGGTCGGGTTGAATCTCCTTGACGAATGTGTCAAAAGCTTTTTGGCTTTCAAAGTGATCTTTGAATGCCTCTCGTGCGTATTTGTGGGCAATCGAATCGGGAATTTTACGCATTTCGGACTCCTACTGAAACTTAACATAGATTATACGGACCCGCATAAGATGCGGAGATACGCCTTCCTGTCCATATAAGACACCTTTAGATCGTTTGCCAGAAGCGTGTTAACTCCTGTATATTTAATAAGTTGCACTCTATTCAGCGACTTATCACGGTAGCTTATGCGGATCAGCATAATACCCTCCTTGTATTGCCTTAAAGCCCATCCACGGGACTACGGTTGAAGACATGGGTGTAGACCATCGTCATTGTGTGAAGGAATATCGGCTGTATGGATTGAGCCCCTGGCATAAGCCCCCCGGCTATGAAAACAATCAAAAATATCACCTTTTTTTCAAGTATGTCAAGTTTCAGAAGAAATGTTACCTTGTAATATTCTAGTAACAAACTGGTTATTCCGCCTTAGCGCGTAGGGCGTTGACGATATCAATGGCAATCCTCAGGTCACGTTTGCGATTGGCTTCAACCCCGATAGTATGCGTTCGAAGATGCCCCAAGTGCTGCGACAGTTGAGTAATAGTGCAGCCGCCGATGACCATTGACACGATATGCGGTGCGTAGCCGTCGTACTCGTCAGCCGGCGCGAACTCCCCTGGACGTACCCCAATCGGATCCCACCGCCTCAGTATCGCTTCCACGGCGTGAATTTGCTCTAGCGCTTGGCTCTTTCGCTTCTTGCGATCGCTGGACGTTATCATAGCCACACAGACGGCGGTCTAACACGAAAACAAGCGGTGCAATGAGCCGCATCCGCCGGAGCTTCTTATTATGGTTTTTTTGATGTTTTTTTCAAATATGCCTTAGTGGCTTCTTCTTGGCGGTTACCGTAGCTCACAATAATGTACGTTCCGCCACCTTTGAAGTCGTATGAAGACCTCACTACTCCCCACGTAAAATCCCACTTCAGCGGTTTGGCAAGAGATTCGTGAGCAGCATCGAGATTAACGCCGGCAAGCCGATCCGATTCAGTCGGTTTTCCCAGTATCCCTTCGAGTAGCGCGTCGTGATACTGTTTCGTCGCGGTCTCCACATCCAGCGAATAATTAGACCAATCTTTCGGACCGGGCGGGTAAAAATCCACGCTCATTCTCGTCGACACGAACATCTGGTCGTAGAAAGTGAGGTTCACGAAAAGATCCCTGCCGGACACGCTCCCGCCCGAGAACGAATAGTGAATCCATGGAAACGTCCCATAGTCGTGGCTTTGCGCGTTGCCGAACATCTCGCCATTTCGAAATGCCTCTTGAGTAAGTGAGGGTGCAATCGAATACTCGTTCGGGAGTACGACAGTCCCATCATTCGCGTTGATTTCTATGCTTTTCATAACAATGATTAGGCTGTAAATTGCTATCAGCTAAACAATATAACTAATACTACACCGATGATGAGAAATAACGTGCTAATCAACCAAGACTTAGCTAAATAGATCCACTCGGATTTACGAAGTTCGGTAGTAAGCGATTTCAGCGCCCCTCCATGCTTATTTTCAAATCGATTACGAGATGAACATGCATGGCAGAATCCAATTACTATCAGC
This sequence comes from Deltaproteobacteria bacterium, assembly GCA_016927065.1. Taxonomy (GTDB): domain Bacteria; phylum Desulfobacterota; class B13-G15; order B13-G15; family RBG-16-54-18; genus JAFGNJ01. Next base: position 150,588 of record JAFGNJ010000007.1, read on the forward strand.
GAAACACCAATACCAAACATAATATTTTTTAACATCATTTGTTCTTTGTCAAATCAGCCTAACAATGATTATAAAGTCTGTATAAACCCTCAGATTTGGAGCTTAAGGGTCATAAAGCCTTCATTTTTCCTCTTTTATACGTGATAAGTGATCAAGTTTGCAAGCCGAAATTCAATCAACCTATTGCTCCTCTGTCTTGCGGATGCTGCACAAGAGGGTCCGGAGATTGGTGGCACCCATGGCCGGATCACACGCCTCCATTGAGTTATCGGTTAGCAGGTTGATGTTTGATTGATCCCACCCCAGGTCGTCCTTCTTTTCAGGAAACCACCACCCATGCTCGGCAGCGATCACCCCGTACGGCACCCGATCCGTCACTTTTACCCGCTGTCTACAGTTCCCCCGGGGAGAGGCGATCACGGTCTACTCGCCGTCCTGCAACCCCTTCTCCTCGGCTAAGTGGGGATTGATCTCCACGATGGGATCAGGGTGCCGCTGGCGCAGGGGCTCCACCATCCTGTTCTCGGAATGGAAAAAAGAGGGGATGCGCGCGCCGGTGATAAGGGTATAGGGGTAATCCTTCAGAAGCTCCGGCGTGGATCGGGGGCTTTCAGGCGGTTCCAGATAGCCGGGAAGAGGATCATACCCCAAGCGCCCAAAGAGGGTGGAAGAAAGCTCCACCTTTCTCGTGGGGGTGGAGAACCCACCTTGTAAATACTTTTTGAATGACTGCTCACCCCGCAGATACCCCTGCTGGCAGAACTCCTTCCAGCTCAGGCCGGAAGGTGAAAGGATATACGTGAGGGCATCCTGTACCGTGGACCACCAGTCCCGCTTATCCCCGACCCGCTTGCCCAATTCGTTTAAGATCTGGTAGTCGGACCAGCATTCCCCGATCTGCACCGCCTTCTGCCTGGGCATCACCAGGCCGTGACGCTTCCAGAGGTCTGCCACGTAGTCCACCTCCAGCCACGTAGCGGAGGGGAGGACGATGTCCGCCTCTTGGGCCGTGGGGGTAAGGAAGAAGTCCGCCGCCACCATAAAGTCGATCTTTTCTAAAGCGGCCTTTACCTCGCGGGCGTTTGCCCTGGTGATCAGGGGGTTGGTGCTCATAAGAAAGAGCCCCTTAACCGGATAGGGTTTTTCTTCCAAGATCGCCCCCCAGACCGCCTGGGGGTTGATCACCGCGATGAAGTCCGCAAGGCGGAACCGCTCCCCCCCCAGCCGCTTCTTTCGCTGCTCCGGGGAGAGGCGCTTGTGCAGGCCCAGCTCGCTCGTCTTTATCACCGGCGGCGGGTTGAAAAAAGCATTGCCTCCGGGGATATCCAAATTTCCCGTGATGGCCATGAGGGCGATGAGGAGTCGGATGTTGTTGGTGCAGTTGATCCCCTGTTCGATAGCCACCCCCCAGTGGATGGCAGCGGGTGAGGTATGGGAGAAAAGCTCGGCTGCCTGTTCAATCTTTTGAGGCTCCAACCCCGTCACCTCCGCGGCCCAAGAGAGGGGATATTCCCGTGCCCGAGCGCAAAACTCCTCCCAGCCGTGGACATGCTCGGCGACGAACCTCTCATCGTACCACCCGTGGTCGATGATGGCGTTCAGCATTCCCCATGCCAGGGCCCCATCGGTCCCCGGCCGCAGGGGGAGCCAGCAATCGGCCCGTTTAGCCAGGGGGGTGCGGCGCGGGTCCACGGTGATGAGCTGGACACCTTCTCGAAGGCTATCTGCTAGATAAAAGCCCTTGTACTCATCGGGATGGGAGACCAAGGGGTTGCACCCCCACACAACAACGCACTGTGGCTTCCCGGCATAATCGACCACCGGGAGGTTGCCGCACACCGCGATGCCGGTGACGATGCGGGGTCCGTAACACATATGCCCCGCGGTGAGGACATTGGGGGTGCCGAAGAGATTGGCAAAGCGGTAAATGAAAGATTCGTTGTCCCGCCCCGTGCCGTAGCCAAGAACCAGGGCCTCCGCCCCCCATTGCTCCCTAATCTCCAGGAAGCGCTCGCTGATCTCATCCAGGGCCGCGTCCCAGCTGATCTTCTTCCAGCCATGAGCGGTCCGGCGCAGGGGGGTCGTGAGCCGGTCCGGATGATGGGCCAAAAAAGGCGCCTTTCTCCCCTTGATACACAGCCTGCCGTGATTGACAGGACCCTGGGGGTCCCCCCCTGTTACCTCGACCACCCTCCCCTCTTCAACCCGGACTAGGACCCCACACCCGCCGTGACATCCGCGGCACACACTTCTGATTACTGTACCCTTAGCCATCTTACTCCTCTTAAAAACTCGAATAATAAAAATTCACTCAACCAATACCTCTTTGACCAAGGGAAAAACCAGTCAGAAAAATTCTTCTTACTTAAATTTGCGTAACTATCTTGCGCTATCTTATTTATCGAGAATCGTTGAAAAAGTGGAAAAAAAGTAAACGACTAATTATATTATACATGAAACAACGAAACAACAAAACTCGCAGAGAGGTATAGCCCATGTCCAAGGTGATGCTTCATCCCGCAAGCTATGATAACGTCCGTCTGGCTGTGGACCGGGCCTTTGAGATCTTCCCCCTATCCACAAAGGGAAAAAAGGTCTTGATCAAACCCAACGTGCTCAGGTCGTCTGAACCAACAGAACATATCGTCACCAATCCCGCCGTGCTCCGCGCCGTGGTGGAAAAGGTGGAAACCATGCAGCCTGCCTCTCTCATCGTGGGGGACAACCCGGGTATCATAAGCTACGGTGCAAATGAGGAGGCCTTTAGAAAAACAGGGCTCTTAGAGGCAGCTCAGGGATACTATCAAAACATCGGCAATGATTCCGTCAAGGTTGATTTCAATCCCGACTTTATGCCCACCGTGAGCATCTCACAGGCCGTCATGGATGCCGATGTCATCATCAGCCTGCCGAAGTTCAAGACCCACGGTCTCACCGTCATCACCGGCGCGATCAAGAACAGTTACGGCCTTTTGCCCGGCGCCCAGAAGGCAAAGCTTCACCGGGCCGCGGGAAGCGCCGAACGCTTCCATGAGATGCTGGTGGACGTGTTTCAGATCCGGGTCCCTGATCTCTTCATCGTGGACGCAATCGTCGGCATGGAGGGGAATGGCCCTGCCTCCCCCGACCTCAGAGAAATCGGCCTGATCCTGGCCTCTGACAACGCCGTGGCCTTGGATGCCGTTATCGCGACCATGATGGGGTGCGAACCGGGGAGGCTCAGATTTCTCCGGAAGGCAAAGGAAAAGGGGCTGGGGGATTACGACCTCAGTACAATTGAACTCATCGGGGAGCTGAAACGCATCCCCGACTTCAAGCTCCCGCCGTTAGGCGGCGAAGCGAATCTCCGCAATCAGGAATTACAGGAGGCGTTCCACAGTCGCACCATCGTGCGGCCGCACCCCAATCCTGATCTCTGCACCGGCTGCGGCACCTGCGTCGCCCAGTGTCCGGTATCCGCCTTATCCATGACTGATGACCTCCCCCAGGTGGATGCCAGTACATGTATCGCCTGTTTTTGCTGCCAGGAGATCTGCCCTGAAAAGGCTATAACCTTGCAATAGATATCTCGGGTTTTTCGAAGTACGCCTAACTTCCCCCTTGTCGAGAGACAAGCGCATGGGCCCAATCCAGGATCGGCACCAACCGGGGCGCCATCAAGGCGCGGGCCGCTTCATAATCCACCCACCGGTATTCTTGATGCTCCGGGTGCCCGAGTTCCGGACTGATGGGCAGAACGATCTCAGTCTGGTGGGTCTGAGCCACATAGTAGCGTGCTACCTTGCCGGGGCCGTACGGCGGGGTCTCACGAAAATCATGCCCCCAGGCGAAGATCAGGTCCGTAATGCCGGTCTCCTCTTCAACCTCACGCACGGCCGCTTGCAAAGGATCCTCTCCCTGCTCCACTATTCCCTTGGGGAAATCCCAATAGTGGTAGGCACGCAGGGCAAGGTATCGCCAGCGGGACTCCTCGCTTCTCACCACAACTACCCCGGCTGACAGGACCTTTGGTTCCACCTCACCTCTCCATGATGGAATGACCAACTATAGACTCCAGGTCATCCACGCACTGATCTTCATTCTGAAACAGCACCGCCTTGATCCCCCGTGAACGCGCCCGCTCCACATTGCCCTGATCATCGTCCACAAACGCAATGGCATGCGTTATCAGGCCGAGATCGAGCGCCACATCATCAAATATCGAAGGATCGCGTTTCCCCTTCCCCAGGTGATAACTATTGTAGACCCGGTCAAACATTCGGAAAAATTTGAGCTCCCCGTCAAGCCGATCGAGCCAATCGCTCTGGTCGCTGAGAATGGCGGTAGTATACCCCTGATTGCGCAGGGCGCGGACAAGGTCGAACATACGGGGGCGTAAGTGAAACCGCTCGGCAATGGCATCAAAGAGCGAGGACGCATCACCGGTAAGACCTGTTTTGTCGCAAAGGATGCGCCAAAATTCTTTAGCAGTTCCCCGCCCCACGATATAGCCGGATTCGTAGATCGCATCAGCGGCCGCCTGATGGACGGCCTGAGGATTAAGCCCTTGACGGCGAGCGAGATCAGCGAGCCCCTCGCGAAACCCTTCCGTTGCCAAGACACCGCCGAAGTCAAACAACACGGCACGAATAGAATTTGAACCCATACAAGTATTATTAAAAGAAAACCCTACAAAGCGCAAGCACAATGGTCATTTTCGTTATGACAGTGACTAATAATTAAGGTAAAAATGCCACAGAGAAGGAGGACAGAAAAGCAGTTTCAAGGAGGGGTTACAATATGTGTGTTTTCGTGGGCTTCTTCTCAGTAAGCTCATAAGAGGGGGTATCTATTCCCCCCTCACCCACCGGCCGTCTGTGGAAAGGCGGTGTTTGAATAGAGATACTCCACCTTTTCTTTGTGTTTGAGTTCCTGGTTTGCCATCTTGAGCAAAAGGTCCTTTACCTCGCCGTCAGGATGTATGTTCGCAAGATTCTTGTAAAAATTGTACGAATTGAGCTCTCTGTGGGCGGCGACGAGGTAGATGTCTTTCGCCTCCATGCCCTTTTCGATATCGGGTAGCTCCAGATACTGCGCTATCTCGTAGTCGATCACTGTATCCAGTTGTAATGCATCGGTACCATAGGTGCCGTGGAGATACTGCCGCAAGAACTCCTCATGCTTCGTTTCCTCCTCCGCGAGGAACAGAAGGGCATCCTTGGCAATGGTGTCTTCAACGAGATTATAGAGATCCAGGTAGAACTCATGGGCCTCCCTTTCCTTTTGCATTGCCGCTTCTATGACTGATCTAATGTTTCTATCCTCCATTGTATACCTCTCCTAAGCTATTTTTTTCATCATACAACATGTCGTCATCACCCCTTAGCTTTCTTTTTTGTTCTGAGTCTTATGGAGTAACTCTTCCAGAAACGTCTCAATCTCGTAGGCTGACCTTATCGTTTCGGTCGAAGCCCTCTGATATTCTTTAATGTAAGAAAGAACTTGTTCAATTTCATTCAGTGTGCGCTGAGTAATTTTCTCACCGAGGGTCCCGGCCTCTTTATTTATGATGTTTCGTAAAAAAGCTTTGCAACTCTGCATGAGCAGAGTGCGCCCTTGCTGACGGTCTTGGAATTCGTTAATGACTTCTAATAAAGCTTGCCAGTTGCTGGCAGCATCCGTACCCACATCGAAATACTGAAGAAGATTTTGTTGTTCGTGTGACAACTGGGCTTTGCAGCCAGCGAATATCGTGAATACACTAGTTCCGAGCTCAGGTTCAAGGGATTTGTAAACGGCATGAAAAATATTATTAAAGATATTTATAATATCTATAAAGTTGACGACGTCGCTCTCTTCTTCCCAAGTCTTTTCTATAAACCCGGACATCTCCAACGAGTAAATAATTTTATAGGTTACAAACTTAGCATAACCGCTGTCGTTGATCACCTGCTTCACCGTACGACTGCCATCCAATAAGGAGAGAATACGCTTTTCGTTTTTAGTGAGTTTGGCTTTTTCCGCGTCTCCCATTTTTTCTGATCTCTTGAAAATTAACTGTTCGCTCGGAATTTCTTTTTTTATGATTGACCGCTCATCAATCCGCCGTGAGGCTTCCATGATAATGCCCATGGGATTCAAGGGGATAAACAGCTTTCCCTTAAGATCGATGGGAATATCCGTGTACTTGAAGTCTCCGGTTTCCCATAGAAAGAGATCGTATAAAATCTCCTCGGCCTGAAGGTGCAGGAGATCTTTCAAACTACTCCTCGAAATATACCCTTGTTCCACTAAAAATCTACCCAATTGCTGATTTCTCTCTTCAGCTAATTGTAAGCATTCCTGGAGTTTTTCTTCCGAGATTACTTCCCTCGATCTCAAAAAATGACCCAAGCGGAATTCTTGTTGTGAACTCGTGGCATAAAAAATGAGGCCACTTTTTATAAAGATCGTAGCCGTCTTCCCCCCACCGCTTATTCGCAGGACACCGGTTTTTTGATCAAAGGACAAAAATTGTAAGAGGTTGGCGATATTGAAGGTTTCAAGACTGCCGAAAAGTGGCATAGGAAAATAACCCTTTTATAATCCTATGATCCGCGATTGTACGTGATGACCACCAATCCGATTAAGCCTTCCCTGTATTGTTTGCTTTTTCAGCCCTGTCGTCCTAATGGCAAACTTTATAGCATACTTTACTGTGGATGGACAGAGAGATTCATAATTCGGTTGATACCGGGAGAGTGACTATTTTTAGATCTGTGAAATATAGCCTATGTGGCAAGGAATCGCCGTGGCAGTTGTGCTCTTGGTTTACTCAGGCTTCACGTCCACCACCGGCTGCTCGATTACCCGCATGCCCTTCCACTTGCCACCCCGGAATCTAAGGTAGAATACAAATCCGAGTACGATGACATAACTGGCCCCAATGCCCCAGGCGATGGTCAGACCGCAACCAAGGATAACGATAGCTATATAGGCGGGTAGGACAAGGACGAGGGCCGAGATGATCAAGATCATAAACATGACAAAGCGGGTATCCCCCGCCCCCTTGATGGCCGAGGCGAAGATGATGTTCATGGTATCAAAGACCGAGTAGACGGCCACGAACCTCAGCAGAATAACGGCCAGGTGGTAGATCTCGGCCATGCCTTCGGGATCTGCCTTTGCGGCAAAGGGGGCCACGAAGATGTTCGGAACCACGACGTAGGCCGCGGCAATAGTCACCATATAGAGAAAGGTCATGTGAAATCCGGAATAGGCGCTCCGCTGCGCGAGGGCGGGTTTGTTCGCACCCAGATACTGACCTACCAGCACCGATACGGCTATGCCGCAACCGATCATGGGCATAAAGGCCAGGGTATTGATATTGAAGGCGATGTTCGTGGCCGCCAGGGCATTGGTTCCGAGCCGCCCTATCAGGAGGATAAAGACGGTAAAGCCCAACATATCCAAAAAGAACTGCAAGCCGGAAGGAAATCCAAAGCGCAGGAGGCGCACAAAGAGCTCCCCCTCCGGCCTCCAGCCCTTGAGGGCATGGTATCGCTCGTTATAGACCTTCCTGGATATGAGTACGAGGTAGACGCAAAAGGAAAAGGTACCGGATATCACGGTGGCGATGGCCGCACCCTTGATGCCCAATTCTGGAAAACCCCACATGCCAAATATCAGGGCGTAATCCAAGACGAGGTTCACGATGGTCGCGCAGGTATTCACCCACATTACCGCCCAGGGCTTACCCCTCCCGGAGAAAAATCCCGAGAGAGCTGCAGACGCGACGAACGGGAACCCTCCAAAACAGAGGATTTGAAAGTACTGCACCTCATTGCGCTGCACCAGCGGATCATGCCCCACGAAGCTGAAGATGGCGTCTGCGAAGGGGATAAGGCAGATCTGAACGAGCCCCCCGATCAGCGCTATATACACCCCCTGCCAGAGGACAGGGCCTATGCGGCTGAACCGTTTTGCCCCATAGTACTGGGCGACAAAGGTGCTTACGTAGGTGGCCGTGCCGAGAAAGAAGCTCATGACGGCGAAGCTCAGCATACCCGCGGGCATGGCCGCCGCGATGGCCTCGGAGGAATACCAGGAGAGAAACATCCGGTCGACAAAGTGCTGGACAGACCAAGCCCCGGTGCTCAAAATAAGGGGGGTGGCGATAGCGAGGAGCTGCCGGTATCCTCCCTGAACCCTCCAGCGCTTTTTTAGAGCTTGCATGATCTCCTTTCCCCTTTCAAATGAAGTGGGCAGTATAAGGGAAAGTTGCGTGGATGTCGAGGGAAGAAAAGAATATTATTTTTAAAAGGCCAATAAAAAAACAGGATTCCAACTAGACAACTCACCTGCCCATCCTTAACTCCCAGAAATAGATCAAAGAAAGACAAGATAGATTAAGAAGCAAAAAGGTGGTGAACGTCCCCTTTTACCCAGAGGTGCTTTCAGGTGTTGACATACGATACTCCTGTTTGCTAAAAACTAGATAGAAAATAGCAGCAAAATGGGGGATAATAGAGCAAGGCAAATTTGCCTGACAATCAATGGTTGGGCTCACAGCATATGCGAATAGGATACATTAGCGCAATGACTCCTCAGCGCTCAAGAACGAAGGTACTTAAGATGGCTGACGCATTCCTGTCGAAGGGCACCATTCGCCCCATGGGCGACCGGGTGCTGGTCAAGCCCCTGCAGAAGGAGAAGCAGGAACGGGGCGGGCTCATCAAGGGCAAGACGACCGAGAACGGCAAGGTGCTGCCCAATGGCATCAAGGGGGGCAACCGCATCCTCTACAGAATTTTCCAGCAGTTTTTTAAGAATTTTGATGGAACGGCTATTTGCATGCTCGCCTGTTTTGTCGCGGTGATTCTATTTGCCGCAGGCAGCCCGCAGGATACGGCGGCATCGGAGCCGTCTGCCGAGCCCATGTACAAGGTAGTGAGCCCCATAGGAGAGCGTACCGTCAAGCTGACTACCATGGCTCCCAGGTTGGATACGCTTGCCGGCAAAACAGTCTGCATGGTGTGGAACAACGCCTTCAAGGCCGACGTGACCCTCCCTGCCATCGGGGAAGCACTGAAAAAGCAATACCCGGGCGTCAAGATTGTTCCGTATACCGATATGCCTGACGCATTTCTGCCCGAACCACTCGGGGCTCCCAGAGAACAATCCGAGGCCCTGCAAGCGGTTTTCAAAGGAAAAGGGTGCAATGCAGTCATAAGCGGGAACGGTGGCTGAGGCATCTGCACACCGCGTGCGGCGCACGCGGTAGTAGTGGCCGAGCAATCCGGAATTCCCGGCGTAGTGGTGACCAATCCAGGTTTCGATGAACAGGCGCGCAATTCGGCCAAGGACAATGGCATTCCATCCCTCCAGGTCGCCTTGTATCCGGACCCTTTTGACCTCGAAACGAATGCTCAACTAAAGGAGAAGTCTGAAAAGATCGTTGTACCTCAGATCATCGATGCGTTGGCCAAACCAATAGCCGCATCGAAGGGTACCGCTGAGAAAGGGAACAGCAGGGAGATCGTGTTCACGGGCAGCATCGATCAGATCAACCGATACTTCACGAATAAGGGGTGGAGCGACGGGATGTCTATAACTCCGCCGACGAAGGAGAAGGTCGAGGAGTTTCTGAAATATACCGATTATCCGCCTGATCAGGAGATAGCGGTGCTTCCGGTCGCGAACCTGAAGGCCACACCATGGAACATTGCCATCAATGGCGTGATGGCCGGTTGTCGTCCCGAGTATATGCCTATCCTGATCGCGGCGGTACAGGCCATCGCCGATCCTGATTTCAGATACAAGAACAGCGGCGGCAGCACCCATTCTTTTATGAACTTCTTCTGGCTCAACGGACCGATCGCCAGACAGCTCGGTGTCGACCACGGACAGGGACTCATTGCGAATCCGGTCAATAGCGTCATCGGTCGCGCCATGAGCCTGATAGAGAGAAACATCGCAGGCTTCAGGATTAAAGAAACCCAGATGGGCAGTTTCGGGAAGCAGCTATCGTGGGTCTTGGCGGAAGATGAAGAGGCGATGATCAAACTGGGATGGGAACCGTACCATGTGGAGAAAGGATTTGCAAAGAACGCGAACACCCTGTCCGCGGGCTACAGCACCTTATGGGGCCGCAATCTTATCCTCTCAACGTCAGATCCGAAGATTCTCATGCAGATCATGGCCTACGGGATCACCACCACGGAAGCCTTTGCCAGCGGCTTCACGGGTCAGAGTCGTCGATACGTGCTCGTGGAGCCCGGTGTAGCCAAAATTCTCGCCAATGGGGGCTATACAAAAAAGAGCCTCAGGGAAGACCTTATTAAAACTGGGCGAAAGATCACCTATGAGGCGGTCTTCTCACAGGTATACGGTTCATTCGGCCCGGTATACGATTCCTTTGAAGCCGAGCTCGAAAAAGCCCTGAGTAATAAGGATTCAGAGAAAGGGAAGCTGCCGCCGTGGTACCCCAGATTCCCTGGTTGTGAAGAAATCGAAACGACGCCGGCCATAAAGCTGGTTGAATTCATCGTATGCGGAGACCCGGCCAGAAACAAGGTGCAGACACTGGCAGGCGGCCCCGGCACCGCTATCAAGGAAATAAA
>JAFGNJ010000008.1 GCA_016927065.1 Deltaproteobacteria bacterium
TGCGTTACAGTATAGAAGCCCCCTGGCATTTGAAACCGCCGGGGTTGTCCCTTAACCAAGCTGTCCGTTTTTCTGGGGGAAGATCAGACTTGTTTATTGACTTTAGGAGGGGATCAAAAGGAGTCGCATCGTTATTCTTGATCGAGGTTAACACGCCTCTGGCAAGCGATCCACTGGCGTTTTATGGGGACAGAAAAAAACTCCTCATTGTTATGTAGATCAATATAATCTATATTAGATCAATAAATAAAAATGAAATAAAAACCAGGAGGCAAACCGTGAGGTTAAGGTCGATTTTTATTGCCTTAACAATCATAGGGGTATTTCTTCTTCCGGCACACAGTGAAGCTATTCAATTTGAGCCAGGACAATATGAAAAAGGTTTGATTCATGATGGCATACGCAGGACATATATTGTACACATCCCTCCCCAATGCGACCCACAAAAAGCGCTTCCACTAGTTTTGGTTTTTCATGGAGGCGGCGGCAATGCCAAGCAAGCCTTAGATAGTTATGGACTCGTAGAAAAAGCAGATAGCGAGGGTTTTGTGCTTGTCACTCCAAATGGAACCGGCAGACTAAAAAATCGACTGCTTACCTGGAATGTGGGTTTTGGATTTGGTTATGCCATGAGACATAATATCGATGATATCGGATTTACGCAAAAACTTATCAAAGAAATAGAAGATACTATAAGAATTGATCCTCAAAGAATCTTTGCTACTGGAATCTCAAATGGGGGGATTTTATGTCATTTTCTTGCCGCAAAGCTGTCCGGTAAAATTGCTGCAATTGCACCGGTAGTAGCTACTATAGGAGGGAAAAGAAGTATTGGGGAGCAGTATATTCTTCCTTCGCAACCGAACGAAGCGGTATCGGTCATTGCATTTAATGGCCTTCTTGATGAACATATTCCGTATTCGGGAGGGCTTCAAAAGAAATCTGTCGGAAAACGTGTCTGGGTGAAATCAGCTCAGGAAATGCACTCGTTTTGGACAAAGGCCAATCAATGTACTTCAACACCTCACATTGAGGTGAATAAGCATGATGAATACAAAAAAATCACATACGACAAGGGCATCAATGATTCAGAGGTAATACAATATCTGATTTTTAATCAGGGGCACGCATGGCCGGGAGAGAAAAAGCCTCGATGGGGAGCGGATACCCCGAGCAAAACCGTCAATGCAACGGAATTAATGTGGGAATTTTTTAAAAAACATCCAAAACAATGATTCTTCTTACATGCCCTTAAACGGTGTTGGGCCACAAGGGTTCGCATCGCTATTCTTGATTTTGACAACAAGCCAATTTACAATACAGTCCGATTTACTGCTGCCATCAAACGCCTTTCAAACCCTATTTAAGTCGACATAATGGCCATTCTTGTATATGAACACTATTACGAGCTGTGCTAAGATGGTGTGGCTTTTCTCGGGGAAAACTATAATTGCAACTCAAAAGCTACAGTTGCAGAGAGTAAAAAGATGTTCTAAAATATTTTAGGATGAAATCTCACGCCCGCAAATCAGCCTCACCTCCCGCGCCTTCGTTAGCAAAAGAACAGGATAGGTACAACCGCGCCCTGGTGCAGATGAGCAATGACGGGATCCTCGTTTTCAATGAGGATCGTTCTATTGCCTTCATCAACCAGATGGCCACCATACTGACCGGGTATCCCCCAGAGGGGCTTTTGGGGAAAGACATCCGCTCTATCCTGGGTACCGAGGTAGAGGAAATCCTCGGGCAGCTCAAGGGCCCTGGGGATAAGCTGTGCCAGGAGGTGCAGATCTCCACTGCCCGGGGAGAGCAGCGGAATATCTCCCTCTGTTTGGCCCTGGCCTATGGGGGAAAAGATGCGGTCAAAGGATGCGCCTACCTCACCGACATCACCGAGCGCAAGAGATTCGAAGAGCGGCTCAGGATCTCTGAGAAGAAGTATCGGGAGCTCTTCGAGCAGGTTGGTGAGGGGCTCTACATCAGCACCCCGGAGGGCAAATTCATAGACTGTAATCAGGCCCTCTTGGATATGCTCGGGTATGAGACCAAAGAGGAACTCTTACAGATAGATATTGCCTCGGACCTCTATGTGAACCCCGGCGAGCGCGGTGTATTTCAAGAGATGATGGAGCGGGATGACTCTGTCAGAGAGTGGGAGGTGGAATTTAAGAGAAAGGATGGAGGGAAGATCATAGTGCTGCTCTCCGCCCATACTATCCGCAACAGCGAGGGGAAGGTCGTTGGATACGAGGGGGTAAGCATCGACATCACCCAGCGCAAGCAGCTGGAACGAGAGCTCAGGGAGACCAATGACTTTATGAAGTTGCTTATCGAAAGCTCTCCCTATGCGATCATTGCCACCGACATCAAGGGTAATATCATACTGTTTAACAGGGCGGCTGAGGAGTTGCTCGGCTATAAGGCTGACCAGGTGCTGGCTCAGATACATATCACCAAGCTCTATCCACCAGGCGTTGCAAAAGAGGTGATGAAGAAACTACGCAGTCCTGACTATGGGGGCAATGGCAAATTTACGGGTTCGGAGTTCAAGATAGTAGACAAACGGGGCAAAGAGATCCCCATACACCTTTCAGCGGCCATCGTCTACCAAAGTGGTCAGGAGGTGGCCTCGGTGGGAATCTTTACCGACCTTCGCCCCCGGCTCGTCATGGAACAGAAGCTCCAGGAAACTCACCTCCAGCTTATGCAGTTGGAGAAGCTGCGGTCTTTGGGTGAGATGGCGGCCGGCGTCGCCCATGAGATCAACAACCCCTTGGGGGGTATCATCATATACGCCAGTCTTCTGCAGGAAAGACTCCCACCTGATGACGCACAGCGACAAGACCTTGAAAAAATCGTCCATGAAGCGACACGCTGTAAGGAGATCGTCAAGACCCTCCTCGAATTCGCCCACCAGAGCGGGGACAAAAAGGAGCTGACCGATATTAATAGGGCCATAACCGATGGTCTCCTCTTTCTGGAAAACCAGGCCACCTTCCACAACATCGAGATCATCAAGGAGCTTGATCCATCCCTTCCTACCATGGTGGGCAACGCCGTTCAATTGAAGCAGGTCTTTCTGAACATCATGATCAATGCGGCTGATGTCATGCATGGACGAGGGGTCCTGACGATCAAGACGTTCTCTTCAGAAGATGGCAATAAGATCGTCATCGAATTTACTGACACCGGCGGAGGCATCCCCGAGGATATCCTGCCGAGGATCTTCGATCCCTTCTTCACCACCAAGGGGGTGGGGGAGGGGACAGGACTGGGCCTCTCTATGTCGTACGGCATCGTGAAGGAGCACAAGGGGAATATCGAGGTCGACACCGTAGTGGGCAAGGGGACGACCTTCCGGGTCCTGCTGCCGGTGGAATACGAAGAAGCGCCTGTGCAAGAAAGCGCAGGGAATCCATAAAAAGTTCTTGTATCTTATTTTTAAATTGCTTACAGTGGGGGCTCACATGACATTGGGACACGGGAGGGTTTTATGGGGTGGCGTGAGCGGTTGGGGAGTGGAGAGTTTTTAACGGTAGTAGAGGCCCTACCTCCCAAGGGGGTAGATGTCAAGGGATTCGAGGAACAGTTGATCCCCCTGAAGGGGAGAGTGGAGGCCATCTACGTACCATCCCTTCAAGGGGGGGTCATGCGTATGAGCGCTTGGGGGGCGTCTCGATACCTCCTCGACAGAGGTTACGAGCCACTCTGTGAGATATCGTGTGCCCATCAAAACCGAGTGGCGATGCAGGCGGAGCTGCTGGGTGCCTACCACGTGGGTATCGAGAACATTATGGCGGTCGTGGGGGATGATCCGAAGCTGGGCGATCATCCCGAGGCACAAGCGGTTTTCGACATAGATCTTCTGGAACTCTTGGGGGCGATCAGAAATCTCCAAGAGGGTCATGATATGAGCGGGGGAGATCTTGAAGGGCTTCCCCGTTTTTGCGTGGGGACAAAGGTTAACGCCAGTATCCTCGGTAAAGGGCTTGATGCGGAGATACGGGGGATGGAAGAGAAGGCCAACCTCGGTGCCGAGTTCTTCGTTACGAGCTCGGTGTACGATCTCGGACAATTCGAGACCTTCATGCAGAAGGCACGGGGTTTCGGTGCCCCCGTTATTGCGGGGTTGATGGTGTTGAAGTCAGCCGGGATGGCGAGATACATAAACAAGCACCTTGAAGGAGTTGTGGTCCCCGAGGGGATCATCGAGCGGTTGATGAAGGCACCGGATAAGATCCTGACCTCTATTGAGATAGCCGCGGAGATTATCAAGGAGCTCAGAGGCATGTGTCAGGGGGTGAGCATCATTGCGATGGGGTGGGAGGACAAAGTCCCCGCTATCTTGGATGCGGCGGGATAAGGGGGTCGATGCTCACATCGCCCTGGGAGCTGAAGATACGCTGAGGTGAACGAACAGGTATAACATCCTGTTGCCTCGAGGGGAGGAACAGATGTTTTTCACCATATCAGTATACCTTGCCCTGATAATATTCGGAGCAGGGGTGCTGTATAAAATCTTCACCTGGTTCCGGTCATCCATCACTATAGGCGCTGCCGGCATTCCCTTCTCTAAGAGGGTCTTATCCTTCCTCTCGGGAATCCTCGCAACACTTTTCAGCGCAAAGTTTTTCACCCTTGTGAAGGTCTTCATCCTCGACGTCATCCTTAATCGTCGGATCCTCAAGGAGGACCTCCTCAGGTGGTTCATGCACATGTGCATCTATGGAGGGTTTATTCTGCTCGTCCTGATGCACGCCCTGGGGCGATACACCAGTGCAGCTTTTTTTGACAACTACTATTCGACCATCAACCCTTTTTTCTTTCTCAGGGACCTTTTCGGGGTCTTGGTCCTTGTGGGGGTGGCCATTGCCCTCTACCGGCGATTTATTGCCAAGATCCCCCGGCTGATGACGCGGCGTATGGATCTCTACGCCATCTTCATTGTGGTCGTGATTGTCTGCTCCGGCATCCTCTTGGAGGGGACCAAGATGGCCTCCTACACGGTCTATGAGCAGATGGTGGCGGACTACACTGTTTTTGATCCGGAAGAGGCGATGGCCCTGGAGGCCTATTGGGTGCAGGAATTCGGTGTAGTCTCGCCCACGGCACAGGGACCATTTGATGCAGCGACCATAGCGCAGGGGAGAGAGCTCAATAACATGACCTGCGCAGAGTGCCATTCCCGGTCACAATGGGCCTTTAGCGGTTATGGGGTGGCCAGGATCATCAGGCCGCTCGTTTCGGGGTTGGACAAGATGAACGTGCACGGCCTGTTGTGGAACATCCACATCTTCGCCTGCCTGATTGGATTGGCCTACCTCCCCTTCAGCAAGATGTTTCACATCGTCGCCAGCCCCCTGAGTCTGCTCGCCAACGCGGTTATGGAGCCGAAGGCTTCGAACCCGGCCACCATAGCCACCAGGCAGATGATGGAGCTGGATGCCTGTACTCACTGTGGGACCTGCACGGTGCGGTGCTCTGTTGGTGCGGCCCTGGAGGAGATCCCCAACATCAACATCCTCCCGTCCGAGAAGATCGCATCGATCAAGGCCCTCGCCTCCGGCCGGAAACTCGCGAAGGCGGAACTCAAGGCAATCCAGGAAGGGGTCTACCTCTGTACCAATTGCTACCGGTGCACCGTCGTCTGCCCCGTGGGGATTAATCTGCAGGATTTGTGGTTCAATGTGCGGGAGGTGCTCCTGCAAAGAGGCATGCCGGAACTTTCCCTCCTTTCTCCCCTTTCGTTTTACCGCGGGCTCATGAAAGAGGAGATGGGGCATAAAGGTTATCGAAAACCCCTGATAAAGACGCGAAAGGCCATTACGGAGACGGGGGGTGTCCAGAAGAGGGGGGATCAGGTGTTACCCCTCCCTCAAAGGGATAGGGAATTTAAGGGGAGGCTCAGCCTCTCCGCACAAGCGAGCACCTTCTCAGTCTGTTTTGGCTGCCAGACCTGCACCAATGCCTGTCCCGTTGTGGCCCATTACGATAACCCGCAAAAAGACCTCGGCATGCTCCCGCACCAAATCATGCATGCGTGCGCATTAGGCCTCAGAAGCCTGGCCTTCGGATCCACTATGCTCTGGGATTGCCTCACCTGTTATCAGTGCCAGGAGCAGTGTCCGCAAGGGGTTTGTGTTACTGATGTACTCTACGAGCTTAAGAATTTCAGTGTCGAGCAGGTGGGAACACTGACAGCACAAAGGATGAGAATCGGATGAAACCGCTTGCCCTCTTTCTCGGTTGTACCATCCCGGCACGGCTCACACAGTACGAGTCCGCCGCAAGGGCGGTTTTAGACCGACTCGATGTCAGGGCAATCGATATCAAGGCGTTTAATTGCTGTGGGTACCCGCTGCGAAACATCAATTTTGAGGCCTTCGTCCTCTTATCGGCGAGGAACCTGGCCCTTGCCGAGCGCAAAGGCCTCGACATCATGGCCTTGTGTCAATGTTGTTTCGGGACGCTGAAGAAGGCCCATACGCTTCTGAAGGAGGATGAGTCCCTTCGCAAGGAAATAAACGCCGTCCTTGCGAAAGAGAGGTTGCGCTATGAGGGGGGGGTCGAGGTCAGGCATCTCCTCCAGGTCCTCTACCACGAGGTCGGCATCAAGACGATCAAGAAGCACATAGCGAGGCGTTTTGAGGGGCTGCAGGTTGCGGCACATTACGGGTGCCATGTCTTACGGCCAAGCCCGATTGTTCAATTTGACAATCCCGTCTCCCCTTCCCTCCTCGATGAGTTGGTTGGGGTTACCGGCGCGGTGAGCGTCCCCTGGCAACGGCGGCTCGAATGCTGCGGCGCCCCCCTCAGGGGGGTCAATGACGATCTCTCGATAGCCTTGACCAGGAAAAAGCTTGAGGATGCTCACGGCGCAGGGGCGGCATATCTCTGTGTGGCCTGCCCCTACTGCCAGATCCAGTTCGATACCGTTCAGGGGGGCAGCAAGAATCATCTCCTACCCTCCCTGCTCTATCCGCAGCTCCTCGGCCTCTCAATGGGGATCAATACCAAGGCCCTTGGTTTGGAGGAGCACCAGGTTCCGATCGAGGGGATCGAGGTTTTTTTGGCTCAGGGGAATAGAAGGCGCGGTGCACGCCCGCCTGAAGACCGCGGCGAGGAACACAGGGGAGGTGCCCGTAGGAAAAGTGCGTAGGCTGACGTGAGGTAGTGACTGGATGGTTGCGAAGCGAAGAAGAGAAACCGGCGATGGGCGAAAGATAGGGGCGGTCCTCGTGGTGGGTGGAGGGATCGGCGGGGTACAGGCCTCCCTCGACCTGGCGAACGCGGGATTCAAGGTCTATCTCGTGGAGTCCTCGCCGGCCATCGGGGGGAGGATGGCCCAGCTGGACAAGACCTTCCCCACGAACGATTGCTCCATGTGCATCCTTTCACCGAAGCTGGTTGAGTGCGGCAGACAACCCGACATCGAGCTCCTGACCTACTCGGAGCTGCTCGCCCTGGAGGGGGCTCCGGGCAACTTCCGGGCCCGGGTGCTCAAACACCCCCGGTATATCAATGAAGATCTCTGTACCGGGTGCGGCACGTGCCAGGATAAGTGCCCCAGCAAGGCGCAGAGCGAGTTTGACGAGGGGCTGGGGCAGAGAAAGGCGATCTATGTGCCCTATCCTCAGGCCATACCCAAGACGCCGGTTATTGATAAGGAGATCTGCACCTATTTCCTCAAGGGGAAGTGTCGGGTATGCGAGAAGGTCTGCCCAGCCAAGGCGGTTGACTTCGAGCAACAGGCACGAGAAGTGGAGGTTGAGGTGGGGGCGGTGCTCCTCGCCGTGGGATACGAGGTCTTTGACGCCCGGCTGAAAGGGGAGTACGGCTATGGGCGGTATGCAAACTGCGTCAGCAGCATTGAATTTGAACGGATCCTCTCCGCCTCAGGGCCGTACGGGGGGGAGATCCAGCGCCCCTCAGACCACAAGCACCCCCACAAGATCGCCTGGATACAGTGTGTGGGTTCGCGGGATACCCGTTTGGGGAACGACTACTGCTCATCGGTCTGCTGCATGTACGCCACCAAGGAGGCCATTATCGCCAAGGAGCATCTTGATTTCATCGAGCCCACCATCTTTTACATAGACATCCGTGCCTTTGGCAAGGGATTTGACAGCTACTATGAGCGCGCCAAGGGTGAAGGGGGGGTTAGGTACATCCGTTCCATGGTCGCCCAGGTTCAGGAGGACCCCGAGTCCAAAAACCTCTGGATCACCTATGTGGATGAGGGGGGCGTGACGAAACGGGAGGAATTCCATCTGGTTGTCCTCTCGGTCGGGTTGTGCCCTTCCCGGTCTTCCCGCCAATTGGCCAAGAGGCTGGGCATTGCCTTGGAACCCCATGGATTTTGCGCCACCACGTCATTTGCTCCCTTGGAGACCTCCCGACCAGGGGTCTATGTCTGCGGTGCCTTTCAGTCGCCGCAGGACATACCCGAGACCGTGGCCCAGGCCAGCGGGGCGGCTGCTGCCGCAACAGCTGGCATTGCCACGGCGCGCGGAGAGCTCCTCAAGCAGCAGGAATTTCCCTCTGAACGCGACGTCGGGGCTGAGGAGCCCAGGATCGGGGTCTTTGTCTGCCACTGCGGGATCAACATTGCCGGGGTGGTGGATGTGGAGGCGGTGCGTGAATACGCCCGTACCCTCCCCCACGTGGTCTATGCCGACGACAACCTTTTTACCTGCTCCCAGGATACCCAAGAGCGGATGCGGGAGGTCATTCAGCAGGAGCGCCTCAACCGCGTGGTGGTCACCGCGTGTTCGCCGCGGACTCACGAACCCCTCTTTCAGCAGACCCTGAGGGAATCGGGCCTGAATCCCTATCTCTTTGAGATGGCCAACATCCGCGACCAGTGCTCCTGGGTCCACATGCAGGACAAAGCGGGGGCGACCCAGAAGGCCAAGGATCTGCTGAGGATGGCGGTTGCCAATGCCGCCCTCTTAGAGTCCATCGAGCGCAAGCACATCCCCATCCGCAAGCGGGCGCTGGTGGTCGGGGGGGGATTGGCCGGCATGACGGCGGCCCTGGGTTTTGCCGAACAGGGGTTCGAGGTCACGCTGGTGGAACGGGAGGCGGAGTTGGGGGGGAACATGCGTCATATCCACTACTCCCTCACAGGCGAGGGTCCCCAGGCCTTCCTGCAGGAGTTGATCGGCAAGGTCACGGCCCACCCCTCACTCCAGGTGATCACCAATGCCGAGGTCGTCGATCATGAGGGGATACAGGGCAATTTCTCCACCGGCGTCATGATCGCCCCTGCCATGACCTATCGAAAGCTCGAGCACGGGGTGACCGTCCTGGCCACCGGCGGGGTGGAATACAAGCCTCAAGAGTACCTTTACGGGGAGCACCCCGCGGTAGTGACGCAGATGGAGCTTGAGGAACGGATAGCCACTGGGGAGCTGGACCCGAAACGACTCGGCCGCGTCGTGATGATCCAGTGCGTGGGGTCGCGCACCGAGGAGCGCCCGTCGTGCAGCAGGATATGCTGCGTCGTCGCGATCAAGAACGCCCTCAAGCTCAAAGAGCTCGCCCCGGATATCGATATCCATATCCTCTACCGTGATGTTCGGACCTATGGGCTCCTGGAGCAGTACTACACCCGGTCCAGGGAGCAGGGGGTGATCTTTACCCGTTACACCCCCGAGCGCAGGCCCGACGTACGAAAGAAAGGTGAACGGGTCTCGGTCAAGGTCTGGGACGACGCCCTCAGGAGAAATCTCATCATCGAGGCCGATCTCCTCGTGTTGAGCGCGGCGGTCATTCCGGGTGAGAACGAGGAGCTCGCGGCCATGTTCAAGGTCCAACGAAACTTGGAGGGGGCCTATCTCGAGGCCCACATGAAGTTGCGTCCCGTGGATTTCTCACGCGAGGGGCTCTACATGTGCGGCCTCGCCCATGCGCCGAAGCTTATGGATGAGACCATCTCCCAAGCCCAGGCGGCGGTGGCCAGGGCAGCCACCCTCCTTTCCAAAGATGAGATAGAGGTGGGAGGGGTTGTGGCCCGGGTCGATCCGGAGCTCTGCGCCGCGTGTCTTATCTGTGTGCGGGCCTGTCCCTATGGGGTGCCCGTTATCGGCGAAGACGGTGTTTCGGTGATAGACCCGGCCAAGTGCCAAGGGTGCGGCAACTGCGCGGCCGAATGCCCCCAGCGGGCGATTCAGCTGCAGCACTACCGGGATGTACAGCTTATCGCCAAGGTAACGGCCTTGGCAAGGGAAGAGGCGCATGGAATTTGAACCCCGGATACTCGCCTTCTGTTGCGAGCATTGAGCCTATTCGGCAGCGGACCTGGCAGGTTCGATGAGGAGGAGTTATCCTGCGAATGTCAAGCTCATTAGGGTCCCCTGTACGGGCAGGGTCGATGACGTGCATCTGATGAAGGCCTTTGAAGAAGGGATGGACGGGGTCTATGTGGCGGGTTGCCTGGAGGGGGAGTGCCACTACCTCAGGGGCAATCTGCGGGCCAAGAAGCGGGTGGGGCACGTCAAGGAGATCCTGACCACCCTGGGGATCAACCCGGAGCGGCTCCAGATGTACAACCTCTCAGCGGCCATGGGGGGACGCTTTGTCGAGATCGCACAGGAGATGACGGAAAAAGTCAGGACCTTGGGGCCGAGCCCCGTCAACACGGGGGCGGGGCGGGAACCTGTTGGTGAACAGGAGGAGGAGAACAAAAAATGATCGTTGCGGAAGCCAAACCCATAGAAGACGTCATAGCGATGATCGATCGATACGACAAGATCATCCTGGCCGGGTGCAAGGAATGCGTTGCCGTCTGCGCGGCAGGGGGGGAGAAGGAGGTTCAGCTCCTCGCCTCGGCCCTCAAGACGGCGAGAAAGACCGCGGGGAGGGAGATCGATATCCGGGAGGTGACCCTGGAGCGGCAGTGCGACCCGGAGTACGTGGAGGGGATCAGAGGTTTTGCCGGGGACTACCAGGCCATTCTCTCCATCGCGTGCGGGGTGGGGGTCCAGTATATGGCCGAGCACTACAAGAATATCCCCGCCTTGCCCGGGCTGAACACTTTCTTTATGGGGGGAACCCTCGAGCAAGGGGTCTGGAGTGAGCGGTGTCAAGGGTGCGGGACCTGTATCCTGCACCTCACTGGCGGGATCTGCCCCATTACCCGCTGCTCAAAGAGTCTTTTTAACGGCCCGTGCGGCGGGTCGGCCAACGGGAAGTGCGAGGTGAGCCCTGAGATGGAGTGTGGCTGGCAACTCATCATCGACCGCCTCAAGGCCTTGGGGGAGTTTGAAACCAGGTTTACCGAACTCTTCCCCCTGAAGGATTGGTCAACGAGCAGGGACGGGGGACAGCGAAAGATCGTGAGGGAGGATTTAAAACAATGAAGACGGCAAGCCGCCTGGAGAAGATCCTGGACAAAGGTGAATTCGCCGTTACGTCGGAATGCGGCCCCCCCCGCGGGGCCGACCCCGATGTCATCCGCGAAAAGGGAAAGCTACTCAAAGGCGTCGTCGATGCGGCGAACATCACCGACTGTCAGACCTCCGTGGTCAGGATGTCGAGCCTCGCCTCGTGTCTGATCCTCAAGGAGATGGGGTTTGACCCCATCCTCCAGATGGTCACGAGGGACCGAAACCGGATCGCCATCCAGAGCGATATCCTGGGGGCGGCCGCCCTGGGGATCAATAACATACTCTGCCTGTCAGGAGACCATCAGCGCTTCGGCGATCACCCCCAGGCCAAAAACGTCTACGATATAGATTCCATCCAGCTCATCATGACGGTGAAAAAGATGAGGGATGAAGGAAAGTTTCTCAATGACGAGGAGCTGACGAAACCCCCAAAGCTCTTTATCGGGGCGGCGGCCAACCCCTTTGCCGACCCCTTTGAGATCAGGGCCTTGCGGCTGGCCAAGAAGGTCGCGGCAGGGGCTCAGTTTATTCAGACCCAGTGCATCTTTAACCTCGACCGCTTCGCCGAGTGGATGCGCCAGGTGGTCGATATGGGGCTCCACGAGAAGGTCGCCATCCTTGCCGGGGTTACCCCCCTCAAGTCCGTTGGCATGGGGAAGTATATGAAGAACCTGGTGCCGGGGATGGATGTACCCGATGCAATCATCGAGCGGCTCAAAGGGGTGGAGAAAGAGAAACAGAGTGCAGAGGGGATCAAGATCTGCATCGAGAGCATTCAGCGCCTCAAGGAGATGGAGGGGGTGCGGGGTGTCCATATCATGGCTATTGAGTGGGAGGAAAAGGTCAAAGAGATAGCGGAGGGAGCCGGCCTCCTTCCGAGGCCGAAGGTATAAAAAAACAGAGAGAGGGAGGAAGAACAATGGCTCAAAAGATCTTGATAGTTGATGATGATCCTGATTTGGTAGAGGCTGTTTCCATCATCCTGGAGAGCAAGGGTTATACGGTAGCTGCTGCCTATGATGGGGTTGAGGGTCTGGAAAAGGTCAAAACCGAGAAGCCCGATCTTATCGTCCTCGATGTGATGATGCCGAACAAGGATGGGTACGAGGTCTGCAAGGAGCTCAAGGCCGACGAGAAGTACCGTTCCATCCCCATCCTCTTGCTCACCGCTGTCGTTGCGAATATACCCACCAGCAAGTACACGCAGCAGATGGGGATGGAGACGGAGGCAGATGACTACGTCGACAAGCCGGTGGAGCCGGACGAACTGGCCAGGAGGATAGAAGTACTTATCTCCAAGTAATGCGGGCCGATAGGTCCTTAAAGAGCGAAGCGTACACCGTGGCCGAGAAGAGAAAGATCCTGGTGATCGATGACGAGGCCGTCATGCGAGACGGCTGCTGCCGGATCCTCGCCGATGAAGGGTGCGAGGTCCTCACCGCACCCAATGGGGAGGAGGGGCTGGCAGCAATCAAGGGAAATCCAGAAGGCTTTGAGGTGGTTCTCCTTGACCTCAAGATGCCGGGTATGAGCGGGATGGAGGTGTTGGAAGCCGCCCTGGAGGTCAACTCCGCCCTCCTCATCGTTGTTATCACCGGGTACGCTACGGTCGACTCGGCCGTCGAGGCCATGAAGAAAGGGGCCTATGACTTCCTCCCGAAGCCCTTCTCACCGGATCAGCTCCGCTTGATCGTCAGCCGGGCCCAGGAGAAGCGGCGACTGGAGCTGGAGGCAGAGCGGTTGCGGGCCGAGGCGGCCCGTAGTCTCAGGGATGTGGCCACGGAGAAGAGCAAGGTGAGGACCATCGTCCATTGCATGGCGGACGGGATCTTAGTGACGGATAGAGAGGGACGGATCGTCTTGGCCAACCCGGCTGCAGGGAGGATGCTCGGCATCGAAACGACTGCATCCCTGGAAAGACCCCTACGAGAGGCCGTGGAGCATGCAGAGCTTATTGATGCCGTGTGGGGGGTGGTGGAGCCGGAGAACCCTGAAGTGACCACCATCTCCCAAGAACTCCGGATCGGTGATTCCCTCATCAGGACCCATACGGCGGCGGTCAAAAGCGAAGAGGGAGAGGTCCTCGGGACGGTAACGGTCTTGGAAGATATGACGTACCTGTTGGAACTTGACCGCATGAAGGGGGATTTTATCGCCATGGTCTCTCATGAGCTACGATCCCCCATCTCGGCCATCGTACAGAACATCAACTTGATCCTTGATGGTTTGGTTGGTGATACCACCGAAAAGCAGCGTCACCTCCTTTCGAGGGCCAAAGAGCGCTCCAAAGGGCTCCTTGACCTCATCGCCGACCTGCTGGAGATATCCAAGATAGAGGCCGGTATGATGATGCAGTGCAAAGAGCCACTCCGGGTGGAAGAAGTGGTGCGCAGGGTGACGGAGCTGATGGAGGCGGAGGCCCGGGCCAAGAGGGTCTCCCTCACCACCCAGCTTGATGCTTCCGTCCCGTTGGTCCTGGGGGACAAGGAAAATCTGGAAGGGGTGTTTACCAATTTGGTGAGCAACGCCATCAAATATACGCCCGAAGGGGGTACGGTTCACATAAAGATGTTTCCTGACGGCGACTATGTCAAGACGGTGGTGCAGGACACCGGCATCGGCATCTCCGAAGAGGATTTGCCCAGCATCTTTGACAAGTTCTCTCGGGTGAAGTCGGAGAAGACCCGGGGGATCGTGGGGACAGGGTTGGGGCTCTCCATCGTCAAGAATATCGTCGAGGCCCATCTCGGTTCTATCTCGGTGGAGAGCAAGGAGGGAAAGGGGACCGCCTTTACCGTACTCTTGCCGAGGAAGACGGGATAAGGGAAAGCTCGGGGGAGAGCAGTCCCTCGGATCTGCTCAAGAAAGTAGACGAGTTGTGCATGGAAGGCCAGGAGTGTTATACAGAAACCACAATTTTGCGGGGCAAGGGTGTTATAGAGAAACTATATATTCATTGTTAGGGATCATATATGCACAGAAATATCTTGTTAATCGCAACCATAGTAATGCCTCTTTTAGTGCTGGTCGGAGGAAACACCGCCTCGACCGTCGGAAGTGAACAAGAGGTGAAATCAAAAACTTTAGACATCCGACTTCTAAAGGAAATTGGAGATGGCCTTCGCCTTAAGAAAGATATTGATTACAGCAAGATCAATGAATTGATCCGTATGGGTGCGGATATAAACAGCGTTGGTAACCATTTTGACAGGTCAACAGGAATTCACCCTCTATATTTATCCGTGTGCAATGGTGACTTGAAGTTAACGAAATTTTTGTTGAATAAAGGAGCCAATGTAAACATTTACTTCGATGACGAACCCGGTGACACGGCTTCTGGGGAAACTCCTCTCATGTGTGCAATCAAAAACGGATATAACAAGATCGCAGTATTGTTAATTGAAAACGGGGCTGATGTAAATCTGGGCGCAAGTTACAACACCAATCCTTTATCGTATGCTCGATATTATGGTAATGAAGAAATGGAAATCATATTGATCAAAAATGGAGCAGTAAAGAAGAAATAAATTCCCTAACATGTCATTCAACAAGACGTGCTTACTATCGAATCAGTCTTATAAGTTTAGTTCTATTTAATCATTAAATAATCTTTACGGGCAGGCATCGCACGCTTGTTAATTCACCGTTATGTTCAAAAAAATAAAAAAATACATACAAATATTTGATTGTCTGACAAAGGTAGAACTAGGTAAAAATCAATTAATTATCACCTTTGAGTGTATCAATGGTGGTAAATACGAAATGATTAATTTTAAATTAATTTTCGATAACCCCTATCTTTACAGAATGCCATATTTTAATGAGGGACAATTCGAAATAGATTTAATTGAGAACCTAAAAGAACAAAATTATATCGAAAAAGATTTCCCAGAAGGATTTGAAAAATTATTCGCAATAAAAAATAAAACAAAAAATATTACCTTTTATGTTCTTTGCGATAATGTCGATTTTAAAATTTCAGGGGAAAATTATCACATAAAAGGCGAGAAAGAATTATTAATAGATTAAAAACATAACCATTTAATAAGTCGGGGGCAGGCTGATCTTCCCCCAGAAAAACGGACAGCTTGGTTAAGGGACAACCCCGGCGGTTTCAAATGCCAGGGGGCTTCTATACTGTAACGCA
>JAFGNJ010000009.1 GCA_016927065.1 Deltaproteobacteria bacterium
CCTGGGGGTGAAGCCCAAGGATACGGCCCAGGGGGAGCTCTTTAAATGAACCCGATTGCCGACATTATTGGATTGCGATGAGGTGAATGTATGGAACAGCGATCAGATGATATCATTAGAAAATTTGTTCTGATCTTTGGCTTAGTATTGGTCGTCTTCGGCGGGGTCATCCTTTTTTATATCGGTTACCTCGTTCTCCAGGTTATCAATGATCCGGAAGGGGTGCGCGTTGGACAATATATTCTGGAACAGTTCAAAACCGGAGACCTGGCATTCTATGGTAATCTGGAGGAGAAAAGGTTTACCCTACATCTCGCCGAGCCCTTGAAGGCCGCGCTATTCCTGTTTATCGGCGTGATCATAGTCTGGGTGCTTGCCCGCATCGTGCAATCGCTCATTTCCGGGGGGATAAAGATGCTCTCATTCGCCATGGGGCGACCCAAGGGTACGGGCGAAACTCCGCGATCATACAATTTATCGGATCTGGAGAGCTAAAGGCCGGACCCTCAAGCGCTGCTTCAGTTAATCCTCAAGGCCCTCGTCATCGAGTATTTCATTTTATAGTCTTTGGGGTATACAATAAAAGATAACGACCATGGAGTCTTCATCATTCATATCGGCCCTCCTCCTTGCCGCAGGCAGAGGAGAGCGGATGGGGGGGGTGAAACAACTCCTTCCCCTCGGTGAGCAACGCATGATAGAGGCCGCGCTGGGTAATCTTCAAAAATCCCGCGTTGACGAGATCATCGTGGTCCTCGGTTTTGCCGCCGCAGAGATTTGTCCTTTCGTGGAGGGAAAGGAGCGGGTGACCGTGGTTATGAACCCCCTTTTTGAAGAGGGGATGAGCACCTCCATTCACGAGGGATTGCTGGCCCTCGATCCCCGTGCTTCTGGAATTCTTATCGCCCTGGCTGATCAACCCCTTATCCCTCCTGAGGTAATAAATAAACTTATCGAAGGTTTTGTAACAGGCGCACAGGGAATCGTCCTGCCGGCCTACCAGGGCCAGCAGGGGCACCCGGTGATCTTTGATCGAAAGCGGTATGAGGGGGAACTCCTTGCGCTGCAAGGTGATGTTGGGGGCAGAGAGATCGTGGAAACTCATCCTGACGATGTCCTTGAGGTGGAGGTCGCCTCCAGAGGAATAGTGATAGATATTGATGCGCCTGAGGATTATAAAAACATACAGGGGGAATCCTGATGAAACGGGTGGAGATTATCGCCATAGGGAGGGAGATCTTAAATGGACAGACCCTCGATACCAACTCCAACTGGCTGGCCAAGCGGATAACGGCCCTGGGGGGGATAGTGGGGCGCATCTGCATCCCAGACGACGACGTGAAGGCCATTGTTCAGGAGATCAAGACCTCATTCGGCAACGGCACAGAGGTTATCATCACTACGGGCGGACTCGGCCCTACCTTTGACGACAAGACCCTGGCCGGGATCGCCGAGGCCACGGAAAGACCCCTGACTTTGGACCCCGATGCCCTGGCCTTTGTGACCAAGAGGTATCAGGAGTTTTACGAACAGGAGTTTGTGGAGGACCCGGCGATCACCCCTCCCCGCGAGAAGATGGCGCACGTGCCCGAGGGTTCTGAACTCCTAGATAATTCCGTGGGGACGGCACCGGCGGTCTTTCTCAAGGCCCCGCAGGGGGTGATCTTTGCGCTGCCCGGCGTGCCCAAGGAGATGCACGCGATCTTCGAGCAGTCAGTCCTCCCCCGCCTTACAGAGATTCTGGGACCACAGGCCTATCAAGAAGAGGTCGTGAACACGGGGTTGGGGGACGAGTCCGTGATCGCGGGGATTGTCGATCAGGTCATGAAGCAGGTGCCGGGCACCTATCTCAAATCCAAGGCCACCCAGTTCGGGGCGGGGATGGAGCTGGAGGTGATCATCACCGCTGCCAGCCCTGAGGAAGGGGAGGTCAACGAGCGGGTTCAGGAGGCCAAAAGACTCCTCCTCGAGCTCATCAAGGTCCGTCCCACGCATACTGGAGGATAGCGCAGGCCGCAATGGCGGCCGTCTCCGTGCGCAGGATCCTGCCGCCCAGGCCGACGGGGCAAAAACCCTTTTCCCTTGCGTGTTCCACTTCCTCTGCATCCCACCCCCCCTCAGGTCCGACCATCAGGGCGATGGTTTTCGGTAACGGCGTGTTTCCGATCAGAGTCGCAAGCCGTTCCTTTTCTTTTTCCACGAGGATTAGCTTCAGCTCCAAAGGGCGGGTCTGCTCCAGGGCCTCTTCAAAAGAACAATAGGGGGCCACCCACGGCACGACGGCCCGGCGGCTCTGCTTTGACGCCGCCAGGGCGATGTGCTGCCAGCGGTGGGCCTTGGGCTGGCCTGCCTCACGTTCTTGTAATGATATGGAGTGCCTCGATTTGAAGGAACAGATGACCTTTACCCCGAGCTCGGTCGCCTTTTGGATGATGAGCTCCATGCGCTCCTTGTCCGGGAGGGCCTGGAACAGAAAGAGATCGAAGGGGATTTCAGTGGGTTCCGCAAGCTCCTCAAAGATGTAGCAGCGCGCCTGATCTGCACCTAACTCGGTTATCCTCCCCCTGAACTCCTTATTTCTGACATCGGTGATTGTGATGATCTCCCCTGGCCGGGGTTCACGCGCGAGGAGGGCGGCGAAGGGGGTGCCCTCCAGCGTGATCTCTTTCCCCTCTCTGAGATGGTCGGGGAAGCGGATGCGCCCGTAGCCGTGATTGCCCAGCACCGCGGTATGGTCCGTTGTCTCCATATTCACGAGTACCTTACTATACTATATCCCCTGCCTAGTCGTACAGGGCGTATAGGTTGTGCGAGTCTCATCCTGTAGGGTGAATATATTGGACTAAGGTCTTATTTACATATCTTTATAATAGGAGATAATACAAATAATTAATCCTGGCGATTTATGGGGGGATAAGACAATGAAGGTATCGAACAATGCGAAGAGGCCAAAGGAAAAGGATACCGATAAATACCTTACCTGTCCCCGCTGCGGGGCGCGTGTCCTGTATCAGCGCAGGATCGGACATTCGTGCTTTCGGAGCCATCTAAAAGAGATGGAAATGGACATTGCGCGCATGGGCTGGATGATCAGGGGAGTCTAGGAGGTAGGACCACGAAGAAAAAGGAAAAGCACGTGCCGGGCGGAGAGCCTTTCCAAATTACGGTCTCCATCGGAAAGGAGGTTTCCTACGATGGGAAAAGAACGACTGGTAGTTATCGGCGGTGATGCAGCGGGGATGAGCGCAGCCGCGCAGGCCCGCCGCCTGAGACCGGACCTGGAAATCATCGTCTTTGAGCGCAGCCCGCATACCTCGTACGCTGCCTGAGGGATCCCCTACTACGTCGGCAGGGTGGTCGACGATGCGGATGCCCTCGTTACTCTGACCCCAGAGGTCTTTCGAAAGGAACGGAATATCGACGCCCGCATCCTCCACGAGGTGACGGAGATCGACCTTAAAGGGCGACGCCTCCAGGTCCGTCAACTCGATGGCAATAAGAAGGCATGGTGGGAACCGTTTGATCAGCTCATGATCGCCACCGGCGCCCTCCCCATTAAGCCGGACGTCCCGGGCGTTGATGCCACTGGGATCTACGGCGTGCATACTTTGCAGAGTGGTATCGAGGTGCGCACGGCGGTGGATCAGGAAAGACCAAAGCGCGGCGTCATCATCGGCGGCGGTTATATCGGTCTGGAGATGGCCGAGGCGCTGGTCCGGCGCGGCATGGAAGTCTCTCTGGTCGAGCGGGCCGAGCAGGTGATGCTTACCCTCGACACCGACATGGGGGCGCTAGTTTCAGAGGCCTTGATGGCGGTGGGGGTTAAACTCTTTCGGGAAGAATCTCTCCAGGGGTTTGACGTCAGGGACGGCAGGGTGCAGAGGGTGGTCACAGATAAGCGTACTCTCCCCGCCGACATTGTGATCCTGGGGATGGGGGTTCGTCCCAATGCAGCCTTGGCGAAAGAGGCCGGTATTTCTCTCGGAGAGAAGGGCAGCATTACGTTGAACGATAGGATGCAGACAGACGTGGAGGGAGTGTGGGCTGCGGGTGATTGTGCCCAATCCTTTCACTTGATAAGCAAACGGCCATTTTACGTAGCCCTCGGAACCGTGGCCAACAAACAAGGGAGGGTGGCTGGCATCAATATCGGTGGCGGCACCGCCGCCTTTCCCGGCGTGGTGGGAACGGCGGTGAGCAAGATATGCGCTGCGGAGGTGGCTCGCACCGGCCTCCAGGAACGGGAGCTCAAACAGCTTGGCTGGAAATACGTGAGTGAGCGGATCGAGAGCAGAACGCGCGCAGGGTACTATCCCAAGGCCGGACGGATCACGGTGAAGGTCCTGGCGGAGAAGGGGAGTGGCCGGTTGTTGGGGGGTCAGATCGTGGGGTATGAAGGGGCGGCCAAGCGGATCGATATCCTGGCCACGGCCCTGCACGGGGGGATGACGGTACAGGAGATGGTCCACCTGGACCTGAGCTATGCCCCTCCCTATGCCCCGGTATGGGACCCGGTGCTCATGGCTGCCCGCCAGGTCGAGAAATTGATTTAGCGTTCGGTTGTTCAGGGACGTCACAGCACAATCCGAATCCTCATTGCTTATGGGTAATGTGATTTCCAATTTCTTTCTCCATCCTATACAAACACACGCCCTTCTGAGACTCACAAAACGTTATGGGACTAAGGTCCAATTTACTTTCCTTTGCACTCTTTAGATAATAACATCCGATAAATCCCCATTGTGAGCGGGGAGGCAGGGTATATACTTTTAATTGTGAGTAAAATAGTTATAATTAAAAAGAGAGTGATATATTAAGGGGGTGATGAACATTGGCAGAGGCAATTAAGCCAAAAAAGACGTTGGATTGTGTCGGTCTGTACTGTCCGGAGCCCTTGTTCCAAACCCGTGAGCAGATTGATAGTATCGAGGTAGGGGATGTGTTGGAAGTTCTGGCCGATGATCCTGCAGCAGAGGAAGATCTCAAACGATTTGCCAAGAGGACCGGCAATGAATTACTGGAATTAGAAAACAAAGAAGGCACACTGCGCTTTTTAATAAAGAAGATGAAGTAGGGAGGTGTTGTATGGCTGATAAAAAGACCATTCTATATGTTCAAACCAGTGACGATCCGGAACGGCAGTATTCCCCTTTAGTGTTGGCGCAGACGGCAAAGGCAATGGATGTTGATGCCCAAGTATATTATTTAGGGCAGGGATTGAGAACATTGCAACCCGGGGCGGCGGAAAAGATTAAACTGGGGGCTTTCCCCAGCGTCCTGGAGATGATCAACAAGACACTGGAAATGGGTATCCCCATCTATGTCTGTGAGGCATCCAAGCAGATGCTCGAATGGGAAGATGTAGAATTGATTCCGGGCCTCAAGGTCGTGGGGGCAGGGACGTTGAACGACCTGGTCTTAGAGGCCGACGGGACCATGTGGTTTTAGGGGACGACAACATTGGATACGAATGGTGCGTGATGAAAATGGAGTTACCGGATCATCACGCACTGTTCGACTCAAAGATGGAGCGGGAGAATAACCATGAACAGCTACATCGATGATCAATCTGCGAAGCCCGTTGACCCTCGCGTTATCGAGGCGATGACGCCCTATTTTCATGAGCGATTCGGTAACCCCTCTTCACTGCACGGGGAAGGGGATGA
This sequence comes from Deltaproteobacteria bacterium, assembly GCA_016927065.1. Lineage (GTDB taxonomy): Bacteria > Desulfobacterota > B13-G15 > B13-G15 > RBG-16-54-18 > JAFGNJ01. The sequence continues at coordinate 5,667 of JAFGNJ010000009.1, forward strand.
GGCGACGAAGGTGTTGGAGGGATGCAGGCGGACGATCGCGGGCTTCATGAATGCAGGGCTGGATGAGATCATTTTCACCTCCGGCGCAACCGAATCGAATAATCTGGCCCTGATCGGCTATGCGCTGCGCAACAAAGGCAAAGGAAATCATATCATCATCTCCGAGGTTGAACACATATCTATACACAATATCGCAAAATATCTGGAGAAGAACGAGTTTACGGTCTCAAAGCTGCCCGTAGATCAATACGGGAAGGTCAACCTGCATAAGCTTGAATCGAGGATAACCCCTGAGACGATTTTGATTTCCATTGGCTATGCTAGCAATGAGATCGGGACGATCCAGCCGATTGCGGAAATCGGCCAGTTGGCCCGGGAGAAGGGGATTGCCTTTCATTCGGATACGGTTGCAGCCGAAGGGCTTATTCCGTTGGATGTGGTGAGAGATTCCATCGATTTGATGACCCTCTCCTCCAATGATATCTATGGACCTCAGGGTGTGGGGGTCTTATATGTCAGAAAGGGGATACGATTAAATCCCCTGATCATCGGTGGGGGGCAGGAACGCGGCGTGCGATCCGGCACGGAAAACATAGCCGGCATCGTCGGCATGAGCGCGGCCGTCGAGATCATGGGGCGAGAGATGGCGGAAGAGGTAAAGCGCCTGGCGGGGTATCGTGACAAGCTGATTAAACATATATTGGATCGTATCCCCAAGAGCCACCTCAACGGTCATCCAACCGACAGGCTGGCCAACAACGCCCATTTCAGGTTCGAGGCCATTGAAGGTGAATCCCTGTTGTTGTCCCTGAAAGACGAGGGTGTTTCGGCCGCGACGGGTTCCGCCTGTTCGTCCAAGACCCTGGAACCCTCTCATACGCTGATCTCGACAGGGCTGCTGCATGAGGAGGCGCACGGCTCCCTTGAATTTACCTTCGGCAGATTCAATCAGGAAGCGGACGTGGATAGGGTTATAGAGATCTTGCCCCCTATCGTAGAGCGGTTGAGGAAATTGTCACCCTTATATAAAAAAGAGGAGGTGACCACATGAAATCCACGCAATATTCCGAGAAAGTGTTGGATCATTTTAGAAATCCCCGCAACGTCGGAACCCTTGAAGGAGACAATGTTGGGTGGGGGGAGGTCGGCAATCCCGTATGCGGGGATTTGATGAAGATGTATATACAGGTTGAAGACGACAAAATCGCCGACATAAAATTTCAGACCTTCGGCTGCGGTTCCGCTATTGCGACGAGCAGCATGATCACCGAGATGGCTAAGGGGAAAACGCTGGATGAAGCCTTAAAGATTACCCGCCAGGACGTGGCCGATGAACTGGAGGGCTTGCCACCGATTAAAATGCACTGTTCAAATCTGGCAGCAGACGCCCTGCACGAGGCGATTAACAACTATAAAACCCAAAAGGGTGAGACAACCCTGAAGGTTATTCGCACGACCACTGGGGAAGAAAAGGAGATTAGCGGGGAGAAAGAATTTCTTGGGAAAGGTGTCTATCATGCTGCTGATGATCTCTCCCCATTTGCGGATAAACGGGTGATGGTAGTAGATCGAGGGAAGAGGTCCCTCGAAATCGCGCTCGAGTTGACCAAACATACCGGCAGGGTAGTTGTCATGACCCCGGGGAAGACGTTCTCATCAGTTGACGCTGGTTTGGCGCAAAACATTAAACAATCGGATATCAAGATTATCTATGAATCAGAGCTCCTTGAGATCAGAGGAAGTGATGAGCTGGAAAAGGTACTTGTCCATGACCTGAACGAGGACGAGGAATACGAGTTGTTCGTGGATGCGGTCATTATTTTAAAATAGATTGATGCTTTTTTAGGATCGTTTTCGTAATTGGTTAAATATAGAGAGAAGTTTTTGAAAATGAGATTTTGTGCAGGCTGTTCAAAAATGTCCAGATGCAAGTTGAGCTTTGCGAAATCCCGCTTGTGGGGGCCCTCGAAATTCTGAGGAGTGAGGCGTACTTGGACGTACGCCGCAACGACGAAGGATAAGAGAAACACAGCAGTTGAACGTTTTTCAACAGCCTGGGAAGGTACGGTAATGCAGAAAGACCCCGTCTGCGGCATGGTAGTCGAGGAAAAAAAGGCTGCCGCCACGAGTGAATATAACGGCACAACCTATTACTTCTGCGCCCAAAGCTGCAAGGAAAGATTCGACCAATCCCCTGAGCAGTATATCAAACAGGCAACCCAGCCGACCATTCCGACAGCTCAGAAGGCCGAGACACGCAGCACAGTCCCCGCGGGAAAAGGCCGAGCGAAGCGGGTCGTGTTCCCGGTCACCGGCATGAGCTGCGCCAGTTGTGTGGCAAAAATCGAGAAAGGCCTCTCCCAGATGGAGGGCGTCGCCGATGCCAAGGTCAACTTCGCCACCGAGAAGGCAGCCATCACCTTTGATCCCGATCAGGTCGGGGTAGGCGATTTCATCCGAACGGTCAAGGACTTGGGCTACGGGGCGCGGGTGGAGCGGGTGACGGTGCCCGTGCGCGGGATGTCGTGCGCCTCGTGCGTGGAGAAGGTCCAGAAGGCCCTGAGCAGTGTCCCTGGGGTCGTCCGCGCGGCAGTTAATTTCGCCACCGAGAAGGCCACCGTCGAGTACATCCCCGGGCAGGTGACGGTAAAGGATCTCGCCAAGGCGGTGCACGAGGCTGGTTATGAGATCCTTGAGGTCACCGAAGGGATTGATGCGGTCGAGCAGGAGCGCACAGCGAGGGAGGCCGAACTGAGGCAGTTGAGGCGAAAGTTTGTCATCGGCCTTTGCCTCGTGGTCCCCGTGTTCTTATTGGGCCATTTACATATGATAGGCCTTTCTCACCTCTTTGCACTGAGCGCGCAGGCCAACTACCTCATCCAGTTCTTACTGCAGACGCCGGTCCAGTTCTGGATCGGGTGGCAGTTCTATCGGGGCGCATGGGCTGCGGCGAGACACAAGACCAGCGATATGAACACCTTGATCGCCGTTGGGACATCCGCTGCCTATTTGTACAGTGTGATCGCTACCTTTTTCCCCCAGGTTTTTGTTGCCGAGGGTCTGGCCGCTAAGGTCTACTTTGACACGGCCGGGGCCATCATCTGCCTGATCCTCTTGGGACGGCTGCTGGAGGCCCGGGCAAAGGGTCAGACGTCGGAGGCCATCAAGCGGTTGATCGGCCTGCAGCCCAAGCGGGCCATCGTCATCAGAGGAGGCCGGGAGATGGAAATCGCCGTCGAGGATGTCCAGATCGGCGATGTGATCATCGTCAGACCCGGGGAGCGGATCCCGGTGGATGGGACGATCGTAGAAGGTCATTCCGCCGTGGACGAATCGATGGTCACGGGTGAATCCATCCCCGTGGAGAAGGGGATGGGTGATACGGTGATCGGGGCCACCATCAATAAGACCGGTTCATTCAAGTTCACGGCCACCAAGGTCGGCAAGGAGACCATGCTGGCCCAGATCATCCGGATGGTGGAGGAGGCCCAGGGGTCCAAGCCCCCCATCGCCAGGATGGCCGATATTATCGCCAGTTACTTTGTTCCCGTGGTCATCGGCGCGGCCATTGTTACCTTCGTCATCTGGGCACTCTTTGGGCCCGAGCCGGCACTGACCTATGCGGTGTTAAATTTTGTGGCGGTGATGATCATCGCCTGCCCCTGCGCCTTGGGACTGGCCACTCCCACGTCCATCATGGTGGGGACGGGAAAGGGGGCGGAGCATGGGGTCCTGATCAGGGGCGGGGAGGCCCTGGAGCAGGCCCACAAGCTCAATGCCGTTGTGCTGGACAAAACAGGGACCATCACTAAGGGGGAGCCCTCCGTCACTGACATCGTGGAAGCAGACGGGGTAACGGCAACGGAGATCCTGCGCCTGGCCGCCTCTGCTGAGCGCGGTTCCGAGCACCCCCTCGGCGAGGCCATCCTCCAGCGGGCCAAGGCAGAGGGGTTGCATTTGGAGGACTCGACGGATTTCAACGCCATCCCGGGGCATGGAATCGAGGCGGCCATCGGGGGCCGGCGGATCTTGATGGGGAACATAAAACTGATGAAAGAGAGAACGATCCCCCTCGAGGGGATGGAGGGAAAGGCTCGGGCGCTCTCCCGCGCGGGGAAGACCCCCATGTTCGTGGCGGTGGATGGAAAGCCCGCCGGGATCATCGCGGTGGCCGATACCCTGAAAGGGGACTCCAAGGCGGTTCTTGATGCCCTACACCAGATGGGTCTCGAGGTCATCATGCTGACCGGGGACAACAAACGGACCGCCGATGCCATAGCCAAACAGATCGGGGTCGACCGGGTCCTGGCCGAGGTCCTGCCGGAGGTCAAGGCAAACGAGGTGAAGCGGCTCCAGGCCGAGGGGAAGCGGGTCGGGATGGTGGGTGACGGGATCAACGACGCCCCAGCCCTGGCCCAGGCCGACGTGGGGATCGCCATCGGGACCGGCACCGATGTGGCCATGGAATCGGCGGACATCACCCTGATCAGCGGTGATCTTAAAGGGGTGGTTACGGCCATCGCCCTGAGCAAGGCCACCATCCGCAACATCAAACAGAACCTGTTTTGGGCCTTCGCCTACAACACCATCCTGATCCCGGTGGCCGCCGGCGTCCTCTTCCCCTTCTTCGGGATCCTGCTCAGCCCCATCTTTGCGGCGGCGGCCATGGGGCTCTCATCCATCACCGTGGTGAGCAATGCCCTGCGGCTGCGCAGGTTTAGGCCGCCTGCCGTCACCGCAGGATCGTGATGATGTCTCAGTCTTGTATTGCGTCATATCGGGCTGGGTGGTATTATTTGCATAGCCAGATGAGGTGCCTATTTTTTATAGAACGTTGAGGACATTACTTTTGTGAATGAGGAGGGGTTACGATGGGTCTGCGCGCAAAGATCTTGATCGGATTCTTGATCCTGTCATCGATGTTGCTCATCGCCGGTGTGTGGTCGGTATATGAATTGAGCACCATCGGCAGCTCGGTGCAGAAGCTCCTGGATGACAATTACAAGAGCATCAATGCGGCCAAGACGATGATGGAAGCCCTGGAACGTGAGGACAGCGCGACCCTGCTCCTCCTTCTGGGCAATTGGGAAGAGGGTCGAGAGATCATGGCAGAGGCGGACCTCTCATTCCGGAAGGGATTGGAAACCGCTCAGACAAATATCACAGAACAGGATGAGGCGGCGACCGTGGAGTTAATATGGTTACAATATGATACTTATCAGGGTCTCTTAAAGAAACCGATCGTCGGTACTACCAGAGAAGGAAATTTGAATTGGTATTTTCAAAAGGTACAGACGGCGTTTTTGAATGTGCGCGGCGCCGTCGAGAAGCTCATGGCGCTGAACGACCAGGCGATGTACGAAACCGCTTCGGATTTACAGAACAGGGCCAACAGGGCCATCATGCCCGGCATCGTAGCGATAGCGGCTGCGGTGCTGTTCTCCGTTATGTTCAATTATTTCGTCAATTATTACATGGTCAGTCCTCTCATCAAGATCACCCGCGGCATCGAAGAGTTCGCGAAGAGCGGGAAGTCCTTTGATGTGCGGGTGGAGACCAACGACGAGATCGCGGACCTGGCCTCCACGGTATCTGCATTGAGTTCACAGGTTCGTGCCGAGGAGAAAAGGAAGTGAGGGTTCGAATCGTTTTACGATACGTCGCTTTTATCTTTTTGCTCAATGCGGCCTTTTTGCTCATCTCCGCCGTTATCTCGGGGTTTAATGCGGACGAGGCGTTCTTTCCGCTCTTTTACGGTTTTTTGATTGCAGGCCTCTTTGCCGTCTTCCCCCTCGTGTTTGTCCCTCCCGCCAGGGACATCTCGAACAAAGAAGGGCTCGCCATCGTCATAACGAGCTGGTTCTTCTCGTGCCTCCTCGGGGTCATACCATATATACTTTGGGGCGGCGAATTCACCTTTACCAACGCCTGGTTTGAGAGCGTGTCCGGCTACACCACCACCGGTTCGAGCATCCTGACCAATATCGAGGCCCTCCCCCTGGGGCTGCTGTTCTGGCGCTCAGCCACTCACTGGATCGGCGGCATCGGGATCATCATCTTCGTCCTCGCCGTTCTGCCCCCTCTGGGGATTTCCAGAATCGTTCTCTACCGGGCCGAGATGTCGCATCAGGCCGTCCATAATTTCCGCCTCAGGGCCGGGCAGGCGGTACAAATACTGTTATACGTCTATGTGGGATTGACGGTGCTCGAGACCCTGGCGTTATTATTGTGCGGCATGAACCTCTTCGATGCCGTCACGCACTCATTTGCGACCATTGCCACCGGCGGTTTCTCCCCGAAGAATGCGAGCATTGCCCATTATCACAGCACAAGCATTGAGGTTGTGGTCATGCTCTTCATGGTGCTGTCCGGCATACATTTCGGCCTCCTCTTTGCCGCCGTCGCAGGAAAGATCCAGGACCTGTGGAAATCCGTTGTCCTCCGCTACTACTTGATAGCCCTCGGCGTCGGGATCGTCATCACGACGATCGCCGTGCACGGCGGCCTTTTCTCGAGTTGGGCGGGAGCGCTGCGTTATGCGGCCTTTCAGATCATCTCCATCGGGACCTCAACGGGGTTTGCTACTACGGACAGCTCCGTGTGGCCCGCCCTTGCCCAGTTACTCTTGATATTCTTTACTCTGCAATGCGCCTGTGCGGGCTCTACGTCCGGTGGGATAAAAGTGGATCGGGTCGTTATCTTTGCAAAATCCATCGTGAGAAACATCAGGCACATACAGCACCCCAAGGCCGTTTTTGTGACAAAGATGGGCGCGACAAAGCTTGATGACAGCACCCTGCACTTCAGCAGTTTATACATATCCCTCTATATCGGCATTGTCTTCATATCGGCCTTGTTGTTAACGGCCTTGGGGGTGGATGCGCTCTCCGCCTTTTCGGGATCGGCAGCCACCATGGGGAATGTGGGGCCGGGCCTGGGCACCGTCGGTTCAATAAGTAACTTTGCCCATATTCCCTCCCTGGGCAAATGGATACTGACGGCCACCATGCTCCTGGGGAGGCTTGAGATATACGGATTGATCATCTTTTTTATGGTGGAGACGTGGAGATGATGCCCTATCTGGTAGACAGGGTGGAATGGCAGAAAGGAGGTAAAGATCATGGCTATCGATCCCGTGTGTGGCATGGAAGTCGATGAGGAACAGGCGGCGGCGCAGTACGAATACAAGGGAAAGCAGTACTATTTTTGTGCCGTGGGGTGCAAAGACAAGTTCGTCCAGGACCCTGGAAAGTTCCTCAAAGAGGAGAAACAAGAACGCTGAGCAGCACTCAGCTTCGAAAAAAAGAAGGTGCGTGGATCAGTTCAGGTGCTTTCTCTGGAGTAGGGGTACGTTACGGGGAATTCACCTGCGGAAAACCTCGTGCATTGTTTTTTTCTATTCCATTGAGGGAAGGAGGTAATAACGATGTATCAGAAGATTATGGTTCCCTTAGACGGCTCGGAATTGGCTGAATGCGTGCTCCCGCATGTGGAATCGATCGCCAAGGGATGTAGTGCACCGCATGTAGTATTTGTGCGCGTGGTTGAACCCGTTCATTTGCCTATCACTGCGGCAAGCTATGGGGGGCCGGCTTTCACCGGCGAAGATGCAGACAAGGTACGCACAGAACTCGATGAGCGCAATAAAACCGCAGCACAGGAATACCTTGCCGGTATCGTAAGGCGCAGTAACTATGACGGGACAACGCTGCAGGCTGAGGTCATCATGGGGAAACCGGCCGACTCCCTCGTTGGGTATGCCGAGAAACACGGAGTTGATCTCATTGTGATGGCGACTCATGGTCGTTCCGGCGTCAGCCGCTGGGTGTGGGGCAGCATTGCCGACAGGATATTGCACGCTGCCAGCGTGCCGGTTCTCATAGTGCGCGCTCCAGGATGCAATCCCGGCGTATAATATCCAAGGGCAAAAATCCTGACCAGGGATAATGCCCTGGTGGATAATATATTGTCGATAAAAATACGGGGTGGATGAGGTCCATATATCGGCAGACGGTGTAAGACCCACGGAGGGTTTTTAAGAATAAGGAGATGAAAATGAAAAAGTTATCGCAGTGGACATTGCTTGGTATGGCCGCAGTCCTTTTCCTCCTGGCCGGGGATGCCTTTGCCCAATGGCGCGGGTATGGATGGGGACATGGTCCGGGGATGATGGGGGGATACGGCATGGGGTGGTTTGGCGGCATCATTATGGTCGCCTTTTGGATCGCCGTGGTCATAGGGGTCATTTTGCTGATCCGGTGGCTGGTGCTGTCGACAAAGGGCGGGGTCAGCGGGGCAGAGGAGTCGGCCCTGGAGATCCTCAAAAAGAGATATGCTCGAGGCGAGATCGACAAGAAGGAGTTTGAGCAGAAAAAGAAGGACCTGATTTAGAGAAGAGGGTGATAGTTAACCTTTTTTCTTGTATTGCTTCATATAATGCGTGATATACTCCGCAACGCCCTCCTTGGGTTTGTAAACCCCGAAGTGCCCTTCGCAGAGGATGTCCGCCTCAAGGGCCAGGAGCTTTTCCATGGACCTGCGCCAGGCCGCGAGGTCTGAGCCAAACTCCTCGGAGAAGGGGCCGTGGATGTCTTGTCCGAAGAGGATTCTCTTCCCTCCCCGATCCAGATAAACAGAGATGGAGCCGGGTGTGTGTCCCGGGGTATGTAGGCAGATGATCTCTTGATCGCCAAAGCGAAGATGCTCTTCCTCTTTTGTTAGCTTGATATCCACCGCCATGGGGGGGAAGGCGAGGTTGTACCAGGAGGCAGCCGTCATCTTATCGTCCCCCTGTTCCACGGCTTCAGCATCAAGGTGGTGCATAATAATCTGGCACCCAAAGGCATCGCGGATTTGCGGGGCCCCGCCGATGTGATCGATGTGGCAATGCGTGAGGATCACCGCCGTGAGCCTTGCCGGGTCGAGGCCAATTTCTTCGATATTGTGGACAATCTTTGCGTAGCTAGGACCAGCCCCAGTATCGATCAAGACCAGCTCCCCCAGGTCCAAAAGATATATGGCACAGTCCTTGGGGTCGGTGATATCGGGGCCACCCACCAGGTAGATATTGTTTGTTATCTCTCGTGGTCCCATTTCTTGTCTCTTCCAAGAAATAGTAACAGCTTTGCCGGTCCTTGGCAATGCTGACCGAGGCTATCAGAGGATCAGTTGCGTTTGCATGGCAAAGATGTTATATGAGATTTTAATTTTGATAGAGAGGTGCAAGATGTATTTTGACACGGCAGGGAAAGGGAATACCGACGATGCCCTGAAGATCGCCGGGGAGGAGGCCAAAAAGAGGGGTATAAAGCATATAGTGGTAGCCTCCACGTGGGGTGATACCGGCCTCAAGGCGGCGAAGCTCCTGCAGGGAAAAGGGTTTGCACTCGTCGTAGTAAGCCACAACGCCGGTTTTTCCGAAGAAGGGAAACTGGAGTTCGACGATGGTAAAAAAGAACAGATTGAAAAACTGGGTGGCAGAGTCTACACGGGGACCATGGTTCTGCGGAACCTGGGCACGGCCATCCGGTCTTTGCAATCCTACTCTCAACAGGATTTGGTGGCCAACACCCTGAGGATGTTCGGGCAGGGGGTAAAGGTCTGCGTGGAGATTGCGGCCATGGCTGCCGATGCCGGTCTGATCCCCTGTAATGATTGCATCGCCGTGGCCGGCACGGGCCGGGGGGCCGACACCGTCGCCGTCATCCGCGCCAACTCCTCCAACAACTTTTTCCAGATCAAAGTAAGGGAGATCTTGGTCAAACCGCGGGATTTTTGATCAGCGATCAGAATAATCCGCACTCACGTATAGCATTACGCCCCACCTAGTCTCTTCTAGTATCGGATTTTTCTATTTGATTTAGCGGAATTCTTGATCTAATATGATTTTTTGTTGGATAGAGATCCGGCACCCCTACTTTTTCATATACATTAAGGAAAGGGATGATCTCGAAAAAAACAATCAAGCTCACGACTACGGTCAAGGGAGCCGGCTGAGCCTCCAAGTTGGGTCCGGGGGACCTGGACCAAGCCCTCTGCGGGTTACAGCTTGTGAGCCACCCAAACCTCTTGGTGGGGATCGAGCATCCCGACGATGCCGGGGTCTACAAGGTTAGCGATGACCTAGCCCTGGTACAGACCGTCGATTTCTTCACCCCCATCGTGGACGACCCCTATACCTTCGGACGGATCGCAGCTGCCAATGCCCTCAGCGATATATATGCCATGGGGGCCATCCCCATCACCGCCATGAACCTAGTGGCCTTTCCCATACAGTCGATGGGGATCGAAATCCTCAGAGAGATCCTCAGGGGCGGGCTGGACACGATGCGGGAGGCGGAGGTGGTTCTCATTGGCGGACACTCCATTGAGGATAATGAGTTGAAGTACGGCCTGGCCGTAACCGGCCTGGTCCATCCTGATTCGTTTCTCACCAATACGGGCGCCCAGATCGGCGATCGCATCATCCTCACCAAGCCCCTGGGCACAGGAATCATCAACACCGCCCAGAAGGGGGGGCTGGCTGCACCGGAGGCCGTGCAGGGGGCTGCGGATGTCATGACTGTCCTCAACCGCAAGGCGGCTGAGGTAATGAGAGGGTTCCATGTCCATGCCTGCACAGACGTCACCGGCTTCGGCCTGCTGGGGCACTTGAGCGAGATGCTGGGGGAGGGAGAAATCGGCATTAAGGTCTTCGTGGATGCCGTCCCCATCTTACCGGGAACGGAGGAATACGCCGGAATGGGACTTGTTCCCGGCGGCACCCACCGCAACAGGGAATTCTACGCACCCAAGGTACAGGGCGGCAAAGGATTTTCTCCCGCTTTGCTCGATATCCTCTATGATTCTCAGACCTCTGGAGGACTGCTCATTGCGACAACGAAAAAAGATGCAGATGGCATCCTGCGTTTTCTGCAGGAGGTGGGTGTAGAGGATGCTTGCATTATTGCCGAGGTGGTGGCCAAACCCAAAGGAAAGATTGTTCTTGCCTAATGTCTGCTTTGTCAGTTCAATACTTCTTATCTGAAGAGAGTCTATATCAGACTGTATTTATATTGTGCTCTTAAAAAGAACCTGAGATTTACAGTAAGGATAATCTCTAATTGTTGCGATGCAGTGCTAGTGCTACAGGGGAAGGCGTGTGGCCTTCCCCCTCCCGGTTTCCTAGCACATTCTACCTATTGAATCTACCCCCCCGAGGGCCAGAATCTCTTTGATACTTACCGCCTCTTTGCCCTCTCTGACCATGCCCGCTGCCGTCGCACTGCCCTGGGGCAATCCGGTTCTTCTCCTGACAAAAGGCGAAGTTCTTTTCCTGAAGTTTTTGCCGTAAGGAAAAGATTTCCTTTTGCAGTTTTTCAATGGCCTTTGTGTCAGGGTCTGACTTCAGATAAAGCCCTTTGAGGTCCTGATGTTTGGCAAAAAGATCCGCCCGAAGTCCCTTAGTATCCTCCCACTGTTTCTGGCGGAGTTCCTGGAGCTTTTGGGTCTGCTCCGGCGTTAGATTGCTGGCCTGCAGTCCCCTGCCGCCGTAACCAACACCCGGTCCCATGGCGCTTCCCTGTTTGCCCGCTTGTTGTGCCAAAGAAACAAACGGGAGTGCTATTAACCCTACTGCCATGGCGACCACCAATCCAAACATAACTTTTTTCATGTGAAACCTCCTTGTATGGTTTATTTGTCTTATAGAATTGCAATGGCCGTGCCATACAAGGTACGTTGTGTAGGTTGCTATTAATACCTTGAATTTATTATGCTTTTTATAATGCGCTGGTGGCGTTCAGTGGCGAGGGTACTATTGTGCTGTATAATTTTTTTGCACCGAAGGTGATGCAAAAAATAATCATAGGCAATTTTTACGCACTTTGTTAAATATCAATACCGTATTCCTTTATTTTATTCTGAAGGGTCTTTCTCGTTATTCCAAGGATGGAAGCCGCCTTGGTACGATTTCCTCCTGTCTGGCGGAGCGCCTTCACAATGGCTTCACGCTCTACATCCTTCAGCGAAGTAAAAAGGAGGATACGATCTTCTCGTTCTCCCGTCTGTTGAGCACCTGCAATACCGGCGGGGAGATCGCCCGGCGTTATGATATCCTCTCTGGACATGATGACCGTTCGCTCCACGATGTTTTCCAATTCCCTTACGTTTCCAGGCCAGTCGTAGCTAACAAAGGCATCTATCACCTTTGGATCAAATCCTCTGATTTCCCTTTTATTTTTTTCACTATATATTCTGAGAAAGTGTTCCGCGAGGAGAGGGATGTCTTCCGAGCGCCCCCGCAGAGAGGGGATCGTGATAGGGACAACATTGAGCCGATAGTAGAGGTCTTCTCTAAATCTTCCCTGCTTTACCTCCTCCTCCAAGTTCTTATTGGTGGCCGCGATGATTCTCACATCGACTTTAATTGTCTTTGTGCCGCCGACCGCCTCAAACTCCCTCTCTTGCAGGACCCTCAGTATCTTCGTCTGTGTCGGAAGGGACATTTCTCCTATCTCATCCAGAAACATGCTCCCGCCATCGGCCCGCTCAAACCTTCCCTTCTTTTTTTCTATGGCGCCGGTAAAGGCCCCTTTTTCGTGTCCGAAGAGTTCACTCTCAAGAAGCGTCTCCGGAAGGGCCGCACAATTGACCTTGACATAGGGGTTATCTTTGCGCGGGCTGTTTTGGTGGATGGCATTTGCTACCAGTTCTTTGCCTGTTCCGCTTTCTCCAAACAGCAGGACGGTGGCCTCTGTCGGAGTTACCATAGACAGGGTTTCAAATAGCTCCTTCATGGCGGAGCTGGTCCCGATAATACTCGAAAAGTCGAACCTAATCCCCAGTCTCTCCTTTTGTAAAACAGTTTCTTCTTCCAATTGCCTGTAGTAGATTGCTTTTTTTACTTTGATGATGAGTTCATCAATATCGAGTGGCTTGGTAAGATAGTCCTCAGCGCCAGCCTTGAGTGCCTCGACAGCCGAATCAATGGAACCATAGGCTGTCATCATAATTATGGGAATATCGGAGCTTATTCCCTTTATGCGCTTCAAGGCCCCCATCCCATCAACCTTCGGCATTCGAATATCCATGAGAACGAGGTCGAATAGTCTCTCGGTGACCCGATTCACAGCCTCGCTTCCATCGGATGCTTCCACTACCTCAAAACCCTCCCTTTCCAGATGGGCCCTGAGCATCAACCGATGACTTCCTTCATCGTCAGCGATCAGAATGGTTTTTGCGGTCATAAGTGTTCCCTATACACGGGGTAATGTTATACGAAACGTCGTGCCCGACCCACTGGTGTTCTTAACTGACAGAGTCCCCCTATGGTTTTCTACAATCCTATGGGCAAGGGAGAGCCCGAGGCCGGTGCCTGTTTTCTTGGTCGTATAGAAGGGGTTGAATATCCGAGGAAGTTCTTCTTTAGGGATACCATGACCCGTGTCTTCGATCTCTATGATGATGTGTTTTTTGTCATCTGCCGTAAAACAACGGGCAGTCAGTTTCCCTCCTTGTCCCATGGCATCCAGTCCGTTCAATGCTATGTTAAGCAACACCTGGGTTATCTGGTCCTTGTCCACCTGTACGGCAGGGATGGTTCCCCTTATCTCAACGGCCAACTCGATCTTTTTAGATGCGGCATCATCTTTGATTAATTCAATGCTTCGATGGATGATGTCAGGGAGAGAGGTTTTCCCTTTAACCGGCTCTTTGGGCTTCGCGTAATCGAGCAGGTTTGAGATCACCCTATCGAGCCTCTCTACCTCCTGAATCATGACTTCACTGTATTTGTGATCCGTGCTCCCCGGCGGATTATTTTTAAGGAAGAACTGAGCAAAACCTTTTATGGAACTGAGTGGATTTCTGATTTCATGGGCGACCCCTGCGGCCAAGCCTCCTAAGGCGGCTAACCGCTCGCTTCTGGTGACCCTTTCCTGCAGTTCTTTGATCTCTCTGAGATCCCTCAGAATGAAGACAGTACCCAAATCCTCTTCATCATCGGAAATAAGCCTTGCGGCACTCACAGAGATGGGGATAGGTTCTCCTTTTTCGGGGATATATACGATCTCCCGCTCGATGATCGTCCTCTCCTTTTGGAGGGAGTCAAGGAGCGGTTTTGAAAACGCCCGGAATTTTTTTGTTAATTCCTTACGCTCCTCAGAGAGCGTTTTCGCTTTAAGGCCGAATATCTCTCGAGCACGGTTATTAACAGTAACGATATCACCGCTTGCATCTATGGAAACAAGACCGTCCGGCATATGTTCCACCACGTTGGTGGCATAGGTAGTCATGGTATTAAGTGTCCGGTTTACGATGGAGTAGTTTTGAATGAGAACGATAATATAAAGGCTTGCAGACCCCAGCACAAAGAGGACTAACCCCCTGAAGATAGCCTGCTGCAAATCTTTCTTTCGAACCTGATCGAATATCCCGGTATCCAGACCGACAAGGGCATAGGTCTTATCGGGGAGCCCCGAATCGGCCGGAGCATCCAACTCCCCCGGCCTGGGGCGCGTGGGACGATGCATGCCGCTCATCCTTGTGCGGGGAGTGCGTAACGGACGAAACCTCTTGGCAACTACAAATGAACCATCTGCGGTGAACCACCGCTGTGGTTCGTCGTGCGCGATGAGGGTTTTGAATTCCTCTGTCTGAGGATAGGTGTTACCGACCAATGAGTCTTCGCTATGTGCGATGATGATACCCTTTTCATCAACAAGACCGACGAATTGAATATCCGTAAGATCGGTTATTTGTGACATGAGCCACTGAAGATTGTCTCTCCTTCCTACTATCCCCAACATGCCGGACCGATAGGATGCCTCAAGGCCCCTCAGCACGATGAGACCGTCTCTGAATAGTGCCTCCTCCATCCTGACCCGATCTCTCTGCAGGTTCCTGATTGTGGATATGCTCAACAAGCCTAAGAGCGTAAGGATTGTAGCCAGGATCGTTATAATTGGTATATATAGTATTTTCCGTTGCATAAATGCGTATTAGCTTAATTAAGCACACTTATAGTATGTATCATAGATAGTAAAAAATGCCAATTATAGTTTGATAATCCTTGTTTGTGGATACTGTTAGATTAAGGTAAGAGTGCGAAGCCTATATCAACTATGATGAGGATTTCGTTTTATCTCAACTCCGTGGATAGGCGGCGATCACCAGTATTTCGGTCTCCTCCGTTGTATGGTTTTCAAGGGCATGGGGGGCCCCGGCAGGTATCCAGATGGCATCCCGCTCCTTGACTTTCTTCATATCTTCTCCTACCTTCATGATCCCCCCGCCCCGCAGGATGTAGTAGATCTCCTCCACAGGGTCCACGTGTTCCTCAAGTCGGTTGCCAGGGGGGAGGATGGCATAGGCGAAGAACTCTATCGACTTGAGAAATTGGCTCGTCATAATCATCCTAGCCGTACCCCCTATATGGGCCCGGTAGGTAGTCGCAAGCACTTCAGGGTCGTCTATATTTCTAACGATCATCTTATCCTTTCGTTTCTATCCGCTTGAATTCTCGGCGATATTTCTTTGCCAGATCGACATACAGTTGTTTACCATAAATCCAAAAATCCTTATGCTTCTGTTGGACATCTCCTACAATCTTGGCCGGTACTCCTATCACCATTTTCCCGGGTGGTATGTGTTGACCATTTGGCACGACGGATCCTTCCCCTATAATGCACCACGTGCCGATCTCAACATCATAGCATATGACCGCGCCCATTCCAATAACTGCATAGTCGGCAATAACATTGCAGTGGACCATTGCTCCATGACCTATGGTCACCCGTTCCCCTATCGTGCTGAGGCCATTGGGCTCGATGTGCACAACGGCGTTTTCCTCAATGGCAGTCCCCGGACCGATCCGAATACTCCCATAGTCACCCCTCAGGATCGCTCCGTGACCGATATAGCATTCTTCTCCAATGACCACGTCTCCGATTACCCTGGCCGAATCGCTCACGTATGCACTACTGGCCACCGTTGGGATCCGTTCCTCAAATCTGTAGAGGGCCATACAGTCTCCTCACTATTTCTTTTAAAAAGTGCTAGCACACGCCCGCTCAGAAAGTCAAGGCTAACCCCTCTTTTTACCGAATACGTATGGGGATATGTGCGAAAAAGAGAAGGGGGTAAATTAACATCCCCATTTTCTTGCCTCTTTCCCTATATTTATAGTACAATAGACCATAACAAGCATGGATAAGGAGAATTTCAAAAAAATGAAGAAAGGAATTATATATTTCTTCATAGCGTTCATATCACTGGCACTGGCCACTGGTTGTAGTTACCTGCAAGAATATCCTACCGCGGTATCGGTTGAGGCCGAACGTGTAGAAGAGTCACCCCTATCGTCGGAGGCACTGTATCACTATATGGTGGCCCGAACCAAGGCGCAAGAAGGTGATTTGAATGGGGCCATTGCGGAGTATCTTCAGGCCGTCTCCTTCGATGATCAATCGCCCTTATTATATACAGATCTCGCTTCCCTCTACTTCAATACGAAACAGACAAATGAGGCGATGAACGCCTGTCGCAAAGCCTTGATTCTTGATCCAGACTATCTTCCGGCCCACTATCTGTTTGGAGGAATATTTTCCTCCCTGAGAAAGTATGAGGAAGCTTTGGTGGAATATCAGACGGTTTTGGAGATCGATCCCAATCACCTCCGGGCCTACTTGATGATGAGTTCCCTCTATGCCGAGTTGCGGGATTTTGAACGCGCGATAGACACCTTACACCAACTACTGGAGAAGAAGCCCAAAGAAGTTATGGGTCTCTATTACCTCGCCAGGATCTATGCCGAAATTAAATTATATGATCAAGCATTGAAATATTATCAAGAGGCTCTCAGTCTCAACCCCGATTTCGAAACGGCCCTGATGGACATGGGAGCCATCTATGAATTCAAGGATGAACGCTCGCAGGCAATGGAAATATACAAAAAAACATTGGAGTTAAACCCCCTCAATTTCCAGGCCAGGGAGCGACTCAGCCAACTCTTTCTTAAGGAGAATCGCCTGCAAGACGCCCTCGATCAGTATCATATATTTAAGGATCTCGATTCGGACAACATGGGTGTGCGCATCAAGATGGGGTTGATCCTTTTACAACAGGAGCGGTATGAGGAGGCGGCCAAGGAATTCCGCTTCGTTTTGGCCGCCCAGCCTCATAAAAGTGATGTCCGATATTACCTCGGGATGACTCTCTATCAAATGGGTAATATTGAAGGTGCATTGGCAGAACTCAAGCAGATCTCTCCTCAGGAGGAATTTTTCTCGCAGGCCACGAGGTATATGGCATTCGTTCTTCAGAAGGAGGAACGAATCGATGAGGCCCTCACGATTGTGCAAAAGGCCCTCGGGGCAAAACCCCAAGACCCACAGTTGCTTTACACCCTTGCTTTGATCTATGAAGATCTGGATCAATACCCAGAGGCGTTGCAAAACCTTCAGACAGTGGAAACAAAAGACCCCACCAATACCGAAGCCCTGTTTAGATTGGGAGTTGTGTATTACAAAATGGATAGAACCGAAGACTCAATCAGCTATATGCGGAAGGTGGTGGAACTCGACCCCAAAAACGCCGAAGCTCTCAACCATTTGGGATATACCTATGCTGAAAAAGGGATCAATCTGGACGAGGCCGAAAATCTTATCAAGAAGGCCTTGGAGCTTAAACCAGAGAATGGGTATATGACGGACAGCCTCGGTTGGGTTTACTATCAAAAAAAGAAGTATCAACGCGCGGTTGAGTGGCTGGAGAAGGCCCATAGTCTGGTGCCTGATGATCCAACCATAACCGAACACCTCGGAGACGGCTATATCAAGGTGAACAAAAGAGAGGAAGCCCTCCAAATGTATCAACGGGCCCTCGAGCTGAAACCAGAAAAAGAACGGGAAAAGGACCTGCGCAACAAGATCGAGGAGCTACAAGGAGGGAAGATCCCTGTCAATCCGTAAGCGCGCGCCATGGATAGCTACTACCGGCATGCCTTCCTCTCAGTATCCTGACATCTGCGTAACAATGCAAGGGATTGATCACATATGGTGAATGACTAATGCAGGCATCAACGGGAGTCTTGGTAACCTTCGAGGGCATAGAAGGAAGCGGCAAGAGCACTCAAATAGAATTGACAAGGGCATATATGGAGCAGAAAGGGTACTCCTGCCTGGCGACGAGAGAACCTGGAGGAACTCCTTTGGGAGAAGGGATCAGAAATTTCCTGCTGGGCCAGGAAGAACTGAGGATTGATCCGGTGACCGAGCTTTTTCTCATCGAGGCTGACAGGACTCAACACGTGGCTGAGATCATCAAGCCCGCTCTAGAGGAAGGGCGAACGATCCTGTGCGACAGATATACCGATGCCACTATAGCCTACCAGGGCTATGGAAGGGGGATGGATAGAGCGTTGATCGAAGCAATGAACCGTTGGGCCACCGATGGTCTTATACCTCAGTACACCATCCTGCTCGATTGTTCGGTAGAAATAGGTATGGGACGGGCCCAAGGTGAGGATAGGTTTGAGCGAGAAAGCCATAACTTTCACCAGCGGGTACGAGAAGGATACCTACGGATCGCTCAACAGGACCCGCAGCGGGTGAAAACGGTTTCCGGGGAAGGCGAGCCAATGGCGATTCAAGATAACATCCAAAGGATCCTCCGCCCCCTTTTGGATCGGAGGTAGCGATGGCCTTCGGGGATGTGGTAGGACATCAGCGACCGGTGCAAATCCTCCGCAGGGCGATTGAGGGAGGAAGAATACACCATGCCTATCTCTTTACGGGGGAGGAGGGTATCGGAAAACGAATGGTCGCCTTGAATATGGCCAAGGCCTTAAATTGTGTCAATCAACAAGGCGATGCATGTGACGAGTGCCTGTCCTGCCAGCGGATTGACAAGGGGGTACATCCGGATATCATCCTGATCAATCCTACCGGAGAGTCCATTAAAATAGGGCAGATCAGGGAGCTGCAACAAGCTATCGCCTTCAAACCTTATGAGGCCCGCTGGCGGGTGATCATTATGGATGGAGCGGAACGAATGACAAGGGAGGCAGCCAATGCCTTTTTGAAGACATTGGAAGAGCCACCCGGCGGGACGACGATTATCCTCGTGGCCACAGCCGTCGAGGGATTGCCCGCAACGGTCATTTCTCGATGTCAGAGGATCAGGTTCAATCCGTTAAACCCCGAAGAGGTGCGGAAGATATTATCTGACCGCCTTGCCGCAGAAGAAATCGATATCCTCGCCTCTTTAATCGGAGGAAGCCCGGGACGTGCCGTGCAGATGGATTGTGAAGAAGTAGCGAAGACAAAAGCTGTCCTACTGTCCGCCCTTTCACCCTCTCTGGTGAAGAGACTGCATAGTGCCCAAGATCTAGCCCGATATGAGGGGAGGGGGAGGATGTTTCTGGAAATATTAGGCGGATGGATCAGGGATATTATTGTGTATCAGGAGACACAGGATGAGGAACTGTTGCTCAACCGAGACTTGACCAATGAGATTAAAAAGGTTGCCCTTCAGCAGAGGACAGATGGACTATTAGGGGATTTTTGGCACCTCCTCCACGTCCAACAGGGGATAGAGGCCCACGGCAACCTTCAATTATCCCTGGAGTCCGCCCTCTTAGCAATGAAAGGATCATAACACTATGAAACTGGCCGGAGTGGAATTAGATAAAAATGGAAGGGTCCACTATTTTCAGAGCGGTGATCTGAAACTGGAAAAGGGAGATATGGTGGTGGTTGATGCGGAAAAGGGTATCACCATGGGTACGGTCGTTGTCCCTCCAAAGAAAGAAAAGTCGGGGATCTTTAAGAAGCGGTCCGTTCGCGATGTAATACGGAAGGCTACGGCCAAGGACATAAAGGGACAGGAAAAGTGGCGTAAAAAAGAGAAAGAGGCCTTTGCCCAATGCCTCAAGCTCATAGCAGAGTTGAAACTGCCTATGAAATTAGTCGAGGCAGAATATCTCTTAGATGGATCCAAGGCGATCTTCTATTTCACGGCCGAACATAGGATCGATTTTCGTCAGTTGGTGCGCAGGCTTGCCGCCCAGATAAAGACGAGGATAGAGATGCGGCAGATCGGCGTGCGTGATGAGGCAAAGAGGGTCGGAGGGATAGGCTGCTGCGGGCGAGAACTCTGTTGTGCTGCTTTCCTCCAGGACTTTGAGCTGGTATCCATCAAGATGGCCAAGGAACAGCAGCTCCCCCTGAACCCGGCGAAGATCTCCGGCCTCTGTGGCAGATTGATGTGTTGTCTTTCCTTTGAGGTCGACACCTATCAGGAGTTGAAGAAAAATCTTCCCAAAGTTGGCAAGAAAGTCACCACCAAATATGGAGAGGGGAAGGTAATCAGACACAACCTGCTCCTGCAGACCATCACTTTGGAACTGGCGAGCGGCGGGGTTATCACCATCAACAACAACGAACTCTAATAATAAACAAGGAAGCTGAAATGGACCGGACTTTCTATGTGACTACCCCTATCTACTATGTGAACGACGTGCCGCATATCGGCCATGCCTATACCACCATCGCCGCCGATACCCTAGCCAGGTATAAACGGTTGTGCGGATATGACTGTTTTTTTCTTACCGGCACTGACGAGCACGGACAGAAAGTGGAGAAGGCCGCCAGGGAGACCGGACAAGCCCCCCTGGAGCTTGCCGACCGGGTAGTGGAGCGGTTTAAGGGGCTCTGGGATGCCCTGCACATCACCGCCGATGATTTTATCAGGACGACCGAGGCGAGACACCGCGAGGCGGTAACCGCCCTCTATCAACGGGTTTGGGAAAAGGGAGATATCTACCTCGGGGACTATGAGGATTGGTACTGTACCCCTTGTGAAACCTTTTGGACTGAAACCCAATTGGCCGGGGGGAATACCTGCCCAGACTGCGGGCGCCCCACCGAACGGTTAAAAGAAAAAAGCTATTTCTTCCGCATGTCAAAATATCAAGATGCCCTCGTGCGGTATCTGGAGGAGCACCCCGATTTCATTCAGCCCGCCAGCCGCTATAATGAAATTCTGAGCTTCGTCAAAGGGGGGCTGCGCGACCTGAGCATCAGCAGGACGACCTTCACATGGGGGATACCGGTCCCCAATGATCCCGACCATGTCATCTACGTCTGGTTCGATGCCCTCACCAACTATATTACTGCTGCCGGATTCCCCGGTGACGAGAAGAGGTTTCAGCAATACTGGCCCGCCGATTGCCACATCATCGGTAAAGATATCTTGCGGTTTCACGCCGTCTATTGGCCTACCTTCCTTATGTCCGCCGGGCTCCCCATACCACGAAAGGTCTTCGCCCACGGGTGGTGGACCGTGGAGGGGCAGAAGATGTCTAAGTCCCTGGGGAACGTGGTGGATCCCAATCAGTTGGTGAAGGAGTATGGGGTGGACCCTGTCCGTTATTTCCTCTTGCGGGAGGTCCCCTTCGGGATTGATGGTGATTTCTCCCGTTCCGCCATGGTCCATCGCATCAATAGCGATCTCGCAAATGATCTGGGCAACCTCTTCAGCCGCACGCTGAGCATGGTCGTTAAATATTTCGATGGCGTTATCCCAGCACCTTCCAACCTCCAGGATGTGGATCGAAGACTCCAAGAGGCCTCAGAAAAGGTCTTTCCCCTTCTGGCACAACAGATGGATGAATTGGCCTTTAATAAAGCGCTGATCTCGATCTGGGAGATGGTCAGTGCCGCCAATAAATATATCGATGATACCGCCCCCTGGACCTTGGCGAAGGCAGAAAAAGATCGCCCACGTCTTGGCACCGTGCTGTATCACACGCTGGAATCCCTGCGGCTCATAGCCCTGTTGCTCGCCGCCTTCATGCCGTCCACTGCTGAAAAGATGTGGTCCCAGCTCGGCATCGAGGAACAACTGTGGGAACAAAACATCAAAGAGAACGGGACGTGGGGAGGCCTGGAACCTGGAAAGAAGGTCGTCAAACCGATCCCGCTCTTCCCCCGGATAGAGGCGTAAAGGAAAGGCATCCGTGAGAACGAAGAGGGCGATGAATTTCAACGTCAAGAACGTTGTGAAGGGGGCCCTCAAGGGGTTAAACCTCGATACCAAGATGCGGGGGTATGCCGTCTGGGGGGTCTGGGACAAGGCGGTTGGGGATGCGATAGCCCACCAGGCCCAGCCCGCCTTCGTGCGCGGCGGTATCCTTTTTGTTAAGTGCTCGACCTCGGCGTGGATGCAGCAACTTCACTTTATGAAGGGCAAGATCCGTGATGAGCTCAACCAGCTCCTGGGGCGAGAAGTTGTCAAGGAGATCAGGTTTCAGATGGGGTCAATAGACCATCCCCCTACCGGCGGACCAATTGTCGATAATCAAGAGGTTGTGCTGGATGATGCCGAACGTCAACGGATCGATGAAGCCCTGCAACCACTCGAAGACCCTGAGATCAGGGAGATTGCCCGGCGGATCATGGTAAAAGAGGCATCGGCAAAAAAGACTATGACACGCTGAACCAGAGCGAAGAGGGAATGCCTGATAAACAAAGGGAACAAAGCGGGACGCTGTTCAAAATTATCAAAACTCAGCCTGGCTGTAAAAAGTGAAAACTTGGAACTACGCCCTACTTATTTTCAAAAACCCAGCGGCTCAGGCATAAGTTAGCCCGAAACGAGGAATATCATGGTAAGAAAGAGTGAAACTATATTGAACCTGTTGGCCCAGGCTCCATGGTGGGTGAGTGTAAGTCTTTCCTTAACTGTATATGTTGTGCTTAAATTCATAGTACCGGCTATTAATTTTAAAAACTGGGTCTTCAAAGGATTTGCTGATGCTGCCCCACAGTTAGCCCTTATTTTAGCTATTCTCCTATTGATACCTGCTCCGATTTCATTTTTCAATTCACTAAGAAAAAGGAGATTACTGGATAAACAAAAGGACCTTAATACAATAAGATCTCTTCCATGGAAAGAGTTTGAAGAATTAGTCGTAGAAGCTTACCGTCGTAAGGGCTATTCCGTAGTTGAAAACTATGGTACTGGTCCGGATGGTGGAGTCGATTTAGTTTTGGAAAAAGACGGAAATCTGTTTTTGGTCCAGTGCAAACAATGGAGGAGTCACAAGGTAGATGTTCGCGTTGTTCGGAAAATGTATGGCGTGATGACCGCCGAACAAGCAAATGGTGTAGTAATTATCACATCGGGCTTATTTACTCAGGAAGCAAAAAACTTCGCTTCAGATAAACCCATCGATTTAGTGGAGGGAAATCAACTTGCTGATTTAATCAGAAGTGTTCAGCCAAAACAAGCTTATTCTCTTACCGAAACCATTGAAACACAAAAAACTGTAAATTTGTGCCCAGCCTGTGGAGGAGAACTTGTGTTGCGCGTGGCACGCCGTGGGAAAAATGCTGGAAATAAGTTTTGGGGTTGTTCAAACTTCCCACAATGTAAATACATTAAAACATATACGGGCCAACAAACGCCTCTGTAAGACGGCTAACAGTCACCTATGAGATTTATCGTCCGGGCCCCATTCGGCAAAAAATATTCAACCCTTCTTTTTGATAGCCTCCCTCCCCTTCCCAATGGCCTCCTGATAGACCTCTTTTAAGGGAACCTTCTGCTTTTCCGCTGCCTGGCGGTAGCTTTCATATTCCGGCATCAGGTTGATGATCTTGCCCTCCTGATCAAAGGCTATCTTTACTTTGATAGGACCATATTGGGTCTTTACCTCCCGTTCCTCTCGGGGGAGGATCATACGCTCAACCGGATACATCCTGACGCCCAGGGTAGTGGATTCGTGTAAGATGATCTGCGCCAGCCCTTCCCGCTGCGCATCAGTTGCAAGGACTCGGATGGTAACCCCGGGCCTACCCTTCTTCATCTGGATGGGGATCAACGCGGCATCAAGTGCGCCCTCTTTGAGGAGGAGTTGGATCAAATATGGTAAGAGTTCTGGATTCATGTCATCCACGTCCGCCTCCAGGACCCATATGCCTTCCGCCTGTCTCTGCACCTGCTTCCCTTGGATGATCCGCAGGAGGTTCGGCGCGCCCTCTGTATCCCTCGTGCCGGCACCATACCCCACGCCGGTGATCTCCATCTCCGGCAGCGGGCCGAACCCCGAGGCCAGGGCGGTCACGATGGAAGCACCCGTCGGGGTGACGGTCTCTCCTTCCACAGAAGCAGGCACAATGGGTACCCCCTTGAGCAATGCAACGGTAGCCGGGGCAGGCAAAGGCAGGCGGCCATGTCCCCCCTCAACAAACCCTCTGTTCAAGGGGAGGGGTGAGCAGACGATGGCCTCCCAGTTGAAATGGGCAACCCCAATGGCGGCGCCGACTGTATCGACGATGGTATCGATTCCCCCTATCTCATGGAAATGGACATCATCAATCTCCATCCCGTGGATACCGGCCTCTACGTGGGCCAATTGATATAAGATCTTCAAACTGAGCTCTTTTATCCCTGAGGGGAGGGCGGAGTCATTGATTGCCTTTTTCATTTCTCTATAATTCTTAAACGTGCCTTTACCTTCAACCTCCACCTGTGTCCCCATCATTCCCGCACGATTGA
Organism: Deltaproteobacteria bacterium; assembly: GCA_016927065.1. Lineage (GTDB taxonomy): Bacteria > Desulfobacterota > B13-G15 > B13-G15 > RBG-16-54-18 > JAFGNJ01. Next base: position 30,207 of record JAFGNJ010000009.1, read on the forward strand.
CGCGCTGGCCCTTCACCTGGACCCCTTTCAAACCCAGCATCCGCCATCCCTCATCCAAAACCTCCGGGGGGAGGCCGAGGTCCAGGAGCGCCCCTAAGACCATATCGCCGCTGACTCCGGCAAAGCAATCAAAATAGGCAATTCGTTTTTGCTTCATAGAAACAAGATATCATAGAAGGTTCACCTCTGTCCATACACCACAGGGGTCCCTTGCGTCTTATCGGTTGCAACACATTCTGGTCATGGTATAATCTATGTGCGGAGATAACCACAGAGGAGGAGGTGCGATCGATGGCGGTAAAGGTGATTATCGAAAGACGGGTTACGAAGGGCAAAGATATGGATTTGGCCAATCTGATGCGGGACTTAAGGGCCAAGGCGATGTTTACCAAGGGGTACATCTCAGGGGAGACGCTGCGCGACCACGAAGATCCGACCCTCTACATAACCATCAGCACGTGGAAGAGCTATGAAGATTGGAAGGCATGGGAGGAAAGCGAGGTGCGCAAAGAGATGCAGGCGAAGATCGATACCGTATTGGAGAATACGGCCCTTAACAGGATCTTTGATTTTGCCTGAGAAAAGAACTGTTACCCCGCTTCTCCCTGGTTAATGATCTCCCTGATTGTTAAGAGGTCATCGATATAATAATCGGCTTGTAGAGAACGATTTTTATAGGCAACAAAGGGAACCCCAGCCCCCTGAGCCGACTCTTGATCCACCTCAGAATCCCCGACAAAGAGGGCCTCTGAGGGGGAAAATGAGAAGTGACGGATGATCTTGAGGATGGGCTCAGGATGTGGCTTGGGGTTTTTTACGTCCAGGGCCGAGATCACCAGGTGGAACTCGCCTTCCAATCCATGGACACGCAGGACATCGCCGATGGTATAGGAGCGGTTGGTGGCAATGGCCCTTTTGAAATGCCGCGGCAGGGTGCCCAAAAGCTCTTTGAGATTTGGTTCCATCTGCATGAGGTGTATAAAGGGAGTATAGTCCATAGAGGGGCGATGTGAGAGGAACTCCTCCAAGACGTGAGGGGCTTTCCTCATCGCAAGGAGATATCGGAGCGCCCCCTCGGCCGTACTGACGTGTACGTATTCGACCTCTTCCTGAGTCATGGGAGGAAGTTGAAATTGTGAAAGAACATGGTTATAAAAGGCGATGTTCGCATCTTTTGAGTCGAACAGCACACCATCGCAGTCAAAGATGATGACCTGAGTGGTATCCGTTCCCATAATTTTGTACCCTTTCGTATGAGGCCTTGGCGGAGTCATGCGGCTTGACCTCTGTATCATAGTAGGGTTTGAAGGTCAACCGGCCATAGAAAAAGGGGCCGTCGTATGTTATGATGAAAAAATAAACAGGTAAATTGGAGGCAGCAAATGAAGTTAGAACAGGCCATAATGGAGCGCAAGAGCATCAGGGCCTTTACAAAAGATCCCCTCCCGCGGGATGTGATAGAAGAGGTCTTGCAACAGGCCATCCAGGCCCCCTCAGCCATCAACCTTCAGCCTTGGGAGTTTACCGTTATCTCGGGAGAAGAGAAAGAGAGGCTCAGCAACCTCCTTTTGAAGTCCTATCGTGAAAAGCGGATTTCCTGTTCCCCTGGGGCGAAGGGACCCCTCCCCGCTCAACTGAGTGCGAGGGGTGAGCAGTCCTTTGCAACCCTTAACCCCGCACTCGATGAGTTGGGCCTTTCCTTTAATGACTTTATCAATGAAGGCAGTTGTAGGTTTTACGACGCCCCGGTGGCCATCATTATCTGTATGAACACAATTTTTTCTCACCGCCGGTATCTTTGTATCGGTGCAGCCCTCGGTTATCTGACCTTGGCCGCCCATGCCAGGGGCCTGGGGACCTGCCCTATCGGCCTCATCAACGCCTATGAAGATCAGCTCAGGGAATTTCTCGATATTCCCGATGACCGGGAGATCGTCATCGGTGTGGCCCTCGGATATCCGGACTGGAACTCTCCTATTAATCGGCTCAAGACTCCGCGTGCGCCCCTCGGTGAATTCATCAGGTGGTTTGACTGAATAAGGCATCGACGAAGCTCTCGGCACGGAAATCCTGAAGATCTTCTACCCCCTCACCCACCCCCACGAACTGCAGGGGAACCCCTAATTCCTGGGCGATGGCGACAATGATCCCCCCTTTGGCCGTGCCGTCCAACTTGGTGAGAGCGATCCCTGTTACCTCCAGGGCCTCGTGGAAGGTCCGGGCCTGGGCGATTGCGTTCTGACCGGTGGTGGCGTCGAGAACCAATAAGATCTCGTGCGGGGCGCCGGGGAGTTCTCTCCCGATGATCCTCTTAACCTTCTTCAATTCCTCCATCAGGTTTTCTTTGGTATGGAGTCTTCCTGCCGTGTCAATGAAAACGAGATCGTACTTCTTTGCCTGGGCGGTCTTGACGGCGTCAAAGGCCACTGCCGAGGGATCGGCCCCGCTGCCATGCCTGACAAAGTGCGCGCCGGCCCTGTCGCTCCAGATCTCCAGTTGTTCGATGGCGGCAGCCCGAAAGGTATCAGCCGCAGCCACCACGACCCGCTTGCGCTGGGAGCCGAATCGATGGGCAAGCTTGCCGATGGTGGTAGTCTTACCCGTGCCGTTGACTCCGATGACCATCACCACAAAGGGATAGTCTCCTGTTCTCTCGATGGCGAGAGGGGCTTCATAGGGCTGGAGAATCTCCAAGACCTCCTGGCGCAACAGAGGGAGGACCTCAGAGGCGTCCGTTATCCCCTTTTTCTTCACTTCACGCCGCACCCCCTCGATAAGCCTCGTGGTTGCTTCCACCCCCACATCAGCCACGATGAGGACTTCTTCCAACTCCTCATAGAGACCCTCATCCAAACCCCTCCCCGGTCGCAGCAGGTCATCGGCCCCGCCGACCAGCAGCCCCTGGGTCCTGGCCAGGCCCCGCCGCAGCCTTTGAAAGATCCCGCCTTTTTCTTTTTTGCCTTTTTTCATGGATGATGATTTTCCTTTTGTGATTTCTCAACGTGATTATAGACTTTATTAAATTGAAACATATGCCAAAAATAGCAAAAACAAAACATCAGAAAAGGATATATGAAAATATACAATACTACATCTGTTGTTGAAAGCTCTGCAATGTCCCATACATAAAGAACAATTGATAAATAAAGAATATAGAAAACAAGAACGTACCAATTTAAGTAGCCGATGATTTCAAGCAAACCGTTTTCTTTGTTAAAACGCATTAATCCACGCATAACTGGCGGGGAAGACCATGTTGTAATTTCAAAGATTCTTTCCCTAAATGCTATCTGACTTGGGGTCAACTCATGGAATATCAGAGACGGTAGCGCAAATACAGATGAAACCTTTTGGAAATAATTTGTCAACGATCCATTATCTAATATTCTTTCAGAAACATGAGCTAAACGAAGGACGCGCCTGAAAATGGGAATGCCGGTTGTAAAGTATCTATAGCTCCATTGACTGGAAAAATATCCTTCCGCAACAACCAGCAAAAGCATGAAAACAAATCTGAGGAGAATATTATAATCCATAATCTATTAGTTATTATTAGCGTTGCAAAAATGATTAAATAGTTAAGATGAATTAAAAGAGAAAAACAATACCTTTTTAAAAACCATGCAAGGCGAGGAGGGCCGCGCCTAAGGCCCCCACGATCTGCGGTTCGGAATGGATGGCAAGAGGGGTTTCCAGCTTCGCCTCCAGTGCCTTGACCACGCCGATGTTTTTGGCCACCCCACCGGTCATAACCACCGGCGGCTCCACCTCACCTATTCTCTCCAGGAGCCCGATGGTCCTGTCCGCAATGGCGTTATGTATGGCATGGAGGATATCCTCTACCGGATGTCCTTCAGACACGAGCGAGACCACTTCCGACTCGGCAAAGACGGTACAGATACTGCTGATCTTAAGCTCATGCTGGTGCTGCAGGGATCGCTCCCCCATTTGTTCGAGCTTTACCGCCAGGGCATTGGCCATTACCTCCAAAAACCTCCCCGTGCCGGCAGCGCATTTGTCGTTCATGTCAAATTCCAGCACCCTCCCCCTTTCGTCCACCCTGATCACCTTGGTATCCTGTCCGCCGATATCGATGATGGTACGGCACTCTGGATGAAGGTGACTCACCCCCTGAGCAATACAGGTGATCTCGGTAATTTTTTGGTCGGCGAACTCTGCGATCTCGCGGGCGCAGCCAGTTGATACTATTCGAGTGATTTGGTCTCGTGTGATATTGGCGCTTCCAACGGCCTGTTTCAAGGAAAGCTGAGAGGCCTCCTTACTGGAGCCTCCAGTCAGGACGATGGAATATCCTAGAATACCCTTTTCTTTATCGAAGATGACCGTCTCGGTGGAAAGAGACCCAATGTCGATCCCTGCCGCGATCATCTCAACCCTTTCTACTACTCCCCCTTCCAGACGGGCTGTCTCTTTTCCATAAAGGCCGTGAGCCCTTCGTTGGCATCGTGGGTATTCATGAGGTCCCCCTTGTAGATGGCCTCGGACTTCTGCAGGGCCTGCTCAAAGTCGATATCTATCCCCGCCAGTACGGCTCGTTTGGCCCACTTGAGGGCGACAGGGCTCTTATCGGCGAGCCTGTTGATGAATTTTTCGACCTCCTCGTCCAACTGTGCTTCGGGAACAGCCAGGTTGATAAGCCCGATCCGTTCGGCCTCCTTGGCATTGATGGAATCCCCTGTCAGGATGATCTCGAATGTCTTCTTCAAGCCGATGAGCCTGTACAGCCAGGCAACCACCATGGACGGATATACCGCCAGCTTGATCTCCGGTTGCCCGAATTGTGATTTCTCAGAGGCGATGACCATGTCACAGAAAATGGCAACTTCACACCCCCCTCCCAGGGCATGCCCATTGACAACACCCACTGTGGGGAGGTCGAGTGTTGCCATGATCCGGAAAATCCGGTGGAAGACCTCGATCATCTCATCCATCTTGTCAGCGGTGTGATCCTTTACATCTACACCAGTGGAGAAGGCCTTATCCCCTGCTTGAGTGATCACGAGGAGCTTGAGCTTCTTTTGCCCTTTCTTGACCTCCTCTAGGGCCTGGTCTATCTCCCGCATGGTCTTGATATCGAGGACGTTGTACGGAGGACGATTGATGGTTATGGTGGCGATTCCTTCTTTCATCTCATAAAGGATGTTCTCATACCCCATTCTTGTCTCCCTACTCTATAACCATAAGGACGGTATCAGATGTTACCTCATCCCCTGGTTTGATATTGATCTCTTGCACGGTTCCCGACACCGGAGCCACCACAGGCATCTCCATCTTCATTGCCTCAAGGGTGGCCACCTGGTCGTTCTCCTTTATCTTATCTCCTACTTTCACATTAACAGCCACGATTTTCCCTACCATGGGTACAGATACCGGTGTAGCCATATTGAACCTCCTTTTCTCCTAATGTGCAACTTGTGCATTTAATAACAAAAAAGGGGGTTATGTCAAGCATTCTCTACCCCACGGCAGCCAGCTCCAGCTTCTTCTGCCACCTCGCTTGGATGATATCCCTGAGAGGATGATGCTCCCCCCTGCTGAGTTGAGGGTCCTGATCGATGAGGGCAAAGGCCTCCTGGCGTGCCAGCTGGAGGAGACGGACATCCCTGATGAGGTTGGCTACCCTGAAGTCGGGGAGCCCCCACTGTCTGACCCCTAAAAACTCGCCTGGTCCCCTGATGGCAAGGTCCTCCTCGGCGATCCGGAATCCATCAGTGGTCTGCTCCATTATCTTCAGACGACGCCATGCCTCCTTCCCCATTCTGGGAGAGGCCATCAAAAGGCATTGGGATGAGTAGGAACCTCTCCCTATCCTCCCCCGCAACTGGTGCAACTGGGAGAGGCCAAACCGCTCGGCATGCTCCACCACCATGACCGTGGCATTGGGAAAGTCTATCCCAACCTCGATTACCGTGGTGGCCACAAGTATCTGAATTTCCCCCGCCCGAAAGGCTTGCATAATTTGCTCTTTTTCATCACCCTTCATCCTGCCGTGGATGAGGCCCACTGTATAGTTGGAAAAGACGTCCCGCCGAAGGCGCTGGGCACCTTGTGTAGCGTCCCGGAGATCCATGTTTTCTGACTCTTCCACGAGGGGATACACGACATAGGCCTGTCTCCCCTGTGATATCGCTTCATCCACCATGCGGTAGGCTTCTTCCCGTTCCCGTTCACGAAAAACCTTGGTGACAACGGGACCTCTCCCTGGAGGAAGCTCATCCAGGACTGAAACCTCCATGTCGCCATAGAGGGTCATGGCCAGGGTGCGGGGGATAGGGGTGGCGGTCATCACCAAGAGGTCCGGCACCGTCCCCTTTCTCTTCAGACGGGCCCTCTGCATAACCCCAAAACGGTGTTGCTCGTCCACCACACACAGGCCCAACTGCTTAAAGGAAAGACCTTCCTGGATGAGGGCGTGGGTTCCCACTATCAATTGGGCTTCCCCCTCCATGATGGCCCGGTACAGTCCTTCTCGTTCTTTCCCCTTGATACGCCCGGTCAATAGCACGACCCTGATATTGAATTCCCTTAACCACTCTCGGAGATTAAAGTAGTGTTGCTCTGCCAGGATTTCGGTGGGGGCCATCACCGCCGCCTGGTAGCCATTATCAATGGCGATGAGCGAGGCGATCAGGGCAACCACCGTCTTGCCGCTCCCTACGTCCCCTTGCAGCAAGCGGTTCATGGGGTGGGGCGCGGTCATATCCCTCTTGATCTCCTCGACAACCCGCTCCTGGGCAGTGGTAAGAGTAAAAGGGAGCTTTCCCAGGAGTCTACCAACTGTGGGAGTGTTTGTAATCTGAAATGAGGTACCCATCTCCTGGGCGATTCCCCTCCGCCTCAGGGCCATCCCGAGTTCCAAAAAGAAGAACTCTTCAAAGGCCAACCGCTGATGGGGTTGAGATGTCTTGAGGTTGAGCCGTTCTATATCGAGATAGCCCTGCGGGAAGTGAACCTCGCACAGGGCCTCAGAGAGAGGCATCAGGTTGCATCGCTCACACATCTGCTGGGGTATAGAACTCGTCACCTTGAGGGCGGCATTCTGGACCACCTGGTTCATAATTCCCCTGATGCGGCGCTGGTAAAGACCCTCGGTTTCAGAATAGACAGGGACGATACGCCCAAAGTGGAGGGAATCCTCTTCCACACCTTCTACCCACTCCAAATCCGGATGGTGAATCTCCTTTTGCGCACGATACCCCCGCACTGCACCGCAGAAGATGACGTGATCCCCCTTGTTGAGGCGTCCTCTGATATACTTGATCCCTTGAAACCACTTAGCGGTGATAAAGCCGCTGTCGTCCCCCAAAATGGCCTCATAGACCCTGCGGCGGCTCTTGGGGTAGACCACCTCCCCTGCCGCAATCACCTCGGCATACCCCACACAGCGGTCTCCCACTTTGAGATCAGCCACTCGCCTGATCTCCCGACGGTCCTCATATCGGATGGGGAGATTGTAAAGCGCATCCTCTATGGTCTCAATCCCCTTTTTCTTGAGCAGTTGGGAGATTTTTGGACCGACCCCCTTGACGTATTGTATGGAGGTTTGCAGCAGACGGGCTATGTCGCCGTGATGATCGGATTCGTCCGCGCCCCTGGATATCAGCATTTTCCTCATCTCGGCCAGCAAACTCTCACCAAGCCTGATTCGCTCTTGTTGTTCTTGAGCCGTGGCCTCTCCAAAACCGGTGAAGTTGTTTTGCAGGGCCCTGAGCTTGGCCTGAACCGATGGACTTGGGGCACGGGGGATGGCTTCTTCGATCAGACCGCTGAGCAGGACCTCCAAACCCTTGATGTTGGAGAGGCGGGAGAAATTGTCCTTGGAGGCAAGGCCTAGAGGGGCGGCGATTGCGTCTATAATTTCGGTGAATCTGTCTATCGGTTTCTGCTTCATGTCTGTTCATGAGGATACACGTTTCCATCGAATGGTTCAATCCCGCAGAGGACGGGATAAACATCTTACAGGTCATATATTTTCTTGAAGTTATTTTTTTTCTGGTCAGTCGAGGATACTTCATGAAGGGGTTTCACGATCTTGATATACTCCCGTTGGCACTGCTTGCATTTGATCCGATGTTCCCCTGGCTGGAGGTCAGGGTATTCTATCACCTCGTCACAGTAGGGACACCGGCTGGGGAAGGTACTGACAGTTATCTCTCTTCTTTCCGGCATGACACTATTACTCAGAAACTTTTTTCTTTTAACGCACGCGTTCCGCAGGTGTGGGGTCCTACTGAGGGTCAGTGGCGAATTAGGACCCCGGACATTTTAAAGTTTATCTAATATTTTGAAATCCTCGACGCTAATATAACAAATTGTCTGCGGGAACTTCACACCATATTGTTTTTCGTCATAATCTTGTGGCCGCTCATGCTGTACGTATTCGATGGTACCCCTCACCCACAGTGCTGTCTCAACCTCTAATATATCTATGTCAGTTCCGCTTTTAATATGAGCAACTTTACCGTCTTTAGTCTCTATATAAAATCGTGCGTTTGCTTTTGAGGGGTAGATAAGGCCGGTAATTTCAACCGCTTGTCCATTTTTCCATTTTTTACTTCCCCCCGCAGGCAATGGTGAGTCACCTCGCGTTTGCTCTTGGTTGTTACAGCCAAAAGCAAACACAACAATAACGATTGCCAATATACTGATAATTTTCATAGATTGACTATAATGTAATGGCATGAACGAGTTTCTTGGAAAAAAGATATCAGAGGGGAATTTGGATGTCAAGCGAGGACTCTTCGTGTTGATGCATCATGAAAGTAGCTTTACAAAAAACCTTCAGTGTGTTGATAATAGGTCATGCACAACCTCTTTTATCCTAAACGTATTGCTGTGATTGGGGTCTCCGAGAGGCAAGACAACATGGGGCACCTTATCATGGAGAATATCGTCAAGTTCAACTTCGCCGGTGACGTCTTCCCCGTAGGGCCACGCGGCGGCACGGTCTGCGGAAGAAAAATACTCACGGCGGTAGACCAACTCCCCGCGGGGATTGATGTGGCCGTCATCATTACACCGGCCGTGACGGTGCCTGACATCATTGATCAGTGCGGGCAAAAAAAGATCCCATGGGCCATTGTTGAGACCGGAGGGTTTGGAGAGCTTTCTACAACAGGAAAGGAACTAGGCGACGAACTTCTCAGCAGGGCCCGAAAGGGGAAAATAAGGGTGGTCGGTCCCAATGGGCTCGGTATCATCAGTATGGACCCTTCTCTCGTAACCCCCTTTGTCCCCATGCGAACGGAGGCCTTGAAGCGGGGGAGCGTAGCAGTGCTCGCCCAGAGCGGCGCGGTCATGTACGCCCTCGTCAACCAGTTAAGCAGCAATAACATAGGCATTAGTAAGGCAGTGAGCTTGGGAAATAAATTGGATTTGGATGAAATCGACTACCTTACCTATTTTATTGATGATGATAAGACACAGATCATTGTCCTCTATCTGGAAGGTATTAAGAGAGGACATCAACTCCTAGAGCTCGCTAAGCGGACGACTAAGCCGATCATCATCCATAAGGCAAATCGATATCCACTTACCAGCCGGATCGCTATGTTTCACACACAGGCCTTGGCCACGGACGATGGCGTGGTGGATGCCGCCTTCAATGAGGCAGGCATTATCAGGGCCCATACCTACCGTGAGGTTGTCGATTGGGTAAAAATTATGACCCTTCCCCCCATGCGCGGCAACAACCTGGTAATCATTTCACGCTCAGGCGGGGTAGCCATCACCGCCGCTGACTTTGCAGTTGAATCTTCGTTTACCTTATTTTCCCTCTCAGAGACCGTTCTCAGCAAGGTACAGGAGAAATCCGGCCCCAAGGTAATCAAGCGTACCAACCCTTTGGATTTAGGGGATTTTTTCAACTTCGACTTTTTTGCCGAGGTCACCGAGGACGTCCTGAAGGAAGGGGCCGATGGAGTTTTCTTCCAGCACGGTGCCGCCACCGATGAGGAGGTAGCAGGGACCATGCCATTGGGAGAGACCTTTCACCGCCTGAGCAACGAATATCAGAAACCAATCGCCCTCTGTTTGCTCTCTGATGACCGTAATACCGCCCACATCAAGCAAACTCTTGAATTCCCACTCTTTGCCGATCCGCACGATGCTATCCGAGCCTTGGCGATGTCGAGAGATCGCTATCAGCGGATACAAGAGCGAGAGGTCGACGATGTCATCCCTCAACTCCCCTTCGACAGGCACACCATACAAGAAACCCTGCATAGGGCGCGTCAGGAAAAAAGGCCTCTGTTTCTTGCCGAGGCCCTGGAGATCGTGCAGGCAGCGGGTATCCCCTGTGCACGATGGGGTGTGTGCCGAGATCTCAAAGAGGCCCTCGCTTGCGCCAATGACGTAGGGTATCCAACCGTTTTAAAGATCAATTGCCCCAGCGTGCTCCACAAGACCGATATAGGTGCCGTTGCATACGACATCCACGATCAACATAGTCTCAAGGAAGCCTTTGAAAAGCTCAAGCAACAGGCACAGGCCAGGGGGTTTGACAACGGCATCATGGTACAAGAATTGATATCCCACGGCGTGGAAATGATCCTAGGGGGGAGGGTTGATGAGAGCTTTGGTCCAGTGGGCATGCTGGGATTCGGAGGGAGCTATACTGAGATCTTCGGTGATACCGTGCTGCGTATGTTGCCGCTTACCGAGAAAAAGGTAGAAGCCATACTCCATGAATTGCGGGGATACCCCCTTCTGATAGGTGATCGGGGGCTTACGCCCTTTGATATCGAGCAGCTCACAGAGGCCCTGCTGAGGCTTTCACAATTAATGATCACGTTTGAGGAAATTAGGGGGATCGACGTCAACCCTCTTTTTGTGCTCCGCCAGGGGGAGGGTGCCGTGGCCGTTGATGTGCGACTCATTACATCTTCGTGATGATTCGCATATCATCACCGACACTGATTAATGGTTATCAAAGGTCCTCATGTAGGCCGTTAACCCTTCTCGCAGCCATTCAGGGACTGTTATCTTCTCAAAAGAGTCAGTGGTGACGCAGACGGTAATGTTGTGTCCTTCCACGACCAGCTCCTCATCATCACCCCCCCTGTATCCACGGTATCCCCATCTGATCGAGGTCCGCCCAATGTCGATGATCCTGACTTCCATGTCAATTCGATCGCCGTATTTCATGCGACGACGGAAGTCCGCCTCAAGATGGACCGTGGGAAGGGCGAGATTACGATTATGTAAGACATCGGCATAATCGATCCCAAGTTGGTTGGTGAAGAACTCCTCCATAGCTAAATGGAAATAGTGTAGGAACCGGGGGTAATAAACGATGCCGGCATTATCGATGTCAGAGAAACAGACCTTAATAGGTGCGCGAAACGCCATGATGGTATTCCTCCCTTCCGGGTTTGTGATCATTTGTGATCAATTGTGAGTAATTTGCTTCGTTGATAACAGCTTACTATATCTAAATAAAGCATAGAGAATCAGACATTACATGTCAATGTAGAGGATGGAGTAGTTGCGATAGCGATTTTACCATTCTTGCCTTTTTCATGAAGAGCAAAAAATTGCGGGACCATTTCTTAATTATAAGATGCACCCTGGTTTCTGTTTATACGCTGTTTAACCTAATTTGAATATTTTTTCTCAAACTGATGTCTAATGTAGCGAAGTTCGATAAACATAGGTGCACGTGGTACCGGGGGACGGCCATTTAAACAATTGGTACTGTGAAGGAGGGAAAAACAATGAAAAGGAACCTTATTATCGGTTGTATGATCTTCGGCCTTCTCGTATGCACACAATCGGTTGAGGCTCGTTATGATTACGAGCTTGCCTATGGCCAAAGCGGTCAAAGTTCAGGATTCCGCGGTGCCGCTGATATGGATGATTGGCTTGAACGAGGGTGCGCCGCAGTAACTGAAAGCCCTGTATTTGCCGATGGCACCAGAATAACCGCATGGGAGGGAGCAAGAGCGGATGAACCTGGTCTGGCAAGTGCTATCTACTATTTCTCTGTCCCCCGCGGGGCTCAATACCTTACAATTAACATACGATACAAAGATACGGCACAGGATGACACGGTAGCTGCCCGACTATGGATAAAGAGCATTGATACCGATATGCGCGGTACGACAGGGGTTGGTGAAGAAGCCCCATTTTACGGTGATACGTTTGTGCTGCGTTCTGAGCGATCATCTGAATCCATTACCGTTCCTACCAGCAGGCACGTGGAAGGCGGCATGGTGGAAATGCATGTTGTAGCTTCGGGGAGCGATTGCATTGATGTACGAGATATTCGAGTCGAGTATCTCTACACAAAGCCTCAGATTACCGTGGTTCATCGCACCTGTAACGACTACTGGGATATGTGGCCCCGCTATCGTTATGCGTATCACTACTACTACTGGGGTCCCTTATTCTGGCCGAAGACCTATATCGTCTATGAATGCTGGGATGTTCCGAGCCGATTCTATTGGGTAACGTGGCGACCGTGGTTCTTCGTCAATATTATCCATGTACACTATCACCAACCGTGGTGGGGACCTCGGCGCTATACGGTTGTCTATCACGTGGATGTGAAACAACCGTTGATCAAGAGAACAACGCTGTTACGCAAGATCCTCAGGGAACGGTACGTGCACGTAACAAAGATAATCCGTCCAAATCCCGAGATTCGAAAAATTGACCGTCCTGCCCCAGTGCACACTCGCCTCCCCCAAGGGCAGGAGGTACGATCGCAAAAGGAGGCTCAACCTTTTGAACCCAGGGTCGATCAAAACTCGAACCAGCAATCCCTCAATAAAAAACCTTTACGAGTGGAGATGGAGGGGAAAGAGATCCCAAAGGCCGCCACAAAAGTCACAGTAGCTCCGGCTCCGGCACGAGGACATGACACAGGGCAACTAGCCCAAGAGAAGCAACAGCGAGCAAGGCCTTCGGCAGATACCCGAATCAAAACGGCAAAAGACCCCCAGGTGGTTAAGACAGCCGACGCCCGCGCAGTGCGCCCCCCTGATACGGCATCGGAACGCATAAAACAGACACAACCCCAGCCCCGTACTGTGGAGCAGCAACCACGATCCAGGTCGGTCGCCCGAGAGCCTGTTCAAGGATCAACGAAGGTTCAGATATCCCGAGGCGACAGCACAAAACAAGAACCGACAGCTCAGAGACGCGTTGGCATCGGAGAAAAGACCAAGCCGCAATCACATCAGGAGACCCGCCGACCGCAGCCCCAAACGGAGGAACGAAAGCGCAGATAATAGCGGATGTTTCTTCTATTGTTTTGATTGTGGTGGTTTGCAAGGAAAGATAAGGCTCAAGTCCTCCGTGCAAAGCAAGGAGGACTTGAGCCTTTGATGCATTACGATTTTACCACGTTGATGGCGCTGGGACCTTTTGGGCCTTGTTCAACATCAAAAGTTACTGTCTCACCCTCGGCAAGTGACTTAAATCCAACATTACCCTGGATAGCTGAGTGATGGACAAATACATCTTTGCCTTCTTCGATGGTGATAAAACCGTAACCTTTGGCATCATTAAACCACTTTACTGTTCCGCTTGGCATATCCGATACCTCCTTTCTCAAGATTAAAGTCCCAGAATCAACGCTACTAAAAAAGGCCACAAAGTTAAAAGTCTTTGTGACCCTCTTGATTACTTGGTTGCAAAAACTTCTGTGACTTCAGATAAAACAATAGAATCTTTAAAACCAGAAGTCAAGGACTATTGTTGTAGAGGTAGCGCAAAGACCCGCCTTTATCTCCCGTCCTCACTCCTAACAAAGCCGAAATAGATCAAAAGAAAAGCAAGATAGGTCAAAAATAGAAAGAAAAAATATGGTAAAAGGTCTACAGAATCATCAACGGCTGGCCTCATGTTCAGCCGTAGGAAGACCTTGTCAATGCCAAAGGAGGGGCGACAATGAGTGATACACCCAATTACAAAGACCGTAAGTTGGTCAATACTGCATCTCAGGCCATCCTGAAGGTTATCAAACCGGGGGATGTAGTAAACCAGGTTGTAGAGCGCAAATGGTGGCAATTTTGGCTCGCAGTTACGTATACGGCTATTCAATGGCATCAAAAGAAACTATTCGGCAAGGACTCCAACTGGAAGGATACCCACACGATGCTCTATTTCGATAAAAACAACACCTTTTCTGTGGAAATGCCCAAGGCTACCCTGAAGCCTTTGCGAGAGTATTGTCTGTCTAACCTTTCTATTTACAGGCTCCGTCTTACAAAACTGACCCCGGACTATATTAAGACGCTCAAGGCTGCGGCACAGAGGATGGTGGGGGAAGATTACGATATCGGCCAACTGCTCGATATAGCCATCAACGATCTGCTTGGATATGATCACCAGCGGCCGCTCACCATATTCGATTTTGGTAGAAAGAAGAAGGTGTGCAGCGTGGGCGTCAGGGTAGCGTTTGAATATTTGTATAAAAAACGGATTAAGACTGAAGACTCCCGTCCAAGGAAATGGCTGTTTTACAAATTGAACCCGAAGAAATGGCCGCCGGAGGCCATTCAGAACTATAAGGGCACGGACGTGGAGGCCACCTCCCCCGCTCATTTTGCCAATTCGGATTACTTCTCCAATGAATTTGAGTTGATAGCGCGGTTCGAAAACGGAAAGCAGGTGTTTCCGAAGTGAGCAGACATAAAAGGGGGAACGGGTCTTTTAGTGATGATGAGTCAATCTGAACTCAATTTGTTCCTGTTCGGAATTTTAGAACCAGCTGAGATCACTATGCCTTTGTAATGGTCATAAAAGCAGCTGTCAAAAAAATGGGCCTGGTCCCGCGTCTCCTCCATCGTTTTCTTTACTGTCATTCATGTCAACCACGTGGGGCGTCTTGACGAACCAACATTTTCCGATTTCGGTTTGAGCTTTAATTTCAGTCAAGTGCTCAAGCACAGGGCTAAAACCCATGGAGCTAAGGACCCATTTCTGTCTGATGAAGTACTGATCGTTCGCTTTCACGTTCACGGTGATGAAAGCGCCATAAGGATCGGAGGTTTCTATTCGAATCTTGCCGCACGACACAAAACAGACGGTGTACTGCCCGGGGTGAAGAGCGCCGACCGCTTCATCGTTCAACTCCACATTGCAGAGCCCCACGCTGACGATCGAAGGGGACCTGTAGAGGTAAACGACCGCTTTGCCTGTGGGCACTTCGTTCTGACTCACGTAGTGGAAATCGCCTTGCTGCTCTGGAGAGCATGAGAAAAGCAATCCGACTGACAAGAGGACTAATAAGATAGATGATCGACCCATAATGCCTTGAATTGAAAACAATTTCCTTCCAACAGGGTTTATACTGATACGTATACAAATTATGCGGCAATTCCGTCATGGCAAGGGGGGCACAACGGAATTCCCATCCAAGAATATGGGGCTTGTTAGCGTTCGTATTTCACATATCCCTTACCAATCTCACATAATGTAATATTCTCACCACATCCCCTTGCGGCCCGTGGCCTTGGGGATAATCACCTGGGTTACCTGTTTTGGGGTCACAACGTTGTGCACCTGCGCCATGTACATCCTGTAATATGCCTCTCCCTTGGGAAAAGGGCGGCTTAAAATAACCTAAAGCCTCTCCAAAGCATACATAAACAGCCTCACGTCCATCACGGATATTTTTATGGGTAGTGGAAGACCAATAAAATGGGTAATTCGTTTTACCGCCCTCATCTATTATTTGACTTACCTCAAATAAAGGATTAATCGCTGCCGAATTTGTCTTCTGTGGTGACCTGCTATAATCCACGATACTTTGCAACTCCTTTGCATTGGGCACTCGCCAATCGCTATAACCCAGGTACTTTTCCCTATTTTTCTGCTGTGCCCAAGATAACGCATCTTCCCAGGACATTGCCTTTTTACTGTCCGATTTTCCCCACATCAGACCGGTAGCCAAATCACTGATGGTACCGTTGTTATTGTCCTTAAAATTGTTTTTGCCATAGTTGGGATTGCCACGCACAAACCGTACGGTAAATTTTTTCCCCAAACGTGTTCGCAGGTCTGTGATAGGATATCCTTTTATCCGGCCATC
Source organism: Deltaproteobacteria bacterium (assembly GCA_016927065.1). GTDB lineage: Bacteria > Desulfobacterota > B13-G15 > B13-G15 > RBG-16-54-18 > JAFGNJ01. The sequence continues at coordinate 46,267 of JAFGNJ010000009.1, forward strand.
CGCGACATTAACGCCAAAAACAGTGGCCTGTCCCCCCATGGTTGTGCCTTGATATATGGTAGATGAAAGAATTTGTACATCTATTACTCTTTCTCCATTGGAGCCGTATGTGAAGTCAAAAAAATCTGTTTCAATAAAAGGAATACCGCCTTTGGGTAGTCTTGACATATCATTACTGCTCACATCAACGCCGCTGAACAAGATTAAGGAATAGGCCTCTTTTATGGTTGGGATACGCCAGTCCGTATGCTTTGCCACATTGAATGTTTTTACCTTTTCAATCGCCTCTTCATACGTCATCACGTCATACCCTTTCTGCCACATCAGTCCGGTTACACGATCTGTGATCGTGCCGTCGCCATTGTCAGAATAAGACGGTGCATTTCTGATATAGTGGGCATCCTGGCCATAGAACGGCTGGCCTTCGGATGGTTTGGAGATAATCTGATAATTATTGAAAAATTCTTCCTGTCCGGTATCCACGACCTGATAGTGGTTTATGTTTGTCTGTGATTTCACTTGAGCAAATGATGCGGTGCTCAACAGATTGACGAAGACTATGCAGATAATTACAGCTATGTTTAAAATCTTGTTGTGCATAGGCACCCAACTCCTTTTTTAAAATAAATAGATTGATTCATTGAGCGCTAACGCCGGGCATACGTTGCTGGTCGCGAGGCCAGTCAACGTAATGCCTTTGTTAGACAATGTCTCAATTTTGTTAAAATTCCTTGTTATGTATTTCTACTAACCTTGTTATTATATCACATTGAAAGCATTTTCTGTTATGAATCGAGATCAATTCGCCGCACTTTGAACAACGATATTTTTTGTACTGTTCATCGATAAATTTGTCGATTCCCCTTTTCTTAATACAGTCTAAATTAGACTTAACACTCATCATGTAATTTTTACGATATCTATCGTCCATACGATTGATTTGCTTGCAAGGATACTCGCCGCATTCAAAACAAAAAACGGCATTATCTTGAGAAGTATTATTAACTCCTGTACACTTGTTAAACAAGTATGTACATCTTTCATGTTTTGATCTGCAGCCAACACACTGGCTTCGTTTTAATTTATTAATATAGGCAAGATACCGACTGCAAATGGCACAATTCATTCCGCATGGTGCGATAAGTTGTTCCGATATCGGATTTGATTTTTGCATTTTTGCGCCTGCATCCGAAATGAGCTGCCTTGAGCGCCCCGAGCGTAGTAGAGGGGCACGAAAGGTCAGATCGATTGAGTTGTTATAGTATTATTTATTCCGGCAAACTTTCAATTAATAAACGTAATACGATTGTAAATATAATAGGTAATACAGTCAAAATATTTGCAATTAAATTTGTTGTTTTGTTTTTTATCCTATATAAAAGGTAAATAATCCAAGGTGTTGCTATTGATACAATAATTATCAAAAAGTTTTCAACTAAGAAATTTGATAAACTGGCTGTTTTCCCGATTCGTAACATTGTAAGAATAAACCATAAAGGTATCCCGAAATAAGGATATAGGTAGTCCCATTTTGATATTTTTTTATAATTTTTTGTAAGATTTATGGCCGGTATAGTACATCCGGCAATAACTAAGAGTGCGAATAATAAAAAAATTATCATTTTTTTTCGATTTTTACTATATAGGGCCTTATTCTGATCCGTATAAAATTTATTCCTGTTTATGCGATAATTTCACCTTTTGTTAAATATTAACGGGCTGTTGCCCAAATAATTTAATTTCAGGTGATTTTATGTTAATATGTCCCAAATTCTTTGTTATTTGGGGGATAAGCTCA
>JAFGNJ010000003.1 GCA_016927065.1 Deltaproteobacteria bacterium
ACGGACATCCAGTACGAAATGGTTAAAATGCACCCCCAAGCCGGGTATGATATATTGAAGGGAATCGAGTTCCCGTGGCCTGTGGCACGGATCGTACAGCAGCATCACGAGCGGTTAGATGGCTCTGGGTACACCCATGGACTTTCAGGTGAAGAAATTATCTTGGAAGCACGGATTGTCGCGGTCGCCAATGTCGTTGCGTCTCTGACATCTCACCGCCCATACCGACCGGCACAGAGCACAGAGGAAGCATTAGAGAAGATATCAGAGAGCAAGGGTGTCCTGTATGATCCTAACGTGGTGGACATCTGCATCAGACTCTTTACTGAAAAAGGGTTTATCTTCAGCGAAGGGTCTGAAGCAGCACTCACACCGCAAGTCGGTGAGTAGCGCGTTGCCCTCCTGAAAATCCCTTCAACGACCATACTAAAACTACACTCTGGCTCACCTTCGTTTTTGTTGACAAAATGTCTAGTGATAGATATACTCCTTTAAGGAGGATATGTCTGATGTTCACATTGTCCTCTATTCCCTTTCCTTACTTCTCATTAAGCCTCACTGAAGACGGAGTTGTATATCTACATCAAAGCACCTTCTGGCGAATGCACGAGCGCCCTTGCCCAAGTATCCCTTGTGCAACTCCCTTTTTGGGGAAAAAATGAAAGACAAAGATAAGACACAAAAACAACTTATCAGAGAAATGACCTCATTACGCCGGCGCATTGCCGAACTGGAGGCATCTGAGCGCCAAGTGAAACAAATCGGGGAAGACCTGAAAAAATCCATTCAAGAGAGAACTACCGTTCTCGACAGCGTCTCCGAGTTGGTAGTGTATCAAGATACACACATGAGAATCCTGTGGGCAAACAGGGCCGCAGGCGAATCAGTAGGCGTGGACCCTCAACAATTGGTGGGGCATCGTTGCTATGAGATTTGGCAGCAGCGGCACAGACCGTGCGTGGGGTGCCCCGTCATCAAGACTCGCAAATCCGGAAAGCCCCAGGAAGCGGAAATAACCTCTCCTGATGGCAGGGTGTGGTGGATACACAGCTATCCTGTTCGGGATAAAAAAGGAATTGTTACAGGCATTGTTGAGATCACGATTGACATCACCGACCGCAAGAATGCTGAGGAGGCGCTTTTAAACACGCGCGACCAGTTACATCGGTTGCTTGATGCGAGTCCTACCATAATTTATTCCTGCGAAACAAGAGGCAATTTTGACGCAATATATGTAAGCGATAATATAAAAACGATAATGGGGTATGATCCAGAAGAATTCTTATCCCCTGGTTTCTGGGCAAAAAACATACATCCGGAAGAAAAATCTCGCGTATTTGCAAATATTGATCGGATTTTCAAGAAGGGTCAGCATTATCACAAATATCGTTTTCGTCATAAGGATGGCTCTTGGCGTTGGATGATGGATGAGCTAACGCTTGTTTGCGACCGGAAGGGTAAAGCCAAAGAGATGATTGGCTACTGGCAAGACATCACTGAGCGCAGGCAAGCGGAGGAGGCGCTGCAAGCGGAACGGCAACGGCTCTTCAATATCCTGGAAGTCATGCCGATGATGGTATGCCTATTGACAGCAGATTACCATGTTGCCTTTGCCAATCGCTCTTTCCGGGAGCAGTTTGGTGAATCACACGGCAGGCATTGCCATGATTATTGTTTTGGAAAAAAAGAGCCGTGTGATTTTTGTGAGGCCTACCAGGTTTTAAAAACAGGAAAACCTCATCATTGGGAAATAACAGCCCCTAATGGCTCTGTCATAGATGTATATGATTTTCCTTTTACGGATGTGGACGGCTCGCCCATGATCCTCGAATTTGATCTCGACATTACTGAGCGCAAGCAGACGGAAGAGAAACTGCGGGAGAGTGAGAAACGCTACAAAACGCTGTTTGATGAGGCCGTGGTCGGCATATGCTTGGGGGATGCGGAAACAGGAATCATCACAGATTGCAACGAGGCGATGGCGGCATTGGTAGGCAGAGAGCGGGCGGACCTTATCGAGAAGTCGCAAAAGATTCTGCACCCGCCGCAGGACGACAAAGAAATTTTTTCCCACACCTTCAAGCAACACCTGACCGATAAAGAAGGGCAAATCCTGGAAACGCAGGTTATTACCAAGACAGGCGATCTCAAAGAAGTGGAAATCAAAGCGAATCTCCTGGATCTCCAGGGCAGAAAGGTTTTACAGGCACTATTTTACGACATCACCGACCGCAAGCGGGCGAATGAAGCGCTGCGGGAATCCGAAACCAGGTTTCGGACACTCTTTGAGGCGATTCCCGATACCGTTTTAGTCCACGATGATAAGGGCACCATCCTCCACATCAATGAGATCGGCGCTGAACGACTCGAATGGTCCGCGAAGGACCTGGTGGGGAGGAATCTGCGCGACATCGTGACCCCTGAAAACTTCGCCTCAATCGCCGATCATGTCAAGGAAACCCATAAGGTCGGCTGGAGCAGGTTCGAGACCACCTACGTATCACGAAGCGGCTGGCGGATCATCGCCGAGGTCTATGAGCATCCTATCATATTCAGTCAAAAGAAGGCCATCCTGAGCGTGGCGCGCGACATCACCGAGCGTAAGCAGGCAAATAAAAAACTGCAAGAAAGCGAGGAAAGATTCCGCCTCGCCTTTGAGAACGCCAACACCGGTGTGTGTTTGGTAGATCTCGAGGGAAATTTAACACGAGTTAACGCTAAAATGTGTGAGATCTTCGGCTATACGAAGGAAGAGCTTGAACGCATGACGGTCAACGATATCGCCTTTCCGGAAGACATTGATAAAAGCCCAGCGTTCATACAAAAAACGTTAAAAGGAAAAATAGATCGTGCCACGTTCGAGAAGCGGTATATCCATAAAAAAGGGCATGTAGTGACGTGCGAGGTTTCCAGTTCGCTAATCCAAAATACCGAAGGCGCACCCTTATACTTTATTTCCCATGTGCACGACATCACCGAACGCAAGCAGGCAGAGAACGAACTGCGAGAAAGTGAGGAAAGGTTTCGTATATTCGCTGATGAGGTCGCCTTTGAAGGACTTGTTGTTCACGATAAGGGAAAAATCCTGGATGTAAACAGACAATTTGCGGAGATGCATGGATATGAAATCTCTGAACTTTTCGAAATAGACACGTTTTTCGCCGTAGCGCCTAAAAGTCGTGACCGTGTACTAAAACATATTCAAGAAGGATATGAAAAACCCTATGAAGCAATCGCCCTCAGGAAAGATGGCTCTACGTTTCCCATGGAAATCAGTGCAAAAAAAATACCGTATCATGGGAAAATGGTCAGGGCCGCAGCAATACGCGACATCACCGAGCGCAAGCAGGCGGAGGAGCAACTGCAAGAAAGTTACAAACAACTACAAAATACTTTTATTACAACGGTGAATGCCCTCGCGTCCACCGTAGAGATGAAAGATCAATATACCGCCGGACATCAACCCCGAGTGTCGCATCTAGCCTCCAACATCGCCGAGGAGATGGGCCTTTCTCAAAAGCAGATCGAGAGTATCCGCATGGCTGGACTCATCCATGATATCGGCAAGATTATAGTCCCTGCCGAGATCCTCAACAAACCGGGCCCGCTGACGGACATCCAGTACGAAATGGTTAAAATGCACCCGCGAGCAGGCTTTGATATCTTAAAAGGGATAAAATTTCCTTGGCCGGTGGCACAAATCATATTTCAACATCATGAGCTGATGGATGGCACTGGATACCCCCAAGGGCTCGCAGGTGATCAGATTATGCTGGAGGCGAGGGTGTTGACTGTAGCCAATGTCGTCGAGGCCATGACATCACACCGACCGTATCGAGCAGCCCACGATATCACGGCAGCACTCGATGAAATCAAACAACACAAACGTGTTTTGTACGATCCTGACGTGGTTGATGCCTGCCTGCGGCTCTTTAACGAAAAAGGGTTCACACTCGACTCCTTGCAGGAACCAGCACCCCCGCCTATGGTCTCATAATCAGATTTATGCCCTCTTGTAAAAAAACAGTAGATAAAAAAAGGAACAATACTCAGAAAAAACTCACTCAGGAATTACAGCAGCTACGCCGCCGGATTGCTGCCTTAGAAACATTAAAAACGGAACACAAGCGGATCGAAAAGGCGCTGCAAGAATCAGCGTTACAATACCGAACAACACTCAATTCAATGGGGGATTCGATCCACGTAATAGACGCCGACCTTCGATTTGTTTTGCTCAACGATGCCTTCAGGCAATGGAACAAGACCTTGGGGCTGGAAACCGAGGTGATCGGCCGGACAGTGTTTGAGGTCTTCCCCTTTTTACCGGACAATGTTCGTGATGAATACCGCCGGGTATTTGACACCGGGAAAACGCTCGTTACTGAAGAGAACACCAGCATTGACGACAGGGTATTTATCACCGAGACGCGCAAGATACCTATCTCAGAGGGCGGCCATGTTACTCAAGTGCTCACCGTTATCCGCAACATCACCGAGCGCAAGCACGCAGAGGAAGCACTGCGGCACAGTTACGATCAAATGCGGGAAACCTTTATAGCAACGGTAAATGCCCTGGCATCAACCGTTGAAATGAAAGATCCCTACACCGCCGGCCATCAACGGTGGGTGACCCGCCTGGCCTGTGCCATCGCCGAGGAAATGGGGTTCTCGGGAGAACAGATCGAGGGCATCCGTATGGCAGGGCTCATCCACGATATTGGCAAAATCAATATACCCGCTGAGATTCTCAGCAAGCCCGGTCACTTATCGGAAATCCAATATAACATGGTTAAAATTCACCCCCAAGTCGGGTGTGATATATTGAGGGAAATCAAATTCCCCTGGCCGGTGGCCGAGATAGTGCTACAGCATCACGAACGGATGGATGGTTCGGGATATCCTCAGGGACTTTCGGGCAAAGAGATCATCCGGGAGGCAAGGATCTTGGCGGTAGCCGATGTGGTCGAGGCCATGTCCTCACACCGACCTTACCGAGTAGCCCACGGTATAGAAAGGGCCCTCGAAGAAATCTCTCAGAACAGAGGCACGCTCTATGATCCTGATGCGGTTGATGCCTGCTTAAGGCTTTTTAAGAAGGGATTTCGGTTTGACTAAGTATTGCACGTAGCAGCTGGAACCCTCTGAGCACAGCACCCTTACAATTTTGTTGATCAAAAAACCTTATTTACAGGAAAGGTATATACACTGATGACAATTTTAATACAAGAACATGACAATAAACGTCACTTATCTCACAAGCTTTCCCCAGGGAACCCCTTAATTGAATAATTTTAGAGCATTAAAAACAGATGACAATGAAATATTTGGCAGATAAATTGCACAAGATAAGCAAGGGTGAACTCTTTGCTGTAAATTTGGAAAAGGCGATAGTTCTCAGAGGTTAAAGATATACGTGCATTAAGGTGATGCAGCTTAAGATGATTCACGTAGAATATTTCCTCATATAACTTGGCAAAAGCTTTCCCCGCTTTAAAGGCAAATAAAAGGAACGCTAAATATATGCGTCAACGAATCGGCACATTAAAGAAATCGGAATTTGAACTTACGGGGACAGGGGAGGAGCTACAAAAATCAGAAGAAACGCTGAAGACAGTCTTGGAAAACATCAACGATGTCGTTTTTCAAGTCTCCCCCATAGGTATCATTGAATATATAAGCCCCAAAGTACAAGAACTGTATGGCTACAAACCCGAAGAGTTGATTGGAAAACATTTAAAGATAACGACTCCCGCCAGTCAAGTGCCGAAGGCCTTAAAAATCCTCAAGAGCACGATATCAGGAAAAACGGTCAAGAACTTCGAAATAGAACAAATCGATAGTAATGGAAAAATTTTCAATATGGAAATTAATGTTTCTCCTGTGAAAAAAAATGGCGTGGTAATCGCTGTACAAGGTGTTATGAGAGACATCACCGAGCGCAAACGGGCTGAGGAGATGTTGCAAAAAGCTCATCAGGAGTTAGAGAGACGTGTTGAGGAGCAAACTGCCGATCTCTCAAAGACCAATGCGCTCCTGAAAAAAGAAATCATCGAACGAAAACGGGCTGAGGAGGACCGCCGTGAAAGTTTTGAAAGATTAAGAAGAAACCTGGAGTCAACGGTCAGTGCCTTGGCATCGGCGCTCGAAATGAGAGATCCCTATACCGCAGGTCATCAAAGGCGTGTGACAGAGCTTGCCTGTGACATCGCCGTGGAAATGGGCCTTGCGGAGGAACAGATTGATGGAATTCGTATGGCAGGGCTCATCCACGATATCGGTAAAATTAACATACCTGCCGAAATCCTCAACAAGCCCGGTTCGTTAAACGAAACCGAATACAGTTTGTTTAAAAACCACCCCCAAATAGGACACGACATAGTAAAAGGGATAGAATTTCCATGGCCGGTCGCTCAGATCCTGCTTCAGCATCACGAACGAATGGACGGCTCAGGGTACCCTCAAGGTCTTGCAGGCGAAGAGATTATGCTGGAGGCAAGAATCTTGGCCGTAGCAGACATTGTTGAAGCCATAGCCTCTCACCGGCCTTACCGTCCAGGTCGCGGTGCAGGGGACGCGTTAGAGGAAATCATACATGATAAGGGCCTCTTATATGATTCTGAGGTAGTCGATGCATGCCTCAGCGTTTTTTATGAGAAGGGATTTACTTTCGAACAACCGGTAAATGCAGTACCTACACCAAAGATACATTGAGGATTACCCAACGTCCTGAGAACTCCGTAACCTCATGAGAGTAAACATTCTATTCTCTTAAGTTACTTCTGCGTTTACAGAGACCTTGCATACCCCCTCCATTTCGCAGTACAATTTCCCATCACGAGTATAAAACTGTTTTTGTTCCCCGCTGTCCATAAAACTCAAGAAAGGATGACATATGACCGGATATCACATTGATTGGCAAGGGGTGCAAGATGAGGCAACGGAGATCCTCATAAACTATATCCGTATCAACACCACGAACCCCCCCGGCAATGAGATGGAAGCGGCCCGCTTCCTTGAAGGAATATTGACCAGGGAAGGGATTGAAACCACCGTCTATGAGCCCGCCTCCGGACGGGCCAATCTCATGGCCGTCATCCCCGGCAAAAAAGGGGAAAAACCCCTTATTCTGCTCAATCACATGGACGTCGTCCCAGCGGAGGAGGACAAATGGGATTTCGATCCCTTTGGGGGGATTATTAAGGACGGCTATATCTACGGACGCGGGACCATCGATATGAAGGGGAAAGGCGTTGCTGAACTGATGGCCATGCTCTTGCTACAGCGCTACCGGATCCCGCTGAAACGGGATGTCATCTTCTTGGCCACCGCCGACGAGGAGGTTGGAGGAAAATGGGGGGCCAAGTGGATGCTGGAACGGGAACCTCGCCTCAAGGAGGCGGGATGCGTCCTCAATGAAGGGGGTTGTATCCTCATGCGGGATGATGGCGCGCTCGATCACTACGAAATAGCAACAGCCCAAAAGGTAGTCGCCCAGTTTGTCCTCAAGGCCGCCGGGAAAACGGGGCATGGATCCATGCCCCATGACGACAGCGCCACGGTAAAGCTAATCAAGGCCTTGCATCGGCTGGTAGAGTGGGAACCCCCCGTAACGATTATCCCCCCCGTGAGGGAATATTTCAGTAATCTGGGCACGATCAAAGCAACAAAGGAAACATCTGGTTATGAGGATATAGAGGTGGATCCCGCGTATGCCGCAATCCTTACCGCCAACACACAATACAACGCCATGATCAAGAATACCTTAACGCCCACTATTCTTAAAGCGGGACAAAAGGTAAACGTTATCCCCTCGGAGGCCACCGCCGCCTTTGACTGTCGCCTCCTCCCCGGGACCTCCAGTGAGGCCTTTTTCGCCCAGCTCCGGGAGATTATCGCGGACGACACAATAACGATTACCCCAATGCCGGAGTTCGAGAGCAAATCCCTGCCCGCCTCTCCTACCGACAACGAACTGTATGATGCTATTGTACAGGTGGCCCAGAGAAAAGACCCCGGATGCGTGGTTACCCCCTTTCTCATTACCGGGGCAACCGACAGCCGTTTTTTTCGTGAGATCGAAGTACCCTGCTACGATTTTTCACCCTTTCGGTTGAGGCAGGAAGACCACAAACTAGTCCATGGTCATAATGAGCGTATATCTTTAGAAAATCTGGGTTTCGCCAGCGAGTTTATCTTTGAGGTCGTTCACAAGGTGGCCGCTGGATGAGGGTGATCATCTCCCGTACCGCCCGCTCCATACCCACCAGTACCGCACGAGCCACAATGCTATGGCCGATGCTCAACTCCTCAATCTCCGGTATATCGGCGATCCTGCGAACATTAAAATAGTGAAGGCCATGTCCCGCTTTCACTTCCAGACCGAGGTCATGGGCCTTTCTGGCCACCACAATCACCTTTTGCAACTCCTCGTCCACATCGTGAGGGGTCTTGGCCTCACAATAGGCCCCTGTGTGGATCTCGATGGCATCGGCTCCTACCTCATGGGAGGCCTGTATTTGTCCCATGTCAGGGTCGATAAAGAGACTTACCATTATCCCCGCCTCCTTAAGCGCCTTCACCGCTGCCTCCACCCGTGTGCGGTTGCTCAAGACATCGAGCCCCCCCTCAGTGGTTAGTTCCTCTCGCTTTTCAGGGACTAAGGTCGATACGTCGGGTTTGATCTGAGCGGCAATCTGGAGCATCTCTTCGGTGGCGGCCATCTCCATATTCAATGTTGTCGTAATGGTCTCTCTGAGGATCCGAAGGTCCCTATCCTTAATATGCCTCCTGTCTTCCCGCAGGTGGACCACGATACATTCAGCCCCCGCCAGCTCTGCCAGGGCAGCGGCCGTCACAGGATCGGGATAGGTAATCTTCCTGGCCTCACGTAAGGTGGCCACATGATCTACGTTCACCCCCAATCGTGGCATGTCAACCGCTCTCCCTTCTATCCTGATCCTAAGGCGTCTTGAACCGCTTCGGACATGGTATCGGCCATGGTAGCTATCTTCTCCTCATGTTCCCCTTCAATCATGATCCGCAGTACGGGTTCGGTCCCTGAATATCGAACGAGGACCCTCCCCCGTTCGCCTAATTCTTTCTCGCATTCCTGTATCACCCGCTGAATTTTAGGGATCTGGGAAAAATCTTTTTTATGCTTGACACGGACGGTGCGTTGAATCTGAGGCAACGCTACCATTACCTGGGCTAGATCGGCAAGTGGCACCCCTTTGTTCTGCATGATGGCCAATACCTGCAGGGCCGTAATCATGCCATCCCCGGTGGTATTGTGATCCAAAAAGACGAGGTGTCCTGATTGCTCCCCGCCAAGATTATATCCTCCCTTCAACATCTCCTCAACCACATACCGGTCACCCACCGGTGCCCTGACCATCGTGCCGCCGGCATCCTTGAGGACCATCTCCAATCCCATGTTGCTCATCACCGTCGCCACCAGCGTCTTTTTGTTGAGGGTTCCTTGCTGTATCATATCCAAAGCACAGACGGCCATGAGATGGTCCCCGTCAACCACCTTTCCCGAGTGATCCACAAAGATCACCCGATCGCCATCCCCGTCCAAGGTCATTCCCAAATCCGCGCCCTGCTCCACAACCAAGCGGCTGATTAGCTCTGGGTACAGGGAACCACAGTTGAGGTTGATATTCTCCCCATCTGGTTCCACCCCCACGCAGGAGACCTCCGCTCCCAATTCCTCCAGCACCTGAGGGGCCACACGGTAGGCCGCCCCATTGGCACAATCCACTACAACCTTTAACCCTTCTAAAGTAAGGTGATCAGGGAACGTATGCTTTAAAAAAACAGCATACCTTCCTGTGGCATCATCAATCCGAAAGGCCTTTCCCACCTCCGCGCCGGTGGGGCGCAACCCTTCCACTTCACCTGAGAAGATAAATTCCTCTATTTTCTGCTCCATCTCATCGGGAAGCTTAAAGCCGTTTCCCGAAAAAATCTTGATGCCGTTGTCATGGAAGGGATTATGAGAGGCGGAGATAACCATCCCTGCATCGGCCCGCATATCGACGGTGATAAAGGCGATGCCGGGCGTAGGCAAAGGACCCACCAACAGGACATCACCACCCATCGAACAGATCCCCGAGGCCAAGGCGGTCTCCAACATATACCCGGAAAGGCGTGTATCCTTACCCAAGACGATTCGATGTCTCGCTTTCTGGTTGCGGAAGAGATAGGCCACAGCCCGCCCTAACTGCATGGCCATCTCCCCCGTCATCGGCTCTTCGTTGGCCACACCGCGCACACCATCTGTCCCGAACAACTTTCTTATCTTTCTCATTTTCCCTCAACCACAACTGTGACCTTAACCGTGCGTTCTGCCTCTTTCTTCAACCTGATACCACTGACTCGCAAGGGCACCTCAAGTTTCACAGTTTCTTTCAGGCCGGAGACATCGATCTCTTCGGTCAACACCTCCTTCATATTAGCCAATTGGCTGGCTGCCCCCTGCAACGTAATATAGGGAGGTTCAGGAGTAACCTTGCTGATTGTGTATCCACGGGCAACTCGTCCCTTTATCACAGGCTTGACGTGAACTACTTTATCCATGACGCGGTCGAGCTCAATTTTAACAGAAGAGGGGCTGATCTGCGTAATTCTTAATGTCTTGGGGATATTAAAACTATCAGGAAGGATATCAAAGGTGTTCGCTCCGGGTCTGGCACGGGAGAAATCGATTCGTGCCCTCACCTCTTTGGTTGAAAGCTGCTCCAACTGTGAAAGAGCTCCGATGATGCGCACATTGACGGCGTCCTCGCTCAACTGAGTAACAATAAGATTTTGGGGGACACGAGAGAACTCCAAGGGTGCCACCAACCCTACTTCACCGCCGCTCTTGCTCTTGACGAACATCCAGAGGATGATGGCGAGAATGAGAGAGATGACCTTGAGCGTGGGGTTATTTGTGATAAATTTCAAGTAATCACCTATAAATTTAATATCGTAAGAAAAACCACCGTTTCTTATGCTTGCTGACAAAAATGTTGTATAAGACACGTCTCAGGCCACTGGCGTCGAGGTTTCTCGTCAGCTTCCCACCAATGGCCAGGGAGATAACTCCCTTCTCCTCCGATACCACAATGGCCACCGCATCGGTCTCCTCCGTGAGGCCAAGGGCCGCTCGATGACGGGCGCCCAGGGTCTTGACCAGGCGGGGGTTGGGGGTCAGGGGAAGAAAACAGCGGGCAGCCGTCAATTTTCCCCCTTGGATCAAAACCGCCCCGTCATGGAGGGGCGAGGGGGGCAAAAAAATAGCTGTAATCAACTCCTTGGTCACCGTCGCACCGAGGGGAGTACCTACCTCTACATATCGGTCCACCTCAGCCTCACGCTCCAAGACAATGATAGAACCTATCCGCTTCCTGGCCATGCTGAGGGCGGCGTCAATGATCTCTTCTACTATGGGGGCACCATGGGGGGAGGTGGGCTCAAAGAAGAAGGGATTTTTCCCCACCGTGGAGAGGGCCCTGCGGATGTCATGCTGGAATATCACCACAATGATTAGTATGATGGAACTCAGGAAATTATTCAGTATCCAGTGAACCGTCATCAATCTCCCCATTTGGGAGATAAGGAGGGCAAGAATGAGTAAGACCAACCCGATGACCATCTGGAAAGAACGAGTCCCGCGAATCAGCAGGATGGCCCAATAGATCACCGCAGCGACGATGAGGATATCGAAGGCGTCCTGCCATCTGAAGTTGGTCAAGATTTCTCCTAATCCCAGCATCTTCACTGTTCCTCTGCATTAATAATGGCATCCACCATATCGACCGCCTGTCGAACCGGCGCCACATCATGGACCCGTACGATATGGGCGCCTCTAAGGACGGAGACGGCTACTGTGGCCAGGCTTCCGACCATCCGCTGATCTACTTCCACGTCCAATACAGCACCGATAAACGACTTGCGCGAGGTGCCAATCAGCAAGGGTCTTTCTAGAATGTTGAGATCATTGAGACGGTTGAGGATCACAAGATTATCCTCAGCCCTCTTGCCGAAACCGATACCCGGATCAACGATCACCTGCTCGGGATCTGCCCCCGCCCTTTCAATGCGTTCTATCCCCTCACGCAGGTACGTGATGACCTCAGCCATGACGTCTGTATAGGAAGGGTCTTGTTGCATGGTCTTAGGTGTCCCTTTGATGTGCATGATAATCAACGGCGTATCGTATCGGGCGGCCACCGCGGGCATCTGTGAATCAAAGTGCAGGCCGCTGATATCATTGATTATCTGGGCCCCAACCTCGACAGCCTGCTCAGCCACCTGCGCCTTATAGGTGTCTACTGAAATAGGGATCTGGAGCCGAGCGACCAAACCCTTAATGACAGGGATGATCCTTCTGATTTCTTCATCGAGCGGAACAGGATCTGAGCCGGGGCGGGAAGATTCGCCTCCGACATCGATAATATCCGCCCCCTCCTCGGCCATCCGGAGGCCGTGCTCAATGGCAGCCTCGGGTTCTAAAAAAAGCCCCCCATCGGAAAAAGAGTCCGGGGTGATGTTTAAAACACCCATCACGAGCGTCCTCTTTCCCATTCGCAGATCCCCTTCCCGGCAACGCAGCACAAACTGTCTTCTGGCTCCGTTGCGGGAAGGATTCATGCCGCCGCACCTTCCTGAATAATCTGGTCGATCTCTTCTCCTGAGAGAGATTCTCGCTCTAAGAGCGTCTTCGCCAACGTATGTAAGGTCTTGATGTTTTTCTTGAGGACCTGCTCTGCCCGAGTATAGCACTCCATGACTATTTTTTTGATCTCCTTGTCTATCTCCTGGGCGGTCATCTCGCTGAAATCACGGTGTTGGGAAATTTCCCTGCCGAGGAAGATCTGTTCGTCCCGTTGCCCAAAGGCAAGAGGGCCCAACGATTCGCTCATGCCCCACTCACAAACCATCTTGCGAGCCAGTTCTGTCGCCTTTTCAATGTCATTTCCCGCCCCGGTGGTAAAATGCTTTAGGACAAGCTCTTCCGCCGCTCGCCCTCCCATCAAGGTTATGATACTGGTGGTGAGGTAATCCTTTGAGTAAATATGTCTCTCATCAATTGGCAACTGCTGGGTCACTCCAAGGGCGTGGCCACGGGGGATAATGGTCACCTTATGGATAGGATCGGCTCCGGGAATCAACTTGGCCACCAGGGCATGGCCGGCCTCATGATAGGCGGTATCTTTCTTCTCCTCTTCATTGATAATCATACTTCGACGCTCCGCCCCCATGAGCACCTTATCCTTTGCCTGTTCCAGTTCCTTCATGCCGATACGCTTCTTACCCACCCGGGCGGCCAAGAGTGCAGCCTCGTTCACCAGATTCTCCAAATCAGCCCCGGTGAAACCCGGACTTCCCCGGGCCAAGACCGAGAGCTTCACGTCATCGGCGAGAGGGGTATTTCTGGCGTGCACCCGCAGTATCTCTTCCCTTCCCTTGATATCGGGAATGGGCACTACTACCTGTCGGTCGAAACGACCGGGACGCAGGAGGGCCGGATCCAAAATATCGGGTCTGTTGGTAGCAGCGATCAGGATAATTCCTTCATTGACCTCAAAACCATCCATCTCCACTAGCAGTTGGTTGAGAGTCTGCTCCCGCTCATCATGTCCACCGCCGAGACCAGCCCCTCGATACCTCCCCACCGCATCAATCTCATCGATAAATACAATGCAGGGGTTACTCCGTTTGGCCTGCATAAAGAGATCTCGGACCCGCGAGGCCCCCACACCCACAAACATCTCCACAAAATCCGAGCCGCTTATGCTGAAGAAGGGGACATCCGCCTCGCCGGCTATAGCGCGAGCGAGAAGGGTCTTGCCGGTCCCAGGAGGACCAACCAACAAAATACCTTTGGGAATCCTCCCCCCCAGTTTGGTAAACTTCTGTGGGTCCTTTAAAAACTCTATAATCTCACTTACTTCCTCCTTTGATTCCTCAATGCCGGCCACGTCCTTAAAGGTAACCTTCTTGCCCTGGTCTTTGAGAAAGATTCGGGCCCGGCTCTTGCCGAAAGACATGGCCTTCCCTCCCCCTACTTGCATCTGCCTCATAAAGAAAATCCACAGCCCGATGATTAAGATCATAGGAATCGCCGTGATCAGAAAAGAACTTAAAAACGATTCTTTGACTGATTCTGCAGCTATCTTAACGTCTTTTTCGCGCAACAACGTAATCAGATCAGGATCGTTGGGGGCATAGGTTTTGAACGCAGTTCCATCCCGGAACGTCCCTGATATCTCGTTTCCCTTTTTAATGGTGACACTATCTACCTTACCGGATTCCACGGCGGCGAAGAATTCACTAAAGATCATCTCCTTCGCCTTTGGCTTCTGGCCTGACCAGGTCGCCCAAATAAAAATTCCGGTTATGACAATCATTAACCATAAGACCAAGTTCCTGTTCATCTAGCTTCACACCTCACTATCTTTAGAATGTGCACAATATATTTTATACCATAGGGAACGGGATTCTTCAACAAAAATGGTTCTTGCTGAACCCTTCCTCACACCAACGAGTTTTTAGGAATGGGGTTGACAAAAATGAGATGAAACACTACACTACCTACCAACGATCGCGGGGTGGAGCAGTCTGGTAGCTCGTCGGGCTCATAACCCGAAGGTCGGTAGTTCAAATCTACCCCCCGCTACCAATGAATTTTTGTAAGGGCCGAGGGAACAGCTCCCTCGGCTCATCTTTTACGGAAACCTTCACGACGGGTGCACCACCCACGATCAATGAACAACAGCTTTTTTTCCCTCTCCCCCAATTGTTTTTTTTTGGGGGGGGGGGGGGGGGGGGGGGGGGGG
>JAFGNJ010000010.1 GCA_016927065.1 Deltaproteobacteria bacterium
AGCTTATCCTCCAAATAACAAAGAATATGGGACAATTTAGCATAAAATCACCTGAAATTAAAGGGTTTGGGCAACAGTCCGTTCATTCTTGACACGAGTGGAGTTGCGTTGTTTTCATTTTCCTAAGTTAAGACCAGACCCCATTGTTTTTGCAGTTGGATGATTTGTTAGCCAGCAAACTTCTGCTCACCAAAATCTGACGCCTAAATCCTCCAGAGCGATGAAGTGCCACGGTAAAGGCTCCACAAACCCAGCAGCCTCTTCACCCAAGCTTAACACCACACCTTGAATCCGTTTACTGTGAGTCGTCTTGATCTGTTCTATATAGAGACGCTTCGGCACAATCACTGTCGTCTTAGAGGGATCCAGATCTAGCTCGTCGACCTTGATTCTCCACTCTCTCTCCCACGTGAAATCAATGCCTACCAGAGGATCGTATATCTTATGTCGCCATCGCTGCTGTTCATGAAGAAGATTGTATTCCTCATCAGACTGATAGATGACGGGCCTGCCTCCTCGTTCCCAGAGCCACGTCTTGTCCACCATGATTCCAAGCGGAGCATAGGGAAACTTGACCGGATTTTCATCGGAGAATAGGTGAGGAAATTTGCCAATAGGAGATTCTGTAAAACAAACACATCGGTAACCGCCCTTTATAAATCCGGACCCACCGACAAGCTTACTCTGGTTAAGAATGGACCTAATATTCGCTACAGCCTCCTTTTGGTCACCTTTTGTGAAGTGGATTAGTTTGCTGCTTAGGTCATCGCGTTCCAATTTATCTCCCAACAACTAGTGGCTAACATAGATTATATTGATCCACATAAGATGCGGAATTGCATGTATGAAAAAGGCATGGATTCATTCCATACCCACCAGCTTCTTGAACTCCTTCTCATCAATAATAGTAAGTCCCATTTCCCTTGCCTTGGCGTACTTGGAACCGGGTTCCTCCCCCACTACCACATAGTCCACCCCTTTGCCCGCGCTGGAGGCAATCTCACCTCCACGTCCAAGCACCAGGTCCTTGGCCTCGTCCCTGGTCATCCCCTCTAAGGCACCGGTAAACAAAAACGTCTTCCCCTTGAGCGGTTCTGCTTTCCGCACGCTCGGCGCGGCTATCTCCACCCCTGCCTTTTGCAAGCGTTTGAGCTCCTCCTGGTTCCCCTTGTCCCTGAAAAAACTGGTCACACTCTGCGCCACCTCGGGACCGATCTCAGGGATCGCTAGGAGCTCCTCCTCCGTGGCTTTGGAAATTGCATCCAGCGAGGACAGGTTCCGGGCCAATACCTGGGCAATATGCTCCCCCACATGTCTTATTCCTAAAGCGTAGATAAAGCGGGCCAATGTCGTCTGCTTGCTCTTTTCCAAGGCCTCGATGATATTCCCCGCCGATTTTTCCGCCATCCGCTCCAAAGCGGCAAATGCATCCTGGCCCAGGGCATAGAGGTCGGCGATGTCCTTGACCAGGCCCTTTGCAACCAACTGATCAATGAGCTTTACCCCGAGCCCATCGATATCCATGGCCCGCTTGGAGGCAAAGTGCCTGATCCTCCCCTTCACCTGGGCAGGGCACGAGATCCCGACGCAGCGGTGGGCCGCCTCTTCCGGGAGCCGCACCACTGCCGATTCGCACACCGGGCAGGTTTGGGGCATGCTAAACCGCTTTTCAGCGCCGGTTCTCTTGGAGGTGATGACCTTGACCACCTCCGGTATCACATCCCCTGCCCTGCGCACTACGACAGTATCGCCGATCCTGACGTCCTTGTTTTCGATCTCATCCTGATTGTGGAGCGTGGCCCGCTTGACCTCCACCCCGCCGATCCTCACCGGCTCCATCAGGGCTACGGGCGTCAAGGCCCCGGTGCGCCCTACCTGTGCTTTAATGTCGATGATCCTGGTGGTCGCCTCTTTGGGAGGGAATTTGTACGCCACGGCCCAGCGGGGACTGCGGGAGACCTCCCCGAGCCTGCGCTGGAGCTCGAAGCTGTCCACCTTGATGACCACACCGTCCATCTCGTAGGGCTGTGCTTCGCGCAATTCATTGATCTCGTTGTAATACGCGACGGCTTCATTGATATTATTGTACCTGCGGGCCAGGGGATTGGTCCGCAGCCCCCATTGAGGCAGCGTTCGCAGAACGTCCCATTGGCTCTCAAAATCCTTCCCCTGCACCTCCCCGATGCCGTAGCAGAATATCGTGAGCGGGCGCTGGACCGTGATGGAGGAGTCGAGCTGGCGCAGAGACCCCGCAGCGGCATTGCGCGGGTTGGCGAACAGAGGCTCGCCGTTTTTCTCTCGCGCCTTATTGAGTTCCTCAAAATCCGCGACCTCCATATAGACCTCCCCCCGCACCTCCAGCCTTTGGGGCGGGGGATTCTCCCGCCTGATAAGGGTAAGGGGTACGGCCTTGATGGTCCGCACGTTTTGGGTCACGTCCTCGCCGGTGTACCCGTCCCCCCTGGTGGACCCCACGACAAACTCCCCCCCTTCATAGATCAACTCGACGGCCACCCCGTCCAGCTTGGGCTCCACCACGTATGCAATCTCTTTATCGGTCTTGAGGAAGCGCTTGATCCGCTGGTCGAACTCGATGACTGCAGCCTCGTCCATGGCATTGGCCAGGCTGAGCATCGGTATGGTGTGTGTGATTGTGCCGAATTCCTCTAAGGGCGAGGCCCCTACCCGCTGGGTGGGGGAATTGGGGCTTCTCAAATCGGGATATTTTTCCTCCAACCTCTCCAACTCCCGCATTAGGGCGTCATAGGCGGCGTCGGAGATCTCCGGGTCGTCCAGGACATAGTAGCGGTAGTTGTGGTACTCGATCTCCCCCCTGAGCCGTGCTGCCCGTTCCTGCGCCTCTGGCGAGGCCATCGCGTCCCCCTCACATGGTAAGTGTATTGAACAGCATCCATTGTAAAATCGCCATCCTCCTTTGTCAATAAACCCGTGCGCCAGGAATCCCTAGTTGACTTCCACAAACGCTTTAGGCACAATAGCAATGGAAGTGGATAGATCTCTGGTGGGTCTCCTGGACTTCAAATCCAGTGGCGGGTGTAGTGCATCCGCGGCGGGTTCGATTCCCGTGCACTTCCGCCATTGTTATGCTCATCTGGAAAGGAGAACATCATGTTTGGCATAGGTATGCCTGAACTGCTTGTCATTCTCGGTATCGCTATCCTCGTATTTGGGGCTACCAGGCTTCCTGAGATCGGATCAGGGATTGGAAAGGCCATCAGGAATTTCAAGAAATCGATTAAGGAACCCCCTGAAATCGACGTAACACCGGAAGAAGAAAACAAGGAAATAAAATCGAAGAAGAAAAAATAGGCAAGCGTGGAACCGGAGGTCGTCTATCTGGGATTAGGTTCAAACCTCGGCGATAAGGTAGCACAATGTCTGCTGGCCCTCAAAGAGGTATCCGCTGATAACCATAACCAGATCAAGGCCGTTTCATCCCTCTATAAGACAGAACCCATAGGGTATCGTGATCAAGATTGGTTCATCAATTGTGTGGCCGAGGTGTCGACGACCCTCCCCCCCCATCCCCTGCAAGAGTTTTTGCAAGGCATCGAACAGTCGATGGGGAGGAAAAGAACCGTTAAGATGGGACCGCGCATCATCGACCTCGATATTCTTTTATACGGCAACGAGGTCATCGAAGAGGAGGATCTGGTCATCCCCCACCCCCGTCTGCACGAGCGGCGTTTCGTCCTCGTCCCCCTGATGGAGTTGGTCCCTGATCTGCTCCACCCGATCTTAAAAAAAACCGTCACGGATCTCCTCAAAGAGAGAGAGGATGGGAGTGTGGAGTTGTACGCCCCACCGCCTCGAGAGGTATGTCAGTAAGACCATGCTTGCCTTTTTTCTCCACGGCACTCACGGGATGACTGTATCACGAAGGAGAAAAGATACACGTGGCTATTGAGTTTATCAGGACCATCAGCGAGGGAAAAAAGATCTACGGGATACTCCACCTCCCCAAAAACCCTTCCCCCCCCTGCGTCATCGCATCCCATGGGTTGTTCAGCAGCAAGGAGAGCGAGAAGTTCGTGGCACTTGGTGAGTTCTTCTCCGCCCAGGGGATCGCCCTGATCCGATACGATCATCAGGGGTGCGGTGAAAGCGAAGGAGAACTCGGCTCAACGACGGCCTCTTCCCGCATCAAAGATCTTAATGCGATATTCGAATTGGCCGCCAATCACCCCCTGCTCGGCGATCGCCTCGGTCTGCTCGGCAGCAGCATGGGGGGCTTTATTTCCATATTCAAAGGGGCGGCGGATTTCAGGGTGAAGGCCCTGGCCCTGTGGGCCACCCCCTCACACCTCGGCGGTAAGCGGGACAGGGATGACGAGCAAAATCCTTCTCTGGGGGATGCATTCTACCGCGATCTCGATCGATACGACGCCACAGGGGCCATTCAAAAAGTGGGGAACTGCCTCTTGTTGCATGGGGAGGCGGATGAACTGGTCCCCCTCACCCAAGCTAAAGAACTCTATCAAGCGGCCCGGACCCCGAAACACCTCGAGGTATTCCCAGGGGGCGACCACCGTTTTACCAATCCCCAGCACCGCCTCAGGGCCATTCGGATGAGCCTGGAGTGGTTTCAACGGTACCTGTAAAAGCCCCTCAACCACTAGGTACGCGGATATCTCAACGTCATCTACACGACATATACTAAAACGTAAACCGCTTTTCCTGAAGAACCTCTAAACAGACATCGACTACGTCAGTATCATAGAGGGTTCCCCGATTGTTTGAAATCTCTTCACAGGCAAACTCAATTCCGTGCCTATCTCGATAAGGCCGATATGAGGACATCGATTCCACGACATCAGCGACTGCCAAGAGCCTCGCCTCAGGGAGGATCTGGTCGCCCTGAAGGTTGTGGGGATATCCGGAGCCATCCACCCGCTCATGATGCTGCAATATAATCTGGGCCACCGGCCGCGGAAACTGTATATCCTTCACTATATCGTAACCGCTTTGCGGATGAACCTTTATGGCATCATATTCGATCTCTGTCAGGGAACCCGGCTTGCTGAGAAATTCAGCGGGTACCATCAGCTTGCCGATATCATGAATGAGCCCGGCCATGCGAACACCCTCAATTTGATCTTTCGAAAAATCCATCTCGGCGGCAAGTGTGCAGGCCAGCCTGGTTACCCATTGTTGGTGCGCGGCGGTATACGGATCTTTCAACTCAACCGTGGAGGCCAAGGCGTTGACCGCGGCACAAAAAGTCTCCCGCAGCTGATCGTAGCCACGATGAAGCTCTTGCTCCGCCCGCTTTCGCTTGTCGATCTCTTGTTGTATCTCGTCAGAGAAGTGTGCGTTGGTCAGTATCAGATTGGCTAATACGGCAAAACTAGGGAGTGCCATCGTATCATCCTTCCCACTTTTTCTCTCCCGTTTTCTTTGTACGCGACCAATTTCTGCCATGTATCTTTCCTCCAGCAAGACGTGAACATCAACGGGCACAAAGATGTAACAGGGTTTCACGCTTCACTACCATCTCCCTGCTACGTTCCGGAAAATACCGCAACACCTTCCAATCACAGAACGTCAAGGATCGCGCACATAGAAACTGGTTTTCACACGCTTTTTTACTTTCGTTTTCTAAAAGTACAAAAACTACAAGAATAACTTTGTTGACAGCTTCTTCGGAGCTTTTTTAACAGTGCTCCTCAAAGCATAAGGTGGGGGGGGAAGGTAAATTTCTACCGCTAAAAATATGGACCGAAACTTACCAAAAAACAAGTTTCTTGTCAAGCAAAATATTAATAATTGTTTGTAATTTGATAATTTTTTGGAACCCTGCACGTTAGATAGTGAAAAATAAGAATAATATACTTGGAAAACAGCGTATTAAAAATCATGTGCTATAATGCCGAGCTGAGCGGAATCCGGTTAACTGGGAAATGTTTATATTTAGGAGTTAGGCGGATTTCCGCTCGAGTCCCGCAAAGTGGGATTCGCTCCGGAGGCGCGGCAAGTCGTCTGAGTGGTTAGCTCAGCTCGGCATTCGCGCCGCCGTCGCCCATCATCCCTTCCCTTTTTTCCTCGCGACCGGTTACGCCGTCCGCGCCTGGTTGTGGTAATAGGCAGCGCGAACATACTATTAGTACAGGGAGGAACACGGTACCTTATCCGAGTGCGGAATGGATTTTTTCATCTTCCCCACAATCTCAGATAAGGGAAAAACGGCACACTGATGCATACTCGCAAAACCTGCAGGTCCGCTCTTCGGTGGCAGGGTAAAAGAAGGGAGCCTCGATCATATGGTCTATGAGATATGTCAACAAGGCAGGAAAGGTCTGGGAGAACCATTTGGTAACATCATCTCGAAGTTTTTCCATGCGATCCGGCGGAATAAAATATCGTTCTTCCCCTCCCCTTCCCAGCTCCACATAGGCAGAAAGGGTTTTCCCCAAATCCTCCTCCTTTCCCGATGCCACCAAAAAGACGTACAAGGGGAGCTGAAAGTCTTTAATGATCCCTTTCACGGCCTTAAGTCCTTCATGATCGAACTCAGCAGGCAGTGAAAACGGCATGATCTTTTGTTCAAAATGACCTTTGGCAAATGATTCCAACCGTCCCGTCTTATAATCCAAGATGATCTGATACCCGTCCCTTGTATCAATCCGGTCCACCTTCCCGTAGAAGGTAAATTCACCAGGGTCGAGAGTGAGGTCTACGTGGTATTCCGCTTCGAGGGCCGAAATATGGGTGGTTTCGGGCATCTGTGAGAGATATTGGGCAAGGCGATAGCGTGCGACATATTCTAAAAAGAACCGCTTCTCCGGGGCAAGGCTGCGGTACATCGCTGATTCCGTAAAACGACGGGTAAAAATAGCAATCAACCGCTCCGGATCGTTTTCCGAGGCCTTCCTGTAGGTCCGCATTCGATACCGAAAAAAGTATTCCTCCAGGCTTTGATGCACGATCTCCCCGAGGAGAGCGGCATCGACATCTTCGGAGACGGTGACGACTGGTCTCATACCCAGAAGATAGTGATGATAAAACATAAGGGGGCATTGCAGATAGGTGTTCAGGAACGTAGCCGAAAGGCCGTGAGCGCTGCTCCACGAAGAGAGAAACTCCCTCACCCGGTGGTGTTCCCGGCCTGTCTTCCTCAACCCCTTTTCTTTAAGAAAAGATTTGCCATCAATATGCAGAGGGGTCGTTACAACAACATCTTCGAGAACTGCCCCCCGCTTTTTCTCTTCAGACCACAGGAGAGATTCAATGAAGCGGCTCCTTACCTTTTTCCCCTCGATACCGGAAGAGGTCGGCAGGTTAGAAGACTGCCAGAGGAGATGCACATCGCTGGCACAGGCGATGAGACGCTCAAAATGATAGCGAATAACGGCTTCTTCTCGCTCACGGCCTGCCAGGCCGAAGACCGATTTTAAGGATTCAGGCAACAGGGGGTTTACCTCCTCATAGGCCGGTACCACATCCTCATTGACATCAATCACGATGACCGTTTCGAAAGAAAGCAATCTCGTCTCCAACAACCCCAAGACTTGGAGGCCGACCAAGGGATGTCCTTCAAAAGGGGTGCGGACCATATGAATCACCTCCCGCAGGAGGGAAAAGAGGAGGCGTTTTTCCATGGGGGAGCGAGCAAAGAGGGCGTCTTCAAGGGTGGGAATCACGTCGTTCGTCAGGGTGTAGAGGAATTCATTGTCAAAAGGGTGCTCAAGCAAAAAACCCTCCTGCTCCACAACAGGGGTAAAGAGAAAGCGTTCCACTGTTGTGAGGGAATCAACCATCTCCACAGGAGTGCGCAAGTCCTCCCATGGGGTCAAGAGGTGCCGATGAAGTTCGCTCACAAAATGCTGTGACTCCTGCACGTCCAGTCCTTCAGAGGCCAGAAAGTGTGAGTCTCGTTCAGAATCTAATGATTGGGCGATAAGATCCACGATTTCCTGATGAGACATAAATGGTTTCCCATAGTGCCTCATCTTCTCTTCGAGCAAATGGAGGACAATGCGCCCTTCCTTGCCGGAGGGGGTCGGAAGCCTTCGTATGTACGGGTGCCTGATGAGATTAAGGTAATCCTGGTTGTAATAAGCACCGTCCTCATTGCTCCCCTCCTGAAGTCTCACGAGTTGTTCTAGAAGGGAAGCGAGGGCTGTCCGCTCCAACGGGTAGCCGAGAGAAACATTAACGGACATCTGTAGAGAAAGGGCGTAGAGTGTCGGAATCAAGGCCGATGAGTCGGGCAGCACCAGCGCACATTGATCAGGCCCTTTGATCTCTGCCGGAAGGATTTCCTGTAGCCGGAGGAGTTCTGAATGGAGATCAAACGATTCATAAAAGTGAAGACGGGGGGGGGCAAGGGCGGCATCACCGAGGACCTCGATCTTCAGATCCCACCGCTTTTTCCAGCGCAGGTACAAAGGGGGGAGTTTTTGAGAATCGGCGTGCCAGAAAATACGCGCCCCCTCAGCAAAAAGGTGTTTAAATATCCGCTCCTCGGCGCCGGTGAGGGCATAGAAGCCAGCCAAGTAGAGAGAACTTGCATCCACCGCGGCCTCCTCTATCCGCTCTGCCAAGAGTCGCATCCTTTTTGCCGGAGTTGTAAAACCATCCGTCCGCAACCGCTGATCAAAGCTGATGTATATCCCCTCTAAACCTTCTAAGAGGGCCCTGGCGTCCTGATGGACATCCTCAGGATAGTGGATGTCTTTGGGTATAACCAACTCCCTATCGATATCATCCAAAATGGCACTCAGCCGTATTCCCCAGGGGAAAAAACGGTCCCAGCTGTCGGCGACACCCCCGTAGAGCCTTTCACCTTGCACGAGTCCAAAAAGTATCCAGGCCTGATCGGGGGGGACAAGGGATCGTCGGGGAGGGTCCTCCAACTGTACCGCCAACTCATGCACCCAGTCTTCGATAGCGATGATTCGCGGCGGCACAAAGGGTTTTCGTTTCCGGGCAGTGATGAGCTGAAAAAGGTAGTCTCGCAAATAAACGATTCCCCGGCGGTGGGGGAGTACAACGTTGACCTGGGCGAGCGTTAGGGGGTCGTCGGGCGAATAATGTCTCTCGACGATCTCCTCAGCTAGCCTCTTAAGAAAGTTCTCTTTAAACGGAATGACGCTGATCTTGTTCACGGGACGGCCACCACAGCTGGTTCATCAACGTAGAGGAGGTAACCCTGCGTTGACCGGCTGAAGACGGATGCGACGAGTTCTGTGTATAGTCTCACCTGTGCTCGGTGTTCTTCTTCTCGACGTCCCAGCTTGAAATCGATCACTTCTAATATCTCCGTACCGATTATCAAACGGTCGATTCTATGCACTGCGCCGTGGGCGTCCACAATCTCTACCTCTCGTAGATTGAGAACTCCCGGTTTAAACCACGAGTTAACCAGAGGGAGAGATAACACAGCCAGGAGAGGTTTGAGGTAATCCTTTTCTATGTTCCAGCGCATCGTATCAACTCCGTGGAGGGCAAAGGCCTGTAAGATGACCTTCTCAACATCCTCGTTCCCTGAAAAGTGGTCGAGTAATGAGAGGGCACGATGGATGAGTTCACCGCGCTGAATTGAAGCGATTCTGGCCGGATCTTCGCCCAGAAAAACGGGATGATGAGAGATTTTTATCGCTGGAGACTGCGCACTCATGACACCGCATATCCTTGCCGGATAAGCATCTCCCGCAACCAGGCCGAGAGGTAGCTACGATCAATCCCTTCGCCGCGGGGGAGCGGAAGGCTGGTTTCGTACAGGTAGAGCTCTTCCTTGGCCCTGGTGGTAGCCACGTAGAGTAGATTAAGGGCCTCTAAGGCGCTGTTTATCATCATCAGGGTTCGTTTCTCTTCAAGCTGAGGGGGAAGAGGCCTTGTGAGATTAACAAAGCTCCCATCATCAAGCTTTGCGACAGTGGGACGCTCCAATCTCCAATTGGTAAAGGGGATAAAGACGACTGGGAATTCAAGCCCCTTCGCCTTGTGAATAGTGAGCACATGCACGGCTGAGACCTCTTCGGGGAGGCCGATTTTCTCTTCCATCCCCCCCTCTTCCCAGAATTGCAAAAAGTGCGCGAGGCTACGCTGTCCTCCGGTCTCTGCCTGAAAAATGAGTTCGAAAAGACGGTAGATAAAAATCGCCTCGCCGGGGAACCGCTCTAAGAGCAGAAACCTTTCAGCAACCTCGCGGACAAGATCGTAAGGACTGACAAAACCAACGCGTGCCAATAAAGGCCGAATAATGCCTTCACTGACCCTGGGAAAGATTCTTTCGAAGGACTTATACAGGGGTGGCTGCCACTTTCCCTGTGATAGAAATGACTCCAAGGCCTCTGGAGTGAGGTCGGGCATTCCTCTAAAGAGGCGGCTGGCAAGCGCCCCCCACAAGGAAAGGTCATCCAGTGGATAATCGAGGAATCGTAGAAAGGCAATAATTCCCTTAATGAGGTCGGAACTGCGGAGACGCAGGGAGTTTTCCGTAATCACCGGGATCCCCATGGCAATGAGCCATGCAGCTATATCTTCAGCATCCTTATTGCGCCTTACAAGGACCGCGATCGCCTTATTCCCGCTTCTGTGTTCCCAAATCTCTTGCACCTGCGCGAGCAGATTTACGCGCACTGCCTCACGAAGCTCTTCCGCCGCGGCTCGCAATGAAATGATCTTTACAACTCCCTTTGTCTGAGTCTCTTGCACATGAGGAGCCTTTTCCTGTACCACATCTTCGAAATTTTGTTGTATGGATTGGGCCAGCAGCGTCTTTGCCCAATCTTGTGCGCTCCCCCCTAAAACCATCGCAGCAATCCGCTGAGAAAATTCTGCATCGGCCAGATGACGATACAAGCTATTATTAAACTCAACAATGTGAGGCAAAGAACGGTAATTCAGCATCAAGGTACCACCCCTTTTGCGAGAGGGTGGGACAGTGGGAAAGTAATCAGTCGCCACCTCCTTAAAGAGACGCCAGTCACCTCCTCGCCATCCATAAATTGCCTGTTTGATATCACCGACATAAAAAAAGCTGCCCCCGGTGGCAAGGCTCTCATCGAGAAGGGGAAGAAGGGTCTCCCATTGCTGCCGGCTTGTATCTTGAAATTCATCAAAAAGGAAGTGCCGAACCGTCCCCCCTAACTTGACGAAGGCGTAGGCCCCCGCCCCTTGACCCTCCTGTAAGTATTCCCTCACCAAGGAATACCAGCCGTGCCCTAACACAACTCCTTCCCTCTGAGAGAGTCTTTTTATCTCTCGTTGTAATGCATCGAGCACCTTCATATAGGGATAGACCTTTACCCTGGCCAGAATACCCAAATAGGCATCACGTAACTCTCTGATATCCTGGTAGAGGGCATCAAAGTGTTCGATGACGTTATCATCAATTCCTTGAGCCCTACTTGTAAGAAGATCACGAAAGGAAGCCTTTTCGAAAAATGCCCGGTCAAGATGCAGCACAGGATCACGGAGAAATGTTGTTTGAAAGGCTCGCCTGTGAAGATACTCTGAGGCCCCCTCTTTATTGAGTGCCGTAAGGAGTTTTTTGCACATGTGCACTAATTCGCTTTCGGCCTTGTGCAGATCAGGCGGATGATCGACAACACTGGGGGTATCCACTGTGCCATAAAGCTCCCGAACCCTCCTCCTGATCCCACCTTCAACCACCAATCCGCTTGCTTCCTCAATGCGCAAATAGGTCTCTATAAGGGCTTTAAAAAGCTGGTATAGCCTATCACCTTCATCTCCCCATCGAGCATGTGCGAGCAAGCGATCGAAACACGGATCTATGATGGTATTTTGATCAAAAACCACTTTCAGCTCTGGCCGCAATCCCATTTCAATCGAGAAGGCCCGCAATAGTACGTAAACCAAACTGTCGATAGTGCGTACCTGAAAATCACTGAAATGGTCGATAATAGTATCAAGCCAGGCAGAGGCTTCGGAAGGGCGCAACCCAGTCTCCTCTATCAAGCGATTGCCTGCCTCTTCTTCCAAGGCGATCTGCTTCAGGGCAAGAATGATACGCTCTTTCATCTCGGCGGCGGCGCGATTGGTAAAGGTAATAGCCACAACCTGGCGAAGTGACTCCGCTGAAGGGCGCATTCCCGCAAGAAGCAAAAGGAACCTGACCGTGAGCTGGTAGGTCTTGCCGGCCCCCGCCGATGCCCTCAAATAGTGAATGTGCGGATATGTATGCTTTCGGGTGATACCCACTGAAAAAACCTTATCGTCGGCATTTTATTATCAGCGCTCGCAGTAAATGTATCCGTGTCCTTCGGTCTGAGTTAAAAAGGCCATTGGGTCGTATATTGTAACACAGTCGTTATATTTAAGTACCTCCTAAATACGATAGATCAATTGGGGGGTGCATAAAAATTTACCGTCGTCCCGACACTGAGCGGGATAAATGGGAAAAAAATATGCAGAAAATTTACCTGCCTTTCGGTAACAAACAAAAATAGTGTGTAAAATCAGCCTCTTAAAAATTTTTTTGTGCACGTTCTTATATGGCATGTCTTTTGCTGATAATAAACATCAAATAAAATGATGCCTTAGCTCGTCTATGATAAAAAACCTTGACTTTCTACATAGAAGACTTATTATATTTTTCATGTATATCATATTATTCATGCAATCGTTTATACCATTGAAGGCGTAACGTCACAGAAAGGGGTGAGGTATGGACGAGATGTTTAAAGGAAAAATTTCCGGCGTGGCGACAGTCGGCGAACGGGGACAGATTGTAATCCCCGCCGATGTAAGAAAAGCGCTTAAGGTTCAGCCAGGTGATAAATTGATCGTTTTGTTTAACCCCGATAGGAAAATAGTCGGATTGTCGCCAGAAGACGATTTTAGTAGATTCTTAAAACAAGCCTCAAAATTTGTTTCTCAATTAGAAAAAAAGGTATCAAAAAACAAACATAGCGGACGATAACATGAAAAGTTATATAAGACTTATTGTTTTCGTAATGTCTTTTTTCTGCCTGGCACTCACAATTCGCCATGACGTAATGGCAGAAGAAATACTTACCTGGGAAGACTGCATCAGAGAGGCGCAAAAAAACCATCCTGGCCTCATCTCTGCTCAAGAAGTCCTACGTCAGGCTAAGGCAAATAGGGCGATTGCTATTAGTGCCCAGTTGCCCCAGATAAGTAGTGACGTTCGCCAAAGCACCTCAAAGTCTTCAAGCAGAGATACGACAACCGATACCTATTCATATGGTGTATCTGCACAACAGTTGCTCTTTGACGGCCTCAAAACCCCTTTTAATATCGCGGCTTCCACAAAAAACGTAAAGGCTGCTGAATATAGTTATCGAGCAACATCATCAGAAATTAGATTGAAGTTACGAACCGCCTTTGTCGAACTTTTAAAGGGCCAGGAGCTCCTAACAATCACAGAAGATATATCAATACGGAGAAAACAAAATGCGGACATAGTCGGGCTGTTGTATGAGGGGGGGAGAGAACATAGGGGATCCTTATTAACTGCTCAGGCGCAGTTTGCACAAGCTGAATTTGAAGTGTCACAAGCACGGCGCGCTATCGAAGTAGCTCAGAGACAATTAAGTAAAGAATTAGGACGAACACAGGTAAAACCTTTACGGGTAGCGGGAGACCTTGAGGATATCAGCGTAAAACGAGAAAAACCTTCTTTTGATGCCTTGGCGGCAAACAACCCTTCTTTTATGGCGCTCGCCGCTAAAAGAGAAGCGGCCAAGCTTGGCTTAAATTCTTCAAAGGCAGAGTTTTTTCCTAATGTTTACGCAAAT
Organism: Deltaproteobacteria bacterium; assembly: GCA_016927065.1. Classification (GTDB taxonomy): domain Bacteria; phylum Desulfobacterota; class B13-G15; order B13-G15; family RBG-16-54-18; genus JAFGNJ01. The sequence continues at coordinate 13,749 of JAFGNJ010000010.1, forward strand.
GCCTCCGCCGGGAGAACTGACTCAGAATGGCCGCCGGACAATGATCAATGGTCAGTAGGCGTAACCCTCAGCTTCCCTCTCTTTGAAGGCGGCCGCCGGTGGGCAGAAGTGTATAAGGCCAAGGCCGAATTGAACCAAGCAGTGGCTGATGAGAGGAGCGGCCGAGATAGCCTCAGCTTAACGCTCGAAGAAACATGGACAAACTGGCAGAACGCAATAGATAATATTTCAGTACAAAAATTTTTCCTACAAGCAGCTGAAGAACGGGCAAAGATAACCCAAGCACAATACTCAAATGGTCTTATCTCATTTGATAACTGGACTATTATCGAAGATAATTTGGTGCAGGCTAAAAAATCTTATTTAAATGCCCAGACCAATGCCTTGCTTACCGAAGCGCAGTGGATCCAAGCACAAGGAGGAACATTAGATCATGTGGAATAAAAAAAGAAACATAATTCTGGGTATAGTGGCAGGCATTATTGTAATGACGATTTTGGTAATCGTCGTAAAGCATAAGCAGAATACGGGCGAAAATTTTACACTGCTTAATCCCGAATATGGAGAAATAAAAACCTTTATATCGACGACAGGAACGGTTCAACCACAAAACCGCTTGGCAATAAAGCCACCCGTTAGCGGACGGATAGAAGAAATTTTTGTTCATGAAGGTGATACTGTAACAGTCGGCCAGACATTAGCCTTGATGAGTTCAACGGAGAGGGCAGCATTGTTAGATGCTGCGAGAGCACAAGACAATGAAACATTGACGTATTGGAAGGAGGTATACAAGCCCACCCCGCTTATCTCCCCCATCAATGGCACAGTAATCGTGCGGGGAATAGAGCCGGGGCAAACGGTGACTACCACCGATGCCGTCATCGTGTTATCCGATCGCCTCATCGTAAAGGCGCAGGTCGATGAAACGGATATCGGCAAAGTGAGACTCCAGCAGACCGCTAATATTAGTCTCGATGCCTACCCTCAAGTAAAGGTAAGGGCAATTGTCGACCATATTGCCTATGAATCGAAGATCGTCAATAACGTCACCATCTATGAAGTTGACATCCTGCCCGTAAAAGTCCCCCCGATCTTTCGCTCCGGCATGAGTGCCAACATTGACATCATCGAACAAAACAAAGAGCATATTTTGTTGATGCCCCTTGAAGCTGTCAAGCAAGACAACGGCGGTCCCTTTGTACTCCTTGCCCAAGGCAACAATAAAGAGGCTGTGAGGCGTGTAGTTGAACTCGGCATTTCCGACGATAAAAATGTAGAAATAATATCAGGATTGACCACGCAAGATACTATAATTATTGATAATTATACATATCAACCTATCAAGGACAGTCAACAAGGGAGTAATCCCTTCATGCCGAACAGGCCGCGGCAGCAGCAACCACAGCGCCGCCAGTAGGAACTACCGAAAGCAACGGTTTGAAAAAAGTAACGAGAGAACAACTATGATCGTATTAAAGAATATCAACAAAACCTATCAAATGGGCAACGTCAAGGTGCAGGCCTTGCGCAACGTATCGGTAACCATTAATCCCGGAGAATTTGTCGCCATCATGGGGCCTTCTGGATCGGGAAAATCGACCTTGCTCCATGTCATCGGATTTTTAGATCGACCTGATTCCGGCTCGTACCTTTTAGATAAGAAAGACATAACTGAGCTCACCGACGACGAGTTGGCCATCTTAAGAAACCGGCTTGCAGGTTTTGTCTTCCAACAATTTCACCTCCTCCCCCGCATCAGTGCCGTGGAAAATGCGCAACTCCCTCTGATCTATGCGGGAAAACGCCATCTGAAAGAACAGGCCCACGAAAAAATAAGAGACGTGGGCCTCACACAAAGAGAATCGCATCGCCCAAACGAAATGTCGGGAGGTGAACAACAGCGGGTCGCTATCGCTCGTTCCTTAGTAAACGAACCTTTTATAATCCTGGCTGATGAGCCAACAGGTAATCTCGACACTAAGAGCGAAGAAGAGATTATTGGGCTATTGAAAGATCTCAATAAACAAGGAAAGACCATTGTTATGGTCACCCATGAACAAGAAATCGCAGCGCACGCAAAAAGGATCATCCGCATGCGCGACGGGGAGATCATTGCCGACGAGAGAAAAAAAGGCGCCACAAAAAAAACCGTTGCCAAGCAGCCGCTCCATCTCAATACCATTTTAACAGAAGCACGCCAGTCCCCTGCACGGGCGGCGTTTATCGATCACTTTCGGCAAGCCATCCATTCTATTGTCTCACACAAGATGCGCTCGTTTCTCTCGATGGTGGGCATATTGATCGGCATTGCGTCGGTCATCGCCATGCTGGCCTTAGGACAGGGCGCAAAGGAATCTATCTCCAAGCAATTGGCCTCGCTCGGGTCAAACCTACTCATGTTAAGACCAGGATCAAGCCATATCCACGGCGTAGCCCTGGAGGCTGGAGCCGTTACCCGTTTTACCCTACAGGACGCGGATGCGATCGCAAAGCTGACTGATACTTTAAGCAGGGTATCCCCCTCGGTCAGCGGTCGCGGGCAACTTGTCCACGGCAATAAAAACTGGAATTCACAGGTTCTCGGAACTGGAATCAATTATGCACCAATGCACGCGTCGGTCCCCACCATCGGCCGGTTTTTTAATGAAGAAGAAGTACGGAGGCGAGACAAAATAGCTGTTCTTGGTACCACAGTTGTTCGAGAGCTCTTCGACGATGCTAATCCAATAGGCGCAACAGTAAAAATAAATCGCATCAATTTTAAGGTCATCGGCGTATTGCCGGAGAAAGGTTCATCAGGTTGGCGTGACCAAGATGACCTCGTAATCATCCCCATTACAACCGCCATGTACCGATTGCTCGGAAAACAGTATGTCGATTCTATTGATGCCGAAGTACGAGATCCCCTTCTGACAGACGAGGCCCAAGAGGACATCAGTGCTCTCATCAGAAAACGGCACCGTCAGGATAACGAAAAAGAAGATACCTTTACCATTCGTAATATGGCTGACATCCAAGAGGCCTTCCAAAGCACGACACGCACCATGACCTGGCTGCTCGGCTCTATTGCCGCAATTTCCCTGTTAGTGGGGGGTATCGGCATCATGAATATCATGCTTGTCTCAGTATCAGAGCGAACGAAAGAAATAGGGCTGAGGAAGGCAATCGGGGCGAAAAAGAAAGATATACTCGCTCAATTTCTCATCGAGGCGGCCTTGATGACCATGAGCGGAGGCATCGTTGGTATCCTCGGCGGCATTGGGGCGGCCCTCCTCCTCGCCCTCTTAGCTGGTTGGGCAACGAAGATCTCCGCCTTTTCCATAATACTTGCCACTTCATTTTCTCTCATTGTTGGAATAGGATTCGGTCTGTGGCCGGCCCGACAGGCCGCGCGCCTCAATCCCATTGAGGCATTGCGGTATGAATAACAACGATCAGTAAGGATTAATCGTTCTTGGCGAGATCTCGATAGGCGGGGAGAATCCCGAAGCCATCGGCCTTTATAACAGCCCGTTTTACCGCTTCCATAATGGTGGCCTCAGCCAAGGCCCCGACGTGATTGACATTCCCTTCCTGCTGCCCCACGGAGAGGGCAAAGACGATGTCGCCGTCATGGGTGGTATTGACCGGAGAGATAACTTTTGCCAAACCGTTATGCGCCAGCTGGGCCACCTTGATGACATCTTCTCTCGTGAGTCCCACGTTGGTAGCGACGACACCAAGAGTGGTATTCCCTTGAAAGGAGGTACCGAATTTCTCTTTCCATATCCCATGACGGAGGAGTTCAGCCGAGCTCACTAAATTCTTCCCCTTTTCATCTCTAAGCCCCGCGAGAAGCGTCCCTGTTTTCTCATCCACTACATCCCCCAGGGCATTTACCGCAACAAGGGCGCCCACCACAACCCCTTCCTTCCCCTTTACGCTGGCTGTCCCCACCCCCCCCTTGCATGCCCGCTCCAAATCAAAGAGTTTTCCCACAGTCGCCCCCATTCCCACCCCTACACTCCCCTCTTCTACAGGCCCGTTTGAGGCATTGAGGCATGCCTCATAGGCCATATCGGCATCGGGACGCACTCGATGGTCACCGATAATAAGATCGAATATGACGGCGGTCGGGATGATAGGAACATGGGTGACACCTACGTCGAAACCTTTTCCCCGTTCCTCCAGGAATCGAACGACGCCGCCGGCCGCATCGAGGCCGAAGGAGCTTCCTCCGGTGAGGAGGATGCCGTGAACCTGCTGGACCATATGAATGGGATAGAGTGAATCGATCTGACGTGTGCCGGTAGCCGAACCTCGTATCTCCACACCTCCAATTGCTCCGTCTTCACAAAGGATTACCGTGCAACCGGTCAAGGCCTCACGGTTGCCGGCGTGTCCCACGCGAATCCCTTTTACATCGGTTATAGCACTTGCCATTTCTTTTTTGCTCACTAGAGTGTAGTCGCTATTGCAACGCGCAACTAAGCATACCAGAGGCGTTTTCTACTTGTCAAACCTCTCGTACTTGACAGCACCGCTTATCCCTGATTAAATGTGTTTATGGGACTGCGAATTACCATCATCTGTGAAAATACCGCTATTCCTGCAGAGCTGATAGGGGAACATGGGTTCAGTGCACTCATTGAGCGGGATAACGAGCGGATCCTCTTTGACACTGGACAAGGAGTGGGGTTAGTACACAATGCCAAGCTGCTCGGCGTAGACCTCTCAGGGGTCACAGAGGTAATACTCAGCCACGGCCATTACGACCATACCGGAGGGCTTAAATCCCTTCTTGCTGAAACCGGAGAGGTAAGAATAACCGCCCACCCCCATATCTTTCAACCCAAATACGCACAGCATGGCGGCAGACTGCGGTATATCGGCATCCCCTTTTCTCCTGAGGCCATCGAGGGATGGGGAGGAATCCTGCGGCTTACGGAAGATCCTGCAGAAGTCGCCCCTGGGATCACAACAACAGGGACTGTCCCTCGTCGGAACTCTTTTGAACAAGGGGACAAAAATCTTCTGGTTAAGATAGAAAATGGGTTACAGGAAGATCCGCTACTGGACGATCTTTCCCTGATTATCGATACTCCTCACGGGCATGTCGTGCTGTTGGGGTGTGCCCATGCCGGCCTGATAAATACCTTGTCCCATGTCAAGGACCTGACCGAAAAGGATTCGTTTCACTGGGTCGTCGGCGGTACACATCTGGGATTTCACGGGCCTGAACTTCTTGAAGAAGTCATACAGAAGCTCCAAGCGTTTTCCATCGATTACATCGGCGTCTCGCACTGCACTGGATTATACGCCGGCGCTCGACTCGCCCAGGAACGAGGGGAAGGCTTTCGCTTTTGCAACGTGGGCACAGTTATAGAGGTGTAACCGGCGTGGAGATGCAAAAAATAATATTTATAGCAGGCAAGGGGGGGGTAGGAAAAACCACGATTGCCGTCAACTTGGCGGTGCTCTGGGCCCACCAGGGGTGGAAGGTGGGTCTTCTGGATGCCAATATCCACTCCCCCGCCATCCCCAGGATGCTGGGCATACACCCCCAGGGGATTGTGGGATTGGTGGAGGGCATAGAGCCAGCTTCCCCCATGAAAGGGCTTAAGGTAGTCTCCATGGCCCTCTTTATACAGAACCAGGAAACCCCCATTGCCTGGCGTGGGCCCATCAAACAGGGGGTAATCAAGCAGCTTATTGCCGATTCCCATTGGGGGGACTTGGACTACCTCATTGTAGATCTCCCTGCCGGCACCGGGGACGAAGCCATGAGTGCCGTGCACTTCCTCAAAGGAACCGCGGGGGCTTTGCTTGTTACCACACCTCAGGCCCTTGCCTTACGGGAAGTCCGTCGAACAGCTACCTTTTTCCTACAGCATCATGTCCCCCTTATCGGCCTCGTTGAGAATATGGCCGAGTTTTCCTGCCCTCATTGTGATGGACCATTAACACCCTTTGGTGAAGGAACAGGTCAACCGACGGCTGAGAATCTATCAATACCCTTGCTGGGGAGGATACCCTTTAATCCACAGGTGACCCTCTGCGCGGATATGGGGAAGCCATTTGTCACTTCTTTTCCCCCCTCATCGGCAGCGGCCACGTTGCGGGAGGTCGGTCAACAATGTCAGGATCTGATAAATGAACGGATGCGTTTCACCCTCCTTACCCAGATTGTATACAAGGATTGAATATCTTTCGAGTACAACGCCTGTAAAAGAGCCAGTATATAACTGGAGAGGGGTACACACCTAAACCCTTGCGTGTAGATTACTGTCAACAAACAAGGGGGTACGGAGACCAGTATGGATCTTATGGAGACCATCATGGGGAGGAGATCGGTGAGATCGTTTGCGCCTGATCCAGTGCCCGAAGAGAAACTGCAAAAGGTATTACAGGCCGTTCAGTGGGCGCCCTCTTGGGCCAATACCCAGTGCTGGGAGGTCATCGTGGTAAAAGAGCAAGGCACCAAAACGGAGTTGGTCGAGACGTTATCTTCCAATAATCCAGCCCGTGAAGCGATCCTCCAGGCCCCCCTCACGCTGATCGTGATCGCTATCGAGGGAAAGGCGGGTTTCAAAAAAGGAGAGGCCCGTACGGATAAAGGTGACTGGTACATGTTCGATTGCGGTTTAGCAATGCAGAATCTTTGCCTGGCCGCACATGCCGAAGGACTTGGCACGGTAATCGTCGGATCGTTCGACGCCGCCAAGGCGGCAGTGGTTCTCCAGGTCCCCCAGGGTAAGGTAGTAGTGGCCCTCACCCCCCTCGGCTTTCCGGAAAAAGTCCCTGCGCCTCCCAAACGGAAAGAGATCGAAGAATTCGTCTACTATAAGCAATACGGGAGGCGTTAAGGATGCGCAAAGAAAAACGCTTTTGCCCCTTGTGCGGCGGTAACCTAGAGAAGATACCCCTTGACGGCAGGATCAGGCTTTTTTGCAAGGAGTGCAAAAACCCCGTGTACGAAAATCCCGTTCCGGCCACCGCAGCCGTGGTCCTCAACGGAGAAGATCACCTCCTCTTAGTCAAGAGGGGTATGGAACCTGCAAAAGGTGCGTGGTGCCTGCCGGGGGGCTTTGTGGAATTGGACGAAACACCTAGTCATGGAGCGAAACGTGAACTCCAGGAAGAGACCGGTTTAGTCGGCGAGGTAGAACGTCTCATCGATGTCGTCTATGAAGATAGCCCTTTTCACGGCCCCTTGATCATCATCGGTTATCACATCATCCCCTGCGGAGGAGTTCTGCAAGCAGGGGACGATGCCGCAGACGCGCAATATTTCTCTTTTACCGCCCTTCCCGAGGTAGCCTTCAATTCTCACCAAACCATTATCAACAAGATAGCGCGGAGAAACACGTGAAATATACCTATGGTCCGGTCCCTTCCCGTCGGCTCGGCAGATCCTTGGGTGTTGATCTGGTCCCCAAAAAGATCTGCACGTATGATTGTATCTACTGTCAGATAGGAAGGACCACGCACCAGACTATTGAGCGCAAAGAATACTCCCCTGTCCGTTTCATACTGCGAGACGTCAAGGAGACACTCAAAGAATGGCATGACAAGGTTGATTACGTCGCCATCTCCGGTTCAGGGGAACCGACCCTCAATAACGCTATCGGGGAGGTCATAGATGAGATAAAAAAAATGACCTCCGTTCCCGTGGCCGTTATCACCAACAGCTCCCTTATGCACCTTGAAGAAGTACGTAAGGCCCTTATCAAGGCCGATCTGATCATGCCTTCCCTGGACGCCGCTACGCCATCAGTCTTTCGCACCGTAAACAGGCCCTACCCTTCCCTTGAAGTCACACAGATCATCGACGGGCTCACAGCATTACGCGGGGAATACAAGGGGAAAATCTGGCTTGAAATCCTCCTATGCCGGGGGGTAAACGACGGCAACGAGGAGATAGATGCTCTCAGGGAGGCCATCCGCATCATCAGACCGGACAAGGTCCATCTCAACACTGTTGTGAGACCGGGGGCGGAGAACTACGCCGCCGCCCTTTCACAGGAGCGGATGGAGCAAATCAGGGCTGCCCTGGGAAAGAATGTCGAGATCATCGCGGAGTTCGCGGGTCACGAAGATCTGATCTCTTCGGCGGATATTGAGGAAAAGATCATCCGCACCGTCCAGCGCAGGCCCGAGACCCCTGACGGCCTCGCCAAGGCCCTCGGCCTCCACGAGCTGGAGGTCGTAAAAGTACTCGACAAACTTGCCAAAAAGGGAAGGGTCAAATACCGTGTCTTCAATCAGCGGCTCTATTATGAAGTAGTCCAGAAAGAGAAGTAATCCAGAAAGATTCGTGAACTTATATTTTCCCCTGTGATGTATACTAGACGCCAGAGATAAATGGACAGATTTCCCATATTATACGAATTTCGTTTTTAGTCCATATTACCGAAAATTAAGAATTACTATGCCCTCTTCATCCTTATTTTAAAGAATTTTTTTCTTGCCATCATAATGTAACTATGCTTAAAATTAGAAGATTAAAGACCAAACAGGAATTTCGTATATTAATTGATGGGGCGAAGATTAATATGATGTCACTGCCCACGATAACGACAAAAACAATGGGCAGTGA
>JAFGNJ010000011.1 GCA_016927065.1 Deltaproteobacteria bacterium
CGATACGCAATCATGATGCTTGGGGAAAAATCCCTATGCATTTTTACTCCGTGCAAGTCATAAAATTGATTTTGGGCAACAGGCCGTGAATATAGAGCCCTTCTCAAGATCGCACCGTCCCATGAAGGAGCTGCGAAGTTGATAGAGAGATGGGAGGCCTTGCTGGAGAGGAACAAAGTGCCCTCCTTTGGTTCGATCAGGGTGACGGCCTATGGCCGGATAGGAGACCTGAAGCTCTCGCTGGATGATTTGGATGGTGCCCGGCAGTGGTACAAGAAGGCCTTACAGGAAGACCTCGATGATGTTACGGGCTCTATTGGGCTGGCAAGGCTGCTCGTCCGGTAAAGAAAAACAACGAAAGCAAAAGAGGCCCTTCAAAGAACAATAAGTCTCAACCTCTCACTCTCGTGGGAAAAGTTTGCGAACGTATTTCCCCCGTTGCAGTTTCATGAAATCTTTGTGCTAACCCATAACCCAGGCTCTGGAGGCAGAAGGTAGAGAGGATGAGGCCTTTAATGCTTATATTCAGGCCCTGGGGATGAGCCCCCAAAACCCCTGGGTGAACTTCCGTTTGGGAAAGATATACTTCTTCCAAGGTAATTATGATAAGGCCGTCGTGGCCTTCCAGAAAACACTCGCCAGGGTACCGCACCACCTTTACGCCCTCTCCTCTCTCATCGATATCTATGAGAAAGAGGGCAAGATGAATCTGGCGCAAAAGTATCGAAATATTATTGGGTAAAGTACCATTTTAGCCACCAGCAGTATAGAATGGTGGCATGAAAAATAATACATATCCAAAGTGTAATTATGGCAAACAGTGGAAAGTAAGAAGAAAGAAACTCAAGTGTGTTCGGTGTAGATATGAATGGGTTCCTGATAAGTTGTCGTTGAGACTTTCTCGTATTCAATGGCGACGGGTATTGAGGTATTTCATGTTGGGACTGAGCAGTAATAAGATAGCCTCTGAGACAGGACTTGAGAGAAGGAGGGTGTTGAGGGTGAGGGCATTGAATATCATCCGAGAAGGTATGTTGAGAGACATACCGGGGGTATTTGAGGGTACGGTGGAAGTTGATGAGACCTATCTGGGAGGTCAATGGAAGAATAAGTGAAAAGTCCAACGATTGCAAGGAACTAAGCGGGGTCGGGGAACGAGTAAGCAGACGGTTTTTGGTATCTTGTGCCGTAATGGCTATGTATGGGCTGAGCTGGTTCCTGGTGTTGAGGCTGCAACGCTTTTGCCCTTGATCAATAAGCGGGTGAAGCGTGGTTCTGTTGTTTACTCCGATACCTGCAGAGGGTATACTGGTACTGCGGGGTATGTGCATCGTCTGATAGACCATAGCAAAGGTGAATTTTCCGACACCAAGGGCACTCACACCAATGGCCTTGAAGGGTTCTGGGGATATCTTAAGAGATACCTTGCCTCCAAAGGGGGTATCCGAAGAGAACGACTTCCACTGTATCTGGCTGAATATGTATGGCGTTTCAACCATCGTAAATACTCTAGTAATGAGCAAGTCACTACGCTGGTAAAAATGCTTTATAATTACAAACAGATACATAATAATTAGTGGCTAGAGTAGCACTTTACCTTAAAAACAGTCGATGCTCGGCTAATAGTCAAATAGAGATATTTGGTTTTCTGAAAGATCTTATTGAGATATTCGATAAATAAGGTTTTTTTGTTTCGTAGGAAGATCGAGCAGTAAAAAGGATGAAGTTACTTGATGTGCCCGGAGACTTCCTTTCTCGCCGATGAATTTGATGAATACAAAGATCCAATCAATATCCGTTAATGCCCTTTGGCATCAGATCCGTTCCCGGCCACTGGTATGGAATACCATCATCACCACCTTTTTCTCTACGGCTGGCAAGTCAGTAGGTTTTCTCATCCCCTTTTGTATTGCTGTATGGTTTGGAGTGAGTTCTGACACCGATGCATTTTTCTTCGTATATAGTGTGGTTCTTTTTTTAGCTGGAATATTTAGCCCAATAACAGAGAGTGTTCTCGTTCCTTTTATAGCTGAACTGAAGGCACAGGATGAATCACAAGTAGGAAAGTTTTTAGGGAAGGTTCTGGTTTTGGTAACGATAGGGCTTGTTTTTTTAAGCGTCATTTTTTTGCTATTATCAAAACACTTATTACCTTACGTAACACGCTTTCCACCAGAATCGCTTCAGTTGATTTTCCGGCTTTTGGTGGAGACCGCTCCTCTTTTCATATTGCTAGTCGGGACAAGTATATTTTCAGGCGCCCTCAATGCCTATAAAATTTTTTGGTTACCGGCCATTTCTCCTGTTTTTAGGGCAACGATTGTCATTTTCGCTATCTTTCTTCTCAAAGATTCCCTTGGGGTACATTCTATAACCATTGGATACGTCATAGGTGAGATTTTCCGTCTAATAATTCTGGGTGTTGAGACATTCAGAAGGGGGATCCTTTCCCTTAATCTCTCCGTTCACGTGGAGCCAAAACTGTTTGAGTTTTTAAAAAAATCATTTTATCAGATCTCTGGTATGGTAGCGGTAGCCTTTAACCCTATCGTAGATAGAACGATGGCGTCATGGCTTGGCGGCGGAAACGTTTCCATTCTCGAGTATGCCGAGCGGCTCTATCAAATGCCACTGACGCTGATCAGTTCCGGATTTTTTGTTGTGTTACTCTCTCATTGGTCAGAGGACTTTTATACGGGCGATAAAAGGGTCTTCAGACAAGGGGTTATGAGCACGACGAAAATCGTGGGAAGTATAGCACTCGTGCTTACCGCCCTGTTTCTAGTGGTGAGATATCCCGTGGTAGGCCTCGTGTATGGACATGGGAAGTTCCCAACTCACTATTTGCCCGCTGTTACCACCGTATGGAGTTTGTACCTCCTTGGTCTGGCCCCCACCATCGTGGGATTGGTATGTGCGAGGGCCCATTTGGTATTGAAAAACACAAAAGTGTTTATGCGTCTTGGCATTCTTAATTGTTTCCTGAATATAGTGCTTAATATAGTGCTGATGGGGCCATTTGGTATCTATGGGCTGGCTGTGTCAACAACGCTTAGTTACACAGCAGTCTCGGCAATGCTATATCTAACCTTTTTGAAGATTAAAACGACATGAGCGCATCATCCTGTCATTATCATGACATACATGCGATGGAGATTAAGGCCGGCAGATATATGGCTCAGAGATATGACGATGCCTACGAAACGCTCTTCTATGAAACTACCAGGAAGATGGTTGCAGAGATGGCCATTGGTGACGCGAGGAAAATGATTAAGGTTCTTGATGTGGGTTGCGGAACGGGCAACCTAACAAAGTATTTCTCTGGAAGACAAAACTGCACTATGGTCGTCGGAGTCGATATATCCACGGACATGTTGCGTATTGCTAACGATAAACTAGAGGGTGTACAGTTTCTAGCATCTGCTATCGAATACCTGCCTTTCAAAGACAACTCTTTTGATGTAGTTGTCGGATATAGTGTACTTCATCACCTGCCGGATGTCGGGAAATTGTTTGATCAAGTAGTCCGAGTCTTAAAGCCTCATGGTTCTTTCGTCTTCGGTGAACCAGTCGAATCATTGTTGAACGGGTATAAGCATCTGTTTCGCGCTTTAAAGCTCCCGTTCTATCCGCTATATGTGCTGGCCAAGAAGAAAAATGCGAGAGATCTTGAGGTTTTTCATGATGTGGATTTCAGTGCCTTTTCAACAGGAGTACATCGTTATCTCTCAGAAAAAGAGATAGTTGATTGTATTGCTAAGCCCTATGCCTCCAAGGTATCATTGCAGATTAAGAGGTTGGGCATTCTATCCCCTTGGTTAGGAGCGGTCCTATTCGGGTCGAAGTATATTGACCGATTACTATTTCAAGTTGTATATTATTTCGACCTTATCCTAATGAGAATTCTCCCCCGGGGAACATCTGAAGTTCTTATCAGCGGAAAGGTTGAAAAAGGAATTGTATAGCCATGAAAGGTCTGCTGTCAGAATCTCCATACTGGGAGGAAATGTATAGGGAAAGGAGATGGGCCAAGTATCTGCCAGATCAGAGAAAGTACCGGGGTCATTATGAGTTTGACCGTATCTTTAGAACCGTACTGCAGCCGGATACATCAAAGAAGCTTTTGGAGCTGGGGGCAGGGGGGTCGATATGGCTTCCCTATTTTGCACAGGAATTTGGATTTGAGGTGTACGGAATTGACTATACGGAAAAAGGGTGCGAGCTTGCCGAAAGGAACCTCGCCTTGGCGGGCGTGAAGGGAGAGATACGCTGTGAGGACTTTTTTAAAGCCATAAATTACTGGCGCGGTTTTTTTGATGTAGTTGTATCCTTTGGAGTCGTTGAACATTTCAACCATCCTGTTGAAATAATAAGGCTGATGAAGAACCTTTTAAAAAGAGATGGCATGTCAATTACGGTGGTCCCCAATACTGCCGGATCTCTGTTCCGGCTTCAAAGGTTCATAGATAAAGATGTTTATGAGATTCATAAGGTCTTTTCACTTAAGGATTTATCAAGCTACCATACAGAGATTAATATGCAGGTTGTAGTAGAGCGCTATATGCAATTTATGGATTTAATAACCTTGAATTATCAAAGGATTTTCAAGGGGAGATCCCATAAGTGGGTAGCACAGGGTATCACAGGGCTGAATCTACCGATCCTGTATCTACAAAAGGCCTTTCGCTTCTTTCCCCAAAGCAAAAGATGGTGCTCTTTTATGGTCGTGGCGGCGAAGAGAAAAACGGAGCCTAAAAATGGACGTTAGTTCTTCACCATTATTATCACAGATACTATGCTGCCCTGAGTGCGGAGGAGATTTGCTATTCAAGTCTCATTCAATTGTTTGTAAACAATGCTCTAAAAAATATGAGATCAATTATATCAATGAAAAACCGATTCCAGTGCTCCTTTCGTCTCAGTCAGATTGTATTGTTTCTCCAGAAGAAGATGCTGATGGCTTGCCAAAAAAGCCTACGTTATTAAACAGGATCGCACATATCTTGTGGCCACCAGAGCCCGCCCGTTTCTATGGTGATCTTCAACGAAAATTTAATACAAAGAATTATCACCGAGGAGTAGAAGAATTTATTAAACGTTATCATCCAAAAGATAAAAATGAGACAGTGCTTATAGATCTCGGAGGTGGGAAGAGACGATTAAAGAACTACATCATTAATATAGATGTCTTTGCCAGTTCTGAGGTTGATGTGATAGCTGATGCGAGATTTCTCCCTCTTCGATCTATGTCAATAGACGGAGCCATTTTACAGTCAGTTCTGGAACATGTCGCTCAATTTGAAGATGTTCTCCGCCAAAGCTATCGAGTTCTCAAGTTTGACGGTTTAATATTTTGCGAAGTCCCATTTTATTACCCTGTGCATGCTGAGGCAGATTTTGCACGTTTTACAAAAAAAATGCTAACTTTTCTATTGGAAAAGTCTGGTTTTAGCGTAGAAGAATTCAGAATAACTATGGGCCCGTTTTCTGCTTTGAGCTTAAGTTGTAGGGTGATTTTATCTGCTATTCTATCGATGGGTTACAAAAAACTGTTTACCGCATGGTATATACTCATAGGATGGCTAACATTTTGGTTGAGATATCTAGACATCTTTTACCCCCGGAATCAGATTGTGGAATATATTATGCCCTCCTTTTACATAGTAGCAAGAAAGGGAAGATCTCCGCATGCATGATTCCCTGAAAGATTTTCTTAAATGTCCCCATTGTAGCGGGAGCTTAAGCATAAGCGGTGCAGAGTATGCGAACAGAATAATAATGAGTGGTAGACTGGCCTGTGCAAGATGCAAGCAAAGCTTTGAGATAGTAAGGGGTATTCCACGATTTTTGTTAGGTGAAACGTATGCCGGCTCTTTTGGATTTCAGTGGAAAAGGTTTTATGATGTTCAGATTGATGCGATAAGCAGGAATAAGGAATCCGAAAATACCTTTATCGAAAAGACCGGGTTTACGTCAGCAGATGTTAAGGGGAAAGTCATCCTCGATGCAGGTGTTGGTGCCGGCCGTTTTGCAGACCTGGTTGCGCGATGGCGTTGCAAGAAAGCAGTGGGTGTTGATCTCAGTGAAGCGGTAGAGACAGCCTTTAATAATGTCGGAGACAGAGATAATGTAGACATAGTCCAAGCTGATATATTCAGCTTGCCCTTTGAAAAAGAGAGCTTTGATATTATCTACTCGATCGGGGTGCTTCACCATACCCCCGATACCAAAAAAGCGTTTATGCATCTCGTGCCTTTTCTAAAAAAGGGCGGCGTTTTTGCAATTTACGTCTACTCCGCTTATGCGAGGAAAAGGATTTGGATTGGCAGTGAAATATTGAGAAAGGCAACCCCTAAGCTTCCGGTAAAGTTGATTTATTATTTAAGTGCATTAGCAATCCCAGTATATTATTTATATAAATTTCCTCTATTTGATCTATGGTTATATCCGCTTTTTCCGATATCAAGGCACCCCAACTGGAAACACAGGTGGCTCGAAACCTTTGATTGGTATACCCCTATATACCAGTGGAAACACACCTATGCCGAAGTCTATAATTGGTTCAAGGAGGCGGGCTTTACAGAGATAGAACCCCTCGATTATCCCGTTTGTATGCGGGGCGTTAAAGGATAATGTGCGGCATTGTAGGGATAGTGAATAAGAGGGGAGTAGACGAAGAGCTGCTCAGGTTGGCGCGCGATACGATGTCTCATCGTGGTCCCGACGATGCAGGATTATGGATGAGCCCAGATAAAACGATTGGCTTAGCCCACCGAAGACTCTCAATACTAGATCTTTCAGAGGCTGGTAGACAGCCTATGTCAGATGATGAGGGGAAGATATGGATTACGTACAATGGAGAAGTTTATAATTTCCAACAAATTCGAGAGGAATTGACAAAGAAAGGCTTTAGATTTACAAGTCAGACAGATACAGAAGTAATAATTTATGCTTATAAGCAATGGGGCACAGATTGCCTCCGGAGATTTAACGGTATGTTTGCCTTTGGACTTTATGACAGTGATAAAAAGATTCTCTTTTTGGTTAGAGACCGGGCAGGAAAGAAACCACTTTACTATACGCAGTATGGTAGTAGATTCGCTTTTGCCTCTGAACTTAAAGCGCTCACGCAAAATAATATGCTTTCCAGGGAAATAGACCTGCATGCCCTGAATTTATATTTAACCTTTGGCTACATTTCCGGAGAGCTCTGTATATTCAAAGAAATAAGGAAATTACCTCCTGCCCATGCTATGATTTATGATTTGAATACGGGCCGGAGGAAAATTTGGAGTTACTGGGAACCCCTATCAAAAACAGAAAATACTCTTGCCGCACATGAAATGTTGGAGGAATTGGAAGCCCTGCTCGAGGATGCCGTCCGTCTCCGGATGATAAGCGATGTGCCCCTTGGGGCCTTTTTAAGCGGCGGGGTGGACTCAAGTCTGGTGGTTGCCATGATGAGCAGAATTTCGGACAGTCCTGTGAAGACATTCAGTATTGGCTTTGAGGAAAGTAAATATAATGAGCTATCGTATGCGAGAGTTGTCGCCGACCATTTCAATACTGATCATCACGAGATCATTATAAAGCCAGACGCATTCTCAATTCTTCCGGAGCTGGTACGACAGTTTGATGAACCCTTTGCTGACTCTTCGATGATTCCGACCTACTATGTTTCAAAAGCTACCAGAGAATATGTAACGGTAGCCCTTTCTGGCGACGGAGGAGATGAACTCTTCGGCGGATATAGCCAATATTTAGGAAGTCTTGGTAATTATTATACGACGATGTTAATACCTTCTTTGATTAGGAAAGGGGTAGCCAAGGTTGCTGGGTATCTTCCAGAAAAATTCATTGCTAAGAGACAGTTATTGAGACTCAAATTTGACCCGTACAGCGCATTTATTGATCGTTGCAGCCATCTATATTTTAAGGAACGTTATAGAAGCGACCTTTTAAACTGGGATGAAATGACAGCCTTGAAGGATGAATTTGCAGAACCAGAACGTGCACGGCTAGGATATCTTCTCCAAGGAGAGCGTGATTTTATCAATAGATTGACTTACGCAGATTTTAAGACTTACCTACCTGATGATGTCCTTACAAAGGTGGATAGAACCAGTATGTTGGTTTCTCTGGAGGTGAGGGCGCCTCTGCTAGATTACAGGATAGTTAATTTTTCCTTTAGTAACATCCCTGGTAGTTTTAAGGTAAAGAGGGCAAGGACCAAATATCTTTTAAAGAAGCTGGCGAGGGAAATCTTGCCGAAAGAACTCGACATAAACAGAAAATGGGGATTCGCCATACCTATTTCCGGGTGGTTTAGAGGGCCTTTATACAAGGAGACCAGAGAATTTTTACTGGAACATACTTCTTGCTTTTTTGATCGGAGATATATAGAAAAACTTCTTGCGGAACACCGGAAAGGAATCGAACATAGCGGAAGACTGTATACTCTTCTTGTCTTTACGATGTGGGCCAAGGAATACAGGATTTGAATAGGGAGAGATAAGAATAGAGTATGAAAAGGAAACTTATTGAGTATGTAGTGTGCCCTGAATGCAAGGGGAATTTTACCATTGAATGCTTTCATAATGATGGAATTGAAGTAGAAGAAGGAGTCTTGTTGTGTGATAAAGGACACATGTTTCCTATTATCAATGGAGTGCCCCGCCTCTTACCACGCCATTTATTGAACGAATTGATCAAATCTCATCCTGAGTTCATAAATAGATATTTAGACTTTCCAGTTAAAAAGGCAAGGAATACAAATATGACAATCAAAACCATGAAAAGTTTTGGTTATCAGTGGAATAAATTTGATAATATGTATGATTTTTGGGAAGAGGAATTTTTAGATTACATTTATCCTATTGGAAAGGAATTCTTCTCCAATAAGCTGGGATTGGATGCCGGTTGTGGTATGGGAAGATTCATTTTTTATGGAGCAAAATATGGAGCAGAGATGATAGGAGTTGATCTCAGTAACGCAGTGGAGGCTGCCTATAGAAACAATAAGTATAATGAGAAGGTTCATATTGTTCAGGCAGATATATACAATCTGCCTTTTCGGCCATCAACCTTTGATTTTGTTTATTCTATCGGTGTTTTACACCATTTGCCAAAACCCAAGAAAGGTTTTGAATCGCTGCTACCATTTTTAAAACCCAAAGGTGATATATTTATCTGGGTCTATGGAAAAGCTTCACATACTCTCTGGCAAAAGCTAAGAAAGGTTTTGCAACATATCCAACATATCCCTTACAGTTTGATAAATTCCTTCTCATTCCTCATAGCAATTTGCATCTGGTCTTTCTTTATTATACCTAATAGGATCAGGCATAGGCTCGGCTTAATTAAAAAAGAAGAGATGAAATTTAGGAGATGGACATTTAAACCGTTTCGGGTGGTCTATGCGGATTGTTTTGATCAATTAAGCGCACCTATTGCTTTTTATTATGATAAGCAGGATATACGGAAATGGTTTGCCGATAATGGATTAACATCAATGATGATTGCCTCCAGGGATAAGAATAGCTGGAGGGCATATGGCCGCACATAAGGTTAATCGTGCTATGCGAATAAGTTTCCTGATACAAGGGCTTGATGTTGGAGGAGCAGAAATTCAGTTGTATTACCTTGTCAGAGGATTGTTAAAACATAATCATTATATCCAGCTTGCTTATTTTTATGCTGGAGGAGCGCTTGAAAAGAAATTTCAGGAAATAGAGGGGTTGGACTTAAACTGCCTTTGGAGAAAATCAGGGTATGACTTTTCTGTAATCCGGACATATGTCTCTATGCTGAGAAGAGCTGATATCCAAATTGTGCAGGGGTATATGCCTCCAGCGAATAGCCTTGCCTTAATAGCAGGCGTTTTTGCAAAGGTTCCAGTGAAAGTGGCTAGCCTAAGAGCTTCAAATTGGGATTACCGGGAAACGACGGGCACATTCATATATTTTCATCTTGATCGTATCTTAGGGAACGGAATTGCTGATGCCTATTTGGCAAACTCTAACAGGGGAAAATACTTCCATATTAGTAAAGGCTTCGATGATAGAAAGATTTTCGTCATCCACAATGGCATCGATACAGAAGTTATAAAGAGGAACAAACAGGATAAAAAAAAGGAATTTTATAAAGAACTGAAAATTTTACCTAATTCTCTTGTCATTGGCCTCATCGCCCGTATTGCTCCAATTAAAGATCATAAAACATTCTTGGAAGCAGTAAAAATTGTCCATAAAGAGTATCCCGAAGCCGTCTTTTTGATTGTAGGTGGAGGCGCCCCATCATTAATGGATGACCTGAGACGACTGACTAAAGAATTAGGGGTTGAGGAGAAGGTCATCTTTGCCGGAATGCGGAATGATGTGCCAGAACTTTTGCAAATAATAGATATTGTTTGTTCTTCTTCTTCTCACGGGGAGGCATTTTCTAATAGCATTGCCGAGGCGATGGCTGCAGGGAAGCCTGTGATTGTTACAGATGTAGGAGATATGGCTGAAGTTGTGAAAGACGGCGAATGCGGTTTTGTGATACCGCCGAGGCATCCCAAGGCCTTAGCAAAAAGGATTATAGAGTTTCTCTCTGATGAAGAAACAAGAAAAACAATGGGAGCAATGGCTAGAGAAAGAATAGAGAAGAACTACGCAATTGATTCACTGATTAAAAAAACGGAGCAGGTATATCAGTGTCTTTTGGAGAAAAAGACAGGATATAACGCACGGTAGAATGTTATCTGTGGCTGTCGATAAGACTTCTTTCGTGTTTCCCACTTTATTAAAAAGGATAGGCTGGAAAGTAGTGCTTCTTCTTTTGTTGTTTTTGCCTTTTCAATTTAATATTTATCATAGAATGAATTTACCGAACCATTTTTTATGGGTTGATGAAATTTTTATTGTTTTTGCGTTTACTTTGTTCTTGTTTATTTTGCTTCATCAGGGAAAAATCTCCAAGGATGCAAACCGGATCTTCACCTCTCTGCTTTTTTTCAGTATTATAGGAATAGTTTCCGGTCTCTTTAATTTTAATTCTTTTGCCATAACTACAAATGGTATCTTTGATTATATAAAGAATTTTTTGGCTATCCCCGTATTTTGCTTATTCTCAGTAACTGAAAAAAAAGTGAGCGGTTTATATAAAATATTACATCGGTTGGCGCTCTTTCTCTGTCTGGTGGCAATTTTGCAAGTGATAGCTTTTTTTCTTGGTCTTCCGCTGAGCAAGATAGGGTTCCCTTTTGCTGCTGTAAGGTTTGGACTGCCACGGACACCTTCTTTAATGGGGCATTACAATATCTTTGGGCTCTATGCCTTGTTTTTTTTCACTCTTGATTTTAGTTTATATCGGCGTATTCGTTGGCAGAATTTGCTTCTTGCTTTGGGGGTGTTTCTTTCTATATCCCGGATGGTCTGGGTTGCTTTTTTTCTCGTTATCCTCATTTTCTTGCTTCGTAAAAAGAGTATGCCTGCGTTCATATTGTTTCTGGTGGGATTGTTATTGATGGTAATAAGTGTAGCTCCGTTTTTAGGGCATACGGCACTTGAAATGGGCTCGGGGGGAGGGTATTTCCGTGGGTACGCGTTAAGCAAATCGCTGGAGATATGGAGAGACCATCCTCTCTTGGGGGTCGGACCAGGGATGTATGGAGGAATTGTATCCCTTGTTTTTAATAGTTCTATTTATGCATTGTATGATTTCTCTCCGTATTGGTTTAATTATATTGAAAGTATTGGGTCACTTGACCAATTCTTGCCACAAATTATGGCTGAGATGGGCTTATTAGGTGTTCTGAGCTTTGGGTTTCTTTTGTTTACCTTATGGAGGATTGCAAGAAAGGCATCTTTAGTTGCTACGGGCCATTTTCGCAAGGAAATGCTTTTCGGGTTTTCAATTATACCCATTGTTTTGGCGCTCTATCTCTTGGGAAGTGGACTAAATCTGACTGCTTTTTTATTAACCTATAGTGTGCTTTTTGGTATGGTGTTAGGGATGAAAAATGAAAATACTGCTTGTTAATCATCGTTATTTTGTATCTGGTGGACCAGAGAGATATATGTTCTCTCTCATTGAACTTATGCATTCCAAAGGCCATCAAATAATTCCTTTTTCTATAAATTATTCCAATAATAGGCAGACAGAATATTCTCAGTATTTTATTTCGCCACCAATTAGTGAAGAGCATGTCTATTTCAGTGATTTAAGGCTAAATCTTTATGAGAAACTAATACTTTTTGGAAAGACTATCTATAATTTTGAAGCAAAGAAAAAGATAAAAGAGGTGATTAGAAAAGAGGGGATTGACATAGTTTATACGCTTCAGACGGTGAATTTTCTCTATCCGAGCATTATTGATGGTTGTAAGGAAATGGGTATCCCCGTGGTAGCCAGACTTTCTGATTTTCAATTGGTCTGTCCTACCTATACCTTCTTTCGAGATGGAGAGATTTGTGAAAGATGTAAAAATGGTTACTATTGGGCTGTGAAGAATAAGTGCGCGAAAAACTCTTATGTGGTCTCATTTGCCAGGGTATTTGCCATGTATGTCCACAAGATCTTAAGAATTCAGGAAAAGATAGATGGTTTTATCGCACCCTCCGAATTTTTAAGAGATAAAATGATTGAATGTGGTATGGACAGATCAAAAATAGTTTGGATTCCAACATATATCGACCTCAATGATTACATGCCAACGTATAGCTTCGATGACCATATACTTTATGTTGGAAACATATTGCAATATAAAGGGTTAGAGTATTTAATAAAGGCTTTCGAAACAATAAAAAACGATGTTAGATTAAAGAACGTAGGGAGTTCAAGCGATGGCGAGGACGAAAGATTGAAAAATTATATAAGAGTAAAGGGCATAAAGAATATTGACTTTTTAGGTTTTAAGCATAAAGAAGAATTAAAGGAAATATATCAAAAGGCGATGTTCATAGTCATGCCTTCCATTTGGTATGAAAATATGCCTCGTGTTATTTTAGAAAGTATGGCTTATGGGAAGCCTATAATTGCAAGCAATATTGGAAGTATCCCAGAACTCATCGATCATGGAAAAAACGGATTTTTGTTTGAACCCAAGAATATTGATGACTTAAAAGAGAAAATTCAACATTTGCTAAATAATCCAGGCAAAATAATAGAAATGGGGAAGAGGGCAAGGCAGAAGGCCGAAGAAAGGTATGGCAGCGAGCTTCATTATGAGAAGCTGATAGGTGTATTTCACAAGGTATTAGGAAAGAGGAATCAATGAAAGTTTTGTTGGTTAACGCTCCTCCCTTAAAGAAGCTTGGTGTTATCGGCCAGATGTATCCGCCTCTTGGGATACTGTATCTTGCTGCATATGCGAGGAAATACCTTAAGGATCTAAAAATTAGAGTCATCGATGGATATCAAGAGGACAGCCGCACGTTGGTAGAAAAGATTAGAAAATTTGACCCTGAGGTTTTAGGAGTTTCTTTTACCACCCCAGCATCAACAGGGGCGTATAATATTATCAATGCGGTAAAGCAAGAGAACAATACAATCTATGTCGTCGCTGGGGGTGCACACGCTACTGCTTTGCCAGAGGAGGTTTTAGAGAGATCAAAAACTGACATGGTAGTGATTGGAGAAGGAGAAATTTCATTTTTTGAGATATTAGAGCACATAAGCGAAGATAAGGAGACTAACTCTGTTTTGGGTACCATGCTTTGGGAAAATGGGAGGATTAAGAGGAATCCTCCCAGGCCGCTTATCAAAGATCTCGATACCATACCATTTCCTGCTCGAGACCTTTTAGATATTCAGAAGTACCCGGGATATTATTATAAAAAGAAAAGGAAAGATACTTCTCTGATCTCATCGAGAGGGTGTCCATACAATTGCATCTTTTGCTCTAACCCGGTTTGGAAGCACCAGAAACCTTGGTTTAGACTGCGGTCTCCTCAAAACGTCGTGGATGAGATGGAACATATATCGAAAGAATTTGGAATCGAAGAATTCTATGATGAAACCGATGAGTTTAATGCAAACAAAAGATGGGCGAAAGAGTTATGTGAAGAAATTATAGAAAGAAGGCTGAATATCTCTTGGAAAGCTCAGATGCGAGCTGATAATATGGATGATGAATTAGCAGAAAAAATGGCACGTTCTGGTTTTTGGCTTGGTTTCTTTGGAGTTGAGAGTGGAAATGATAGAACATTAAGAGGGATTAACAAAAAAATTACCACCGTTCAAAATGAAACATCTCTGAGTATATTGAAAAGACATAATATTAAAGCTTATGCTCTTTTTATGGCTTTTAATATATGGGAAGAAGACGGAAGATTAAAATATGAAGGCAAAAAAGATACAATGAATACCTTGCAATTCGCGCTTAGATTGGTAAAAGAGAAGAAAATAGACCTTATGAGTTGGTCGTTAACGACTCCTTATCCGGGAAGTAAATTATACAACTTGGCCTTACAATACAACCTTATACCTGAGGAAATTATTGGTAGATGGGAACAGTGGGATTCAAGCGCCAATTTTGTCGTCAAACTTCCTGGAATCAATAAGCGAGATTGGATCGAAATACAAAATAAGGGCAAAAGAATTCAACTACAATTGTTATTTACCAGTAGAACTTTTAATCTCAGAGCTTTTCCTTTGTACTTTAAGCGAGGTCTACAGCAGTTAAAAAACACAATGAAGATTAGGAACGACCCTACAAGTGGATAGGTTCATAGCGATGACCTATAAATATAACACCCCCTGCCGGATATGCAATATCTGGAAGCATCCCGCAAAACCTTCCGGCGAGATCTCTGATAGAGGCCGTTAATGATCTCGATCTGCAATTGGTAGCTATCGGCAATGGTATGCTGTGGGGTGATTCGGCGAGGAGGAGGAGAGATAATCCTTGCGGTGTGGGTATATGCCACTTGAGGAACTGAAAAAGGTAACAAAGAATTGCATGGCGATGATTATACCATCTGAGCGGCATGAGAATAATCCACGTTCCGTCATCAGCATGGCTATGGGAAAATGTGGATCGGGACAATAATAGCACGGCTGTGGAATTGGCCAGATGGGCTTTGTTGGCGATTTACAGAGAGTTTTACCCTCAGGTCAAGGCGAAGGAAATACGCGCTTTTTATGGACCGTATGAGACCAACATCAAAGGATAAAGTGCTTGATGTTGGGGTTAGCGAGTACACTTTCAGAGGCACCAATTTTTTGGAACAGTGGTATCCATGGCCGGGAAATATAACCGCCTTGTCTAATGATGACCCAAAAGAATTCGACGATTTTCTCAAAAAGTTTCCCAAGACAAATCTGGTATTCGAGGATGGAAGGGCGTTGAGTTTTCCGGATAACGCTTTCAATGTTGTATTCAGCAATGCAGTTGTCGAACATGTGGGGAGCCGTGATAATCAGAGAAAGTTTATCCATGAGATCGTAAGAGTAAGTAAGAGGGCATTTATCTCCACTCCTAATCGATGGTTTCCCGTTGATGCACACACCCTGATACCCTTTGCCCATTGGCTGCCCGTAAGAGCCAGGTTTCTCATTTTCAGGGTCCTCGGACGAGGCTACTGGGCGGATCTAAATCGCTTGAACCTTTTATCGAAAAAGGAGTTTGTAAAGCTGTTTCCACCACACATTAAGCTACAAGTATACGGACAAAAAGTATTCGGTATATTGCATAGCCTAAACGCGATCGTGGAGAAGTAACAGTGGACGCCCTTATTGCCATAACGTATCGTTGTAACGCCCGGTGCCAGATGTGTAGTATCTGGAGATACCCAACAAAACCTTCTGAGGAAATACAGCCAAAACACCTTAGGAGTATCCCCGCAGGATTGCGGTTTGCCAATATCACCGGTGGAGAGCCTTTTGTAAGAGATGATGTAGAAGAATTTTTAAAGGTGTTGAAGGAAAAGGTAAAGAGGATTGTTATCAGCACTAATGGATACTTTACCGATAAGATAATGAGATTGGCGAAAAAACATTCCGATGTCGGAATACGTATCAGCATTGAAGGGCTCCCGAGGGCAAACGACGAGTTACGAGGCCTCCATGATGGTTTTGACCGGGGATTGAGGACGCTTTTGGAACTCCATCAGTATGGATTGAAGGACATCGGTTTCGGGATCACTGTTTCGGACAGAAATATCCTGGAAATGATGAAACTCTACGAGATGGCCAAGATGATGAATTTAGAATTTGCCACTGCTGTTGTCCATAATACTTACTATTTTCACAAGTTTGACAACAACATTACAAAAGTTAAAACGTTAAATAAAGAGCTTGATCAATTAACAACAGATATGTTGAAATCTAAAAAAATGAAAAATTGGTTCAGGGCGTATTTTAATTACGGACTGAAGAATTATGTGAATGGCGGCAAGAGGCTTCTTCCCTGTAAGGCAGGCACCAATCTATTTTTTGTTGATCCCTTTGGAGATTTGAGGCCCTGCAACGGGATGGAAATAACTATAGGCAACCTGAAAATAAACGGTTTTAAAGAGCTATGGAACAGCAAAGCGGCTGAAGAGATGAGAAAAAAGGTTGAGGAATGCGATCAAAACTGCTGGATGATTGGTAGTGTGGCTCCCATAATGAGAGAGAGAATATGGATACCTGCTTTGTGGATCATGAGACATAAACTACAACTGCTATGGGAGAAAAAGATTTGCATGGATGATATACCAAAAAGATGAAGGTATTCGTAATTGGGACAAGGGGGTTTCCCCATGTACAGGGAGGTGTTGAGAAACATTGTGAAGAGTTGTTTCCTAGATTGTCTTCATTGGGGTTAGATGTGACAGTTTGCACCCGTACCCCCCATCTAATCAAACCTTATAAGAAAGAGTGGAAGGGTGTTAAATTCATAAATCTTTGGTGTCCTCGAATCAAGAGTTTAGAGGCCCTTTCTCATACTTTTCAAGCATTTTTAGTTGCCAGGATACTTTCACCGGATATCCTCCATTTTCAAGCCATTGGCCCCTCCTTGTTGATCCCTTTAGCAAAGGGCCTCGGTTTAAAAGTAGTGATGACCCATCATGGGCCGGATTATGAGAGGGCAAAGTGGGGACGACTTGCGAAAAAAGTATTAAAATTGGGTGAGAGATGGGGTTGTAATTATGCCGATGGAATAATTGCCATCTCATCGGGGATTAAAAAGCAGGTCAAAGAAAAGTTTAATAGAGAGACTTGCCTCATACCCAATGGAGTACTTATTCCCGCAACGAGGGAGGAGAGAGATTACGTTGAGAGTCTCGGGACTATTCCTGGAAAGTACATCTTCGCAGTAGCTCGGTTCGTCCCAGAGAAGGGGTTGCACCATCTTATCTCAGCATTCTCAAACCTCGATACCGGTTGGAATTTGGTCATAGCCGGTGATGCCGACCATGAAACAGAGTACAGCAGAAACCTTAAAATGATGGCCAAAAATACAAAAAATGTAGTTCTCACAGGATTTATCACTGGAGAACCACTTGAAGAGCTTTATTCCCATGCAGGACTCTTCATTCTCCCCTCATATTACGAAGGGTTGCCTATCGTTTTGCTTGAAGCCTTAAGCTATGGCCTTTCGGTCCTGGTGAGTGACATATCCCCTAACCGAGAAGTCGAGCTTGATGAAGACAGGTACTTCCCTGTTGGTAATGAAACAGAATTAACAAAAAGATTGGAGTACTGGATAGAGCAAGGTCCTCTAGCAGAAAAGGAGCGAGAGGAGCAGTTGGAAATGGTGAGACAGAGTTACGATTGGGACAAGATCGCAGAAGAGACATTAAAGGTATATGAGGCGGTGAGTGGATGAATTGGTGAATGGTGATAGGGTATCAGAGTTTTAAGGAATTGCTGGTGAAGCAAGAGGCTGAGGAGGAGGGATCATGAAAGAGGATAGAGTTAGAGAAGCATATGACGAGATAGACCTCTACGATTACCTGCGGGTGATCTGGAGGTGGAGGTGGATGATTGCTATTGGGGTCATCGTGGCCACGCTGATATCCATTCCGGCCGCATGCCTGGTGCG
The DNA here is from genome assembly GCA_016927065.1 of Deltaproteobacteria bacterium. Taxonomy (GTDB): domain Bacteria; phylum Desulfobacterota; class B13-G15; order B13-G15; family RBG-16-54-18; genus JAFGNJ01. Next base: position 18,014 of record JAFGNJ010000011.1, read on the forward strand.
CAGTTATGAGAGCCAGGGGGTGCTAAGGGTGAGCGAGGAGTTAAAAAAAGAAGATTCTGGCTCGACATCTGAGAAGGAAGGAGGAGAGATCATCGTTACTCTCCCTGAATATAAGATCTATAGCGCAACCTTTATGGAGTCCCGACCATTTTTGGACTATCTCAAAGGACAGGAGGTTCTCCCCAGAGAAGGGATGGCCTCCATAATAGAGAAAAAGCTCATGGCTGAGCCGATCCTTGAGGATTATATCCAACCCCTGTATGCATACTCTGAACAGGAGATGAAAATCTTTCACCCAACGGAGCAGTTTATCAGTGCGGTTCAGCTGAGCTGGGAGGGGCCTTCTCCTGAGTTGGTCCAGGGCGTGGTAGATGCCATGGGACTTTTTGTGAAGGACACGTTAGAGAAAAAAGTCATGGAGCGTTATGTAACCCAAGGGTATCAAGAGGCCTACACCCAAGTGCAAGAGTTAGAGAACAGGTTAGCCGATTTGAGATTTTCTCTGGGGCAAAACAAGAAGAAGTTGGCAGATCTTAAGAAAATAGCGCAGCAGTCCCCCGCAACAGAACAACTCACCAGCAGAGAGGTGGTTTCAGTTGATCAAGGTGGGCATCGATACCTTCCCCCATCTACCCAGATGGTAGCCACCCAAGTTGTCCTCACTGATACTAAATTAGATATAAATGAAACTGAGAGGAAACTGAAGATCAATCGAGTCAAGCTTCAACTCTTTACCGGGTTGAAAAATGCCTTGGAGGCGGGAGATTATTCGGATAGTTTCTTTGAACACCTGACAGGGCTCAAGGATGAGTTCTTTCAGGGAAAAGATCTCAAAAGAGATGAAATCCTCATCGTCCACAATGAGGTCTTTGCTGATTTTGCCCTGTTTAAACATCGCTTTAATGACGTAATGCAGTTTATCTCCGGACCCACCCTGCCGCAAAGGGCTAAGCCCTCCAAGCGAATAGTAGTCGCCATCACCTTTTTCCTGGGGCTGTTCTTCTTTACTTTACTTGCCTTCTTTTTGGAATTCATACAGCGGGGCCAGCAGCGAGAGAGGAAAGAGGTTGTAACGAGAGGTAAACGAAAGGTGATAAAGGCTGGTTCTGGTTCAAAAGAAAAACAGATCTGATATGAAAAAAGTCATCCTTGTCACCGGCGGGGCGGGTTATATCGGAAGCCATGTGGTCAAGGAGTTGGAGAGAAAGGGCTACCAACCCCTGGTCTACGACAACCTCTCCACAGGCCATCGGTGGGCAATGAAGCGGGATGAGTTAATAGAAGGGGACCTTGGGGATAAAGCGCATTTACAAAAAATCTTGCATAAAGAGAAACCCGTAGCAGTGATGCACTTTGCTGCAAGATCTATAGTGAGTGAATCAGTAGAGCGACCAGAGCTCTATTTCCGCAATAATGTTATCAATACCTTTAACCTCCTGGAAGCGATGCTGGCAAGTGGGGTGCAATACTTTATCTTTTCTTCCAGTGCTGCCGTTTATGGAAATCCACAGCAGGTCCCTATTCCCGAAGATCATCCCTTGGACCCGGTAAACCCTTATGGAGAGGGGAAGGTCGTTGTAGAGAGAGCCTTACCGTGGTATGAGGAAGCCCATGATCTGAGGCATATTTCTTTGAGATATTTCAATGCCGCCGGGGCCGATCCTGAGGGAGAGCTTGGAGAGGATCACAATCCAGAGACCCACCTCATTCCCCGGGTCTTGGAAGTTGCCGCAATGAAGAGGCCCTTGATAGAGATCTACGGCACCGATTACGATACCCCTGATGGCACCTGTATCAGGGATTACATCCACGTCACTGATCTGGTCCAGGCCCATATCCTGGCCATGGAAGCCCTCCTTAACGGCCATCCTAGTCGCGTTTACAACCTGGGGAATCAAAGGGGGTTCTCTGTGAGGGAGGTGATAGAGGTTGCCCGAGGAGTAACGGGCCATCCTATTCCCACCAAAGAATCTCCCCGTCGGCCAGGAGACCCGCCCGTGCTGATAGCCAGCTCAGAGAGGATAAAAAAAGAGTTAGGATGGAAGCCCCACCATGATGACCTGAGGACAATTATTGAAAAGGCGTGGAGGTGGATATTAACAGAGAAAAAAGATAAGGGGCCATTATGTTAAGAGAATATATGGCTACCTTCAGATATCTTCTCTTTTTAATTGATATTTTCCTTGTTCTGCCCGCCTTTTATTTGACTTACTATTTAAGGACAGTACTTCTATCAGATCTGCGGTGGTTTTCGAAAGAGGTAGCCCCTTTCTCCGATTATGTTTCATTGATTTTATATTTAATTATTTTTACTCCTTTAATATTAAACTTAACGGGTGCATATCAACCCTTTCGCCGTGAGAGCCTTGCCAAGATATCAAAGAGATTACTTTTCAGTGTTATCATAGTAATGTTTTTTAGCGGTGCCATTATTTTCTTCCGGCAGGAGTGGATTTATAGTCGGTCCTTATTATTGGGGTGGGGATCAGTTTATTTTATCCTTATTTTTTTTCAAAGAATATTGGTAATTTCTTTTTTAAGGAGTATCCGAAAAGGCGGCTTTAATTACAGGCGGATAGCAATCGTAGGAACGGGAGCAGAGGCCCTCGAGGTGATCACAGAGATCCAAGCCCATAGCTTTTGGGGTTTAAAGATTGAAGGGCTGATAACGAAAACGGATGAAAAAAGCAAGGAATTTTTTGGTCTGAAAGTGTTGGGGAACCTACATAATATTGATCAGATCCTGCGAGAGCACGCTATCGATGAAGTGTATTGCACCGAATTTCCTTCGCGTAAGTCTCTAGAAAAGTTGAGAATGGCCTGTATCGTGATCGGATGCCCGTTATATATAGTACCCGAGCGAAAGAAGGGGTTTAACTGTAAGATTTCCGTAGAAAAACTTGGCCCTATCCCTTTAGTTTCTTATCGTACCGCCTCTCTGGCCCGCCGTCAACGTTTTATCAAAAGGGCGCTAGACCTCTTCATCGTCAGCCTGGTCATGCTCGTTTTTCCCCTTATCTATCTGATTGTTGGCATAGCGATAAAGTTGGATTCGCCAGGCCCGGTGCTCTATTCCTCTATCAGGATTGCACATAACAGGAGGAGATTTCGGTGTCATAAGTTTCGCACCATGACAAAGGATGCTGAAAATCTCGTCCATCTCCTCAAGAAGATAGATGAGATTGACGGACCGGCGAGGAAATCCTCCAAGGATCCGAGGATAACGAGAGTTGGTCGGTTTTTAAGGAAATACAGCATCGATGAGATCCCTCAGTTTATCAACGTCTTCAAGGGTGAGATGTGCCTGGTCGGTCCCAGGCCACCATTGCCCGATGAGGTCGAAAAATATGGCTTTAGTGATCTGCGCAGATTGAGTATGCCCCAGGGCATCACCGGCCTCTGGCAGGTGAGTGGCAGGGACGCCGTAAAGAGCTTTCGTGAGCGACTAAAACTAGATTTGGCCTATATAGACAATTGGTCCCTCTGGCTCGATTTTAAGATCATTCTCAAAACTTTTCCTGTGATCTTCAAAGGGAGTGTTTAGTGAGGCCCTTGAGGGTCTTTGTCCTCTTTTTTCTTATCCTCATACGCATACATTCTCTTTTCTCCCTAGCCCATCCTACTCCCTTTGAGGCTCATTTTATCGATGTCGGTTATGGAGATGCCATCCTGTTAAAATTGCCTCGGGGAGGGACGATGCTGATCGATGGGGGTACCGAGGAATGTGGGCAGATTGTACTTCGCCTTACACGAGAAGATCCTGGGAAGGAAGGTTCTTTTATGCATCCCCGTCCTCGTCTTTCTCACCGGTTGTGGGGATGAACTCATCCAGGGGGTTGTGCCCAACAAGGTATATGACTTCAGGGATATCTTGATGAACTTTACTGGGGGGATTTTGGGAGAGTTGATCCTTGTCATCTTTAATCCAGCCTTGATAAAGGTAAAAGAGCGTGTTTCGAAAACTTGACCTATCAAAGGAGGACAAGGGAAATCTGATCACCCTGCTCGTCTTCGGCCTTATCCTGAGGACCTATGCCTTCTCCCAGATCTATATGATCTCCCTCGATGGTGCCTTCCAGTATATACCAGTAGCCAAGCTCTTTTATCAGGGTGAATATCTCCAGGCCCTGCTCCAACCCCAATTTCCCCTCTATCCCTTTTTGATCTCAATCCTTACCCATATAACAGGAGACTTCGAGCTGTCCGGCCAGGTGATCTCCATCATCTTCAGCCTCTTGACCGTAATCCCCCTTTATTTGATCGGGAAGTCCCTCTTCGGCCCCAGAGCCGGGTTCTGGACTACGGTATTGTATCTCATCAACCCTTTGATGCTGCATAGTTCAGTGGATGTATTGAAAGAGGGACTGCTGATCTTTTTATTTTTCACCTCAGTCTATTGCTCCTTGAGTTTTTTACAGAAGGGAAAAAGGACATGGCTGATCTGGACGGTAATCTTCGCTGCAGTCGGGGCCCTGGTCCGCATCAACGCCCTGGTGGTGCTAGCGGTCATGGGAGCATGGTTGGGGTATAGGATCCTGCGTGGGAGGTTGAGGGAAAAGAACTTGACATATCGCTATCTCTGGGTGTTAGTTCCGATCCTTGGGGGCATACTTGCTTTTGTTATCGCAGTAATCTGGGGCTGGGAGTTTTTAACGACAAAGAAGGTTTATGGCCTCATACATAATTTCCGTATTCAGTGGTTCGGTTACCAGAGGCCAAATGTGTTTCGGATTGGAGCAGACATCTTTTATATTATCGTTCGATTCGCAGAAAAGACCTATGTCCTACCCTTTCTTCTCGCCCTGTTCGGCCTGGGGTGGAGGATGAAGGCCAGAGAATTTGGCGTTGAGGAGAGGTATCTCGCCCTTTTGATAGTGGTGTTTATCGCCATTTTGTTTCCCAATTTATATGCATCAGGGAGATATCACCTCCCAGCCATTTTTCTGCTGTATCTCTGGGCCGGATTTGGCTTCGTAAAGATACGAGAGTTAATCGATAGTAAGTTCACGAGATATCCCAAGCTCACCGCCGTTATACCCGTTATGATCCTCCTGGGAACAATATTACCCATCTCCCTTCAGCCCCAAAGGTTAGATAAGATCGGCCGCAAGGAAGCAGGGCTGTGGTTGCGACAACAAACGCCAACCCCACCCCTTATTCTGACCGACGACCCCAGGGTTGCCTACTATGCAGGGGGAGCATATGTGACTATTCCCCCTGGCGTTACCCCCGAGAAAATAGTCAACATGGGGATAAAGCAAAGGGTGGACTATTTGGTAATAGAGGGGAAGGGAACCGAGGTCTCAGATACCTTTGCCCCTTTCGAGAAAAAGGGGGATTTAGAACTCGTCCTCCGTCATCCTTATGGGCATAAGGGAAGAGTTATCTATGTCTATAAAATGAGAAGGCAAATAAACCCTTCTCAAAAGGCCTCATAGCGTCCTGCTGAAGCTCACACCTTTCCTAACACCAAACAAACATTGTTCCCCCCAAAGGCAAAGGAATTGGAAATGGCGATATGGATATCCTTCTCCCTGGCCTCATTGGGGGTGTAATCGAGGTCGCACTCCGGATCGGGGGTGGCATAATTAATGGTGGGCGGAATTATTCCCTCCTGGAGGGAGAGGAGAGTAGCGACCGCCTCAATCCCCCCTGCCGAGCCCAAGCAGTGCCCGATCATCGATTTGATGGAGCTGACGGGAATTTCATAGGCCCTCGCGCCGAAGACCTGCTTGATCCCTCTGGTCTCCACCATGTCGTTCACCGGGGTCGCTGTCCCATGGGCATTTATGTAGTCCACTGCGTCAGCGGATACCTCCGCATCCATCAAGGCCAGTCTGATGGTCCGAGCAATCCCTTCACCTGATGGTTCTGGGGCCGTGAGGTGATGCGCCTCAGCACAGATGCCGTATCCCAAAACCTCACCCCATATCCGGGCACCCCTTGCCCGGGCGTGCCCCAATTCCTCCAGGATGACGATTCCCGCGCCCTCCCCAAGAGAGAGACCCACCCTATTCTTGTCAAATGGACGGCAACCCTCAGGGTCGATGGACCTAAGGCTGTTGAAACCGGCATAGGTCACCTCACAGAGGGAATCGCTCCCGCCTGAAATCATCAGATCCGCCGTGCCCCCAGCGATGGTATCAGAGGCAAAGGCGATGGCCGCAGCGCTGGAGGAACAGACAGTCGCGGTGGTGGTTCGAGGGCCGCGCAGATCGAATTCCTTCGCTATATGATCGGTGGTGGTGGCAAGGGAAAAAGAAAGTAGTAGACTGGGGGAAGGTCTTTTCGAGGCTTGGGTATAGATAGCTCGGAAGTACTTTTCGACGGAGAAGATTCCTCCGGAATCCGCTCCTAAAATGATCCCAAATCGTTCTCGTTCTATGTCCTCTTCTTCAATACCCGAGTCCTGCATCGCCTCCCGAGCGGCGATGATCCCGAATTGATCACAGCGGGACAACCTCCGTATATCCCTTTGGCTAAAATGGTTCTCAGGTAACAATCTATCTACTTCGCCGCCATTATGAGTGCGATATGCTGTGGTGTCAAAAATGGTTATATTTTTGATGCCTGTCCGCCCTTCTTTCAAGGATTGCCAGAAGGTGGGGACATCGTTCCCCACGGCGGTTACGACACCCATGCCGGTGACTACCACTCGCCTCTTGCGCACAGTTTTAGGCCTCCAATAAAAATACTATCATGGGGAAAATCTTAATACTGGACCTCTCCATGCTTCCTTAACGCCTCATCGGCTCGATAATCTCAACATCAGGGGGGAGCCGAAGTTGAAAGGAGGAATCCGGGATACCAACGTTTGTCCTGACGTTGAGGTAGTTCGTAATAGTGCGATCACCACTCTTCTCCTTCAATTCCAATCTTTTCGGCATCCAGTTTGATGTATCAATGGAGATTCGAATCTCTTGAAAGATTGCGAGATCTTCTGCAGGCTCTATGCCCAGCACTACTTCATCCTCTTTCTCCTCCTGTAGCCATATCTTCTTCCCCAGGGTCTCGATGGGGTTTTGGAAAAAGAGGAGCCATTTGGCCAAAACGGGGTTGCCGGCGACCTGATAGCGCTGGACCACCCGCTCCTCAGGGAAGTAAATCAGGAGGACGCCTTTGTTTAAGACCGTTACGTTGGGATAGGGGGGGTACATCTCCACCCATAGCTGATTGGGCTGCTTCAATCGCATCTTACCATGAGAGACCACCGGCTCCTTGAAGAGTGAGGAAATCTTTACCTGTTTGATGTCGGCGGTGAAGTCCTCTAAAGACTCCTGGGCCTTTTTGAGTTGTTCCAAGATAGGAGCAACATCCTTACTCTCCTGCTTGGCCCAAGAAGGGACCACCAGGGAAACAAAAAAGAAAAACAGCAATAAAAAGATAGTAATAGTAGCTTTTCTCATGGTGTCACCTTTCGTGCAATGGTTGTCTTGCTCACCCCGGGTAATAAGATCCGTCCTCGTGAGAGCCGATAGAGGGTCTCCGCCAGGTTACCAAAGATGAAACCTGCCCATTTGCCACTCAGATTGGATGGGGTCGTGAACCCTCCGATAACGGTCTTAATGCCTGTAAAGCCTTTCTTCTCCAAAGCCCAGCGCATGATTCTGGGCGAGAAGTCGCTGAGATGAAAGGGGAGATGGTACAGATCATTCTTGATCCTCATGAGGGAGAGGATATTTTTGATGGGGGTAGTATGGGGATAGCGCACCAGAATCATCCCACCAGGCCGCAATATCCGGTGGACCTCACTAAAGAAGGCCAAGGGGTCGGGAAGGTGCTCGACAACATAAAAGGCGGTGACCACGTCAAATTCTTCATTATGAAAAGAAGTCTCCTCCCACGGCTGATTAAGGATGGATAGTCCCCAACGTTTGCGGCCATAGTCTGCCCCTGTGGAGGAGACCTCCAGCCCCATAACCTCCCACCCCCTGGACTGCATCAAGGCAAGAAAAAAGCCGTATCCTGTCCCCACATCCAACAGTTTTCCAGAAGGCAAAGAGCGCTCGATGAGATTCGCCCCTTTTTGGAATACCGGCTCCATCATCGTTCCCCACCCCTCGATCGCTTCATCCCCTTCAGGCAGGTAGATTTGATAAGCCTGTAATAGTTCCTGCTGAGAGGGGCGGGGATTTTGATAGATGAAGCCGCACCTCAGGCAGCGGACCATGCAATAATCGCCTTCCTGGTGGAGTTTCTTCTGTTCCTTTGATGAACAGAGGGAGCATGCAAGCCACTCCACTCTATCTCCTCCTGAAAGCATAGCATATCATTGGCGTCAAAGGCATTGCATATACTTATACTTATGCATGGCCTGTATTCTCCTTAACGGATATGTGTGCCTCCTCTGTTTTGGGTGGGGGCCAAAGTTTTTCGGAGCAGATCAGACGGGTGCACCGGAGAAATCCGATGTTGACCGGTAAATAAAAGAACGGTCGAACACGAGGTTTTTCCATGATCCTTTTCCAGATGCCCCGCCATGCATAGATTTTTCTCCACGCTGATCTCATCCCCCAGTGGAGCTGTTCAGGGGTCATCTTGTGGGGAAAAAACGTTACTGAGCCGTGATCATAATCGCTCCAATTACGGCTGAAAATCCTTCCTTGGGATTCAATCTGGTCATACAGTGGAGTGCCGGGCAGAGGCGTAAGGATCAGCGTAAAAGCGGTCTCTAGACGGTTTTCAATGGCGAATTCAGCGATCCGGTCGAAAACTGCGGGGGTCTCTTCATCGAATCCGACGATGAAGGTACCCATGACACCGATATCACGTTCGTGAAGGCGACGAATAGAATCGGCATATTCAGCTGTCCGGTTCGGGAACTTACGCATAGAATCAATTGTCTTTTGCGAGAGCGATTCGAAGCCGATGTTTACGCCAATACAGCCTGATTCGGCCATCAAATCCAGCATAGACTCATCCCGTGTGAGGTTAAAGCTTGCATGGCCGTACCACCTGATATCGCAGTCCTTAAAGACCTGCAATATGGCCCGGGCATGACTGAAATCAGAGACAAAATTGGAATCCATCACATAGAGGAGACGCCTTTCGATAAAATAGGGGATGTCAGGATGCCAGTGTTGTGCCAGCCAGTTTTTCCATTTGGTCTGTGGTGGTCTAGGCCCGAAGACGGCCATCAGTTCCTTGCGAATGGCTTCAGGCGGCCGTCCCCTGTACCTTCTCCCGAAAAAATTCTGGACGCCGCAAAATATACATCCGACTGCACAGCCGCGGCTCGTTTCAATAATTTCCCCTGGATGATAGAATTTTCTATTGAGCAGGTCACGCCTCATGTCCGGAAGGTGTGACAGGTCCGTTGCCTGACCGATATATTTTTTCTTTAAGCTCCCTCGGGAAAAATCATCGAGAATCTCTTCCCATACGGTTTCGGCCTCTCCAAGAATGGCGGAATCGGCGTGTTCTAGGGCCTCGTCCGGCAGGGCCGTTACATGAAATCCCCCCAATATTACCTTCGTCCCCTCGGAGCGCAGACGATCGGCAATGTAATACACATTCGGCATGTGGTGGGTCAGTCCGACAATCAAGGCCAACTGGCAGTCGCGACCATACGGAATAGGTTCATGGGCCTCGTCTATGAGACGGATAGTGAACAGATCCGGCGTCAGGGAAGCGATCATCGCCAAGCTGATGGCTGGATATCCGAGAAGCGGCAGGCGGATGCCGAATGCCTTGTTACGCGCCTTGGAACCAGTTGAAGCCGCTATGAGAAATATAGTGGTATAATCTAAGCTGCCGCCGGAAAGAATGCCTGACTTTTCCTGGTAACTGCTGTGTCTGCGATCGCTATCTTTCACATGGTCTCTCACGGCCGGGGATTTTGACAGACAAAGCCGCACTTCAGGTGGGGGACCATGCAGTAATCGCCCTCTTGGTGGCGTCTCTTCGCTGCCTTTTCTGAACAGAGAGGACAGACAATCCACTCCGCTTTTCTCTCGCGTGCGATCATAGCGTAGCCGGTGTAAGTATGGGCAGTATCAGCATGGGCATTGTCGCAATATTCCCTTATCTCAACAGAGTAAATGACCGTCAATACTTCTCTATTCAGGATAGTAATAAAGGAAGATCCAGCTTGTAATCTACGTAGCTGTATCCTCCTTTTCGCCACTCATGATCAGTGGACTTTGGCTACGCAACTGTATTAAAGGTAACACCCAGGTGCGTACGAACTCCACACACCCGTTTATATTTTACGTTGTATCCTTTCCCTGCTGAAGCTCAGCGATACCGTCGTTATTTCTCAAGCCGATACATAATCTTGGCTGCTGCCTCGGCATTTCTCAACATAGCATAGTCTACTGTATCGTTGTCACCGGTGGAGCTGGTCCTCAGAAACTCCTTATGGATTACCTGCCCGGTTGCTTGGTCGATAAATTGGTAGTTGGCCGCGAAGTAAGCGGTCCCGGTATGTTCCCCAAAGGGGATGAAGGATCGTCCAATCCTTCCTCCCACCGTCGGTCTGGTGTACTCCGTCACCTCTCCTCTGATAAGCAGTGTTTTTTTATCCGCAGGGACCTTTGCAGACCCCTCTTTGATAATTATCTCAAAGATACCATAGCGCTGGGCATATCTGCGGATCTGGTAGACGATGTTTTCAGTAAGCTGGTCGCCTGACATGTCAGGGGCAGGAACATGAGAGGGTACCTCAAATTCCTGGACCACAACGGCATTATAGTCCCCGAAAAGAAGTTCTTTCGACACGGCCATACTGCTGAACGCAAAAATCATCACCACTACCCCTAAAATTCCTAACAATCTCTTCATCTTCATATCTCTTCCCTCCTTAAAAATGTATTTTTTTAATTACTTTCCCCCTACCGTATACTTATAAATGACCTGGGCAATATAGTTTGCCACCCGGAATGTAAATCCTTTCGCCTCGGTCTCTTGCACAGGGAGGACTTGGCCGCTTGCCTTGTCCACAAACTGAAAGGTTGCCGCGCAGGTACCCTTATTGGAGTAGGCAGTAATTTTTCCCTTTACCAAGAGGACCTTTTTACCAGCGGGTACTTTTTGTGCGCCTTCCATGATCACCATTTCGAAGAGGTTAAACTTATCACTGTACCTCATGATCTGATATATGATCTCATAAGCTAAATCTCGGCCAGCCGTATCCGGGGCGGGTACATTAAGAGGTACCTCAAACGGTTGAACCTCTACCACTTGATAATCCTTTAATAGCGGCGTTTCTGCTTGCGTTATGCCTCCAATCGGTAAAAGGATGATTGCTACCAAAGCCATCAATACTATGATAGGCTGGATAATTCCTAAGTTTTTCATAATTACTTCCCTCCTTTTTTTATATTGAGTACCCGTAAACCCACGTATGGTTCAATACGATTCAATCCACATCTCAATGGCCTGAGAATAGATCCTACAGGGCGGGAGGACCGAGCGCCGCAACATCCTTTCGCACTCTTCTACGGTAAAAGCGGCCTTGAGAGAGTTCCACAGCCCATCCCGTGCCTTCTTTTCCCTGATTATAATGCGCCACAAGAAATCAAAGAATAGGGCAAGTGGCTTTGGTGAATCCCGTCGAAGATCTACGATAACACATTTCCCACCCTCCCTCAAGACCCGCGCCGCCTCGTTAAAGAAAACGAGGGGGTCCTCGAGATGGTGCATGGTATGCACGCAGATGACCAAATCGACGCTCTTATCTTTTAGAGGAAGAGCATAGGCGGAACCTATCTGGAAATGCACCCTGTCCTCCAATCCTCTTTCCCGGGCATTGGCTTGGGCCGTCTGTATCATGGCTGGGGAGAGATCGATTGCAACAAACTCCATCTCCGGCAGGTTTGCTGCAATTTCCAGGGGAAAGATGCCCGGACCTGTGCCTACATCGAGGGCGACCCCGCGCTCAACACCCTGAGCACGTATCCTGCCAAGTACCCTCTTGACGGGGAACTTCATGTGCCGCTTGGCCATGCGGCTGTAGTATTCCGTCAAGGATTCATCTTCGAGGGGACTTGCTTCAGGTATCCTCTTTTCGGCGATCATCGTTTCCCCGCTGCCAAGACCACGATCCCCTGGGCCACGGTTTTCCCCTCTGATTCGGCTTTGACCCGTACCTTGGCCATCTCCCCGAAGCTGAATTCCACTTCGGCAGAGAGGGTAAGTTGGGCGCCGGGTCTAACGGTCTTGTGAAATTGCATTTCCTCCACTTTTACCAGGAATCCTATCCCTTCTTCTTTTGCGCTCAGCATAGCGATCCCGCCGGCCTGGGCTAGTGCCTCCACAATGAGGGCCTCGGGCATACAAGGGTCATGAGGAAAGTGCCCTTCAAGGAAAAAGTCCTCGAGGCTGACCGCCTTTACTGCTACGGCCCTGCGACCAGGTTCCAGTTCCACCATCCGATCAATCATTCGGAAAGGATAGCGATGGGGCAAGGCCCCTTCCATTTTTCTCATTTTCCCTTCAGGATCCACCATATATCTATTGCACCTTTCGTTGCACCCAGGATCAGGGAGATGCCCAGCAAAGATCCTATCATCAGGAGGACCGTACCCTTTACCCTATCTTTACCCAGAAGATAGGTGAGCACCGTGGCTGAAAGAATCCCAAACCCCCTGATCGGAAGGGCGCACAGTACGACGATCCCCACGTTCCCCCATGAGGAGACCCTCTGTACAAGTTTTTTCTTCTGCCAAGTCTCCGAGGCCTGCTTTGCCCGTCTCCCCATCCAGCGCAGGAAGGGGATGCGGGAGGATCGCTCCAAAATAAAACCGTATACCGGTATCTGGACGTAGTCGTACCCCCAGGCCAGGGGGAGATAAAAATAGAGAGGAAGGTGGTTGATGATGGCAAAGACCACGGAGAAAGCCCTCCCGATAGTGAAATGCAAGAGAGTAAAGATCACAAAGGCGTTCTGCGGCGACTCAAGAAACTCCATCAGTCCTCCCGAGGAGGATGGCCATATACGTCCCATCCAGTGAGATCCCGGTGTGCAATATGGTCTTGACCGGAGCCTTCAGGCCCTCTCTTACAATCCTTAGACCACAAAGGGGATCGGGATATTCATAATTGATGGTCGGAGTGATGAACCCATGTTCCATGGCGAGGAGATCTGCGGCTATCCTCATCCCCCCTGAGGCGATCCCTTCTCCTACCATTGACTTGATGGAACTAACGGGTATGTCGCGAACGTGATGGGGCAAGGCGAGCATGAGCCCTTCAGTCTCCACGGCATCCAATCGAGGGGATGAGTTCCCCGCGCCATCGATGAAATCAATCGTTTTCATCCCCCCTCGTTTCAAGGCACCTGATATGGCGCGCGCCACCCCTTCGGCTGGATGTGCTGCGCTACCAGCTATGCCAAATCCGAGGATCTGACCATAGACCAGCGCTTTCCTCCGAAGGGCATCCACTTCCCGCTCCAGGATCATAATCCCGGTCCCCTCTCCAGGGACAAATCCATTTCTCTTAAGGTCATAGGGGGCGCTCTTCTCCCCCTCGCCTGTATCCCATGCCGTTTGGCGTAGTTCATTCCACCCTCGATATAACATAGGACTCAGTTCGTCGACACCACCGGTCACAAAAACGTCTGCCTTGTGGGCTATTAATTGTCGGCAGGCGAAGAGAAAGGCCGCCTCAGCCGTGCAGAAGGACTGGACCACGGTACTGTTGGGACCTTTTATCCCCAGCTCGATAGAGGCGTTGCTCGCTGCTGCATTGGGTACGGTATTGGGGAAGAGAATAGGATTGAGGTCACCGGGCCCCCGCAACACTTGGCCCCGGTGAAAGGCCTCGGAATTGACTAAGCCGCAGAAGCCGGAGCCGAGGATGATCCCGGTCCGCTCTGGGGCGACATCCTCACCGATAGTGAGACGCGCATCCTCCAAGGCCATCTGTGCGGCGGTGATGGCAAATTGGCTGGCCCGGTCCAATCTCCTAATCTTCAAGGGTGGGATGAAGGCCTTGGGAGTAAATCCTTTTACCAGGGCCCCCTTCTTCGACCGCAAGGGTGTCGTGTCAAAGGTCGTGATCTCCCCAATCCCATCTCGCCCCTCACACAAACCCTTCCAGAAGTCATCCTTCCCAATACCCACGGGGCTAATCACCCCCACTCCTGTAATCACGACCGTCCCCATACGGCTTAGAGATCCCCTTTCCCGAAGATCAGAGTTGTGCAGTTGCCTCCGAAGGCGAAAGAGTTGGATAAAACGACCTCTACCTCTCCACTCCTGGGTTGGGGAACATAATCAAGATCGCAGATTTCATCCCCGTGCTCAAATCCGGCGGTAGGGGGAATCAGTTGGTGCTGGATGGTCAACAAAGAAGCCACTGCCTCTAATCCCCCTGCGGCCCCCAAACAGTGCCCGATCATCGACTTGGTAGAGCTTACAGGGGTCTGATAGACATCCTCCCCCCCCACCTCTTTAATAGCCAGAGTCTCCACCTGGTCGTTGAGTATAGTCCCGGTGCCATGCGCGTTAATATAGTCAACCTCTTGAGGTTTGAGCCCGGCATCTTGGAGGGCCTCTCTCATAATCCTCGCCTCCTCTTTTCCTGTCTCTTCCGGCGCAGTGATATGAAAGGCCTCCCCCCCAAGGGAGTAGCCCAGGAGTTCCCCATATATGTTCGCCCCCCTCCCCACGGCCCTCTCTCTTTCCTCGAGGATCAGTACGGCTGCCCCCTCTCCCAAGGAAAGCCCTTGACGTCGGGCGTCGAAGGGAAGGCATGGACGGGAGTCCATGACCTTCAAAGAACAGAACCCGCCGAAGGTCAGCTCGCTGAGGGCCTCCCCACCTCCACAGGCCATTATATCAACCTCCTCCTGTTGAATCAGTTCAGCACTATAGGCAATGGAGGTAGCAGAAGAACTACAGGCGGTGGTAATGCTCATCCGAGGTCCCTGTAGGTGATGTCGTTCGGCCAACCGGTCGGTAGCATAGCTGGGGACGAAGGGGAGAAGGAGCGACGGCCTCGGTCTTTTCCCATCAAGAAGTTGGCGGTGATACGTTTCGGCAGAGAGCATACCACCTGCCCCAACCCCAAGACATACCCCGATACGTTCCCCATTTTCTTTACGAGGCCCTAGACCGGCATCCGCAAAGGCTTCCTGGGCGGCGATGAGGACGAACTGATCAACCCGTGAGAGGCGGCGCAGCTCTCTCGTATCGAAAAATTTCAGGGGGTCATAACCTTCGATCTGGGCCGCCACCTGTGAAGGGTACCCAGCAACATCAAAGAGAGTAATCTCCCTGATCCCCCGTCTTCCTTCCTTAAGAGAAACGAGAAACTCCTCAACAGTCTCTCCCGTGGAGCAAATGACCCCCATGCCGGTAATGACGACTCTCTTGTCACCCCTCATCGTTCTTCCTCTGGTCGATCAGGTCAAGAAAGGCCTCAAGGCGAGTCCTGATTCCTTCCACAGTAGCATGTTCATCCAAGGTAAGGGTCATGAAGGGTGTGATCCTTTTTTTGTTCTTCCCTATCGTCCTCTTTATAAACTCCTGCATCAGGGCATCGATGCCACATTTAAAGGAGGTAACCAAAACAATCCCGTCGATGCCCCCCTGCTCGGCGAAATAGAGGATGCTCCCCACGATCTCCCGTGAGGTCTCCCAGTAAATCTCTTTAGAGAGAGGGGAGACCCTCTTCTCCCTTTCATGCACGGGTATGATATGTGAGGTAAGTACCTTTACCTCCAATCTCTTGGCCAGCGTAAGAAGGTCTTTGTTAAGGAAGGGATCAAAGAGATTATAAGGGCGGCCAATAAAAGCCACCGTATATCTATGGTTATCTTCAGCATCTAGGGGGAGTGGAATTTCAAGCTCAAAGATTTCTTCAGCCTTCAGGCGATTTATCCTGTCGGTTAGTTCTCTACTAAACGCTTTGTAAGACGCTTCACCGACTTGGTATGCCTGCCGAACCTTTTTAGAATCAATTCCCGTTCTCTTCGCTACATCGAAGAAAAAGCCATTGAGCCCCCGTTTTCCCTGTCGCAGATCTATTACTCCATCCCAAATCTCCAGGTTATCCTTCAAGGCCAATCGCAGCACATCAGGGGCCCCTCGGAATTTGGGGCAAAGTATATAGTGTCCTTCCAGGCTGATCAGGCGGGGGAGAAAAAGGGCGTCTACCTTGCCCTCTAAACTTTTGGAGTGTGGGATCAACAATTTTAGGGGGAGACAACTGTCCTCATAGAAGGGAACACCCGTTCGCACAATCTGCTGAACCGCTCCATCGGAGGTCACTACCTCAATCCCCAATTCCTGCAAAAAGGTCTTCCAAAGGGGAAAGAGTTTGTAATACATTAAGGTTTTAGGAATGCCGACGCGCATCAGACCACATCATTGTCTGTTGGTAATACTTAAACGATATCATCGAACCGGACAAAAGGCAAGGTGGGCCGAGGGTGACGGGGTGGTTGACAATAACCAATAATAGGTGCTAATTTTAACGAAACGGTGGGGGCTATTTCAGTAGAGCAACTGTTGTCCTATATGTCCCTGTATCCACTATGACCACAGCAGAGATAGATTTAGGGGCACTTGACCATAACTATCATCAATTGCGTCAGCTTACCTATCCTACGGTCAAGTTTTTGGCGGTGGTAAAGGCCGATGCGTACGGTCATGGAGCCATCCCCGTATCTAAACGATTGGAGGAATTAGGTGCCGACTTCCTCGGGGTGGCTACGGTGCAGGAAGGGATAGAATTGAGAAACGGGGGGATAAAAAAGCCGATACTCGTCCTGAGCGGTGTCTATCAGGAGGAGGTGGAAGCGGCCTTAGATTATCACCTTACCCCCATGCTCTATCGCTGGGATATCGCCGAGGTCCTCGCCGCCGCGGCCAGCGCAAGGGGTATTAAGGTCCCCATCCACATAAAGGTGGATACCGGAATGGGAAGGATCGGGGTGCTCTTTGAGGAAGTCCCTGCCTTCGTGAACCACGTTCGGAAATTGGAGAACCTAGAGATAGAAGGGATCGCCTCCCACTTCTCTACGGCGGATGAAAAGAGTGCTTCTTATGCCGAAGAACAATTGAGGAGATTCCTACAAGTTATAGAGGAAATGAAAAAATTGGGCATACATCCCCCTTTTTATCACATTGCCAACAGTGCAGCCGTGGTTAATCTTCCTGCCGCCCAATTCACCGTGGTACGTCCGGGAATCATGCTCTATGGGTCTTACCCCTCCACCTCATTGAGGGATAAGGTTTCCCTACGGCAAGTGATGTGCTGGAAGAGCCGTATTGCGGACCTAAAAAAGGTCCCCACAGGGTATCCCATCAGTTACGGGCGAACCTTCGTCACCCAGCGCCCCAGCCTCATCGCCGCCATCCCGGTTGGGTATGCCGATGGGTACAATCGTCTTCTATCGAATCGAGGGGAGGTCTTGGTCAAGGGGAAGAGAACACCTGTGGTCGGGAGGGTCTGTATGGACTGGACCATGGTGGATGTGACGAACATCTCCGGTGTTGAGGTAGGGGAAGAGGTGGTGCTGATGGGGGGCCAATTGGGAGACGAGATAACCCCCGAAGAGATCGGGGAGTGGATCGGAACCAATTCTTACGAGATCCTCTGCTCGGTGGGGAAACGGGTCCAGCGTATCTATAAAGGATAGCCTATGCGGAAGGTGTGGAAGACCGTCAATATAGTAGGGGAAAAGGTAGCAAAATACATCGATGAAATGGGGAGAATGTTGCTCCTCCTACTGGATACCATTCGCTGGTCCTTTTCCCCCCCGTTTCGTTTGGATCTCCTCTTTCAACAAATGGATCGGGTTGGGGTGCGGTCTGTCTTGGTGGTAGTCCTTACGGGAACCTTTACTGGTATGGTCTTGGCCCTCCAGTCCTTTCATGCCACTAGAGGCTTTGGGGCAGAGACCATGGTGGGAGTTGCTGTAGCCTTGAGTATGACCAGGGAATTGGGCCCGGTGCTCACCAGCTTTATGGTTGCAGGGAGGGCAGGGTCTGCCATGGCTGCGGAGATCGGTACCATGAGGATTACTGAACAGATTGACGCCCTCTTCACTATGGCGATAAATCCTGTCAAGTACCTTATTGTCCCACGCGTATTGGCAAGCATCGTGGTGGTTCCTATGTTGACGATCATCGCCGACTTTGTGGGCATCGTCGGGGGGTACTTTATGGGGGTGACAGTCCTGGGGATCAATGCCGGGTCCTATGTGGCAAATATGGAGAAATATGTAGCGTTAGATGATATTTACCATGGCGTCATTAAGGCCCTCGTCTTCGGCCTCATCCTCTCCATCATTGGGTGTTATAAAGGATACACCACGACCGGAGGGGCGGTGGGGGTTGGCAGGGCTACTACCGAGAGTGTGGTCCTGTCGGCTATCGTTATCTTGATGGCCAACTATCTTTTAACGGCGGCGATGTTTTAAATGATAGAAATCAGGGGTTTACATAAATCTTTTGGTGCGTTGAAGGTTCTTCAGGGGGTAGACCTCCATATCCCCCTAGAGAAGACGACGGTCATCTTGGGCCGCAGCGGAGCTGGAAAGAGTGTACTGCTGAAACATATTATCGGACTGATGAGGCCTGATAGAGGGAAGGTCTGGATAAATGGGCTCGACATCACAAGACTGGGAGATAAAGACCTCAACGAAATGAGAAAGAAATTCGGGATGCTCTTTCAGGAAGCGGCGCTCTTTGATTCCATGAATGTGGAAGAAAATGTGGCCTTTCCGCTGCGTGAACATACCAAGCTCAGCGAAAAGGATATCAGCAGGATTGTGGCCCAAAAACTGGAGCAGGTAGGACTCCCCGGAGAGGAAAAGAAGATGCCTGCCCAACTCAGCGGTGGTATGAAACGGAGGGTGGGCCTGGCTCGGGCACTGGTATTGGACCCGGAGATCGTGCTCTTCGACGAGCCTACCGCCGGTCTCGACCCTCCCATGGCAGCAGCAATAGAGGATCTCATCATAGAAACTCAGCGGAAATTAGGGAGGACCTTTGTGGTCATCACCCATAATATCCATACCGCTTTTCATATCGCTCATAAGATAGCCATGTTGCATGAGGGGCGGATTATAGAGGAAGGTACCCCCCGCGCCTTTAGGAGGTCTTCAAACTTCGTGGTTCAAGTCTTCATGTCGCGGGGAGAAGAAAAGGAGGTGAAATAATGACGGGAGGCAAGATCAGTACTGAGGCAAAGGTGGGGATCCTGGTGCTTGTGGGGATTATTCTGCTGTTTTTTATGTCTTTTAGGGTGAGCAGGCTGGAACGGTTGAGAGGAGAAACCTACACAGCCCTCTTCCCCTCGGTCTCAGGCTTGGTGGTCAATGCCAATGTGGAGGTGGCCGGTGTCCCTGTGGGAAGGGTGGAAGATATCGGATTGGAGGGGGGCATGGCCAAGGTTTGGATGAAGATCGGTCAGGTCCAACTCCACGAGGATGCTGAAGCGACTATCAAGACCCATGGTGTCCTGGGGGATAAATATATTGAGGTTAAACCGGGTTCTCCAGAAGCCCCGTTACTACCCCCAGGAGGGACGATTATTAATGCGCAAGCAGCACCTGATATGGATCAGCTCTTCGCCTCGTTGGAATCTGCCGCCAGCGGCATGGCCGATCTCGGCAGATCTCTGCAGGAGGCCATCGGTGGAGAAGAGGGTCGGGTGGCGATCAAGGAGATCATCGGTAACCTCCAAGGTGCGAGTGCAGGGCTGAACGACGTAGTCCAGCAGAATAAAGGTAAGGTGAACAACATCGTCGCCAACCTGGAGGATATCACCGGTAAGATGAAGGAAGGGGAAGGGACGTTAGGAAAGCTCATGACCGATGAGACATTCTACAATGAGGCCGAAAAGACCATGAGGAAGATGCAAAAGGCCGCAGAAGGGGTGCAGGAGCAGACCCCCATTACCACCCTGGGGGCCCTGTTGGGTCTTTTCTTCTAATCGGCGGGAAAAGCCCTTTGCCTCGTAAAGCCCTTTTCAGTCTTTTCTTCGTAATCCTCCTTTGTTCTTTCTATCTCTCCCCTGCCAAGGCTGAAGATTTCGGGATATGGCCCCTCTTTTCCTATTATGCCTCCGAGGGGGAGAAAGAGTTGGAAATCTTCGGCCCCATCTTCACGTGGGAACATGATGAACGGGGGACCGAGTGGGGTATCCGTCCCTTCATGTATCTCACCTCACACCCTTCGCAGGAGCTCTGGCGGTGGGAATTTTTATACCCCCTGGGAAAGTATCAACGCAGCGAGGGGGACAGCAAGATCTACGTAGTCCCCTTGAGCCTCCTCAGGGATGAAATGACCTCATCTACACCCGAACGGCGAGAACGGGCCTCTTCATTCTTGACCGCCTTTTGGGGCCGGACCGATGAAGGAGAGCGATATGGTGGATTTTTCCCCATTGCCGGGCGGCTCAAGGAGAGGTTCGGGCGGGACAAGATAGCATTTTACCTTTGGCCCCTCTATTCACGCATCGAGAATGAAGGGGAAATTACCTGGCGAACTCCGTGGCCTTTGTTCTCGCGCTTCGGGGGTGCGGCCGAGGGTTTGTATGTCTGGCCCCTGTGGGGGCACAAGGAGAGGGAGGGGGAATACAAAAAGGGGTTTGTACTCTGGCCTGGTTACGCCTATATCGATGAATACCTCAACACCGATAACCCCGTGAGTAAGCGATTTTATCTCCCCCTGTACGCCACGGTCCGTTCTCCCAGGGGAAGGGTTGACATCTTCATCCCTCCCCTCTTCTTCCACCAATGGGCCTATGATTCATCCTTCGAAAAGTGGGAAATACCTTGGCCTTTTGTGACGCTGGTAAAAGGAGAGGGAGTACGAGAATGGCAGATATTTCCCCTCTTCCGGATGAGGGATGAGGAACACAAGAAGCGCTTCTATTGCCTGTGGCCCTTGTACAAATACGAATGGGACATCATGGAGGCCGAAGAGGAAGTCGTCCGTCGTTTTCTCCTCATTAACAAGTATCGGATAGTAAAGGAGAGGAAAACGGGGAGGGAGGCCCTGGATACCAATCTTTGGCCCCTCTTCGACTATCGCCGAGGATTAGAGGGTGGAGTGAGCTTCGTTATCTTTCCCCTCCTCCCACTCCATGATGATGGAATGGAGCGCAACATCTATCCCCTCTCGTGGGTCTATCGACATACTCGCTCCCCCCAAGGAGCGACCTTCACGGACCTACTGTGGGGACTCTATCGCCGCAGGACCTCGCCTGGGTCTTCTTCTACCCGATTTGCCTTCTTCCTGCGCATCGAAAAGAAAGGTGACAAACATGTTTCTCTCTCTTTTTTCGAAGGGCTGATTCGCTATCAAAAAAAGCAGGATGAGGGGGGATAGGATTTTTCTCTATGAGATAACAAAAATCTCATATCAATCTCAAAGCATAAGAAAATAAATTTTGAACCTTTTTGTCGGTTTCGGTACTCATTAAACAACATATATAAAGAGTATCCCATGGTCCGCGGAAAAATTGTGTCAGAAAAACGTTTCAGGCCGTATGAAAAAACTATTTACAGGACTTTCAAGGTATGTTATGTAGAAGTATAAGTAGTCCTATTTTAAACCTTTTCACAATTAAAAGGAGGGTCATATGAGGAAAACACTAGTAGTACTCACATTAGGGCTGGTGGCGGTTGCCTTGTGTCTCATGCCGATGGCATCCTATGCCAAAACTTCATACTTTGGGGTTCCCAATAAGGCACTAGCTTACCCTAAAGACTTTGATGAGACAGAGGCAGCTATTGCCAAGGCGGAGCAGTCTCCGGGAGCCAAGAGCTGTCCCGAGAAGCTTGCCAAGGCCAAGGAGCTGGCTAAGCAAGGTGTTTTGGCCTATTGGGCGTGTCATACAGAAGAGGGTTTGGCCCTGCTCGCCCAGGCCCGTCAAATGGCTAAGGAAGCGGAACTATGTCGGACTGTTGTCCTCACCGGTGGGGTACATTTCGCTTTTGACTCGTCTGAACTCACCTCAGAAGGCCGGGCGGTTTTGGACCAACAAATACCAAGTTTAAAGGCAAACCCCAATATGAAGGTTAATCTCGCAGGCCACACCTGTAGCCTCGGGAGTGAAGCGTATAATCAGGCCCTCTCGGAAAGAAGGGCTAAATCAGTGTATGATTATTTAGTTGCGAATGGTATTGCGGCTGAACGATTGACGATGACCGGTTATGGAGAGACGCGTCCGGCTTTCTCCAATGATACAGAAGAAGGCCGTTCCCAGAACCGCCGAGTTGAGTTGATTATTAAGTAAGAAGTAATAAAATAACATTATCATAGTAGGGTATGAAGCTATGTGCTTCATACCCTACCCCCTATGGCTTAAAGTACGAAAACCATGCAAGGGGAGTGAAGTCGATCTCACAAAGTCCTTCTACTCCGATAAGAGAGGGGAGACGTATAAGGCACTGATTGACTTTACTCCCCTTTTGTCTACCTCTTAAGATCAGATGATGATTATACGCCATTGCAATTAGAGAGTAGCTTTTTGTTCGCGCCGCCTATTACCACAGCCAGGCGCGAACGGCGTAACCGGTCGTAGAGAAAAAAGAAAGAGATGATGGGTGACGGCGGCGCTAATGCCGAGTTGAGCTAACAGCTCAGCTTGGCAATGAATTTAAAACTAATGCGCGGCGCCCTGCGGGCGCCGTCGTTATTCAGTAACTTGTTCGACTCACTTCTTAATGGTTGCGTTTTTTGACAAATCAGGGGGTATAGGGTAGGCTATAATACATAACGGTTCCTAAAAGTACGAGGATAAAGAAAAGAAAGGGGAGGGAAAATGCCGAAAGAGAAAAAAACCACAACAAAGGCAAAAGAAGGGGATACCGTTAAGGTCCATTATACCGGCAAACTCAAGGATGAACGCATATTCGACTCCTCTCAGGACAGGGAGCCTTTGGAACTGACCGTAGGATCAGGACAGGTTATACCTGGTTTCGAAAAGGCCGTGATCGGAATGAGCGTGGGTGATTCTAAGACCGTCGAGATTGCTGCTCAAGAGGCATATGGTTCCTATCGGGATGATCTGGCCGTGGAGGTCGACAAGGAAAATATTCCGGATGACCTCACCTTGGAGATCGGACAACCGCTCGTCTTGCGCCAGGCAGAGGGGCCACCCATTAAGGTGACGGTGACGGATATATCAGAACAGTCCGCGACCTTGGACGCCAACCATCCCTTGGCAGGGCAGGATCTGACGTTTGAGGTCGAATTGGTGGAGATTATCTCCTCGGACTAGGTCTATAGAGGATAAAAACTCGTTCGGAAACCGAGCGGTATCTAATTTTTCCTTTTATGATTCCCTTGAGGTTTAGGTTGTTTTAGGCGACGCTATGCCCCTCCGCTGCTTCTCCTTCAAGACCCAGGTTGATGATGTAATTGGCCTCCCTGATCACCTCCAGGTTGTCCTTGATGCCGGCAACTCTATTCCCTCTGTCCGCCAGCTGTTGCAGCACCTTGACTAATTTCTCGATATCGTCTATGTCCTGAAAGGATCTTCTGCCGGATCTTTTTTTGTCTCTTTACTGGCTCTTATTCAAAGGGGGCTAAAGCCTCTTCCTCGAGAAATAAAAAAATCAGCCCCCTTGAGGTTGTGCTGCTTCGCTTTGGCGACCTTGGTGGTCTTTTCTCCATATCAGTATTATTGTATCCACTCGTCAATCAGAAAAAAAGGGGAACATTTTTATTTTGCGTTATGAATCGGTTTTTAGTTATTATAAGAGCAGGAAATTTAGACTCTGAGGTGATGTATGAAGCATGCAGAAGAGGCAATCTCGACCTTTCGTGACGGGTTCTCGTGAGCACAAGCCGTGCTCTCCAGTTTTGGAGATCAGTTTGGCCTTGAGCGAGAATTGGCTCTTCGGGTTGCCGGGGCCTTCGGGGGCGGGATGGCGCGTATGGGGGAAACGTGCGGCGCCGTAACTGGTGCCTTGATGGTCATCGGTTTGAAATACGGCAAGACAAAGGCCGGGGATGAGGGAGCCCGTGAAAAGACATATAAAATGGTGGGAGAGTTTGTCAAAAGGTTCAAATCTCGTCATAGTTCTTTACTCTGTAGGGAATTGCTCGGCTATGACCTGAGTAATCCCGAGGAACGGACGGCAGCAAGCGAGAAGGGACTTTTTACCACCCTCTGCCCTCAATTTGTCAAGGATACAACAGAGATCCTTGAAGAGATGCTGTAAAAGCTGTCTTGCGCGAGACGCCATCTCCTGCCCTGATACTGATAAAAAGCTTCTGGGTACATAGGGAAAAGGGGTGACAATTAGAAGGCTACGATGGGGAGTAAGGAAACATTTGTGGATTTTTCTTGACTTTTTTATAAATATATGTGTAGTTCTATCAGTCTTTCGGACAAATTTCACTAAATTTCACAACTAAATATATGTGAGGAAGGAGGTTTTTGTTATGAAACATAGCAAAAAATGGTGTGTATTGGTCTGGTTTCTTGTTGTCGCCGTCTTTGTCCTTCCATTATCTGGAGGGGCGCAGTTCCTCTCGCCAGAAGAATTAAAAAAAATCAACGTGTGTCTTAGGATGTCAGGCTTCGTTTTTCCTGGCGGAGTGGAAAACGGCGAAATTACCGGTGAGGGAACAAAGATTGTCCAAGCAGCATGGTGTGGCAGCGGATTCATCGTTCAGAGCGACGGAACGATCGTGACGAACTATCATGTCGCCCAAAGGGCCTTACAAGGTGTAGCTGTATTCGCTAACGGCGCTCGTTACGACATCCACCATATCAAAGTATATGACCCTGTCAATGATCTCGCCGTGCTCAAGATCAGCGGGCAAAATGAATTTCCCACGGTCAGGCGCGGCGATTCCGATCGGGTGCAGGAACTAGATGAGGTCCTTGCCGTTGGGAACCCCGAAGCGATGGGGCTTAATATGACAAAGGGACAAGTAAGCCAGATATTGAGGGATGACCGTGGTAATCCATACCTCATACGGCACACTGCCCAAATAGCCCCGGGAAGCAGCGGAGGCGCACTCTATAAAGGAAAAAGCGTTATCGGTGTCAATGGATCTGTGCAGTTGTATTCGATGTGGGGTACCCCAACGGGCTTCAACAACGCCATTCCCATCAACAAAGTGCAACGCTTACTACAAGCAGACCATAGTACCCCTCTGCTCCTCACCAATGTCTTTAATCCCGATTTTGATTATTTAGTTAATAGCAATAAAATGGAGGAACAATTAGCTCGGAATGGGCAGGTCGGTAGACAAAATAACGAAGGCCCTGGTTTATATGCCATAGAGGGTCTTGTCCTTGATCCTCTTGAGGATTATGTATTTTATCTCGATGGCCAAGGCGGGGAGGATCTCGCGGTACTCCTTTTTGATAGAGCGAACCATATAATTGGAGCTGGGGTTGGCGGCCTACTTATTTTTTCAAGCGAGTATGGTCAGGAGGTTGCCGTCGGCGTCGCCAATTACACCTCAAGAGCGCTCAATTTTGGGTTACATATTTATAAGATCCTATGGTAGTGGCCGATTGTAATGTTTGTGAATTCTCGTTCGGGAACTTTTTACAAACCTCCTTTGTCTAATGGCTTAGGGTAGCAAAAAAATAGCCATACGGAGGTGCTAAAATGAAGAAAAGATACGGGAGGTTAATGCAGTCAGGTTCGTTATATCACTGCCGAACTGAAAGGAGAAAAAAGATGAGCAATGCAAAAATAATTGGAGTCATTATTATGGTAGCTCTTTTCGCGGTATTCACGGCATCAGGGGCCTATGCAGGGAAGAAATCGATCAATCCCGAAGACTTCAATCTAAGTAAGGCGAAGACGGATGTCGTCTTTGATTCAAGCGTGTTTCAATCGGGGATTACAAGTGACAAGAGCATAGGTACCTTGGCCAAAGAGCAGTCAACCATCGGTACAAAGGCCACCGCCTATGGCTTTGCAGCCAAGTCAGAGGAGGCCAAGTTCTTCCTCATCGGCACACTCTATGCGGAGGCGCTGGCCTATCTGCGAAGCAACGATATTGACCTCGCTGCCGATCGGCTCAAGGCGATAGAGAAAAATTTTATCGATCTCAATGTACCCAGCTCCCTCTACAACTACATCAGCAAGACGCGTAACCTGCTGGAGACCAAGCGCTACTCGGTAGAGGTAGTGGGTGAGTTCCTCTCGCTCTTCCAGCCGTTCTATGAAGACTACGCCAAGGGGAAGGGGGATGATTGGCTCACCCTCTTCAGGGCCGGCACATGGCTGGTGGATATGAGCCTGGCCGCTGCCGCTGGTGATACCAACCTGCTCAGGCAGAAGGCAAAACTCGATTATTTCACCACAGAGATGAAGCGGATGGATGCCCCCAAGGGGGCGCTGGATGCCCTTGCCGAGATCACCAAGATATCTGAGCAAAAAGAGATCGCTGAGAAAGACGCCAAGCAGGTCCTCAAGCTGGTGAAAAAAATCCAGACGGTCTTAGGCTAAGCGGGGTTTTTGTTTTGACATCGATTGTCACGTCAAAGCCTTCGCAGAGAAGTCGGGGAGAGGAGGAGTGCGATGAAACGGCAGGTCAGATACGGCATCATGGGGCTCGTTGCGGCCATCGCCCTACTGGCTGCCTTCCCCGCAGGAGCCCTTGACAACCCCAAGGAACGTATCGACTACTGGCTAAAGACTTATACTGAACTCAAGGATGACCCCCGCGTCAAGCAGGCCAACGAGGTCTTTGACCGTGTATTAAAGGCGGCGGGGAGTCGCCCGGGGGTCATCCCGAGGCTCCTCATAGTCGACTACGATAAATGGGTTGCCTGCGCCATACGAGACGGCGGCATCGTCATCTCAAAGAAGGTGCTCGACATCTGTTATCAAAACCCCCAGCGGGGGGATGACCGATTGGCCTTTTTATTAGGGCATGAGATCGCCCACCAGCTCAAGGACGACTTCTGGCACCTGAGATTTTTCGAGGCGATCGATGCATCGCAAGACAAGTCCGGAGCAGGTAACAAGGTCTTGGAGGAGGTTCGGAACATCGCGGGCTCTACCGATAAGGTTCTGGCCAAAGAACTGGAGGCGGACGAGCACGGGATCATCTTTGCCTCTATGGCGGGGTTTAATATCAATGCCGTCATCACTGAAGACGATAAGGTTAATTTCTTTGAAGAGGTGCTCACAATCCTCGACCCTGCTCGCATCCCTGGGGTCCATAAGGATCCATCCCATCCGAGCCCGAAAGAGAGGGCCGTGGCGGTCAAGGCGCGCCTGAGGCAGGTCTTGGACAACGTGGAACTCTTTCACCTGGGGGTGTTGTTCTACCAGGCAGGTATGTATGAACAGGCGATCCTGGCGTTCAAGAAGTTCCTTACCTTTTTCCCCAGCCGAGAGGTATACCATAATATTGCTTCGTGCTACCACCAGCTCGCCTTGAGGTATTATCAGACCTGGAAGGGTGAGGAAAAGGCCGTACCGTTCAAACTATCCATGGCAATCGACCCCTCTACCCGCGCGAGCATGATAACCCTGAGGGGGGGTACGGGTACGGAGTCCGCCGATCTCTTTAAGAAGAATATTGAAAAGGCCATCGAATGTTACGAAATGGCCATCTCCTTGGACCCCTCGTATTATCTCGCGTACAACAACCTTGGCTGTGCGCTCATTGTGCAGGATAGGGCATTTAAGGCCGTCAGCATGTTCCAAGACGCGCTCGAGATCAAACCCGATTGTGCAGAGGCCTTGAACAACCTCGGCGTGGCCTTTTACTATACTAAAAATTCAGGTGATGCCAAGGAAAGCCTTGCTAAAGCCCGCGAGCTGAACCCTACGTACAGCGCCCCACTCTTCAACCTGACTAAGATCGCCCAGGAAGAGAAAAACAGCGCCGAAGCAAAAAAATACGGCGAGGCCTATTTGGAGCTCGACTCGGCCAGCCCGTGGGCACATATGGTGCGGGAGACCCTCTCCCTGGAGGAAGGTAAACAGATGACCCTTGCAACCGCTGAAAAGGGTGCTGAGAAGGTCCTCGGTCTGGAAACCGCTGTCTACGATGACGATGTGCCCCAGGAATGGGGAAAGCCGGATACCAAAGAGCAGGCGCTCGAACAGGAGCCCTTTCGCATAAATACCTATGCCAACCGGGTCATGACCCTTTCGCAGGACGATGAGATCAAGCTCATCGTCACCCTCGACGGCTTTAAGGGAAAGACCGCGAGAGGCATTGCCCTTGGCAGCCCTGAAAAGAACGTGATTGCCGCCTACGGCAGTCCTGCACAGGTCCTGGACATGACCCAGGGCGCCACGTGGGTCTACGGGGAGCACGGCATCGCCTTTCAATTTCGCAACGGGAAGGTCGTGTCCTGGCTGCTGTTTTAAGGTGGGAAGAAAAGCTACGTCCAAGATGGCGAATCCTATAAAGGGAGTAGAGGCAAAAGGCGGGGGGAAATCATCCCGCCTTTTGCTTCCGGGGATGTTTACAAGATTGACTGACAAAGGGGAACTTTTGGCTGGCTTTGATCGTCTTATTCGTTAAGGTGTATCTCGTTCGCGTTCATTCAGTTCCTGGCAAACTAATGTGATTGCGCCCTCTTTGCGCCTTGCTGATGATAAAGAGAATCGAGGATGACGTGAACGTGATGAAAAGAGACACATAGCGGTTTTTTTATAAAGGGGGAGTATGAGAAAATACCTTATATGGCTTTGTTTTGTTGCCTTGATCCTGCCGCAGGTGGTAGCTGGGCAAACTGCCCAGGAGAGCCAACTCGATGAGGCAAAGGCACTGATGGAACAGGCTGGCCAGCTCTACCAAGCCGGTAGATACGCCGAGGCAGAACCACTCATAAAGAGGGCGCTGGAGGTATATGAAAAAGCATACGGCAAGGACCATCCCTATGTAGCAACAATCCTGCATAACCTGGCATTACTCTATAAAACCACTGGCCGCTATGCAGAGGCAGAGCCCCTGTACAAGAGGGCGCTGGAGATTGACGAGAAGGCATATGGCAAGGATCATCCTGATGTGGCAATGGGCCTGCATAACCTGGCAGAACTCTATAGAACCACTGGCCGCTATGCAGAGGCAGAGCCCCTGTACAAGAGGGCGCTGGAGATAGGGGAGAAGACCCTCGGCAAGGATCATCCCGATGTGGCAACAGGCATGAATAATCTGGCATTACTTTATGTCGTCACCGGCCGCTATGCTGAGGCTGAACCGCTCTTGAAAAGGGCG
>JAFGNJ010000012.1 GCA_016927065.1 Deltaproteobacteria bacterium
AAGGTCTCCACCCTCAACAACAAGGCCGACATGGTTGACCTTAGTTCTTTTCTCTCCTATGCCACGGGTGAAGAAGCGAATCGCTCGGCTTATGAACGAATTACCCCGCGTCAGAAAGATATCAGCCGGTTCAAGCATGATGGCCATGTGAATCTCCTTGGCTCTTCCATCGGCACCTCACAGCCGACTCAGCAGTGTGGGCTACCGTGACCGCCGCAACAATAGCTTAGATTGTAATCCGCCATGTTGTAATAAACAGTCCGTTTTTAAAAGACCTTTTTAAATACTTTATCTTTCAATTCAAAGCTGATACGTTGCCCCTGCCCTCAACACGTCGGTCTCACACGTGAGTTCATTCTTAAATCTATCTATGGCATGATCGCAGGTATCATGTGCAGAAAGAAAGACACGCTGGGGGGCAACAGCATTGAGACTATCGATGGTGCGGCTCAAGTCTGCGTCCGTTAGCCGCCGCCAAGGAGGCTTACCGGTACCAACGATCATTTGGATTCTTATTCCTCGCTGCCGCAGAGGGCTATCAGTTATGGGAAAGTGGAGACCCCCTCCCACAGCGTATATCGGTTCGTCAGACAGACGCCTAGCCATCTGAAGAATAGTCTCAATGGTCGGGTGACCACAGCCGGTGAATACAACAAGCCCTTTACCCTTGATACGGGCGACAATGGCCTGCTCCTCAGTCAAGCCAAAAAAGAATAGGCTCCTTGCCAATGGCCCGGTTGAGGCAACTCCTGCTGCCAGCATTCGGGGACCCTCAACTACCTCGGCTTGAAAACCCTCTGCGGAGGCATCGGCAGGCACAAAGCACGGACGCCCTTGAGGCCCAGCAATTTCTTTGGGCACCGTTACCTGTCTTTTCCGGACGGCCTGAAGGCCGCCCATGTGGTCGGGGTGAAGGTGGGAAATCGCCAGGGCGTCTGCTTGCGCCATCGTGAAGCCGATCTTGCGGGCATTATGGGCTAAGGCCAGCATCTCCGGGCCGAACCCTACATCAAAGAGTAAAGCCCCCAGATCGGTCTTGATGAAATAGGACACCCCCGGCGCGCCCATAAAACCGTGTTCTGTCTTCTGCTCTACCAAGACAGTCAGCTCAAAATGCTCAAGCTGAGGCAACACCAATGGCTTTGCCTTCTTTATCCGTTCCTTGTTCACCTTTTGTGAAACCTGTATGTTCTTCTTAAATCGGCTGTTTTTACGTATCAGCATGGGGAAAAGAATAGGTGAAGTCAAAGCTATAACGGGCCACCATGCAGGTGAGATGCGATAAGCCATTTTTTATCCCTTTCCTTTAAAACAACCAAGATCGCCGGCGCGGGTTACCGCGTCCAATATGAAATCAACAAGGCCTTTTATCCCGTGCTTCTCAAGGGTAGTAAAGGTTCAACCCTAAAGATTTTTCCGGGCTTTGATTATTTTTACTTGCCTGTTTTTTTCTCTTTTTTCTCACGCCGTTTTTCTTTAAGCGTTTTTTCCGCCTTCTTCTTTACATCCTTTTTCGTATCATGACTTTTGGCCATTGCTTTTCTCCTTTCATTTTAATGATTATATTCCAAATTTAAAGTCTAACTCAATGGCGCGGGTTACCTCGACCGCTGTGTTAATCAGCAAGTTTTTAGCCTAAGTTTGCAAGGATAAAGATTTGACGCCTTTCTCATTTCTGTTTCTTAACTTTTTCAGCACGTATAACCATCGGCTACTCTAATGTCGACCCACTGCAAAATACCATTGACAAAACGAGCGGTAATACCCGACCCACGGTAGGCCACAGATTTACCCCCTATTTTACAAAAAGAATATCCTGGATCATCGGGCTTTAATTCTATTTCTTCAAAGTAATTATAAACCAGTAAACCATCTTTGGCTTTACATGGTTCGCCCATAATCTTTTTGAACTCATCTATAGACATACCTACATGAATGCCACTTTTTGTTCTAATATTTTTTTGGCTCAACGGATGTCTTGTGACACATTTTTAAAAAATAAACTTCTCCCTGAATAAATCTTACACTGTCCACCTTTCCACTAGACATCTCAGAATTGGAAGCAAAGACAATAATCACCTTTTGGTTCCGATCTTGAGACAAAAAGCATATCTTGCTTTCTGAAGTAGCTGCATCTCCTGAATGCCACTTTTGTGCTTCTCCAAAAATCTGATCAGCTTCATGAAAAGAATCTACACCTAGGATAAAACCATTAACATCACGATGCTTTTGGTCGAGCAAACCTTTGCCTTCGTATATATATGCGTCACGGGCTCCTCCAAAGTACGGGCCGCCAAAACGGTAAATGTATTCATCACTTTGATCTGCTTCTTTGTCCTGACCAGCGCTATTCCAAGACGAAAAATATGTGACCATAATAAGTATGGCTAAAATTATCACAATGTGAATGGTGCTTAGTGATCGATTACAGATGTTCATTGATAATTTCTCCTTCTTTGTTTGAATATAATCTTACATAGTGTCCAAGAATGAAAATTTGATTTTTGCGTCCGCTGTAATAATCAACAAGGCCTTTTATCCTTTATTTGTCAAAGATAAAGATTTTGACACCACTCCCCCATGTACTGCTCTTAAATTATATACCTGCTCATATGGAAAGCAAGCTATAAAAAACAGTGATCGGTGTTCAGTGATCAGTTGTCGGTTTTGTGAGGAGACCTGGTCTTTTTTGGCGTCCCTTCTTTTTACTAACAAGCATGAGCAAAGAAGGAAGTAGCAGAAGTGAAGTCAGGAGGCAGCTGCCGATTCCGAGAAGGGCGATGTGGCCCATGGAGGCCAGGGCCGGAAAGTGCGAAGTACTTAACGAACCGAATCCCACCATGGTGGTCAGCGAGGTCATGATCACTGCCCTCCCCGTCAGCTTTACCGCTAGTCCAACATCCTTTCTCTCTCTATATCTATGAACAATGTGGATCCCGTCGTCGATCCCGATACCGAGGATCAGGGGGACTGCCACGGCATTGGCCGGATTGAGCTCTATCCCTAACAGCACGCTTGCCCCCAGCATATAGGCCACCCCGGCCAAGAGGGGGGTCAGTGCCATCCCTACCCAGCGGGGATTTCGAAAGTGTAAAAAGAGCAACACCAGCACCACGGCAAGGGCCAAGGGCGCCAGGAGGGTGAAGTCCCGCCGCACCATACCGCGCAGCTGCAAGGCGATAAGTTCGTTGCTCGTGCACTCGGCCTCAGGTGCAATCTCTTTAACTGTTTTTTCCAGCTGCAGGGGATCGGCTGTGGCTGGATCGAAGCGGATCTCCTGCCGCAGACGGTAGTTGTCCCCCTCCTGCTTCACATAACGCTCCACCACCTCTGCCAAGGGGGTACGGGCCAAGTCTTGCAACATAGTCTTTGGGGGAATGGGTGTCTCTTGAGAAACCAGCCCCCTCAGCATCTCCCCTGTAAGGGAAAAGGCCTTGGGGTTCAAACCCTCTTGCTCTAGTGCTTTATCAAAAGATCGGGCTGTTATGCCATAGTCCATCCCTTCGCGCAGTTCCACGAGCACCCGCCTCTGTTGCTCAATGGAGGGTATAAACTGGGCAAGATGGGTAACAAAGAGTATTCCATCGCTATATTGATCCCGCAGCGCAGAGGTGATGGTCTCCTGTTCCTTCAGGAGTTGATTGAGGTTAACCCCCTTCACGAGAACAGTCATACCTGCGCCTTGCCCCCCGAATTGCTCCTGCATCCGCTCCAAGGTCTCCATCCCCTCCATGCCGCGGGGACGAAACCCCTCCAACCCCGCCACCACCCTCACCTTGGTCCCCACATATCCCCCGATAACAACGAAGGCAATGAGACATATGAGGATTAAACGGTAATGTTTTTTCAGAAAAGCAGCAAGGTGATCCAAACCCCAGGTCCGCAGGGGTGTGTATCGGTATCCCCTACGCTCCGTCCAGACCAAGAAGGCGGGCAGAACCAGGGTTATAGTCAGCAGGCAGAAGAAGAGGCCAGCCGCGACCAGGACTCCCAACTCTACAATCCCCTGGATTCGGGCCAACAGGAGGGTTAGAAAGGCGGCAATAGTAGTCAAGCCCCCGGTCCACACGCCCGTACCTGTCCTAGTGAGGGCGATCTCTACCGCTTTTTCAGCCCCTCTCCCCCCGGCCCGCTCGTGGTGGTAGCGCTGGTAGATGTGAATGGCGAAGTCTATACCCAACCCCACAATGATCGCCGCGAAGGCGACGGTGATGAGATTGAGCCCGCCGATAAAGAGGGCGGCAACACCAAGGGTGATCTGCACCCCCACCAACAGGGGAAATCCGACAAAGAGGAGCGTAGCCCACCTGCGATAAGCAAGATAAAAGAGGGCCAAGACGATGGCAAGGGAGCTGAGGAAAGAGACCAAGAGGTCCCGCTGCATCACCCCTGCCTTGCCCACGGTCATGGTATGGGGGCCCACAAAGGAGATCCGCACTGTGGGGAAAAACCCTTTGATGTCCTCCAGCTTTCGGACCAGTGCCTGAGTAGACCGTATGTCCGCTGAGGCAAATGAGGGGTCGGCCACCATGAGGAGGGCCTTCCCGTCCGGCGCAAGGAGGTACCCTTCTTCAAGGGAGGGGGTCCAAGGCGATCCCCCTTGCAATCGTTTAAAGAGGAGCTCGCGCATCGACAAAGGATCGATAAGGATGATTCCCCGCCACCCCGATGCAAGGGAGCTTGTCAGGAGGGCCTTGGACTGGCGGATCTGAGATTGAATTTTTGCATCGGAGAGCTGCTCCTTGAACTCCTCAACCGCCTCACCCTGAAGGAAGAGCTGAGGAGAGGAGAGATAGAGGCTCAGGACCCTCTCCCATACTTCCATGTCCATTTGCATCCCCGAGGAGACCGCCTTGAAGGCCTTGTCCCCTCCTATTTCCAGTTCCGCCAGGGAACCTCTCAACCCGTGGGCAGCCTCAATGAGCTCGGGCTGGTCCTCCCCCTCCACGAGGATATAAAGGCGCTCCAAACGGCTGAAGTCCTGTAGTTCCTCCACCAGGACCTTGAGCGCCCCACGATCTGAGGGCAACAGTCTCAGCCAATCGGCCTCAAACCGTAACCTACCAGTGGCCAGAAAGGACAAAACCAGGACCAGAAGAAAGCTGATGAGGATACGCGTGGGGTGCTGTGCGGAGAGACGGGCGGCCTTTTTTAAGAGGTACTCAAGCACTACCCTCCTCCCGGTAGAAGTAGCGTTCGGCCTTGCGCACCGCGGGCCAGTGCCCTATGTTCATGGGGCCGAAGATGATGAGGCTTCTGCGAATCGCAAAGGGCTGAAAGATCCTTCGTGCCATGGAGCGCATGGAATAGAACTCCTTGTTGACCCACCAGAACCCTTCCTGGAGCTGATCGATCGTCATCCCCTTGGGCTGGAAGACCACGGTGGCCATATCATATCGGCTCCAGTCCTCGGTGAGTATCCTCCCTTCCTTTTTCAGGCGCTGATGGATCCTGGTCCCGGGGAAGGGGGTCAAGACGGGGAGGAAGGCACCGTCGATCTTATTTCTATTCGCAAAGGAGATAAATTTTTCGAATACTGTAGGGTCATCGTAATCATACCCGAATACAAAGGAGGCGTGGACCCCGATTCCGTGATCGTGGAATCGCTTGATCCCCGCCTCGTACCGCTCCACCTTGTTGGTCTTCTTGCCCATCAGTTTCAGGTTTTCAGGGCTGAGGCTCTCAAAGCCGATGAACATCCCGTGGCACCCCGCCTGGGCCATAAGTCGGACTAGCTTCTCGTTCTGCGCGATGGAGATGGGCCCCTGGCTGACCCACCGCAGGCGGTACTGGGAGAGCATGGTGAAGAGTTCGCGGGCATAGCGCATGTCCCCCACGATATTGTCGTCGACGAAGAATATATAGGCCGGGGCCCGGCGCAGGGATTGAATCTCGCGCTCCACCTCTGCGATGGGGCGAGTACGATAGGTCCCGCCGTATATAGCCGTCACCGAGCAGAATTCACAGTCAAAAGGGCATCCCCGTGTGGTTTGAATGGTGTTTTCAAAAAAATATCCCTTGGGAGGTAAGAGTTCCCTTCGGGGCAGGGGCACCTGGGAGAGGTCGGTCCTCGCCTTCTGCCGGTAGAACCGCTTCATCCTCCCCTTGGCCGCATCCCGCACCACCTCGGCCCAGATCTCATCGGCCTCTCCGATGCCCACTGCGTCGCAGTGGGCAATGGCCTCCTCGGGCAGCCAGGTTGGATGCATCCCCCCCATGACCACTCGCACCCCTCGACGCCGATATTCATCGGCTATCTCGTACCCTCGCGGGGCAAGGGGGGTCATAGCGGTAATGGCAACAAGATCGCACTCCTCGTCAAAGTCAAGGGGTGCAATGCTCTCATCGTGTATAGATACCTCGTGCTCGTGCGGGGTGAGAGCAGTAAGGAGGGTAGTACTCAAGGAAGGAAATTTAAAGGTGATGACGTCCCAAAAACTGTCTTGGGGCCATCGGGGAACGATGAACTTGATCTTCACCGCGCTATTCTCCCCCGCGTAGCTGGAGAAGTTTCTGTAGCTCTGCAACGGGGTGGATCTCCCACTCCCCTGTCGGGGGTATGAAAGCCCCCTCCGGCAACAAGAGATCCACCTGGGGGTCTTTAAGCCTCATATCGAAGCGGATGTTTAGCCCTTCCGCCTCACCGTAAATGCGGGTGGGGAATCTCCTCCCCTCATTCTCCACATACTCGCTATATACCATGGTGAGAAAGAGCGCTTCTACGTTCGAGTGATCTCCCTCCTCTATCCACCCCCGATAGATCTTTCCTTCGGTGGGGAGAATAATAAGAATAAGGCCTTCATTGTAGATCAACTCCCCTACCGTCCCGCCCATGTTCGTATTCAGTCGCAAACGGAGACGGCTCGGCTTCTCACAAAGGAGGACACCTTGCAGCACATAAAAGTCATCTCGTAAGTCGAGTTGGACAAAGAGTTGAGCCTGCAGGGTATTGATCCCTTCATATCTCATGAGGGTCGTCGTGAGAACCTGAGAGAGGGGAATGTTTTCGCCTTCTCCCTCAGGCAATCTCTTAGGTGCACACCCCAGTATCAGTGTGCAGATACTCAGAACAACAAGTCCATACTTAAAAGCAGTCATGCTACCTCCCGTAATCGTTCTTCGACCAGATCGGCGGTGATCTGCCCTGAGGCCATGGCCGCAGCCACTCCTCCACCCGGAGCGGTCCAATGGCCGGCCAGATAAAGCCCCCCGATGGGGGAAACCCTGTTCAACCGATAGACTCCCGCCTGTCTGGGGATCTGGGCCCAACCGTAGGCCGCACCGCACCGGTTCCCTGTCATGCGTTCGATAGTGAGGGGAGTAGAATTCACCTGCAAAACGATCCGCCGACGCAAATCAGGTATCATCCCCTCGGCCTGAGCGATGAGTCGTTCCGCCAGGCTCTTCTTTGCCCCTTCATCCCACCCACCGGCTAAACGATAGGGGGCCTTGTAGCTCAGACACATGGTGCTCTGTCCCTCGGGGGCATGAGAGGGGTTTGTCAAGGAAGGAGCGAGCATATAATAAGGGGAGTTAGAAGAAATCTTCCCTTCTTCAAGTGAGCGATACTCCTCCTCCAAATCGTACCGAGGAAAAACCTCATTGTTGGAGCACGAGAGATCCAGTTCCCCCTTCACGCCGAGATAAATGATGAAATAAGAAAAAGAGGGTTTCATCCCCTGCAACCGTTTGGACCAACCGGGGGGAAGAGAATTGTTTCCGACCATCTTCAAAAAGGTCGTGGTGGCGTCGGCATTTGAGATCACCGCACGTGAGGTTATCTTTTCACCCCCTTTAAGCTGTACCCCCCCTGTCACCTTCTTCTTATTTAGAATAATTCTTTTGACCTCCATCCGGGATTGAAGTGTTCCGCCCTGCTCCTGAAATCTCTGGGCCAGGAGGTGAGGGAGGTCATCCATTTTACCCTTCAGGACAGCGACACCACCCTGCAGGTAGCTCATCTCCAAAACGGCCATGGCGATGGCAGAAAGCTGGCTCGGGGGAAGGAGGGTATAAGAACTCCGTACCCCAAGGATTACCTTGAGCCGGGGATCGTTGATGAGTGTATCCAGTAGTCCCTGAAGGGTCTCCTCTCGGTATCGAAAAATAAAAGGGAATTCCCGCTCAACGTGTGCAGGGTCAAACCAGGAAAGGGTGTAAGGGAGACGATCGATTTCTTCAGCAAGGGTGCGGTAAATCCGGTACACCTCTTTGATGCCATCTCGCTCCTGGGGAAAAAGGGATGAAAGATATTCAACGTGGGCGTTGAGATCGGCATACTGAAGAAAATTTCGGCCGGGAAAACGGTACTCGCGGGCAGGATTCAGGGGAAGCAGTTCTAAACGTTCCCTCACACCGAGATCACCCAAGAGCCTCCAAACCTTCTCTCCTTCTCTGCACCCCCCTATGGATTGGACAGAAAGGTCAAAGGTAAAACCTTTGCGCTGGAACGAGGTACAGCACCCCCCCACCTTGGCCTTCTTTTCAAATATGACCACGTGCAACCCCTTCTGGGCAAGGAGGGTACCACAAACCAATCCTCCCAAACCGGCGCCGATAATAATCACATCGTAGTCCATGACCCTCCCGATAAGGAAGCGATTATCCCCTTTCCTTACCTGAATTGCAAGCCCAATGGTCCTTAGGGTTGATTCTTCGAGGGACAAAATTGGAGGATGAGTTCTCTGATGAGCTTGGCCGCAGCCATGGCGGACTGTTGGGTGGGATCGTAGAGTGGAGACAGTTCAACGATGTCAAACCCTACCACCTGGAGTAATCCCAAAGAGGAAATGAGGGAGACGACTTCGCCAAAGGAGAGGCCCCCGGGCTCAGGGACACCGACCCCCGGGGCGACCCCTGGATCGAGGATGTCCAGGTCCAGGCTGAGATAGACCGGACGCCCCGCTGTCCGACGGAGCGTCTCTTCTCTATCAAGAATAACCCCCTTTGATCTCGCGGCCCGCATCTCTTCCCTGGTCCCCGATCTGATGCCGAGCTGACAGATGTTGTCACCTCCCAGGAGATCGGCGATTCTCCTCATCACGGTGGCATGGGACAAGACGTCTCCCAGGTATTCCTGGCGGAAGTCGGCATGGGCATCTAATTGGATCACGACCAGGTGAGGGTGATGTTTGGCCACTGCCGTGACGGCGGGTAAGGAAATGAGGTGTTCGCCCCCGAGGAGGACGGGAAACTTGTCATCCGCCATGACGGTGGTCAGATAATTCTGTATCGTCTCCAGGGCACCTTCCAGATCACCCTGTGGCAGGCTGATATCACCAACATCGCATATCTTCAAATCTTCCAGATCTCGGTCCAGAGCTGGGCTGTAGGTCTCCAGTCCCCAGGAGCAATCACGGACGGCCTGGGGTGCAAACCGAGCACCCGGCCGGAAGGAAGAGGTGATATCTAAAGGACAACCGATGATTACGGCGAGACTTTCGGCATAAGGGGAATCAGCGGCAAGGAACGTGCGCGAGTTGAATTGCAGATCCATAAAGATTCACGCACCTAACTCTTAATCGGAAGACCATAGGACCACTGCGGCCAGCGCTGTTCCGATACTCGCCACGGTATACTCAGCGGCGATCGACTTCAGTTCTTTGAGCTCCCAGCCGCGAAGCATCATTCCCTCCACGGCCATAGTGCGGACAATTTCCTCGATCTGGCGCCGCTCACCCTTGCCCGAATATTCCATGATCAAACCATTCATATTCATATCCTCAGGAAAAGCTACGGCGACGCCGGCCGAGATGACCTCTCCGGGCACATCGCTGGTGATGGCGGCATATGCAGCTGGGACAAGCGCACCGGGAGGCAGATCAATCGAGGAAAGCTGTTGGCAACGGGGCGGAAGGATGCTCGACATCTTCACGATGTTCGTATTGCCGATCCCAGCCTGAAGCAAGGCCCCGTCAAAGGCATTGAGACGCGTATAGCCTTCCGATGCCCCGGCTGTCAAAAAATATTGGGTAGGCGTTTTGAAGATCACTGTTCTCCTCCGTTTGTTAGTGTGTTAACACCAGTGCGCTCCCCCTACCTTCAGACACGTCACCCCCCCGTATGAGGGAGGCAGATTTCAAAGCATACTATAAAAAGAATTAAGTTTAATAAACTAAACACAAAATATTATAACTCCACCCCCAAAATTGTCAAGTGTTTTTTATAAGATTCTGGAATCTTTAGATATTTGCCGCCACCTGCAGGTACGGGGCAGTTGGAAGCCCGTTCGGTGACTGCTCTTTGTGGGATAATCTTGAGGCAGGGGCTGAACGTCTGCACTGAGGTTTTGCGCGCGTAGCAAGCAATAACCTCCGGTGCTTTGTTCGCCATTACACTTGATAGTCCGTCAGGAATAAGTCTTTGTTGTCTTTGTCTATGAACACTTTGAAATTCTGTTTGGGTTCTTCCCTGTACATCCACACCTCGTATTTCTCAGGAGGCTTTGGCAGAAACCATTCAGGCTTGTCACCGAAGAACTGCCATGCTGCAGAAACAGCATTAGTGTCTTGAATTTGCTCAAGACTGTTGGACTCGAACAGCTGCTCGTGCAATTTCTGATTTGTCTTGATGTGGAAGAAGTACTGAAACTCGAATGTGAAGTGCGGCGAGCGCCAGTATTTAGAGTGTACGACAACAACGTCGTCCGGTTTTACTGACCGGAAGGCACGCTGCCAGTTCTTGGAGTCATCTGTCCACGTTCCAGAACGACCGCATCCTGAGATCACGAGTGCTCCGAGCAACAAGAGGTGAATATATGTCTTCATATCTTTCATGGCTGAACAAGCAGATAATCAGGACAATCGATTTTTATAATCCTCATACGTAAATTCTTTGATCATTCTCAGGCCTGATGCCTCGTTCCATATGCCAATAGCGGGGTGATTGACGCCGTTGAACATGGTTGTCTTAACCGTGGTGTAATGGATCATGTCGTCAAATATGACCTTGTCGCCGGGTTTTAGTCCCTTATCAAACGACCAATTCCCCATATAGTCGCCTGCCAAACAAGCGATACCCCCCATCCTGTACGTCGGCTTTCCTGCCTTCTCATCGGTAGCGCCTACAATGGCGGGTTTATAGGGCATTTCCAGGCAATCGGGCATATGGCACGTAAATGAGACATCAAGAATAGCGGTCTTGATACCATGATTTTCTACGATATCCAATATCGTAGCGACGAGGTAACCGGTCCGATACGTAAAGGCGCTGCCGGGTTCCAAGATAATTGCCACATCATGTTCGTTCTTAAAGGCTACTAAGATTTTGATCAAATGCTCGATATCATAATCCTTTCCCGTTATCAGATGACCGCCGCCCATGTTTATCCATCGTAGCTGAGGTAAAAACTTGCCGAATTTTTTTACAAAAACGTCCAAAACCTTTTCGAGTGCAAAGGAATCCGCCTCAAATAAGACGTGAAAATGAAACCCTTCCACCCCCTGGGGTATGCCATCGCCAAGCTGCTCGGCCGTGACGCCAAATCGCGAGCCGGGTTTGCAGGGATTAT
The DNA here is from genome assembly GCA_016927065.1 of Deltaproteobacteria bacterium. Classification (GTDB taxonomy): domain Bacteria; phylum Desulfobacterota; class B13-G15; order B13-G15; family RBG-16-54-18; genus JAFGNJ01. The sequence goes on from JAFGNJ010000012.1 coordinate 11,510, forward strand.
ACATATCGTACACCGTATCGGAGAACTCGGGATTGACCCGCAAGCCGATGGATACGCCGTGGTGCTCGGCAGTATCCCTATGCATGTGCAGTTGGTTGAGGGAGTTGAAGGAAATATGACTGCTATATCTGAGAATATCTGCGATATGACTAGCTTCATACGCAGGGGCATAGGTGTGCGCTTGTACCCCCAGTTCCTCAGCTGCGAGGCGTGTTTCATTGAGCGAACTTGCCGAAGCGCCGAAACCGTATTCTTTAAAGATCGGAAAGACGACCCACGTGGAGAAGGATTTCAATGACAGGAGGATATCAACGCCGGCGGCATCTTTTACCTGTTTTATTACTGCAAGGTTATTCCGCAACAAGTGTTCATCGATCACATAGCAGGGGGTCTGAATCTGGTTAAAGTCGATAGGCATGGACAATTATACTTCCAAATCCACATCGTGCAGTTCATGCCACGGGAGCCCATGGATTGTGAGTTGTTGCATGAATGGATCCGGGTCAAACTCCTCAACGTTGAACACCCCGGCCTTTCGCCAGTGGCCGGTGACAAGCATCCTGGCGCCGATCATGGCGGGCACCCCCGTGGTATAATTCACGGCCTGGGTGCCCGTTTCCCTATAGGCATCCTGGTGTTTACAATTATTATAGATATAATAGGTCTTCTCCTTGTGATTCTTAATCCCTCTAATCCGGCAGCCGATGGAGGTTTCACCCAAATAGTGCTCGCCGAGCTCACCCGGATTGGGCAAGACCGCTTTGAGGAATTGAAGCGGTACGATCTCCCTGCCCTCGTATAGAACGGGTTCAATGCTGGCCATGCCGATATTTTGAATGACGCGCAAGTGAGTCAAATACTCCTGTCCGAAGGTCATCCAAAATCGAGCCCGTTTCAGCGCAGGGAAGTGTTTTACCAGCGATTCCAATTCCTCATGGTACATGAGATACGATTCACGGGGCCCGATGTCCGGGTAATGGAGAGGCATATGAATTTCGTGGGGTTCTGTTTCAATCCATCTTTCGCCTTCCCAATATTTACCTCTCTGGGTCACCTCGCGAATATTGATTTCCGGATTAAAATTGGTGGCAAACAGCCTCCCATGATCGCCTGCATTACAATCCACAATATCAAGGTAGTGAATCTCGTCGAAATGATGTTTGGCAGCATAGGCGGTGAAGACCCCTGTTACCCCCGGATCAAAACCACACCCTAAAATAGCGGTAAGTCCTGCGTCTTGAAACCGGTCATGATAAGCCCATTGCCATTTATATTCGAATTGGGCAACATCGGGTGGTTCATAATTGGCAGTATCCAAATAATGCACCCCTGTTTCAAGGCAGGCATCCATAATGGAGAGGTCCTGATACGGCAGCGCGACATTGATCACCATGGCGGGTTTGACGCTTGTAAAGAATTCGACCAATTGTCGGACGTCGTCGGCATCCACCTGAGCAGTTGTAATCCTATTGCCGCCAACGGCCTCGGCAATGCGGTCACATTTCGATTTAGTACGGCTTGCCAGGGTGATATCGGTGAACACCTCCGGGACCTGGGCCACTTTGTGGGCAACAACGGTGCCTACCCCCCCTGCCCCTATGATTAGTACGTTGGCCATTATTAATCAACTTTTCATAAAGGTTAAAAAAGCGAAAGACCAGATTGATGGTCTTTGGACCTCGATTCAAAAACTAGGGGGGGAAGAGACCCAGAGTATGCTAGCCTCATCGGAGCTGGTATTCTCCAGCCAATGCTCTCTTTCCGCCCAGAAATAGAAGCACTCCCCCTTCTTGATTTTCACAATTTCCTTCCCTAATCGAAGATTCACCACTCCCTGAAGGACATACCCAAACTCTTCTCCTTCATGGGGTCTCTCTTTCGCGGTGGCCTGCCCTTGTCGCAGGGTGATCAGGATAGGTTCTAGGCGCCGATTAGTCGAGCCAGGAATCATGAGCTCAAACCGTTCGACCCCTTCCTTATCAATCGTCACCCGATCCTCCTGGCGGTAGACGATCTTTTCCTCAACGGTACCCCGGAAGAATTCTGATATGTCTTCGTCAAGGGCATCGAGGATCTGGACCAAACTGTCCAGGGAGATGGAGGTGAGGTCCCTTTCGATCTGGGAAATGAACCCCTTGGTTAAGTTGGCTCGCTCGGCGAGCTCCTCCTGCGTCAGGTTGCTTAATTGTCTGAGGTTCCGAATTCGTTCACCGATCTTCATGTTTTTTTGAGAAACAATATAAAAAGAAATTAGTTTAATAAAATAAACTACTGCTATTATATCCACCTCTGCAAATTTGTCAAGCCCTTAGAACTAAAGGGGTATCGTACGGTTTATCCCCTTATTGATTGCAATACTATTATTTTTTAATGTACAATGAGCCCGATTCTTCAGAAGGCGTTACGAAGTATTTCTCTGATAAATAGCTCTGGACGCGCTAACTAGAGAGGTCTTCGAATCAAACAATGTCGAAAAGAACCGTATTATACAAAAATGCTGGCGTGGATATCGAGGCGGGGGAACGGTTCGTGCAGTTGATAAAGCCCTTGGCCCAACGCACCTTTACCCCAGGCGTAAAGGAGGCAATAGGGGGGTTTGCCGCCCTCTTCGCCCCGGACCTCTCGGCCTACAGATCTCCAGTATTGGTCGCCGCCACCGACGGGGTGGGAACAAAATTGAAGGTGGCCTCGCTGATGGAACATTTTGACACCATCGGTATTGATCTGGTGGCCATGTGTGTCAACGACCTGGTGGTGACGGGGGCAACTCCTCTCTTCTTTCTTGATTACCTTGCCACCTCCCACCTCGATCTTGAGCAGGGGGCAGAAATTATAAAGGGGATATCCCAGGGATGTCTAGAGGCGGGGTGTGCCCTCGTGGGTGGGGAAACGGCGGAGATGCCTGGTTTTTATCAGGAGGGGGATGTTGAGATGGCTGGATTTTCCGTGGGGGTGGTGGATGAAGAAAAAATCATCGACGGCTCTACCATCCTCTCCGGAGATATAATCATTGGCCTCGCTTCACATGGCTTGCACAGCAACGGCTACTCTCTGGTAAGACGAGTCGTTGTGGACGAACTGAAAATGGACCTTACAGATACAGCTGCCAACTTGAAAACATCGCTGGGAGAAGAACTCTTGAGGCCGACGCGCATCTATGTCAAGACGATCCTCTCCCTCATACAGTCCTATCAGATTAAGGGTATGGCCCATATCACCGGTGGAGGCTTACCGGGGAACATCATACGGATACTTCCTCCTAACTGCAAGGCGGTGATCGAAAAGGGAAGGTGGGAGATACCGCCCATCTTTACTGTGATAGAAAGTGGAGGGGTCCCCGAGGAGGAAATGTGGAGGACCTTTAATAATGGGATTGGGATGGTCGTGGTAGTGGATACTTCAGTAGCTGAAGAGGTCGCACAACAGGCACGCCAGTTGGGTGAAAAGGCATTTATTATCGGTGAGATCGTCGCTGGCGAAGGGGTTGAAATTATATCGGGTGGAAAAAAATAAAACCATGATCTCTTTGGAACAGCGCAAGAGGGTTTTACGTATAGGGACTGTGGTGGAAATACTGTGAGGGATGGTCGCAGAGACTTAAACGGCAAAAAGATCCTCTTCGTTCGTCTGAGTTCCCTCGGAGATCTGATCCTTACCCTCCCTACCTTGAAGGCCATCAAGGACCGATATCCCCACACCTCCATAGCATGGCTGGTGCAGGAAACCTTTCAAGACGTCCTTACTGGGAACCCCTATCTCGATGAGATTATCCCGGTCGATCTCCTGTCGGTGACCGACAAATATGCTACTCCTGCGACGTGGCTCCGCGGAGGGGGCAGATTTTTTCACAATCTCAGCAAGGCCTATCGTATCTTTCGAGAGAGGAAATTCGACGTCGTCCTGGAATTCCAGGCCCTCTTTAAGAGCGCTGTCTTTGCCTCATTGAATCGGGGGGCTGAGCGCTACGGTTTTAAAAACGGCCGGGAGCTGAGCCACCTCTTCTACAACCGCCCCGTCTTTGTGCGGGATAAGACACACCATGCCGTTGAAAACTATCTGCAGTTCGCCCGCCATTTCGGCTGTTCGCCCGAAAAGGCCGAGTTCCCCATTCATATACCGCCGGACGATGAAAAGTATCTCAACGGACTCCTCCTTCAAGAGGGGATCAAGCCGGAGGATTTTGTCGTCTTTGTCAGCGCCACGGCCCGCTGGCACAGCAAGTTTTGGGATCAAGGGGCCTTTGCCCGAGTGTGCGATGAATTGGCCCGCCGCTTCGGCGCAAAACTCGTCTTCTCCGGACTCCCCTCGGAGAGAGGTTACCTGCAGGGGATTAAAAATCTCATGCAAGAGGATGCCCTTATCCTGGCGGGCAGAACCAACATTAAACAGTTTCTCGCCTTGATAAAACGTTCACGCCTCTACGTCGGGGTGGATAGCGGATCTATGCATGCCGCTGCCGCTTTTGGGGTACCTGTTGTTGCCCTCTTCGGTCCATCCAACCCCCGCTGGATCGGACCCTATGGCCAAAAACAGGGGATCGTCACACTCGATCTGCCCTGCGCCCCTTGCAATAAACGGGAGTGCCGTGACAGAAGTTGTATGCTCAGGATAAGCCCCGAAATGGTCCTGGAAAAGGTACGAGAGATCGCCCTATAGGGTTTGAGATTCTGCTTCCGAGAGTCTCTGATACTTGTGGAGGACTTTGTTGGCGTATTGAGTGGGCAGGGGCATACCAAGTTCTATCCTCTCACGTATATAGGTAGGCCCGAAGTTATAGGCGGCAAGGGCCACCTTGAGATCCCGAAATTGTAGGATGAGTTGGGAGAGATAGTAGAGGCCTAACCGGATGTTTACCTCGGGGTCGTAAATGACCGCCTCTTCTTCCCATGCAATCCCCACCTCTTCGGCAAGAGCCTTTGCGACATGAGGACGCAACTGCATCAACCCCTTGGCCCCCTTGGATGAAGTAGCCTTGCTATAAAAAGAGCTCTCCACTATAATCAAAGCAAGAACCAACTTCGGATCACAATTGTAGTTGTATGACTCGGTACAGATGAGGCTGGCAAGCTGCGCCTCCTCTTCATCGGTAAGCCCGGTTTCAAATTGTCGAATATAACGATAAATTTCTCCCTTTATGGAAGGATCGAACTCCAAAAAGACCATGTCCCAAAAACCCGTTGTACCCATCGTCTCCTTATATCCCTCTTGATACTCCTTATGCATCAAATAGGTTGTGGGGAGATAACAAAGAAGTAAAATTAGGGGTAAGGTAACGATAAACTTAACTATGGACTTCCAAGGTAGGGTCTTGATGGAGAAGAGGCGTCTGCCTCGCATTAAAAATGAGTCGACCAATAGAATCCTCCTTCGCCCGCACACTATACATGTGATATAATATAATGTATTTGAAATAAAATGTCAAGGTTTTATTGCTTTTTGTATGCAATAAAGAAGGATTCCCCTCGACAACGGGATGTAACCTCTTGCAAAAAAAATTCTTTCTGATATAATTGCACGATTTTTTGACTATAATTTGTTCAGTACCCCTGTTATGAGGTGACCCCATGGGCAAACGTAAGAACACGCAGATTCAAGACATACTAAAGGGTCAATTGGGTGACCAGTATCAAAAGCTCGCGTCAATAGCGAACCCTCAGCTCCATGCCTTTATTGCCGAGTATGTAGAGCTCTGCAAACCGACGAAGGTCTTTGTCTGCACCGATTCGGCTGAGGACATACGCTATACCAGAGAGGCGGCGATCAGAAACCATGAGGAAGCAGCCCTCGCTATCAAAGGCCACACCATACACTTTGACGGTTACTACGATCAGGCGCGGGACAAAGCGACCAGCAAGTTTCTCCTCCCCACAGGGGTGGACCTTGGTCCTGAGATCAATGCCATGGATCGAGAGGAGGGTATCCGAGAGATCCACAAGATCCTGAAGAACAGCATGGAAGGGAAAGAGTTATATATCAAATTTTTCTGCCTCGGGCCTCCGAACTCTGAATTCGCCGTCCCCTGTGTCCAACTCACGGACTCAAGCTACGTCGCCCACAGTGAAGATCTGCTGTACCGCCAGGGGTATAGTGAACTTAGGCGGTTGGGCGACTATGAGCGATTTTTTAAATTCGTCCACTCACAGGGGGAACTGGAGAAAGCAGGGCTGGGGTTGCTGGTGAGCAAGAATATCGAGAAACGAAGGGTCTATATCGACCTGGAGGACGAGATTATTTACAGCACCAACACCCAGTACGGCGGCAATACCCTCGGGCTCAAGAAGCTGGCAATGCGCCTGGCCATTAAACGAGGATCGCAAGAGGGGTGGCTGACGGAACATATGCTCCTCATGGGGGTGCACGGTCAGGGAGAAAGGGTTACATACTTTGCAGGGGCATTCCCGTCTATGTGCGGCAAGACATCTACCGCGACGATCCCGGACGAGACCATAGTCGGCGATGATATCGCTTACCTTCGAAACATCAACGGCCACGTACGGGCCGTGAATGTCGAAAAAGGGATGTTTGGGATCATCGAAGGGGTCAACGCCGGTGACGACCCCATTTTATGGAAGGCCCTTAATTCCCCGGGTGAAATCATCTTTTCCAACATACTGGTAACAAACGACAGAACAGCGTACTGGGTTGGAAAGGACGGCGAGGTCCCCCAAAAAGGGACTAACCATGCAGGCGAGTGGTTTGTGGGCAAGAAAGATAAGGAGGGGAAAGACATACCGCCTTCCCATAAAAACGCACGGTTCACGTTAGACCTCGCGCTCCTGACAAATGTGGGCCCTGAACTCCATGACCCTCAGGGCGTCCCCCTGAGCGGGATCATCTATGGAGGGCGAGATTCCGACACCTGGGTCCCCGTCGAGGAGGCCTTTGACTGGACCCATGGTATTATTACAAAGGGGGCGGTGCTGGAATCGGAGACCACCGCTGCTACGTTGGGGAAGGAAGGGGTGCGGGTGTTCAATCCCATGTCCAACCTCGATTTCCTCTCCATACCTATCGGGCGCTACATAGCGGACAATCTCACTTTTGGTGCAAATGTAACCGCACCTCCTCGCATCTTCTCGGTCAATTACTTCTTGAGGACACCTGACGGCCAGTTTGCCAATCAGAAGACGGATAAACGCGTCTGGCTCAAATGGATGGAACTGCGGGTACACGGCGATGCCGATGCCATCACGACACCGACCGGCTTCATTCCCCTTTATGAGGACCTCAAACGACTCTTTCAGGAGATTCTCACGAAGGATTACCCAGAAGGGGACTACCTCCATCAATTCTCCGTGCGGGTGCCCCACCATCTGGCCAAGATCGATCGATTGACGGAGATTTACCGCACGCGGGTCACTGATACGCCGCAACAACTCTTTGAGGTATTGGAACAGCAGCGCGAACGATTACAAGCGGCGCAGGCACAATTCGGGGATCATATAAGCCCTGATAAATTTTGAAGACTCGCCGTGGGAGAGATCCATCTCCCCCCTGCGCAAGGAGCAGTGAAATCCCTTACAGGTCGTACCCCACCCCCGTCTCTTCCGCAATGGCCTTGAGATCGGCCACAACCTTAGGATGGAGGGGTATCCCCTTGATCATTCGTTCCTCAGCCGTTTCAAACTCCTTTTCCCCGTGGATATAGATGCGTTGCTGCCCTTCGGCCTTGGGGGTGTCCTTCATGCGTCGGATCATGTCGTCCATGGTGGCCTTGAACTCCTGGATGGGGCGAAAGCCATCGACCCGCAGGACCCCGAAGAAGTGCCCCACATTGGCCGGCAGAGGTTCGCCGTCAGGGGTCTTGGGGTAGATGGTATCGGCGTAGCCTGCTCCGGACAAAACCCCACAGAGGATATCCACAAGTAGTGCCAAACCGTATCCCTTATGGCCTCCCATTACCTCCCCCACTCCCCCCAAAGGCAGCAATCCTCCTCCCATCTTGTTGTTGAGATTGTGAAGGACCTGGCCGGAATCGGTGGTTGCTATTCCGAGTTCATCAGAGGCCCAACCGATAGGGAGTTCTTTATTCAACTTCTGATAGACCTCGATCTTCCCTTTAGGAATTACACTGGTAGCCATATCGAGGACAAAAGGGTAATCACCTCCACTCGGCACCGCCACACTAATGGGGTTTGTTCCCAGCATGGCGTTTCTCCCAAACGTTGGAACCACCAAGACATCAGCATTGGTCAAGGAGATGCCGATGTACTCATGCTCCAGGGCCATCATGGCGTAATAACCAGCTATGCCGTAGTGATTAGAATTACGCGCCGCAACAAAACCCACCCCTATCTCCTTGGCCTTTTCTATAGCCATTCGCATTCCCTGTACCCCGATAGGAGGCCCCAACCCCCCATCCCCGTCTATAAGGGTGGTGGTAGATGTTTCATGGACCACCGTGACATTCGGCATCGCTGCCATCTGACCTTCTCGTAACCCGTTTACATAGCGCCTCAGTCTAGCTACCCCGTGGGAACCTATCCCCCGCAGATCAGCCTGGACGAGAACATCGGCGGTTACGTCGGCATCTTCGGTCGAGACCCCAAGTTTTTCAAAGACATGACGGCAGAATGTCTTCAGTGTATCGGCTTGAACGATGGTTTCTCCTTTGATTTTCAATTCCTTTTTTTCTCTCCTTGCTATGTAGTTCTTCACTGTAACACAAGATATGCCCCAGGACAATCTCGTGTTGAAAAATTTGCAAAAGCAGGGTTTGTTGACAGCGAGTAAACCCCATGTCATTATACTTTTTATGATTCGAATCGTTATCGATGGAGAAGAACAGCAACTAGATACAAAGAAAATGAGAATAGAGACACTCCTGCGGAGGTTCCATATAAACCCCGAGACCGCCCTGGCCTTGCGCCAGGGGGAACTCCTCACCGAGGACGAGGACCTCCTAGAGGGGGATGTCTGCATCATCATGCGGACCACTGCCGAAAAATGAAATGCAAAAAGTGCGGAAACAAAGCAGTCATCAAGCTACGAGCCCATCGTATCGCCTTGTGCCGTGAAGACTTCCTCTCCTTCGTCCTGAACAGGGTGCAACAGACGATAAAGCGATATAAGCTCTTTGTAGCGAAGGAAAGGGTTGTTGTGGCCGTCTCAGGGGGGAAGGATAGCCTCACCCTCTTTGATATCCTCCAGCGGCTCGGCTACCCTGTGGAGGGGTTTCATATTGACCTGGGGATCGATGGTTTTTCCAACCGGGCCCGTGAGGCCGTCGAAGTATTCTTTGCCAAACGAGAGGCACCGTTACACATACGCTTCCTTCGGGAGGAGGTAGGGGCGGGGATGAGGGAGATCGCCTCCCAGGTGAGGAGGCCGCTATGCTCGCTGTGCGGGCTAATGAGGAGATATATCATGAATAGGTTCGCCTGGGAGAAGAGATTTTCGGCCCTCGCCACCGGTCACAACCTTGATGATGAAGGGGCAGCCCTGCTGGGGAATTTAATGAGGTGGCAGATCGGCTACCTGGCCAGGCAGGCACCCGTGCTTCCTGCCATCTATCCTCGCCTGGCAAAAAAGGCCAAACCCCTGGCCCTGTTATCCGAACGGGAAGTCCTTGCCTATTGCATCCTGAGGGCCATAGAGTATCACGACGAGCAATGCCCTTATGCGAAGGGCGCCACCTCCCGCTCGAATAAAGAGGCCCTCAATCTCCTTGAGTACTATTCGCCGGGAAGCAAGATCCGATTTTATCAGGAGTTCCTCAAGCATCAGGGCATCTTTCCCGACAGTGCATCCCACGACCTGCGGGAGTGTTCCATGTGTGGATTCCTTACCAACAGGGAAACATGTCAGTTCTGTGAGATCTTGGAACAGTATACAGGGTCACCAGTCCCCGTGAGAGACAGTGAGACAGGCAAGGGTTGAGGGATGTCGGAGACCAGGTCACCTGTGAAATCCCTTGCGTACATCCCCCCTTTTTGATACAATCACTCCGCTTCCTGCGTAAACTGGAAAGGGTAGATATATAGGTCTTTATTTAGCAGTAGTTAATATTCCCCGGTAGCTCAACCGGCAGAGCGGGTGGCTGTTAACCACTAGGTTGCAAGTTCGAGTCTTGCCCGGGGAGCCATTGCGCGTAGCAAGGGTATCCATAACGGATACCCTTTTATTTTTCCAACAACTCAGCCTACAACAAAGATGTAGGCTGCGCAAAAAAAGGTCCGGCCCAATACAAGGGTGATCATTAAGAATATTTCCTTTATTCAAATACTCAAAAGGATTTCGCCGATTTCAAGGCTATGAAAAACACAGGAGCATGGTCATTTTTATGCCCCTTTATTTCAAAGTATCGCTGATGGCTGCGCTCATGGAAGAGGGAAAGGCGACGATGATGATCCTTTTGAGCGCCACCATAGTATCGGTGCCCCACGGACATTTTTCGATAATTGTCAGTAACATACCAACGACGATGAGGGAAAGTACATAAATAGCGATGACCCTCTTGATGTATTCGAAGACGTAGTTCTTTAGTTGAAATCGATAGAAGTTGAAGTAGACGAACAGCGCGATGAAAACCAGAGAGATAATCGCCAGGACAAGGATATTACTGAAAGGGAGCCGCTCTCCGAGACTCCATGTCTCCTCGGTAAATCCCACGGGAATGGCAAGGATGGAGGCCCCCACAATGATCTGCATGATATCACGGGGCTTGAGCTCTACCATAAGGGGGGTGGTGACATAGCTTACCACCTTCCCCGTGCTATCCAGGACCGGTGATAATCTGTGGAGATACCCGCCAATCCTCTTGATTGTCTGCTTGGTCTTCTTCTGCCTTGTCATGGATACCTTTCAACAAGCCACTACGTACTTAAGCCTATAATGAGTGCATACCGCTACTTTTTTTCCTTTTCCATCTGGATCGTTCTTATGGGGAAGGGAATGGAGATGCCTTCCTTATCATATCGTTCGTGGAGCCTCTTGATGAACTCGTGTTTAAGAAGATATTGCCCTACATACTCCTTGGTGCGCAAAACAACGGTGAAGTTGATACTAGAATCATCAAAGGTATGGTAGCGAATTAAGGGTTCAAATTCAGGGACACCCCCCTCCACTCCCCGCATGACTTCTTTCCCCACTTCAATGGTAACCTTTTCCACCTTCTGGAGATCGCTGTCGTAACTCACTCCAACCTGTACCAGAAATGACATCTCTTGCTGGGGCTGATAATAGTTTTTGACTATGGTAGAGGCCAACTTTGAATTGGGAATAATGATCATATTGTTTTTGAGCGCCCTGATGGTAGTATTACGCCAGGTTACGTCGGTCACATACCCTTCTTCCCCCGAGTCAAGTTTGATATAGTCCCCTGGGTGCAGTTGTTTTGCCGCGATGATTTGAAGACCGGAAAAGAGATTGGCGAGCGTCGGCTGCAGGGCCAAGGCGGCTGCTAATCCTCCCACGCCTAAAGCAGTCAGTATGGGGGTAATAGAGATGCCGAGGGATTGCAGGATTACCATAATACCGATGACGAAAACCAGCAGTTTTGCCAAGTTTCTGAATATCGAGGTGGAAGGAAGAGCCACATCTTCTCGCTGGACAAAGATGCTCACGAACCCAGCCGTCATTTTCGCAATCACTATCGTTCCTGAAAGGATAACGACAACCAATAGGATCTGCTTGAGGTGGGCCAATAGACTTGGACTCATCGGGATACTGAGGATTGCCCCGTAGATGCCGGCGATGAGAAGCCAAATCATAACCATGCCGCGCAAGGAGTTGATGATAACAATGTCACCTTTCCACTTCGTCTTCTTGGCTATATGTCTGAGTTCGGCGAGGACAATCTTTTCTAGCACAAACCCAACCAGTAATCCCCCTATGATATAAATAGCAGGTATAATCCAGTGCATAAGATTTTGAATTTCATCCATTATTTAGCCCACCTCCTTGGGTTGTTGAAACCAGCAGAGGCTGTGACGTTATGCTTGCACAGTGCAACTGTGCGGTCAATGCTGTTTAAAACTGAAAAACAATTTTCCCTACGGTCACAATTTTGTTACTCGGCTTCCTTTTTTTTGTGGGTGCCACTCGTTACCTTAGCCACAATGTAGCCGAGAATAAACCCGATCAACATGGTCAAAGGAACTAAGATAATCTGCGACATCCCTACCTTCCAGATCAGTAATCGTAAGGTAACCACTTGAGTGTTCTGGATAAGTATGATCAGGAAAAAGCCGATTAAAACTAAGATCACGATGGTTTTCGGTTTCATAGCACGACCCTCCTTCTGTCAATATTGTATTGTTTTAGATTAATCCCTCAAGGTTATCCAGTTTTCCATAGCAAATAAGGCGGTCACCGACGCAAACAGCGGTTTGGGCGCCGGGAACGTGGATAACCTCTCTGCCCCATTCAAGAGGCACTTATACACTCCCCACCTTAAATACATTATATATTGTCATTATATTTTGGCAATAACTTCTTTCCATCCCTCAGTCCTCAGTGATCTTTATACCTGATTTGGGCATGTTTTTCAATTCTCTCTGGTGAGAGGGAGGCTTCAATCACAATAGGTGGAATCATGGTGCCCAAAATTGTTATTTACAAGAAATCACTATTAAACTAAAATTAACCTGTTGGTTTTAGAGAGAAATGAATGAAAGCGTCGGGCGATCTAAAAAGAATACAAGGTGCGATGCTACCGAGTATGTACATGAATAAAATCATTGTAGGCCTTGTGATCATTGTATTGGTATCAATGGGAATGCCCCTCTCCTTGCGCTCGGAGATCTACAAATATGTCGATAAAAACGGGACGATCCATTTTGTCGATGATCTGACCAAGGTTCCCGAAGAATATAGGAAGCAGGTAGACGTTCGTGAGGATAAGCCCAAAGAGCCGGCCGGGGAAGCAACACCGACAGTCTCTGAAGGGGAAATGGAGGATTCTGCGGAGCGTGAACTCGAAAAACAGCGAGAGGAAAAAAAGAAAGAAGAGGAAGAAAAAGCTCAAGAAGCATTTGAAAGGGGCCTGGAGACGAAGGTAATAATCAGTGGCAATAAGGTCTTGGTTCCTGCTACCCTTGGTTATATTGGATATGAAGTCCAAGTCACCCTCGTCCTGGACACCGGTGCTGACCTCTTAACCCTCCATCAGCCCATCGCGGATCAATTACGGCTTCCGACAACCCAAAAGGCTCAGGTACGGGTAGTAGGAGGTAAGAAAATTCAGGCCAGGTTAGTACAACTTGATTATGCGAGAGTCGGACCATATGAAGCACGGAACATCCAAGCACTGATCATATCGCACCAGGATCCCTCCGCACAACATGACGGATTGTTGGGAATGAATTTTCTGCGAGGGCTCGACTACAAAATAGATTTCGAAAATCAAGTGATCAGATGGAGACCGTAATAGACATCTCTCCTTTATACAAACCCCTTTGCTGACAATCAACGAGCGGTAAACAAAAATCTCCTCAAGCAATCATAGTGATTATCCCGCTTAAAGATATTTGGCCCCAATTGAAATCGTTCTGCACCCTTACCATCTCCATGGATGTCGTATACAACCCTTCCACAATGTGCTTCCCATCCTTTTTAACCACTCACGCCAACTAACTATTACTGGTAAGTTTTAGAAGGGTTAACTCCCACCTCGTGGTAATACTTTTTCTTTACAAAAAATCCTTGTGAGGCTACTATGCACAACGTTACACAAATACACTGTGTTTGTGCAACAAGCGATACGGGCTTCTCAAAAGCAGGAAGGTACAGGCCATCATGCACGAGGAATTGATTAATACACCCGTTACTTTCGATGATGTATTGACGAAGATCCTACAATTTCTTCACACCATTGCCAGCTGGATAGGGGGGTTGATTGCCACCCTCATTCACTCTATCTTGCCTTCTGTCACCATACCCAACGACCTGGTGGAAGCGATAGGACTCATGGCGATGTTGACAGTCTTTTTGGTTGTTGTGCAGATCGCCAAAAAGCTCACATGGATCATAGTGGTGGTTGGGTGGGTTCTGATCATGACAAGAATAGTATTGCTCATGATCAAAGGGTAGGACAACTAAAAGAGAGTGAAGAGCTTTCTCGGAGGCCTCGCTCCAACTCATCAGGCGGATCTCGCTAATTTCTCAGGTCCGTCCACAGGAAAAATCTTCTACACAACTATCAACCCTTCGTGATCTCCCCTCTCAGGTCATAAGGCTCCGCTTCAGTAATCTTTACCGGCACGATCTCCCCTATGATGGCCTCTCCTTGCGTGATATGGACCACCCCATCGATCTCCGGGGCCTGAAACGCGGTCCTCCCCTGCAGAACCTCTGCATCAGCCCCCTCGATCAAGACCGGGATCGTGGATCCTACCATGGCCTTATTCCGTTTCCGCGAAACCCCCTGCTGTAACTCCATGATCCGGGCCCTCCTTTCCTCTGCCACCTCAGGGGAAGGTCGGCCCTTCATCCGGGCTGCCTTGGTGCCCTCTTCCGGGGAATACGTGAACACCCCCAGATGGGTAAATTCCATCTCACGGACAAAATCCAGAAGTTGTCTGAATTCTCCTTCCCCCTCTCCTGGGAAACCCACCATCAAAGTGGTGCGTAGGTGGATTGTAGAATACTCCTTTTTTATGTGTTTGATTAACTCCGTGGTATTCTTCCCTGAATGCTTCCGCCCCATCCGCTGCAGAATTGTGTCGTTGATATGCTGGATCGGGATATCAAGATAGGAACAAATTCGTTCCTCCCCGGCGATCATCTCTAAAAGTGGAAGGTGGAAATTATCAGGATGGGGGTACGTATAGAGGATCCTGACCCACCGCAACCCTCCGATTTTTATCAATTCCCCTAAGAGCCGAAAGAGCCCTCGATCCTCTCTCTTGTCCACCCCATACGCCGTGGTGTCCTGGGCCACCAGGATAATCTCTATGACTCCTCCGGCAACCAGTTGTTCGACCTCCCGGATGACGGAATCCATCACCCTGCTCCTGTATCTGCCTCGAAGCTGAGGGATGAGACAAAAGGTACAGGAGTGAGAGCACCCTTCAGCGATCTTCACGTAAGCCGAATGAGGTGTGTTGGTGACGATTCGGGGGGTGTGGTGGTCATATATATACCGCGGTCTCCTGCCGATCAATGTCTTGTTGCCATCTTTCTTTTTCAACCATCGTGGTATCTCAATGAAGTCACCTGTTCCTGTCCAAAAATCAACCTCTGGTATCGACTGAGCAATCTCCTCACCATATCGTTGTGGAAGACAGCCGGTGACGATGAGCGTATTGATCCGCCCTTGTGCCTTGGCCTGGACTGCTTCCAGGACGGTCTCGATGGACTCTTCTGCGGCCGTTTGGATAAAGGCGCAGGTGTTAATGACAGCCACGTCCGCCTCATCAAGCGAGGAAGTGATCACATAACCATCCTTCGCCAAGAGACCCAAAAGTACTTCCGAATCTACGTGGTTTTTGGGACAACCTAAACTGATCAGCGTGATCTTTTTCACCATAAGGCCACTAATACAAAGGGGGGATAATTCCCCCCCCCAAGTAAGCGTTTTTTTCTAAAATGCAACCGTATGCTTCCAGATTACAATTATTCCTCCAACATGTCTTCTATTCTCTCTCCCTTGATTTCTACCTTGCCGGTATCCAAGTGGAGTATGATCTCATCTCCCCTTATCCAAACTCCGATACCTCGTTTCTTAGCATCTCCCGTCATCACAAGAGTCTTTTGAGTTGGAGACCAAACAGCCGTTGTGCAAAAAAACTCATCCCCTTCTCGCGACACCGCCACCTGATCTCTTACCACCATCTCTATAGGGACATTATCCGCATCCCTGGTCAGCAGGAGGGAGTCGCTGCGAATTCTCGTCTCTTCCCCCAAAGCTATTACGTCGCCAGTGTATAAAATGGCGTTCTTTTCCAGGATGTCTTGCTTGTTTTGAGCGGTAATTCGAAAAGGGAGGCTTTTTCCTACTTCTTCAAGAGGCATGCTCTCCCTCATAACCACCTCTTCCCCCACAGGAGAAGCAGCAACCACCCCTTGCTCCTTCAAGCTTGCCAGGAGCCTCTCTCCCGGTTTGGCATAGGGACTGTGAGGGTAATCCTCGACCAGGAGCGTCAAGGGGGTAAGTGCCTCAGCATCCTTTTCTTGTTTGTGCAGAGCAAAGCCGAGGTAGTAAAGGGCCTGATCATCTACACCGGAGGCAGGATATTTCTCCAATACTGAAGACGCCCTTTTCTCTACTGCAGAGTACTTCCTCTTGCGAAGGTAGAAGTGGGCGACGTAGAGATCATTCTCTGCCAGCCTCCTGCGGCAAAAAACGATTTTCTCCTGGGCCTTTTGAGCGAAGATGCTATCAGGGTAATTTGCTACCACATTCTGAAAGGCGGTCAGGGCCTTCTCCGTTGCCTTCTGGTCCCGATCCTTGGACAACACCTGCCGGTAATGACACAACCCTACTTGATACTCCACATAGGGAAGATCGGGGTGAAAGGGATATTGTTTTTTAAATTCCAGATATCTGATGCCGGCTTCGGGATATTCCTTCCGAAAGAAAAAACAGTCCGCGATCCGGAGATCCGCTTTAGGGGCATAGAACTCATCGGAAGGAAAGTATTCCTTTAAACGAGTAAAAACCTCTATGGCCTCTTTATATTTCCCGTTATTGAACAGGACTGTCCCCTGGTCGTAGAGTACTGCAGGGTCCTTGGGCACGGGTTGATTTTTCTTCTTGCCACCACAGCCAATCATCAGGAGGATGACTATAAGCAATACCACGATCACCTGAAAGTATTTGTTCTTCATATCTTAATCTCCCTTCACCAAAAGGATAATCATATATAAAAATATCCTTGCCGTCAACCTCATAAACCAAGCTGATCACTGATCCCCTGCATGGCCTTGAGGCTCATCTCGGCGAATTCCTCCAAGCCCAAACCGAGCTTTTCGCATTCTCTGATGGCGTCTCTGCGTACCCCACGGGCAAACCCTTTTTCTTTCATCCTCTTCAATATAGAGGAGGGTCTTACACTGGCTATCCTCTTGTCAGGATAGACGAGGGTAGTGGCCACGATCAAACCGGTGATGGAATCCGCACAGGTGATGGCATAATGGAGGGGTTTCTCCCGTTTCATAGATAAGGCCTCGGCATTGTGGGCCTTGATGGCGTCAATGATCTCTTCTTCAAACCTTTGCTCTCGAAGGATCTCCTCGGTCCTCAGGGTATGACGTGGGGGATCATCCCTCGTCTCATCATAATCTAGATCATGGAGGAGACCCACAATACCCCATCTATGGGGGTCGCGCCCCAGTCGCTTCGCCAATGCCTGCATTACCGCCCCCGTGGCCAGGGAGTGCTTAATGAGAACTTCCTCCTTGCAATGCTCCCTCAATAGATCAAGGGCCTCTGCTCGAGCTATCATCATACTTTCCCCTGGTTTTTTATAAAACAAAAAATCATAGAAGCTTAAAATAGTCAAGTTTTAGGCGGTTTTCACTTGAATTTTTTTTTGGTTACCTTTATTTTTATGGGTAAATAATTTTACAAAAAAGGGGCCTTCTGCTATGCAGAAAAAACGTGTTGTCGTTACGGGAATAGGGCCGGTTACCCCCCTAGGCATCGGGAAGGAGCCGTATTGGCGATCACTCATGGAGAGAAAAACGGGGATAGACCTGGTCGAATTTCCCAATTTTGATATGGAGCAGTTCAAAACTCGGATCGGCGCACAGATAAAAGATTTTTCTCTTGACGACTATCTTCCTTTTCATAAAGGTGACCGACATATGGGCCGGGCTTCCCAATTTGCCCTCGTGGGGGCAAAAATAGCCCTGGAGGATGCAAAGTTAGAACTCCTGCCTCGAAAGGGGGTAGAGGGAAGATACGAACTCAACAACTTAGACTCCTGCAAAATTGGTGCGATCTTGGGGGTAGCGGTTGAGAACATGGAGATTATGGAGGGCTCGTATGATAGCTTGTTAAAATACGGAAGTCCTCGGAGACTTTCCCCCTTTGCCCTCCCCAATGTCTATACTAGTTCCGTCGCTACCAATGCCACCGAGAGATTCGGTATCCACGGAACCACCTTTGTGGTCTCTTCAGCTTGCGCCTCGGCCAGTCACGCCATAGCTACCTCTTACAACAAAATACAGGACGGCCCTGAAGAAATGATGCTCACGGGTGGCTCTGATGCCTGCATTACCCCCCTTACGTTTGGTGGTTTTATTGCCCTTCGTGCCATGTCCACCCGCAACGACGAGCCATTGAAAGCCTGCCGCCCCTTTGACATGCACAGGGACGGCTTTGTCATGGGGGAGGGGGCGGGGATAATTCTCTTAGAGGAAATGAATCATGCTCTCAAGAGGGAGGCACCCATTTATGCCGAACTCGTCGGCTGTGGTATGACCGCCGACGCCTTCCACATTGCCGAACCAGACCCCACGGCCATCTCGTTGAGCAAGGCCATTTCACAGGCCCTGGCCATGGGAGGGGTCGAACCAAAGGACATAGACTACATAAACCCCCATGGAACCTCTACCCCCTTGAATGATTCCACCGAGACCAAGGCCATCAAAAGGGTCTTTGGAGATTACGCCTATCAGATACCCATCAGTGCCACCAAATCAATGGTCGGCCACCTCCTCGGAGCGGCGGGTGGAGTGGAGGCCATTGTCATCACCCTCACTATGAAACATGGAATGATCCACCCTACCATTAATTACGAATTTCCGGACCCGGAGTGCGATCTGGATTATGTTCCGGATGGCCCTCGTGAAAAAACGGTGCGAACAGCGCTTTCCATCTCCGCGGGGTTCGGGGGGGTCAACTGCGTCCTCCTCTTCAAGGCCTTTGAGCCATAGGGATGCTCTGGGAGCTACAGCCTGGCTGCTCACCATTACTACCATTGTTATCTCACTTATTAATGAGGATCCTGAGACCATGAAGAACCGCGTTGCCATTGTTCGGTGTACTACCTACACGTACCCGCAGGTACTGGCGAGAGTCAAGGATATCTTGCAACCCCTAGGCGGGATGGGGACATTTGTCAAGAGGAAGGACAAGGTCCTGCTCAAACCAAACCTCCTCGTGGGAAAGCACCCGGATCGGTGCGTGACGACCCATCCTTCTCTGGTCAAGGCTGTTGTCGAACTAGTACAGGAGGCAGGGGGAATCCCTGTTATTGGAGACAGCCCCGGCATGGGTAACATACGCCGTGTCGCCGCCCAGGCGGGGATTGCAGCGGTGGCGGATGAATTGGGCTGCCCTCTCGTGGAGTTTAAAGACGTTGCAGAAATAAAGACAGACGAGGCATATATCTTCCGCAGATTTGAGTTGGCACAGGCGATAGTTGAATCCGATGTGGTCATCAATCTTCCCAAGGTCAAGACTCACTCCCAGACCCTCCTCACCCTGGGGGTAAAGAACACCTTCGGCTGTATACCGGGCATGCGCAAGGCCCAATGGCACCTTAAGGCGGGAACCGACCACTCCTATTTCGCCGGGATGCTGGCTGAGCTCTCCCAGATCATCAAACCGGCCCTGACCATTGCCGATGGGGTCATCGGCATGGAGGGGGACGGTCCGAGCAATGGCACCCCGCGCCCCCTCGGCCTGATCCTGGCCGGTGCGAACCCTCACGCCCTTGATGCCACCATCTGTCGTATCATCGGTGTTCCACCTGAAGAACTCCTCACCCTCCAGGCCGCTCACGAGCGGGGGTTTGAGGGGACTGACCTCAAGCAGATAGAAATTCTGGGGGAACAACTCGAAGATGTAGGGGTCACCCCCTTTCATCTCCCGAAGAGATTCGACGTCCAGTGGAACCTGCCGGCTTTCCTCAAACGGCCGCTCAAAAATATCTTTACGCCAAAACCCTTCATCAATAGAGACCTCTGCAAGGCCTGTGGGGCCTGTGCCGAGGTATGCCCTCCCCAGGCAATCTCCCTGGACGATAAAAGAGTGCTGATCGATTACCATGCGTGCATCCGTTGCTACTGTTGCCAGGAGGTGTGCCCTGAGGGGGCGGTGCGCCTTCAGTCGGGGTGGGCGAGAAGGCGTGCCTTGTGAGGAATATCAAGCTGACCATCGAATACGATGGAACCGCCTATCACGGCTGGCA
This sequence comes from Deltaproteobacteria bacterium, assembly GCA_016927065.1. Classification (GTDB taxonomy): domain Bacteria; phylum Desulfobacterota; class B13-G15; order B13-G15; family RBG-16-54-18; genus JAFGNJ01. The sequence continues at coordinate 31,591 of JAFGNJ010000012.1, forward strand.
GATCCAACCCGGGCTTAAGACCATTCAGGGGGTGATACAAGAGCAGATCGCCCGAATTACCCAGGGCGAAGTAACCTTCATCGGCGCGGGGAGGACCGATGCCGGTGTCCATGCCCTGGGTCAGGTAGCAAATTTCCAGACCGAGAGTGCTATTGACATCATCGCTCTCCAGCGGGGATTGAACAGCCTCCTGCCCCCTGATATCGTGATCACGGAGGCGGAAGAGGCGGAGGAGGGGTTTCACGCCCGCTTCAGTGCCCGCAGCAAGGTATATGAATATCATATCCTGAACCAACCCTATCCCTCGGCCATCCGGAGGGCATACGCCTGGTTTATCCCCCACGACTTCGATCTCCCCTCTATGAAAAAATGTGGGAAGCTACTCATCGGGAGCCACGACTTCTCCTCTTTCCGGGCCTCGGGTGATGAGAGCCGCCACTCTATCCGAGAGGTAATCGGCCTGGAGCTAGAGGAGCGTGCAAACAATCTCATTGTTATCATGATCGAGGCCAACGCCTTCTTGAGGGAGATGGTCCGCAGCATCGTGGGGACCCTGGTGGATGTGGGCCGGGGGAAAACTTCGTTTGAGGAATTCGAGAAGATCTTCGAGGCCCATGACCGGCGCCAAGCAGGCATGACCGCTCCGGCTCATGGGTTGTTTTTGGTAGAGGTTAACTATAATAAATAAAAGCGGGGCCAGGTCTTGAAGCCCTGGCCCCTTAACCAGCAGTAATTATCTTTTGCGTTTGCGCTTAGCAGGAGCCGGAGCAATCTTCGCAGCTTTGGTTGTCTTAACTACGTCCACCGCAAAGATCACAAGGAGCAAACAGCCCAGAATTGCGGGGACGTAGTAGACGTCTCCATAGTTTACGCCCTCCCACCATTCGCCTAATACCGGCGTGCCGAGCCGGGCGCCGACCCATCCGATAACGACCTTGGACAGATAAGACCACCCCCCCGGCACAATGTAATACTTAAAGCCAAAATGTAAGATCCCCGAAACCACAACACTGATAATCAACAAAACGAGAAAGCTCATAAAATCCATCGTCATCCTCCTATCATTGTTGTTTGTTGAAAGTTATATGTTAAATCCCTCACCTATAGAGGGATCGCCACCCTGGTTCGCAACCCAATACAACCAATCACCGAACGCATTTCTAGACGGCAAATATAGAGCGTGAGTTTTATCGCGGATAAAGGCAGGCGGCCCCTCAAGACGCGTAGAACATCTTCAGAGGCCTTATATCGGTTTCTTTTGGATTCTTCCCTCAAGGCTCCCCCAATAAAGTTATGGGTTCATGCGCCCCAACAGACGATCCATTTATTCCCTATAAGTACAACTAATTAAAAAGTCAAGAGAATTCTATCAGAGGGCGTTTATACAGAACTCCTCCTTCAAGACCAAACGCCCTTCCCTTCATACTGACTACTTCTTCGTGCGCCCTCCTCTCTGAGGGCGCACATCTTCTAAACCGCAAAAATATTTTTTGAAGAGCCTTGCTCTACTTTAATACAATCACCAAGGCATGAATGATCCCTGGGATCCAGAGGATACAGAGAATGATGTTGATCCAAAAATCTTTGCCAAAACCTCTTTTGATGAGCACTGCAACAAACGGCAATATTATCGCTAAAATTATGAGTAATACACTACTTTTCTTCTTCTTGCTTGCTTTCTTTTTCGCTGCCTTCTTCTTTGCCATATTACACCCTCCTCAATTAAAAGGTTAGTATGGTAGTTCCCTGCACACTCTTCTTTCTTGCTAATTTTTCTGATTGTTAATATTTGATCTTTGAGCGTCATTTATTAGCATTTTTTTGCCGTTTAGTCAACCTTAAAAATGCTAATGCCGGTAATTCCCCTTTTCCTAATATTTCAATCCATTTCTTTAATATTTAAGTTTTCTGAGATGGCGTTGAGAGGTCACTCCTTTACAAAAGGAGCGTGCAATGATAGCATGGAATAAAAACAAGGAATGAACCATGGGGAAACAAAAGAAAAACGCGATCCTCTGCCCCAACTGCAAGAGCCTGATCAGCAGAAATGAATCACGGTGCCCCTACTGTGGCGTCAGTCATCCCGGCACATGGTGGAAGCACAATTTTTTGACGCAGGGATTCCGTGATAGTGACTATATCCTCATGGCCATCATCTACACCAACATCGGTATCTATGTGCTCTCGCTCTTCCTCAATATCCGGGGAGCCAGCGTTTCACCAAATCCTCTTGCGTTGCTATCGCCTGATATTGAGAGCCTTAAACTGTTGGGGGCAGCGGGAGTGATGCCCATTAAATATGGTCATAAATGGTGGACCCTCGTCTCCGCCAACTACCTTCACGCCGGTATCCTTCATATCCTATTCAATATGTTCGCCCTAAGGCAGCTAGGACCCCTCGTTATTGAAGAATATGGAATATATCGTATGTTCGTCATCTACACCCTAGGCGGCATCTTCGGCTTCCTGGTCTCCTACCTCTTCAAGACACCCCTTACCATCGGTGCCTCTGCCGCAATATGTAGTTTGATCGGGGCGGTCCTCTACTTCGGCAAAAGCCGGGGAGGGGCCTATGGGCAGATCATCTTCCGGCAGATCGGCGGTTGGGCAATAGGGATCTTTATCTTCGGTTTGCTGGTGCCGGGGATCGACAACTGGGGACATGGAGGGGGGATGCTCGGAGGTGCAATCCTCGGTTTCCTGCTGGGGTATCAGGAACGCAAAAAAGAGAACCTCTCTCATAAACTCCTCGCCGGTGTATGTATGATCGTAACGGCGGTGGTATTAGGCTACGCAATAGTCAACGGCATCTACCTGCGTATTGTGGGATAATCCCACGGATCACAATGGTTAGAATATCGTCCTGTGCCAGGCCCAGATCGTGTGCACGGGCAAACCCATCCCCTCCTCTCGAAAAAACCAAAGGAAAAACTATGATGTCCTTTAAAAAAGAGGTTATCCTGATTTGTGCTGCATTGTTTGTCTTATGCGGCTGTGCTACCACTGCTCAAAACAAAAATCATGACATGGAAACCTATTACCAGGCGCTGCATAATACTGAACCGCATGAGGATAAGACTCTACAACCTGGATCAGAACGAGAACGGGCGGCTATTGCTCTCTTTGTCGCCCTCTATAGTACCTATACCGACGAGAACATTAAAAAATATGTCCGCGATCTCTACGCACAGGATGCATACTATTGTGACAGCTTCACAGAGATGCAGGGGATAGAAAATATTGAAGCATATCTCATACAAGGCACACATATAATGCAAGTCCTTACCTTTGACCTTCAGGATGTTGCGGTGCATGATGGGAACTATTATTTCCGTTGGATTACGCGATTTACCCTGAAGCGAAAGAAGGGTGAAGTCATTCACTTCCCCGGGATGTCTCATGTGCGCTTTAATAAAGAGGGACGGATCGTCTTTCAGCATGATTTTTGGGACGCTGGCGTCATCTATGAAAGACTACCGATCGTTGGTTTTTTTATTAGATGGCTGAAAAAGAGGATGTAAGCTCTCCTGCCCAGATATTTCCGAACATCTTTACAACTTCTTTGAGAGACCATATAATAATCATTCTATAATCGGGTTATTATTACTGAAAAGGATGATGCCGAGACATTCGATAAAGACAGGCCTCAGCTTTGGCCTGACCTCCGCCATTATAACGACCCTCGGATTGATGGTGGGCCTACACTCCGGCACACACTCAAAGCTCGTGGTGATCGGCGGCATTTTGATCATCGCTATAGCCGATGCCTTTTCAGATGCCCTGGGCATCCACATGTCTGAGGAGTCGGAGAATATACATTCCACAAAGGAGATATGGGAAGCGACCATTGCCACCTTTTTTGCGAAATTCATCTTCGCATCGACATTTATCATCCCCCTGCTCCTGTTCCCGCTTAATACGGCAATTATTGTTAGCATCATGTACGGACTAATTTTGCTGAGCCTCTTCAGTCTCTATATGGCAAAAGGGCAAGGGGAAAAGCCGTGGAAGGTTATCGCAGAGCACCTTGTGATTGCAGTAATCGTTATTATGTTAACACACTATATCGGCGAGTGGATCGGGACACTCTGTAACTTGTAGCCTGAGGGGAAGACCATATAACAACATAAAAGAAAAAGGAGGGAAACATGGACAAAAAAGAGTTGATCGATCTCTTGAATAGAGACCTTGGCGATGAGCATGCTGCCACGTTGCGGTATGTCATCCACGCCTATCTGGAAGGTGAGGATACACCCACCGGGGCAAGCCTCCTCTCTCGCGCCAAGGAGGAAATGTGGCACATGCACTGGCTGGGGATGGTCATCGGGCAATTGGGGGGGGGACCCAATTTGGTACCGGCGCCGTACCCTTACGATCCCACCAACCGGACCACCATATTCAAGTCCTACGTCGAATACGAGGAGAAGCTGATACCCCATTATAATGGTGAGGCGGAGGAGGTGGATGATCCCCACATCAAGCGCGTCCTGCAGCGGGAGGCCTGGGAATCCGCCATCCATGCCAAAAAGTTCCAAAGGTTGCTTAACAAATTGAGCCCGGAAGATGCAAAGGGACGCCCGGGAGGCGAGTCCGAATTGCCCAAGGCGTTTTTGGAGACGCTGCAGAATGAGATCGCTGCCAAATACACGGAGATGCTCCAGCACATCCGCTATTCCTGGGTCTTTCAAAAAGACGGTGCTCTCGGATGGCACCTCATGGACCAGGCCATGGAGAAGATGAAGCACCTGGCCCACTTTGCCGAGGATGTGGCGGAAAACGGCCTGGACCCCCGATTCAAGGCGGGGCAGATTGACATGAACACGGCTATTGGCCAGGCCCTGCAGAAGGCCCTGGAGGATGTCCAGGGTGGACTCGCGCGGCACCAGAAATTACAAAAAGACAGCGAGGCGCAAAAGCACGAGGGGTTCGTCATCAATCTCGACCTGACCGTCCAGCAGGAGGAATACCAAGCGGCAGAGATCGGGGACTGGAAACGGAATAAGTAGTGTGCCCCTCAGGAGAAGCCACGTTACATGATGGACGAGCAAGCCATCATGTCGGAGTGTAATAGGCGAACAATACAAAAACGAAAATCCCCCCATCCCCCCCTCTTTAGCCAAGGGGGGATTTGAAGCCTATTTTCTGAGCACGCTTTAAGGAGGCGATTGTCAACTGTGAAACAAAAAAAATTAAGCAAGGCAATAGAGAAGGCCATTTTAATTGCGCAAGGCAACGAAATTACCGAACACTTTGTCTATGACAAGCTGTCCCGGGCGATACGAGACCCTCATAACAAACGCGTGCTCAAACGCATCGCCAAAGAAGAATTGGAGCATTACCATTTCTGGAAGGCATTCACCAATCAGGATGTACCTCCCTCGCGATGGACCATATGGAAATACTATCTCATTGTGAAAATATTCGGCATTACATTCGGGATAAAGCTCATGGAACGGGGTGAGGAAAGGGCGCAAAATACCTATGACAAAATCTCCAAACATATCCCCTCTGCCCAACAGATCGCAGAGGATGAAGAAGAGCACGAAAAGGCGCTCATAGCGCTCATAGATGAAGAGCGGATGCAATACATCGGCTCTATGGTCTTGGGCCTGAACGATGCACTCGTGGAGCTTACGGGCGCGTTGGCAGGCCTCACCCTTGCCCTGCAAAATACCCGATTGATCGCCATGGCGGGCTTCATCACCGGCATTGCCGCGTCGCTCTCGATGGGCGCCTCGGAGTATCTTTCGACAAAATCAGAAGAGGGAACGCAAGAGCCTTTTAAGGCTTGCCTCTATACTGGTTCGGCGTACGTTTTAACGGTTTTGTTTCTGATTTTCCCCTACCTCATCTTCACAAACTACTTTGTGTGCCTCGCTGTAATGCTCGCCAATGCAGTAATCATAATCCTCATATTTACCTTTTATTTGTCCGTCACAAAAGATACCCCTTTTAGCAAAAGATTTTTTGAGATGGCCGGGATCAGTCTCGGTATAGCGGCCCTCACGTTTGGCATAGGTTTCTTGGTGAGGATGGCTTTCAACATCGACATATGAAGTCTTACATGAATAGGAGGAAATGCAGTGGATAACGACATAAAGGATACATTTCTCAAACACTGGGATACCTATTTTGGAGAGGCAGAGCTTCCGATCTGCTTCTATTACACCGACGAGGAGAATCGTGCAGACATGGCAAAGCCTGCCGCCGGGCGCCAGTGTTTTATCGGTGCACTTGCTAAAATTCGCAAGGGACAATCGTTGTGTTTCGACGCAAAGTCCATCGGATGCTTTGGGGGGAAGCGGTATCTCGGTTTTTCCAAAAGGATGATGCCGCGGTTCGAATACTTTCTCTCATGCGGCATCCCCGGAAGGATCGAGGGCGAGCGCTACAAAAAATCACCCGAAATGGTAAAAGAGGTCTTGGAGATCCTCCCCGAGTTTGTAGCTCCAGGGCAGTACATCGTCTTCAAGCGCTGGGACATGCTTGAGGAATCGGATGAGCCGGCAGTCGTCATCTTCTTCGCAAAGGCTGATGTCCTTTCCGGCCTCTTCACCCTGGCAAATTACGATGAGGTCGAGGAGAACGGCGTGATCACCCCCTTCGGCGCCGGGTGCAGCACCATCGTTATGTATCCCTATTTAGAACGGGACGCCAATCGCCCCCGCGCAGTCCTGGGGATGTTCGACGTCTCAGCCAGGCCCTTTGTCCCCAAGGACATGCTTACCTTGGCAGTGCCAATGAATAAGTTTGAACGGATGATCGAGAACATGGATGAGAGCTTCCTCATCACACCTGCGTGGGCAAAAGTAAGGAAGAGGATACATTCTAATCTCTAATACCCTCTAAAGGCCACAAACCACTTACCATCAAATAAAGAAAATAGGCTTACCCTCCTTTCCCCCCAAGGGGAGGGGAGGTTGTAGGCCTTCACGTGCGAGATCCAAAAGCCGGGAACTTTTCAGGGGGTCCTTTGTCTAAATAGAAGCAGAAAACAAAATATGGAGGTGGAATCATGAAAAAGCTAGCCTGTATCATCGGATTTCTTATGTGTATCCTCCCCTTGACTACATCTTATGGTGCGGAGAAAGCAAAAGTCCTCTCCCCCTACTTCTTCGTCCAGAGCGAGGATCCCTCGGTCGATCCCTTTCCCCTTTTAGAGACCAAGGCAAAGGTGGATATCGCCGGGGTGATCGCGGAGATAGAACTCACCCAGGTCTATAAGAACGAGGGCAAGAGGACCATAGAGGCGATTTACTGTTTCCCCTTGGGGACCAAGTCGGCCATCCACGCCATGCGGATGCGGATAGGGGACAGAATTATCGAGGCCAAAATAGAAGAACGGTTAACGGCAAAGCGGATCTATGACCAGGCCAAACAGGAAGGCAAAGTAGCCTCGCTCCTTGAACAGGAAAGGCCCAATGTCTTTCAGATGAAGGTGGCTAACATCATGCCTGGTGACCGCATCGAGGTAAAGGTCAGCTACACGGAGCTCTTGGTCCCTGAAAAGGGGATCTACGAGTTCGTCTTTCCCACGGTGGTAGGACCGCGCTATAGCAACAAGCAAGAGGGGGATGCAAAAGACAACGACACGTGGTTAAAGACCCCCTATCTGCACGAAGGGGAAGAACCCCCCTATGCATGTGACATCACCGCTAATCTCAGAACGGGCATCCCCCTGAGCAACGTATGGGTCTCTTCCCATAAAGTCGCGGTGCAAAAGGAAGGTGATAGGGCAACAATCAAACTTGCACCTGAAGAAAAGAAGGGGGGCAATAAGGATTTCATCCTGCGCTATACCCTGCAAGGGGAGCAGATACAGAGCGGCCTCTTACTCTACCCAGGGGCAGAGGAAAATTTCTTCCTCCTGATGCTGCAACCCCCCAAGAAGGTAACAGTCGGCGCTGTTCCTCCCCGCGAATACGTATTCATCGTCGATGTCTCAGGCTCCATGCACGGGTTCCCCTTGGAGGTCTCCAAGAGCCTGATCACGGAGATCATCCAGAACCTGCGGAAAAAAGACTACTTCAATATCCTATTCTTCGCCAGCGGGTCCCAAGTCCTCTCCCCCCATCCCCTGCAGGCCACAAAAGAAAATGTGCGCAAGGCCATCGCTATGCTGGAAGGGCAGCAGGGGAGCGGAGGGACAGAGATCCTCCCCGCCCTTAAACGGGCCCTGGCCTTGGAGAAAAAGGAAGGCCTCTCTCGCATCATCGTAACGGCTACTGATGGGTATGTGGCGGTGGAAAAGGAGGCCTTCGAACTGATCCGGGAGAACCTCAACAAGGCGAACTTTTTTGCCTTCGGCATAGGATCAAGCGTTAACCGCTACCTCATCGAGGGGATGGCAAGGGCTGGGAAGGGAGAGCCTTTTGTAGTCACGAATCAAGGGGAGGCAACCGAGGCAACGAAACGGTTTGCCAAGTTCATCGATGCGCCCCTCCTCACCGATATCGAGATCTCGTTTCAGGGGTTTGACGCCTACGATATCGAACCTCCTGCCCTCCCTGACCTCTTCGCCCAGCGCCCCCTCATCCTCTTTGGGAAATATAGGGATGCCAGCGGCAAAATTAGGATAAGGGGTAAAACCGTGTGGGGTGGGTACAAAAAGACGTTTGCGGTGCACACCCAGTTGGAGGATGAAGGCAACACCGCCCTGCAATACCTCTGGGCCAGAGAAAAAATAGCCCGCCTTGATGATTATGGCAAGATCGGTGCGGATGTGAAAGAGGAGGTAACGAAACTCGGCCTCCGCTACCATCTGATGACTCAGTACACCTCCTTTGTGGCTGTGGATACCATAGTCCGTGATACCGGAGAGGTCGTGACGGTCAAACAACCCCTGCCGTTACCTGAAGGGGTAACCGATTACGCAGTCGGCGATAAGGGGCGGACCTTACAGACCGCTCCCATGGCTTATCTTGGGAAAGGTTTGGTGATGCATGAGGCGACGGCTGATTGCTGCGCCTCGGGAGAGAAGAGCGAACTTCCGCTTCACCAGATCTATATCATGGGAGGAAAACTCCCCGCCGGTATGACGATGGGAGAGGTGGAACAGGCGCTCTCCACGGTAAAGGGCGACCTGGAGCAGTTGTTTCAGCAATGGAGTCTCACCAAGGCAATTGTGCTTTTAACCGTTGAGCAAGGAAAGGTAACAGCGGTCCAGGTCAAGAGCTACCAAGGGAAAGGGTATAAGAAAGAAGCCTTGGAAAAGGTGCTGCAAAAGATCGCCTTCGCTTCTTCGGTAAAGGGTACTATCGAAGTGGAACTACAGTATATGTAAAAAACCTCGTCATAAACCCTGAGAGGGGCGCAGGGTTAAGAATATCCCCTGCGCCCCTTTATAGTTTTTTCCCCTTAGGCTATTTTATGTTACAATTAATCCAGATTGAGATTTTTATTATTGCAGCTTGTACAGCTAAATACCCCTGCCCCAACCCCAATTAAAACCTCTTTTTTATATCCCGAATAGACTCAGCTAATCTTTTTCTTTCTATCATTCAATAGGGCATCGAGATCGGCGAAGGGCCGGTAGGTAGCAGGGGGATCTTTTTCGCCCCCCGGCTGTATCTCTTCGTACCACTCCTCTTCCAGATACTTCGAGTGCTCATGGTCGTGGCAGTAGATACACAACAACTCCCAGTTGCTGCCGTCGGGGGGGTTATTGTCGTGGTTGTGATCTTTGTGATGAACCGTAAGCTCACGCAGCCTCTTGCCTGAGAATTCTCGCCCGCAATGCGCACAGACCGACGGGAATATCCTGAGTGCCCGCTCCCGATACCCCTGCAGCCGACGCTCTCGGTCGCGCTGTGCCTCGTCGAGGAGCTGCTGTTTTTCTGCCTCTGTGCGTTCCTTCTTCCGTGCCATGTGTATACACCCCACCTCGTTTGAGAACAAACCTCCAGCTCGGACGGCCCGCAACAGCCACGGCGGCCGCTCTGAGGGGATCGCAAGCGATTAGCTTTTTCTAATCCGAATCCGGTTTGCTACCCTGCCACGAACCCAAGGGGGCGAAGCTTCTCAAAGTAGAATACGAGCATCGCTGCGATAGCAGTATAGAGCACGATGATCCCGATGATGCGCGAGGTGTTCTTGTACCATCGCTTCTTTTGTTTATCAAAGAAGATCACCTCGAATGCCCTCATGAATATGTAGGCAGCTACGGCGAAAAATACGTAGTTCATCGTTTCCCTCCTCTCGTTAATCAATAGATTGTCCCGCTTATATGCCGCTGTGTTCAGGGGAACACCGCAAGCTTATAAAAAAGTATGAAACATATTAGCGGTGGTTGTCAATAACAACCTTGCATACTAATTAATGAAAAGGATTGTGTGGGGAACGGAAAAAAAGGGCCGCTCCCCGTAACGAGGAGCGGCCTCAATAATAGTATAAGGAAGGGAGCCGGATGGCCGAATCCCTCATGATTTTACAGTTAGCCGACCTTGAAGATCATGGAGGCCCCGGTGTCACCGGCCGCGCAACCGGTCCAGAGGCAGTAGCCGCCACCGAGGATAACCATCTCTTCGAGCATCTCAGCGATAATTCTGCCGGCTGTGGGGGCCTGGGGATGACCATAAATCATGGATGATCCGTAGTTGTTCATCTGCATGACGTCAATGCCCATCTTCTTGGCAAAGTTGAGGTCATTGGTCGCAAAGGGGTTATGGCTCTTGATGGCCTTCATTTCCGAGATCTTCATGCCCGCATTGGCAAGGGCCATCTCGGCAGCCGGCACGGGCGCTGCTGCCATGTAGCCCTGCTTGGCCCGGGAATAGCCGTAGGATACAATTTGGATCTCCACCTTAGGATCCGCACTCAACTCTTTGGCTTTATCACGATTAGTAACGATGAAACCACAGTTGCCATCCGCAGGGTGTGTCTGGGCGCCGAAGCTATGGACGCCGCCCGGCTCGACGGGTTTGAGTTTGGCCAATCCTTCGGCCGTGGTGGGGGTAACTCCTTCGTCCTGTTCCACCATCATGGTCTTTTTCTTGGAGACCTTTACCTCAGCTGGGAACATATAGCGCTTCTGGAAGGCCCTGTCGTTCTCCAGCGCCATCTGATACTGCTCGTAACGTCTCAGGGTCACCGCATCGCACTCCTCCTTGGTGATCCCTGCTTCCTTGGCTACATTCTCAGCGGTCTGCACCATTTTGAGGCCCACGTTGGGGTCCGCATTGAAGTTGTCCATCATCCAATTTTCGCTCTCCACCTCGCCTCCGGGACCCATGGGGTTAGGCCACACGGAGTGAGCGCCGTTGGAGCAACGGTCCGACATTAAGCCAAAGGCTACATCGAAGGTGCCGTTCTCTATGGCAAGCGCGGCAAGCTGGATGATCGTCGTTGAGGTTGTGCAGGCCTGATTGATCATGAGGCCTGGTAGGTTCTTCTGGTTGTCCACCAGCAGGGCGGCGGACCAGTTGTGGCTGTAAAACAGGTGGTGCTGGTGAATGGTGATCCCGAAATACAGGTAGTCGATAATAGTGGGATCAATCTTCTTGTGCAAAAACCAGTTCCTCGCCGTCTTGGCCCCCAGCTCAATGGAATTTTCATTCTGCATGCTACCCTGCCAGCGGCAAAAGGGGCTTGAATAATAACCATTGTACGGGATATACGCTTTCGTGAAAGTCTTCATGGTACTTCTGTCCTCCTCTTTCTTAATATAATTTTTTGCGGTTTTCTTGTCGGCGCGAATTCATTATGTTGATCACACACCGCTGAATTTTTTCGTTTAGTCCTTCGTTGGCCCTCAACCTCGGTCTCATCACCAATCAAAGACAAGACCCCTCTAGTGAAAAGCTTCTACAACCAATAAGGAAGTGGCCCACCATGAAATTCCATTTTGCCACCCGCTAGAATCCCACACGGATCTCCCCGAATGCATATGCGATAAAAGGCCGCTGAACAAGTAATATGAATAATCCCTTGCATTGCCCAGAATTATACCTGACTGACAGAGAAAAACAAGATAATTCTTGCTTCCCTTTCTGTCCCCTCTTTACAGCTTGAAGTGCGCTCCGTTCTCTTCGTGGAACTTGAATCCTTTTTCAGAACATGGTATTCTTATATGTATTATTAAGGAGGTAAATACCCTCACCTCTCAGGCGGTGTGAATTAAGATAACCCCATGATCCATTTTTTTCAGGTCTATAAAACATATCCGGGAACCATTAAGGCCCTAGCCAATATCAGCTTTAAGATAGAAAAAGGCGAATTTGTCTTTGTCACCGGCCCCAGTGGGGCGGGCAAAACGACGCTGTTGAAATTGATCATCCGTGCCGAGCGGCCGGATCGGGGGGAAATCTTGGTCAACAAGAGAAATGTCTCACGACTTAAAAACTCCCAGATACCGATGCTCCGCAGAACAATAGGGTTTGTCTTTCAGGATTTTAAGCTTTTAAACAATAAGACCGTTTATGATAATGTCGCGCTGGTCCTCCGGGCCGTTGGGCACAATAAACGAGAGATCCCCAAAAGGGTCAGGCAGGTCTTGCGGGTAGTAGGATTGGAAGACTGGGTTTTGAGGCAGTTCCCCCTTAAATTATCAGGCGGGGAACAGCAACGGGTGGCCATTGCAAGAGCTCTGATCAACACACCTTCTCTTATTTTGGCGGATGAACCTACCGGCAACTTGGACCCCGAACTCACGGTGGAGATAATGAATCTCTTGCAGAAGGTTAATACCCTCGGGACAACGGTCGTGGTGGCTACCCACAATACAAACTTAGTGTCTCAGTACCAGAAAAGAACCATACCCCTTTACCGGGGAAAGATGGCGGCCTGAAGGGCATTATGGCCATGCTAACCCTTATACGAAGGACATTTGGAGTCATGAAGGAAAATGGTCCCTCGCATGTCTTAAGCATTGGGACTATCGCTGTTGCCTTCTTCCTCTTCGCCGCTTTTCTGCTCCTTCCCCTCAATTTTGCCTCTTTCCTGGAGGCCTGGGAAAAGAAGGTACAAATTATCCTCTATCTCAAGGACGGCGTAGAGGAACAGAGGATTCTCCAACTCAAAGGAGAACTCCAAAAAGAAGAGGGGATCCGTGAGGTGAGGTATATCTCTCAACGTACGGCTAGGGAATCCTTCGAGCGGGATCTTGCCGGATATGGGGGGATTCTGAAAGGATTGAAGGAAGAAATATTCCCTGCCTCCTTTGAGATCACCATGGAGGAGCATTTCAGGACCCCGGCGCGTATACGGTCCCTGGCGTCGAAACTCAGTACTATAAAAGAAGCGGAAGAGGTCCAGTATGGAGGGCTGTGGTTGGAAAGATTTTCGTTGTTTCTCTACATACTCAGATGGAGCGTATGGATACTGGGAGGCGTTCTCATCATTATCATTATCTCAGTCACCGCCAATACTGTCCGTCTTACTCTCTATAACAAAAAGACTGAGATTGAAATCTTGAAATTGGTGGGGGCTACGGATGCCTTTGTCAAGCTCCCCTTCTACCTCGAGGGGGGATTACAGGGGCTCTTGGGTGCGGGGGGGGCAATCGTGCTGCTTCTTGCCGTCTTCCGTTTCTTTTTTCATAAAGTATCCCCCTACATCAGTCTCTATTTCGGCCAACTGCGGCTCAGCTTTCTCCCCCCTAACATGATCGGTTGGATCCTTGGGATTGGAGTTGTGTCGGGTCTGCTGGGAGGGCTTTTATCTTTGAGAAAAGCTGCTTAGGATTGAGCAATGAAGATACCCATCGCTGTTCTCATCATTATAATATGCCTCGTTCCCTCCTTTTCGAGAGGTGAAAAGCTCGAGGAACTTGAGAAGACGATTAAGCAAAAGAAGGGAGACCTGACGGAAATAGAAAAGGACCTCAAAGAAAAGAAGAAAGCGGTTAAACAAAAAGGGCGGGAGGAAAAGAAGGTAACAGATGTGCTCGATAAAATAGAACGCCAGTTAGAGGGGAAAAAGAAAGAATTCCGACAGTTGGATGCCGAGATGAAGGAGCTGGAGAAAAAAGTAGCTCACCAAGAAGAGGAGATCGTCAATCTGGAGACCAGTCTGGCCGTGCTGGACGAGATGTTTCAATCGAGGGTGAGGGCCATGTATAAACTCCATCGTGTGGGGGTAGTACGCGTTCTCTTTTCTGCCGAAGATTATAGTGATGCGCTGAGAAGGTATAAGGCCTTTCAGTTAGTTGCGGATAACGACCAGAAACTCCTTCGGGCATATCAGCGAGGCATTGAAGAGAAGGAAGCAAGAAAACAAGATCTGATAACGGAAACGATGGCCCTCTCCAAAAAAAGGGGTGAGGTAGAAACCAAACAAAAGGAAATAGCAGAGGAAAAGCGCAGAAAAGCTACCGTGCTTGCCTCTGTGAAAAAAGAACGGGTCGCCTATGAAAAGGCCGTCACTGAGTTACAGGAAAGAGAGAAGGCGTTGCGCTCCCTGATCCAAAAACTAACGGTCAAGGCGGCTTCCTTAAAAAGTAGCGGCTTCAAGGATCTGCGCGGGAAACTTCCTCCTCCGACGGAAGGAGATGTCTTTTCACCAAAGGGGAGAGAACGGGGAATAGGGATCAAGGCCCCGGAAGGAACAAAGATCCAGGCAATCTTTAACGGCAAGGTCGCCTATGCATCGTGGTTCAAGGGCTATGGGAACCTAATGATCATCGACCATGGCGGAGGGTACCACACCGTTAACGCACACGCCTCGCGCCTCCTGAAAAAGGAGGGGGATGAGGTAAAGATGGGAGAGGTAGTGGCCCTGGTTGGGAGCACAGGATCTATTGAAGGTCCTATGCTCTATTTTGAAATCAGGAACCACGGCAAGGCTGAAAATCCTGTAACGTGGCTGTCCCTACCAAACAAAAAGGAAAACAAATAAAAAATAAAGCGAGGGAAGGGTTTATGTTTAAAAACAAAAAAACAGGTTGGTTGATACTGCTGGGATTTTTCTTTGGCATCTTCGTGGGTGGCCTCTTCGTCCACAATGTCTCGGCCCTCTCAAACAAGACCTACGAAAAGCTAAAGGTCTTCACCGACTGCCTGGAAATAATTAGCAAAAACTACGTCGAGGAGGTAAAAACGGAAGATCTTATCACTGGGGCAATAGAGGGAATGCTTAATAGCCTTGATCCCCACTCCGCCTACCTCGATCCGGATATGTATCGGGAACTCCAGGTGGAAACCAAAGGAAGCTTTGGGGGATTGGGAATTGAGATAGCTATTAAGGATGATATCCTAACGGTTATTGCACCCATCGAAGACACCCCAGCCTATCGGGCAGGAATAAAAGCGGGAGATAAGATCATAAAAATCAACGAGGAATCGACCAAGGGATTGAGCCTCATGGAGTGCGTGAAGAGATTGCGGGGGGAAAAAGGTACCTCCGTAACCATTACCATCATACGCGAGGGGCTCACCGAAATGCAAGATTTCACTATCATACGGGATATCATCACGACCCAGAGCGTCAAGTTTAAGACCCTTGAAAAGGGGTATGGGTACCTCCGGATATATCAGTTTCAGGAGAGGACCTCTGCGGATGCCGCTAAGGCACTGGATACCTTGCGCAAGGAGAATGCCGGAGAACTGAGCGGTCTCATCCTGGATTTGAGGACCAACCCCGGCGGGCTCCTGAGTCAAGCGGTGGAGGTAAGCGATCTTTTCTTGGACAGCGGGGTAATTGTCACCATCAAGGGGAGGGATGAGGAGGATAAAACGAGCTTTAACGCCCACATGGAAGGGACTATGCCAAATTGGCCGATGGTCGTCCTGGTTAATCAAGGCAGTGCCAGCGCCTCGGAGATTGTGACCGGAGCCCTCCAGGACTATGGACGAGCAGTAATCATGGGCAGCAAGACTTTCGGCAAGGGTTCGGTGCAGACCATCATCCCCTTGGAAGACGACGCTGGCATCAGACTGACCACTGCCCGCTATTACACCCCCAACAACCGCTCCATCCACGAGAAGGGCATTCAGCCAGATATTACCCTTCCAGCGGTTGACAAAGAAACTCTAAAGAAGACAAAAGAGGAACCAGAGATTGATTCAGAACTGGACAGGGCCTTGGAACAATTGAAAGGAATGAAAATATATCACGACTACCTGAAAACCAGCGAGAAATAAGCGAAAGAACGAGGTGAGAGGCGGGAGAAGAAAGGCTACTAGCTCGAACTCGAAGATCATACGCCGGACGAAGGTAAGCCGTGAGCAGAAGCACTACTTCGAGGAGGAAAGGGAAAAAGAAGAGGGGTAAAGTCTCCCTCTTTTGGAAATTGCTCTTGTGCATAGGGGTTGCCCTGGGGATTATATTCTACATCCACCTGCGGCAACCCCCTCCCTTTACCGAGCGGGTGAGGATCGTGGATCAGATAATCCTCGCCCAACTTTCCCAACGGGAGATAACCGAACAGGCAATCCAGAAACGAGAAGAGGAACTCAAAAGAAAAAATACTTCTTGGACCCTCACACGGTGGGAGATAACGCTCCCGGCAGGCGTAGACGCTAAGAATATCGCTTCCCATCTGATCCAGAACATTCAGGATGCCTGCGCAGGGGTGGCGTTTACCGAATCACAGAGGCAAAACGGCGCGTGGGCGGTACAGATAACGGTTGACGGTTTCCTGGTCCATCATTTGATTTTTCATCCCCCTAAACTGAAGCCTCTTCCCCCGAGGCTCCCGCAGCCTCGCATCGCTATTGTGGTGGATGACCTCGGCTTGGATGAACAGGTCACTGATGAACTCTTGCGCTTACAAGCCCCCTTAACCTTTTCTATTTTGCCCTCGCAGCCCTTTTCCCGTCGAATAGCCAAAAAGGCCCATGACCAGGGGATAGAGGTCATCCTCCATCTACCCATGGAACCACGGGGTTTCCCGTTAAAAGATCCGGGCAAGGGGGCCCTCTTCGTTTCCATGAACACCAAGGAACTCTTAAGCCAGTTGCGGAAGGATCTCGATGCCGTCCCCTTTATCACGGGCGCAAACAACCACATGGGATCGAGGTTCATGGAGCACGATGACAAGGTGAAGATAGTGTTACAAGAATTGAAAAAGCACGGGTTCTTCTTCCTTGACAGTCGTACCAGCGCCAAGAGCACCGGCTATCAGATTGCACAAACGTTGGGCATGAGGACGGGTATGAGAGACATCTTCTTGGACAACGAGGCCGACGTTCAGGCCATCCGGGCTCAACTGGAGCGGTTAATAAAAACAGCTCGGGACAAGGGGACAGCCATCGGAATATGTCACCCCTACTCCTGCACCATCACTGTCCTCAAGGAGATGGTCCCCAAGATTAAGGCAGATGGCATACAGATCGTCCCATTATCTCAAGCCCTTGACTAGCAAGATAAAAATGCGAGCACTTTTAATACTGAGTCTTTCACAAAAGGCGTTGAGAAAATGATGAGGAGTATGATATCCTGCCCCAGGAAGAGCTAAAAGATGGGTGATAACGAAAAATATTGCGTTGATATGCTGCCCAAGGTGTCAAGAACATTTGCACCTACTATTCAACGATTACCAAAACCGCTGTGCTTACAAGTGACCGTTGCATATTTGCTTTGCCGCATTGCAGATACAATCGAGGATAGTACAGTGCTCGATATTGAACAGAAACAAAAATTATTAGAAGACTATGCGAACATTATGAAAGAACATTCTTCCATTAAACTCAATGCATTTATGAAACATATACGTTTGCTGCCTCATGAAGGATGTGAGTATGAACTTGTCCACAACGTCCCGCTAATTTTAGACGTCTATAATACATTTCCTCAAAAAGTGAGAAAGGGGATTAGTAAATGGGTTTTTGAAATGACCACTGGCATGAGTAAGTATGTACAATCAAAAAACAACTCTTCTCAGAATTTTTTGAGCACGTTTAAAGAATTGGATGAGTATATCTACTATGTTGCTGGGACGGTGGGGAATTTAATAACCACGTTATTCTCGAATTACTCACAACATATTACTCACAACATCTCAGTTACATTAAGAAAATATTCCGAATCCTTTGGCAAAGGGTTGCAGATGGTCAATATTATTCGTGACATGCCGGATGATTGGACATGTAATCGATCATACATGCCTAACGAGCTTCTAAAAAAATATAATTTAACCCGGCAGTCCATCTTTGACATGGACAACTTTCAGCGCGGCAAAACGATGCTTGAAGAACTAATTCAGATTGCCTTGTCTTATTTAGACGCCGCCTTACAGTATATCGTGACTATCCCCAAGGCAGAAAGGAGTATTCGTTTAGCCTGCTTACTGCCTTTATTTTGGGCCTTGAAAACGTTATGTGACATCAAGAAAAATATTAATCGCTTTTTTAACAAAGAAAAAATAAAAATATCACGTAACAGTATCCGTCATGAATTATATGCTGCATACGTCAACGTCTTTTCAAATTGGCTCATCACACGACGGTATGCTAAATTTCGAAATGAAATACTTGGCGTTTCTCCAGTATCATGATATTGTCCATGATCTTCCTTAACCAGCCTCACACCTGCTTGATCCATCTTGTACCTCATATAAACTCCAGAGTGTAAAATAGCTCTTCCCTACCAAAGATATCCGGCAACAAGATACTTCTGCGCTAGTACCCAAGAATAAAAGAACAGTTCCATAACTCGCCCTTGTCCACTGTGAGCTAAACAAAATGAAGCTTGAGAGGTGACGAGAATTATATTGTCAACCATATTTTAAATGAAGTTGACAATTGGCCTGGCCCTGTGTTAGGTTTCTTCACCATGCAGGAGTTCTTCGAGCAATGCGTTCAAGAGGCCTTGAACAATGGGGGATTAACTCCTTCTGTAGCTCAGGGCCTTCTGGAAATGAAGGATAATCTCCTCCCCCTCCTCTTCTATGGAGCCAGCCTGATCCGTGATCACTACCATGGCAAGGGAATAAGGCTTTGTGCCATTGTCAATGCCAAATCCGGGCGCTGTCCTGAGGACTGCGCCTTCTGCGCCCAATCCGCCCATCATAAGACCCAAGTCGATGCCTATCCCCTTATGGAACCGCAACAAATCCTGCGCAAGGCCCAGCAGGCCGAGGCCATGGGGGCAAGGCATTTTTCCATCGTCACCAGCGGTAAGGGCCTCACAGAGAAGGAATTTGGAAAAATCATCCAGGCCCTCCGACTTATTAAGGAGAAAACAGGGCTCGCCCTCTGCGCATCAGTGGGCATGATCTCAAAGGAGACAGCGCATCGACTGAAGGAGGCCGGACTTAACCGCTACCACCATAACCTGGAGACCGCCCCCTCCTTTTTCCCCCATATCTGTACTACCCATCGATATGAAGAAGATCTTGATGCTATCCAATGCGCTCAGGAAGCCGGCCTGGAGATCTGCAGCGGGGGGATCTTCGGCCTGGGTGAATCGCCCGAGCAAAGATTGGAGCTTGCCTATACCCTCAAGAAAATGGGGGTAGATTCCATCGCCCTCAACTTCCTTAATCCCATCCCCGGGACTCCTTTGGGAAAGAATAACACCCTATCCCCCTTAGAGATCTTGAAATCCGTCGCACTGTTCAGGTTCATCCTCCCCGATAAAGACATTCGCATCTGCGGGGGGCGGGAATTCGGCCTCAGGGACCTCCACCCCTTGGTCTTCTGGGCAGGGACCAATGGAATCATGATCGGCAATTACCTCACAACAAACGGAAGGGATTATCGGACAGACCTCCAAATGATCGGCGATCTCGGCATGGAGGTCGTCAATGGGTGATCTTATCTTCCTCTCCGCAGCCCTGGAAGAGATCAAGGAGCAAAACCTCTATCGCCGACTAAGAACTATCCAAGGGGCCCAATCGGCCACTGTGCACTTGGAAGGAAAGAAGGTAGTACTCCTCTCTTCTAACGATTATCTTGGCCTAGCCGCTCATACTCTCTTACAGAAAGCCGCCATCCAAACACTGGAACGTTATGGGTGCGGTGCTGGGGCATCGCGGTCCATATCGGGGACCATGGAGCCTCATCGAGTGCTGGAGGAAAGGATCGCCGACTTTAAGGGGTGCGAGGCGGCCCTGCTCTTCAGCAGCGGCTATATGGCCAACCTTGGCCTTCTCACAACCTTGGTGCAGGAGGGGGATCTGATCGTGAGCGATGAGTTCAACCACGCCAGCATCGTCGATGGGTGCCGTCTCTCGCGGGCCGAGGTATGGATATATCGTCATCGAGATATTGACCACCTGGAAGACTTACTGAAGAGATCTTCACACCGCCGCAGACTCATCGTCACCGATGGTGTCTTCAGCATGGAGGGTGATATCGCCCCCCTCCCCGCTATCAGGGAGTTGGCGGACCAATACGGAGCCATGGTCATGGTGGACGATGCTCACGCCACCGGCGTGCTGGGCCATGGGGGACGAGGGACGGTGGAACATTTCGATATGATGGGGAGGGTTGAGGTCCAAATGGGAACGTTGGGTAAGGCCCTCGGCGGCTTCGGGGCCTATGTGACTGGCAGCAGAGACTTGATCGACTACCTCATTAACCGCTGCCGAACTTTTCTTTATACAACCGCGCCCCCCCCCGCGATTGCGGCCATGGCCCTGGCAGCTTTGGATATCGTCGCGAGGGAACCGCAGCGGAGAAAAAATCTCTGGGAGAACACAAGCTATTTCAAAGAAGGGCTTGAGCGACTGGGGTTTGATACGGGGATGAGTGAGACACCCATCTGCCCCGTCCTCATCGGCGACAACTCCCTCACTATGGAGGCCGATCACCGACTCATGGCGCGCGGTGTCTTCGTCCAGGGGATCAGACCCCCGACGGTGCCGCCTCAGAGCTCCAGGCTGAGGGCCAGCATTATGGCTACTCACACAAAAAAGGACCTCGATTACGCCCTGGAGGGTCTCCGGAAGGTGGGGAAGGAACTCAATCTGATCTAGGAGAAACTATGTCTTGGCAGCAACGGTTAGCAGAAACGGACAAGCGATATATCTGGCACCCCTTTACCCAGATGAAGGACTACCAGGAGATGGAACCGGTGATCATCGAGCGGGGTGAAGGCGCGTACCTTATCGATATTCACGGCAGGAAATACCTCGATGGGGTATCCTCCTTATGGGTCATTGTCCACGGTCACCGCCAGGGGGAAATCGATCAGGCCATCATCGAGCAGGTGGGCCGAATCTCCCACTCCACCCTCTTGGGCCTGTCCAACCCCTCGGCCATAGAGCTGGCTAAACGGCTCGTGGAGATCACCCCCGCGGGGCTGGAGAGGGTCTTTTACTCCGACAACGGCTCTACGGGGTGTGAGGTCGCCCTCAAGCTGGCCTTTCAGTACCGGCAGCTTTGCGGAGAGGGAAACAAGACTCGATTTATCTCCTTTAAAAACGCCTATCATGGTGATACCCTGGGCGCAGTGAGCGTGGGGGGGATCGATCTCTTCCATGAGACCTTCCGCCCCCTCCTCTTCCCCGTGCTCCAGGCCGAGGCCCCCTACTGTTATCGGTGTCCTTTGGGCCTCACCTGGCCAGGGTGCGGGATGGAGTGCCTCGGAACACTTGAGCGGATCATGGAAGATCATCATCAGGAGATCGCCGCCCTCATCATCGAGCCCCTGGTCCAAGGAGCTGCCGGGATGATCACCCAGCCACCCGGGTTTCTCGCGGGGGTGCGGGAACTCTGCACACGCTACGAGGTCTTGATGATCGCCGACGAGGTGGCAGTAGGCTTCGGTAGGACAGGGAAGATGTTCGCCTGCGACCACGAAGGGGTCCGACCGGACTTAATGGTCCTGGCCAAGGGAATCACTGGCGGCTACCTCCCCTTGGCCGCCACCCTCGCTACCGAGGAAATATACAAGGCCTTTCTCGGGGAACACCATGAATCTAAGACCTTCTTCCACGGACACACCTACACGGGGAATCCCGTGGCCTGCGCCGCAGCCCTGGCCAACCTGTCTGTATTTGAAAAGGAAAACACCTTGGAGCGGCTCACCCACAAGATCGAACTTCTTTCTCAAGAATTGAAGCGGTTTGCAGACCTTCTCAGTGTCGGAGAGGTGAGGCAACGAGGATTTATGGTCGGCATCGAGCTGGTGGCCGACAAAGAGACTAAGACCCCCTTCTCTCCTGAAGAACAAATAGGTGTTAAGGTAATTATGGAGGCGAGAAAACGGGGTGTCATTATCCGCCCCTTGGGGGATGTGATCATCATCATGCCCCCCTTGAGCATCACTGAAGGGGAACTGGAGGAACTGGTTGAGGTGATCTACCAATCGATCAAGACCGTAACAGAGAGGAGAGGTTAATGATCGATTTTCACACCCACATATTCTCAAACCATACCAGAGACCACCGGGATCACCTGGCGAAGAACGACCCCATCTTCTCCCGCATCTATGCCGACACAAAGGCGCGGATAATCGGCGTTGAGGAGCTGTTAGAAGCAATGGAAGAAAACGGGGTAACGACATCCGTAGTCTGCGGATTCCCGTGGGAGAGTGAGGAGCAGGTGCGCAGGGAAAACGACTATCTCCTGGAAAGCCACAGCAAATACCCCGAACGAATCATCCCTTTTATCATGCTTCCCGAAGAGCCAGAGGCCGCCGCCGCGGAGATGAAACGGTGCCTACAAGGAGGGGCGAGGGGTGTTGGGGAGTTGGCCCCGGGTACGTACGGCGACCGAATGTGGGATATAAAAACCACGAAACCCCTGTTCGAGGCCATCAAGGAGGAGGGCCTCCCCCTCCTCATCCACGTGAATGAGCCCGTGGGCCACCCCTATCCAGGCAAAGGGCGGCTAGGGATCTCGGAGATAGGAGTCCTGGTTGAGGCCCTCCAGGGGATGCAGGTCATCCTGGCTCATTGGGGAGGGGGTTTCTTTTTCTATGAGCTGATGCCGGAGATTGCTGCCATCTGCAAGGATGTGTATTACGACACCGCAGCTTCACCCTTCCTCTATAATAAAATGATCTACAAAACCGCCATTGACATCGTCGGCCCTCAAAGAATCCTCTTCGGCTCAGACTATCCCCTCATCCCTCCCGTGCGATATGTGCGGGAGATGAAAGAGGCTGGCGTCGGAGCCAAGGAGCTGGAGGCAATCCTGGAGGGGAACGCCCAAAGCTTGTTGGGCCAATGAAGTGCTAAAGATTTACTTCCCCTTTCGCTTTTGTTACAATGCGCACATATGTACGAGCTCGTGATCAACTCACAGTTCTCCGCAGCCCATAACCTGCGGAATTACGAAGGGAAGTGTGAGGCCTTGCACGGCCACAACTGGCGCGTGGAGGTCTTTGTAAGGGCCGACGCCCTGGGAACAGGGGGAATGGTCTTGGACTTTCGCATCCTGCGGGAGGAGACCGAACACGTCCTTGAGACCCTTGATCATCAATACCTCAACGACCTCCCGTATTTTCAGAAAGAGGAACCGTCATCGGAGAACATCTCCCGCTACATCTATGAGGCCCTCAAAGAGCGATTGCACTCCCATGATATCAGGCTTCATAAGGTTACTGCCTGGGAGTCGGAAAAGGCCGGGGCCTCGTATCTGGGAGGGGATCAATGATAGACGTCCAAAACCAGCCGGATTCTCGCAATGTCGAGATACAAAAGGTGGGGGTAAAAAACATCCGTTACCCCATCACCGTCTTGGATAAGGCCAAGGGGGTTCAGCACACCGTGGCGAGCGTTAACATGTACGTGGCTCTCCCCCATCACTTCAAGGGGACCCACATGAGCCGGTTCATCGAAATCCTCAACACGTACAAAGGGGAAATCGCCATCGAGAACTTCGCCAAAATCCTTCAGGAGATGAAGACGACCTTGAAGGCCAAGTCCGCCCACCTGGAGATTGAATTTTCTTACTTTATTGAAAAAGAGGCCCCGATAACTCACGCCGAGGGACTTATGGAATACATATGCCGCTTCTGCGGCACGAGCAACGAGGGGAAGGAGGACGACTTCTATGTGGGGATCGATGTCCCCATTACCACGGTCTGCCCGTGTTCCAAGGAGATCAGCGATCAGGGCGCCCACAATCAGCGGGGCACCGTCACTGTCAATGTCCGCTTTAACAAGTTTATCTGGATCGAGGACATTATTCAGCTGGTAGAGGAATCAGCGAGCTGTGACGTCTATTCCATCCTCAAGCGCCCCGATGAAAAGTACGTTACTGAACGAGCCTACGAAAATCCCATGTTTGTGGAAGACGTGGTGCGGGAGGTGGCGCAAAAGCTCGCGGCCGATCCCAATATCACCTGGTTCTCCGTGGAGTCGGAGAACTTCGAGAGTATTCATAACCACAGCGCCTATGCGTATGTGGAAAAGTAATACCTCATCCCAGGGTCATTGCGGGTTTATCGGACAGATTTCCCATATTATACGAATTTCGCTTTTAGTCCATATTGCCGAAAATTACGTCTTCATATACCCTTCGTAACCTGTTTTTTAAAGGATTTTTTCTCCTCACCATCCTTAACATGTGGTATAGTATATGTGTAGCTAGAGCTAACAGGAATTTCGCATATTAATTGATGGGGCGAAGATTAATATGATGTCACTGCCCACGATAACGACAAAAACAATGGGCAGTGACAGATAAAAAGAAATG
>JAFGNJ010000013.1 GCA_016927065.1 Deltaproteobacteria bacterium
CTTCAGTTCCACTTCCTGGGGCCCCGGTAGACACCTTTTTCCCCTTTAAATCTGTCACCTTTTCAACGTTACGGCCTTCCAATGTTATAATGTGCATACTATTAGGATAAAGAACGGCCACCGTTCTTAATGGAATTTTTTCCCTAAATCTTCCCCTTCCTTGAAAGGCATCCCATCCCACGTCGGCTATGGTCAAGGCCAAATCTGCCTTTCCCGTATTTACCAAGAGGCAATTGTTTACGATACCCTTTGTCTCTTCTGCTTTAATATCAGCATAGGGAATGTATTTCGAAAGAATATCGGCCATCCCCCTACCTATTGGATAATATATTCCTCCCGTGCTTCCTGTGGCTATGGATAGCCTAACTTCCTTCTGAGCCCGTGCTGAGGAAACAGTAAAGGTAAGAATTATCATGACTCCCAATAGTGAAAATCTGTTCATAGACCTCCAATTTATTTTATTAGTTACTGTTCACTGTCTGTCGTCTGGCAGCCCATTTTTGAGCAAAATATATAGAACCCAAAATCAAAAAACCCAAGATCCTATAAGTCATGTTTGGCCAGAGGAGTCCTAAGGTTGATAAGCCTATGAGACCTCTCTCCCAAAAATGTAGTTCACGGAGCATATATCCCTCTGTTGTCACCGTAAAGGCAAAAAGCCCGAGTGTTGAACTTATAGCCGTCAGGATGACCTCATAGACCGGCCCCTCGAAGAGCAGTGGTGTATACGCAAACAGAAGGGGTATGATGTATAGCCCTTTGGCCAGACGCCAAGCAGCAAAGCCCGTTTCCATTGGTTTTGATCCTGCAATCCCTGCGGCAGAATAAGCGGCCAAACACACAGGGGGGGTTACGTTGGCATCCTGACTGTACCAAAAAATAATCATATGGGCCGCGAGTAACGAGATTCCTAAATCTTTCAAAGCAGGCGCAGCGAGTACAGCTAAAAAGATGTATGAGGCAGTAACCGGCAATCCCATCCCCAGAATGAGGGATGCCAGGCACACCAGGATAATCGCCCAGAAGAGGTGGCCACCAGAGAGATCGATAACCACTCCAGAGAAGGTAACTCCCACACCTGTAATTCCTACAATCCCGATGACGATCCCGGCACAGATGAGGATGGCCGCTGTAGAGACACTATTTTTAGCCCCAATGTAGAGGGCATCAAGGATATCTTTCACCCCCATTCGAGTTTCCTTGCGGAGCCAGCTCACCACGACTATGGCAAGAATCGCAACGCATACCGCATAGGTTGGGGTGAATCCTCTGATCAATAGGACGACCAGCAATATCACAGGGACAAGAAAGACTGCTCCCCTTTTTAAAACCTCTTTGATCTTCGGTATATCCTCCTCGCTTGAAGGTTTGATCCCTCTCTTGAGGGCACGGATATGAACAAAAAAACCCACTGAGAGGAAATACATCACTGCTGGAATCGCACTGACAGCGATAATATGAAGATAAGAAATCCCCGTCCACTGGGACATGATAAAAGCTCCGGCACCCATCACGGGGGGCATTAATTGACCTCCTGTCGATGCCGCTGCTTCAACCCCTGCAGCGAAGGAAGGTCTATAACCCATTCGCTTCATCATTGGAATGGTAAAGGAACCTGTGGCAACGGTATTCGCCACGGCACTGCCTGAAACAGAGCCCATGAACCCACTGGAGATCACGGCAATTTTAGCGGGTCCGGCGACCCGGCGACCCGTTAAGGAATGTGCCAATTTGATTATAAAATCTCCCGCACCGGATTTGAGTAGAAAAGCACCAAAAAGGATAAAGAGATAGACATAGGTGGAAGAGACCGTGCATACCACGCCGAATATTCCTTCGTCGGTCAAATACATCCGGTAGAGCAGCCTTCCTAAACTGATCCCTCTGTGATGAAAGACGCCGGGTATATATTTACCGAGAAAAAGGGCGTAAACGAGGAAAAACATGGAGAGGGAGGGGATGATCCACCCTGAAGCCCTATGGGTCCCGATGAGGAGAACAATGAGAGCTATCGCCGCAAAAATGTAATCCCTCACAATGGGGACCGATCCCCTTTCCAGATGAAGCTCCTCCTCAAACAAGAGGATATAGATAGCGACCATACAAGCCAACAAGGCCAAAAAGATGTCAAAAGTAAATCCTCTTTGGGGCTTTTTTTTGAATGCGGGATAAAATAAAAAGGCCAAAGTCATGATGAAACCCAGGTGAACCGCATTACGGTAAATCCCCGGCATGACCCCAACGGTATTCACCCAGATATGAAAAAGGGAAGCACTGATTCCTATGATATACACGACCCAGTGCCATTTTCCAGAGAGCTCTCGGAAGGAAGTGATAACCTCACCCCTATCCTCAAGACTTTTTATCTCCTCTTCTCCTTCTTTTCCCATGCCAATCTCCTTGCTGATCCTTTAAAAAAGTAAAGGGGCATGGCCTCCCCAAAGCAGCCATGCCCCTCCCCAGCCTTTTAGATCCCTTCAGGCGGAACCAAGTTCTTGGGAATCGTCAATCCCCTCTCCTTATAATATCTATAGGCACCAGGATGAAGAGGAGCTGGTAGCCCACTGAGAGCACTCTCAAGCTTGATAAAAGTTCCCATCTTATGAACGGCCTTCATATATTCAGGGTTCTCAAAGAGAACTTTTGTGAGGAGAAATACAACTTCCTTATCTAAGTCTCCCCTTACTCCAAGGAAATTGGGTTGGGCGATTGTGCGTACTTCTTTTTTCTGACCTGGATAGGTATTGGCTGGAATAATATAGCGGAAACCTGGATAATCCGTCTTATCATTAACAGCATTTAGTTGTTGATCGGTGAATTCAAGAATCACTGCCTCTATTCCCGGTGAAGCAAAAATATCCGTGACGGCAGCCACGGGCGGACCTGCACAGAGGTTAGCACCATCGATCCTTCTATCTTTCATCGCCGTGGCCGACCCAAAGTAATCCAGATATTCACCCTTGACATCCTCCCTCTTCATTCCAAGGCCTTCCATGATCGTCAGCCCGGATCGCTCTGTTCCGCTTCCAGCCCTACCGATGGAAAACCTGAGACCTTTGATGTCGGCTGCATTCCCCGCCCTTACTTTATCCTTCACGATGACGAAGTGCTCCACATTGGGCCAGAGCATACTGATCGTGCGGAGATCCTTATAGGGTTTATCCTTGTAAGTCCCAGTGCCATTCCAGGCCATCTTACCGAAAAGCCCCTGCAAGATAGATAGATCCACCTCCTTACCTTCCATCATGTTGATGTTCTCTCCCGAACCGGCAGAGGTAATCGCGGAGACCTGAATGTTTTCCTTCGCGGCCAGCTTAATGCTCCAGAGCGATGCCATACCTACTCCGATGGGATAGTAAGTTCCTCCTGTAGTCGCTGTAGCGATGACCAGTGAGACCGGTTTCCTCTTCTGCTGGGACACTGCATCCGTCCCAAAGAAAAACAGAGAAAATGCAAAGGCCACCAGGACCATCGAGACCAAAAATATTTTTCTCATACCAAAATACATACGAATCCCCTCCTTCCTGGTTTTTTAAATCAAAATTTCCTTATTTTCTAAAAATCTCTCACCCTCACCCCCTTTCTTCAAAAACAGACTGTTTACACGAACCTCAATATAAGAAAAAGCAATCCCCCTGAAATGCACCCAACGTCTATTCGGGATTCCCCGATGGAATTACTCGAAGAACAGCTGTCCACTCTCGTGTGAATCTAAACAAAGATTTGTAAAATTGGCATAATATAACATGTTCTATATTATTAAGAAAGAGGATTGGGCTTAAGGGCGATCTGAGATTCACTCCCCAATTTAAAGCCCTAAAGATACAGCAAAGTATGGAGCGCTCAGAGCTTGGAGTTTGAATCTTAAGCTGTACAGCATGTACTACTCTAATATTGCAACTTATAAGAAAGAGGTTTCGGTTTTATTTTGACCTTCTTCTCTTCGTATCGAGCGAGCAGGTAAAGGACATCGGAGAGATGGGTCAGGTAACACTCGTTTGGCATTCGCCTGCCTCCGGTAGGCAGGAATCTCAAATTTATCGGACTGGCCTATGCGTAATCTGGAGTTCCCCCTTTTCAAGAAGGTAGCAGGTATTCCTCAGCCAATTGGCATCATCTTGATCTGGAAAATCCTTCCGAAAGAAGGAACCTCTGCTCTCCGTTCGAAGCAAGCTTCCCTTCAAGA
>JAFGNJ010000014.1 GCA_016927065.1 Deltaproteobacteria bacterium
CTTATCCTCCAAATAACAAAGAATATGGGACAATTTAGCATAAAATCACCTGAAATTAAAGGGTTTGGGCAACAGTCCGTAAAGATTTGCCCCCATACCCTTTTCTTACCATCACTATCGCTGATGTGCCTTCACCAACGTGCCTCGCTATCTCCGCCTTCGAAATTCCTCAAGAGAAATATTGCAACAATATCCCTATCATTCCTCCCCGCTAGTTGTGTAAGGGGGTAATCTTTGGTACATTTGATTCAGAGGTTTTTCTGACATGGGCAAAATTGATACGAATATAAAGGTAGTAAAAAGCACCTGCGGGCTTTGCCAGACAGGGTGTGGGGTGCTGATCCATATGAAAGGCAAAACCATCACGAAGATTGAGGGGGACCCCGCGAGCCCGGTCAATAGGGGGGTGTTGTGCGTCAAGGGGCAGGCATCTTTGGCATATCTCAATCACCCCGATCGCCTCACGCATCCCCTCAAGCGAGCAGGGGAACGGGGAGGAGGTGAGTGGCAGCGGGTCTCGTGGGATGAGGCCCTCGATACGGTCGCGGAGGGGTTCATTAAGGCAAAGACCTCTTATGGTGCTGAAAGCCTCGTCTTTATGCGCGGATCGTTTAAAGGGGGGTTTCAAGGGGCTTACCTGGCGCGCTTTGCCAATGCCTTTGGCTCACCCAACATCGCCTCTATGGCTTCGGTGTGTTATGTGCCGCGGGTCCACGGGAGCGTGTTGACCTACGGGTACACCCCCGTGCCGGATTATGCCAATCCCCCTGCGTGTATCGTGGTGTGGGGGGCCAACCTGGCCGAGACCAGGATCGGCGAATACGAGCAGACCGTGCACGCGCTTGATAAGGGCTCAAAGCTGATCGTCATTGATCCGCGCAGGATCGAGTTGACAGACAGGGCTGCACTTTGGGTGCAGCCCAGACCTGGATCGGACCTGGCCTTGGCGCTGGGGATGATCAATTGGATCATTACGGATGGTTTATATGATAAGTCTTTCGTCCAGAACTGGACTGTGGGGTTTGAGGAGTTGAAGGATCACGTACAACAGTACACGCCGGATGCCGTCGAGGGGATAACCTGGGTGAAGGCGGCCGATATCAAGAAAACAGCGGTCCTCTATGCGACCCATACGCCGGGGATTATTCAGATAGGAAATGCCATTGATCACAATATGAACAATGTGCAGACAGCGCGCGCCATCGCCATCCTGCGGGCTATTACGGGCAACCTCGGCGTGCCGGGCGGGGAAGTTGCCTGTTCGGTCCCCACCATCCTCAATCCCCTGGGGTCCCCTGAGCTTGACCTGCGCGATAAGATCTCCAAGGAGGAGCGTGCAAAGAGGCTGGATGCCGCGACCGGCATGCTCCCCATGGCCTACTATGCCCTCCCGCAGACCATTGTCAAGGCCGTCCTCCAGAAAGACCCCTATCCGATCCATGCGGGATTCATCCAGGGGGGGGACATGCTCGTGACCTACCCTAATGTCCAGGCAGTCTATCAGGCGTTCACGAAGCTGGATTTCCTGGCGGTGGCCGATATGTTCATGACGCCGACCGCGGCCCTGGCCGATATCGTCCTGCCTGTGGGCACCTATCTGGAGTTCGATGATGTCGTGGCCCCGCCCTACTATCCCGTGGTCCAGGTGCAGCAGAAGGTGGCCCAGATCGGCGAGTGCCGGTCCGATTACGCGATCATGCGAGGGCTTGCCGAGCGCCTGGATTTGGAAGGGTATTTTTGGGAGAAGGAGACGCAGAGCCTGGACTTTATCTTACACCCCGCGGGTCTCACCTTTGAGGAATTCAGGGAGATCGGGGTCCTGCAGGGAGAAAAGGAATATCGCAAACACGAGCGGGATGGGTTTAGGACCCCTTCGGGGAAAGCGGAACTCTACTCCGCCCGGCTCAAGGAATGGGGGTTCGATCCCCTGCCGGTATATCGTGAACCTGAAGGGATGCCCTTAAGCGCGCCGGAGCTGGTACAGGAATACCCGTTGGTTCTGACGTCGTGGAAATCGGCCCCCTTTCGCCATTCCGGAGGGAGGCAGATAGCCCCGCTTCGAGATGCCCACCCCAACCCTGTAATATGGCTGCACCCTGAAACGGCCCGCCGGCATGGTATTAGGGATGGCGACAGGGTCCATATTGAGACGAAGCAAGGGCGTATCACGCAGCAGGCGCATGTGACCGCTGATATAGATCCGCGCGTGGCGGGGGTCGATTATGGCTGGTGGTTTCCCGAGCAAGGGGCGAAAGGACGGTATGGCTGGGCAGAGGCGAATATCAACGTCTTGACAGATGACCACGTGCCTGTCGGCAGTGAGATGGGCACCCCTACGCTCCGGGGCATTATGTGTAAGATCTCCAAAGCGGGTTAAAGATGTTCCCTATAAAATAAAAAGGGGCTGTTAGCCCCTTTTTATTATCGCCTTTTTCCATTTTTTCCATCGAAATACCAAACAATAGACGTGACCCTGCTGGATCCCTCGGGGGTACTAAACAGCAAGCCTCAGAGTGGCCCGTAACCCCCTTTCAGGAAGATTGTCAAGCCTGATTTCCCCCTGGTGAAGGACAACCACTTCCTTTACCAGGTTAAGCCCCAGGCCGGTGCTCTTCTTGCCGGTCGTCGGCCTCGGCAAAGAGAAGAATTTGTCAAATACCTTCTCCTTGCCATAGTCAGGGATGCCGGGACCCTGATCATCCACCGTGAAAGTCAGCATTCCTTCGCTTACCTGGGCAGTGAGCGTAATCTGCCCCTGCACCGGACTGAAATCAATGGCATTCTGGATGAGGTTGGCAATTGCCTGATGGAGAAGAAAGGGATCTCCTTGTACATCAATACCATCGCCCACCTGTACTTTCACACTCAACTTCTTCTGCGAAAGCATGGGCTCTTTGCTCTCAAGGACCGTTCTTATTAACGTGTTGAAAGATATTGTCTTTATCTTTTGGAGTGTCCTTGTGCTTTCCAATTCTGACAGCTCCAACATTCGGTCCACAATATCCTGGATGCGATTGGCTTCGGTCCTGATGTTGGTCAGGAACTGGGCGCGCCTTTCAGGCGGCATGCCTTCATCCATGAGTTCCGCCGCTCCCCTAATCGCAGAAACAGGGCTTTTGATCTCATGGGTCAGAGTTTGCACGTATTGTTCTATATATTTCTTTCCTTCCAGGGTTTCCCGCATCTTTTCAAATGCCATCCCCATTTCACCCAGTTCACTTCTGCCCAGCTTCGGGAGGGTCACTCTCTTTCCCTCTCGCACGTTATTGGCATAGTCAGTGAGCAGTTTGATCTGCCTGGCGATCCACGTGGATACGAGAAGGCTGAGGAATATGGCCATCACGATTGAAACGATCCCGATCTTGAGAATCCGAGGCCTGGCGCTTTCAAAAAAGATATTGACGGCGGTCGTTGGTTTGGCAACTGTCAAAACTCCAACCGTCTTCCCTTTAACCAGAATCGGTGCGGCCACATAGAGAATTGAGGAGGTTGAGTCTTCAGGATCTTTCCGTGTGCTTCTGGCCCCATATTCTCCCTGTAAGGTCAACCGGACATCCCTCCACTCGGAGTAATCCTCTCCCACATTTTTCCGGTCCTCTGAATCAAAGACGATCTTTCCTGATCGGTCCGTGATGTAGACCCGCGCATCGACATCGGTCTTAAGCAAATCATATATTTTGGCGGAGAGGGGCTGAGAGTGGAGGTGGTCAAAGGCCTTGTAGAATTTCTCTGGGTTAAACTGCTTCTTTTCCATCTCGACACTCACAATGGCCGCCAGGATATTGGCCTGATCGACCAGAGAGTCCTCGATGCCTTCTACATAGCGTGTCCGGAGGTCTTTCAGTATCCGACTCATGGGATATGAAAAACAGATAATGAAGATCAACAGGTACGCAATGAAAATACGGGTTCCTAATTTCATAGATCCTCTCTCAAGGAGTACCCCATGCTTCTGTGCGTGACAATAGGGTCTTTTTCGGGGTTGATCGCCTTCAGTTTGGCCCGGATGTTTTTAATGTGGGCATCCACTGTCCTATCTAAACTCATATCAGGCTCGGCCCACACGAGTTCCATCAGCTGATCCCGCGAATAGACATGCCCTGGCCGCCTGATAAATGTCTTGAGGATGTCATATTCATATCGGGAAAGGTCCAGCACTTCTCCATAATAGGAGATCTGGCGCTTGGACTCATTCACCTGGAAGACCTGGGTGGAAAGCTCGGATCTCGCGGCGTTTTGTGTCCGCCTCAGCACCGCCTTAACCCTTGCGGCCAACTCCTTTGGGCTGAAGGGCTTGGAGATATAATCATCCCCACCGATCTCGAGGCCGACAACCCGATCGATCTCCTCTGTCCTTGCCGTCAGGAAGATGATAGGAGTGGAAAGGGACTTCCTGATTTCCTTGCACAGTTCAAGCCCACTCATATCGGGAAGTCCAATATCGAGGATGATCAGGTCAACAGGCTCCTTGGCCAACAGGGGGATCACCGGTGATCCCGAGAAGACAGAGATCGTCTCAAACCCCTCTGTCTCGAGGGCGTAGTGGATGTTGTCCACGATGGCCGGCTCATCTTCCACAATCAAGATCTTTGGTTTCATAGGATACTCCTGATTTTCCCCTTAACAGGCTGCTGAAAAACGCCCATCTGCTTCGTTTCCCTCATCCCTCGTCATTGCGGCGTACCTCCAGTACGCCTCATTCCTCAGAATTTCGGGGGCCCCCACAAGCGGGATTTCGTGTTGCGCACTCAACTCGCATCTGGGCATTTTTGAGCACCCTGACACATAATCTTTTTTCAGCAATCTCTTAGGCAATGTTTTTGACCTATTCTATCATCTCAAATATAATTTGTCATTTTCTCTTGATTTGCTTCATAGCGCAGGCTGCTGTGCGGTATCCCAATAGGATTACAAACAGAAGCAGCAGGATGCAGAGGCAGACTAACGTGACCGAAGAGAAGTGTTCGGTAAACGTGGCCACATCCTGTCTGTAGGCCATCCTTACGAGCGGTATTCCGAGACCGATGAGAAAGTACCAGAAAAAAGGGATCAGACATCTTCGGATGATATGAATAAACTCCTTGCCCTCTGGAGCAGGGCTCCTCCGTTCTCCCGGTGTTTTGAGGACTAAGCCCCTGAAAACTCTCTCCACGGTGAGATATGCGATGAGGAGGAAAAAGAAATAGGTGAAAGCACCTTCGATCCGATGAATCCTTTCCACTGTCACCCATCCGCCGTATATGTCGGCCCGATAGAGATAGATGGCGGCGATGATCCTGAGGGCGTTTGCCACGAGCGTCAGAAGGTAGGCGAATCCGGCGCTGATGCCAAGCCAGAGGGATTTCCGCCCAATGCCTTTGAGGCGGTGGACAAAGGAGAAGAAAATGGTGGAGAAGGCAATGGTCAGGAAATTGACGCCTGCGCAGGATGGGACGATAATAAACCGATATGCATGGTTTACAAGCCCTATATAAAGCTCTCGTTCAAAATGAATCCCGCTCAGATATTCCACCACGCGGGACGTGGGGACTAAGATCCAGTTGAGGTCATCGCTGCCCGCATGGCTGTAGAAATACTTTAATCCAATGGATATGAGGAGGCCTATGACATAGAACAGGGCGTTCTCCGCCACGATGTTTTTGATTTTGCTCGTTATCGTCATCTTTTTACTCCCCTGTGCTGGATTCGACCTCATAACTTCCCTGAATATCCTTCTCGAATCTTGACTCTCATTCTGGTCATTCGCCTTTTGTGAAGAGCGGTCAGCCACGGGGCCAACTGAGCAACAATGAAGAGTAAGACCATTTCGGCACAGAACAGGGCATTCTCCGCCACGATGTTTTTGATTTTGCTCGGCATCGTCATTTTTTCCCTCCCCTTTGCTGGATTCGGCCTCCCCCACACCGATCTCTTTAGACCGGTATGGGGGAGGATTGTGCGTTTCATCTTCGAAACTTCCTTGAATGTTCTTCCCGGATCCTGGTCAATCGCCTTTCGCGAAGAGCGACCAGCCACAGAACCATCAGGGCAATAGTGAGGAGTAAGACCATTTCTGGTTCTGGCCCCTTTCCGTAAGACCCGACAGCGAGATTTGAGACATGTAAGGGGAGAGGCAAGGGCTGATCTACATCCGTGCTTCGCGCCTCCTTATTGCGGATGGTTTCGAGGACGGCGATGAATGACGTATAGGGGGTGAGAAGGCTGTAGGTCAGACCCAAGGAAGTGACCTCCTTCTGGGTTTCGGGATTTTTATTGTCAACATTGAAGTCCGAAAGCCTCGCAATTCTTGAACGAGCCCAGAGATAGCGAATGGCGCTGTTCAATTCGCGCGGCTTTGTCTTTTCGACCTGAAAGGTACGGACATAATCGCCCTTTCCCCCTATGCCAGAGAGCTCGATCTCGCCTTTCGCTTTGCCGCGCCATTTTCCAAAGACGATGAGTGGGCGCTGGGCAAAAAGATCAGGGAGGCTCGGCGGCTCGATATCGTACGTCTCGAATCCTTTGTATTGGACATGAATATTTGTCAGCGTGGGCGATTCGACATACTTTCTAAACCGTTCAGCAGCCGCAGGGGCTTCCGCAGGCTTTGTCACCACAAAGGGCTCGCCCAATCCGGCCTTTGCAATACCTTCGATCAGATAGCGATTGACGGATGAGCCGATGCCGAAGGTGAAGAAATTGGACCTGCTCAGATTCTTCTCTACCAATTCAAAGACATTCCTCTCGGCGCCGATGTATCCGTCCGTGATGGTGATCACCGTCCTGGAGAAATTTTCATTCCTGGGTAGAGACAGGGCCCTTTGGAATGCGGCCGCGAGTTCGGTTCCTCCTCCTCCCCGCTGGGCGTCGATCAAACGGATTGCCTGGGAGATGTTTCCCTGTGTGGCCGGGAGGGACGAGGGTGCCATGATATGGGAAGAGCCCGCGAAGAGGATCACATTGAACAGGTCCGTCTGCCGGAGGTGGCCGATGAGGTCCCTGATCAGCACCTTGGCCGTGTCGAGAGGAAACCCATGCATGGAGCCGGAGACATCAAGGATGAAGATGTATT
Organism: Deltaproteobacteria bacterium; assembly: GCA_016927065.1. GTDB lineage: Bacteria > Desulfobacterota > B13-G15 > B13-G15 > RBG-16-54-18 > JAFGNJ01. The sequence continues at coordinate 7,052 of JAFGNJ010000014.1, forward strand.
CACGAGGAGGAATATCCGTCGGGTTGACCCGTTCCGGCGGCTGTACCATGAGCAGAAAGAAATTCTCAGTCTCTCCTTTATACAGCATCAGACCGGTCTGGATCTCCTTGCCGGTAAGTCTGTAGTTCAGGATGAAGTCCCGGTTTCCCCCGAATTCTCCTGGATCGGCAAGAGACACCGTGGCAATTGATTCGTTCTCCCATGACGCATCCACCTTGTGAGATGGAGACACCAATTCCTGGAGAGGGACTCCCGTTGAAAGCGTGACGCTGATATTGAACGTGGTGGGGGGGGTCTTCCCTTCCGGGAGGTAGGGACTCTTGATCCATTGATCCGTCTCCGGCGCGGTTGCTTCAGGTTGACTGGAGTAGCGGGGGCCGACCACCGTGGGGTAGACAAACTGGTAGGTTCCCTCTGTGGGAACAAGCAGCTCGGTGTAATGCAATTCGATATGGACGAGGTCGTTAGGCATGATGTTGGCCACATTCATGGTGAAGACATTGGGCCTTTGCTGCTCCAGCAAAGAAGCGCTCTTCCCTGCGGTCTTAGCCTTTACAAATTCCCGCTTTGCCTCCTGGCGTTCTTTGATCTTGGCTATGACCACCTGTTCCCCGATCTGCATTTTCATGCCGTGGACCGAGGCCCTTGTCGACGCGGGGAAGACATAGCGGGCGTTAATAGGGTGCGTCCCCTCGTTCGCATACGTTTGGGTGACGTAGACGTCCGCAATCACTCCGTTGATATGCACCTTCACATCGGTCTTTTTGAGAGGGAACCGCTCTACCGTCGAGTCTCCCCCTTCGACAAGAAAGTAGGGAGAGAGGGTTTTGTCATTTCCTTCTTGAGCATAGCTGGGGCTAGCCATAATCTGGCTAGCAATAAAAAGGAGCATGACACCTACGAACACGTACATCATTTTACTCATTCTCTTTTTCATACCTGATACCTCCTTTTCTCCTTTATAAGGAATTTTGATAGGGTCCTTTGCAGAACCGGTAACAAGTCTAGGAGTGAAATATGAAAAGATTTTGAAGAGAAGGTGAAAAGTTGATGAAAAAATCACCAGGGACATCTGGAAGGGGGGTGATCCTTGTGAGAAAAGGGAGTCAAGGAGGGGAAGTTATTAAAATAACTAAATTTTAATGCAGAGCTCTCGTTTTTTTGGAGATTTAGGGCCCGATGGGTGAGCCCTTTTCTTTCTACTGGTGGTAGGTGGGACAATCAGAAGAATATTGTTGAAGTGGACCTCGATCAGAAGGGGACGCCGTTATGAGCGAGGTCCATCGCCGGGGCGCGGGATCTGCCCCCCCCCCGCCGATGAGCCCCACCGCACTGTGGACCTTGGTAGTTTCCAGGCTCTCCTCGATGGTCATGGAGGGGCGGCGCGCCAGCATGGTCTTGCCCGCGCTGGGAGGGCCGATCATCAACATATTATATATGGTTTAATACATGTGGAAGTTATTTAATGTCAAAATTAGCCGAAGTGAAAGCTATAATTAATAATATCTTTGACAACAATTGCTTTATTCTTCTGTGAATTCAGCATATTCATCAACAATGGTATCTGTCATATGTTCTAGTCTTTTTTCCTTTGACAATTCAGATATTGAATCAAACGAAATATATGAACATAATTCAGACAGCGGGCCTTTTTCCATAACAGCGAAAACTGGTCTTGTTATTTGTTTAAATACAGAATCACGTCTTTCTTGAGGTGCAACAATGTGGATTTTTATATCGAGCATCGGTTGTAAAGATAGTAAATCAGCCATCCTTAATATTCCAGAATATATAGATGTTGTATTTTCAACTTCAAATGCTCGTACAATTGATCTTCTTTTAATCCATAAAACATCTATATTTTGAATTGTCCTTAAGGTTGTATCATCAAATACTAAAGGTAAATCATCTAATAAGGTGCCTTTTGAAGGGTTCCATACTTCAAGGACTTTATTCCTGTCATTTCGAGGTAGCCAAATTTTAAATCCTAGTTTTTCTCCAATAGATGCTATTTGAGCTTGAACTTTAATTGATTCCCTGGTTTCGCTTTCGATAGCGTCACTTGCTTCAATAGCTTTTTCTTCATCATCTTCTGGAATCGAAATAGATACTTCTTTTTTGCTGCTTATTTTAATTTTCGAAGGTTTTAATTTCTTCTCATCAGCTTCAGTAAAGGGATAGTCAACTTGTTTATTGTTTTGCTCAATTAAGACTTTTTCGATATAAACACAATCATCTTTTGGCCATAATCTTGGACTTGAAAAAACCATATAAGTCCATTTATTACTATCCTTACTAAGCTCCTTCGTAAATGTTAAATTATTCCATATAAAATCATTATGAATTGGTACAGATTTAATTAGAGGTAGCCATACAATTACTTTAACTTTAAACCTTAAAATGAAAGGATCGTCTTCTTGAGTAAAAATGGGCTTTTTATCAATGAATGGGTTACTAGCTACTTCTAAAACACCTATAAGTCGTTGTATTCTTGTGCAATAGCAAATGAAGCGATCACCGGGGCTGATTTTTTGGTTCTCGACATATGTTTTTCTTGATATACGAAAGCCAGAAATATCTTGATTAGAATTTGAAAATGCTTTTGCAGTTTCTGGTGAAAATAAATCTATATAATAATTCATATTGATACCCTAGAAATTATAAATATTATTGTTTTCGATTGTCAAGAGAAATAAAGCAGATAGAAAGTCAAGGGTCTAGAGTGGAGATATATCTGATGAACAGTATGCTGATAGGCGCAAGGTCAGATTGTTGTGTCCTCCTGCCGCTGCTATCTCCACGTTCAGCTTGACCCACTCCCTGATCTGGGCCGAAGTTTCCCACTTTTTGCCTCCTTGACAGTTCGTTTTTGCTAACTTATTATTTTATGGAAATGAGACGAGGACCTCTGTATTTCTGAAAATCAGAGAAAGTTTTTAAA
>JAFGNJ010000015.1 GCA_016927065.1 Deltaproteobacteria bacterium
TCATGAGCTTATCCCCCAAATAACAAAGAATTTGGGACATATTAACATAAAATCACCTGAAATTAAATTATTTGGGCAACAGCCCGTGAAAATTCGACTCCAACTCTCCTCTATACGTCCTCTCTTTTCTCTTGGAAAAAGGCTTTAACAGATCTTGAAGACATCAGAACCCATGCACAGGAAGCGTATACGAGGCCAGGAATGAGAACAAGCAATCCTATTGGAGATCTTATTAACAACATCATACCTGCTAAAATGCCAATTAGAGCACCGATTGCATAAAGAAAGATAGCGATCGATCTAGCAACTCCCGACCCCCTATAGAGAAAAAAAGACAAAACCAAAGTTAAGACGAATCTGATTATTTGCTGTGGGAGTTTTCCAGTACCACTGACGGCGTTTGATAATATTATCGAAAGGAGCGACAAGGCTATTGTGATGACAATAATTATAATTAAAATTCTGTGGCCTCGCTTTTTCTTGTCATTCATCATTTATATACTCTTATGCTTATAACGTTGCTCTTCAGCGGGCGTGACTTTTTTGTTACGCTATAAGAGCTTGGTTAGATATTTCCTCGCAGTTCAATCGATTAACCAAACCAAATAATTTAGTTGAAAATAAAAAAAACCCAATTGCACGACGGATAAGATAAGTCCCATAAACGCAACATAGGTATATCGAAGTCGAATACTTTGATAGATGCCAAAAAATAAAGTCACGATTGGCAGGATGATGAGCAATATCATGGGTAATGCAATTGTGAAAGTGGAGACCGAATTATTCCATAGGGGGCCATGATTGTATTCTTGTTTGCTCCATTCTTCTTCGGACGGTATTTGTCCGACGATGCGACCATACTGGTAATGCAAAAATGGGATCGTACCAAGAAGTATCGTTGAAATTAGAATAATCGTGAAGATTTTTTTCATATTCTCATTATTTAACTTAATAATTAAATAGCTTCCCGATTATATTATCCTTACCCCTCTTCCCCCTCCCCCTTATAAAAAAACCTATCGAACATACGATGAAAACCGGTCCAGCGTTCTCCTTCTTCCCCCTTGTTTATAAACTCCTGTATCCCGTTCACCTTAGCATCAAGGTCATCCAGATAGTACAGGATATTGGCCTCCAGGGTCTTGGGGCGCTTGGGTGAACCCCACTCGTACTGCCCGTGGTGGCTGATCATGAGGTGCTTCATCAGCATGGCCAACTCTTTGGGAAATCCCTTTATCTGAGCGATCCGTTCCTCCACCATCTGCGTCCCCATGACGATGTGCCCCACCAGCCGCCCCTCATCGGTATAGTCAAAGGCGATTGCGTAGGAGAGCTCGTGGACCTTGCCGATGTCATGCAGTATCCCCCCTGCCAGGAGCAGGTCGTGGTTGATCCCCTCATAGTGCCCCTTGATCTCCTGGATAAGCTTCACTACGGACAGCGTGTGCTCAAGCAGCCCCCCGAGACAGGCATGATGCAGCCGCTTGGCGCCTGGTGCCCGCTTAAAGGGGGTCGTGAATTCCTCATCCTGCAAAAAGGACATGACCAGTTTTTTGAGATAGTCATTCTCGATCCCCTCGGCGATCCCGATCAGTTCGGCCAGCATCTCCTCAGGGTCCCTCTCGCTCGCGGGGAGGAACTCCTCTAATGAGACCTCCTCCCGCTCAGCCTTTGTGAGGGACTTGATGTTGAGCTGTACCTGGTCCTGATAAGAGGTGGCCTGGGCCTTGATGCGGATAAAGTCCTCGCACTCAAAGAGATCGGCGAACTCCTCTACCCCGTCCCAAATCCTCCCCTCTATCTCACCGGTGCGGTCGGAGAGCCGCACCCTGAGGTAGGGCGTTCCTGTCCGGGTGGTAGGCATCGCCTTTTCCTTGACCCAGAATATCCCTTCCACGAAATCGTTCTCGCTGATCTGATTAATAAACGTCCGGTCCATTCCCCCTCCTTCAGGTCTTGAAGTGATCATGCCCCCGCTGCTCGACGGGGAATTTTCTGCCATCCGGCCCCACAATCGTCACCTCGGAGGATGCCTCGACGATCTCACCGATCATCGTGATGGGGGTACCCAGCTCGTCAGCGAGCTTTTTGATGGCCTCCGGCCGCCCTTCCGGCGCGGTAAAGAGGAGCTCGTAGTCCTCCCCCCCGGCCAGGGCAAGCAGGTAGGGATTTTTGTAGTATGCGTTGATATGTTTACGGTACGACGCGGAAAGCGGTAGTTTGGGGAGGTGAATCTCTGCCCCCACTCCGCTCGCCTCGAGGATGTGTCCGAGGTCGGCAATCAAGCCGTCGCTGATATCGATCATGGCCGTGGCCAGACCACGGCGTGCGATCTCACCCCCCTCTCTGACCCGGGGGGTAGGATCGAGGTGCCGCCGGACAGGATCTCCTTCCTTCACCCCCTTCTTCAGCATCTTCAGGCCCAGGGCTGAGTCCCCCAATGTCCCGGTCACGAAAATCCGGTCACCCTCCTGTGCTCCGTGGCGGTAGACGCAATTTCTCTCTTCAACCTCTCCTATGAAGGTAACGGAGATCATCAACGTCTCTCCCCTGGAGGTATCACCGCCGACCAGAGAGACACCATACGTCCGCGCCTGCTCTACCATCCCTTTATAGAGGGCCTTTACCGATGCCGCGTCGGTCTCCGGGGGAATTGCCAGGGAGACCAAAAAGGCCGTGGGTTTTCCCCCGCAGGCCGCGATATCGCTCAAGTTGACTCCTGCGGCCTTCCGTCCCAGGCTATGGTAATCGGTAAACTCTAGACTGAAGTGCACCCCCTCAAGAAGGAGATCGGTCGTTATCAGAAACACCTTGTCTGGAGAGGACGTGAGTACCGCTGCGTCATCACCAACCCCCATCACCACCCCCTTACCCTTACCAGTTGTGGCTGAGATGGCCTTGATGAGGCCGAACTCCCCGATCTCAGAAAGCTTCATGGCACCTTCTATGCGCCCCCATAGCGGTGTTTACCCCTACCCGTGATAAATGAAAATCACCTCTTTTTTTTGAGCCCGAGATGACGGGCAATGGCCTTGGCTGAGGCCTCCATAGCGATGGGTCTGTTCTTCAGCTCTTCCCGTGGTTTGATATCATACCCCTCAGGAAATGAATCCTCAAAGTACATCTGCTGGAACCCCGCGAACTTGAGCTGGTGGGAGGTGGAGTCCACCACTACCCTTTGATTGGGGAACACCAGACCCATCTCAACACCCTTTTTCAGCCCCACAATGGATTCCCCCCCTTGGGTGCAGACCACATGGCCGTGACGGTTGGCAATGAGCATGGCCTCGATGATCTCCTGTTCGGTCACCTGGACGGCGGCAAAGCGCTCTTTGAAGTGCTCCTCCACGAGCCGCGAGACCTTGGGGAAGGAGACCGGGTTGCCGATCATGGCGGCCTGTGCCACGCTGGGCCGGACCTCGATTGGACGGTACTCCCCGCTCTGGCGCCAGAGGACAACCGGATTCGCATGCTCGCTCTGCACCCCGATGATCAGAGGGAGCTCTTCGATAATCCCCAGGCGGTAGAGGTCAAGAAACCCCTCCATCACGGCGGTGACGTTACCCGCATTGCCGATGGGGACCACTACCACGAGGTCGTGGGTCTGGTAGTCGAGTTGCTGGGCCACTTCATACGAGTACGACTTCTGCCCCTGGATGCGGATGGGGTTTTTGGAGTTGAGCAGGCAGACTTCATACTCCTCGGCCAACTGCTCCACGATGCGCATACAGTCGTCAAAGACGCCGGGGATCTCGATCACGGTAGCCCCGCTCCCCAAGGGCTGTGAGAGTTGGGCCGGCGTGACCTTGCCTTGAGGCAGGAGGACCACCGAGCGCACCACATCGTGTGGGAGATAGCTCAGGTACAGGGCCGCCGCCGCCGAGGTGTCGCCCGTGGAGGCGCAGATCCCCAACAGCTCCTTGATCCCCTTGCTCTTGATCATATAGTTGATAAAGCTGATGGCGCTCGCCATCCCCCGGTCTTTAAAACTAGCCGAGGGGTTGAGGCCATCGTACTTTATGGAGAAATTCGTTCCGACCCAACTGCTCAACTCCTCATTGGCCCGCACCAGGGGGGTATGCCCCTCACCGAGGTTGATCACGGCATCGAGAGGGATGATGGGAAAGATGAGCTCGTGAAAAAGGAAAATCCCTTTGAGCCCCTCGTCGTTGAGCATCCTGCGGTAATCAAAGATCTTTTGCCATAAAGGTCCCGGAATATCCAAGAGGTTATCAAACGTAAGGTCGCAAATACGCAACAGCCCCCCACACCCCGGGCAGGTGTAGAGGAAACGTTCCAAGGGATACTGTGCCTCACATCCGACGCACTCGTAAACCATCTGGGCATCGGTATGAGCAGGGAAGAGTAGATCTCGGATATCGGTTGGGAAGTCCGCTTGTCTCATTTATGCTCTTATGATCTTTTGCTCCAGCAACGCGAGAAATCTCTCTCTATCATCCTGGGAGAAACGAGGGGGACCTTTAATCCTCCCTCCAGCCTTTCTGATCCGACCATTGAGCCAACGACGTGCAAGACGTCTCCCCATGGAGGCTTCGGTGAATTCAAATCCACGGGGAGAGATAGCCACTACCCCCTTGGGGAGAACCAAGGAAGCCAGCCCCACATCCTGAGTAATGACTAAATCACCCGCCTGTACCCGGTTGACTATGGCAAAGTCCGTAGCATCAACACCCCCATCGACTACGACCCGCTCCACACCTTCTGCCGAGGGAATGTCGTGGCTGTAGTCGGCAATCACGACCACCCGTATCCCATGTTTTATGGCCTGCTCTATTACCAGGTCCCGCCACGGGGCACCATCGGCATCGATATAGATCATCACTAAAAAAAGTATACCACACCCCCTCAATTCAAGACCAGGGATATTTCAGATGATTATCCAAAGAAAGAAAAAAGGATGGCCCGGCGAGGATAACCCATGCCGCATAATGTCTGGGCATTCGGGGGCTTTCGAAAAATCGTTGCATTCCTTATTTTCTGCTTGCCACTTTCTTCCCTTTTGTGTTATAAGTCTTCCACCAAGTCGAGAGAGAAGGGGGGAAAGAAAAAAATCAAGGGGAGAGATTCTCGAGAAGTAGTTCCAGGAGCTTATGTTGAGGAAACAGTGTATGCTAATATTTTTTACTAAGGAGGGAGTTTGATGACGAAATTAGAACTCATCGACAAAATCGCCAAAGAAGCCAAAATACCGAGGGCTGCAGCAGAAAGGGCTCTCAATTCCTTCACCGCCAGTGTCACCGAAGTTCTGAAGGCAGGAGACAAAATTACTCTGCCAAGTTTTGGAACCTTTCTCGTGTCAAATCGGTCAGCCAGAAAAGGAAGAAATCCCCGCACCGGTGAGGAGATAGATATCCCTGCCGCCAAGATACCCAAATTTAAAGTGGGTAAGGGGCTGAAAGACGCGGTACGGTAAGATCGTTACTTCTCCTCAGAGGGCACGAGAGGAAGCAACTCAGCCCTTTGATGGGTGAGAAAATCTCTAAGACAGAGATTGAAGTTAACGATCGCATTCTTTTTGCTATTAACGATGTATACGCAATGGTTGATGTGAAATAGCTCATCAACCAATCGAGAGACAGGAAAGAGGTCGGTGCTGTGTGCGCCGTACCGATCGTATAATTCCTCTTCAAACATAAGAACGATCTTATCTTTCATGCGAAGCTGAGTATCATTGAAGAGGATGGCAATATCTGGCAAGAGATCAGTTATTCTGGCAAGGAACGACCCTATCTCCCCACGCTCTATTCCCCGTGGGGGAGAAGATTTAATCTCTACATACACCAATTGCCGCTCCCAGAGAGCAATAACATCATAATCTCCGCCACTCGTTGTTTCCTTAAATCGAACCCCGTAGGTAGCTGGAGAGGCAAATTCCCTCTGGAACATCTGGGCAATAAACCACTCCAGCGTGGGGCCAAAACTGTACAGAGCCTGGTTTGCCAGACGAAAGGTCCCTTCCTTTAAAGGCTCTGCAATCTTGAGATCGCAGAGGACAGAGATGTACCGCTGGGCGGTCTCAAGGGAACAATAGCGCACCAGCTCCGTGGCCTGAAATGACTCTTTGCTGCTGATCACGTCTCTAAGGAAGAGGCGGAATGAGTAGTGCTTCAACAACTCATAGAGTGCGGTTCTCTCTTCCGGCGAGGCCTGAGACAAAAAGATGAGATCATCGTCGGGGTCCTGACGGTGCACCTGGAGTCCCCGGGCCTTGATAGCCCGTTGGAGCTCACTCCTCCCAGCAGGTAGCCCCTGCTCGATCCTCTCAATCACCGCACGGAGTTCCTTCACCTCCTCCTGTAATTCAGATAACGCCTTATGCAAAGCCGTGAGGTCCATCAAAAACCCCTGTGTAATCCCGCAGCCGCGGCAATCTCTATCGCCTCCCGATATTCCTGAGCGGAAAGGGGGCGATCTATCTCCGGATATTCTCCCGCGCGATAGAGGGGGCGGTACTGATCCATGATGTTCACATACGAGTGGGGCGACAATTTTTGGGCAATAAAGGACATGATCTCTTCGGTGCCCGTCACCCCATGCGGCAACACCAGGTGGCGGATCAAAAGCCCCCGATAAGCAATCCCCGCTTCATCCAGCATCAAGTCCCCCACCTGCCGGTGCATCTCCAGGAGAACGTCTTGTAAGACGTGGGGATAATCGGGGGCATTACAATAGCGGGCGGCGTCCTCCGCGCGGGCGAACTTGGCATCAGGCATATAGATATCAATGATTCCATCCAAGAGCTTGATTACCTCCAGAGATTCATAGCCGCCGCAGTTGTAGACCAGGGGGATGGTGAGCCCTAACTCGATGGCCTCCGGCAGGGCCGCTACGATCTGGGGGATATAATGTGTGGGGGTAACGAAATTGATGTTGTGACATCCTTCTCGTTGTAGACCGATCATATGCTGAGCCAACCCCGAGGCAGATATACGCTTCCCCGCACCCAGGTGGCTGATGTCGTAGTTCTGGCAAAAGACACACCGCAGATTGCAGTGGGTCAGGAAGATGGTGCCGGAACCATGGGTCCCCACGAGGGGTGGTTCTTCACCGAAATGGGGAAAGGCACTGGAGATCATCGCCTCCGCCGTTGCCCCACAGTATCCCTGTTCACCTTTGATGCGGTTTACCTCGCACGCCCGAGGGCAGAGACGACACCTACGGAAGATCTCCTCCAGGATCTTGCCCCTCCGCCGTAATTCTTTCTTCTCATGCAACGTTATGTAAGGTGGTTGATACATATTGTTCATTCAAGAGATAGGACCATTCGATCAACGTCGAGCCAGTTACAAGGACGATTGAGAAAAACGTGTCTCGGTCGTTCCTTAACAACCCCCTTTGCTCAAGGAGGCACGGTACAATTTCTCAAATAAGCGCTGGGGACGCAGAGAGATCATTGCGATCATGCGGCAGGGATTGCTGTATTTGTTAAATCTCTTCGTTCTTCTTATAGTATCAGGTTTCTTTCAGAGCGCTTTTCAGCGCTACAATGGCCACTTCCAACTGTGCGTCATCTGGTTCTTGGGTGGTTATCTTTTGGAGCCACAGACCGGGGGCTGACAGCCACTGGATATACCGAGAGTGGCGTTTCTTGCCGGATAATTTAAGCAGTTCGTATGAAATCCCGCCTAAAAGCGGTAGCAGAGAAAAATGGGTTATAAACCGCTGCAAAAGCGTAGGGCGGTGGCCTATCTGCATCTCAACGATGGTGTCGGCAACCGCGAACAATAAGATAGCGAGAATAACTACAATAAGCAAAAAACTGGTTCCACACCGTGGATGATGGGTGCTATATTTACGCACGTTTTCGACGCTGAGTTCCTCTCCCGATTCAAAGGCAAAGATGCTTTTGTGTTCTGCTCCGTGATATTCGAGTATCCGCCTGATTTCTTTCCACCAGCTAATGATCCAGAGATAGGCCAAGAAAAAACTTACCCGTATAACACCGGCTACCACATTAAAAGAAAGGGCGTTTTTAGACATCCCCATGGTCTCGGTCAGAAAGAGAGGCAGAGCGAAAAAGACACCGAGTGATAGACCGAAAGCAAGGGCTATCATCCCAGCGAGGATCAACCCATCTTTAATCTTTTCGCCTTGCGTCCGCTGCCAATCGGCCCCCCTCTCTGTTTTTTGCACCTCCTCAAGGGCTACATCGGCAGAGAAATTCAACGCCTTCATACCAATGATCAACATCTCAAAAAACGAAACGGCCCCGCGAAAGATCGGAATGTTCAAGAGTTTGTGCCTTTTCGATATGGCTATATAGGGGGCATCCTTGGTAAGGATTTTCTTGTCGGGCTTGCGTACCGCTGTTGCTATTCTGCGCGGCGAACGCATCATCACACCCTCTATAACTGCTTGCCCTCCGACTGATTGATCGTCAGATACAGATGTTTTCTTTTTCGATGAAATCACGTTGTGTGAAACGCCGTAAAAACAACCCCTCAAGGGGTGAGAAAACAGCGTACCAATAATAATTTGAAAAATAACTTTGTTGACCCGAGATAGATAGCTCCATACTCTTTCAAAAAACATCGGCATTCTCCTCCTCATCTCCTACGTGAATTTTCCCCGTACCCATCATCATCTCTCATCCTCATTTTTTTCGTGACATCCACTAATCAAAAATATACTCTCTCAAAAATCAGCGGTCAAGTAATCATCATCCACTGAACTACGATATGGGATTTTAAGCAGAGGAATCGTGGCTCTTCTATATTTTATACGATCTCACACCAATGAGAATAATTCCTTGACATTATGTACATTGTATAATATCATTTAAAGGAAAAAACAGATGTACAGGATAAACCCTGTACAATAAAGAAAAGGTGTTACCCACTTGATTTTTGCTGTTTAGTGAGAAATAATGTGTATATAAAAAGGGGCGTTCCATGATCATAGAGTGCGATAAATGTAAAACAAAGTATAATCTCGATGACGCCAAGGTAAAACCGGGTGAGACCAAGGTGAGATGTTCAAACTGCCAAAACGTGTTTACGGTACCTCACCCTCTCGCCCTGGATGAAAGCGATATCTTCGGTGAAACGGAGACTAAGACTGAAGACGCATTTATGCGGGAGTGGGCAAAGGATCTTGGTACCCAGCCTCCGGAACAAGATAAATCTATACCCCCAGAGGGCCCACCCCCCAAGGCCTTTGTTCCCCCTACTATGGAAGAACTCTTTGAGGGAGGAGAAGAACCCGTACAAGCGGAGGAACCAAGCATAGAAGAAGAAATATTTCCATTCAAGGCTACCCCCGTAGCAGAAATATCCGTCAAAAAGAAACGTAAGGTATCCGGCTTTTTTCTTTTTATTATGCTTTTGCTTTTGTTTGCCTCCTTCGGCATATATTACTGGAGCAATACAACGGAAGGCTCTATCCCAGCGTTTGAGTTCGTGTATGAAAAGGTCTACAACTTAATGCACGGGAAGAAAGGGCAGGAGCTTTTTCTTCTATACCTCAGGGGAGCTGAGCATACGGTCGAAGGGGGCACGGTCTACGCCATTCAGGGAAAGGTGGCCAATCGTTCTCAAGAGACCAAAAAATTCGTAAAGGTCAAGGGCACCCTCTTCGATAAAGGAGGAAATGCGGTTGCCACCAGTACGGGGTTCTGCGGTATCACCATTACAAATGAGGAAATCCAAAACTCTAGTTATAACGCCCTTAAATCATCCTTCGGTTTTTTAGGCTTCGGTCAAGCATCACCCGTTCCCGCTCAGCAGAGCCTCCCCTTTACCATCATCCTCTTTTCACCCCCTGCGGGGGCCTCACAGTATCACGTGGAGATAGTCGAAAGCGGCGACACTAGGTAGTATACACGACCCCCCTTTCACAACGACCCCCTAGATTTTCTGATCCTTTGAGACCACAGGTGTCACGAAAAAACGTGGCGAATACCGTATGATAACCCCTGGTAATCTTAGACCTTACTATCCACGGATGCTGTAGAAGGCTTCTCTGCCTGCAAAGACCCCCTGATCACCCAGCTCCTCCTCTATTCTGAGAAGCTGATTGTATTTTGCCACCCGGTCGGTGCGGGAAGTCGAACCGGTCTTGATTTGCCCCACGTTGGTCGCCACCGCTACATCGGCAATGGTAACATCCTCTGTCTCACCCGATCGATGGGAGATCACTGCCGTATAACCGGCCTTCTTCGCCATCTCTATGGCCGAAAGGGTTTCAGTAAGGGTTCCTATTTGATTGAGCTTGATGAGGATGGAATTGGCCACCCCCTCCTTGATCCCCCTTCCCAAACGTTCCCTGTTGGTTACAAAGATATCATCACCGACGATCTGAACCTTCCCTCCGAGCCTGGTGGTCAACTCCCGCCATCCCTCCCAATCATCCTCGGCAAGACCATCTTCTATGGAGATAATGGGATATCGGCCTACCAGTTCCTCGTAAAATGCCACCATCTCAGAGGCACCTCTTTCCTGTTTCTTCTCTGCCTGCAATATATATGTTCCCTCACGATAAAACTCGCTCGCTGCGGCATCCAGGGCAATGGCCACCTCATCACCAGGGGTATAACCTGCCTTGTTGATGGCCTCTAAAATCACCGCAAGCGCCTCCTCGTTGGACCCCAGATTGGGGGCAAACCCCCCTTCATCTCCCACAGCAGTATTGTACCCCTTCTCTTTTAATATGGCCTTAAGATGATGGAAGACCTCCGCTCCCATCCTGAGGGCATCACGAAAAGAGGGTGCCCCCACGGGCACAACCATAAATTCCTGTAGGTCTACATTGTTGTCGGCATGCTTGCCGCCGTTAAGGATGTTCATCATCGGCACCGGAAGCTGGTGGGCGAAAACCCCTCCCAGATAACGATAGAGGGGAAGGGAAAGATACGAAGCACCAGCTTTTGCGCAGGCCAACGATGCACCTAAGATGGCATTAGCCCCGAGGGTGGATTTGGTGGGGGTACCATCCAAATCAATAAGGATCTGATCGATGGTCATCTGATCCAAGGCATCCATACCGATCAGTTCAGGGGCGATCCGCTCGTTCACGTTGGCCACCGCCTTTTGGACCCCTTTCCCGAGATATCTTTGTTGATCTCCATCTCGTAATTCTACAGCCTCATGTTCCCCGGTAGAGGCCCCGGAGGGAACTGCCGCCCTCCCCTGAAAGCCGCTCTCAAGGGTTACATCAACCTCCACAGTAGGATTCCCACGTGAATCGAGGATCTCTCGTGCCACGATGTCAAGAATGGCGGACATAATTAACCTCCCTATTCGTTAAAATATTTGGTTCCGATGTATATATAATGGAGCCCTGACAGAGCAATCAAGCCGGCGGTTACCCATATGATCGCGGGAAAGAGCGCTTTCATAACAACGGATGACGGTGTGAGGAGAGCCCATGCTATGGTCACGATCTGCAAAACAGTGGAAGTCTTACCCAGAAAGATAGGGTTGATCTTAACCTGATGGGAGGTGAGGTGCAAGATGAGGATGCCCAGCAAGATAATGACATCTCTGGCGATAACGATAACGGTGAGCCAACTGGGAATAATACCTAAAACGGCCAAAACGATGAAGGCGGTGGTGAGCATCAACTTATCGGCGATAGGATCGAGATATGCCCCAATGACGGTCCGCTGATGGCAGAATCGCGCGATCAATCCGTCAAGGCCATCAGTAATCCCGGCGCCGATAAAAATAAGCAACGCGAGAAAAAAACGATTATAGAGTAAACAGATGACAAAGACAGGAATTGCAAGGATGCGCAGTATGGTGAGGGTATTGGGCAGATTCATCTTGTCCTAAGCCTCTACTTCGACCTCACCATAGTCACCACGAAAGAGGTCTTTAAAAGTCGTATGTTCTGAGATAAAGGACAATTCCACTTTTCCTGTTGGACCGTTTCGCTGCTTCCCAATGATGACCTCTGCCGTCCCCTTGTGGTCTGAATCGGGATCATAGACCTCATCACGATAAATAAAAATGATGACGTCGGCATCCTGCTCAATGGCCCCCGACTCCCGAAGGTCGGAGAGTTGAGGACGTCTTCCAGTCCTGTCTTCGGTCTTTCTGCTCAATTGGGAGAGGGCAATGACGGGTATATTCAGCTCTTTCGCCAATGCCTTCAGTGAACGGGATATTTCTGAAATCTCCTGCTCCCTTCTTTCCACGCCGCTCCTCCCCCTCATTAATTGAAGATAATCTACGATGATCAGACCCAACCCGCGATCAGCCTTCAGCCTTCTCGCCTTGGCCCTCAGCTCCAACACAGAGATTGCGGGGGAATCATCGATGAATATCGGGGCATCGGATAGCGCCCCCGCTGCCATGGTCAGCTTGGGCCAATCGCTTTCGCTCAAAAATCCGCTACGCAGCCGAGCGCTGTCCACTCTCGCTTCAGAACACAACATACGAATGGCCAGCTGCTCCTTGGACATCTCTAAGGAAAATATCGCCGTGGGGACCTTCACATTGATGGCAGCGTTCTGCGCAATATTCAGAGAAAAGGCGGTCTTGCCCATGCTCGGCCTGCCGGCCACGATGATGAGGTCGGCATTTTGAAAGCCCGCAGTCTTCCTGTCCAGATCTTTAAAGCCCGAGGGGACACCGGTAATCAGCTCTTTCTTTTCATACAGTTGCTCAATAACCTTAAAGCTTTCCTTCACGATCTCTTTTATAGGATAAAAGGCAGGCTTTACCCGGTGTTCTGAAATACGGAAGATGGCCTGTTCCGCATCATCCAGGAAGTCTTCAAGATCCTTTCCCTCCTGGTAACTTTGTGTGACGATCTCCGTGGCCGTACTGATCAGCTTTCGCAGGGTTGATTTATCCTTGACGATCTTGGCGTAGTAAGCGATGTTGGCAGCCGTAGGAACGGATTCCACTAAACTGGCAAGATAGGAAGCCCCCCCGATCTCCTCTAGTTCCTTCGTCTTTTTTAACGCATTGGTGATGGTTATCAGATCGAGGGGTTCGCTCTTTTCTGAAAGGGAGATCATGCAATTAAAGATCTTCTGGTGGGCCTCCCGGTAGAAATCGCTATCCTCTAAAAACTCTACGACGGTATTGAGGGCATCATTTTCGATAAGGATACCCCCTAGGATGGACTGTTCCGCTTCAATGTTCTGTGGAGGAAGCTTGAAGAAAGCCGTTTCTAAATCGGCCTTCATCTCTTTGGCCACGTTTTACTCCTTTACCACCCACAGCTTCAGCTGGGCCACTACCGTGGGGTGAAGCTTGAGCGAGACCGTATATACACCCAAATTCTTTATGGGTTCTTCGAGCACGATCTTTTTGCGGTCCACGGATACTCCTTGTTCACTCAAGGCCTCCGCGATATCCGCCGAGGTAACCGCCCCAAAGAGTTTACCCTCCTCCCCTGCCGGTTTGGTAACGGTACAGGAGATTTCCTCAATCTTTTGGGCGAGGGCCTGCGCTTCCTGTTGTAACTTATCCTGGCTGTGCTGAAGCTGATGTTGTGCACGTTCCAACGTCTTTAAGCCCGTAGGCGTCATCATCACCGCCTTATTGCGGGGCAAAAGATAGTTTCTGGCATAACCATCGGATACCCTCACCCGATCCCCCCTCTTCCCCAAAGAGGGGACATCTTCAATCAAGATGATTTCCATAATTTTCCTCCTATAGCCGGTGGCCTAGAAAATCCGACAAGGGTATACGCTTACACTCGCCAGAGAATACCATACTCCTTTGATCTGACTCAACCACGAGGAACTTGCTCGCCACCGGTTCAAACTATCGGCCTTCCGTGAAGATATGGATATCATAATACCCCTCACGGTCACATCATTATAAGGCCCCTAAACGTGTTACTGTGCCACGATGTATCATCACGGCTAAATAGTCAGAAATACCCTATCTGGGTAACGCGGTAAAGGGGAGCAGGGCTACATGCCGAGCCCTCTTAATAGCAATCGTAAGCTCCCTTTGGTGTTTAGCGCAATTACCTGAAATCCTCCGGGGGATAATCCTCCCCCTCTCGGTGAGGAAGATCCTCAACAAACGATAATCCTTATAATCAATCCTCAAAGAACTATCGGTACAGAATCGACAGATCTTTTTTCTCCTATACTCTCTTCGTTCCCTTCGTTCCCTTTTTCGTCCGTCTCCTGATTTATGTGCCGATTTGCGCATTAAACCTCCTTAGTTATCTCAAGTCTGTTACCTGATGGGCGATGATCCCAATCTCTCGCTTCATCTTCCCCTCCGCTGTCTCCCACCGGCGTTGGACGAGACCACCTTCAACAAGGACATTGCCCCCTGTTTCCCTCTTCTGTCTTGCCCACGATTCCGATCTCTCACCGATGAACATCACCTGTATGGAGACATTTTCAAAGGGGAGGGATTCATCCTCCAGTCGTTCGGAGGGGAGGCTGAGGGTGAAAAAGATTATCGGTTTCCCTTGAGGGGTATACCTTATTTCTGGTTCCTCTTTCAGCCTCCCTGCCAAGATGACGCGGTTCAGGAAAAACACTATTCCGCCTCCGCTGCAGCATCTGACTCCTCATTCTCCGCAGTCTCCTCCTCGGCAATCTCCTCCTCAACTGCCTCCTCCTCGGCCCCTTTCTTCTCTTCAGGCTTTTCTTCCTGCTCCGGTTCTCGTCGCTGCTGAGAGGCCTCGATATCCCCCTCTTCCTTCTTGACAGTGAGATAGCGGAGGACCTCTTCCATCAAGCGAAGACTCCTCTCCATCTCGGAGATCAGGGCGGCGTCCCCTTTTAAATAGAAAAGAAGATAAAAACCCTTCTTTTTCTTCTTGATTTCATAGGCCAGGGGTCTTGCCCCCCATTCCTCGACCTTAAGTATCTCGACTCCACGATCGCCGAGGAACTTTTTCAACTTGTCTACAAATTCCTCTACATGCTCTTTGGACATCTCAGGGTCCAAAACGAGCATCGTTTCGTATGTACGCATTGTGTCCTCCTTGTGGCCTCCACGGCCCTCAACGTCGAGGTTGAGGGCAAGGAGGGGACCATGTTACTCAGCTTTCATCAAGCCTGCAATATAGCTTCTGCCTACCTTCACCTTTACCTTATCGGCGATCTCAACGGTAACCATCGCATCCGTCAGGCTGACGATGGTGCCAACGAGGCCGCCGGTGGTAAGGACCCTGTCACCCTTTTTCAGGTTTGCCAAAAGTTGCCGATGCTCCTTTTGCCGTTTCTGCTGCGGCATAATCAGGAGGAAGTAGAATACGGCAATAATTATGATAAAGGGAACAAGAAACCCCAAACCACCTTGCCCTCCTTCTTGTCCTGTACCAGTCATGGCATAGGCGATTTCACCTAGCATACTATTTCACCTCCTTCATCTCTTGAATTTTCTGTTGTATCTCCTCGCTGGGATACAAATGCCCGTGCGAATTGATCCATCGTCCCCTCGGAGAGGGCCTGGCGGATATCCCGCATCAACGAGTGATAATAAAAAAGGTTGTGCACGGCATTAAGCCGGTAAGCCAACAGCTCCCGGGCCAGAAAGAGATGCCTGAGATAGGCCCGGGAAAAGTTTCGGCAGGTATAGCAGCCGCACGCGGGATCAATAGGCGCTGTATCTTTATTATAGCGCGCATGCTTAATGTTGAGTTGGCCAAAACGGGTAAAGAGGAGCCCTGTCCGGGCACACCGCGTCGGCAAAACGCAGTCGAACATATCCACGCCCATCCTCACCCCTGCAAGGATGTCCTCAGGTGTCCCCATACCCATCAGATACCGGGGACTGTCCTTGGGGAGGAGGGACGTAACCACCTGAGCCATCTCAAAAGTGACCTCTTTTTCCTCTCCGAGACTCAGCCCACCGATAGCATAGCCATCAAATCCTATCTCCATTATCTCATGGGCGCTCTGTTTACGCAGTTCTGAATAGACTCCCCCTTGGACGATGCCGAAGAGGGCCTGTCCGTCT
This sequence comes from Deltaproteobacteria bacterium, assembly GCA_016927065.1. Lineage (GTDB taxonomy): Bacteria > Desulfobacterota > B13-G15 > B13-G15 > RBG-16-54-18 > JAFGNJ01. The sequence goes on from JAFGNJ010000015.1 coordinate 15,906, forward strand.
CGACCCTTGGCCCCCTGAGATTGCCGTGCCCACTGTGCCGTCAACGCCACCGCTCTCTCGGCCTCATTACGGGAGGCGGGATAGGAAGAGCAATTATCCAAAACCATCATAATATCGGCACCTAGTTCCTCCTGGATCTGAACGACCTTTTCAGGGGTGAGGAAATGCAGTGACCCATCGAAATGGGAGCGGAATCGCACCCCCTCCGGTTCTACCTCCTGTAAGGCACTCATACTCACGATCTGAAACCCTCCGCTATCCGTCAATATAGGGCCCTGCCACCCCATAAACCGATGAAGTCCTCCTCCTTGCCTTACTACTTCGATCCCGGGACGCAGATAGAGGTGGTAGGCATTGCACAAAAGGATCTCTGTTCCAACCTCCTGCAGGTCTGCCGGGGCTAGGGCCTTCACGCTCCCTTGACTACCCACCGGCATAAACGCCGGGGTAGAAACGGTCCCATGGGGGGTGATTATTGTACCAAGCCTCCCCCCCCCACCATCCTTCAGGAGTTGGAAAGAGAATCGTTCCCCCTTCACATGATCAACATCCCATCACCATAACTATAAAATCCGTATCCCTCCCGCATCGCCTCGCGATAGGCCTTCAGAATAAGATCCCTCCCCCCGAAGGCAAACACCAACAGCAGCAGGGTGGAGCGTGGGAGATGAAAGTTGGTGATCAGCGCGTCGATTGCCTTGAACCGATACCCAGGATAAATATAGAGATCGGTCCCCCCCTCTTGGGGATGGACCGTTCCTCCCTCATCGCAGGCGGACTCCACAGCCCGTACCACCGTCGTACCCACCGCACATATCTTACTCCCTCGCACACGGGCGGCATTGATCGCCTCGGCCGAGGAAGGAGGTATGGAGTAAAACTCCGGCTCCAAACAATGACCCTCAATCTCTTCTGCCCGGATGGGCTGAAACGTACCCAGTCCGACATGGAGGGTAAGGGGAATAATTGATATCCCCCGCTCCTCTATACCCTGCACCAACTGAGGGGTAAAGTGCAAGCCAGCCGTCGGGGCGGCTATCGCCCCATCGCAACGGGCAAAGACGGTCTGGTACCCCTCTTTGTCGATCTCATTATCTTCTCCACCCCTAATATAAGGGGGGAGGGGTACATGCCCGATCCGGTTGATGATCTCCCTAAATGCTCCATGGGCCTCAAAGGAGATCCGCTTTTTTCCTTCGGTGCCATTCCCCACCACCTTTCCCGCAAGGTCGGGGGCGAACTGTATTGTTGTCCCCGCGTGCAGCCGCTTGCCCCTCTTGACCAGACACTCCCACTCCTCACCTGCGCCGGGGAGCTTTCTTAACAGCAGGACCTCTACCCGCCCGTGGGTCTCCTTGCGTCCGATCAAACGGGCCGGCAGTACCCTGGTATCGTTTACCACCAGGACATCGCCCTTTCGCAAAAAATCGCCCACGCGGGAGAAGGCGGTATGGATTATCTCCCCTCCCCTTCTCTTCAGAACCAGCAAGCGGGCCGTGTCCCGTGGCTCGATAGGATATTGGGCAATGAGTCCTTCGGGAAGGTGGTAATCAAGCTCGTCAATCCGCATTAGGTAGCTCACTAAACCACAAAATCCCCCCCCTGTCAATCCCTGGGACCTGCCCGCGCCGCCGCAGCGGATCGCCGATATCGCCTCAGGACTGCGAGACATTCCTCGTCCTCGCACAGGGACTGGGCCTCCCGCTCCACCTCATCGTCGTGCCTAATGATCCCCCTAAGCCAGTAGTAATAGATGCTCAGGACCTCATGGGCCCACGTCCTGTCCTCCTCCTCAAGGGAGAGGTTGCAATCGAAGAAGACCTTCCCTTCATCGAAGCGAATAAAACCACCGATCCCCCGCTCGCGATACGGCCGATACTCCTCCGCATGGAAGTCGACGTAGCAGATGGAAAAGGCATCGAGGATTTTTCGCAAGACCTCGTCGAGGAACTGAGCATCCATGGGGGTATAGCGTTGCATCAAAAAAATAAAAACCGCTTCCGCATCCGCGTCGTCACCTCATGCCTGAACCGCTCCACGTCATTCTGAACCCCCCGTATGATCTCGGCATAGCGGTAGAATTCCAAAACCCTGATGTTTCGTAGCTCCGGTTTTATGTAGATGTCGGGCAGGGATATCCGCATCTTATGTTCCACGATAGATCGCTGCATGATCTGAAAGGTGGACATGATGCTCTCCATGAAAGAGGGGATGTGATCCTCGCGCCGAGGGGCCTTCGCGCCGGAGACATCGATGGCAACAAGGATATCGCATTCCGCGCAGAGGATATCATAGGGGAGAGGATTGACGGCGCCCCCATCCACCAGCACGGTATCACCGACCTTGACGGGCTTAAAGAGACCGGGGATGGACATGCTGGCCCGGATGGCGGGAATGAGCTCCCCCGATTCAAATACCACCTCTCTGCGCCTCCAGAAGTCTGTCGCCACAACCTTGAGGGGAATCTTTAAGTCCTTAAAGTGTCGGACTGGGATGTGTTTGTGGAAAAATCGCTCAATCCCTTTCCCTTTCAGAAAGGCCGAGGCCAGTGGCCCGGAGAAATCGACCATCTTGTTGATCTGAGCAACTCTCACTTTACGGAGGATCTCTTCTATCTGCGCGCCCGATACCCCGGCGGCATAGAATGCCCCTATGATGGCCCCGATACTGGTGCCCGCAATCACCGAGGGCTTCAGCCCCATCTCATCCAAGGCCTTGAGAAAGGCGATGTGACAGAGCCCTTTGGCCCCACCGCCTCCCAAGGCCAAACCTATTTTTTTCTTTTTCATTAATGATCTTTTCATGCTTGCCAGGTATCCCAAATATCCTTGTATCACAATTGCCCTTACGATATCTATATTAGAAACAGCATAAAAACCCATTGACAAGCTGCCGATAAATGGACACCATAAGGGCCATGTTGGGGCATCGTAAAATTCCATTCTCTGTTGTCTCCTTACTCATTCTCTGCCTAGTTTCCATACTATCCCTTCCCCAGATTTCGGTTAACACTTGTCAAGCAATTGAACCTAACAATAACCCATACACAAATTTTGAGGAGTATATACAATTTCTCTATGAAACGATCGGACTCAAAAAAAGGGGGTTGGATTTAACGGTCTTCCGCTACGCCCTTATTGGATATTTTAATCTAAAAAGAAACAACGCGATAAAAAAAGAAGGTATTATCTCCATCATTGATTACCGCAAATCGTGCAATGATGAGCGATTCTATGTCATCGATCTCATCAACAAGAAGATCCTGTGCCACACCCTCGTCGCCCACGGCAGGCATTCAGGGGAGATATATGCCACGCATTTCTCCAATGAACCCGGCAGTCTCAAGAGCAGCCTCGGTTTCTTTGTGACCGGCAACACCTATGACGGAGATCACGGATACTCCTTATACCTCTACGGCAAGGAAAAGGGCTTTAACGACAAGGCACGGGAGCGGCGTATCATCGTCCACGGTGCCTATTACGTCAGAAAATTATTTATCGAAGAAAACGGCAGGATAGGCCGCAGTCAGGGGTGCCCGGCCCTGCCACCAGGGCCTCACATCGATATCATCGATAGCATTGTGGGAGGCACGTGTCTCTTTCAATTTTATGACGACAAAAATTATCTAGCGAAATCCGCCCTCCTCGACCCTGTAAGTGCCACCGCTCAATTTGAAGCTGAATACGCCCCCTTTGTCCAAATCAAGGCAACTAATCGCTGAACCCCTCAAACCCTTTACAGTCTAAAAGGCCCCTGTAGAAAGGGGCCTTTTTGTTGTCCACATGCTCTTTTAGAGAGATTATCGCTATTTCTTCTTCCTCGTCTTCCTCTGTACCTTTCTCTGCGTCTTCTTTTTCACAGGGACTGGGACTGTCTTCCACATAGTCGCCCACATAGCCCCCAGGCTAAGCAAAAGGATACAGAGTCTAAAGAGCCAGTCTACTAAGGGAATGAGGTCTATCAGCGCGATGATGATGGTCCCCACCACCAGGGGCCAGAAGAATGCGGTTGCCATGGATTTCTTGACGTAGCCGAGGACCTTCCTCCCTATCCAGACACCAATATAGATAAAGCTGATATAGATGGCGATCCCATAGAGGAGTCCGGCAATAATCCCAGCAGGTATCCCCACCACCGTGATAAAGGCGATGATGATCGCAACCGGCACCACCACTAAGAAGATGAGACCGAACCACAGGTTCTTCCAAAACGACTGAGAGATGGCGGTTATGACGGCGTTGGTCTTCTTGGGAAAGAGATAGTTGATAATCAACCCCACAATGATAAGAGCCGCAATGGAAACAAGCCAGAAAAAGATCCCGATCGGAATAATGGCTAACATGCCTCGGCGGCCCCATTTCTCGACCCGTTCCTTTTTCACCATCACCTGCTTTTGGATCACCTCCCCCATGATCCGGGATCCCTGCTGTAGATTCAGATCAGCGGTTGCGTGTATAAGATTACCCTTGATCACGGCGGTGCGAGCCACTGTTACCCTGGCCGCTCCCACCTCCACGTCACCATCGAAGGTACCTGAAAGGACCACGTTGGCGCCAAAGGCCTTGACCTCTCCTTGAACCTCGCCGGGGATGACTATATTGGCGCCAAAGGCTTTGAGGTCACCCTGCACCTTTCCTAGGACCTCCACATTGGCTCCTGCGGCTACCAACCCTCCCGCAATCGTCTCGTCAGCCGCTACCTTAACATTGGCGCCAGACCTGAAGTTTCCACCATCACCCCCATAGGTGAGACCGAACAGTGCAAAAGTCAGAAAAACAGCCAGGAATCCTATCGTCAACAATCTTTTCTTTTTCATAGCATTCCTCCTCCTCTCCTGTTGGCTTATAGCGCCAACATAACCAGCTATAGTGTAATATTGTCGCAAAGTCAAGGACAAAAAGCACAAAAATTTTTTCACCGAGGATACAAAAAAGGACGTTGCCCCGCTTACCTGAGCGAGGGAACACCTGTCGGCTTGGGAAATCACGTTCTATTTGAACATCTTCTTTACGGAAGCCCTCGCCAGCACAACAATAGTAAAAATACCAAGCGCAGTCCCAAAGGGCATGAATAGACATTCAATGGCCCCTATGACCATGCAGAACATATAATGGACCCGCCGCGCGAGGTATCGCCCTACGAGAATAATACACACAGCAAAGGCCCACCCAAGTACAACAAGCCCTGCTCCAATAATGATGAAAATCCAGCCGACAACTAACGGCGGGGCCTCACCTTCTGATTCCAAGGATCCTGGGGCGCAGATAAAGACTATTCCCATAACAAGATATATAACCGGGAAAAATGAAAACAAAGCCGCGAGACCGCCGACAACATAGTGAAAGATCGAAAGGAGCTTCAGATGTTGAATGTCTTCATTCATAGCTTCAATCCTTTCTCTGGTCTAACCAGGCAATATTTTCGGCAAGCATCACCGATTACACTAATTGAATCATATCACACGATTCCTTACGTTTTTAATAACACAATTATTTCTTTCTGGCAACAATAAGGATTTTGATAACAGACCCTTCAAAAAATAGAGGAGCTTTATAATTTTATCTTGACTATTGCCTCCCATAAGTCTATAAAAAAACCAAACAGGTTTATATATTATTCCCTCATTAGCTAAGTGAGTAATCTTTTTCTTCACAAACGTAACTGTTAGGCTATGGGATATGATTACGTTTGAGGCTATCCAGGGGCATAACTCTCGTGCCAAGTCTGAAATTTCCTTATTAAGACGTATCATTATAAAACCATATAAAAATAAAAAAGGAGAAGACTATGAGACGTAACCGTCTGTTTCTCTTTGTACTGGTGTGTTGTGCGATACTCGCCCTTTCCTGCGCAAAAGAAAAGGAGGTTTCCGATAGGGGAGAAGCGATCAAGGCCAAAATCTCGGCCTACACATCGGGCACCATCTCGCAGGAAAGCACAATAAAGGTCCTTTTTTTTGTTGATATGGTTGATGACACCAGCCTCAACACACCCCTTAAAAAATCTCCTATCACGTTTAAGCCGAAGATAAAGGGTGACGCCGTATGGACAGACACCCGCACGCTGGAATTCCGTCCAGCGCAAAAGCTGCCGGAGGGTGAGGAGTATGTGGCAACCGTACACTTGGCTGATTTCATGGAGATTATCGGCGACACGAGAGAGTTCGCCTTTAAGTTCTCCACCATGCAACAATCCTTTGAAATAACGGTGAGCGGCCTGGAAGCCCCACGAGAGGAAGATCCAAAATGGCAGCAACTCAGCGGAAAGATCGTCACGGCGGATGTGGAAGATAACGACAAGGTAGAAAAGCTGCTTGAGGCGACTCAAGAACGAAAAAAAATGAGCATCAGCTGGGCCCATGCGGATGACAGAAGAGAACATTCTTTTGTCATCGGGGGCATCCTGCGGGGCGATGAACCTTCAAAGCTTATTCTCCGGTGGAACGGAAAAGCTATTGGGGTAGATGAAAAGGGAGAAAGAATTATCACCGTTCCACCCATCAGCACCTTTGCCGTGGCTGAGGCAAAGGCCGTTCAGGTCAGAGAGCAGTACATCGAAGTTCGGTTTACTGATCCTCTGAGAAAAGACCAGGATCTCAACGGATTAATCAGGGTGGCTGATCGAAGCGATCTCAAATTCACCATCGAGGGGAATATCGTACGTGTCTACAGCGCCTCTCCGTGGTCTGGAACGGTAATGGTAAAGGTGGAACCTGGAATCCGCAATGTCATGGGACACCAGATCAAGAAGGCTGCAGAGATGTCCGTTGTCTTTGAGGAACTAAAACCACAGGTTCGCTTCGTCGGCAAAGGAGCCATCCTCCCTACCAGCCAGGGACTCACAATCCCCATAGAGGCCGTCAACCTACGCGCTGTTATGATAGTAGCAATGCGCGTCAATGAAAAAAACATACCACAATTTCTCCAAGTCAATAATCTAGGAGGTGAACGAGAGCTGAAAAGAGTGGGACGAATTATCTGGAAAAAGGTCATCCCGCTCAACTTTACGCCCAATAAAAAGAACATCTGGATGCGGTATGGCCTTGACGTCTCCCCTCTCATTCGAGATGAAAAAGGAGGATTATACAGAATCATCCTGTCGTTTAGACGGCAACACATCGTTTACGATTGTCCCGCTTCCACCGAAGAAGAAAACCAAGAAGCTCTTGACACAGCCTTCGAGAACTTAGATGAGGAAGCGGAAAGCAGTTTTTGGGATTTCTATGAAGAGGACGAAGATTATAGTTGGGGAGAATTATACAATCAGCGTAAAAACCCATGCCATCCCGGCTACTACAAAAAATACCATGACCACGATATAACCATCTCCCGTAACGTGCTCGTCTCGGATATCGGTCTTATAGCAAAAAGAGGAACGGACAACACTGTCTTTGTCGCTGCTACCGATATAAAAACGGCCAAACCCCTCGCAGGAGTCAAACTGACACTTCTAGACTACCAGCAGCAGGAGATCAAGACGGGTTTGACGAAACAAGATGGGACGTTAGTGCTCCAAGCTGAACGCAAACCTTTTCTGCTCATCGCAAAGAAAGGAGACCAATCGGGATATCTAAAACTCGATGACGGCTCGGCATTATCGGTCAGCCATTTCGATGTTGCCGGAGTAGCCGTGCAAAAGGGACTGAAAGGCTTTATCTACGGCGAACGAGGGGTATGGCGCCCTGGAGATCCCATATATATCACCTTTATCCTGATGGATAGTGACAGACGGCTGCCAAAAGACTATCCGGTCATCCTGGAGCTGCGCAACCCTAAGGGGCAACTGGTAAAAAAAATCTTGAGAACGCAATCGCTGAACGGTTTCTACTGTTATCAGTTGGAAACGGACCAGAATGCACCGACCGGGAATTGGACGGTCCACGTCAAAGTCGGTGATGTTACTTTTGAGAAGGTCTTAAAGATCGAAACGGTAATGCCGAACCGGCTCAAGATCAAGCTCGATTTTGGAGACAAGAAGAGCCTGTCCGAAGGGAACATAGCAGGTGATCTCTCAGCAACATGGCTCCATGGAGCGATCGCCAAAAACCTCAAGGCGGATTTCGAGGTAGCTTTTACTCCGTACAGAACCTCTTTCCCAAAATATGAGGCGTATGCCTTTGACGATCCGGTGCGGACATACGAAACGGAAAGCCAAAGCATATTTGAGGGAAAACTGAATGATCAGGGCATTGCCAAGATATCGGCGGATATCAAGACGGAAAATGTCTCTCCCGGCATGCTGATGGCCAATTTCAAAACGCGTGTCTTTGAGCCAGGGGGGGCATTTAGCATTGATCGATTCAGCATCCCCTACCACCCCTATAAACGTTACATCGGAATTCGCGTGCCACCGGGAGACAAGGCCAGGGGAATGCTCCTGACCGATACCAAACATACCGTAAGCATAGTCGCCCTCGACACCGAAGGTAAACCGGTATCTGCGGGGCAGGTCGAGTTAAAACTGTACAAAATCAAGTGGCGGTGGTGGTGGGAAAAGGGTGCGGAAAACCTCGCCGACTATATCGGCTCATCCTCTTACAGTCCTATCAAAACGGATATCATACCTATTAAAAACGGCGTGGGGGAGTGGCAGTTCGAAATCAAGTACCCTTCATGGGGGCGATATCTGATACGGGCGCACGATATGAACGGCAAACACATCACCGGCAAAATCGTCTATATTGACTGGCCAGGATGGGCCGGAAGAGCCCAGAAAGATACGCCGGGCGGTGCAACCGTGCTGTCCTTTTCCTCAGATAAGCAGGAGTATACCGTTGGTGAAAAGGTGACCCTCACCATACCAACCGGACAGCAAGGGCGTGGACTGGTCAGTATTGAATCGGGAACAAAAGTCTTAGAGACGAGATGGATAGAGGGTGGTGAAGAGGCGACACGTTTTGAATTCCTTGCCACCAGAGCGATGGTTCCCAATGTCTATGTGCACGTGACCTTTCTCCAGCCACATATGCAGACCGGCAATGATTTGCCCATTCGTATGTATGGTGTAATACCCATCAAAGTTGACGATCCTACAACACGCCTCAAACCTCAAATAGATGCAACCGATGTCTTTAAGCCGGAGGAAAAGGCTCGAATTACCGTCAGCGAGAAAGCCGGTCAACCAATGACCTATACCATTGCTGTCGTTGATGAAGGGCTTTTAGATCTCACCCGCTTTGCAACCCCCGATCCCTGGGAGCATTTTTACACAAGGGAATCGCTCGGCGTCAAGACATGGGATCTCTTTGATATGGTAGCAGGGGCGTATAGCGGTACCCTTGACCAACTCCTCGCCATCGGTGGTGGGTTCGCCGAAGAAAGAATCGAGGCGCAAAGAAAGGCTACACGTTTTCCTCCCATGGTGCGCTTCCTGGGACCCTTTGAGCTCAAAAGGAACAAAAAAAGGTCGCATGAAATAGATGTCCCCCAATACGTAGGATCAGTAAGGATTATGGTAGTCGCTGGCCAGGGGGGTGCCTTCGGAGCAGCACAGAGGGCGGTATTTGTCCGCAAACCACTCATGATCTTGGGCACGCTACCACGGGTGATTGGCCCTGAGGAGGAGGTTGAACTACCGATATCCGTCTTCGCGATGGAGAAGGCGGTGAAGGATGTCTCAGTAACAGTAAGCACCAAAGGTCCCCTTTCCATAGAAGGTCTCACACAAAAGAGTATCTCCTTTACTGAACCGGGAGACAGATTGCTCAACTTCAGGCTCAAGGCTAATGCCCAGACGGGCATTGCTACGGTCTCCATGCAGGCCACCAGTGGTCCTGAAAAGGCGGGCCATCAGATAGAGATTGACGTGCGGATGCCCGGGGGACCGGTTACCGATGTCGTTGAGACAACCATTGCGAGCAATAAACAATGGAAGCGTGAGGTCGAATTTCCGGGGGTGGCGGGGACCAACGAGGTGACGCTCGAAGTATCGAGAATTCCTCCCATCAATTTGGGCAAACGGCTCAACTATCTGATCAGGTATCCACACGGTTGTGTGGAGCAGGTAACATCCTCGGTCTTTCCACAACTGTACTTGGACAAACTGCTCGAGCTCTCTAAAGACAAACAGGATAGAATTCAAAAAAACGTCGCCGCGGGGATCGAACGGCTACGGTCGTTTCAAACCGCTGATGGAGGCTTCTCCTTCTGGCCTGGGACGGGCGGCGCAAACGACTGGGTATCAAGCTATGCGGGACATTTCCTGATAGAGGCAAAGAGAGCGGGCTATGTGGTCCCTGCGAGCATGGTAGAACAGTGGAAGGCATACCAGCGCAAAGAGGCCCTCTCGTGGACGGCGGGCCCGGCGCAGGCGGAACACATACAGGCATATCGCCTCTACACCCTGGCGCTCGCTGGCGCCGCCGATTTGGGAACCATGAACAGATTAAAGGAGACTAAAAACCTCCCAACGGCTGCACGATGGCGGCTCGCAGCGGCCTATCAATTAGCCGGCCAGCCTGAAGCGGCGAAACAGGTGGCCAAAGATGTGAGCCTTTTAATATCCACATACCGAGAATTTTCCAACACCTACGGTTCCGAACTACGCGACAAGGCCATGATTCTTGAATCGTTATGTCTCATGAATCAGATGGAAAAGGCCGCATCTCTCGTAAAAGAGATCTCAGAGCAACTCAGCAGCGGCAAATGGATGAGCACGCAAACCACGGCGTACGCCCTCGTTGCGATGGCACGGTATGCCGGCATTGCGGAAGGTGGCGGAAAAATCGAATTCACCTTTACCTGGAATAAAGAGAAAAAAAGGACGGTGTCGTCCCCATCACCTGTTATACAGCTGCCATTGAACACCAATAACAGCACCGCTGGGGTTATTAATATTACGAATAAAGGGAAAATCATAATTTACCCCCGGTTGATTATCGAAGGGATACCGGCGCTTGGACGCGAAAAGGCCGCGGAGAACGGCATGACCATCGATGTGAAGTACCGAACACTCGATGGGAATGCCCTTGATCCAACCGTGTTGGATCAGGGTACCGATTTTGTCGCAGAGGTCACCATTAAGAACACAGGCAAAATCGGCACGTACGAAGAGGTGGCCCTCTCGCACCTCTTCCCCTCAGGATGGGAGATTCATAACGTCCGCATGGATGCAACTGAAGTCGTTAAGAGTTCGGCTTTTGATTATCAGGATATACGGGACGACAGAGTATATACCTATTTTGACATAAAAAGGGGTGAATCGAAGACCTTCACCGTCCTGCTCAATGCGAGCTATCTGGGAAAGTTCTACCTGCCCATGGTGTCAACCGAGGTCATGTACGATGGAACGATTAATGCTCGCACCCCTGGAAAGTGGATCACGGTAGAAAGGCCGGGAGGAGGAAACTGATCACCCATGCGAAAAAACTGCTAAAAAATCGTATCCTCGTTCACCCCGTTATGGGACGCCTCTGCAGGAAGCAGTATCTGCTTCCTGCATCCCTCTTTCTCTGCGTGATACTCTTGTGGGTCAGCCTCCCCACACCCCACTTTGACGAACCTCTTTCCACGGTAATTCTGGATAGACACGGCGAGCTTCTCGGCGCATCTATTGCCGCAGACGAACAATGGCGTTTCCCACCCACAGAGGATATCTCCGAAAAATTCGTCCGTACCATCACCTGTTATGAGGATAAACGGTTCTTTTATCACCCGGGTGTCGATCCCCTGGCCGTTGCACGGGCCTTATGGCAGGACATCCGATCGGGCGAGATCGTCAGCGGAGCAAGTACCATCACCATGCAGGTGATCCGTCTCTCCCGCAAAGGGCGACCCCGCTCGGTGTGGGAAAAATTCATCGAGATGGTTCTGGCGGTTCGTCTCGAACTCTCCATGAGCAAAAGGGAGATTTTGGCCCTCTTTGCCTCTCATGCTCCCTTCGGTGGCAATGTGGTCGGCCTTGAAGCCGCATCCTGGCGGTATTTTGGCCGTGGATCCAATAAGCTATCCTGGGCCGAAACCGCGATGCTCGCTGTCCTCCCCAACAGCCCGGCACTGGTCCATCCCGGCAAAAACCGGGAGATACTCTTGGAGAAACGAAATGCCCTGCTGGACAGGTTGCGAGAAGACGGCATTCTGGATCCGCTGTCGTGTAATCTTGCGAAACAAGAGCCTCTCCCCCCCCAACCGCACCCCATACCCATGCTGGCACCCCATCTGCTGATGAACATAAAAATGGCCCATCTCTCATCGAAGAGCAAGAACAACAAAACACACGGGCCTTTCGACAGTCCGTCTCGGGTGAGGACAACGTTAGAGAAAAATATTCAGGCCCGTGCTGTCCAGATAATCCAGCGTCATAACAGTCATCTGGCAGAAAACGGCATTCACAACGCCGCCGCACTGATCCTCGAGGTAGAGAGCGGCAACGTCCTCGTGTATATAGGCAATGCTCAAGATTTCACCAGCGGGGAGCATGGAACCCAGGTGGACGTCATTACCGCCCCGCGCAGCACCGGCAGCATCCTCAAACCGCTGCTCTACGCCGGTATGCTCAATGCCGGAGACCTCCTGCCTTCTGAGCTTGTTCCTGACATACCGACACGTATGGGAGGTTTTGCTCCCCAAAACTACTCACGGACATACTACGGCGCTGTCCCGGCACATATGGCGCTGGCACGGTCTCTGAACATCCCCGCGGTGCGCATGCTCCATGCCTACGGCGTGGATCGGTTTTATGGACTGCTCAACAGGCTTGGGATGACCACCCTCCACCGTCCGGCAAACGACTACGGGCTCTCGCTTATTCTCGGCGGTGCTGAGGGGACGCTCTGGGATATCACCGGCATCTATGCAGGTATGGCGCGCAGCGTCAACAATTTTACTCGCCCACATCGAGCAGAAGAAACCTCTTTCTTCCCCCCCAATTATCTGTGGAAACAACACGCTGATACTCCCCACAGCGATAAAGGTATAAAAACTCCCCATAAGGAACCCCTTGATCCTGCTGCCTGTTGGCTTGCGTTACAGGCCATGGTAGAGGTCACCCGTCCAGGTGAGGAAAGTACGTGGGAACTATTCGATTCATCTCGGAAAATAGCATGGAAGACAGGCACCAGCTACGGATTCAGAGATGGATGGGCCGTTGGGGTCACGCCACAGTATGCCGTAGGCGTATGGGTAGGGAATGCGGACGGGGAAGGGCGGCCCGGTCTAACCGGCATCGCAACGGCTGCCCCTATACTCTTTGAACTCTTTGGATTACTTGATGTAGAGGGGTGGTTTGACCCGCCGGAAGCCGATCTTGTCGAGATAGAAGTGTGCGCAAAGAGCGGACAACGGGCAGGACCCTACTGCTCAGAAACTAAAAAAATGATGGCCCCCTTTGCCGGATTGCGCAAACAACGGTGTCAGTACTGCCGGATAATCCATTGTGACGCGAACTTGGAGTGGCGAGTTCAAAGTGACTGTGAACGTATCGCCGCCATCCGAGCGGTGGATTGGTTCGTCTTGCCTCCAGCGATGGAATGGTATTACAAAAAATACCACTCTGATTATCGTCCCCTGCCGCCCTATAGAAGCGACTGTATCGAATCAGCAGGGGGGAGTGAAACAGCATCTATGTCCCTCATCTATCCGGGGAAGAACGGCTTGATCTACGTCCCCATTGAGCTTGACGGTCAAAGGGGAAGAACCGTCTTTGAAGCCGCTCACCGAAACAACGATGCCATCATCTATTGGCATCTCGACGGAGAATACCTGGGTGCGACCCGCAACATACATCAGATTGCCCTGGCACCACAGCCGGGAGACCACACGCTGACATTAGTGGATGAAAAAGGGGAGCGTTTACAAAGGCGGTTTGCCGTCTTGGCAAAAGAGCAAGCTGAACAAAATAGGGTGGGGGGCGATCGTTGATATAACAAATAACAACGCTCCGGCATGGGGCGCAGTTACATAGAGATTCTGAAAAGATGCCCTACCAATATCAATGGCTCTCTTCACCTACCTCTTTTTTATAGGCCAGGGCTATCTTTTCCATTTCTTCCTTCTTCGGACGGTAAAAGACCATGGCCAGGGCCGAGATACCGATAAATGTATAAAAGACTTGCAAACTATCTCCCAGCAGAAAGAGTAGAAGACCATAGAGGCCGACACTCTCAGCACAGGCAAGGGAAACAATTACAAGAGAGGTATACTGAGTCACAAAGGGCGGTTGATTTAAGGCGGCTGCTCGTCTGATCGTAGCCGGCCTCGCGGCTTCGGATCGCCCTTTTAACATGAAGCGTCGCAGATAATAGCCCGTGAGTAACGCCCCCGCCGCCAACACCGCACATATTTTTCGTAACAAACCAAGGGGAATCACGGCCTCTTCACCACTATTGAACCCTTCTCCCAATAGGTGATAGACGAAGATATAGATGACCAAGGAACCCAGCATCGCGGCCCAGATGACCCACAGCGTCTGTATCCCCTTGTCTATGGCAACTTTTTCTTGTGCTTGCATCATATGTGTCTCCGATAACATACTCAATTGCTGTTATAAATAATCATCCTTCTTTTATCATAATTGACCATTACAGGCAATAAAAAGGCCCCTTGTGCAGGGGCCGGGTTGCCGGATAAATGTATAAAGATTATGGCTTTGCAAAGGCCGCCACTTCCTCTTCTTTTAGCCGTCGAAAGGAAAATCTGTATCCCTCATAAACGGCTATCGCGTAAAATAATAAATCTATCGGGCTAAATGTTGCCTTCATAAGTTCCACTGCAATCGTAGGATTAAGTTGAGAAAGTATGTCGAGGAGTGGCATCGCATGATGTCTTGAAACCACAATGCAGACGCTCAACAAATTCCCTGCAAGACATCCAAACAGCGCAAGCACAGCACCAAAGATGCCGAAAATCGTATCTAGTCCTTTACCAAAAAGACGTACGCCGATACCCACTAAAAATCCCACGCCGACAGCCATCCAGCCTATTTGGAAATTCGTTACATATGTGATAATCCCCCAAATGATGGCCCCTATAATGGCCGCAACGAGTCCTCCAAAAAATCCTAACGATAGATTCTGTTCGTCTTTTAACCCCTGCATGAATCTTTGAAGTTTGACTTGATCAATTTCTGCCGAGGCATCGGGCCTAGAGCCTTTTTCTTTCGATTGCTCGTTCATCTTCTTTCCCCCCTTCATTAATAATAAAGATGAAACAGCATATAGCATAATGTTCGGCATCCGACAAGGGTAAGATATAGTATCATGAAAAAAGTATCCAAAATTCGATGTGAGATAATAAACATGATTTCAAAGCTTTCTTGAAGAAATTTAAATATAATCTTGACATCTAGTACGACATTTACTATTCATTTTTCTAGCATCTATTCAAGAAGCTTATATGATCAAAGCAAGGAGATGATGTATGAAATGCTCAGCTTGTGATCGTGAATTACAGCAGGTGACGGTAAGTAATATCACCGTTGACGTCTGTAAAAACGGTTGTGGTGGTATCTGGTTTGATAATTTCGAGTTAGAAAAGGTTGATGAACCACATGAGGCAGCTGGTGAGGCCCTGTTGGATATAGAGGCAGATCCCTCTATTAAGATCGACTTCTCAAAAACCAGAACATGCCCTAAGTGCAAAGATCAAAAGATGATAAAACATTTTGCCAGTGTGAAGCACCAAGTCGAATTAGACGAGTGTCCTTCGTGTGGGGGAATTTGGCTTGATAAGGGAGAATTGAGCAAAATCCGCAGTCAATTTACGACCGAAGAGGAAAGAAAAGAGGCTTTAAGAGCATATCTGGAGCAAGCGATAGGGCCAGAGTTGGCAAGAATGAGAACAGAGAACAAGCAACAGCTTCAGAAAGCGAAAAAAATAGCACGGATATTCCGCTTCATATGTCCCTCATATTACATTCCAGGCAAGCAGGAGTGGGGGGCCTTCTAAAAAGACTCCCAAGGGGGTAATGGGGGTTAGCTCATAAAACATAAGCAGCTTTTTCTTGTGCTTCCACCATTACGCACCTCCACGAAAGTACGCGATTGTTGATATCTATGATAGATGATACTATTACATAACATCATTAATGAATCAATCTAATATATAAGTTAACTGCAAAAAATGAGAAAATTATTTATCATTTTATTATTCACATTATTGCTCGGATGTAATGTAGACCTTAGTACTGATTATAAGGTTTCAGACAATTACTATGTAAGTATAATAGACATCCCTGAAGATAGAAGCCTTTATTATGATCTTGGTGATGGTAGCGGTATTGGTAGAGTAAATGGTGGGGTAATCGCTGTAGGCTGGGATAATGACCATATTATCGTTGAACAATATAAGGACAATAAGAATCTTTTTTATATTTTAGAAATCAATAAAGATAGTAAGTATGCTGTTCCATCAGAAAGTGTTTCAGGTCCCTTCAATGAAACGGAGTTCAATGAAATTAGAACAAAACTTAATGTTGATGCGAAGTTAGGCTTCTCAAAGAGGTTCAGCAGTTAACAAACAAATCAACATGACCACGGTGGGCCTCTTTCGATTTTTTACAAACATTTCGGCGCGGCATGTTATTTGAGTCGTTAGTAGACGTGCAGTGTAGTAGCCATACATCTTACTTTTCTCCTCACCTAAAGTAACTCCCCTGTCGAACTCTCCGCCCAAAACGTTGATCTGTTACACCCCCCACGGCCAACTTACCCTTGACACCACGGTCAAAAAACAAGATTATGGGGGTCGAAAAATCGAGGTCAAAAAAATCGTGAATGATACCCCTATCTTTTTAAGGGCCTGCAAACGGGAACCAACAGAGTACACACCGGTCTGGCTGATGCGCCAGGCAGGCCGCTTCCTCAAGGAGTACCGCTCCCTGCGTCGGCAGCACTCCTTTCTCACCCTATGCAAGACGCCGGAGCTGGCTACTCAGGTAACCCTCCTCCCCATAGAAAAGCTCAATGTGGACGCCGCCATCATCTTCGCCGACATCCTCCTCCCCCTGGAGCCCATGGGGATAGACCTGGAGTTTACCAAAGGGGAAGGGCCGGTGATCCACAACCCACCCCGCAGCCGCGCGGAGGTAGGGAAGCTCAAGACGATCGAGGCCGAGGAGGACCTCGCCTTCGTCATGGAGGCCATCACACTGGTCTACCGCCAGCTCACGGGGAGAATCCCCCTCATCGGCTTTTCGGGTGCCCCCTTCACCCTGGCCAGTTATCTGCTCGAAGGAGGAAGTACAAAGGATTTTATTAAAACCAAGTCCCTGATGTATGAAGACCCTTCCTGTTGGCACCTCCTGATGGAAAAACTCAGCGAGGCCATCATTTCCTACCTCAACGCCCAGGTTCGGGCAGGGGCCGAGGCACTGCAGGTCTTTGACAGCTGGGCCGGCACCCTCTCACCGAAGGACTACGAGGAGTTCGTCCTCCCCCACAGCCAGCGGGTCTTTCGCGCACTACCAACTAAGATCCCAGCCATCCACTTTGCCACCGGCACATCGGGCATCCTCGATCTGATGCATGAGGCGGGTGGAGACATCCTCGGGATCGACTGGCGCATAGACCTGGGCAAGGCCTGGCAAAGACTGGGGTACAACATAGGGATTCAGGGAAATCTAGATCCGACAGCCCTGCTCGGACCTCCGGAGCGGATCGAGAGCAAGGTCGAGGAAATCCTGCACTCGGCCGAAGGCAGACCCGGTCACATCTTCAACCTGGGGCACGGCGTCCTGCCCCAAACACCTGAAGAGAACGTCATCACCATGGTGGAGGCGGTGCACCGCCTGAGCAGAGATCGATGACCAGGGAGGGTGATCTTCCCCAAACAGCGGTCCTCCTGCTCGCCTTTGGCGGACCCCGCTCCGTGGATGAGGTAGGGCCCTTCATGGAGCGCCTCATGGGCAAAAAACCATCATCCACACAGATCGAGGGGCTTAAGCAACGCTACCAGGCAATCGGCGGCGCCTCACCCCTCCCTGAGACGAGCATGCGCCAGGCCAGGGCCTTGGCAGGGGCGCTCAAACGAAAGGGTACGCCCCTGCCGGTCTTTGTGGGTATGCGCTATGGCCGACCCCTCATCGCAGAAACCCTGGAGGAGATCAGAAAAGAGGAAATCTCCCGGATCATCCTCATAAGCCTCTCACCGTACCGATCTACCTACTCCTCAGAGGGGTATTATGCCGAGGTAAAGCAAACCGTCGCCGTTTGGAATGAGGACATGAAGCTCGTCCAAGCCGACGACTGGCATGCCCATCCCGGCCTGTGCGCGGCCTGGGCCGCACGGATCAACGACACGATAGAAAAGATGGGCCAGGGCAAAGAAAAGATACCGGTGGTTTTTACGGCCCACAGCCTCCCCAAAGATGTCGCCGCAAGCGCTCCTTATCAGGGACAACTGGAGGAGACCATCGAGGGGATCATCAAAATAACCGGCCCTCTGCGCTGGCACCTCGCCTTCCAAAGCCGGGGGCGAGGAGGGGGTGAATGGCTGGGGCCTGAACCGGAAAAGGTCCTGGAAGACCTTATGAAGGTAGGATTTCAGAAGGCCCTGATCTGTCCCATCGGCTTTCTCGCCGACCACTTGGAGACCTTCTATGATCTGGACATCGCCCTCAAGTCGTGGGCGGATAAAAAGGGCATCAAGATCATAAGAATCCCCTGTCTCAACGACGCGCCGGAGCTGATCGAGGTGCTCGTGCATTTAGTGGAAAAAGCGCTGGAGAGGCAATGAAGGGCAAGCAGAAACGGATCGCCATCGTCGGCGCAGGCATCGCCGGCCTCAGCACGGCCTACTACCTCAGCAAGCTTGCCAAGCAGGGAGGGCTACATCTGGATATCACACTCCTTGAAAAAGAAAAGCGACTCGGCGGCTCCCTCCTCACTGAAAAGGTCAACGGCTTCCTCATGGAGGGGGGGCCTGATTGCTTCATCTCGGAAAAGCCCTGGGCCCTGAAACTCTGCAAAGAATTAGGGCTTGAGCATGAGGTTATCGGCACCAACCAACAGACCAGACGAACCTTCATCCTCTGCGGAGGCAAGCTCCATGAGATCCCCGAGGGCTTCATGCTCCTGGCACCCACCAGCCTGTGGCCCTTTGTCACAAGCTCGCTCTTCACCCTGCCGGGCAAGGCACGCATGGGCCTCGATCTAATCCTCCCTCGAAAAAAATCCGATGCAGAAGAAAGCTTGGCGGCCTTTGTACGCCGCCGTCTGGGCAGGGAGGCCCTGGAGCGCATCGCCGAGCCTTTGGTAGCGGGGATCCACGCCGGAGACCCGGAGACCATGAGCCTTAAAAGCACCTTCCCCCGCTTTATCGATCTGGAGCGGGAGTATCGCAGCCTCATCTGGGGAATGAAACAGAGGAAAAAACAATTCGCCAATATAACCCCCCGCTATACTATGTTCATCACCCTCAAAGACGGGATGGAGGGGATGGCCTCGGCCTTAAAGAATTCCCTCCCCCATGATATCTGCGCAACGGGACAGGAGGTTGTAAAGATTGAACAGAAGGCGGATAAATCAGCGAAAAAACCTCTATATCGTCTGAGCTTAAAGGGAAAGAAGAGGCCCCTGGAGGCGGATGCCGTAGTGATGGCAACGCCGGCCTTTGTTACGGCACGGCTCCTCCAGGGCATGACAGGGGATATTGCCCGTCAGCTCAATACCATCCCCTATGTCTCCACAGCCACCATCAACCTGGCCTATGAGCGCTCGCAGATAGGGCATCCCCTCGACGGCTACGGTTTTGTGGTGCCCCGCCTGGAGGGACGCCGGATCATGGCCGCGACCTTCAGCTCCGTCAAGTTCGCCGGCAGAGCCTCCCAAGGAAAGGCGCTGCTACGCTGTTTTGTAGGAGGAGCGAAAAATGAAGAGCTGGTGTCATGGGGTGATGACAAGCTGGCCGCAGCGGTCAAAGAGGATATCGCTGAGATCCTGAACATAACAGGTGAGCCCCGGCATGTGCGCATTTTTCGCTGGGAAAAGGCCATGCCCCAGTACACCGTGGGACACGAGGAGAAGCTCTCCCGCATCGAACGCGGACTCGCAAATTTGCCCGGCCTCTACCTGACGGGCAGCGCCTATCGAGGGATCGGCCTCAGCGACTGCGTCCACCAGGCGGAACTCACTGCCCAACAATGCCTGGAGTTTATCACAAAGTAAGGCATAAGAAGATACAATCGGATAATCAAGGCCCCCCTAAACCCCTTTTGTATTCGAAAAATAAGAGGAAATGCCTCTGAGATAGTACACTGGCAAAATCTGCGGCTAGACCTAATTACCACCTGTTCGAGGACACAGCCTTTGCAATGTAAGAAATGAATTACTATTATAATGACATGGTTTACTCTACCCAAGTGTTTTAACCGTAGGCGTACACACTTATCGTTTTAAGTGCACTTTTTAGGAGATGATATCGTGATGGAAGTTATCCCAGGGATTTACCAAGTGCGTCTTCCCCTCCCCTTTACACCCATAGGTGAAGCACCAATGGGACAGGTTGTAAGTCAGACAAATATTTATCTAATTCGTGGAAATGCCGGGTGGCTTCAGGTTGACGCCGGTTGGAACGCTCCGGAAACTTTCGCAGCCTATAAGGGGGGGATTAAAGAAATAGGGATTACCCTTGAGGATATCTCGGAGATAATCATTACTCATGCCCATCTCGACCATTTTGGGCTCGCAGGTAAAATCAAAGGTCTTTCAGGAACACAATTAGCCTTACATGAGAAGGAGAAATATTTTATCGAGCCGGGAGACAAAACGTTCGAACAAATAGCTCGTGAAATGAAGGAGTGGCTTTACAAAAATGGAACGCCGGAGGATAACATTCCCAGTTCTCAAAAAATCCCCAAAGGACCGATAAAGTTCATTTCCCCGATACTCCCTGATCTCGTCTTCTTCAGCGGCGATATCGGGGACCCTGACATCTTCTTCTCCGGTGGCGAAAAAATTAACACCGGACATTTCGATTTTGAAGTCTTATGGACACCAGGACATTCCCCAGGGCATATATGTCTGTATGAGAGACAAAAGAAGGTGCTGATTTCAGGGGATCATATTTTAGCTGAGATTACGCCAGAGATAGGGTTTAGTCCCTTCTCGAGTAGTAGCAGTGATCCTTTGGGTGATTATATAGACTCCCTCAAGGACTTGAGAGGGCTCGATGTTGAACGTGTGCTGCCTGCCCACGGCGATTGTTTCTCTCATTTTCAAGGGAGGATTGATGAGCTCATTCAACATCATGAAAACCGAAAGGAGACTATACTGCAGTTCCTGGGTAACAAACCAGCGACAGCGTATGAGATTGCATCAAAACTCCCGTGGATGCCGCAGAAGGGCGGGATTTCCTGGATCAAACTGGATCATCTAAACCGCCGCATGGCACTCATGGAAACATTAGCTCATCTTAAGATACTGGAAAAAGAAAAAAAGGTAGACACGAGCTACAGGGATGGCCGTGAATTCTACTCCGCTGCGTAGAGAAACGTGGTGGCAGGGGATGGTTTTTGGCATATAGGGACAAATAGTCAAAATAGACCCTGGAGTTGCAAGTGCGATAAGAACAAGCTGATTGCTCAACAATTCATAAGGTGCGCATTGCCCACCATAACTATTTTTCAGTTAGTTGCCTAAAGCAAAACTGCCCTCCCCGGACAGGGGAGGGCAGTGTGTTTGAGGTTCTATGTGAGGACTCCGGTTAGCGCCGTAGATACTTGAAGCTCGCGTTTGGCCTGCCTACAAAGCATGATTGATTAAAGCCGTACTTCTTGATGATGGCAAATGCTTGGCGGGCCTCACTCTGCTTTGCACCAAAATCAAACAGCCAATGGCTGCCGTCCACAATCTTCCAACTTCCATCTATACGCCTCACCTCGATGGTGTTGGGATTAAAGTCGATACAGTCCTCTCCGCTGAATCTGCCGGAGGGCGCGTTACCAGAAACAAGCAGGTACTCGAAGGAAGGATCGGGGCGGCCCACGAAGCAGGACTGGTTCATCCCGTAGTGCTTGATGATCCTCAGTGCCTGGTTGGCCTCACTCTGCTTTGCACCAAAATCAAACATCAAGTGGCTTCCGTCTACGATCTTCCAGCTCCCACTTATACGCCTCACCGCGGTGGTGTTGGGATTAAAGCTTAAGCAGTCTTCGTGTACAGTTGGGGGTGGCGGTGGCGGGGTGTAGCCGACACGTACCCAGCGCGAGCCGCCGAAATCGCCCGTCTTGTGCGTGGCTACCAGTACGTTGTCATGTTCGCTGATCTGAAGATGAAGTACCCCTCGACTAGTTGTACGTCCCTTGGGTACGTCCACCCAATCACCCCTAATCTGGGTACCTTGAATACGCCCCTCATAGACATTGGACCAGGCGGGGTTGGTTACGCTGCGCTCGCCATACCAATGAAGCGTACTCCCAACCTGTCTCAAATAGTACCGCCCCCCATCATCACAGGTCCACTCGCCTGTCAGATCCGCAAGTGCCACAGCGGGTAACAACAAGATAATGGCACACATTACAAGAATTTTTCTGAGCATTATTTTTCCTCCTCCCTGCTCCCTGATGGCACAGTGGAGCATCAGCGTTTTGGATAAGACGTATCATATGCCTCTCAAGATGTCAACGGATGGACTAATGTGTCTTTATAAAAATTTATCAATACTTCTTTATTTGGCGGAAGATTTCGATTTGACAAAGACGTTTCTCAAGCGAGAAATATACCAGAATGCCACCGGCGTAAAAATAAAGGTAAAAACAATCGAAGCCAGCATTCCTCCGATCATAACCGCACCCATGGACTGTTTTGCCGGGTTGATCGAATTCAACTGGGGAAGCACGCCCAGAACAATAGCGAGAGACGTCATGACAATCGCCCTGAACCGTGCCGACGCTCCCATCCAGAGCGCCTCTTGCGCCGCAATGCCCTCTCTCATTTTTATTAAGGTATAATCGATAAGCAGAATGGCATTATTCACCACGAGCCCTACAAGCATAACTAAACCCAACATCGAGGTAACGTTCATTGAGAATCCCATGAAAAACAGTGCGAAAAACACGCCGATAAAGGAAGTCACCACAGATAGCATAATCGGAACAGAATACAATCCTGAATTCAAGAGCGCGCTCAAAAGCATATACGTCAATATGACCGCAAGGAGAAATGCCTTTATAATTTCCCTGTTGGTTTCCTCCTGAAACTCTGATTGTCCCACATAGGTATATCCGTAGCCTTGTTCAAACGGCAAATCCTTAAATTCCTCAGCCAGTGCCGTCTTTACGTATCCCAACGATGACTTGGAGAGATATCCTTCAAGGCGTATAATGCGGTCCTTGTCCCAGTGCCATATCGGGGGTAATGCTGTATCTGCTTTGAGTGTACCCAGCTCAGTAATAGGAATAAGACCTTTTCTGGAAAGCACTGTGATTTCTTGTATGTCGTCAACGGTCGTAGCATAAGCCTTGTTCAATGCTACGTTAATCTCATATTCCTGCCCCTTCTCTTTGTATACAGTATCGGTATTACCGTAAATGGAAGAGCGTACCGTAGATCCCACGTGGGCATTGGTGACACCGTACTCGATAAGCTTATGTTGGTCCGGAATAAACTGTATTTCTTTCTTCGGAGCTTTAAAGGAAGAGGTGACCGACCTAAAATAGCCGCTGCGCTCCATTTTTCTTTTCATCAATTGTGAAAGTTCAATCACTTTATCATAATCGATTCCGTAGACGTTAATCGTCACGTCACCTTCACCTGTATTGCCCATACTACCGCGCTCCATACTGATCTCAGCGTCGGGGATCATGGCCATAAACGGGATAAGATCATCGATAATATCCGCATCACTCCGCTTCCTTTCAGTAGACGGCACCAAGTCAACAATGATGGTCGCATTCTCCACACCGTTATCTCCGATAGACGTCAAATAGGAGATCTTCTCAGGAATATTTGCAATCCTTTCTTCTATTGTCTCACATACCGCGCGTGTACGCTCAAGAGTGGAGTCCTGCGGCATTACAAGCTTTATGGTAATTTTGTCTTCATCTGATTGCGGAAAGAATTCATTGTCGATATAGGGCATAATAAACCGCAGAGATAAAAACATAACGAGGAGCACCAACACCGTTGTTTTGGGGAATCTAAAGATCAGAT
This sequence comes from Deltaproteobacteria bacterium, assembly GCA_016927065.1. Classification (GTDB taxonomy): domain Bacteria; phylum Desulfobacterota; class B13-G15; order B13-G15; family RBG-16-54-18; genus JAFGNJ01. The sequence continues at coordinate 39,988 of JAFGNJ010000015.1, forward strand.
CAAAAACATATCGGTATTCTTTTTTGAGGAATTCCAAACCGTTATTTATAAGATCGACCAACTTGTGGAGCGGATTAAAAATCTTGAATTGCGGTTTGTGATTTTTACCTTTCTTTTTTAATACAAGGGCGCAGAGCATCGGAGTAAGGCTGAACGATGCTAAGAGTGAAAAGGAGGTAGCATATACGACGGTCAGCCCGAATGACACCATAAACTGACCGACTAATCCCCCCATCATGGCAATAGGAGTAAACACCACCAGGTTGGTGCCGGTAGCAGCAATAACCGCCCCCGTAACTTCTTTGGTGCCGTCGATCGCAGCTTGTTGTGGAGTTTCTTTGTGTTCAAGATGGACAAGCACGTTTTCAACAATAACAATAGCATTGGCAATTAACGTTCCGAGCGAGGTGGCGATGGCTAACAGTGTCACGATGTTAATAGTAAATCCCGATGAACTCATCAGAAAAAAAGTGGAAATGAGCGACGTGGGTATAACGATCGAAGCAATAAAGGTTAACTTTGCCTGACCGGTAAATAAAAATAGAATAATAACAGTAAGAAGTATACCAATGAGGATATTTATGAGCGTATCATTCGTTTCATGCACAACAAACGAAGTCGTCTCGCTGGCGATGTCAAGGCTCATCCCCTCAGGCAAAAATGATCTGAACTCGTCGAGCCTACGCTCTATTGCCTGGACAATATCCACCGCATTGCCGTCAGCAACCTTATTGACGGAAAGTCCGACTACATCTTTGCCATTATAGCGGGCAACAGTCTCTACTTTCTTAAAACTGTCCTCTACGGTAGCAATCTCTTCTAACGGGAACTGAGAGCCATCCTGTGAGGTAAGCATCATATTTTTGATCTCACCAACACTCCGAAACTCACCCACGAAGCGCACACTCAAACTGCCGAACTCTTTTTCAAAGAGACCGCCGGGTATATTGATACTCTTTGCCTGCATTGCTGTGATCACATCAGCAATGGCAATATAATGTTGCTTCATCAGCATGGGGTCGAGTCTCACATTGATCTGCCGCTCTTTGCCGCCGTAAACATCAATTCTGGCAACCCCCTCCACAGATGATAGCTTCGTTCTTAACGTCTTATCCGCATACCCATACAGATCTCTTGCGTCAACAGTCTTACTGGAAAGCACCAGATCGACTACCGGCTGAAGCAATGGGTCGAATTTTTCGATAACGGGTTTATCTATCGAAAGGGGGAGTTCATTAATTATTGCCTCGACTTTATCTTTTACCTCAATTGATTTCACATTGACGTCAGCAGACAAAAGAAACTCAACAAAGACATATCCAAACCCTTCACGCGACTGGCTCCTGATTCTTTTGATCTCTGAAAGTTCAGAAACAGCATCTTCTATTTTTTTAACCACCAGCGTCTCCACTTCTAGAGGAGTCGCCCCGGGATATTGTACCGATACCGTGACAACGGGAAAATCAATCTTCGGTGTCGATTCTATAGAGAGATCAAAAAAACCCACAACCCCCAGCACTACAAATACACACACAAACATTATGGTCGTGATAGGGCGTTTGACAAAAAATTCAATCATGGTATATGCCTCATAACCTCTTTGTTATCCACAATCCTTACCTTGTCTCCGTGCACAAGTTGCGTCTGTCCTTGTATGACTACCATATCGCCGTCGTGCAGGCCTTGTAAGACCACAGCTCCGTAGTCGTTGCTTTCACCAATAAGGATATTCTGTTTATAGGCGTGACCATCTCGAACCGTCCATACAAAAAATTCTCCATTGATCTCAGTAACAACCTCATTCGGGATACTTATAATATCATGCAGTGTCTCGATATGAACATAAGCGACAACGATATGATTGTTCAACCCTACCTCACGATCAAATGCCGCACGTACACGGAACATCCCTGTATCAATATTCAGCGTCTGACCGACATAGTTGATCACCCCAACGACCTTCTCCCCCTGCTCTGTATCAGCAAAGACTCTCTGCCCAGCTTGCAATTGTTCGTGGAAATCCTTAGTCACATACCCTTCATATAATGTTTTTGACAATGGCGTTAAGCTAATCTTTTCATATACCCGCATGTCCTCGCGAGCTATATCCAGCACAACAACCGGCTTGCCGTGCACCTCCCACTCTGAAATGGTGCTGACAATTGTTCGATCCCGCTGTGTCTGGACAACCTGCTGCCTCCAAAACACCAGGATGGTAAAGGCTATGATACAACCCACACCAATGACGACCCTGAGTAAAAATTTTCTTTTTTTCATTTTCTAAAGTTCCGTTGCCGCCAGTTTTTCAATCTTCGCCAACGTCGTATTGAGATTATACAACGTCAGTACCAAGGCCAACTTTTGGCTTGTTAACAGCAATTCTGCATCATTGAGGTCCGCAAGAGAAACCTGCCCTGTTTCAAAAAGATCCCTCGTCATATTGAAAGACTCGCGGGCCAGTTCAACAGCCTCATGATTCGCCTTTAATGTATTAATGTACTCATGATATTCAAAGATGGCGTTGTCAAGCTCCAACGTGAATTCTTTAGTGGTCTTTTGCAATCTCAGTATGCTATTTTCCTTGTCAACCCTGGCCTGCTTCAGCAGTGAGACTTTCTCGCCTCCTGCCCAGATAGGAATACTCACTTTTAACCCGGCAACATAATAGTGATCAAGATTATTACCCCGAACATAAAACGCATTTCCTATCCCTTGATAATCCCAGGTCGCAAAGGCTGAAAGGGTGGGAAGGAAATTAGCCTTTCTTATTTTTATCATCTCTTCATCCGCATCTATTTGTTTATGTAATGCCTTTAACGTCGGTTCGTTTTCCTGCAATCTTCCTTTAATTTCCGTCTGGTTCAGCGTGGAATAGTGAACGGCAAAGTCTTCCCGTAACGCAACAGGCACTTCTGTATCAACACCAATAATCACTTTAAAAGTTCTCATGGCTGAAGAGAAAGCGGTCTGAGCATCATTTAGCTGTGGAAGTCTTGACGCAATATCAGCGGCCATTTTGATGTTGTCTCGCTTCGAGCTTCTTCCGCTGGTGTTCCGTTTTTCCAACAGCATCTTGTTTTTCCGGGCGTTCTCATATGATTCTTTCACAATCGAAAGAGCCTGATCGGCGAGCAGCGCATTATAGTAACTCAATTTTGTATGGTAAATTATCTCCTGTTGGGCAATATCTTTATTTAAACGGCTGATGGTGAGGTATTTATCCGCTAACCGTAATGCAGAAGAGATGCGTCCAAACGCCCATAACACCTGCGTTACGGTTACGCCCGTATCAAGACCATAATTTTTGTTAAGCAAGGGGTCAGTGGGAGAATATACTGCATTACGCGACCAGGTAACTTCTCCTGAAATATGCGGGTAAATAGCAGACTTCGCCTCATTGTACCTATACCGCATCTTATCAATTTCGTTTTCCTTAATCTGAACATCCTCGCTCGTGCGCAATGCTAACTCAATAGCCTCCTCTATATTCACCTGCAAGGCTTCCTGGCCATACACCCCCTGGACTACCATTACCGAGCTGAAACAAAACAAAAGACTTACTATTAAAATAATACGTGTTACTATCTTCATGGCGTTACCTTTCTTTCCGGCCTAATCCTTTCCACAGGAAAGACAGTTGTTGTTTATAGTAAGAACCTAAAGCATTAAAATTCTCATATGATATCGCCAGCGGAACCCCTACAATAATTGCCATCAAACAAATTAAGACATAGTTACAATCAACTTCTTTGGGAAGTTCTCCCTCTTTAATTGCTTTCATCAAATTTTCATGCAGAAAATCTTCTAGCAGAAAGAGAGGAACATCTTCGATGCCTTTACAATCCGGAAAGGCATAAAGCCTCTCGGCGAGGGGAATATCAATAAGCTTTGGTTTAACTTTCTGTCCGACAAAGATTGAAATAAGCTCATAAAGAAGATAGGGATGCTTAATTTGCTGAACCAAAACATCAAACATGACATCGATACAATGCAGGGGACTATCTTTTTTTGCCCTCTGCTGCGTATCCCAGATAATTTTAAGAAACGCCAACTGCTGATAATAATAGACCAAATCTATCTTGGTGGGGAAATAATTGAAAAATGTGGCTTCAGACACCTCTACACTATCACATACTTCTTTAATGGATATATCATCCAACCGAGCGGATTTAAGCCTTTCCACAAAGGCCATAGTCAAGGCGACTTTAGTCTTCGCGTGTTTTCGTTCTCTCAAGGGAAAGTGCTGTTCTTCCATCTCCGCTTTCTTGGGATATATAAAAAACTATAATAATATAGTCAACTCTATTTTTTATGTCAACTATATTTTTTAAGAATCTAATATTATCAAAAAAGGATACAACAGATAAGAAGTTTATTTTGAGGGTTACAGCACAAAAAACGTGGAGATTTACAATCATCAGCTTGAGCTTCTGAGTGTATACTGAGCCACTTTTAGGCACAAACGGGCAAAAAATAAAGCCCTGCCTGCTGAGGCCAGGACTTCAGCAATCAGGGCTGCAAATAGAATATAACTTTACCCCAGCTTCTCCACCTTCACCGCGCACACCTTGAATTCAGGGATCTTACCGATGGGGTCCAGGGCGGGGTTCGTAAGCCGATTGGCCGCCGCCTCGTAGAAGTGAAAGGGGATAAAGACCATGCCCTGGGGTGAGCGGGGAGTCACCTGCACCGGTATCTCGATCTCCCCCCTGCGTGAGGCGACCCGCACCTTCTCTCCATCCTCAACCCCCAACTCATAGGCATCGACGGGGTGCACCTCCACATGACCCTGGGGATAGCGGAAGTTCAGCCCCACATCCCTGCGCGTCATACTCCCGGTATGAAAATGATAGAGGACCCGGCCGGTGCTAAGAAGCAGGGGGTAGTCCTTGTCCGGCAGTTCTGCCGGGGGGATGAATTCAATGGCGTGGAAGAGCCCCTTGCCCCTGACGAACTTGTCCTTGTGGAGATAGGGGGTGCCGGGGTGCTTGGGCGTAGGACACGGCCATTGGAGACCTCCCTCTTTCTCCAGCCTCTTATAGCTGATGCCGGCATAGCTGGGGGTGAGTTCCGTGATCTCGTTGAAGATCTCCTCGGCCGAGCGGTATCGCATCTCATACCCCATGCGTGCGGCAAGGTCGGCGATGATCTCCCAGTCCGTCCGCGCCTGACCCGGCGGCTCCACCCCCTTGCGCACCCGCTGGACCCTGCGCTCGGTGTTGGTGAAGGTCCCATTTCTCTCGGCGAAGGAGGCGGCCGGCAGCACCACATCGGCTCTTTGGGCCGTTTCGGTCAAGAAGATGTCCTGGACCACCAGGAAATCGAGGTTTGCGAAACTCTCCTCCACGTGTTTCAGATCGGGGTCGCTCACCAGGGGGTTTTCGCCCATGATATAGAGGGCCTTGAGATCGCCCTTCGCAGCGGCCGGTATCATCTCCGTCACCGTGAGGCCGACGTGCGCGGGGAGTTTCTTAACGCTCCAGGCCTTTTCAAATTTCCCCCGGGCCTCTTCATTCGCCACCTGCTGATAGCCGGTGTAGACATTGGGGAGCGCCCCGAGGTCACAGGCGCCCTGCACGTTGTTCTGACCCCTGAGGGGGTTCACCCCTCCCGACTTAATCCCCACATTGCCGCAGAGCATGGCCAGATTTGCCAGGGATTTGACATTGTCGGTGCCGGTGATGTGCTGGGTGATCCCCATGGCATAGAAGATGGCGGCCCGCGCGGCCCCTGCATAGAGGCGGGCGGCCTTGCGCAAATCATCCTGGGGCACGCCGGTGATTCCTTCCACGAACTCCGGCGTATAGCGTCTCAATATCTCCTTCATCTCTTCAAAGCCCTCGGTGCGGCCCTGTACATATTCTTTGTCGTAGAGTTCCTCCTCGATCATCACGTGCATCAGGCCGTTGATCAGGGCGACATCGGTCCCCGGGGTATGGCGCAGCCAGATATCGGCAAAGCGGGTCATATCGATCTCTCGGGGGTCGGCCACGATCAGCTTGGCCCCTCGCTGGGTCACCGCCTGCTTCATCTTGGTGGCGACCACCGGGTGGTTCTCCGTGGTATTGGTCCCGATGAGAAAAAGCACCTCGCTGTCAATAATCTCCGCCAGGGAGTTGGTCATGGCACCACTGCCGAACGCGGCGGCAAGACCTGCCACCGTGACCGAGTGTCAGAGCCGTGCGCAGTGGTCGACGTTGTTGGTGCCGATCACCGCGCGCATGAACTTCTGCATCAGGTAGTTTTCTTCGTTGGTGCAGCGGGCCGAGCTGAGCCCTCCGATGGTGTCCGGCCCGTGGTCGGCCTTGATCTGGCCGAGTTTCTCAGCCGTGAGGTCTAACGCTTCATCCCACGTGGCCTCCCGGAATTGGCCGTTCTCTTTGATCAGGGGCGTGGCCAATCTGTCAGGATGATGGATAAATTCATAGCCAAACCTCCCCTTGACACAGAGGCTCCCCTGATTTGTCACACCATCCTCGTTGCCCGTAATCTTGACCACTGTGCCGTCGACGATGTTGAGGTCGATGGTGCAGCCGGTCCCGCAGTAGGTGCAGGTGGTGGGAACTTTCTTTATTGCCCATGGCCTGCCGGCAAACCGGGCCTTGTTTTCTACCAATGCTCCGACCGGGCAGACCTGCACGCACTCACCACAAAAGACGCACGTGGACTCGGCATAGCTTCGGTCTTCCGCAGTAACGATCTTGGTCCGCCCACCCCGATAGCCGAAATCGATCACCTGGTTGACCTGGACCTCATTGCACGCCCTGACACAGCGCCCGCACAGGATGCACTTGTTCAGATCCCGGAAGATCATGGGATTGGAATCATCGATGGAGTGTCCGGGCGACTCGGCGGGAAATCGGGGGCGCTCGATCTTGAGCTCGTAGACCAGATCCTGGAGCTCGCAATGCCCGTTGGACTCGCACAGCAGGCAGTTGTGGTCGCCGCTGGCAAGGAGCAATTCAACCGCCATGCGTCGAGCAGCCAGAACCCGTTCGGTATTTGTCTTGATCACCATGCCCTCTTGCTCGATGGGAAAGACACACGATGCCACCAGGGCCCGTGCCCGCTCCACCTCCACCACGCAGACCCGACACGCCCCTGCTAAGGGGAGCCGCGGGTGATAACAGAGGGTGGGGATATGGATACCCAACCTGGTGGCGAGTTCTAGGATCGTTTCACCCTTATGGGCCTTGACCTCTCTCCCATCGATGGTGACTGTCACGGTGTTGCTCATCTCAACCTCCTCAAAAAGACGATATAACCCTAACCCTGCTAGAGTTCCATGTCACAGCGAAGACAGCGTAGTGATTCCCGCAGGGCTTCTTCTTCGGTGTAACCCAGTTCCACCTCGGCGAAGGAGCCTACCCGCTCGCTTCCCTCCAGTTCGAGCATCCGCGCCTGGGGCTGCTCCTGGACCTCCTCGTCGATGACCTGAGGGATATCGATCCGCTCTTCCTCAGGCCTCTGAAAGGGGGGCTCGTCGTTCCGTTGGCGAATAGCGGCATCAATCTCATCGGCGGCTTCCTTCCCGGCGGCGATGGCCCAAATGACCGTGGCTGGTCCGGTGACCGCATCCCCCCCGGCGAAGATCCCCTCTGCAGGGGTCTGCGTCCGCCCATTCCCGTTCCCCTTGACCTCGATAGTATTCCATTTGGTGACGGGGATATCCTTGGGGAGAAACGATACATCGGGGACCTGGCCGATGGCGGCGATGACCATATCCACGTCGAGCACAAACTCCGATCCCTCAATGGGCTCGGGGCGGCGTCTCCCGCTGGCATCAAATGCGCCCAACCTCATCCGCTGACACCTCACGCCGACCACCCGCCCCTTGACGCCGATGACCTCAAGCGGGGCCACGAGGAAGTGTATGGTGACCCCTTCGTGTTCGGCCGCCGCCACCTCATCTGACTGGGCAGGCATGTCTTGTCTTGTCCTCCGATAGAGGAGGACCACCTCCTGGGCGCCCTTGCGTAAGGCGGACCTGGCGGCATCGATGGCGGAGTTTCCGCCGCCCACAACGGCTACCCTCTTTCCCACCTCGGCGCCGTTACCGAGGTTGATCTGCCGCAAGAACTCCACCCCACCGTAGACCCCCTTGAGGTCTTCACCGTCAATCCGCAGGCGTTGGCTCTGGTGGGCGCCGACGGCCAAATAGAGTGCAGCATACTCCTTGCGTATATCCTTAAAGGGGATGTCTTTACCCACCCTTGTGTTAGTCCTGAACTGAACCCCGAGGGCGCGGATGTCGTCGATCTCCCGCTCCAACACTGCACGGGGGAGCCGATATTCGGGTATCCCGTAGCGCAGCATCCCGCCCAGGTGAGGGAGCTCCTCAAATACCGTCACGCTGTACCCTCGGCGGGCGAGGTCCCTGGCCGCGGTGAGCCCCGCCGGCCCACCCCCCACCACCGCGATCCGCTCCCGCCTGGTCACCGGTATCGACTCAACCGTGGGTCGAGAGGCATTGTCGGTGATGTAGCGCTTGAGGTGCTTGATGGCTATTGGTTCGTCGAGCTGCCCCCTGCGGCACTTGCCCTGGCACTGGTGGTCGCACACCCTCCCGCAGATGCTGGGAAAGGGGTTGGTCTTGAGCAGCACCTTATAGGCGTCGTCGAGGCGATTCGCCCTGATGAGGGCGATATAGGCGGGAACATCCATCTCCACCGGACAAGTATTCTGACAGGGTGATGTAAACAGGGCCGAGCATACCGAGGCCGGACATCGCTTATCCCTGATGTGGGCCTCGTATTCATCCCTGAAGTAGCGGATAGTGCTGAGTACGGGGTTGGGGGCGGTCTGTCCCAATCCGCACAGGGCCGAATCTTTGATCACGGCGGCCATTTCTTCCAGCAGCTCGATATCCCCCTCCTTACCCCTCCCTTCACAAATGTCTGTAAGAATATCTAACATTTTCTTCGTCCCCACCCGGCAGGGGACGCACTTGCCGCAGGACTCATCCTGACAAAAATCCATAAAGAAACGGGCCACGTCCACCATGCAGGTATCTTCGTCCATGACAATGAGGCCACCGGACCCCATGATGGCCCCGATCTGGGTGATGGCCTCGTAATCTGTGGGGGTATTGAGGTGCTGCACCGGGATACACCCCCCGGACGGCCCCCCGAGCTGGGCGGCCTTGAAGCGTTTGCCCTTCGGGATGCCGCCGCCGATATCGAAGATGATGGTCCCGATGGTTGTCCCCATAGGAACCTCAACCAACCCGATGTTGTTGACGTCCCCGGTGAGAGCAAAGACCTTGGTCCCCTTGCTCGTCTCAGTCCCGATGCTCGCGTACCAATCCCCCCCCTGCACGATGATCTGCGGGATATTGGCGTAGGACTCCACGTTATTAAGGACCGTGGGCCTTCGCCAGAGACCCTGGTGGGCCGGAAAGGGAGGACGGGGGCGCGGCATGCCGCGTCTGCCCTCAATAGAGGCCATCAAGGCCGTCTCCTCACCGCAGACAAAGGCCCCTGCCCCCTGGTAAACCTCCAGATCGAAGGAAAAGCCAGAGCCGAAGATGTCATCGCCCAACAAGCCGTATTCCCGCGCCTGGTTGATGGCGATATTGAGCCGATGCACCGCCAGGGGATACTCGGCACGGCAGTAGATATACCCCTGATGGGCCCCAATGGCCTTGGCGGCGATGAGCATCCCCTCTAAGACGGCATGGGGGTCCGCCTCCAGCACGCTGCGATCCATAAAGGCTCCGGGGTCCCCCTCGTCGGCGTTGCACAGAACATACTTCACCTCGCCCATCGATTGGGAGGCGAACTGCCACTTCATGCCCGTGGGAAATCCCCCTCCTCCTCTTCCCCTGAGGCCCGATTTTTTCACCTCCTCGATGATCCCCTCCGGCGTCATCTCCAGGAGGGCCTTGGCAGCCCCCTGGTATCCATCGCGGGCGATATACTCATCGATCCGCTCGGCATCGATGAGCCCCCGGTTGTGCAGCACCCTCAGCTCTTGGAGCCCAAAAAAGGGGATATCGTTCATGTAAGGGATGACCTCTTCGGTGACGGGCTCCCGATACAAGAGGCGCTCTACCGGCCTCCCCTTGAGGATATGTTCTTCGATGATCTCAGCGGCATCCTCCGGCGCAACCTGCATGTAGATGATCCCCTCGGGGTAGACCACCACGATGGGTCCGAGGGCACAAAAGCCGTTGCATCCGGTCTCCACGATCTGGACCTCGTCCTTCAGCTCCCGCTTCTCAACCTCAAAGGCAAAGGCCTTTATCACCTCCGCGCTTCCCGAGGAGTGACAACCGGTGCCGCCGCACACCAAGATATGAGAGCGAAATATCTTCATGCAGTCCCTTCCTCCCTCTGTTCTATGCTATTCCAGCCCCTTGGCCAGGGCGAACTGTCGCTGCACCTTCCCGTCGAGGATATGCTGCTTAAATACCTGCCGCATCTTGTTCTCATCCATATACTCATAGGTGATCGGCTCTTCCCCTGCTACCTCTACCGTCACCAGGGGCTCCCTGCTACAGATCCCGATACACCCCGAGGTGGTCACCATGACGTCCTGGGTCCCCTCCTCCTCGATGGAGCTGACCAGGGCGTTGAGGACCTTCCGGGCCCCGGAGGCGATCCCGCAGGTCCCCATGTGAACGGTGGCCTTCACCCGCTTCCCCCCCTCTCGCAGGGAGGTGGCCTTTTGCACTTCCTCTTTTATCTTTTTAAGATCCTCAACCTTTATCTTCGCCATTGCTCCCTCCTTGCCTGCATAGGCGATGGCCTACTCGTATCGTTCCAGCATCTCGCGCAACTTGCGCTCCTTTACTTGTTTGTAGGTATCCTCGTCCACCACGATCACGGGGGCGAGGCCGCAGGCCCCCAGACAGCGGATGGTCTCGAGGGAAAATTTCCGATCGGGGGTGGTATCCCCGGCCTCGATGCCCAGCTCCTGCGTCAAGCGGTCGAGATTCCTCTTCCCTCCCCGCACATAACAGGCGGTCCCCAGACAGAGGCGAATGGTGTGCCTCCCACGGGGGACCATGGTAAAAAATGAATAAAAGGTCACCACACCGAAGACCTGACTCTGGGGGAGGTTGAGCCCGTGGGCAACGCGCTGCTGGATCTCGTTGGGGAGATACCCTAACACCCCTTGAATCTCCTCTAAGACGGGGATGAGGGATCCGGCTTTCCCCTTATACTTCTCTATGATGGCATCTACCTGCTGGAGCTGCTCCTGGGAAAATTCCTCAAGCAATGCATCCGAGACTCTTGCTTCCTCAAAACCCATGGTCTTCCTCCTTACGTAGGGTGATTCACATTGATAGCCGGAGAGGAAAAATGGTACGGGATTCACGCTGAACGTAACAAGACATAGCTCTAGATGTAGCTGTCGCTTCTTCTCCTCCCCTTGTTCTTCACTTTATAACTACTTACAAAAAATGGAAATTTATCTCATTTTTGAGATAAGATCAAGGTAAAATAAGGGGCCGATAGACACGAACCATTCGTGCCGCAAACGCCACTAAAAAAAATGCCCTAGTTCTGCTAATCCCTTCTTGATCTCATCCCTGATAAAGGGGACCACCTTTGGATGATCTATGGGGACATCTTCCAACTCCCCCTTGAACTCCGTGGTATCGAAACAAAATGCCTTATCCCCTTTGCGGTGCACATACTGAAAGTCCAGAGAGGGATTGGCCACGATGAGGGCTACCAGTGTACTGGCCATGTCCCCCAGGGGTTTGCGATCGATATGACCGTAGCGAAAATTCGCCCGAACGAGGGTCCCTTTACCGTGCTCGGACTGGACCTGGAGATCACCCTCGCACGCCCGAGCCGCCTGCTGCAGCAGGGATAATCCGAGACCGACCCGACGGGTCGTGCGGGTGGTAAAAAAGGGGTCAAGCACCTTTCCTAAAAGATGGCGTGGTATCCCTACACCATCATCCTCAATCTCCACGATCATCTGGTCCTTTTCCAGGTCCTCGGTAATCCGTATCGCCACCTGCGATGCCTTGGAGGCGATGGCGTTTTCCACGATATCGAGTATGTGCAAAGAGAGGTCCTGCATATACAGTTATGATAACCCCTCTACCCGGCGCCCCTCCTCACCCCGCAGCCCCTGCTGGATCTCCGCTATCGTAGGGGCCCCCAGGAGGAAAAGGGTCTTTTTGCTCCCGATATCTCGTAAAAAATGGGAGTCAGAGGCGGTCACCACTGCATATCCTTCCGGAGCCTCCCCCACATGACTTCTAGTAATCTCCACGGCGGCAATGGGGAGTTCCGGCGGGATATACCCGAGCTGATTGATTATACTGAAGGCCTCCCGATCCACATGAGCGGGGATACAGATCCCCCCCCGATCACCAACACCCCTCACGACCTCCTCTACAGAGAGATCGAGGGAGTTGATCAGCAATTTTTCTTCAAAGCGCAGGACATATCCTTCTTTATCAACAATTGGTTGATAGCCAAAAATCTCAGGGTCATTGCGCACGTCGGGGAGGTGCTGGTAGATAAAAGTATCCCACTCCTCAAGGACCTCCACGCTCTCAAAAAATGAGAGGAGGTGAACCTCCTCTCTGCTCTGAACCTCCATTCCGGGGATGACGGTGAGTGGAAGATCAGCCGCCGCTGCCGTCACCGCGGATACGTTCTTGCCCGAATTGTGATCGGTAACAGCGATGATGTCCACTGATGCCTCGATTGCCGTGCGCACGATGTTTTTCGGCGACATCTCCTCATCCGCACAGGGAGAAAGACAAGTGTGGACATGGAGATCTGCGGCATAAACCCTCACCATCACCCTTGGCTATTGATACCGAGACGAGAGAGTCTACCCACGACCTCAAAGGTCGGCAAGGAGGTACACAGAAGGGGTATTTTTTCCTCATCGGCACGCTGCACGGTTTCGGTATCGGGTTTCCTGCCGTTGGCCAAAATAATCCCGGCCAAGTCCCGTAGCGTGGCCACCGCCACGATGTTCGGATGTCCTTGGATGGTCACCCATACATCCCCCTCCCGGCTGTTGGCCATGACATCACTGAGTAGGTCGCTAACATATCCCCCTTTTACTTCTCTGTCGAGCCTACCCTGGGCGGTCTCGACAGTGAGCGCAAGCTCCTCGATAATTTTTGCAAGTTTCATTTCCCCCTCTTAGGCAGGGAATGGGGTCTCTTCTCCGACCACTGCATGACCTCTTGTGCTAAGTCTTTGACCCCCTCCCGCCATTTGAAGATGCAATCGGTTATCTCCGCCCTCCCCTGCACTACGTCATCGGCCAAGGCACGGCAGTTGGGAACACCGCAAGCCCCACAATCCAAACCGGGCAGGGAGGCGTGGATCTCATCCCGCAACTTCATCTTCTCCACGGCCTTGAGAGGATCGGGATCCAAGCGGCTGGAAAAGGGTTTCGGCTTCAACCCCTTTTCAAAGAAGTAATACCCCTCTTTGAAAAGTTTCACTACCTCCTCCCGGTTTACAATCGATTCCTTCTCATTTCTGAGCATCAGCTTCCGAATTCTTCCCCTTGACACATAGCGGTCAGCCACTGTCAAGGCCCCTCCAACGCACCCCTCGGGACAGGCCCTAGCCTCGACGAACTCTACGTTACGCAGCTTGCCGTTCTCGATCTCATCAAGGACATTGATGACATTCTTAATCCCATCAACCACAATACTCTCCTTGTCACCTTGCAGCCACCGTCGTGGCTCCAACTCCCTAATCTCCCCGCCCTTTACCGCCCATCCGATGCCTGCGCCGGTGGCCTTCTGCAGATCTTCTGTTTCGTTCACCTCTCTCAAGGCTGTTAACAATTCTCCGTATATGTCCGAGATGGATATGACCCCATCGATGTATGATCGTTCCTTTGTCTCCGTCTTTGCCACCGCCACCATCTTGGCCGGGCAGGGTACCAGGAAGAAGATCCCTAATTCTTCTTCCTGCACCCCCAGTTCCTTGGCCTTCTGCTTCCTGATGCCTTTGGCCACAATCTCAGCGGGGAGGTCAATGGGGTTGATTTGATCAACGAAATTGGGAAACCTGATTTGGATCAATCTGATGATGGCTGGGCAGAGTGAGGAAATAAGGGGATACGGGCCTCGATACTCCTTGAGGTATTCCTGGGTGGCTATACTGGCCTCCTCAGCCCCTACCGCCTCCTCATAGACATCGTCAAAACCGAGGGCCTTGAGGGCGCAGAGAATTCTGTTAGGAACATCCTCCCCAGGGAATTGGGAATAGATAGTGGAGCTCGGAATACAAATGGTGCGTTTATACCGCTTCAGATCTTCCAGACCATGGGTCCTGGACGTGATGGCGTGCTCAGGGCAATCTCGAAAGCATTTACCGCAATAGATGCATCGATCAGTAATGATTCTGGCCTTCCCTTCAAAGATTCTGACGGCCTCGGTGCGGCAGGACATAATGCAGTTGACACACCCCTGACATTTGTCCTCATCGATGGTAATGATCCCATATGATCGTTTCATTCTGATCTTTCTTTTGAGGGTGGGGTCCTAATGAGCATCTCTACCACCGTCCCCTCGCCCACCGTGGAGCTGATGTCCAACTCATCGGTGTTCTTTTTCATATTAGGGAGCCCCATCCCCGCTCCAAACCCCATCTCCCTAATCTCAAGAGGGGCTGTAGAGTATCCTTCCTGCATGGCCAAGTCGATATCGGGTATGCCAGGCCCTTTATCCTGTACCACAATCCGCAGCGTCTCGGGAAGGATGGCAAAGTGCAATGTCCCTTTCTCCGCATGACAGACCACATTCATCTCCGCCTCATAGGAGGCGATGGCCACCCCCCGCACGAAGTCCGGATCGAACCCGAGCTCTTTCATGATCTCCTTGACCTTGCTCGAGACCTTACCGGCATTCCTAAAGTCCTTTCCCTCGATCTCATAATCCCACTCGAGTACGCGCTCTTCCATCAACACTGCTCACCAGATGGTCCCCGAACTCCCAGTCAGTCCTCTCATGGCCAGCCTGGCGCAGGCCTCAAACAGAAAAAGATTCGTCGTCAATAAAAGAATACCCTTTTGCTGAGCCAAAGCAATGGTCTTTGCATCCGGCCGTTTGCCATGGATAAAGGTGATGGCCTTAATATCAACCATTTCCGCCGTCCTAATCACCTGGGAGTTGATCAACCCCGTCAGCAAAAGCTCCCCCCCAATGCTTTGGGACAAGACGTCGCTCATCAGATCAGCGGCCTCCGCCGTCTCGATCTCGAGCTGAAGATCAACAGGCTCCCACAACAATTCAGCCTCTAATATCCCCTTAATCTCCCAGAGTTGCATAACAATCTATAGATACACTACCCCACCCCTCTCCCCCTGTCAACGAGGTGGAATCAAGAATGCAATGGGTTTGTCTCACGTTACGAGGTAAAGAGATAGCGAGGAATGTAGAACATTTCCTTCATAATAAGAATTCGATGGACCGCCGGGCGAGGGACAAAAATGCCGAGGGCAAAATCCCGATATGCAGCACACCCCAGACCGATATAATGACTGCCAGTACAGCAGCGGGGGAAAAGCCTCCGATAGTCAGCTCCTTCTCCGGTTCCCGGAAGTACATGTATATGAGCACCCTGAGGTAATAATAGGCGGCGACAGCGCTATTCAAGACCCCAATGACGGCCAACCAGTAATAGTTGGCCTTCACAGCCGCGCTGAAGACGTAGAACTTTGCCATAAAACCGGCCGTGGGCGGCACCCCTGCCAGAGAGAACATAAAGATTGCCATAGCAACTGCCAAGAGGGGGTGACCAAAACCAAGCCCCGCATAATCGCTGATCAGGGTATTCTCCTCCCCCTTTTTCCCCAGCAGGATCACTACGGTAAAGGCCCCGAGGTTCATAAAGCAATAGGCCAAGAGATAAAAAAGGATGCTCGATTGGCCCAGTTCGTTGCCGGCCACAAAGGCCACCAGGATATAGCCCGCGTGGGCGATGCTGGAGTAGGCGAGCATTCTCTTGATATTGTCTTGGGAAAGAGCGATGATGTTTCCCACCGTCATAGTGGCGACTGCCAAACCCCACATGATCTCCGTCCAGTAGGGCTGCAGTGATGGCAGGGCAAAGAAGAAGACACGCACAAAGGCGGCGAACCCCGCCGCCTTGACCCCCGTGGCCATGAAGGCCGTAACGGACGTGGGAGCACCCTCATAGACGTCCGGTGTCCACATGTGAAAAGGGACCAAAGCGATCTTGAATCCGAACCCCACGATGAGCAAGGCAAGACCCGTAATGAGGATAGGAAGGCCGTTGATCCACGTCCGCTCTGCCAGAATCCGGCCAATCCCGCCCAAGTCCAGGGTGCCGGTCGAGGCATAGGTCAGGGCGATGCCGTACAGCAGAAAGGCCGAGGCGAAGGCCCCCAATAAAAAGTACTTGAAGGCCGCCTCCACCGACCTCACATCGTCACGCATGATACCGGCCAAGATATAAATGGAGATGGACATCACCTCCAATCCCAAAAAGATGATGAGGAGGTTGGCCCCCGAGGCCATCAACATCATACCCACAGCGGCGAAAAAGACCAAGACGTAGTATTCTCCGAAGTCTATCCCTTCCCGTTTGACATATGCGAGGGAGATCAAGACGGTCAACAGGACAATTATCAGTATCATAACCTTAAAAAATAAGGAGAAGGGATCAATCCTTACCATGTCGCTGAAGGCACTCGCCTCTATCCCCATCTCCCAATACAAGGAGACAAAGGCCACGATCACCCCTACAAGGGCGGTATAACCAAGGAAACCCTTCCGCTCGGATCGTATAAAGGCGCTCATGAGTAATATCAAGAGGGCAAAGCCGGCCAACACCAATTCCGGGGCGACCACCAGAAGGTCCGCTTTCGAAAACTGAACCTGAAAGAACTCCATCTCTCTCCTACTCCTTTTCCATCATGTGCTGGCCCTCTGTACCTGTACCCTCATCACCCACACCTTCCTCAACCACTATCGATTCCCCTTCCCCGAGACGTGGTATCGTCACCGATTCCGTATATCGCGCCTTGATGCCATAGAGAAAGTTTTGCACCGAGAGTTCCATCTTCTTGAAGAAGAACTTGGGAAAGACGCCCATCCAGACGATCATAATGATAATGGGCACCAAAATCACGATCTCCCTCAGGTTGAGATCCTTGAGAGTCCGGTTCTCCTCGTGCGTGACCTCACCAAACATCACCCGCTGAAACATCCAAAGCATATAGGCCGCGGCCAAGATCACCCCCGTGGCACCGAAGACGCCGTACACGGGGTTGGCCTTAAAGGCCCCAAGCAGGATGAGAAATTCCCCCACAAAACCATTGGTCCCCGGCAGGGCGATGGAAGAGAGGGTCACGACCATGAAGAAGGTGGCAAAGGCCGGCATCACCTTGGCAAGCCCGCCGAAGTCGGCGATCATCCTGGTATGCCGCCGCTCATAGACCATGCCGACAATCAGAAAGAGGGCCCCGGTACTCACCCCGTGATTAATCATCTGATAGATACTCCCCTGCACCCCCTGAACGTTGAAGGCGAACATACCCAGCATGACAAAGCCGAGGTGGCTTACACTGGAGAAGGCCACCAGCTTCTTAAGATCAGTTTGCATCATCGATACCAAGGCGCCGTAGATGATCCCGATAAGGGCCAAAACGGATATGATGGGGACCGCCTTGAAGGCGGCGAGGGGAAAGAGCGGTATGGCGAAGCGGATAAACCCATAGGTCCCCAGCTTCAGGAGAACACCCGCCAGGATCACCGAGCCGGCCGTAGGGGCCTCCACGTGGGCATCGGGCAACCACGTGTGGAAGGGGAACATGGGAACCTTGATGGCAAAGGCAACGGCAAAGGCCGCAAACATCAGATACTGTGTATTAATGGGGAAGGCACTCTGATACAGCTTCAGCAGGTCAAAGGTATACTCCCCGGTGGCCTTCCCGTGGAGGAAGTACAGGGCGAGAATGGCCACCAGCATCAACACACTCCCCGCCATCGTATAGAGGAAAAACTTAATGGCGGCGTAGATCCTTCGCGGTCCACCCCACACCCCGATGATGAGGTACATGGGGATCAAGGTAACCTCCCAAAAGACATAGAAGAGGATGAGGTCAAGGGCGACCAACACCCCGATCATCCCGGTCTCCAGGATGAGGAAGGCGACCATATATTCCTTCACCATCCGCTCCACTGACCGCCACGAACTGAGGATGCACAGGACCGTCAGGAAGGTGGTCAGGAGAACCAGCAGTAAGCTGATCCCATCGATCCCGATAATATAGTTAACCCCCCACTCGGGTATCCACGGGATACGCTCCACAAACTGCATCCCGGCCACTCCCTCATTGAAGTAGATGAAGAGGGGGAGGGAGATGACAAACTCCACCAAAGAAATGATTAAAGCGACTCGCTTGAGGAATTCTTCCTGAGCCTTGGGGATAAAGAGGAGTAGTATGCCCCCAGCCAGGGGGAAAAAGGTGACCGCTGTCAAGATGGGAAAACCCATAAGGTTCATGAAAAACACCTCATCTCATCAGAAATATAATGATTACAACGGCACCCAAGATGATACCCAGGGCATACCCCTGGACACGGCCTGTCTGGATCCTGCGCAGGACCCCTCCCAGCCAGAGCATCAATTTGGCCACCATGTTCACACTGCGATCAATGACCCCGTCGTCGAACTCCCGCCAGAAGAAGGTGCCGAGCCGCTTAGTGCTCTTGACGAAACAGGCATCATAGATCTCATCCACGTAGTATTTATTGAAGACAATGGTATAGAGGGTCTTAAACCGCTCGCCCAGGCGCTTGGGGACTTCGGGTTTGCGGATATACAGATAAAAGGCGATTCCGATTCCGATAAGGGCGATGGCCACGGAGGCCCCCATCAAAAGGAGCTCCATGTTGATGCCGTTCCCCATCGCTGCGCCCTCGCTGGCAAAGGCTGGTTTGACCAGGGAAAAGGTGGCATGCCCTGTCGCCTCGGGGTGTCCCCCCAAGACCGGTTGGAGAAACTCGTGGAAGATGTTTCTTCCGCCCAGGATATGGGGTATCCCCACATACCCGCCGATCACCGAGAGGCATGCCAAGACGATGAGGGGAACGGTCATGACAGGTGGAGACTCATGAATATGATGCTGCACCTCCTCCGAGGCCCGGCACCGTCCAAAAAAGGTGACGAAGACAAGCCGGAACATATAGAAGGCGGTCATACCCGCAGCAGCGGCCCCAATCAACCAGAGGTAGCGGTGGCCGCTGTTGAAAGTCTGCCAGAGGATCTCATCCTTGCTGAAAAACCCAGCGAATCCGGGGATACCCGCAATGGCCAGGGTCGCTAACAAAAAGGTCCAGAAAGTAATAGGAATTCGCTTCCAAATTCCCCCCATCTTCCTCATATCCAGCTCTCCACTCATGGCGTGCATCACGCTCCCCGCCCCCAAAAAGAGGAGCCCCTTGAAGAAGGCGTGGGTCATGAGGTGGAAGATCCCCGCGCTGAATGCCCCCACCCCCACGGCGAGGAACATATACCCGAGTTGACTGATGGTGGAGTAGGCAAGCACGCGCTTGATATCGAACTGCAAAAGCCCCATGGAGGCGGCAAAAATGGCCGTGGCGGCGCCAAAAATGGCCACGACCGCCATGGAGACCGGCGCCATGCTGTACAGGATGTTACATCGGGCGATCATGTACACCCCGGAGGTAACCATAGTGGCGGCGTGGATCAGGGAGCTGACCGGGGTGGGACCCTCCATGGCGTCGGGGAGCCATACATAGAGGGGGATCTGGGCTGACTTGCCGGTGGCCCCCACAAAGAGGAGGAGGGTGATGAGGGTCACGGTCACAACATCGAGGGAATGGGCCCCGGCAAAGACCCCGTTGAACTCCAAAGTGCCGAGGTGGGCGAAGATCAAGAACATCGCCAAGAGGAATCCGAAATCCCCTACCCTATTGACCACAAAGGCCTTCTTCCCTGCATTGGCAGGGGCATCCCGATCAAACCAAAAGCCGATGAGGAGATACGAACAGAGCCCCACTCCTTCCCATCCGACGAACATAAGGAGGAAGTTATTGGCCAAAACGAGGGTGAGCATCATGAAAACAAAGAGGTTAAGAAAGGCGAAATATCGGGTAACCCCCGGGTCATCGTGCATGTAGCCAACGGAGTAGATATGGATAAAAAAGCTCACCCCGCTGACCACCAGGGCCATAATGATGGAGAGTGGATCAACCTTGTACCCGATGACCGTCTTGAGATCCCCTGATACGATCCAGTCAAAGAGGACCTTGTCGGGCACGGCATCTCTGGCCTCGGGAGCAATCTTCAGAAGGGCAAAGAAGACCAGAATGGAAAAGAGAAAAGAAAGCCCGAGGGCCGCGCACGCCACCCAGCTGACGATCCGCTTGTCGAGATTAAACCACCGCCCGATCAGGCCGTTAAAGAGAAACCCGATGGCAGGAAAGAGGGGTATCAACCATACCAATTCGATCATAAAACGCTTCCTCCCGTCACCACTTCAAGAGGTTTATTTCATCTACCTTAATGGTCCTTCGTCCTCGAAAGAGGAGGACGAAGATAGCGAGACCGACGGCCGCCTCAGCCGCCGCCACCGTCATCACGAAAAAAACCATCAGGACCCCGTCCAAGGAATTGAGATAGTGGGAAGCGGTAATCAACGTAAGGTTGACGGCGCTGAGCATCATCTCGATGCACATGAAGATAACAATGGCATTCCTCCTGACCAAGACCCCCATTGCCCCGATGGCGAAGATTACCGCGCTGACAATCAAAAAATATATGGGTGGCACACTGGAAAACATCTCACTTACCTCTCTTTTTTACTCAAAATCACCGCCCCGATAATCCCCACCAAGAGGAGGATGGACGCTACCTCAAAGGGGAAAAGGAATTTCGTAAAGAGGAGACCTGCCACTGCCTTGATATCACCTATCTGGGTTATGCGCTCGCGGGTGAACTCACTCCACTCCCCCGGCAAGACATACACACCAACACCATAGATGAGTTGAGCAAAGAGAATAAGGACCAATACCACTCCGATTATCTGAGCGGGCGAGGCTGATATCTTGCGCCGCCGCTCCTCTTCTTCCACATTCAGCAGCATGATAACGAAAATAACCAACATCATGATGGCACCAGCATAGATCATTACCTGAACGATGGCGATAAACTGGGAGTTCAACAGGAGATAGAGGACCGCAATGCAGAGGAAGTTGAGAATCAAGAACATGGCCGAGTGGATAGGGCTGCGCCGAGTAATTACCATCACCGCTGCGAAGATGGCGGTCAGGGCGGTCCCGACGAAAACGATCCAATAAAAGACGTTACCCGCCATCACCTATACCTCCTCCGGCGCATTGGCCAGGAGCCTCTCCTTGTCCAGAACGAGGGCCTCCCGTTGGTAATCGACAAACTCATAGTTTCTCCCCAGCTTGATGGCATTCACCGGGCAGGCCTCGGCGCACATGCCGCAGTAGATACACCTGACCGTATTGATCTCATAGGTCTCAGGATACCGCTCCCCATCATCCTGCTCCACCGCCACCAGACGAATGCACTGGGAGGGGCAGATGGCCACACAGAGTCCACAGGCCACGCAGTCGCGCTCGAAGTAGTGGATTCCCCGCCAGCGCGGTGACACCTCGCGCTTCTTCTCAGGGTATTGGATGGTCACCGGACGGGAAAAGAACTTGGTGAAGGTCAGCCTCAATCCCTTTAAGAGGGCAAAGACACTCGCCACGAGGAGCCCTATTCCCCTGATAAACCACCATATCCCTGTTAGCAATGAAATAACCATAACGCTCTCATCCTGTTAAGACCATATACAATCCCGTACCAAAAATATTGGCCAAGGTCAAGGGCAGCAGAAATTTCCATCCGAACCGCATGATCTGGTCATAGCGTAATCGTGGGAAGGTCCCCCGCTGCCAGATAAAGAAGTATACAAGGATGCCCGTCTTGGCAACAAACCAAATCCACGACAGGTAAGGCGGCAGGTTAAAGGGGCCGTCCCACCCCCCAAGAAAGAGTGTCGTGGCGATGGCGCAGACCGCCACCAAGTGGGCGTACTCCGCCATAAAAAAGAGGGCGAACTTCATGCTGCTGTATTCGATATTAAAGCCGCAGGCGAGCTCCGCCTCCGCCTCGGGCATATCGAAGGGGGTACGGTTGATCTCCGCCAGGCCACAAATGAGATAAAAAATAAAAGGGAAAAATTGAAAATGATAAAAGGCATTCCAGTGCCATCCGGCCTGCTGCTGGACGATCTCAACCAAGTTGAGGGTACCCGCGATCATCAAGACCCCCATCACGGAGAGGGCCAGGGCGAGTTCGTAGCTGATCATCTGGGCCGCCGCCCGCAGGGCGCCCATGAGGCCGTATTTGTTATAGCTGGACCAACCGCCGAGCACCACCCCGTATTCCCCGAGGGAGGCGATAGCAAAAACGTAGAGCAACCCGATGTCGAGCTTTGCAATGACGAGGGATACCTCTCTACCGAAAAATTCTATAACACCACCAAAGGGAATCACGGCAAAGAGGGAGATGGCCGCCGTGATGCTGATCATGGGGGCGATGACGAAGAGGGGCTTATCGGCCTTGGCCGGGATTACATCCTCTTTGAAGAAGGCCTTAATCCCGTCGGCAATCGGCTGCCCCAGCCCAAAGGGCCATACCCGGTTGGGCCCGTACCGCACCTGGATACGCCCCAAGATCTTGCGCTCGGCCAGGGTGAGGTAGGCCACGCACCCCATCAAAACTCCGAAAACCAGCCCTACCTTTACGATTGTCTCTATCAAGAAGTAAACCAACTCCATCCTTATACCTTTTCTACCTTGGCAGGCACCCGCCCGTAAGCTGGTACCAGGGAACGGGGATCCAACTGAGGACCCATCAGCCGAGAGACATCCACATTACACAAGGCAAGGGAGAGGCAGAGGCAATCTTTCCTCATCCCCTCAGAGCCCTTCACCCCTATCTCCATCTCACCCCACGGGGTGACAATTCGTACGCGGTCACCATCTGCGACGCCTATTTTTGCGGCCTCCTCGGCGTTCATCGCCAGATATGAGCGGGCAACATGCGCCAACACCTGGGCCCTCCGCTGATGGTCATGCCCGATGAGATGACTCGAGAAGATACCTTCGATAGAAAGGTAAAAAGGATAATCCTTTTTGCCTTGTTCCTGTTCGGTCTTCACAACCCCGAAGGCCGCCTCTTTCAATAGTTCTCCCCCACTGCCATTCCGCCGCTGGGGGGCATGCGGGTCAAACATTGTCCCTTTGTAAAAGGGGTTGGCATTGATGATCTCCTCAAAGACCGCCGCTGGTGAAACAACGGTCATCTCACTGCCCATATAGGAAGCCACCTCCGCAAAGATCTCCCCACCCCACCGCAAACCCTCGGGGGGTTTCAAGGCCCGGTGCAGCCGTTGGACCCGTCCCTCGCAGTTGGTGAAGGTGCCGTCCAACTCCGCAAAGGATAGGGCCGGAAGGAACACGTGGGCGCGTTCGGCCGTCTCAGAGAGAAACATATCCTGGGCCACCAGAAACTCCAGGGCTGCCAGTCCTTCCTCCACCAGGGACCTGGGGAGGGTAAGGAGGGGGTCCTCCCCCACAATAAACAGGGCCTTGATCTTCCTTTTGGCCGCCGCCTGAAACATCTCGACGCTGGAAAGACCTCTCTCACTGGCAGGCGCGTATCCGGGGAGGAGCGTAGGTGCGGCCCCCATCTCAACGGCACCGACCATGTTGCTCTGAGGACCTACCCAGTGAAATCCGCCCTCACCGGTATCAGTCAGGGCACCGCACAGCAACGCCAGGTTGGCCAAGGCAGTAATCTGATCTACGCCGTTTGGCCCCTGGCCCAGCGGGGGGGAGCAGACAAAGGCCGGTTGTTTGGCATTAATCAAGTGCCCCGCCGCCTCCCTGACGAGTTCTTGGGAGCAACCAATCTCCTTCGCCACGGCGGCGGGTGTGAATTCCTTAGCAGCCTCCTTGAGTTCATTGAATCCCTTGATGCCATCGACTGACGGCCCCCAGCCCTCTTTATCTTTCAGGAGGAGATTGATCATCCCCAAGGCCCAAATCGCCTCTGCACCCGGGCGCAGGGAGAACCAGCAATCCGCCTCCTCGGCCAATCTTCCTTGCCGGGGATGGAGCACGATGAGGCGTGCGCCAGTGCGCCACAAGGCCTCCCGAATTCGGTTGGCGGCTATGATGTTATTGTTCGCATCCAAGTCCCCGCCGGCGACAACGATACAGTCGCCGCGGATTATATCATCGAGGGTGTAGGGCAGATAATTGTTCCCTAGTATCTCTTGTATGGCCAGGCGGTGCGGCTCCAGACAGAGCCGACCGGTGCTATCGATATTGTTCGTCCCCACAACTTCACGCATGAATCGCTGAAAAAGATAAATCTCCTCATTGGTTGAGCGCGGGGATATCAGTCCCCCGACGGCCTCAGGGCCGTTCCCCATTACAACCTTGTTGACCATAGCCGCCGTATGAGAGAGGGCCTCCTCCCACGGGACCTCCTTCCACTGGCCGGCCCCCTTGATCATGGGTGCGGTAATCCGCTGGGGGTGGTGAAGGAAATCGTATCCGAAGATTCCCCGCTGGCAGAGGCTCCCCCGGTTGGCCCCTCTATCCTCAGGGGCCGTCACCCCGATGACCTTGTTCTCAAAAACAGTGAGCTCCAGCTGGCACCCGAGGGAACAATAGTGACAGGTGGTGAGGACCTTCTGAGACTGCCACGGACGGGCCTTGGTGCGGCTGACCCGTTCGGTCAGGGCCCCCACGGGGCAGACACGCAGGCATTCCCCGCACGAGATACAGGCATCTGGGTTCGTTATCCCTACGTGGGCCTCGTTGCCGGTACCCACCACATCAATGGCATGGGTCCGAACGATCTCATGGTCGGCCCTGATGCAGCGTAGGCACATGACGCACCGATCACCCCACTGTCTGATAAGAGGGGTGGCAAATTCCTTCATGCCCTGGGCCGACTTCGTTGCTTGATATTCCTGCTGATCGATGCCGAATTCGAAGACCAGATTCTGCAGCTCACACACGCCGGCGGCATCGCACTGGGGGCAGTCCAAGGGGTGATTGACCAAGATGAGCTTGAGGGCGTCGAGCCGAATGCGGTGTAATCTGTCCGTGTGGGTATGGACCACGATCCCGTCCTGCACCTGGGTGGTGCAGGCGGTCATGGGCCTGTCCGCACCCTCGATCTCAACCACACAGAGACGGCATGAACCGATGGGGAGCAAGCGGGGGTGGTAACAGAGGGTGGGGACATAGATCCCGTTTTCCCTAGCCACCTCCAGGATGGTCTGCCCGGCCTCCGCTTGGAGTTCTGTGCCGTCAATGGTTATGCGTACCGTCTCATCACCCATCTTATTTCCCTATCGCCACAAGCCCAATGCGGTAACACCGCAGACACCGAGCGGCCTCCCGCATGGCGGCATCGGTGGCAAATCCCTTCTCCACCTCTTCAAAGGTCCACTTTCTACTCTCAGGCGGGAGCAACCCCAATTGTTCCCGCTTCCCATCGGGGATAATCCCGATGTTCTCCTCTGAATCGTAGACCCCGATCTCGGCCATCAACCGTTCCAGAAGCTCGTCATCGCTCGCCTCCACTCCCCTCCCTTGGAGGTAAAGGTCGATCATCTCCGCCGCCAAACGGGCATTCCCCGCCGCCCGCACCAGGACGTCGGGACCGGTCACACAATCACCGGCGGAGAAGATCTCGGCTCGGGATGTCTGGAAGGTCGCATCGTCCGAGGCTACGGTGGACCACTTAGTGGTCTCAATTGCGTCTTGTTCTTCTATAAAGGAAAGATCGACCCGCTGCCCGATGGCCGGAATGAGGATATCGGTATCGACCACAAACTCCGATCCCTTGACAGGGACCGGTCTGCGTCTTCCTGATTCGTCAGGCTCACCCAGCTCCATTTTGATGCACTCAACCCCCATCACCTTTCCCTTCTGCTCGATGATCTTGGTGGGGGCACAGAGGTATTCGAATCGCACCTCCTCTTCCTCGGCGTCGTGGATCTCCACATCATCGGCGGGCATCTCCGTGCGGGTACGCCGGTAGAGGAGGTTGACGTCTTTTTTCTGGACCCTAAAGGAAGAGCGGACGCAATCGATGGCCACATTGCCGCCCCCGACTACGGCAACCCGCTTCCCCGCGGGATAGGGGTCTTTTCCTTTGTTGATGCTGTAGAGGTACTGTACACCGGAGATAAAGCCTTTATATCCTGCATCTTCCCCCTCGACCCGCATGGGCATGGAATCTTGTGCACCGACGCCGATAAAGATAGCTGCGTATTCCCCCTTCAGTGCGTTGATGCTGATGTCTTTCCCCACCGTGGTGTTATATCTGATCTCGACGCCTAATGAGGTGATGATGTCGGCCTCGCGGCGCAGGATGGGGCGCGGGAGCCGATAGTCGGGTATCCCCACGGCAGCCATTCCCCCCGGCTCATCCAATTGCTCAAAAATAGTGACCGAATATCCCTTGAGGGCCAAGTAGTAGGCACAGGATAGCCCGGCCGGCCCCGCCCCAATAATTGCTACTTTTTTATCCTTCTTGTCCTGTGGGGTCGGAAGGACCGGCGCCCTTTTCTTTTCCAGTTCGTAATCGGCCACGAATCGCTTGAGGTGCCTGATATCGAGGGCCTCATCCACATTGAGCCTACGGCAATTTGATTCACACGGCCGGACGCACACCCTCCCCAGAACCCCCGGCAGACAGGTCCGCTCTCTGATGACCCGCAGCGAATCAAGGAAGTTCCCCTCGGCGATTCGCTCTATGTAGGTGGGGATGTCTAAGTGTGCCGGGCACGCGTTGATACAGGGGGCGGTGAGCTTTACCTTATATTCTCCCCGCGGGACCTTTCGCTTGTTCTTAATGACTCCTTCGAACTCTCCGCGATAGTGCTCTAAGGCCGTCAGCAACGGCACGGGTCCGGTCTGTCCGATCTGGCACTTGGAACCCTCCACGATGGAGCGTCCAAGCACAGCCATCTGGTCGATGTCCTTCATCTTTCCCTTGCCCTGGGTAATACGATCCAATATCTCGGCGATCACCTTCGTGCCGATCCGACAGGGGAAGCACTTGCCGCATGAAACCTCTTGCACCGCCTCCATATAGGCCCGGCACATATCGACCACGCTGGTGCTCTTGTCACGGATAGCAAAGCCGTCCCACCCGACAAAGGCCTTGATTGGAACACCGGGTTTGAATTCCGGGGGGAGCTTCAACCGTGCCGGCTGAGCGGCCTTCTTTCCTGCCTTGCGCCGGTTATCGGTCAGCTTTCCTCCCCAATAGCTGAAGACCATACCTGCCATGATTACCTGTCTATCTCTCCTAAGACGATATCGATACTCCCGATGACGGCCACCACGTCGGCCACCAGGTGCCCCTTGATCATCTCCGGCAGCGCCGCCACATTCACAAAGCTGGGGGTATGGACACGGTACCGATAGGGTTTGCTCGTCCCATCGCTCACCAGATACCACCCCAACTCCCCCTTGGGATTCTCGATGCTGCAATAGACCTCACCAGGGGGCGGCGATACCCCTTCGGACATGACCTTGAAGTGACGGATCAGGGCATGAATCTCTTTTTCCACGTCCGCTTTTGCCGGCGGCGTCACCCGGGGGTCACGCGTACGAATTCTTCCCTTGGGGAGCTTTTTTAAGGCCTGCCGTACAATTCGGGCGGACTGTCTCATCTCCTCCAACCGCACGAGGTATCGATCGTAAACATCGCCGTTCTCGCCGGTGGGAATCACAAATTGAAAATCATCATAGCTCGAATAGGGAATGGCCTTGCGGATGTCCCACTTAACACCCGATCCCCTGATGACCGGACCGGTGAGACCCCAATTGATGGCCTCCTGAGGGCTGATAACCCCCACCCCCTTGGTCCGTTTTAACCAGATGATGTTCTTGGTAAGGAGGGTTTCATATTCTTTGATCAGTCGGGGAAAGTCATCGAGAAAGGCCGTAATCTTTTTATCAATGCCCTCGGGCAGATCGGCGGCCAGCCCTCCGATGCGCAAGAAACTGGGTGTCAGCCTCGCCCCGGTGATGTCCTCGAGGATGTCGATGACCGTCTCACGATCACGAAAGCAATAGAAGAGGACGGTCATGGCCCCCATGTCCAGGGCATGGGTGGCGAGCCACAACAGGTGCGCCGCAATGCGCTGGAGTTCGGCCATTATAACCCGGATGTACTGAGCCCGCTTGGGGACCTCGACATCCAAGAGCTTTTCAACGGCCAGGCAATACGACATGTTATTGCATATGCCGGCCGTGTAGTCCAGACGATCGGTAAGGGTAATGGCCTGCGTATAAGACATCCCCTCGGCCAACTTCTCCACACCGCGGTGCAGGTGCCCCACGTACGGCACCGCATCTGTAATCACCTCGCCGTCCAACTTCAAGACCAAGCGCAATACCCCGTGGGTGGCCGGGTGTTGGGGACCCATGTTGAGGACCATCTGACGCTCATCCGCGTCCTCCTCAGGCATTATGGAAAAGGCATCGAGTGGCTCTGCCGGCATTTCGTAGCGATCGAAATCTTCACCTCTGACCGGGAAGTCCTTGCGCAGCGGATGTCCCTGGTATCCATCCCAGGTCAAGAGCCGGCGCAGGTCATGGTGCCCGTCAAAGCTAAGGCCGAACATATCGTAGGCCTCGCGCTCAAACCACGTGGCCGCCTTCCAAACCGACTCCACCGTGGAGAGGGACTCCTCCTCGCCCACCACGGTCTTGAGGCGCAGCCGTGTTTTGCGCCTCATGGAATAGAGGTGGTAGACTACTTCAAAGCGCTTTTCATTATCTGGATAATCGACACCACAGATATCGGTGAGGAAGTCGAAGGAGAGGTCAGGATCACTGGCAAGGTACTGACAGATGGGGAGGATCTCCTCCCGTTTGACCTGAACGGTCTCCTCTCCTCGGAAAGAGAGGGTCTCGAGTACAGCATTAGGGAACTGCTTTTTCAGCTTCCGAGGGGCGACCTTTGTATCCCACATCAGATCGTGCTCCTACCGAATTTCCTCCGCCCTCAGGGGACGAATCTCATCTTTCCTGTCCAGGAGGCTTTCCTGCGAAATCTTCTCTTGTAATTTGATGAGGGCCGTCAAGAGGGCCTCGGGTCGGGGGGGACACCCCGGTACATAGACGTCCACCGGGATAATCTGGTCTACCCCTTGTACTACATTGTAGGTCTGAAAGATCCCGCCGGAACAGGCGCAGGCGCCGTAGGCGATCACCCACTTGGGATCAGGCATCTGCTCGTAGATCCTCTTGACCATGGGGGCCATCTTCTTGGTGACCGTCCCCGCCACGATCATGAGATCGGACTGCCTGGGGGAAGGTCGAAACACCTCAGCACCGAACCGGGCGATATCGTAGGCCGCGGAACTGGTGACCATCATCTCCAGGGCGCAGCAGGCCAGCCCAAAGGTCACCGGCCAGATTGAGTTTTTGCGCGCCCAGTTGACCACTTTGCTGAGGGACGTCGTGATGATGTTATCACCAAGCTTGGCCTCTATTCCCATTCGAGGGCTCCTTTTTTCCAGATATAGATGAAACCGACGAGGAGGATAAAAATAAAGATCATCATCTCCACAAAACCGAACACCCCCAGCGTACGGAAGATCACCGCCCAGGGGTAGAGAAATACCACTTCGAGGTCAAAGACGAGGAAAAGCATGGCGATGATGTAGTATTTGATGGGGATGGCCTGATGGGTGGGACCGAGGGTGATCATCCCGCATTCATAGGGTGATGCTTTGGCTGGATTGATTCTGCGGGGACCTAACAGGCGCGATGCAACAACCGCAAAGACTGCGAAAAATATGCCAAGGCCGATTATAAAAAGGACAGGTACATACTGACTGAGCATCATTCCTCCCTCTCCTAATTTTTGAGAATGAAGCCCGCCCGAGGCGAGGTCACAACGCCTGTTCTCTTATAATATCGATTTGCTTTTGTCAAGGGCAAAATCGCCTTTTTGTGAAAATAGTATCTTGCCAAATGGTGTTTTTTTGCCATGCGCGTCATATTTTTTACACTGAGGTTTTTCCTCTTTGGGGAAAGAGGAAAGACACAAGGGGGGAAGGGGTGTAAGACGGTGCAGGAATATGTGAATCGGCCAGGGTTAAGACAATTGACAAGAATACTTGGATTTTTTTCTTGACTTCGTCCCCTTAAAAATGTAAAAAGAAACTGTAAGTTTTGAGCAAAATCAGGTGCGTTGGAGGAGATAGGTGCGCAGTATCGCACTAATAGGTATATTGTTTTTCTTGATAGCGGTCAGTTCCCCTGCCTTAGCCGATATCTACAGCTATGTTGACAAGGACGGGGTAACGCATTTCTCAAATGTACCGACTCATGGTCGTTACCGCGTCTATATGAGGGAGAACTCCAGCAGCCCCGCACAAATATTAAGCCCCTATAAGCCAGACACGAAGAAATACGATCACCTTATCGTTGAATCCTGCAAACTGCATGGGGTCGATTTTGCCCTGGTAAAGGCGGTCATCAGGGCCGAATCATGCTTTGATCCCTACGCCATCTCGTCCAAAGGGGCGGAGGGTCTCATGCAACTCATGCCGCAGACCGCCAAGAAGCTCAATGTCGCCAACCCCTTTGATCCGCAGGAGAACATCAGGGGGGGAGTAAAGTACCTGAAATACCTCTTGGATCGCTTCAATAACGACCTGAAGCTTTCCCTGGCCGCCTATAACGCCGGAGAGACCGTCGTCGCCCAAGTCAACGGCGTCCCCAACTATAGAGAGACAAAGAACTATATCGCTGAGGTCTTGCGATATTACCAGGAATACAAAAAGAACTCTCCTTCGACCAAACTGGCAACACAATGACGGCCCATACGGGAGGATTCTGGAACATATCAAACAACCTCACCCTCTTCCGTATAGGGGCCATACCCCTTGTCGCCGTCTTGCTTCTCTTCTTTAACGGCAGAGTACCGAGCCTTATCGCCGCGTTCATCTTTCTGCTCGGCGCCATCAGCGACGCGCTTGACGGCTATCTTGCCCGCCGGAGGAACACGGTAAGCAATGTGGGCAAGCTCCTCGACCCCCTCGCCGACAAATTGCTGGTCTGCACCGCCCTCATCCTGCTCATCCCCCTCGGATGGGTAAGCGCATGGATAGTGGCCCTCATCATCGGGAGGGAAATGGCGGTAACCACCCTGCGGGGGTTAGCGGGAGCAGAGGGGGTGGTCATCGCAGCCAGCCGCTTAGGCAAGACGAAAAACCTCTCCCAACTAGCCGCCGCAACCATCCTCATCCTTCATTATCCCTATTTCTCCATCGACGTCCAGCTGCTCGGGACGATCCTCATATGGATCGCCCTCGTCATGACCATGTGGTCTGGAATCGATTACTTTGTACGTTACCTCAGGAGCGCCTAGGGCCCACTACGGCGTCACGGAGCCCCTCCCCCATATATCCAAACAGAGTGAGACAACCAAAGGATTTGACACGAGTTTCTGAATCGCCTATCCTATTCTTCAGGAGCTAGTCTATACTATACGCACCAGGGAACGAATCCATGGCCATCCTTAAAAAGAAAGCTAAGAAAGGGATTCTGCAAAACCTATCTCTTCTATGCCTCCTGTGTCTGCTGTGTGCGGGTTGCACAGACAAGGGTGAAGAAAAGGCAGATACGGCCTCTTTGGAAGAGACTGCCATTGTTGCGATTGAAGAACGGGGTGAATTTGATCCTATCGCGAATCCCAAAGCGGTAAAAGGAGGCACCTATACAACGTGGGGCAGCTCATTTCCCAAATCGCTCAATGTGTTTCTTGATTCCAATTCCTTTTCTGCGGAGGTCACGGGGATGTTTTTTGAACCCCTTGTCTCCCTTCATACAACCAAGAATGAGCCCGTGGGCATCTTAGCCGAATCATGGACCGTTTCTCCCGATAAAAAGACCTTTACCTTTAAAATCCATCCTGTTGCCAGATGGAGTGACGGGAAGCCGGTCACAGCAGAAGATGTTCAGTTCTACTACGACGTCATGATGAATCCCAAGAATATGACCTCCATCTATCGGGTTAGTCTCAAGCGGTTTGATCGCCCAAAGATCATCGATACTCAAACTATCGAGATCTCGGCCAAGGAGATTCACTGGAAAAATTTCTGGGACGCATGCGGGATGGTGGCCTTGCCGAAGCATGTGTGGAAGGACGTGGATTTTAACAAACAGAATTTTGCTTTTCCGGTGGTCAGCGGGCCCTACAGCCTCAAGGAAGTAAAGAAGAATCGGTACATTGTCCTGGAACGCCGGCCGGACTGGTGGGGCAGGATAAAGCGATACAATCAATACAAATATAACTTCGACTATATCAAGTATAAATTTATGGAAGACCGGAATAAGGCCCTTGAGGCATTCAAGAAGGGGGAGTTTGATGCCTATGCCATCTACACCTCCTCAATCTGGGCAAAAAAGACGGATTTTGAGCAGGTCAAAAAAGGCTGGGTCGTCAAACAGCGGGTGTACAATCGGGAGCCAAAGGGCTTTCAGGGATTTGCCATCAATCTCAGACGGCCTCTGTTTCAAGATGTGCGGGTGCGGGAAGCGCTCTGCCATCTGCTCAACCGTGAGTCGATGAACGAAAAACTCATGTTCAATGAATATTTCCTCCTGAATTCCTATTATCCTGATCTCTTTCCAGACAACGTAAATCCGGCTGTGCCATTCAGAACATATAATCCGGAAAAGGCCCGGGCTCTGCTGCATGATGCTGGATGGCGTGTCGGGTCTGATGGATTTCTCCAAAAGGATGGGAAAACATTCGAAATCAGCTTTCTTACCTATTCGGTTGACCACCGTCATTTAAATATATACCTAGAGGATATGAAAAAGGTCGGCATAAAAGCCCGGATTGAGCAATTATCCATGTCATCGGTCAGGAAGAGACTGGATAACCACGAATTTGATCTGTATTGGATCAACTGGGGGGCTTCTCGGCTCAGGGATCCAGAGAGTTTGTGGCATTCTAGTACGGCTGATCAAATAGCCACCAATAACATCAGCGGCGTCAAGGATTCGAAGGTTGACCAATTGACTGATGCGCAAAAGACCGAGATGAGTCTGGACAGGCGGAACGATATCCTAAAAAAGATAGATAAGAGGCTCAACGAGATCATCCCGTACGTCTTTCTCTGGCAGGCGGATCACAACAGAATCCTCTATTGGAACCGCTTCGGCACCCCCGCATACGTCTTTGACAAATTCAGCAGAGAAGATTCGATCATCGCCTACTGGTGGATAGATCCCAACAAGGATAGAGCGCTCAAAGAGGCCATAAAAAATAATACCCCCCTCCCACAGGAACCTGAAGTTGTTCGTTACCGGGATTAATGACAGCGGGCGCCCTTCAGCCAGTGGGTCTTGATGCCATCAATCTCCAAATGAAAAACCAAGACAGAATACCGTGAGGCCTTCCTTGGTAAGCGGAGCACGTTGGTTATGAAAGACTATGTAATTAGACGCCTCTTACTGATGATTCCGACCCTTATCGGCATCACCCTGATCTGCTTTACGTTGACCCAGTTTGTGCCCGGAGGGCCGGTAGAACAGATGATATCCCGCATCCGCGCGGTGAGCGCCGAACGGGGCATGGATGCCGCGCATACAATTACCGAAGAGGAAATAGAAAACATCAAGGCCTACTTTGGGTTTGACAAACCTCCCCATATTCGGTACCTCACCTGGCTTGGCAATGTTATAAGGTTAGACCTGGGCACGTCGTACGCCTATGAAGAACCGGTCTGGAACGTCATCGTCAGCAAATTTCCTATCTCTCTCTTCTTCGGGTTTACCTCCTTTTTCCTTTCATACCTGATTTGCATCCCCTTGGGCCTGCTCAAGGCCATGAAGCACAAGAGCCCTTTTGACACCCTCACCTCGGTCATCATCTTTGCCGGATACGTCATGCCGGGCTACGCCCTCGGCATACTCCTCATCACGTTTTTAGGGGGGGGGAGCTTCCTTGACTGGTTCCCCATATCGGGAATTGTCTCGGACAACTTTGAGTCATTATCATTCACGGCAAAGATCCTCGACTTTCTCCACCATATGGTCTTACCCCTTATCTGTTATATGGCCAGCGAATTCGCCTTCCTCACTATCCTGATGAAAAACAGCCTGCTGGACGAGACAAAAAAGGACTATATGCGAACGGCCATGGTCAAGGGATCGACCTTTAAAACCGCGGTCTGGAAACACGCCTTAAGGAACTCCCTTATCCCGTTGGCCACGAGATTGAGCGAGATATTCACAATCATGTTTGCGGGGGCCCTTCTGATTGAAAAGATTTTTGATATCGACGGCATGGGGCTGTTGGTCTATAACTCCATCGTAAGCAGAGACTACAATGTCGTTATGGGCATCATTTTATTGAGCAGCATCATGGTCCTCTTGGGCCGCCTCTTTTCCGACATCCTGTATGTTGTTGTGGATCCGAGGATCAAGTTTCAATAAGAAAGACGGCGCGACGTGTTTTCCGAACTCACAAAAGATCGATTAAAGAGATTCAAAAAGATGAAGCGAGCCTACTACTCCCTGTGGATATTGGGGATCGTTTTCCTCCTCTCTCTCGTCAGTGAATTCATCGCCAATGATAAACCCCTGTATCTGAGATTCCAGGGCAAGTCCTATGCCCCTGTGCTCTTTTTCTATTCCGATCAAACCTTTGGCGGCAGATACAAGACGGAAGCGGATTATCTTGCCCTCAAGGAGGATGAACAGTTTATTAAGGAAGGATTTATGATCTTCCCGCTCATCCCGCACAGCCCGCTTCATTCATACCTCGACATTGATGAAGCCCCCCCTCATCCCCCTTCGGGAACGCACTGGCTGGGGACCGATGCCGTGGCACGGGATGTCCTCGCCCGTCTCCTGTACGGCTTCCGTATCTGCATGGTATTTGCCCTCTCACTCATGGCGATCAGCGCCGTCCTGGGCGTTATCATCGGCGGGGTCCAGGGATACCTTGGCGGCAAGGTGGATATCGTAGTCCAGCGTCTCATCGAGATCTGGTCATCACTGCCGTTTCTGTATGTGGTCATTCTGGTGGGTTCTATCTACGGCAGCAGTTTTATCTTGCTCTTGCTGATTATGGTCATCTTCCAATGGATCGGGCTCTCATACTACATGCGAGGGGAATTCTTCAAGCTCAAGAATATGACCTACGTCAAAGCGGCAAAGACCCTTGGCACCGGGCCTGTCCGTATCCTGTTTCAGCAGATTCTTCCCAATGCCCTTACACCGGTTATCACCATTATGCCGTTCAGCCTTATCGCCGGCATTACGGCCTTGACGGCATTGGATTTTCTCGGCTTCGGCCTGCCGCCCCCCATGCCTTCGTGGGGGGAACTGCTCAGCCAGGGTTTGAATAACCTCTATGCGCCGTGGATAGCCGTCTCTACGGTAGCCGCACTATTTGCCACACTCCTTCTCGCGACGTTTATCGGAGAGGGCGTCCGGGAGGCGTTTGATCCAAGAGCGGAGTATCGAATTGAATAAAAAGCCCTTGCTTGAAGTTGAAAATCTGACGGTCTGTTTTAAAACCGAGGAAGGAACGGTGGAGGTTACCGATCACGTCTCCTTCGAGATCATGCCGGGAGAAATATTCGGCTTAGTGGGTGAATCCGGGTGCGGGAAGACGGTCACGGCCCTGGCCCTTTTAAAGCTTCTCCCCGCGCCAATAGCCGGCATTGCCGCTGGACGCGTCATGCTGCAGGGGACGGATATCCTCTCTCTTCCCCCCGAAAAGATGAGGCATGTTCGAGGAAAAGCAATCAGTATGATATTTCAGGAGCCTGCCGCGGCCCTGAATCCGCTCCTGAATGTCAAGAGTCAATTGATGGAGTGCTTCGATTACCATCCATTTGCCGGCGACAAGGAGCGCAGGGTGCGGGAGTTATTACAGCGCGTCGGCTTCCCCGATCCTCAGCGCATTTTTGCCTCCTTTCCGCATGAACTGTCGGGCGGAATGCTGCAGCGCGTCATGATCGCCATGGCCTTGATCATGCGGCCGGAACTTATCATCGCGGACGAACCAACCACGGCCCTTGACGTCACGGTGCAGGCCCAGATCATGGAACTGCTGGTGGAGATGCAGAAGGAATTAAAGACATCCATACTGCTCATCACCCATAACCTGAATCTCATCGCCCAGTATGCGAACAGACTGGCCGTGATGTATGCGGGACGCATTGTCGAAAAAAGCGATCTGGATACCTTCTTACAGAACCCGCTTCACCCGTATTCACACGGCCTCCTGAATGCCCTCCCCGATTTAAATGCCGAACAGCCACAGCTCAAAGCGATCCCCGGACAAGTGCCGCAGCCAAAAGATTATGAACCGGGATGCCGGTTTAGGGAACGGTGCACACGCGCCTTCGAGCGGTGCATACACAAACCGGATTTGCTCAGGGTTAATACAGCACAAGAGGTCGCCTGTTTTTTATATACTAAGGAAACCTGATGAACGTCATTGAGGCCAAAAACCTAAAAACCTTCTTTCCTATAACAGGCGGGGTCTTCAGCAAGGTTACCGCCCATGTGAAGGCCGTCAATGACGTCTCCCTGACGGTCAAAGAGGGGGAGATCGTCTCTGTCGTGGGGGAATCGGGTTGCGGCAAGAGCACCCTGGGGCTCTCAATACTCGGCCTGGTGCCTGTCACGTCGGGCGAAATAGTGCTGAATGGTCACCCCATCAATAGTAAGAACCCCTCATCATGGAAGCCGTTCAGGAAGGATTTTCAGATCATCTTTCAGGACCCCTTTACGTCCCTGAATCCAAAACACACCATCTTCAGGATACTCGCTGAACCCCTCCTAACGCATAAGATCTATTCAAGAAAGACCATACAGGCGGGTGTGGCCCACCTCCTGGAACAAGTAGGCCTCTCCCCCGATTATGTCCAGGGCTTCCCCCACGCCTTTTCAGGGGGCCAGCGACAGCGGATTGCCATTGCCCGGGCTATGAGCGTCCGCCCCAAGATGATTATCTGTGATGAGGTGGTATCGGCCCTCGACGTATCGGTCCAGGCGCAGATCATCAACCTCTTGATGGATTTGAAGAAAAAGATGGGCCTTTCCCTTCTATTCATTACCCATGATCTAAGCCTCGTCAAGGCCATCAGTGACCGGATATACGTCATGTACCTGGGGAAGATCCTCGAATCTGAACCCACGCCGGATCTCTTTAAAAACCCTCAGCACCCCTATACCGAGGCCCTCCTCAAGTCCATCCCCACCCTTGACCGCTCCAAAAGACCGCAGATACTGGGAGGGGAGGTCCCTTCCCCCATAGACCTGCCACCGGGGTGCATATTTCAAAGCCGCTGCCCATACGCGAAGGACCAGTGCGGAAAAAAGCACCCGGACCTGGTACCAAGAAATAATGGCCTTGTCGCGTGCTATTTTCCGCTCTCGCCGCAGGCCAAAAGAAAGAAAAAGAAGCGCTAACACTATAGCGCTCTGTTTGTGCCGTAGGTCTTACCGCTCATTTTTCCCTTGACATTTTAGAAAAACATGGTAACAATGATATCCATCAAGAGAAAGGACGATACACATGAAGCATGGCAAATTCTTTTTCTTTTTCGTTTTTACAAGGGCTCATCCATGCCCCTGAGTGTATAGTCCTATACCGGACGGGAGCCATGGGTGAGCCAGAGCGGTCCCCATGGTTTTTTTGTCTCTGTACAGCAAAGGCCATGGGAGGCACCACCCCATGGCCTTCTTACTTGTGGTAGGATGAAACAGAAATTTAAATAAAGGAAGGATACAGAGTCGATGAACGCAAAAAGACATGAACCGATCGAGCTAACCGAGCATTTCTTCAAATTGGGCACGCCTGACTTCCCCGCCTTCTTGTCCATGGGGGATAAAGGGATGATCATCGAAGGGGGGACTGGCCCGACCTACCCCATCATGGTCGACCAGATAGAAACATTGGGTGTCGATCCTCAGACGATAAAGTATATAGTACTGACCCATACGCACCCCGATCATATCGGGGCAGTACCGCATTTTCAGCGAGCCTGGCCCCATATAAAACTCCTGGTGAGCCCCGTCGGCGCAGAAATACTCGGCAAAAAAGAGCTGTTCAAAGATTTTCAATTGACCGATCTTAGTATCGCCCAGTTGATGAAGGCAAAATCGGAGATCGATACGTTGCCGGCGCCCGTTGAGAACTATGCCTTTGCCGTTGATTCGACCGTCACGGAAGGTGACAGGATCGACTTGGGCAAGGGGATTGTATGGAACATCTACGAGACACCCGGCCATTCACCCTGCCACATCGCTCTGTTTGAGGAAAAGGAAAGCACCCTGGCCCTGGGTGATACCACGGGATTCTACGTCCCGGCACAGGACGTCTTCTGGCCCAATTACTTTGAGTCCCTTGAAAAATACTGCAATAGCATCCGGAAGCTGGCAACGCTCCCGGCCAAACGGGCCGTCCTCAGCCACAATGCCGTGATTGAAGGCGACGTGCAACAGCACCTGCGCAAGGCCTTGCAGGCGACAGAGCGGTATCATAAGGAACTCATGGAAAGACTGGCCAAGGGAGAGACCGCCGAAGAGATCGCCATGGACAAAGCGCGATTCGTCGACAGCCTGACCGATATCCGTCCCTTTAAGATCATGTATGACCTCAGCAAGGTGCTGATTAAAAACTCCTTGCTGGATGGAAAAGGAGACCATTTCGTGTGGTAGGTGGGACCGGCACCATGACGAAAGACATACAACACGATACGCCGAAAGAGCTCGGTCTGAATGAAAGGCTGGGCCTGCTTGCCCTCATGGATGAAGAGATGCGGGCGGCGTCCCCCCACACCCCCCAGGGGGCGGACCTCTTCGACAACCTGTGGGACCTCGTCACAATCACCGTATCCGGCAGCCGGATCAATCGGCTCAAACCCGAGGATACCCAGAACGGCTTCCGGGTATTTGAGATCTCCGCGGAGGGGGGAGAAATCCTCGGCCGTCTCAATATGCTGTACTTGAAAAAGCCCATCCCCTGCTATTACCTGGTGTATGTAGAAGTAGCGGCCCCCTTCAGGAGAAAGGGATTAGGCAACCGGATCATCAGGCACTTTGGGGATTTCTTGGCCTCAAAATCCGCGGTGGGCATCCTTGACAACATCATCCCCGAAGATGAGCCTACCTACGATATCTATGAAAAGCAAGACTGGAGACCCCTTGATTCGATCGTCGAGAACTCCATCGCGGACCCCCACGAAAACTATATGATATTTATTCCCCCCTCTTTAGAGGGGAAAGAGATCAAAAAACCCGTGCTGCAACTATTGCACCACCTAAAAAGGAAACGGACGGTCATCGATATACGGGACAACGACTCCATGGTGCAGCGAACCCTTGCCGAATTCAAAACGCTCTACCAGACCCTCCTTACCTATTTCGCAGCTGAAGTCAAAAAGGGGAAATCATCCGCC
The DNA here is from genome assembly GCA_016927065.1 of Deltaproteobacteria bacterium. Taxonomy (GTDB): domain Bacteria; phylum Desulfobacterota; class B13-G15; order B13-G15; family RBG-16-54-18; genus JAFGNJ01. The sequence continues at coordinate 79,483 of JAFGNJ010000015.1, forward strand.
TTCATGCGGTTTATGTTTACCCGCTTTGTGACCAAGTTCATCGCCTTCAGGCGCCGCATCGGGGACCTCCTGGGCTACACCGGGGGTGAATCCACGGAACAGATCACCCTCCTCCCCCGGATCGCGGCGCTGCCGGTAAAATCGTATGCGCCCCGTGAATGGGCCAAAAAGACATCCATCGCCTTCGGCGACACAGCCCTGCTGTCACGCCTCCCCGAAGCCCTGCAGGCCGAACCCGCCCGCCTCATCGAATCCCTGCCCAATTACCACAGGCCGAATTTTACGGCCTGGCTTCAGGAACGGGGGAAATCGTACAGCGACACCCTCACCATCGGCGACCTGATGGACCTCGGCTTTGATCCGACACGCCTCAAAGAAATCACCATTGATGACGAGGCCTTTATCTTTGAGCGTGTTCAGGCGCGGCAGCTTTCGGAGCTCCAGAAAAAAAACGACCTCCTGGATCGTATCGCATCGGAGATGACGCTGGCAAAGACACGGAACGCCTCCCTCAAGACCAATCCCATCGTGCTGGCCATACAAGACAGGGGGAACGCCTATGTTCTGCGCCGCAAGGTGCATGGAATCCACTGGGAAGAGGCCTTAGAACAGCTCCAAAGCCACCCCCTCTTGCAGGAGATGAACGCTTCGACGGGCCTCGACAAGGTCGTCCTCGCGACCGTCCGGGAGGCAAATGAAAAAATCGCCGATCACATCGGCGTGGAAAAAGGGATGATCCTCGACCAGCTCGCCACCTTTGTCTCGTGGGACCTGCACAACAACCAGCCCCGCGTGATTATAGATTTCGGGATGTACTATTTAGAAGCGGTCTGGATGGCCTAAGCATAGAGGACCCTCCCTAGATCGCCGACCTTGAGAAAATCGTTAAAAAGGCCTGACTCGGAGGTCGGTTTTGGTTAGTTTGAACGGGTTTACCTTTGAAGCAGGATTGCCTATGAGAGAGAGGGGGATTTTGCTCAGCAAGGCGGTATCGAAAAGGGCTGACCAGGCCCTCTTTTGATTGGGAAACAGGGGCACCGAGAGCGGTGCCCTCGCGCGATAGTGATGATGATTGACATAGTGTAAATTGGAAGATATAATTCCAATATGCAAGGGTATGTTCCGCGGCTCATTACCACCAAGATCGAACAGAAATTGCAGCAGATGCCCGGCGTCGTCATCCTCGGTCCCCGGCAATGCGGGAAATCGACCCTGGCCAAGGCAATCATTTCCAATATCAAGGACACGGTGTATGTAGATCTTGAGCGGCCATCGGATGTCAACAAACTACAAGACCCTGAAGCCTTCTTCACCCTGAACCGGGATCACCTGATCTGTCTCGATGAGATTCAAAGGGTGCCGGAACTATTCCCCGTGTTACGGAGTGTGATGGATGAGAATAAACGGAACGGACAGTTTATCATCCTCGGCTCCGCTTCGCCGGAACTGATTCAACAGAGCTCTGAGACACTGGCCGGCCGGATCGCCTCTTTTGAACTGACCCCCTTCCTTATAAAAGAAATTTCTGAGGAACGGACCTTACAGACGCTCAGAAGACTCTGGCTGAGGGGCGGGTTCCCCAGCAGCTACCTTGCCGCGAATGAACACCAAAGCTTTGAGTGGCGTCTCGATTTTATCAGGACATTTCTTGAACGGGACATCCCGCAGCTCGGTTTCAGAACCCCGGCCAAAACCATGGAACGCTTCTGGAGCATGTGCGCCCACATGCACGGACAACTGCTGAACAGCTCGCAACTGGGGGAATCGATGGGGGTGAGCCATCATACCGTACGGTCTTACGTCGACATGCTGGAAGGGGCCTTTGTGCTGAGAGTCCTTCGGCCGTATGAAACCAATCTGAAAAAAAGGATAGTCAAAGCGCCGAAGATCTATATCCGGGACAGCGGGCTCCTGCATGCGCTGCTGGGTATCGAGAGCCACAATGACCTCCTGGGCCATCCCGTGTATGGCGCTTCCTGGGAAGGATTTGTCATTGAACATATTCTTCCCCTGGTGCCGGCTTGGAAGGCCTCCTTCTACCGTACCTCCTCAGGCGTTGAGATCGATTTGATTCTTGAGAAAGGCCCTCACCGCATCGCCGTCGAATGCAAGGGATCGACTGCTCCACAGGTGCAGCAAGGATTTTGGAACGCGGTGGATGATCTGGCGTTGCGCGACGTCTGGATCATAGCGCCCGTCAAAGAGGCATATCCGATAGAACAGAGGGTTAAGGTCGCGCCCCTTCATCACCTCATTGAGCACCTGATATCACAAAAAGGGTAAAAGGCCTGACTCCGGTGACATTACACAACTGTCTGCCCATAAAACGGAGTTTACTTTTGGGGCGGGAGCGCCTATGATGGGGGGAAATAAAACAAGGAATATGACGGAGGAACGGTATGGGAGAAGCCGAAAAAAAGATACGCCAGCTTCCTGAGGACTTGCAGGAAGAGGTTGAAGATTTCATCGATTTTTTGTTAAAGAAACGGCTTAAGAGATCGCGCAGTAAACCGACATTCAATTGGGCCGGCGCTTTAAAAGACTTACGGGATCAATATACATCGGTAGAGCTTCAGCAAAAGATATCAGAGTGGAGGATCGGGGGGAAGTGAAGCTCCTGATCGATACGAATATTGTCTTGGAGGTGATCTTAGAACAAGACAAGAGCGAAGAAGTACGAACCCTGCTATCCAAACCCGAGGAGCATGAATTCTTTATAACCGATTATGCCCTCCACTCCATAGGACTTCTTCTTTTTCGTCGAAAGCTGCACCATGTTCTTCGACAATTCTTGCACGACATGCTGATCAACGCCGGAATGATGGTGGCCGCTCTTCCTGTGGAAGATATGGAAACAGTCATCGTGGCATCAGAAAAGTTTACCCTTGATTTCGATGATGCATATCAATATGCAGTCGCCGAAAAATACGACTATACGCTTGTAAGCTTCGACAGTGATTTTGATAACACTAAACGGGGAAGGAAGACCCCGGCAGAGGTGTTACAGGGGTAAGATCAGCAACACTAGGCCTCCCCGCCACAAAGAGGGGCCGAAGGTGACCAGTTGGCCAGATCTTCGACTCGGGGGTGGACAGGATGCGGAAAGATCGGCATCAAGGCGATCTTGTAAACCGTGACAACACCAGGCCCTTATTTGTTTTAAGCAGGAAGGTTACAAACTTGAAGTCGCAATCTGCGACCTCAAGGATAAGCCTACACTGCTACCAGTTCAATCATGTAGAGGCAGCATCTTTGATATCGCACTATGCGATGTCACAGTGTCTACAAGAGGGTTTTGGGAGAGGCAAGTATACGTGGAGCCCCACCAACGAGCATGCAAGAGTAATCACTAGGCCTATGTGTGGAGCACTACAGACAAATTCGATGAACATATGGAACAAGAGGGTAGTGCGACATCCCCCACAGTTGAGCCCTACCGGAAAGCGCGACACGGTAGACATAACGCCTGTGTAGGGCGAAATCTCCCGCAAAGCGGGACCCCGTTGTCCGATGAAAATCTTAATGCGGTGCGGGGCCACCATTCATATGTTTATAAATGTCGTGGGGGAAGTTCATGATTAATGTGGTGGGGGGGGGTCTCCCCAGGCCCTTTTTTGTTTAGGGAAAATAAGCAGCAAAAAATGAGTGGACAAACCACGCAATTGCGTGGTATAAACACGCAGTATGAACCGCTTGGCCGAAGTCCTTTCATCGCGGGCGCGTGCGGAGATATTCCGGCTTCTTTTTAGTGGAGGGGGGGAAGAATTGCATGTCCGGGAGATCGAACGGCGCTCCGGTCTGAACGACAGCACCATCCGCCAGGAGCTGCGCAAGCTGGTTCGATTGGACCTCGTCCACAGTCGTAGAGACAGCAATCGCGTTTACTACCGCGCAAAGACCGGAAACCCCCTCTACCCCGAGATTCGCAACCTGGTGCTCAAGACATCGGGCCTCGCCGATGTGCTCAAGCCTGCCTTGCGGGACAAGAGGATTCGCCTGGCCTTTGTGTTCGGGTCTACCGCTCGCGGGGAGGAAAAGGCCGGCAGTGATGTGGATCTGATGGTTATCGGGGAGCTCGGCCTGCGCGACCTCTCCGGGTTGTTGTCCGGCATCGAAGAGCGGATAGGGCGGGAGATCAATCCCCACGTGCTGCATGAGGATGAGTTTCGCAGGCGTGTTCAAGCCAAGGAGCATTTTGTCACGAGCGTTATGAAATCGCCCAAGATCTTCATCAGAGGATCCCAGGATGAGCTTGAAGCAGTGGGCCGATAACGGCTGGCTCCATCCGCATCGAACAAGCCGGGAAGAGATCGGTAACCTTTTCAGCATCGTGGAGCGCGACCTCAAAGACGCCCAACGGGATATCTCTGCAGGATACTGCTCTCTGCCGAAGGATACCGGCCATCCCAAGACTCGCACCACTTTCGGACGCTGGCAGCCCTCCCGAAGATACTGGGTAACGCCAGAAAAGCCGATGCCAAGTATCTGGATGCCTGCCGCAAGAAGCGCAACATCGTGGAGTACGATTATGCAGGAGGGGCTTCAGCTTCGGATGCCGATGAGCTGATTGCTTTTGTTAAAGGATTAAAAGGCGATGTTATCGCGTGGTTGAAGAAACATCACCCTGAATTGGTGTAAGAGATTGAAGAAAAGGTAACCCATGCCCGCTATCGCCTCTCTCGAAGATTTAAAAGCTGCCCAGAAAGTGGAGCCCTACCGGAAAGCGCAACACGGTAGACATAACGCCTGCGTAGGGCGACATCCCCCACAGAGCTCATGATTAATGTGGTGGGGGAAGTAGATGACTAAAGCATCTGGTGGAGAGGAAAAGATCAAATGCCAGCAATTGCTTCACTCGAAGATTTACGGGCTGCCCAGAAGGATCTGCTGGAAGCGAAGGATCTGGAGGAGTTAAAAGGTGCTTTTAAAAAATGGCGCAGAGTGGGGTCGAAGAATATTTGCAAACTTTGGCTTCAAGAGAGGACTCCAGAGCAACTGAAAGGCGCGAGGGATTAAGGGGGTAGTATTTTTTGTCAAGAATAAACGGGCTGTTGCCCAAATAATTTAATTTCAGGTGATTTTATGTTAATATGTCCCAAATTCTTTGTTATTTGGGGGATAAGCTCA
>JAFGNJ010000016.1 GCA_016927065.1 Deltaproteobacteria bacterium
ACTCATGATGCTGTGGGGAAAACTCCCTATGACTTTTAACCCAGTATGATTCATGTTTTTAACCGACTTTGGGCAACAGGCCGTTTATCCTTGACTTTTGATATACTGCAAGCCCACACTCATGTCACACCTTTAGCGGGATTCCCCCTGAGGTGGTGAATAAACAGCCTTGTCCTATCTCCTCACCCTAACCCCTACACCGTAATAAAAAAGATGTATCATACGAGAGAATGTAATTGACATTTTCTGTATATATCCTTTATAATTTCCTCGAAATAACATCCAAATATTGTTAGGGGTTCGCTCACTGTATGCCGAAGAAGATTCTGGTCAATGCCTCATATCCTGAAGAAGTCCGTGTGGCGGTCGTAGAAGAAGGGGCGTTGGCCGATTTTAGTATCGAAACCACCACAAAAGAGAATATCAGAGGAAATATCTACAAAGGAACCATTACTCAGATTGAACCCAGTTTTCAGGCCGCCTTTGTCGACTATGGTGCCGGCAAGAATGGATTCCTCCCCTTTGATGAGATCCATCCCAACTTTTGGATACGCAAGGATTTTCCCCACAAAAAGAAGGCAAAGATTCAGGATATCCTGCGAAAAAACCAAGAGGTCTTGGTCCAGGTAACCAGGGAAGAGATGGGCGCCAAAGGGGCTGCCCTGAGTACATACCTATCGTTGCCCGGCAGGTATCTGGTGCTCGTGCCGGGAAGCAACAGCAGCGGGGTGTCGCGCAAAATCGAGAATGAAGCCCAACGCAAGAAGTTGAAAGAAATTGTGCGCCAATTCGACCTCCCTGAGGGGATGGGCTTCATCGTGCGCACGGCCGGGATCAATCGGAGCAAAAAGGAGTTGCTGGCCGACTACCGGTATCTCATGCGCCTCTGGGAGACCGTCAAGACGCGAAGCGAAGACCTCACCGCCCCTTCGTTAATCTACCAAGAAAGCGACGTGGTGGTAAAATCGATCCGTGAGTATTTCGCCCCAGAAGTCAAAGAGATGATCATTGACGAGGAGGTAGCCTATTCGAAGGCAAAGGAATTCCTTCAGGAAGTCATGCCTAAATACCGACGCCGGGTTAAACTCTATACGGACGAAAAACCCCTCTTTTCCCGCTTCCAGATAGAGCAGCAGATAGAACAGATCTATGCCCGCGAGGTCCCACTTAGTTCCGGAGGCAAGATCTGTATCGATATTACCGAGGCCTTGGTAGCCATTGACGTAAATTCGGGACGGGTCGCTCAAGCCAAGGACATAGAAGAGGCCGCCCTCATCACCAACCTCGATGCAGCCGAGGAGATCGCTCGACAACTACGCCTGCGGGACATCGGAGGATTGATCGTGATCGACTTCATCGACATGAAGTCCACCCAGCACAAACGCGAAGTTGAGAAAAGATTACGCAACGCCTTCAAAAAAGATCGGGCCAAGGTAGATCTGTCTCGGATGTCCCGTTTTGGGATCATAGAATTATCACGTCAACGCCTCAAACCTTCCCTGAGCCATGGTGTCTACAACATCTGCCAGTCTTGCCAGGGACGGGGGAGATCACGGTCCCCCTACTCTATGGCCTTGGCCGTCATGAGAAAAATCCAAGAAAAGGTGACTCAGGATAATTTCAAGATAATCAAGGGAACCCTCCCTACGGCAGTGGCGGAATACCTCTTGAATTACAAGAGGGACGATCTCAATGCTATAGAAAGGAAATATAAGCTCCAGGTCGTCATTGCGGGGCTAGAAGACATGCCAGCGGAGGAGTCTCACTTCGAATTTATAAAAACAGAGAAAGACTCTCCGCCTTTAGAGGTGAAAAAAGAGGAAGGGGATTCGAGGGAGAAGCCCTGGTACAAAAAACTGTTGCCTATTTAGAAAAAAGAGAGCTTGACAATACAAGGTTGGTACTTTAGTTTTAAAAGTTTAGCTAAGTATAAGACCTAGGAAGCAAGATGTTTGAAACACTCACAGAACGTTTAGATCACGTCTTCAAAAAACTCAAGGGGCGGGGCAAACTGTCGGAGAAGGATATCAAGGACGCCCTGCGGGAGGTCCGCCTTGCCCTCTTGGAGGCGGATGTCAACTACAAGGTCGTAAAGGATTTCATCACAGGGGTGGAAGAGAAGGCCACGGGGCAAGAGGTAACAGCAAGTCTAATCCCCGCTCAACAGGTGATCAAAATCGTCCATGAGGAGCTCATTTCTTTAATGGGTGGAGGGGAAGACAATAGTCTCAAATTATCAGGGTCCCCTCCCAGTTCTATCATGGTAGTGGGGCTTCAGGGGTCAGGGAAGACCACGACGGCGGGGAAACTGGCCAGCTATCTGCGGGAAAAAAATCGGAATCCATATCTTGTCCCCGCAGACCCCTATCGCCCAGCAGCCATTGAACAATTGAGAAAATTGGGGGAGACACTGGGGATCGACTGCTATGCCCCTCAGAAGAATGACGATCCTGTGCAGATCGTAGCAAAGGCCCTGAAGCTGGCCCGCAGTCAAAATTTTGATGCCCTTATCTTTGATACAGCTGGCAGGCTCCACATCGATGAAGAGCTGATGGAAGAATTACTAGGCATAAAGAAGGTATTAAACCCTTCAGAGATACTGCTCGTGGCCGATGCTATGACCGGGCAGGATGCGGTTAACGTGGCCAAGGGATTCAACGATGTCGTGGGCATTACAGGCGTCATCCTGACGAAAATGGACGGCGACGCCAGGGGAGGAGCCGCTTTGTCCATCAAGGCGGTAACTCAGAAGCCGATTAAGTTTATTGGAACCGGGGAAAAGCTCGATGCCTGGGAGTCTTTTCACCCTGATAGAATGGCCTCCAGGATATTGGGCATGGGTGATGTCCTTTCCTTGATCGAAAAAGCACAGTCTGCCTTTGATGAACGTCAGGCCGAGGCATTAGAGAAAAAACTGAGGAAGGATGAGTTCACCTTGGAAGATTTTCGTGATCAACTGCGTCAAATTAAGAAGATGGGCCCGCTGGAAGACATCCTGGGGATGATTCCGGGATTAGGAAAACTGAAGGGGATTAAGAACATGCGTCCGGACGAAAAGCAACTGGTTCGTCTGGACGCTATGGTAAGCTCTATGACTGCTAAAGAGAGGAGAAATCCTCGTATTATCAACGGAAGCAGGAGACTGCGCATTGCCAAAGGGAGCGGGACCACCGTACAGGACGTCAACAGACTCCTGAAGCAGTTTGCGATGACGAAAAAGATGATCAAGCAGGTCAGCAAGCGGGGGGGTAAAGGGATTTCGCCCGCGATGTTCCCTCTCTAAAGCAAATTAATTTTCATTACACATTGATTCAGTAAGAAGGGAGGTAAAAAGAGAGAAATGGCGGTAAAAATCAGATTGGCGCGATTTGGAGCTAAGAAGCAACCGTTTTATCGTATTGTCGTGACTGATACCCGGGCTCCGCGGGATGGGCGGTTCATCGAAAAGATCGGCACGTACGATCCCAAGCAAGATCCGCCGAGCATCTCCGTCGACAAGGAGAAGGTGACGGAATGGCTTCAGAAGGGCGCACAGACGAGTCCAACGGTAGCCCAGTTATTGAAGCGAATAGGGATCAACGCAGTAGCTGAGAATGCTAGCGCTGGTTAGGTGGACAAGGACGGTCGAAGGAGTTGAACCACAGAAGGAGGGCGGAACATGAAAGAGCTCATTGAGTATATTGCGAAGTCTTTGGTGGACAATCCCGACAAGGTAAAGGTGACCGAGATCGAAGGCGAAAGAACATCTGTAATTGAACTCTCTGTGGCCAAGGAGGATCTGGGTAAAATTATAGGGAAACAGGGGAGGACCGCCCGGTCTATGCGGACCATTTTGAGTGCTGCCTCCACCAAAAACAACAAACGGGCCGTCCTCGAGATTATAGAGTAAAAAAGCAAGAGGATAGTGGGAGAAGACCTAATTGTCATTGGGAGGATTTCAAGACCTCATGGCCTGAAAGGGGAGATCAGAATTGAATATTTCAATACTGAAGATCCCCAGTTGTGCTCCCGCTATCAAAACATTTTTATTCAGGGTGATGAGGGACCCCCTCAACCTTATCATCCCATAAAGATTCGTCCCCACAAGCAGGGTATCCTGGCCACCTTGGAAGGAATTCATACAAAAGAGGAGGCGGAGAGGTTAAGGGGAAACGTGGTCCTCGTTGATCCCGCGGAACTCCCCTGCCTTGAGGAAGACGAGTATTATTGGCATGAAATCCTGGGGATGCGGGTTGTCACGGAACAAGGGGAAGATGTGGGGACGGTCGTGGATATTTTCCCGACCGGAAGCAATGATGTCTATGTGGTGCGGGAGGGGACAAAGGAATTTCTGATCCCTGCTATCAAAGATGTCATTATTACTGTAAACAAAGAAACCCGCACGATGGTCATTCGGCCCCTTCAGGGACTTTTAGAAGAAGATGATCTTTGATATACTCACCCTCTTTCCCGAGATGTTTTTCTCCCCCCTGGAAGAAAGCATCCTCGGTAAGGCCCGCCAAGAGGGATTGATAACGGTCAACCTCTTCAACATCAGGGACTATGCCGAGGGAAAACATCGGGTGACCGATGACGAGCCCTACGGTGGCGGCACGGGGATGATCATGAAACCGGAGCCCATCATCAGGGGGATTAAGGCAATACAGTCGGACCATCCTGAGGCCCGGGTCATCCTGATGACCCCGCAGGGTAATCCCTTGAGACAAGAGGTGGTGAGAAGGCTCGCTCACCTGTCCCACCTCTGCCTGGTCTGCGGGAAATATGAAGGAGTAGACGAGCGGGTAAGGGAATTCGTGGACGAGGAGATCTCCATCGGTGATTATGTCCTCAACGGAGGGGAACCAGCGGCCTTGGTGATGATCGATGCAATTGCCCGCTTGATTCCGGGGGTCCTCGGGAACGAGGGGGCGAGCGAGGATGACTCCTTTGCTCAGGGGTTGCTCGAATATCCCCAGTATACCAGGCCCCGTGACTTCGAGGGGATGAGCGTCCCGGAAGTTCTCCTTTCAGGCGATCATCAAGCTATCGAGCGATGGAGAAGACGTGAGGCCTTGCGCAGGACCTGGGAGAGGAGACCGGATCTGCTCGCCGGGGCAGAACTTTCCGAGGAGGATCAAGAGATCCTCAACGAGATCAGGCGATCATCAGGGATAGCTTGAGGAAATCGGGAATCCCCGTGATCATCTATATCGCCCTCATGCACTATCCTGTCTACGACCGGCAAAAAAGGGTGAGTTCCGCCGCCCTAACCACCCTCGATATCCATGACGTGGCTCGGCTGGCACGGACCTACGGTCTAGAAGGGTATTATGTGGTCACCCCTTTGCGATCGCAGCAGGCATTGGCCAGGCGTCTGATCGACCACTGGGTGAGGGGGTGGGGCGCCCAATACAACGCTACGAGGAAAGAAGCCCTCTCCCTCGTGCGGATAGCGGAGGACCTGGAGGAGGCTTTACAGGGAATTGAACAAGAAAAAGGCTTCAGGCCAAAGACGGTGGCGACAACGGCCAGGAGTTACCCTCAGGCGCGGTCTTATGGAGAAATGACCGAAGTCCTCCGCACGGGGGGAGATACTCCGTATCTCTTCCTCCTCGGAACCGGGTGGGGGCTGACGCGGGAAATGATAGAAAAATCGGATTATGTACTGGAACCGATAGCAGGAAAGGGGTATAATCACTTATCCGTGCGAACGGCGACAGCTATTATTCTAGACCGACTCTTGGGAGGAACAGTAACATGAATGCTATAGAGAACCTTGAAAAAGAACAACTACGTATGGACATCCCGGATTTTAAGCCAGGGGATACCGTCAAGGTCAATTTCAAGATCCAGGAAGGGGATAAGGAACGAATACAGGTGTTCGAAGGGGTGGTCATCCGCTTGCGGAGGGGAAACACCCGCGGTACCTTCACCGTGCGTAAGGTCTCCTACGGTATCGGGGTAGAGAGGATTTTCCCTTTACACTCTCCCTATATCGACAAAATAGAAGTGGTGAGCCGGGGCCGAGTCAGACGCAGCCGTCTCTACTACCTGCGCGGTCGCAAGGGGAAAGCGGCTCGGATTAAGGAAAAAAGATAGCAATAAGGGAATGCGCAAGGGCGACCAAGCACCCCCCGATCAGATACCATTAGAGGAGTTGATCAGCGCCCAGGGCTATCGATGGATGGCAGGGGTAGATGAAGCGGGTAGAGGCCCCCTGGCCGGTCCGGTGGTGGCGGGGGCGGTTATTTTTAGACCGGGCGACAAGATACCCGGGGTCCGTGACTCCAAGCTTCTAACGCACCTTCAACGAGAAAAGCTCTATCAGATCATTACCGCCCGTGCCCTCAGTTGGGGGGTGGGGATTGTGGGGCCGCGGGATATCGAGAAGCATAACATCCTCCAGGCCACTCTCAGGGCCATGAAGGCGGCGGTCATGAGCCTTAATCCCTTACCCGATTTTATCCTTATTGATGGAATAAATCGTATCTCCATCGATCTCCCCCAACAGGCGGTCAAGAGGGGTGATGCCCAGCACCCCTGCATTGCTGCGGCCTCCATTGTAGCTAAGGTCACCCGGGATCGGCTGATGATGGAATATCATCGTATCTATCCTCGCTACAATTTTGCCTCCCACAAGGGGTATCCTACCAAGAAACACCGAGAGGCAATCCGCCAGCACGGTTGTTGTGAGATCCACCGAAGGACCTTTAAAGGGGTCAGGGAGTATCTAAGGGTTGGAGATGGAGAACAACAGGAAGGCCCTCGGCTCTAAGGGGGAAGAACTCGCCGTTCAGTATCTCAAAAAGAAGGGCTACAAGGTCATCGAGAGAAACTATCACTGCCAGGCGGGGGAGATCGATCTCGTCGCCCGCGAAGGGCATACCTTGGTCTTCGTTGAAATCAAAGCGCGCAGCTCTTTGGACTTTGGCCTTCCGCAGGATGCGGTAGACCGATTTAAGCAGAAAAAAATCTGCCGGGCGGCCACGGCTTATCTGGCAGAGCACCGTTTGACGGAGGATATCGCCGCCCGTTTCGACGTGGTGGCCGTCCGCCTCACTCCCTCAGGCCCGGATATAGAACTGATCAAGGACGCCTTTCAAATAGAATAAGCCGCATTTCAGTGCGGTCCTTCCCCTCTTACCAGTATTATGAATTTCCCCCTTTGCCCCAATATCCTTGCAGCTTTTCGAGGAGGGCGGGGAGGATCTCACCGGCTTTACCCTGAAAGGATGCATCAACACGTGGTGAGAGGGGTGTGGGGTCCATATTCACCTCGATCACAAAGGCCCCTCCTTCCTTGGCCATAAGGGGGAAGGAGGCCACCGGTTGGACCACGGCAGACGTCCCCACCACGAGGAGGAGGTCACACTCCTCTATCAGGCGGTAGGCCTGTGTCAGATCTTCCTGATCCAGGGATTCCCCGAACCAGACCACATGAGGACGCAGCAGGGCCCCGCACTCGCACAAGGGGGGGATCTGTGGCAGGGGAACGCGATTGTCCTCCCGCACCCGCCCGTCGGCAACGCACCGCAGATCCCACAGGTTGCCGTGGATCTCGATGACTTTGCTATTTCCTGCCCGGCGGTGCAGGCCATCCACGTTTTGTGTGATGAGGGCGAAATCGGGGAAAAGCCGTTCCATCTCCGCGATGGCAAGGTGTCCGGGGTTGGGCTGGGCCTTGCCGATGATCCCCCGGCGCCAATCGTACCACTCCCATACCAGTTTGGGGTTGGCCTCAAAGGCATGGGGGGTGGCCAACTCCTCCGCCCGATATTGCTTCCAGAGCCCCTCCTCCCCTCGAAAGGTCGGTACGCCGCTCTCAGCCGAGATCCCCGCGCCGGTAAGGACCACGATCTTTTTTGCGGGATCAAAGGTCGCTATCAAACTCGTAGAAAATTCCATTCCTAACCTCTCTGCGATTTCTCTATAACACCCTCCCCTGCGAGTGTCAACGTGCCGTGCAGCTATGCAGCGCTCGTGGCATGAGAACAGAAGGTATGCAGGCCGAGCTTGACTTTTAGGGGGGAAAAAAGTATGGTTGTCGGCGGAACAGGGAACAATATCTTCTGCAATCCCTAACCAGGGCGGGAAATCATACAAGAGACTCCGGCAGGAGAATATATTTTTACTAGCCTTTTATTACTACAAGAGATCACGTTTTAGATAAAGGGAGGACGCTTTCATATGAAGAAGTATGAAGTCGAAAAAATTAGGAATGTCGGTATCTTCGGTCACGGCGGCGACGGGAAGACGTCGTTGGCAGACGCGATCCTCTTCGACACCGGGATGAACAATCGGATGGGAAGGGTGGATGACGGTTCATCCCTCCTCGACAGTGAGCCTGAGGAAATTAATCGCCAGATATCCATCAACGCAGCCCTCGCCTACTATGAATGGGACAAGCATCGAGTGATCCTCATAGACACTCCCGGAGATGCCAATTTTATCTATGATGCCAAGGCAGGCATGCAAGTAGTAGAAGGAGGGATTATCGTCATCGGCGCCAACTCCGGGGTCAAGGTCCAGACCGAAGTGATGTGGGGTGAGGCCAATAAGATGAACCTTCCAAGGATCATTTTTATCAACAAGATGGATGCGGAGCGGGCCCGCTTCGCTGAGACCGTTAATGATATCAAGGAGAATTTGGAAACGATTCAACCGCTCCCCCTCCAAATCCCTATCGGACAAGAGAAGGATTTCAAGGGGATCGTCGATCTGCTAAGCAACAAGGCCTATATCTATGAAGGGGATGGCAGCGGCAAATATCAGGAAACAGCAATCCCTTCGGAGCTGGCCGAGGAGGCTCAAGGGCAACGGGTAAAGACTATTGAGACCCTGGTTGAGATGGACGACGCTCTCATGGAGCGGTATTTGGAAGGGGGGGAGGTAGGTCTGGCAGACCTTTACCAATGCCTGAAGAAGGGAACCGTAGCGTGCAAATTCGCCCCGGTTGTCTGCGGTTCTTCCACCAAAAATATTGGGATTCACCCCCTCCTGAATCTGATCAACATCTGTCTCCCCTCCCCGGTGGAGAGGGAGCCCCGGAGCGGCAAAAACCCTCGTACGGGAGAGGAAGAACAAAGGGAGCCCAAAGAAGACGCTCCGTTTGCCGCCTCTGTCTTTAAGACCATCGCCGATCCATTTGCCGGTCGGCTAACCCTCTTCAGGGTCTATTCGGGGGGGATCAGCGCGGATACCACCCTCTATAACGCCACCAAGGAAGCCAAAGAGCGCATTGCACAGATATTTATGCTCCAGGGGAAAAAACAGGAACCCGTCGGGTTCGCCGGCCCTGGGGATATCGTGGCGGTGGCCAAACTTAAGGAGACCACCACCGGAGATACCCTCTGCAACGAAAAAAATCCTATCACCTTTGCAGGGACATCCCCACCCCCGGCGGTCATGTCGTATGCCATCAGACCCAAGGCCAAAGGGGACGAAGAAAAGATCGCCACCTCTCTACAGAAACTCATGGAGGAGGACCCTACTATAAGCATCTCACGAGATCCGCAGACCAAAGAGATCATCCTTTCCGGTATGGGACAGGTCCACGTAGACGTGGTGCTGGAGAAACTCAAGCGCAAGTTCGGGGTAGAGGTCGATTTGGAGGCCCCGAAGGTACCCTACATGGAGACCATAAAAAAATCGGTTAAAGGGGTCATCTATAGACATAAAAAGCAGACCGGCGGGCGGGGGCAGTTTGCCGAGGTCCACTTTGACATCTCTCCGTTGGAGCGCGGGAAGGGGCTTGAATTCGAAAATGCACTCACCGGCATGAATGTACCGCGCAACTTCGTCCCGGCCGTGGAAAAGGGGATTGCCGAGGCCACAACCTCTGGCGTTCTGGCAGGGTACCCCGTGGTCGATGTTAAGGTCCGCTTTTATGACGGCAAGTCCCATGAGGTGGACTCCTCTGAGATGGCCTTCAAGCTCGCCTCCATCATGGGTTTTAAGAAGGGCGCCCGTGAGGCAAGCCCTGTGCTCCTGGAGCCGATCATGAAGATAGAAGTCGTTGTGCCGGAGGACAATGTCGGTGACGTCATCGGTGATCTCAACGGCAGAAGGGGGAGGATACTCGGGGTTGAGGCCAAAGGGCATAACCAGATCGTCAAGGCCAACGTCCCCATGGCGGAGGTCCTGCGCTACGCCCCCGACCTCACTTCAATGACCGGGGGGAAGGGTAGTTTTGCCTTTGAATTTTCTTACTACGAAGAGGTCCCCGCTAATATCAGTGAGCGGATCGTTGCCGAAACCCAGAAGGAAAAAGAAGAGGGGTAGGGTAAGGTCTATATCCCAGTGCCGGGATGCGTGTTGTCATCCAAAGGGTAAAACAGGCTAAGGTCTGCGTCGAGGAAAAGGCTATCGGAGAAATCGGGGGTGGCCTCCTCTGCTTTGTGGGAGTGGGGAAAGGGGACGAAGAGGCGGACGCGGACTACCTGGCAGCCAAGATCCCCCAATTGAGGATCTTCGAAGATGACGAGGGGCGATTCAATCGTTCCCTCCTCGATATCGGGGGCGGGATACTGGTGGTCTCACAGTTCACCCTCTACGCAGACTGCCGCAAAGGACGCAGACCCTCCTTCACCGATGCCGCCGAACCCCGGCAGGCACGAGAGCTCTACCACCACTTTGTCACCAAGCTCCAAGAGCAGAACATCTCCGTGGCCACGGGCGAATTTCAGGCCCGCATGGCAGTAGAATTGGTCAACGACGGCCCGGTTACGCTCCTGCTCGACAGCAAGTCCTAGCAAAAATATGAAAGCTGTTATCTTTACGGACTTTTAGGCTTCTTGATGATATGGGGTGATGTGGTATAATTACAGAGATAATACACTTCCGTAGGTATCACAGGTATGAAAAAATGGATCTTCGCACTAGCATTATTATTATCCCTTATTCTCTGCGTGACGTCATGTGAGGGAAATATCGGCAGATGGATAAAGGAAAGGTGGAAGGCCATGACTAAAAAAAATATCAGGGAATCGGTCATCGCGGGTTCTTGGTATCCTGGGGACCGGACAAAGCTGACTAATGACATCAAGGGGTATCTGGCGCAGATCCCGGAACACAAAATAGAGGGAGATGTAATCGCGCTCATCGCGCCCCATGCGGGGTATGTCTATTCCGGGCAGGTGGCCGCCTATTCGTATAAGCTCTTGGAGGGAAAAAAGTATGACGTAGTGGTCATCATCGCCCCCAGCCACCGGGCCTATTTTAAGGGTGCCTCGGTCTACCCCGCGGGGGGATATCGTACCCCCCTGGGGATCGTTCCTATTGCGGAGGAGATCACCGAGGCGCTGATGAAAAAAAGCACCTTAATCAAATCAATTCCCAAAGCCCACGCCCAAGAGCACTCCTTGGAGATCCAGCTCCCCTTCTTACAGGTGGCCCTCGGAGACTTTCGCCTGGTCCCCATCGTTATGGGAGAACAGGATCTCCGAACCTGCGAGGAGCTGGGCAAGGTTGTTGCCGAGGTGATCAAAGGAAAGAATGCCCTCGTGATCGCCAGTACCGACCTCTCGCACTTCCACCCCTACAAAGAGGCGGTGGCGTTGGATCAGGTGGTCCTGAAGCGTGTGGATGCCTTTGACCCTAAGGGGCTGAGCGAAGATTTAGGGAAGGGGCGCTGTGAGGCCTGCGGCGGCGGCCCGGTCATAGCGGTGATGTTAGCGGCCCAGGCCTTGGGCGCGGATCAGGGGGAGGTTCTTCACTACGCCAACTCCGGCAACGTAACCGGGGACCACAGCAGTGTGGTGGGGTACATGGCTGCTGTCCTGTATAAAAGCGCCAAGGCCCAAACGACAACACATAAAAAGGGAAAGGTCGGAGTAGACCTCGGCCTGAACGAGGAGGAGAAAAAGACCCTCCATGAAATCGCCCACACGGTGATCTGGAACAAGGTCTCGGGCAAGGAGGTGCCGGAATTCAAGATCACGTCCGAACGGTTAAAGGAGTTACGGGGGGCCTTTGTGACCGTTACCAAAAAAGGGACCCTGAGAGGTTGCATCGGGCACATCAGGGGGACCAAACCCCTTTATAAAACCGTGGAGGAGATGGCTGAAGCCGCAGCCTTCCAAGACCCCCGGTTCCCCCCAATCACCAAGAAGGAACTGAATGATTTGGGCATCGAGATCTCCGTCCTCACCCCCTTTAAGCAGATCACCGATGTCAGTGAAATCGAGGTGGGGGTACATGGAATATACATGGAGCGGGGATTCTACTCCGGGCTCCTCCTCCCCCAGGTGGCCACCGAGTATGGGTGGGACAGGAACACGTTCCTGGAACACACTTGCCGCAAGGCTGGCCTGCCGCATGATGCGTGGAAGGATAAGGATACGCGGATCTATATTTTCTCAGCGGATATCTTTTAAAAGAATTATGCTTCCTTCATCCGTAGAATAAGCTTAAAAATAAATATTAGGCAGCATGTCTAAAAAAACTATAATTCTATTAGCTGTAACCATTATAACCTTTAGTTCTATTATCCTGCCCGGTTGTGAGGTTATTGAACAACCCTACCAGTATTACCAAACATACGATCCATCACTACACGACGGAATGTGGGTGCCAAATATATTCCCGCACGATATAGTAGAGATATATGAGCAACACGTTATTGATACGAGCGAAGTATGGCTACGCTTTTCTTTGTCGGATCAGGAATTCGATCCTTCCAAAATAGGATACGAACCAATACAATCAATTCAGTTGTCCGAAATTATATATCGTTTCCCATTTACACCACCTTGGAGAAAACGCTGGTGGTTTCAGACTTTTGGAAGAGAAGTAACATTAGAAGACAGATTGCCTGAGGCTCGTATTTATAAAGGAAAAAATTTAAATCACGCCGCTTACATAGCGGTTGATAAATCAACATCTACCATTTACTGGTGGAGTAAATGAGGTATATCTTGCCTAACTAATCGTTCGAGAGCGGACAGGCTTGGCCGTCACTTGGCTTGAGGGGCAAGCCTCGTGCCTACCTGGCGCTTTCCGCTCGATCGTTAGGCATGGTGGGAATCGATGACGGACGGAAAACCAAATCAGCCAGCTAGTGGTCAAAAAATCGTCTTAGAGTTCTTGCGGGACGAATTACAACCGGTAATCCTCAAACTACAATCTGTAGCGCAGCAAACTTCTTCACTTAGAGTGGGGTTTTGGGGCTCGTTTACACAGAAGGAGCTCCGCACTCTTGAACAATCGTATGTTGAGACAATGAGCCGATTCATGGTTGCGTATAAAAAGTGGTATTTCCCCGACGAAATGTTTAAGGATGTAGGTTCTTCACACAATGTTCAGATGCTTTCTGATTACATTAAGGTGAAGCCTGCTTTGAAGGAGCATATTCAAGAAGGTTTCAGACTCCTGGAGTATATCGACAGGATTCTGAGTGGGCAGAAATCGACCGCATATAATCGCGTTGCTATGTCTCTCTCTATCGTTGCCATCACGGTATCGGTTATGGTAGCAATCTGGTTATAATAGAAAATTAGCAGGAGAAGATTGTGACTTGACCTTGAACAATTCAGCTAAAATAGGACATACGATAGTCAACACCGCTGATTTCAGCCACGAAGCTGTTTAATAATAAACATAGGATAAAAAATTGTCTATATGCCTTAGACGTCTTATATATTGGCTTTTGCTGACAACGATATCTGTTGTCGTGGGGATAGCCATAGATATAGCCTTGAAAACAGAATCCTTTCCTCTCCTTGTACGCTTCGCTGGTCTCATCGGCATGGTATTGGCCCACTTCCCGCTCAAGAGGACGGGGAGGTTGCTTAAACTTCTAGGAGAACAAAAAGAATGGGGCTGTACAAATCGACTGATCACTACAGATATCTATAAATGTGTTCGGCATCCCCATCACTTAGGGGTTGGTATTTTCATGACTTCTCTTGGCCTCCTCATCGGACATTGGTGGTCATTTCTCATTATCGCTATTACTCAATGGGTATGGGTTATTGCGTTCTTATTTCTGGTGGAAGAGAAGGAACTGACAGAAAAATTCGGAGAAGAATATAAAGCATATCGTCAACAGGTACCTATGTTATTCCCAAAATTGAATTGCTTCTTCAGTGTTCTCAATAAACCTATTGAGAAGGCAAGGAAGGGATAACGAGGATCGCAGCGGGGACAAATTCGGTCGTCTGTTAAAAATAATTTGACTTATTAATTTTGATAGGTTATTATAAATAATAATGTGGCATATTAAGGAACACAGTGATATCGAGAAATCCTGCAAGAAATTACCATCGGCGGTTGTTAAGAAATACGAATTGTGGAAAGACATTATTTTTCGGCATGGGCCTGATAAATTAAGAGAATTCCCAGGATTCCATGACGAAAAATTAAAGGGAGACCGGAAAGGACAACGCTCATCGCGTTTGAGTTTGCACTATAGAGTTATCTATACTGTGGAAAGAGATATCGTTACCGTTTTTGTGTTGGAAATATCACCACATAGCTATTAGGAGGCTTTATGCGATCAAAAAAGGGCAATGAATTTATCCCGGCAAAACCTCATGCTACGCTTACAACAGGTGAGGTCATCCGGATGCTTCGCGATCTCAAGGGTTGGACTCAGGCCGAACTTTCCAAACGTTGCGGGATCAGTACAAGCAATATCAGCCTCTTGGAAAACGAAAAAGTAGATATTGGTAAAAAGCGCGCAGAGCAAATAGCAAAGGCTTTTGATGTTCACCCCGCAATCATCATGTTCCCTGAATATGAAGGTCAAGAAATCAAAAGGGCGGCCTGACAAACCACTGTGAGGCATACGACAACTGACACAGTGCCCCTTGGCGTTCGCGCCCGTGGGGACCGGAGCGGAAATCAAAGTGCAGGGCGCAATTTAACATGGAACAAATATGAAATTCAATGCAAAGGTAATAGCAGCTTTAGTTCTTACGTTAGTATTTATATGTTGCATAATCCTCATATACGAAAAAATAAAGATTAAAGAACACTATGTAATACACAGTACTCCTGTATGCCTACCGCAAGTTAAGCCAATCTCTGAAATCGTAATTCGCATCACTGAAGAAGACTTAATAAATTGCGTTCCCCTCAGTCTCCCCCTTGTTAACCCCCATATTGAAATAGCTAAACGCAAAAGAAGGTTGTTGTTATACTCAGGTGAAGAGGTAGTGCGTATGTATAAAGTCGCCCTTGGTTTTAATCCTATTGATGATAAGGGAAGGCAAGGAGATGGGTGTACTCCGGAAGGTGAGTTTTATATCTCCCGGAAAAATAGTCAAAGCGAGTACTATTTATCGTTGGGTATAAGCTATCCCAATGCAGAAGATGCGCAGAGGGGGTTGCGAGAGGGTATTATTACACAAACACAGTATGGAGCAATAATGCTCGCGTTACGTTCTCACGAAATGCCACCCTGGGATACTCCGCTCGGAGGCGCAATATATATCCACGGCTGTGGTTCACAGCGGGATTGGACGCTTGGTTGTATAGCACTAGACAATGAAAACATCGAAGAGCTTTATGCCATTGTATCCAACGGCACGCCGGTCTTTATATATGGCGATATTCCGCCTGATCGTCTGCATTTGAGTAAGGGAGAGGAAGACGCGTCTTAGGGTGGCAATCACGCCATGCATGCACGCCGATGCGCACGGAACAAATTAACCCCATACCCTCTGTGTGCCCTTTATGCGGTTATTCCGCACGCCTTTGCCACAATCTCAGAGATGTCCTGCACGGAAATCTTGTCTTCGAGCTCCTCTGACTTGACCGCATCCTCGAGCATGTTCAGGCAACTGGGACAGGCAACAGCCAGGATATTCGCCCCTGTCTCATGGGCCTCACGGACCCTGCGCCTGGACGGACTGTCGGGGCTCCCTCCCAGAAAATCGATATAGAAATTTCCCCCGCCCCCGCCGCAACAGAGTGCGCTTTCCCTGTTCTTCTCCAGTTCTATAAACGTCACTCCGGGGATGGCCTGCAGGATCTCCCGGGATGCCTCGTATTCACCGTTCCAGCGCCCCAGGAAACACGGGTCGTGGAAGGTAACCCGGGCCTCGAAACCCTTGGATATATCCAAGTCCCCATCACTGATGAGACATTGGAGCAATTGGGTGTAGTGAAGGACCTCAAAGTCACCTTCATAGCAGGGGTATTCGTTCTTTATGGCATTGTATGCATGCGGCGAGAGGGTGACGATGCGGTGCACCCCCAGGTCCTTGAACTGGGCGATGTTGTCTTCAGCCAGCACTTCAAACAACCCTTGTTCACCGATCATGTTCACGTCATTACCGTCGCAGCCCTCTTCAACTCCCAGTACACCGAATGAGACACCGGCCCTATCCAGTACGGCGCCGAGCGCCCTGGCAATCTCTTGGGCCCGCGTATCGTAGGAACCGATACAGCCGACGTAATAGAGATAGTCCTGCCCCTGGTAAGGCTTGAGCCCCATCCCGTCCAGCCAGTCGCCTCGCTTGGCCTTAGGAGTGCCATAGGGATTTCCGTGCCGCTGAATATTCTCCAGGAATTCTTTGACAAGTGGGGGTATGGTACCTCGCTCAACCATCTCCCCCTTTGCCGCGGTGATCATATTGAGGATATCGACATTGAAACTGAGCGGGCACTTTGCTTCGCAGTTTTTGCAGGCGGTGCAGGAAAACATGATATGGGCGAAATGTGCCGTCCAGTCTATTTCATCACTGAGCCAGGCCCGCGTCAGCCATAATCGCCCGCCGCAAGAATACGTCTCCATGCGGTAGCGGGCATAGGCGGGGCAATTATTGACATCGGTCCAGTCGACGGGAAATTTGCAGTAGCCGCACCGAAAACACCGATGTATGGTATCGCCGTATTCAAAGTCCGCCAAGGCCATCATTGTGCCTCCCAGTTTCCAGGATTCATGATCCCATTGGGGTCAAGGAGTTGTTTTATCTTCCGCATCAGTTCGAGGGTGTTGGGATTGAGTTTTTCCATGACGAGCCGTTGCCCATAGAGCCCGGGCTTCCAAATGGTCCCTCCCAATTCCAAGGCGAGGTCATCCGTTTCGTGCAAGGCCTCACGTGCGTGTTCGATGGTCTTCGGGTCCGCTCGATTAAAGGCATACGTCCACGAGAACATCATGGCGTGGGCGGTGCCGATGCATCGTGCAAGCACAGTATAGGGTATGTCGTGTCTTTCAGAAATTTCCTTTCCTCTCCTATAGCATTCAGGGTATTGTTCAATCGGCATAATACTGCCCACATATTCAAAGCCGCCCCCCTTGCGCCAGTCTGAGGTTTTGGAGAGTTGAGGCCGTTCCAAGCCTCGGATAAAACCGAGGTAGCCGCCATCTCCTTTATGAATATATTCTCCCAGGGTGTCATCGAAGACGATCTCCAGCTTGAATTCAAGCTCTTTCTCAGAGTCGGCAGCTATATTAATAGTGAAGTGGTGAAGCTCACTGCTAAAGGGGGGTATGGCCTGGCTCGTAGCCATGATATCTTCAACCATTTGGGTATGGGTAATTTTATAGAAGACTTCAGGAACCAGGTCTTCATCATCGACAACAAATTGGGCCATACCCCTGATCTTTTTGCACGGGAAGAGTCGCAACGATACCTTGGTGATGATGCCGGTTGTGCCGGTCCAACCCAGGAATAGCCCCACATCGGGGAGGGGATGGAGGGTGAACCAGCCGGCACCTATGGCGCACGATCCGAATTGACAGATCTCGCCTGTGGGGGTAACGACTTCTAATCCATTGATCATATCGGAATTAAAGCCGTAGGGGTGCGCAAGGTCTCCCTGGCCGTGGATGACGACATTGCCGGCAATGGTGGCGGCCGGGGGCGCGCCCGGCTCCGAATGGGTCAGATGGGGATGATGCCGTTCCAAGTAGGCGGTCAATTTGCCCTGGGAAACCCCGCACTCAACCAAGGCGTAGCGCGCCCGCTCATTGACCTCAATGATGTCATCCATGCGCTTCAGGTCAAGAAGTATTCCTCCCTTAAAAGGAACAGCGAGGCCGGCCAATGACAACCCACCCCCCAGGGGCACGACGGGAATTTTCTCTTTGTTTGCAAGCTGAACGATCTTCCGGATTTCCTCGGCCGTTCGCGGCGCTACCGCATAGTCCGGTCGGTGGGGTTCCGTGGTCCCCAAGTCCCAGGAGTAGATGAAAAGCTCTTCCGGCTGACTTGAGACATGCTCCGGGCCGACTATCTCAACGAGTGCTTCGTACACTGAATCCATAAGCTCACCTCCATCCTTCCGGCTTCTCGCCGATGGCGACTCGACACAGATCGCTCATAAAGACGGGTCTGATGCCGCTTTGGACAAGCATCTGACCCAGAGTGTTATAACAGGCGGGGCAATTAAAAACGCAAACCTCAGCCCCGGCGTTTTTCATGTCCTCTATGTTTTTTCTCCGGAGATCGGCGGTGCGCTTGCGGCTCCCCTCTCGTCTCTGCCCCTCCATGGTGCCGCCGCAACAGAGGGCGTTTTCATCGACATATTCCCTTTCCACGGTTTGGGCACCGATCAGGTCAAAGATCGCCTGAACGAAGCGATGTTTATCCGGGGACAATCGAGATGAACAGGGGCGTTGATACGCCACCTTGAGCTTCACCGGCTTTATTTCCTTCTTGAGCTCAAGCAGTCGATTATAAAGATATTCAAAAAAGTGAACGGGCGTGAAGGGAACCTCCATACCAATTGCCGGGCAGTACGAGGTATAGGTCCCGTAACATTCGTCATGGAAGCAGACAACTTCAGTAACCTCGTGCTCAGCGATCGTTTTAATGATCTTGGGCAATCGCTCCTTGATGACAGAGTTCCTGGCGTAGTGGAGGTACATGAGTTGACAAAAGTAGTGAAACATCTTGCGGGGGTCTGTTGAGATTACCGGGAGGCCCTCAAAGAGCTTTCCCTGTATCAGATGCATGAGATCGGCAAAGGCCCCCATCAAGAGGGCTCTGCCGTTTATCTTCTCGATCGTGGGTTCACCCCGGAACGGAATCCCTGTCTTAATACCCCGCTTGATAATCGGACGGGGCAGGGGCGGAATATCGAGTTCCTCCTGTTTCTCCACGATGAGGTAGAAGGGGTGATTGTTGAAGGAGCAGTATTCCTCACAGGCATAGCAGGTAACGCAATCGTGCAAAACCGAAGAATCCTCACCGTGCGCTATTTTCAGTATCTCCTTTTTGGCGCTTTCCTTATCGATATCAATGTACTGGCACTTGGCGAGGCAATCTTGCGTGCGGCACTTGAGGCAGGTATCTTCATCATATTTTAACGCATACATCTATCGTCTCCCTATGGAAATGTTTCATGACCCAAAGGCCAGGCACAAATAGGGGAATAATTGTAATGGGAACGGACGATAAGATCAATGGTTTTTGCTCGGCATTATCTCCATCTGCTGGGGCGGATGTTGAAAAAGAAGCCCTCATAAGAAAAATATACCAAAACTAAGAAAGGGGGCCAAATCCCCACAGCCTGTGTCGGTTTTGGCCCCCTTCTGCGCGACCGTGTTCGTAACAACTACACACTGCCCGAACAATATCTAAATATGAGGCTCAACTCCCCTGTTTTTAGTAAAATTGTACTATTTAAATTTTATTAATAAAATAATGATAAAAAGTCAAGTACTTTTTTAGAGGGAATAATAAGGGGGATTTTTATGGCCTGAGGAATGCGGAGTTATGACATGAGGAACTAGTGGTCATGTTGTGCGAGTGCACGTGCTGCGGCAAATCCCTTCTCTACATAACGTATCCTGATACTGACAGGCCCCGTGGGGATTGACAGAAAAGTTTCTAGCGCACCTTACTCCCCGGCGGCACCTCTTTGTCGGGGATGATCATAACCGGCTTCCCGTCGACATCCGCCGCCAGGATCATTCCTTGGCTCTCTATGCCCCTGAGTTTTCTCGGCTCCAGATTGACCAGTATCGGCACTTGCCTGCCGATGAACTCCTCCGGCGTGTAGGCAGGTGCCATACCTGCCACCACCTGTCTGGATTCTCCTCCGAGATCGAGCTCTAACCTGATCAATTTGTCGGCCCCCTCCACCTTATCCGCAGCCGTTACCGTGCCGATCCTGATATCCAGTTTCGTGAAATCATCAAAGGTGACCATTAAATCCTCCTTGTCGGCAATGTATTATAGTGCTACCGCCACGCAATGAGAACATATCGTACCGGATGCGATCTTATTCATCAACCTTTTCTTGTTGTTTCTGAGCCGTGCCGACAGGCCCTAGCAATCGGGCCGTGTTCGTGCCGGCAATCTTCTCTTTCGCATCGTCCGTAAGAAAGGGTAGGGATAATAAAAAACGCAATTCCTCCCCTTGATCGAGCCAGGGGCTGTCAGTACCAAAGAGGAAGCGCTCAATAGGATGTCGCGCGAAGAAACGTTTCAACAGGGGCGTCGGCATCTTTCGTAAGACGAACGAGGTGTCAAGGTAGATGTCATTGCCCAGCAGGTAGCGCTCCACCTCTTGATACATATCCGCTCCACCCATATGGGCGGCGATAATACAGAGATGGGGGAAATCGCTGTGCACCTGTGCCAGTCGTTTCGGTGAAGCATGTACCGGTGTCGGCAGGCCGGGGTCTACCCCCACATGAAAGAGGACCGGCATACCTTCTGCCTGGGCCAGTTCATAAAAGGGATAGGCACGCCTTTCATCAATAAAAAAATCCTGGTAATCAGGATGTACCTTAAAGCCTTTAAACCCCTCTGCCTTCAATGAACTGATGAAATCCGGCGCAGCCGGAAGATCGGGATGCATCGTAGCCAGCAGAAAAATCTGAGGATGAAGGATCCCCCGCAGCCACTGGTTGATAGGCTCTACCTGGTCGGGTTGTGTTGCGATTCTCGATACCACCGAGCAGTCTATCCTCGCCTCACCCATTGAGCGCAACAGCCCCTCGAGAGTGCCGTCTGTGTAGGACTGGACGCCGGCTCGCTCCCGCACCGCATCGAGTATCCGTGTCGTCATATGCGGGGGGTAAATGTGCGTGTGGACGTCGACGATCATACCAGGAAGGAAGCGACTACGTTTGCGAGAGAGCCCCCTCAGCTTCTCCTCCTGCTTTAATGATAATCTCCTCTAACCTCCGCTTGGGTACATGGTGGACGCCCTTATTGTCACGCCAGTAGTGGAAGTCGCCTCCTGGTTCCAGGTCTTCGAGTACGACCCGCTCCGCGGGCTTGCCGAGGGCTACGACGAGCCGGATCTTGAGGTGTTCGGGAATGTTGAGCTTCTGCCGCAGCCTCTCTTTGTCAATCGACCCGATCATACACCCCCCTAGGCCCTGTTCCACCGCCCCCAGCAGGATGGTCTGCGCCGCTATGCCGTCGTCGCACCACCAATCGTGCGTAATGTCCTCATCAATGAGGATTACAATATAGGCGGTTGGCCGCTCTCCTGGAGCCGGACCGTCCCAGTCCTTCAAATAAGCAGCCCATGTCAGACAGGGGAAGATGCCGTCATTGGTCTTCTGGTCCGCGGAGAGGATATACTTGAGCGGCTGGCGATTGGTTGCCGAGGGCGTGCAGCGGGCCAGCCCTACCAGTTCCTCAAGGGTTTCATATGCAATAGGGTGCGATTCATCAAAGCGTCGGTAGCTCCGGTTGCGTAGGACAAGGTCTCGCAGACTGGCCATTGCGTCACCTCTCGTAAGGATTTGTATGTGGTGCAAGAAAGTAAATAAGAACTTGAGCCGTCTCAGTTAGTCTATCTTTTTAAACTTGCCCCCCTTGGTCCCGCACACGGGACACGTATCGGGGGCTCCCTTCTCAGCCGTGTATCCGCACACCGGGCAGACGTAATAGGGATAGTCCTCCTGTGCGCCTTCCAGCCCGTCGAGGAGCTTCTGATAAAGCTGCGCGTGTATCTTTTCTACCTCGTTTGCATAAGAAAAGCTCCGCTCGGCGTCCTTGTGCCCTTCGGCCTTGGCCGCCTCGATCATCTCCGGATACATATGTTGGAATTCGTGGTTCTCCCCATTGATGGCATCCGTCAGGTTCTCTTTGGTGCTCCCAATGGCCTTGAGGGCCCTCAGGTGGTTATGGGCGTGCACGGTCTCTGCTTCGGCGGCCGCCCGGAAGAGTCGGGCCACCTGGGGATATCCTTCTTGATCGGCCTTGGCGGCATAGGCCAGATACTTGCGGTTTGCCTGGGACTCTCCGGCAAAGGCCTCTTTCAGGTACTCCTCGCTCTTGGACATTGATCTTCCCCTCCTTTGCAATTATGTGAATCTAACGATAAGATATTACCTGCATGCCCCCTTGTCCAGAATGCTCTGGGGATGTGGCTTAGCCCCCTCATTATGGAATCAGATAATTCCCTCGAGGCTCGCTTCTGAACAAATGAGGCCGCTTTCTTCTCCCTATTATCCTTTTGGTTTTTTAACCGACCTTTTTGAGAGCTCCTCAAAATAGGGGGTGAATAGATAGCGGATCTCCCCCAGGGATTCCTCGATGACCACCGGCATTGCCTTGGTATAGATGTCCAACAAAATAATGGCATTAACCGCAGAGTCCGCTTCTGTCGCAGCGCGCAGCCGTTTTGCAACGGCAACATTGACGACCTCTATGTCGTAGTAGATCTCCCTCAGGCCCGCTAAGGTAAGATCGGCATTGTGTCCCTCTTTGTTTAAAAAATATTGCGCCAGCAAATACATGGAGGTAGCACGGTAGACGGTCTCCTCCGCACTGGCAAACGGCAGATGAAACCGTGCCATGGGTTTAAAGAAGGCCATGTAGGGACAGCCGCTCGTTGCCATCACAAGCCCCATCAAAGAACTCATGCCCCGTTGCACAGTCGTATGTTGGGTAATAAATCGTTCCGCCGTCATAACATCCACGGCGATCTCGCTATACGAGATGAGGCCTTCAAAACGTTCCACGATAGGAACGAGGTTGGCGGCAAGCGGACAGTAAGGACACTCGGCAGGAGTAAAGGGACAATGGGAACACTGGCAAAAATCAAGCTGAGCCCACGTAGGCAAGCTATCCGGTATATTATCCACCAATTCGAGCTTCGCTACATCTAACTTCACGGTAAAGGTTTCACGCACGCCTTCCGGCAGTGTAAGGTAGTATCGAATGGTTATGATTTCCATATAACTCCCATCTGGTGGTTACGGGTGGGTCCTCTCCCAGAGGATTCTAGAAAAAAGGCTGCGTGCCCTTCACAAAAGCATTGTTCACGTGATAGTTGAGAGATGCGGACGTCTTCGTGTCCTTAGTTGTTTTGCAGGTCTCTTGCTGTTTGTGTTGTGAAGATCAGACGTTGCACAACGGCGAGTTTTACGAATTTTTAACCTCCGTTTGGCATCTCCGTATTTTCCAAACCTACCACTCATCGTATCATCTCACAGTAGTCCAAACATACCACAACAGCGCGCGGCTGTTCAAGCGGCATTCCACCTGCGTACTCTATCGCTTCGTGCGGGAATCCTTCAGCCATGCCGCGGGATCGAGCTTATAGTAATTCTTCAGCGCCTCGTACAGTTCCGGATGTCTCCCCTTTAATGCGTGCGGCTTTTCGAAAAACGTCTCGGTGGCAACCGCGAAAAACTCCGCGGGTTTGGTTGCTCCATATTCGTCCATCACGGTCTCCAATCCGCGTCTCACCGTGGCCTGCATCTGCTCATATTCTTTCCGTAAAATGCGAGCCCAGGCTGCATACGAGGAACCGTGCTCAAGAATGGGTGCGCCATCAGCTCTCCCATCCTCTTGATCTAATTGATGGGCAAACTCATGCAATACAACATTCTGTCCGTCTCGAAAATCCATGGCTCCATGTTTTACGGAATCCCACGCGAGAACGAGAGCGCCGCTTCGCCACGATTCGCCGAGGCGAGCCGATGTGCCCTCAACGTATGCGTGATCTCCCACATACTCAACATCTCTTGACACAAACGTGCTGGGATATACCAGGATTGAGTGAAGCCTCGGATAATACCTGGCCTTTCGATTCAACAGCAGAATACCGGCTTGGGCTGCTATGGTAACCTGTATCTCATCGGTCATCTCCAGCCCGCCACAGCCTTCAAACTGTTTTTCCGCCAACAAGACCTGCATGTGACCATGGAGTTGATGCTTGAGCGGAGCGGGTAGGTACGCGTACAAAGGGACATTCAGCTCCACAATCGCCTTCCATGCTGAAGGAAAAGGCGCGGCCATGAGGCGCCTCCTGCGTGTATCACGGAGATACCACCGCCCGAGTATAACGGCGCAGATCAATACCATCGCCAACAGTACAAACCAGAACACTCGCGGACCTGTTCTTTG
Source organism: Deltaproteobacteria bacterium (assembly GCA_016927065.1). Lineage (GTDB taxonomy): Bacteria > Desulfobacterota > B13-G15 > B13-G15 > RBG-16-54-18 > JAFGNJ01. The sequence goes on from JAFGNJ010000016.1 coordinate 24,252, forward strand.
GAAAGCTCTGCGCCCTTATTGCGCGGTGAGCTTTATGATGACGGCATTGCGCCGATCCGGACAGTCCAGCACAAGCTCGCCCTCCGATGCCCAGGGATATGCGCCGCCGAACTGCATGACGCTCAGGTTCGGAAAGAGATCATGATAAAAGAAGCCGCACAATCCCCCGCAGTCATAGCAGCTGATGGAGAAGGTATCCCCTTGCTGATGCCCGGCGCTGCACGTGCCTTTGACAGCAATAATCTCCGCCTTGAGTGGTTTGATAAACGATGGGTTAATTGCCATGTAAGATTTCTCCTTTCTTTGTCCCACAATACAATGTACGTATTGTCAGCGATTCGTATGGGTGCAACAACGTAAAGCCCTTGTGCTTCTGATTATAACAATTCCGTGTCTTCGTGATCGTATGCGGGTGAGCAGCAGCACAAGAGCTTCAGAGGGGTTGCCCCGGTGTTCGCAATCCGGTGCGGGGTGTCAGGCATAATGCATACGGTGTCCCCTTCGCTAACAGGAAACTCTTCTTCCCCGACTACCATCACCCCTGAGCCTTCGGTAATATGATATAGCTCTTCGGAATTTCGATGTCGATGGAGCAGGGTCGTCGATCCCTTCGGGACGATGGCCTCGGCCAGGCTCTGGTTGCGATTGCCGTGGATTGCCGGATGCATCAATTCCCGGATTATCGAGCCATCTTTGGTCGTATAGGGTTCTATATCATCATATTGCGTCTTCATCCTCGCACCCCTTGAACATGTCGATTTCAACAGAAAATGAGACTAAAAACAAGACCGGAGGCCTTTAAATGTAGCAGGATATGTGATGGGATCATAGCTTTTTAACTGTCTTGTTTAAAACGCTAATCAAAATGATGTAGAGTGACATGAGGCCACTGAATTCATCTTACATCAAACAAATGCCGCTAATCAGCCGCGCGGCTTTTTGCGTCGGTTGAATTAGCCTTGATCGACTTTATTATTTATTATTTTGGTATAAATGGTATTTCACTACAACAAATATCTATATGGTGAAATTCTTCTTTGTTTTCTATAAAATTCTTGAGGTCAATAGCAATTCCATTTTGCAGACTATCAGGACCAACAATTATCTTTGTTATTGTTGTTGGCAAAAGTCTAAATTCTATATAAGGAACACGACGTCCACCTGAAAAACGATATTTTACTTCATCAGGATCATACCAGAAATGACAAAGACGATATTCGTTTTCCTCTGAAAAACCAGGATGTTTTAATAAGCCAATAAAACAAAAGAATTCTATCAAGGACTTAATATCTTCATTTATTACACCATTAATAAGCCTTTTATCTTTAGCAAATTCCGAAATGACCTTTTTGTATTCTTCACTAGCACAGTAATTAACTTTACTAGATGTTTCAAAACCAGATGTTGGGTTGTTGTTAAGTTCGTTTTTGCTATCATTTAATCCCAAAATGTCAAATCCGATGCAAATATTTCCATAGTATTTATATTGGCTAAGAAGATCCGGTGTCCTTGAAAAACTGGCAACATACATATTTTTTAGACATTTTCTATAAATTTTATCCAACTTTCCAATTTTTCCAGACTCATCTGCAATCATTTTAAACAATGGCTCATAAAAATATCGGCCTTCCAACCAATCATTTAGATATCTAATATTTGTCATCCAAAGTTTTTTCTCAGAAAGTATGCTAACAGCACTCTCAAATTTTGTATAATGATAAATATTGTCAGAATCCTTAGAAGACGCTTTAAAAATTGTGAATTTATTCATTTTGTTATTTAACATTTCAGAATCGAACGACAAAGCTCACCTGCCGCTACGAAGCTCAGCGGAATAGCGCCAGGTGGAGCGGCTTGTAAGGCCAAAGAACCCAAAATTGTCACCGCAAATCTCCTACACAATTGTACATCTACAACCATGTTTACACGTGCACTTAGCGTATGGAAGCTCTGGCACGTTATCTAATTTGTATTTCCTTCCGCTGATTTTTCTGCAATCAGTACAGGTATTTCCATCATTAACACTAAGCACTTCAACGGTCTTGACAGAAGCCAATCTGCAAATTTGCATATTATGGATGTGACTAGCATGAAAGACAAGCATTCGGGAAGCAGTATCGCCGTCTAAGTGTATACCAGTTTCGAAGTCATTCGGTAGCCAGTGTCTCGCGGTGTTCGTACCCCACAACTGCATCATCGCGGCGGCTAGGCGCAATTTGTCGAGTCGATTCCCCTCTATGTCCTTCAAGATTCCTGGTGTCCTTTCAAAGATTGTCTTTAGCGACTCGACACCTGATTCCACATCATAGTTTTTCCAGTCGATACCAAGACCGCGAGGGAATACTTGAGACGCTTCATACTGAGCAACGATACGAACGGCTTTGGAGAACTGTTTTCTCGCGAGAAGATTGAGAGCGTCTTGCTCCGCGGCATCTCTTTTTGCTTTTTCACCTTCGAGGTAACGTTCTGCGAGCCGTATTCCCTCTGTTGTGCACCGGTACACATCAAGACCCTTCGTTGCGTCACGCATTGATTGCTCGTCGTTCTCAATGAGGCGCTGGATAAGTTCCTCCTTGCAACCGGAAACCTTCAAAGTCCTCTCCTTTAGCATCAACTTAAGATCGGAGGCCTTGAATTTATAGTCCACGAGCTCTTGCAACCGCGCCGGTTCCAGCACTCCTTCCTTAAGAAATTGCTCAATGACTTTGAGGGGTTTCCTCTTGAGTACTGCTTCCCAATATTGGGCATCATGATATCTATCGGGGGAATCGCCGTTGCGGAATTTGCTCAGCAGAAGCAAATGTGCTGGCGAATTTCTCCATTCTTTCTTCTGTAACCAGTCTAACATACCCCTACTCCTCTCTTGTGTGGCCTAGCAATGAATATATGCTTTCTCTCTAACATCCCTGACCCGCAAAGTTGGAAGGAAACAAAGGGAACATTGCCCAAAATTATCAAATTTATTCACCGATGTCTATCCTTCTTATTCCCATCGCAATCTCTGCCATTAGAATTTATAAAGTGAAAGTTTTAAACAATTTCTCCTTGGAGTCTGCCATTTTACCCATGCATGTGATCATCGAATCGGACGATTGCGTTTTGCTCAATGGGATCATAGGGCTCAAATTCACAATCCCAACTCACCTGTTTTCGGAAGATGTTGTCAAAGATTCTCCGCCGGTCAACGCTCGGTGAGTCTGTCCCGAACTCCCGCATGGAGACGACCGTTTGACTTACGCCCAAGTATCCGGCAAGCTGTGTTTGCGTGAGATTTGTGAGCTTTCGCGCGTCCTTCAACTTCATTTGCTACCTCCAAAAAGAAAAGCCCTCTCCACCATCGCAGAGCCTACTTTTTCAAGGTTACGTTGGTGTCAGGGCTTGATTACCCGTAGCTCCTTTTCAGGCAGAGCGTGCCTTTAAATTTTGTGTTTTTTGTTCTAATTCCTTTAAATAAAAAAATCAAGCATTTTTGGTCAAATTATTTAAAAAAATAGTAACTTTTAAAAAATCATAATATTGTTTTTTATCCAGTAACGTGCTAGTAAGATTTATGAAGGGGGGGAGGCATGATGAAAAAGAGAATTTTTTTAGGGATACTGGCTTGGGGGCTGGTTTTATATCTAAGCGGTTCTATTTATGCTCAAGGATTTAAACCAGGAACTGAGCCAGATAATTTTAGAGGGATAAAATGGGGGACAAATATTCACTCTTTGCCCGAAATGAAATTTGATACGGGATCACATATTATACCTATAAAAAGCTATGTAAGGGAGAATGATATATTAATGGTAGGAGATGCAAGTCTATCTTCCGTTTCATATGTATTCTATAAAGATCAATTTTGTGAAAGTAATATTCGCTTTCAGGGATGGGATAATTTTTACAAAATAAAGCAAACCGCTTTTAGTATCTATGGAGAAGGAGAAAAGACCAACGAATTTATTGAAAAGTTTCGGTGGGAAGGACCAAATGTAATAGTCCATTTAGAATACAGTGAAAAAACTGAAAAAGGGTTTATGTCTTGGGTGTACTGGCCTATTATGAAACTAATTGCAACAGTTCCTTATGATAAGGAAAAAACCAAAGAAGAACAGGAGGAGTTTGAAATTCTCGAAGTGAAGTACCGTGAGGTGGAACGGTCAGAAAATTATGTGACTGTAGCCTGGCTCGTGAAGGTGCAAAATAATACTAATGCCGCCAAAGAAGTTCTTGTGGAGGTACAATTTTTAGATGTCGATGGCTTCGAGCTTGTATATGGTAATGAGACGGCTGTCTTGCGACCAGGAGAAATCACTACCGTCACGAATACTGAAATGATTAAGAGAGATATTTACCCACAAATCAAAAGTATCCGGGCGCGTTTTTAAAGGAGAGGGGCAATGGCTCTTGTACACTGCCCTGAATGTAATAAAGCAATATCTGATAAAGCTGCTGCCTGTCCGCACTGCGGAGTCCCACTAAAAAAATCGCGAGGAGCGAAAAACCCTCGCCCAGTGAAGATCACATTATACGCGTTATAGCAGAAAGAGAGGAGGTTACCATAAAACGTTATTTATCTATTATTTTGGTCTTTTTTGCATTTATTTTTTTCGCCCAAATCTTGGACGTTTATGCCCAGGATTGGAAAACACTTTCGAAAAATCTTATGATTGATTATAAAGGCAAAATTATTTCTATTGAACAACTAAATTCAACAACATGTTGGGCAGTTTTATCTTCAGATTTATCCAATCTCGAATGTGTCAAAATAGCTGAAAATATCGGATTTTACATCAGGAATTCAACTGGTGGTATCAATGGAGAAACTCCATCAGTCCACGTTTTTAAGGGTGACAAACACATTGCGGTTGCACGACCGTCTGGTATGCAATACGTGGGAAAATTGGATATAAAAAATTGGGACCCATCAGCCTTTGGTGGTGAATATAGGCCATAAAACGACAGTGTCAAAATCCGTGTTTGTTCACCATTAAAACGAGGAGAAATAAAGATGGCACTCAAATTGATATGCCCGAATTGTGGCTATCTAGTCAGGCCAAAAAAGGTTGTCAAGGGGAGCATCCTTATTGAAGTGTTCTTATGGCTGCTATTTATTATCCCAGGGCTGCTTTATTCACTTTGGCGACTTTCAACGAAAACCTCAGTTTGCCCCGCCTGCGGCACCCCTAATCCGGTCCCGATTGATTCTCCTCGTGGCAGAAAGCTCCTTGATGAGTTCGGCTATAAGAAATAAGATAGTTTCAAAACTACCCTACATCTAAAAATAACCCCCTCTAGTCATAGCCTAAACCATAGCTAGAGGGGGCCTATTCTACTTTACTCGCTGTCTGCTTCTTGCTCTCGCTGACGTTTCAGCATGAAGTTTTTAATCGTACTGCTGTGGGGCGCGCGGTAGTTTGCGCGTCCCTACCAGCAGATGGTTAGCTCGGCCTTAATGTTTTACTTTTATTAGCGGTTGCCATTTTATAATATACCATGGGTATGTAGAAACCAAGATAAAGCACAAATTAGGATAAAATGAAAAACCATAAAAATAATGACAGCATATAATGGAAGATTAGATGGTTCCTCGCCACTTTCTTCTTGTGCCCTCCGACATCGTTTGTACGAAAGCCTATGCAAATAAGAAACAAAGGCTGCTAAAAGAGTATATATCGCAAAAGATACTATGATTGTGGAACCTTTTGTGGTTTCTTTTCCGATTGGCCCCAATGCTATTGCCACAGTAACTACAGCACCAAACACAGGTATCACATAGTTTCCAATTTTGGTTATTTCTGTTAATACAGAAGTCGGTGAACTCATAACTTGCCTCCTATTACTTATCTTGAGTTAACAATGAATATATGGTTTCTATATAATACACTATGTAGGTCTAGACCATTGTGGTCTTTACTTTTTGTTGCCGAGCTTATCGACGTAGGCACACCACATACAGTCGGGTGCAGGCGCAGGGGGTCGGGGGGATTCGAGCACTGCCAAGACTTCCCCGATGAACCGGAGAAATTTCTCCTCGTCCTTTTTGATTGCGATCCAGGAGATATCGGCCTCGTAGGAAAGCCCCTCGATACGCTGCTGATTGATCCGTGAGGGATAAAAGTACAGCAGCCCCAGCTGGGTAACGGGGGAGAGATGAAGGGCGCCGCGGGCAGGGTGCTCCAGGGCATACGCGTAGGCGTGCAGCTGCCGGCCGTACAGGTTGGCATACTGTTCCTTGGGGCTGCCGGTCTTGAAGTCTATGACGCCGTATGTCCCGTCGTCAAAATCGGCGACGATATCAAACCTGCCGTTGATAACACAGGGCTCATCATGCCCCGGCACGTGGATCGGCTCTGACTGGACGCGCTGTTCGCCGTATTTCACAACCCCCGGCGGCAGGGCGGGGTGCACCTCACTCGTGTGCTTGCCTGTATAGTGGTCCTTTAAGAGAGAAGCAATCGTGCTAAAGACCGCGGGGAGGGGAATGGAAGGCTGGCTGATCTTGCGGGCCACCTTGAGATAAAAGCACCGCTTGCACCCCTCGTAGAGAAAGGAGAAATCCGATGGGCTGAGTCTATACGCCATACGTCCGGTCTCAGTAGCTAAAGCACACGAGCACTTCCTGCCGTTCAGAAAGCGTTTTGAAGAGGAAGGTGCGGACCTCGTCGGCGCCCCCCTTCAAGAAGGTGAGCACCTTTGTGCGGTCCATAAAGCCCGGAACTGCCTGCGCAGCGGCCAATTGATCGGCCCTCTTGTTGACCTCGGCGCTAAACCCACCAATCGCTTCCTTGCTCCTCTCCTCTTGCAGGAGGGGAAAGGGATCGCCGTGAAACACAAGCTGTACTCCGTACAAGACGGCGGGATTGGTTTTGTCCAAATGGGGAAGTACCGCCTTTTTATATAACTCATAATCCCGAACCTTGATGTAATCATAGGGATATTGGGTGATGTAGTCGGGATTCAAGACGACGAGGGGGCAGTATCCCCGCTCGTAGGGAACGCCTTCCGGCGTTCGCTCGTTATCCTCTTTGACTTCAAACGTCTCCCCGCTCATCACGCACCGAAAGGGCAACGGATACTCCAGGTGCACCAACAGGTGCTCACTCCCGTCCCGGTCGTACGCCTTTGACACAGGCAGATTGCGCAGCAAGAGGGTGTAGAAGAACGAGACCATGTCATGTTCGGAGTAAAAGAGGGTGGGACGAGAACGAAATTCCTTGCATAGTTGCTCAATCGATTGATCAACCGACTCGATAATATTTTCGTATGCCATGGCTCCTCCCCCCTGTACGTGTTATGCGTACTATTATCGTCAGTTTTGCTGCGAAAGGCAAGAAACAATATCTCTGTTATGTCCCTGGACCGGCACGCAGCACATCGGAGAAGGTCTTCACGGTCACGGATTGTAGATCGTCAAACACAGGTCCCGACCCCAGGGTCTCTTTTGGCCGTGTGGTGGCAACCGCAATACAGGGCATGTCGGCGCGGTGGGCCGCCTCCACGCCGACCGGGGCGTCTTCCACCACCACGCACCGCTCCGGGGGCAGACCAAGTTCACGAGCCGCCTGGAGGAAGAGCGCGGGATCGGGTTTGCCCTTCGGGAGCCCGGCACCGGAGAGGATGGCCGCGAAATAGTGTCTGATGTTAAAGGTATCCACCACGAGATCGATATTCTCCTGCGGGGCGGAGGAGGCCACGGCCTGTGGCCACCCTGCCTTTTCTAACTCATCCAGCAATCGGAGGGCCCCGGGCATAGGGCGCACCAATTCGCCGGCGAGCTTGCGAAAGAGGAGCTCTTTGCGATCGGCGATCTCCCTTAATTCCTCTTCCGTCGGTGCCCTGCCCAGAAGCTCCGTGAGCGTACCCCTGTTGTTCATCCCGAAGACGCGGTCGAAGCACGAACGGTCAAAGGGTATCCGCCGTTCGGATAAGACTCTCGTCCACGCCTGGAAGTGGGCCTCTCCCGTGTCAGCTAGCACGCCGTCCAGATCCCATATGACACCCTTATCCGTCACGGCATCTTCTCCCTATCAGATTAATATTCTCATGTGTATCGAGACACCTGAAAAGGGTAAACACGATAATACGATACACAATAGGTAATATTCAGAGGGCAATTATAGGGGCTTTTGGAAGGGGTTGTAAAGGCATTTAACGAAGACAAAGGAGAGAAAATAAAAATAGCATAATCATCTTCTCTCTCGATCATTCTCAATTTCCTCTTGACAAAAGGCGCGGGTTGTGGTTTGTATTAACACAATCTCGTAACGAAGGATGGTTACGCAAGTGATGGGCAGCAAAAATTACATGGATAACTGGCACCGTTACTATTATTATTGGATAGGAGTCTGCCCATCGCTTAGGTGGACGGAACCGTAAAGGGGAAGTCACATAGTTAACTAAGCCATGGGTAGAGGAAACGCTATCCATGGCTTTTTATTGGGCCATGGTAGCGAAGAAAACCATGGCCCTTACTTTTTTAGAGGGAGGTACCTGATGGTGATCGTGATGAAACAAAATGCTACAGAGACCCAGATAGACGACGTCATTAAATGGATTGAGTCCGTCGGCTATCGAGCACACCCCTCCCGGGGCGTGGAACGAACAATCATCGGCGTCGTGGGTGATGACCGGGGCAAGGAACAACTCAAATCCGCCGAGCATCTGCCGGGGGTGGAAAAGGCCATGCTTATCCTCAAGCCGTACAAACTGGCAAGCCGGGAGTCCAAGGAAGGGTACACGGTCATCCGGGTGGGCGATCTGAAGATCGGCGGACCGGAATTTATCGTCATGGCCGGCCCCTGCTCCATTGAGAGCGAAGAACAACTGATGGAGAGCGCCTATATCGTCAAAAAGGGAGGGGGGCACATCCTCAGAGGCGGGGCCTTTAAGCCGCGGACATCGCCGTACAGCTTTCAGGGGTTGGAAGAAGAAGGGTTAAAGCTCTTGGCAAAGGTCAGGAAAAAGACGGGCCTACCCGTGGTCACCGAGGTCATGAATACCACCGATGTGGACCTGGTGGAGGAATACGCCGATATCATCCAAATCGGCGCGCGCAACGTCCAGAACTTCGCCCTCCTCAAAAAGGTGGGGCAGGCGCGAAAACCCGTGCTGTTAAAGCGGGGCATGATGACCACCATAGAGGAACTCCTCATGTCGGCGGAATACATCCTCTCATCCGGCAATGATCAGGTCATCCTGTGTGAGCGGGGTATTCGGACCTTTGAGACGGCAACGCGCAATACCCTGGACATCAGCGCCGTGCCGGTGCTCAAGGAATTGTCCCACCTGCCGGTGATCGTCGATCCCAGCCACGCCGCCGGCCACTGGAAATATGTCATGCCGCTGGCCAAGGCCACCAGGGCGGTGGGGGCCGACGGGCTCCTCGTCGAGGTTCACCCCGAGCCCGAAAAGGCCCTCTCCGATGGCGCACAATCCCTCAAACCGGAGAAGTTTTACCAACTCATGGAGGAGTTGAGGACTATTGATCAAATCATGAGACCGGAGGCAGCGGCCATCCAATGAACAGGATCACGGTACACCTTGACAAAAAGACATCATCCTCGTATGAGATCTATATCGGACAGGAAATCGTAGACCGCATGGGCCTCCTCCTGACCAAGCATAACTGGGCGGCCCGCTACATGATCGTTACGGACTCCACCGTCGCGGCCCTGCATGGGGCCGGGGTAGAGGAAACCCTCAAGGGAGTGGGGTTGAAAATTGGTATGATCGATTTCCCCGCAGGAGAGGCCTCCAAAAACATCCAGACCATCCAGCGCATCTGCGATCAGTTGATAGCGAAAGGGGCCGACAGAACCTCAGCCCTCATCGCGCTCGGTGGGGGGGTCGTGGGCGATATAGCGGGTTTCGTGGCCTCCATCTACATGCGGGGTGTCCCCTACATCCAGGTCCCCACCACCCTCCTTGCCCAGGTGGACAGCAGCATTGGGGGAAAGACCGGCATAGACCTCGCCACCGGGAAAAACATTCTCGGGACCTTCTATCAGCCCAAGGGGGTCTTCATCGACCTGGCGTTTCTGAAGACCCTCAAACCGCAGGAACTGAAAAACGGGCTCGCGGAGGTCGTCAAGTACGGCATCATCGATGACCCGGAGCTGTTCAGTACCCTAGAAGCCCAAGCCGACGCAATCAAGGGCCAGGATGCGGACCTCCTCAAGGAGATCGTCACCAGATCATGCACCATCAAAAAGGGCATCATCGAAATCGACGAGACCGAGAAGGGTATCCGCCGTATCCTCAATTTCGGACACACCGTCGGACACGCCATCGAAACGGAGTCCGGCTATACCATCCCCCATGGAGACGCCGTAGCCATAGGCATGGCCGCTGAGGCCATCCTCTCGGAGCGCTTGGGCTACCTTGCAGCGAAAGACCGGGAACGGATCATCGCCCTCATCAGGACGATCGGATTCCCCGACCGCATACCTCAAGGCCTCAATCCGAAAGGGATTCTTACCTGCATGAAAGGAGATAAGAAAAAGGCGGGGGATGCCCTCAACATCGTGCTCCTAAAAAAGATCGGGGTCCCTTTTGTCACGAGCGGCGTGCCCGATCAGTTGATCAGAGAGACCGTCGAGGAACTCCAGAGATGAAAAAACAATCACTCAAAACCCTCAGAGAGAAACTGCAGAAAAAGGATCAGGAGCTTGTCAAGCTCCTCAATGAACGGACCCAGCTGTCCCTCGAGGTGGGCAGGACAAAGAATTCACAAGGCAAGGAGATCTACGACCCCTCGCAGGAGGGCAAGGTCTATGAATACCTCCGTGAGATCAGCGAAGGCCCTCTGCCGGAACATGACCTGATCAATATCTTCAGGGAGATCATTTCATCCTCGCGTTCTCTGCAGGAGACAACCACCGTCGCCTATCTGGGGCCGGAGGCGTCGTTCTGCTACCTCGCCGCCCAATCCCACTTCGGTAAGAGCACCCTCTATCACGCACAGACGCGGGTCTCCGAGGTCTTCGATGAAGTTGAACGGGGTCGGATCGCATGGGGGGTGGTACCGGTGGAAAATTCCCTGGAGGGATCCGTCAAGATGACCTTGGACAGGTTGATTGCTACCCCTCTCACGATCCGAGCGGAGATCTTCCTCAGGGTCTCGCACTGCCTGATCTCTCGATGCACAACGATGGAGGAGATCAAGCGGGTCTATTCGCACCCTCAGGCCCTGGCCCAGTGTCAAGGCTGGTTGAAGAACAACCTCCCGGACAGCCGCCTCATTGAGGTCGACAGCACTGTGGCTGCTGCCGAGCGGGTCCTGAAGGATCGTAAAGGCGGAGCCATCGGCAGCTCCCGTGCGGCGACCACCTATGGGCTCAGGATCGTCGCAGAGGGGATTGAAGACAGTCCATCGAACACCACCCGATTTTTCGTCATCGGCAAGGGGCAAAGCGCGAGGACGGGGAACGACAAGACCTCCGTCCTCTTTGCGGCGGCCCATGTGCCGGGCTCCCTGTATCAGGCGTTGGGGCCGTTTGCAAAAGAGGGGATCAATCTCACGCGGATCGAATCATACCCCACGCGGGACAGGATAGGGAAATATCTCTTCTTCGTGGATTTTGTCGGCCACCGAGATGAAAAAAAGATAAAAAAGTGCCTCGCGGCAATGGAAGGGATAACCACCCTTTTTAAGGTCCTCGGTTCCTATCCCAGGGGGGAAGAACCGTGATGATCTGCATTCCCATTGTTGCCCCCACCACCGAGGCCGCCGTGGCACAGATGGAACGCGGGTTGCCGCTGGCAGACGTTGTGGAGCTGCGGATCGACCAGATCGAAGACTGTGATTTGAAACAGCTCCTGGCTATACAACGGAAGGGAAAGCCGATCATCGTTACCAACAGGCGGGCCGACGAGAGGGGCGCCTTCCCCGGCACCGAGCGCGAGCGGGTCGAGCTGCTGAAAGAGGCCGTGGCGCTGGGGGCCGACTATGTGGACATCGAGGTTCGGACCGAAAAGCTATTGCTGAAGGAACTGGTGGCACAGATCGAGAAATACAATGGTCGCACGAAAAGGATTGTCTCGTATCACGATTTCAGCGCCACCCCTTCTGAAGAGGCACTAAGAAAGAGATTTGAGGAGTGCGTTACGACCAAGGCCGATATCGTCAAAATCTGCACCTACGCCCATACCGTGGAGGACAACCTGCGGGTGCTGGGGATCATCCCCTACGCACGGAACAAAGGGCAGACGATCATCGCCTTTGCCATGGGGGAGCAGGGCCGCATCAGCAGGGTTATGGCCCCCCTCGTGGGCGCTGCGTGGGGCTATGCCTCCGCCGAGAAGGGGGCGGAATCGGCACCGGGACAATTGACCATCGAGGAGATGCGGCTGGTCTCTCAGATCTTGGAAAACGCCGGACCAGGGTAATCAGACCAGGGCCCTTATCCCATGACCGAGCAAACCCCAGCCATCTACGCCCTCTACGGCAACCCGGTGGGACACAGTCTCTCCCCCCCCATGCACAACGCCGCCTACAAAAAGATGGGGATCAACGCCTCGTATTGTTCCTATTGCGTAGAACGCCCACAAGAGGTGATCGAGAGGATCAAGGAACGCTCCATACAGGGCGCCAGTGTCACCATCCCCTTTAAAACGGCGGTGATACCCTATCTGGATGAGATCGAGGACGATGCCCGCGCCATCGGTGCCGTCAATACTATTTTACACGATGACACAGGAAAACTCAGAGGGTACAATACCGACTGGATCGGTATCGTCCTGAGCTTGGAAGAATCCTTGGAGATTCAAAACAAGACCTTCGCCATCCTGGGGGCGGGGGGTGCTGCTAGGGCCGCCGCATTCGGTATCCTAAAAAAAGGAGGAATCCCCCTGATCCTCAACCGGTCCACCACCAGAGGCGAGGAGTTGGCCCAGGAATTCGGCTGTCCCTTCTATCCGCTGTCTGAAATCGGCGCAATCAGGGCCGACTGCCTGATCAATACCACGCCGGTGGGGATGGCACAGGAGAAAAGGGCATCACCGATCGCGAAAGAAGCCCTTATAAATTTCAGGTGGGTCATGGATTGCATCTACAACCCCTTAAAGACACAGTTGCTGTTGGACGCCGAAGGGGCGGGGTGCACACCCATCGACGGCGTGGGGATGTTCGTCCACCAGGGGGCCGAGCAGATTAAGATATGGATGGGGAAGGAGCCGCCGCGGGAGTTTATGCGGCAGGTCGTCCTGGAGGAGCTGGGAGCGCAGGATGGAGATTAAACCGATCACCCATTGCAAGGCCACCGTGACGGTGCCCGGCTCAAAGAGCTACACCCAGCGGGCCCTGATCATCGCCGCCCTGGCCCAGGGGGAATCCGTGCTGCACAATGCCCTCATCGCCGAGGATACACACTATATGCTGGAGGCCCTCAAGGCCTTGGGGGCGGGGATCCACGTCGCCGGCCACGAGGTAACGGTCACCGGGACCGGCGGCCTGCTCCGAAACCCGGGGGGCGAGATCTACCTGGGAAACAACGGCACCGCCATGAGGCTCCTCACCGGCGTGGCCGCCCTGGCCAGGGGTCCAATTACCCTCACCGGCAGTGCGCGACTGTGCCAGAGACCCATCAAGCCCCTTTTGGATGCCCTGGCCTTCATGGGTGTAGATGCAAAAACCCAGAATAACAACGGTTGCCCCCCCGTCACGGTCCATGCCCACGGCCTGCGCGGGGGGCGGGTGGCCTTTGCGGATATCGAGAGCAGTCAATATGTCTCCGCCATGCTCATCTGCGCCCCCTATGCCCAGGAGGGTACCGTTATTGAGCTTCAGGGACAGATCCCCTCCCTTCCCTATGTGGCGATGACCGTCGAGGTGATGGAGGCCTTTGGGGCGGCGGTGGACCACGAAGCACCCTTGCGGTATGGGGTCACCAGCGGCCGACACTATCAGGCACGACCCTACCCCGTCGAAGGGGACTGCTCCAGTGCCTCATATTTCTTTCTGGCAGCGGCCCTGTGCGAGGGAACGGTCCGGGTGGAGCATATCAATCCCCGCACCCTCCAGGGGGACATCGGCCTGCTCCCTATCATGGAGGAGCTCGGTTGCCGCGTGGCCAGGGGAGAGGATTGGGTGGAGGTAACCGGCGGCACCCTGGCGGAAGGCGAATACACCTATGACATGGGGGAGATGCCCGATATGGTTCCTACACTCGCCGCCTTGGCCGCCGTGCGCCCTGGCAGGACCATTATTACCAAGGTTCCTCATCTCAGAATCAAGGAAAGCGATCGACTGGCCGCCTTGGCCACAGAGCTGAAAAAGATGGGGGTGACAGTACACGAGAAAGAGGACGGCCTCATCGTCGAGGGGGATAGCCCCCACGGGGCCGAGATAGAGACGTATAATGACCACCGCATCGCCATGAGCTTCGCCTGCCTGGGGCTGGCAATCCCCGGCATCAGGATCAAGGACGCCGGGTGTGTGGACAAATCCTTCCCCGGCTTTTGGGACGAACTCAAGAAACTGTATCCGCAATGAAGATCGTTGTGATCGGATACCGTTGTACGGGCAAGACCGCGGTGGGCAAACAGATTGCAGAGCGATTGGGGCTGCCCTTCTATGATACGGACGAGCTCATCGAGGGCCAAACCGGTAAGACCGTCAGGGAGATCGTCGATGAAGGGGGTTGGGATGCCTTCCGCGCCGCGGAGAAGGCGATTGTCAAGCAACTCTCCACCTTAGGGGAGGGGGTCATCGCCGCAGGCGGCGGTGCACCCATGGATGCCGAAAACAGGGAGGTCTTACGGCGCACGGGGTTCTGCATCTGGCTCACCGCAGACGAGAGGACCATCGTGGAGAGGATGCAAAACGACCAGGTGAGCGCTGCGCAAAGGCCGCCGCTTTCGGATGACGGCCTGGAGCGGGAGACGGCAAAGCTCCTCGAGGCCAGGGAGCCGGTCTACCAGGAGGTGGCTGATTGCATCATCGATACCGCGAACAAGGGGATCGATGCCGTTGCTGATGAGGTCTGCGCCGCCCTCGACCGGCATGATCGTGCGTCCAATCCAAAGAGGTCACCCGTGATCTAACAACCTCGCAGTGTACGAGAGAAAGGAAGGCCAATGTCAGGAAATTCAATAGGCGTCGTATTCAGGGTCACTACCTGGGGGGAATCCCACGGCAAGGCCCTCGGTGCCGTGGTGGACGGGTGCCCCCCCAACATAGACTTGACGGAAGCGGACATCCAAGGGGACCTTCAAAGAAGGAGACCGGGGCGGCACAGTTCGTCCTCCCCCCGGCAGGAGGCAGATGTGGTCGAAATCCTCTCCGGCACCTTCGAGGGCAGAACCACCGGAACCCCTATCTCCCTCCTCATCAGAAACAAGGACTCTGACAGCACCGCCTATGACGAGATCCGGGATATCTTCAGGCCCGGTCACGGCGACCTTACCTATGCCCGAAAATATGGCATCCGGGACCATCGGGGGGGCGGTCGCGCCTCCGGCAGGGAGACCGTGGCCCGGGTGGCGGCCGGGGCCATCGCCAAAAAGGTGATCGCCCGCCACGGAATCGAGGTCATCGCCTACACACAGGAGCTGGGGGGCATCGCCGCCCACGAGATCTCACTCGCTGAGATTGAGGTGAATACCCTCTTTTGTCCTGATAAAAAAGCGGCTCGGAAGATGGAGGAGAGGCTTGAGCAGGCGCGCAAACAAGGGGATTCCATCGGCGGGATAGTGATGATCCTGGTGAAGGGGTGTCCACCGGGTCTGGGTGAGCCGGTCTTCGATAAGATCGACGCCGATCTCGCCAAGGCCCTGGTGAGCATCGGGACAGTAAAGGGAGTGGAGGTCGGCGCCGGCTTTCAGGCGGCCGGGATGACCGGCTCCGCGTGCAATGACCCCATCACCCCGGAGGGGTTTGCGACCAATCACGCCGGAGGGATCCTTGCGGGGATCACCAACGGCGATGAGATCTTCATCAGGGCCGCCTGCAAACCCATCTCATCCATCGAAAAAGAACAATCGACCATCGATGTCAACGACAAGCCGACTGCCGTATCGATCCGGGGGAGGCACGACGTATCGGTCATACCCCGCATCATACCGGTATGTGAGGCCATGGTGGCTATCTGTCTGGCGGACCACCTCTTACGGCAACAGGCCCTGGGGGCCACGGGAGGAACATAACATGGAGGGATTGCACATCGGGATCATCGGCGGCACCGGGGGGATGGGGCGGATATTCGCCGCCCTCTTTCGGGGTGAAGGATATACCGTCCACTGCGCGGGGAGGACCACGGGACCCGATATCCCGGCGATGGCCGAAACGTGCCAGGTAATCATCGTCAGCGTCCCCATTGGTATTACGGTACAGATCATCGAGGAGGTCGGGCCGCTCATGGGGGATGACGCCCTCTTGATGGACCTTACCTCCCTCAAGGCGGAACCGGTCAAGGCCATGCTACGTGCCTCCCCCGCAGAGGTCATCGGCCTCCACCCCCTCTTCGGTCCGGGGGTGGAGGCCGTAGCCGGCCATATCATCGGCATCTGCCCCGCACGGACCGAACGATGGCTTGACTGGGTGCGAGATATCTTTAAAAAGCATGGCGCGATTGTCGTAGAGACGACCCCTGAAAGGCACGACGAGATGATGACCCTGGTCCAGGCCTTAAACCACCTCAACTCGATAACCATGGGGATGATCATGAAGGAATGGGGGGTCGATCTGGAGGAAGTGGAGCGGTTCACCACACCCATTTTCACCCAAAAGCTCGCCATCATCAAGGAACTCTTCACCAACAACCCGAGGCTCTATGCCGATATCATTACCCTAAACCCCTACATTGATACAATCCTCGATCTCTATGAAAAAACCTTGTCCGAGGTGAGATACGCAATCAAGCACGGGGATGCCGAGACCTTCACCAAACTGATGGAAACAAGGAGTCTGTGGAGTTCATAAGATATTCAAGCGTGGTTGGCTTTTACAATCAGCGAAAAAGGGGGTTCATTGACGATGTGAGGTAAATATGATATCCTTACATACAATATATCCTGAATCCTTATGGGGGCTACGATGAAAAAACCATCCAACAAGAAATCATCAAAAAAGAAAAAACGCACCATAAAATGGGGCAAAGATAATCCGTGGTTTATCGGGACAGTAGGCGGCCTTATCGGAGCCTTTTTGATAGGGGTCGTCCTCTTTTATTTCTTTGGGCACCGAGAGCACCAAATCTACCGCGCCATATATATGACTTCCATCAATAACGCCGACAGATTGCTGGAAAGGAGTATGGCCGAGGACGCCTTGGCGATATACAACGATATCGCAAACAAGATATCAGCGAGAAGAGACCGGGAACTCTATGCCACCGTGAAAAATGGACAAGGGGTCTGCTACTATAATGTAGCACTCGTGAAGGACAAGGAGGAAAACCTCCAGAAGGCCATTAGTGCCTTTTATAAGGCCCTGGAAATTAGGACTGTTGAAAAATGCCCTGACGACTACGCCGCCACCCAGAACAACCTCGGCAACGCCTACAGGACACTTTCCGAGGTCAAGGATAATGAGGAAAACCTGCACAAGGCCTTTGAGGCCTTTGCAGAAGCCCTGAAGGTCTACGACCGTGACCAATATCCTACTGGCTATGCCGCCACCCAGAACAACCTCGGGGCTGCCTACGGCACCCTTTCCGAGATCAGGGATAAAGAGGAGAATCTGACCAAGGCCGTCAAGGCCTTTGAAGAGGCCTTGACGATCAGGACCATAGAGGGATACCCCGACGACTACGCCGCTACCCAAAACAACCTCGGCAACGCCTATAGGGCCTTGGCACAAGTCAAGGATACGAGGGATAACCTCTTCAAGGCCATAAAGGCCTTCAAGGAGGCCTTGAAGATATACACGCTGAATGAATATCCTCTGGAGTATGCCACTACCCAGAACAACCTTGGCAACGCATACAGCGCCCTGGCAGTGGTTCAGGATAAGGAAGGGAATGTGGCCAGGGCGGTCAGGGCCTTTGAAGAAGCCCTGAAGATCTACACTTTGGGAAAATACCCCACCCACTTTAGGACCGTAACCGCGAACATAAAGCAGGCCAAGGCGAAGATGCGGTAGCTATGACAGGTGGATTTTCCACAATTTAGTATTGACAGCCACCACAATCTCTGGTATAGAATTCCAGAATTTTTGCAAGGATAAAATGATATGCACGGGACAATAGAAAACGTTGATTATTGGTGGTGGAACAAAAGAGAGAGGTGCGCTCACCGCTGATTCTCTGAGATAGAGAAAAGGCCGTGGAAGACCTCTCTCAGGCTCCACGGCCTTTTTTGTTTGTATTGATCGACAAAAAAGGCCGTGATGAAACAACGGCTTTTTTATTGCCCACTCTGGAGGTATTACCATCGATGTACTATCCGGCATTTGAACAATTTAAACAATTGACCCAAGAGGGAAATTTGATTCCCCTTTACCGGGAGATTCTGGCGGATACGGAGACCCCTGTTTCGGCCCTCATGAAGCTGCGGGGGAAACCCCATCTCTTCCTCTTGGAGAGCGTGGAGGGGGGAGAAAAGTGGGGGCGGTACACCTTCCTGGGAGCAGACCCCCACATGATCTTCACGGTCAGGGGAGCGGATGTCATCATCCAGGAAAATGGGGAAAGCCATACCCACAAGCACGGCGGAGATCCCTTGAAATTATTAAAGGATTTATTATACAGCTACCGCCCCGTCCCCGTAGAGGGACTTCCCCGGTTTTATGGCGGGGCCGTAGGATTTCTCGGCTATGATATGGTCCGCTACTTTGAGCGGTTACCCGCCCGCGCCCGAAAAGACCTTCAGAGCGATGATGCGATGTTCCTCATTACCGATACCCTGATGATCTTCGACAACGTGCGGCACACCATCAAGGTGGTCTCCTGCGCCCTTACCGAGGGGAGGAACGATCTTCGCGCGGTCTACGACGAGGCAATCGGAAAGATCGACGGCATGATCGAGATACTCAAGGCCCCTGCGGCAATGGGAGATCAGCCCCACGATGCGCCAGACGATACCCCCCCGCAATCCAATATGCAGCCGGAGGCATTCAAGACAATGGTGCGACAGGCCAAGGACTATATTGTTGCCGGAGATGTCATTCAGGCCGTCCTCTCCCAACGATTTCAAAAAGAGCATCGTGCAGATCCCATTGATCTCTACCGCGCCCTCCGCTACATCAATCCATCTCCCTACCTTTTTTTTCTCAAACTTGAAGATTTACTCCTTATCGGTTCCTCCCCCGAGGTCACCGTGCGCCTTGAAGAAGGCGTTGCTGAATTGCGCCCCATTGCCGGCACGAGGAGACGGGGGGAGAGCGAGCAGGAGGACAGACAACTCTCCGACGAACTCCTGCAAGACCCCAAAGAGCGGGCGGAACACGTCATGCTTGTCGATCTGGGAAGAAATGACCTGGGCAGGATCGCCCGGATCGGCAGTGTGCAGGTCAACCAATACATGGTGGTGGAGCGCTACTCCCACGTCATGCACCTCGTATCCCACATCCAGGCGCAGCTGGCCGAGGGCAAGGATGCGTTCGACGTGCTCAAGGCCACCTTCCCGGCAGGTACCCTCAGTGGCGCGCCGAAGATCAGGGCGATGGAGATCATCGATGAGCTGGAGCCCACCCGGCGGGGCCTTTACGGGGGGGCGGTCGGCTATTTCAGCTACACGGGGAACATGGACTTCTGCATCACTATTCGGACCATGGTGCTAATGGATGGAAAAATCTACATACAGGCAGGCGCGGGGATCGTGGCCGATTCCGACCCTGAGGCGGAATATCAGGAGACCGTCAATAAGGCGATGGGGATGATGCAGGCCATAGAGATGACTGCCTCGGGGCTTGAAATAACCAAAAAAGCAAATAGGTGAGAAAGGAAGACGGCTATGATCTTGATGATCGATAATTACGACTCCTTCACCTATAACCTGGTCCAGTATATCGGCCAACTGGGGGGAGAGGTGATGGTCCATCGCAATGATGTCGTCACCGTCGATGAGATCCGGAAGCTGAAGCCGGATGCCATCGTCCTGTCACCCGGCCCCTGCACCCCCAAAGAGGCGGGGATCTGCGTTGAGGTGATCAGGGAATTGGGCGCGACCATCCCCATCCTGGGGGTCTGTTTGGGACACCAGGCCGTCGGTTATGCCTTCGGCGGCGAGGTGATCAGGGCCCAGCAGATCATGCACGGGAAGACCTCACAGGTTATAAACGACGGGCGGACTATATTTACAGGGCTCCCCAATCCCTTGGTGGCAGGGAGGTATCACTCCCTGATCTTGAAGAGGGACTCCCTCCCTGGCTGTTTTGAGATCAGCGCCGAGACGGAAGAAGGGGAGATCATGGGTATTCGCCATAAGGAATTGCCGGTGGAAGGAGTTCAGTTCCACCCCGAGTCGATCCTCACGCCGAACGGAAAACGATTGCTCAAGAATTTTTTGACCATGATTGAGGGAGCATGATTACTAACGGACAATCCATCATAACGATACATCACTCAAGCATTCCGCCATTGACGGGGAAAATCGACAATCCCCCCTTACCCCCCTTTAGAAAAGGGGGGATGGGGGGATTTGAGACCTATTTTCTGGGCAAGAGGTGAGAAAGGAGGGATCACCATGATCAAGGAGGCCATTGCAAAAGCGGTCACCTCAGAAGACCTGAACGAATCGGAGATGATGCAGGCCATGGATGAAGTAATGGGGGGGAAGGCGACACCCGCACAGATTGCCGCCTTTATCACCGCCCTGCGGATGAAGGGTGAGACGGTAGACGAGGTCACCGGGGCCGCCCGCATCATGCGGCAGAAGGCGACGAGGATCGATGCACGCTCTTCGATCATCGTGGACACCTGCGGGACCGGCGGAGATGGGATGAACACCTTCAACATCTCCACCACCACGGCCTTTGTGGTGGCAGGGGCGGACATCATTGTGGCGAAACACGGCAATCGAGCCGTCTCCAGCGGCTGCGGAAGCGCCGACGTCCTGGAGGCCCTCGGCGTCAACATCGGCGTTGGACCGGAGATCGTCGAGGAATGCATCCAGCAGATCGGCATCGGCTTCCTCTTCGCCCCCAAGCTCCACGGGGCCATGAAGTACGCCATCGAGCCGCGCCGGGAAATCGGGGTGCGGACGATCTTTAATATGCTGGGCCCCTTGACGAACCCCGCCGGGGCCACGGCCCAGCTCCTCGGGGTCTATAACCCGCCGTTGACGGAGATGTTCGCCGGGGTCCTGAAGAATCTGGGGACCAAGAGGGCCTTTGTGGTCCACGGCTCCGACGGCCTGGATGAGGTTACGGTAACCGGCGAGACGCGCGTCACCGAGTTAAAGGATGATCTCATCAGCACCTACAATATCGACCCCGTCGAGATATTCGGCGAGACCTATCAGGGGGAGGACCTTGTCGGCGGAGACGCCGCGGCCAATGCAGCCATTACCAAGAATGTCTTGACCGGCAAGGATGGGGCCTGCAGGAAGATCGTCCTGCTCAACGCCGCCTTGGCTTTGATGGCAGGTGAAAAGGCCGGGGATATCCGCGAGGGTATCGCCATGGCCGAGGAGTGCATCGACAGCGGGGCCGCCATGGAGAAACTGGAGGCCCTCATTAAACTGAGCAACAGCTGAGGAGGATCGTGATCCTCGATCACATAGTCGCGGCAAAACACCAAGAGGTCGCTTCCCTCAAGGCAAATCAACCCCTTTCCCACTTGAAAGGGGCGATAAAAGAACTCCCCCCTACCCGTGATTTTAGAGGGGCAATCAGCAACTCAAGTTGTTCCATCATCGCTGAGGTGAAGAGGAGCTCACCATCCAAGGGGAGGATCAGGGAGGAGTTTGACCCCGTGCAGATCGCCGCCATCTATCAGGCAAACGGGGCCCGGGCCATCTCGGTCCTCACGGATGAGCAATTCTTCGAGGGGAAGGGGGCATATCTGTCGCAGATTAAAGACGTCATCGATCTTCCCCTCTTGAGAAAGGATTTTATCATCGATCCGTATCAGATCTATGAAACCAGGCTTCTTGGCGGGGACGCCCTCCTCCTCATCGCCTCCCTCCTGGAAGAAGGGCAATTGCGGGAGTACATACAGTTAGCAAAAACCTTAAGGCTTGCACCCCTCGTCGAGGTCCATACCAAGGAGGAATTGGCGAAGGCCCTGACCGCAGGGGCCGATATCATCGGCATCAACAACCGTGACCTCAAGACATTCGCTACGGATATACAAACGACGCTGGAACTCGCCTCGCTCATCCCCGGCGACAGGACCGTGGTGACGGAGAGCGGCATCGTCACCAGGGGGGATATTGAGCGATTGATGGATGCAGGGGTTCATTGCTTCTTGATCGGTGAGACCTTGATGCGGGCCGAGGACATCGGGGGGAAGCTGAGGGAACTCTTGGGGGGAGCAAAGCAGTGACACAGATAAAGATCTGCGGGATCACGAATAGCGAAGACGCTGCCTTCGTAGCAGAATGCGGGGCCGATGCCGTCGGTTTTATCTTCCACCCGAAAAGCCCCCGGTACGTGGCACCGGAGACCGTGAAACAAATCATAGGAAAGCTCCCCGACGATATCACTACGGTCGGTGTCTTTGTGAACCTGAACCCCGTCCAAGTCAAGGATATTGTCGCCTTCTGCGGCCTCGACATGGTCCAACTGCACGGCGATGAATCACCTGCCTACTGCGGAGGATTCCCCAAATCACAGGTGGTCAAGGCCGTGGCGCTCAAGGAGGAAGCGGATATGGAGCACTTAGGAGCGTACCCTGTTCGGGCCATTCTGGTGGATGCGTATGATTCCGTGCGCCGCGGCGGAACGGGTGAACGTGCGAATTGGGACCTTGCCGCCAAGGTTAAAGAGACTCACCCACTTATCCTCGCCGGCGGGTTGTCGCTGGCCAATATCAAAGAGGCCATCGATCTTGTATCCCCCCATGCCGTGGACATCAACAGCGGTGTGGAGGGTTCACCGGGGAAAAAGGATCATCAAAAGGTCAAAGAGATCATTGAGCTCGTGCACGAGTTAGGCGGGGAAGATGCAGGGATATTTGGCAGGTGAATGCATGTCTATATCTAATAAAGGGTGAAAATTATGAGCAAACAGTGGCCGGATAAGAAAGGACACTTCGGCATCTACGGGGGGCGCTATGCAGCCGAGACCCTGATGCCCGCCCTCCTTGAGTTGGAAGAAGCGTATCTTCAGGCCAGGAAGGACAAGACCTTCCAGGCGGAACTCGACCGCTATCTGCGGGACTATGCAGGCAGGGAAACTCCCCTCTATTATGCTCGACGCCTTACTGAGGAGTTAGGCGGGGCACGGATCTATCTCAAGCGCGAAGACCTCGGCCATACGGGCTCCCACAAGATCAACAACACCCTGGGGCAGGTACTCCTCGCCCAACGGATGGGGAAAAAGAGGGTGATCGCGGAGACCGGCGCCGGCCAGCACGGTGTCGCCACAGCCACAGTCGCCGCCCTCTTCGGCATGGAGTGCCAGATATTTATGGGCGACGAGGACATCAGGAGGCAAGCACCGAACGTCTTTCGGATGAAGATCCTGGGTGCGGAGGTCACACCGGTCTCCTCAGGCACGGCGACGCTCAAAGACGCCATGAACGAGGCCATGCGCCAGTGGGTGGCCAGGGTGCGGGACACCTATTACGTCATCGGCTCTACCGCCGGGCCTCACCCCTATCCCCTGATGGTGAGGGACTTTCAGAGCTGTATCGGGCGGGAGACGAAGAAACAGATTATCAAGAAAGAAGGCAGGCTCCCCGATTTCCTCATTGCCTGCGTGGGCGGGGGGAGCAACGCCATGGGGCTTTTTTACCCCTTCAAGGACGACGCGGCAGTCGCCATGATCGGTGTGGAGGCCGCGGGCAAAGGAGTGGAGTCCGGTCTGCACGCGGCGAGCATCGCGGCAGGGGAGGTCGGTGTCTTGCACGGAAACAAGACCTATCTCTTACAGGATGAAGACGGCCAGGTGCGCGATGCCTTTTCTATTGCCGCGGGCCTCGATTACCCCGGCGTGGGGCCGGAGCACGCCTCGTTTCATGAATCGGGCAGGGCCACATACGTCACCATCGATGACGAGGAAGCGATTAAGGCATTCATCGCCCTCTCCAAATACGAGGGGATCATCCCCGCCCTGGAGAGCGCCCATGCCGTGGCCTATGCCATGCTGCTCGCCCCTGAGTTGGAGAGGGAAAAGATCATCGTGATCAACCTCTCCGGCAGGGGGGACAAGGATGCGGGGATCATCGCCGAAAGGGCACAGGCGAAGTAATCATGGGCAGAATCGAGCAGAGATTTAATATATTAAAGGAAAAGGGCGAAAAGGCCCTCGTCATATATATCACGGCAGGGGACCCCAGTTTGGAGCAGACCAAGGAGATCGCGCTGGGCCTCGATGCCGCCGGCGTGGATTGCCTGGAGATCGGCGTACCCTTCTCAGACCCCACTGCCGACGGACCCATTATCCAGGCCGCCTCTCAGCGGGCCCTCAAAAACGGCACGACCCTTGCGGCCATCCTCGCAATGATCGAATCCATCAGAAAGACCTCCGAGATCCCTATCGTCCTCTTCGGCTATTACAACCCCATCTTGAGCTACGGCCCAGAGCGCTTTGCCGCCCGGGCCAAAGAGGCAGGGGTGGATGGCATCCTGGTCGTTGACCTCCCCCCTGAAGAGGCCGCCGAGCTCAGGCAGTATACCGATCCAAAAGGAATAGACTTTATATCCCTGATCGCTCCCACAACGAACACCGAGCGGGTGAAGAGGATAGCCAGTCATGCCACGGGCTTTCTTTACTACATCTCCATCACCGGCGTGACCGGGACCGCCAAGCCGCAGGTTGAAGAGGTCGCAAAAGATATAAAAAGGATACGTACGGTAACCGAACTGCCCCTAGTCGTCGGCTTCGGTATATCCACCCCCCAACAGGCCAAAGAGATCGCCCCTTTTGCCGACGGCATCGTCATCGGGAGCGCCGTGGTGCGGATGATAGATGAGTACTCTGGAAAATTCGACCTGGTCACCCAAGTTGCCCACTACGCCAGGCAAATAAAAGAGGCAATCTCGCTACCCCTTTGATCATCTATCATGTAGAAGTGGGATTGAGATGCCCCTTCTTTGATGTAAAAAACCAGAGGGATTATTAGAAATTATTTTAGACTAAATATCCTCTTTGTGTTAATACTATTATTTTGATTATTATAGGAAAATTTTTATAGAGGAGGAAGCGATGCTAAAGAGAAGTAAAAGATACGACACGAGTGGGAAAATTTTCTTTTTAATTCTCATCGTTTTTTTCCTGTTTGCTGCAGCACAGGTAGCATATTCGCAAAGCATACGTCTCCTTATACCCAACGGTGGAGAGACTTGGGTTATAGGGCAAGAGAAATACATATCCTGGACCTCTGAAGGCCTGAGCGCTGATACGAAAGTGAAGCTTGAGCTTTTTCACCATGGAATGAGAATAGGTACCATTATCTCAAACAGATCAAACCCTGGTGGAACAGTTGCGTGGAAATGGGACGTGGGCGACTATCAAGGTGGTACCGCGGCACCTGATTCTGGTTATTACATCCACGTCACGACCATGGATGGACAATATACGGATCGTACTGACCGTTCCTTTAGACTCTGTTCTGGAACGATCCCCTCAATAACAGTCACAAATCCTCGTTCCAACAGTGTCTGGTACCATGGGAATACGTACAATATTACGTGGGAGTCGGAAGGACTGGGTCCATATATGGAAATATCACTTCTTGATCAAAATCGTCGCTTTATTCGAAAATTGTTCGATAATGCTTTCAACGATGGAACTCATCCCTGGACAATACCGGAAGATATTTCACCAGGTACGTATATAATCGATATCCGACCCAAACGCGGATTTGATATTCCGGGCAATCCGATCTGGGATCGGTCTGAACCATTTAAGATCAGAGTTCTACTAAAACCAATTCCAGGTTTGAAGAAAATAGAGAGGTAACAAGAGGTTTAGTCTTCATTTGTGATATTTCTGCTTGATACGCGTTTTCTGAAAAATACGAAAAGCTACTCCTCATAATTGCGATAAGGAAAACCCCGTTTCTGTATGAATCTATCAACTAGCTCCATAAGCGCAATATTAAGAGGCCTCACGAACTCGCGGACCACATCAATCGCATTACTATAGGTTTCGGTACCCATCACCTCATGAAGATATGTCTGCGCGGCTGCGTCAGCGAAATAGAATCTAGATTCAGCCATGCTCAAGCCACGCGAAATAAAAGCCCGATCGTCCTTGCTAGTCTCACCTCTAAAATGTTGACGGTATCCTCTCCAGATTTCCTTGGGGTCATAGTGGAAGGCGACCTTATTACGAACGAGTAGAAGGCTCTTGCCGACGTCATCCTTAGGAGTACTCCCCATGGCAACTTTTACAACTATATTCCATGCCTCTCGAGCGTTCGGGCGCATGTTACTAACGAGCTTTTTCATAAACTCAAGTTTGAGCACTTTCTCATTATTCTGTATTAGATTGAACAGTTCATGAAGTAATCCGACGGTTAACCGACGTAGGTGGTTTTCAACTCCTGCGAAGGCTCCCCAAAAACGTGACTTCGAGGGGTCGCTGGAAGGTTTCGACTGCTCTAAGAGAACCTGCGCATAGGTTAAGTCCCTGAAGTCGTTATATATCAACGCGAGAGACAGAACAAAGTTACATATATCCTGGGCAACTTTGTCATCTTCTTGAAATGCATCTGGATTAAACGTTTGAAGTTTCGCTAATTGCAAGCATTCTTTTTGAAAGCTATTCATTTTTCCCCGCAAAAATCCGTCTTCCCCCTTTCCTCCCCCACTCCCTTCAAATGAAATGTCATAGATGGGTTGGGGATTTAAAACGCGCCCATTGTGGTGGATCTTTGGTCTTCGGCTTCTTCCCATAAAAGATATCGTCCATGAAGGAAAAGAGTCTTCTGGCTAATGCGTTTCGCGTAATCATAGCCATGATCAATCTATGGGGAAATGTCCTGGCATGGCTCCAGGGGCATATCCGCATGCATATATTGCAGTCCGTTCCAATCTTCCCCCAGTATTCATAACAGGTCTGCTCATTGAGTTTCCACCGAAGGGTGCCGTTGACCTCAACTTGATCCCCCATAGGGATGGATTGGGAGGGGCAGCAGACCGCGCATTTTTTACACAATCGGCAAAAATCTTCCGCGCCGATGTCCACGGGTCTATCCGGAATCAAGGGGATGTCCGTGGTCACGGCACTTAATCTGATCCTGGGGCCGAAATCCTTTGTCAGGAGATATCCCATTCGACTCATCTCTCCCAGGCCCGCGTCCACGGCCAGCGGCACCATGAGGCCTTCGTAGTATCGAAAGTGATTCGCCGTGGCCGAATACCCCAGGTTGGCGATAAACGCTGCGACTTGAACAGCGATATAGGCCCCTTTAGCGTAATTCTTCATGCTCTCCATGGAGGTGGGCGTATGGGGCGCCGGGCCGATCATGTCGAGGGACATCTCTTCGGCAAAGACGATAGCGTATCGGTGCGTGACCGAAATCTTTTTCCCCCAGTCCTCCCAGTTATGTTTGAAGACCCTCCCGCGATGAGAATACATCCAAAGCTGATTGAGCTCCGCGATACCGACCAGCTGTGCCCCAAGCATCTTAGCATACCCCTTGACCCTCTCTGAAGCCTCTTCAGGGCTTATGGTCACTTTTTTCTTAGCTAATTCCTGTTTCAAGGTAAAGTGCGGTTCCGGCTTGACCTTGTCGGGATCGGAAAGATACGTAGGCAAATTGGAAGACGCCATCATCATGGCCACGTTCACATCACCATGGGGGCGGTCAATAGCGCCCGCATGTCCCATGGGACCCCCTTGTGCCCGTCGAGCATCATCGAATACCTTGTATTCCGGATGCTCCGCGTAAAATGCCTTATACTGTTTTGATCCGGGACGGAGAGAACCTGTTCTGGAAAAGAGGGTTTCTCTCTCGTCAAATCGTTTTACCTCCCCAACGATCATGTCCTTTGTCCCCGAAAGGGCCTTTGGATTCGGCCTGCTCCTTTTTATAAGGAGAAAAACCGCCAATCCGGCAAACAGATATCCTCCAAAAAGGAGTCCCGTGCCGATGGTGGTTTCAAAAAATCCAATCCAAGCCAGGATAAGATAAGCCGCCAGCACAATCATCATGCCAATAAACTGCAACAACGCAAACAAACTCGCCCTTGGTTCCTTTTCCCAGATGCATGAAAGAAGGAAGCTCAAACCGATGAATGCCTGCGCGGTTAATCCAATGGCCCCGAAAATGATGAGGATATCAATCATGGATTTTCTCCCCCAGTCTAGAATGTGATGTACATTTTTATTTCACCATAATTCTCGCATCAACCACCCAGTAGCCTTTTCCTCGTTCCATTACCTTCACCGGGTTAAAATCCAGCTCGGCGATCTGTGGTATATCCTCAATAAGGGCTGAGAGTCGCAGGAGTAAATCCTCAAGGGATTGGGTGTCACTCGGCGGTGCCCCCCTGAATCCTTCGAACAATTTTGCCATCTTGATGGAGCCCACGAGCTCTTGGGCGTCCACATTGGTGAGGGGGTGCAGCCGGACGGCCACGTCTTTCATTAGCTCGGCATAGACACCTCCCAGGCCAAACATGATGATGGGACCGAAGGATGGGTCCTGGGTTACACCGACGATGACCTCTATCCCACCTTGCACCATCCGTTGCACGGTGACGCCCTCCATCTCTGCCTGGCGTCCCATCTCAATGAGCCGAGCCTTCATATCTATGAAGGCATTCTCTACCTCTTTTTCCGACGTGAGGCCGAGGGATACCCCGCCGACATCGGTCTTGTGCACGATGGTGGAAGATGCCAACTTAACGGCAGTGGGAAAGCCCAGCCTTGAGGCCGTAGCAGCGGCCTCGGCTGGTGTCTTCGCTACCACAGTCTCGGTAATGCGTATACCATAGCAGTCGAGTAAATCAGCTATTCCTTGAGCAGAAAGCCACAGGGGCCTTACGGGGCTGCTGGTCAGGGCTGAGTCAATAAGATTTTGTGCCTTTTCCCGCTTGAGCCCCCGAATCTTGGGTATGGATCCCTTGGGTCTCTTCAGCCAATCACTGTACTCAGCTGCCTTGGCCAGTGCGGAGACGGCCTCTTCGGGAAAGGGATAACAGGGCACAAATTTGCCGCTGGTTCCCAGCTTGGTCTTGAAACCCCGTTGCCCCATAAAACAGGCCAACAGTGTCTTCTTTTTGCGCTGGAAAAAGGGGGCCACCTGCCGTATAGCGTCCTCTGTTTCTTTTGGATCGACGATAGTCGGCGGCATAAAGATGGTGAAAATGGCATCAAAGCTGTTGTCATTGGCTAATATCTTCAATACCCCCTTGAAATCCTCCTCCGTGGCAGCGGCGGTCAGATCCAGGGGATTACGTAACATGATGTCACGCTTGACAACAGACCTCAATGTTTTGATCACATCGGGGGAAAGTTCCGGTAGTGCGAGCCCGTAATGCTCGCAGGCATCGGCAGCAATGATACCCGGGCCACCACCGTTGGTCACGATGGCCACCCTTCTACCCCGTGGTACTGGCTGATTTGAGAGGAGCGTGGCTACGTTAAAAAGCTCCTCAAGGGCATTGACCCTGATGATGCCGGCCTGGTGAAAGAGGGCATCGGATGCTATCTGGGGGGTGGCCATTGCGCCAGTATGTGATAAAGCAGCACGCGAACCCACGATACTGCTGCCGCCCTTGACCGCCACGATGGGCTTGGTGCCTGATACTCTCCTGGCAATACGGGCGAACTTGCGCGGATTCCCGAAGGATTCCAGGTAAAGCAGGATAACCGCGGTCGCTTCGTCCTGCTCCCAGTATTGCAACATATCATTGGAAGAAATGTCGGCACGGTTGCCCACGCTTATAAAGGTGGAGATGCCTATGTTTAGGTTATTGGCATACTCGAGGATGGAAAGCCCCAATGCACCGCTCTGAGAGAGAAAAGCGACATTACCCTGTGGCGGAAAGATCCGGGAAAAAGTGGCGTTGAGGTTTATGCCGGGATCCGTATTGATGACCCCCATACAGTTAGGACCCACGATCCTCATGCCGTGGCCCAGTGCGATGTCGCGCAGCTCCTGTTCGCGCTGCGCTCCTTCTCCCCCTCTTTCCTTGAAGCCATCGGATATGACCACAATACCATGTACGCCTTTACGACCACACTCGTCGGTTACCTTGACTACCAGCGAAGCGGGGACGGCGATCAGCGCCAGATCGATATCCCCGGGGACATCAAAGACCGAAGGATAGGCCTTCACCGACATTATCGCCTCGGCATTGGGATTTATCGGGTAAACGACCCCGGAAAACCTATTTTGCATGATGCATCGGAAGAGGAGTTGTCCGATGGTGCCCGCTTCTCGGGAGGCGCCGATCACTGCTACCGAACGCGGATACAAGAGGGAGCGCAGAGAGGTCACCGTTGCGGTACGCTCTCGCGCCTCCTCTTTCTGAGTCACCAGTTTGGTCCGCGCTATAGGGAAGGTGACGCGGTACTCATTTTCCTCTAACTCGCTGGTAACGTGGAAGCCGTAGTCCTTAAAGACATTCATCATCACCATATTTTCGGCGAGCACAGAGGCCTCAAAAGTGGTAATCCCGTTGTCGCGTGCCACGTTGGCGAGCCACTCCATAAACTTGGTACCGATGCCCTTTCTCTGATAAGCATCCTCGATAACGAAGCTAACCTCTGCTGAGGACTTGTAGGGTATACGGTAATAGCGCCCGATAGCAACGATGTCCCGACGCCGATCTCTCAGCACCTCGGCCACAAAGGCAAAGGCATTGTCGTAATCAACTGAACAAAATCGAACAGCGTCTTCGCGCCCCAATTTCGGCACGGAATGGAAGCGCAAGTATTTGGTACGGTCGCTGAGTCTGGAGATAAAGTCGAGCCAGCGCTCAACGTCATCTCTTTTGATGGGTCGCAGCAAGATCCTTGATCCGTCCTTCAGAAGGACCTCGGTCTCATACCGTACCGGATATGCAGTATCGTCCGCCTCAGCCATTTTGCTTTTTTCTAATTAATGACTTTAAACAATATATATAATAGGGCAAAAAAATGAAAAGCTCAAATCCTGCGATCCTTCACTGCCTATGAGAAAATACAGGTGGAAGGCATCAACAATCTCATGGAAATTTGGGGACACCATATTTCATTATCCCCCTCTTCGGCTTTGTTCCTGGTTTATAAAAAAAATGAGGAAGGGGATCTTGTTTATTTTTGTTCACCTTGCCCCTCAAAAATCCACCTTCACCCCCTCCCCCCCCACCTCCTTCAAATGACAGGTATCGTTGAGAAAATTACAGATCCAGGTTCCATTGCGATGATGAAAACAATTAATAGCCGTTGTATCCTGGGCGATGTTCCAAAAGTGAGAGTTGTCCAGACCCAACAGGGCGCAGATCAGGACCTTGAGCACCACGCGGTGGGAGACCAGGGCCACCCCCTCCTGGGGGTGACGTTTTATAATATCCTCCACGGCCTTCATGGCCCGGGAGGTGACCGCTGCTAAACCCTCACCTCCGGGAAAGATCACGCGATGAGGCTCTTGCTCCCACTGCTGATAGAGGTCGGGATATCGCTTCTCTACCTCCTCGCGTGACAGCCCCTCCCACTCGCCAAAGTGTAGGTCAACAAGACCTTCCAGGCTCTGCACCTCTAGGTTGTAAAATTGGGCAATGGCCTGGGCCGTTTCTTTGGCCCGCGATAAAGGGCTGGAATAGACAGCTTTGATCTCCTCACCCTTCAGCCGTTCACCAACCAACCGGGCCTCCGCCCTCCCCACCTCATCGAGCGGGACATCCTTGGATCCCCTGAATATCTGCTCCTTGTTCCAACCGGTACGCCCGTGGCGCACCAAAAACAAAGTGGTCATCTTGTCTGCAACCCCGTGCTGATTTTTATCCCCTCCAAGTGCTTTCGTACTTCTTTTCCCGGAACCATACCCTCCTGTGTTACCACACCGGTGATGAGATCGAGAGGTGTTATATCAAAGTAACGATTCTCCACTACACTGTTGGGGATGGCTTCTTGGGTAACCTCTTTCGGGTCCTTCTCGTCTATGCGCAAGGCCTGGACAAAGGGAGGGGGGAGAAACTTCTCCGTGCCGGCCAAGGCATAAAAAGGGACTCTATTATCTCGGGCAGCCAAAGCAAGGGCGTAGGTGCCGATCTTGTTTACGACCCCATCAGGGGTAATGGCATCGGCCCCGACGATGACCGCATCACATTCACCCATCAGGGAGGGGGCGGCAGAGTCCACCACTATCCACACCCTGATCCCCTTGGCACCCAGCTCTTTGGCTGTTGTGAGACCTTCCAACAGTGGTCGCGACTCCGGGCAGATGACCTCGATCCCCTTTGTGTTACTCAATACCTCCACGCACGTGGAGCTGTAGGAATGGGTTATAACCTTCTTTTTCCCATTCAGAATGGGAAGGAGATGATCCTTGATCTTTTCCGGGCCTGTGATGAGGTTATCCAAGAACTTCTGAACCGCCGCCGTGCCCTGTTCCCTTATGGCTTGGGGATCTTCCAAGGCATTGATGGCTGCAAAGAGACAATTGACCAAATTGACCAAGGGGGCCATGCTGGGCTGGGCATCTATCAGGGCCTTTCCCAAAGCCCAAATCTCCTCAGCCTTCTCAATTTTCAGACAGTCGAGAAGGAGCTGCGCCCCTTTTTGCGCGAGCTGCGCCGCCCCTGAGCGATTGTCTTCCCTGATCTTCCGCAGGATGTGTTCTGCAGAGGGGAAGCGTATCATCGCCCGACGATTTCCCCCCGCGTGAATACCGCCTCCAGGTTGTACCCCTGTACGGCCAATTCTTCCTTCCCCCCCTCCTCCCTGTCCACCAGGGTCAAGGCCTGGACCACCACCAGGCCGTGCTCTTCCGCAATCCTGATGGCCTTCAAGAGAGAGCCCCCGGTGGTAACCACGTCCTCTACAATGGCAACCCGCGCGCCCTTCTTCAGGGCCTTGTCCCCCTCGATCCAGAGCCCCTTGCCGTGCCCTTTGGGTTCCTTTCTTATAATGAAGGCTGCAATGGGGTGGCCCTCTTGATGACTGGTCAGGGCCACGGCAGTCACGATGGGATCGGCGCCGAGGGTGGGACCACCGATGGCCTCGGCTTTCCCTTTGATTATCTCATAGAAGACCTTGCCGACGAGGTATGCCCCTTCGGGGGCGAGGGTCGTCTGTTTGCCGTCAATATAAAAGGTGCTCGTGCGGCCGGAGGTGAGGGTCACCTCCCGCTCCTCGTACGATCGCTCCCGGATGATCTCCAGGAGGCGCGCCCTCGCATCCATCTCACACCTCCTTTATGAAGAAGTCGAGCTGCGCATCATCCTGGGGAGGCTCGAGGCAATACTCCCCGGTAAAACAGCCATAACAGAACTCGTCTTCGTTCGGGGCCACGCACCGCTTGAGCCCCTCTAAGCTGAGGTACCCCAGGGAGTTGACATGGATATACTGCCTGATCTCCTCTACCGAATGGGAGGAGGCAATAAGCTCCTCTCTGGTAGGAGTATCGATACCGTAGTAACAGGAACCGATGATAGGGGGACAGCTGATCCGCACATGCACCTTTTGGGGGCTGGCGTTCTTAATCATCCGCATGTTCTTCCGCACGGTGGTACCGCGCACGATGGAGTCGTCCAGGACCACGAGCCGCTTATCTTTGATGGCTTCTTTGACGGAGTTGAGCTTTATCTTGACCCCGAAGTGCCTGATGGCATCCCGCGGCTCGATGAAGGTCCTCCCCACGTAGTGGTTCCTGATGATCCCCAGCTCCAGGGGGATACCGGAGCGGTGTGCGTAGCCGATGGCCGCGGGTATGCCGGAGTCGGGGGTAGGGATCACCATATCGGCCTCGGCGGGATGCTCGTCGGCCAACTGGACCCCGAGCTCTCTGCGCACCTGATAGACGTTGTGGCCGAAGATGTAGCTGTCTGGACGGGCGAAGTAGATGAACTCAAAGATACAGAACTGGTGCTGAGCCGTGGGGAAGGGGTGAAAGGAGTGGACGCCATCCGCATTGATCAGCACGACCTCTCCGGGCTCAATCTCTCTAAGGAACTCGGCACCGATGAGATCGAAGGCGCAGGTCTCCGATCCTACTACATATCCGTCTTTGATCCTGCCGAGCACCAGCGGACGGAACCCGTGGGGATCCCGGGCCGCGATGAGCTCCTTCTCGTTGAGAAAGAGGAGGGAATAGGCGCCCTTGACATCTTTCAGGGCAGCGATAACGCGTTCCACAGGAGGGCCGGTATTGGCATGGGCAAAGAGGTGGATAATGACCTCGGTATCCATGGTGCCCTGAAAGACAGCCCCCTCTTTTTCCAATTGATCACGTAAGACCTGGGCATTGGTCAGGTTGCCGTTGTGGGCGATGGCGATTCCCCCTTTAGAGTAGTCGAAGACAAAGGGTTGTGCGTTTTTTAGATGGGTCGCACCAGCCGTGGAGTAACGGACATGCCCGATGGCGCTGCGACCGGGAAGCCTCTTCAAGACATCCTTGTTGAAAATCTCCGAGACCAGGCCCATATCCTTATGGGCGTAGAGCCCTTTGCCGTCTGAAGAGACGATCCCAGCGCTCTCCTGGCCTCGATGCTGGAGGGCATAGAGTCCGAGATAGGTTAGGTTCGCCGCCTCAAGGTGTCCGTACACCCCAAAGATACCGCATTCTTCGTTCCATGAGCTGACCATAACACCCTCACCTTGAATTATATACGCACCACGCTCTCTTTTATCAAGATAGTGAAAAAAAACCAAGAAAAAACGCATTGAACATCAATACTATCAAAAAAGAAATCAACCATATCTGTTCACAAGGTGTGGAAAAACCAAGGGAAAAGGCGCTTAACCGATGGAGATTAAAGGATTTATAATGAGGTGCCCATTCTATGGGCAATGGTTAAAAATCAATAATATTAATAGCTTACATTAATGTTGAGCTTTCCGAACAAAGTATTTGGACGGATCGATCTTCCTCTTCCTATTTATGAACATTTTTTAAACATCTTTGCTTTTTAAATCCTTCCAGGTCCTCTTATACAGAAATTGAATAACCTTCTCGAAATCCCTTTAAAAATGTAATAACCCATAAAATAGGTCATTTTTACATTATTTTATACTCTTTTTATAATCCTTTGTTGAGAAAACCCCTGGTGATCGTGCTACAATGAGTTTAATACCTATGGAGAGGCTAAATGGGAACATTTAAGATAGCCATCTACAATGTAAATTCCATCCGCTCCCGTCTTCACATCGTTATACCGTGGCTAGAGCAGAATCGCCCAACGGTCTTCTGCCTGCAGGAGACCAAGGTGGAGGATGAAAAGTTTCCCTTTGAGGACTTTGAGGGTGTGGGGTATCAGGTAATTTTCAAGGGGGAAAAGCGATACAACGGTGTGGCTATCGCATCCCCGCAGAAACCGGAGAAGGCCTCTTATGGCCTCGATGACGGGGGACTGGCGGACGGAGATCGGCTTATCAGCGGGGTCTTCGCAGGGATTCCGGTAGTCAATACCTATGTACCCCAAGGATATGATCGGGAAGATCCCCGCTTTCAATACAAGCTCCAATGGTTCAAACGCCTCAAGGCATATTTTGAAAAACACTATTCTGCGGCGCAACCCCTTATCTGGTGCGGTGACCTCAATGTGGCGCCGGAAGAGATAGACGTGCACAACCCCAAGAGGCTCCAGGGACATGTCTGTTTCAACCCCCAGGTGTGGGAAGGCCTTGCCGAGGTCAAATCATGGGGACTGGTGGATGTATTCAGAAGGCACCACCCCGATGAGCCCGGGCAGTACACCTTCTTCGACTACCGCGTCCCCAAGGCGGTGGAGCGGGGATTGGGCTGGCGGGTTGATCACATTCTCGCCACCACCCCCCTGGCTGATACATCCCTCAGCTGCTCCATAGACATGGAACCGAGGCTCGCGGAAAAACCTTCGGATCATACCATCGTGGTAGCAGAATTCGAGGTGTGAACCAAAAGATGAAGGAGATATAAAAAAACGTGGCGCCTTTTGAAGATATCATCTTTAAGCTTGCCCTTATTTTCGCCGGAGCCTCCATACTCGCCACGTTATTTTTATATTTTAAGCAACCCATTATCTTGGCATACATTGCCTTGGGGATCATCATCGGTCCGTGGGGAATAGGACTGCTCAAAAATCCGGCGCTCATTGAACATATCTCGCATCTCGGCATTATCTTATTGATGTTCCTCCTGGGGCTCCATCTGCATCCACAGAAACTGTATAAACTCCTGAAAGAAACGGCCCTCATCACCATAGGAACGTGCATACTATTCACCCTGCTCGTCACGCTTGTGACTATGGCGTTCGGCTTCTCGTGGTCTGATAGCCTGATCGTCGGGTTGGCCCTTATGTTTTCCAGCACCGTGATCAGCCTCAAGCTTATTCCGACAACCACCCTGCACCATAGGCACATGGGGGAAGTCCTGATAAGCGTCTTACTCTTTCAGGACATCCTTGCCATTTGCCTCATTTTGTTTCTCTATGGCAGCACAAAAACCACTATCTATCTTGAAATAATATTTTTGCTCCTAAAAACCCTGGCATTTTCTGCGGGTGCCTTTCTTTTTGTTCACTACGTGCTCTTAAAGATCTTCAAACGATTTGATGTAATCCAAGACTATATCTTCCTGATGTCCTTAGGGTGGTGTTTGTTAGGGGCTGCGGCTGCCAAGCTCTTGGGACTTTCGTATGAAATAGGGGCATTCATCACCGGGATTGCTCTCGGAGCATCACCTATTGCCTTAGTCATTGCGGAAGGGCTTAAACCTGTCAGAGAGTTCTTCTTGATCTTATTCTTTTTTTCTATCGGGGCACAATTCAATTTCTTCATTACAGAACAGATCGTACTCCCCGGTTTGATTCTCGCGGGGATTGTGCTTGGCATAAAACCCTTGGTTTTTGCACAGGCCTTTAAATTCGCAAAAGAGCCCGCTCGTATTGCCAAGGAGCTTGGGGTAAGGCTTGCTCAGGGAAGCGAATTTTCTTTGTTGGTTGCCTATGGAGCATTCGCAGCAGGTAGGATTGAGGCGAAAACATCTTTTCTGATTCAGCTTACCACCATAGTAACGTTTATCGTGTCAACGTATATTGTGGTATTTAAATACCCGACACCAATCGCCCTGAGTGATAAGATACGGCAAGATTAGCCGTATCTTCATCCACACGGCATTTTCATAAACAATCTGCCCATGTTGACAGCTCATAGTGGTTATGCTATCTGTTAATGAAAACTCATTGTAATGATTAAGTTAGCTGATTGATAAAGTCTCAGCCTCACCCTATT
Source organism: Deltaproteobacteria bacterium (assembly GCA_016927065.1). Classification (GTDB taxonomy): domain Bacteria; phylum Desulfobacterota; class B13-G15; order B13-G15; family RBG-16-54-18; genus JAFGNJ01. Next base: position 61,645 of record JAFGNJ010000016.1, read on the forward strand.
TCCAGTATTGCTTGAAGGAGGGATATACGATGGCTGTTAGGGTAGACCCTCAAGATTATTTGAAGATGATAAAAAAGAATGTGTTGTTTCGGTATATGTCAGGGGAGGAATTTGTAGCGTTTGTCAAAAGATCAGAACTCATGGAGTATGATGATGGTGAAACGATAATTTCCCAGGATGATGTCAGCCAGTTTTTATATTGTTTGATCAAAGGGTCTGTTGCCGTTTCCGCTTACGAAGAAAAGGGGGACGACATCTTTATCTATAACCTTGAAGAAGGGGAGATATTCGGAGAAGCCGCCCTTTTTTTGACCGAGCTCAGGATTGCCAGCGTGAAAAGCACGGGAACCTCACTTGTCATAAGAATACACAGAGAGGACGTCATCAAATTTATAGGCGAACATTCTCAAGGGGCCAATAGGATGTTTATTTTGATTATATATAGCCTCCTCAAGAAATTGAGAACATCTACCAAGGAGATCACGGCGGCGAAGAAATTGTATATGGAAGTGCAAAAAATGAAGGCCCAGATGGAAAAGCTCTTGCGGGAATTGTGAATTACCTACTCAAACCGACAACTAAAACTCCCCCCTAGCATAACCCATTCAAGATCGCTAGTTACCTGAAAATCGCTAACGCCTCCTCTTCATGGGGATGGCCTTTGCCTTTAAGCAACCCGATGGTGGACGGGATGCGGGAAAGCTATGGGTGGATGATGTGAGTTTTTTACACTAATCTACTTAATCTCACTCCACACCACGTCTTTGATCTCTGGATCCGAAGAAAGAATCAACTGCATTGCCTCGGTAAGACGAGTTAGTTGGGGGGTGGCGTCTATCTTTTTGAAGAATTTCTTAACGACGGGGGTGTTTTGATCGGTGAAGCACAAGAACACGTCATCATCCCCGTATTGGTGTCCAACAAATAGCCAGCCTGAATCCTTCGATGGGTATGGGGATGTACCATCCCCATACCTCTGCGATGATTTCCTCTATCTCGATTCCTCTCTTGGATAGCTTTTGCACCAGGTACTCAGAGCAAGACGCTTGCCCCACAGACCTGGGTTAATCTGCTCTTCCTCGCCTTCATAGGGTGGGAATTTATTGGGCCGGAACTCAACGTGTGTCTTCATGGCGTGTCCCCTGAACGTTAAGCTCAGCGGCGCGCCTCAGTCGCGTCCGCTGAAGCGTTTGGTTGGATACGCTTTCGCTTCTCGCAAGTGATTGTGCGTTTCTGGTAGCACCTGTCATATCAGTAATCGCACCTATCAAGGCAATCTCGCATTGTCTCCCTAAGCTGCGTGTCGAGTATCAACACGGTCGCCCTCTGATCAGTCGTGCCTTTCAACTCATGGATGGTGATGAGCGGAACCTCGGTCTGAGCGGCTGCTCTCGACCCCATCGTCAACAAAAGGGTGCCGAGCGCCGAAGCCGGTACAACCTAATGCCTCTGCCTCACTACTCTCTCTTCCCTTTCTTCCATAGATCTCAAACCACCTATCTACGCCGTGGTCCGCTGCTATTTAAGGAAAAACTCCTGCAACGGACGATATCCTGCTTTCTCCATGAGTTCATCCCATTTTGCCGGCAGCTTTATTTCCTTGATAGCGGTGCCGGGGCCGCCTGCCAGTGTCTGCACCTTGTTTCTGGCCGGGTCTCCGCATACGATGAAT
>JAFGNJ010000017.1 GCA_016927065.1 Deltaproteobacteria bacterium
TGAGCTTATCCCCCAAATAACAAAGAATTTGGGACATATTAACATAAAATCACCTGAAATTAAATTATTTGGGCAACAGCCCGTTTACTCTTGACATTATTTTAATTTTAATAAAGAAGAAAAGGAGATGATCATGTCTGTAAAATGCTTTTTTGACATTAGTGCCGACGAAAATCCCTTGGGCAAAGTTGTTTTTGAATTAGCAGACGATGTCGTGCCGAAGACGGCTGAAAACTTTAGGACATTGTGCACCTGGGAACGCGGATTTGGTTACAAGGGAAGCACGTTTCATCGGGTCATTAATGATTTTATGTGCCAGGGGGGTGATTTTACAAACCACGACGGAACCGGCGGCAAGTCGATCTATGGCGACAAATTTGCCGATGAAAATTTTAAACTAAAACATACCGGCCCTGGAATGTTAAGTATGGCCAACGCCGGTCCGAATACCAATGGTTCTCAATTCTTTATCACATTAGTCAAGACAGAGTGGCTTGACGGCAAACACGTGGTTTTTGGCAAGGTTGTAGAAGGAATGGAGGTCATTAAGGAAATAGAAAAGTATGGATCAGCGAGCGGTCAGACTTCCAAGAAGATAGTTATCTCAGACTGCGGACAAATTGAATGATTTTATGAGGGAGTATTAAACAGGGACAGTCATTGACTTAGGACAACGGGGAAAACGCAACTCCGCTCGCAATCAGTGGAGCGGTAATGCAGGGTCAGGTGAAGAAGCGGGGTCAGGCCCTGACTTAAGACAAGGGGGAAATCGGAGAAAAAAAGGGAATGGAGCTAAAACTATTTAATATCTTGAAAGATAAAAAGATGGAAGAGGGGATGATAAAATATTTAAATAAGTTTAGAGTCCCATTTAAGCGACCCCCTTGCTTACATTTTGGACAACCAAGAATTTACTCAGCTTTATTAGTCGGCATATTAATCACCATTTAAAGGAGATTAGAAAAAGTGAAATGCCTTAACTGTGGAAAAGAAGCATTTAAAAACGGGTTATTAATGGAAGACGAATCAACCACTTTTGCTCCCGGAGAAGCTTACAAAATTGAATACCAAAATGACGACAGGTTCATACGGTGCCCACACTGTGGAGCAAAGAATATATTTGCTGACAGAAAAACTGAAAACGGGGTTACCCAAATGTATTTTCAACGCTTTGAAATGGACTGAAAATCCTTATAACAAACAAATTCACCTGACGTCTTCGCCACAGGTGATCTGAACGTTATACATTATGAAACATTATTTTAGCGTGTATGTATAGTTGGCCGAAAGGACAATGAAGATACGAAAAACCATAACTTACTACGCAGCGCCCTTTGCGGCGAGAAGATAATTGATAACAGGAAAGGATGTACACAATGGGAGACAAAGGCGGCAAGAAGGATAAAAACAAGAGCCAGAAACAGAAGAATAGAAAACAGGAACAAAAGATAAAAAAGAAGTTAGATAAGCAACCGAAAAGAACCCCGTAACTGAACGGGGCGCTTGGGGTCGGACCTCAATAACTATTTGATATGAAAGGAAAACGTGGTGAATTACGGTTGAGGTAGGCTGGTTCACTTCGCTTCGCAATCAGCATAACGGTAATGCAGGGTCAGCTTTTTATGGTCGATACGAATCACATTGCTCTTGGAATCGTCATTATTCTTGTCTTCATCTGGTGATTCGCACGCACCCGCCAGCTCTACCTGACGTCTCTTCACGTGCATGCCGGTGGCTCAGAACCCATTCCATTCAACCCGCATGATCTTCGCAGCTTTATCCAACAAGTCCTCTTGGGACGGCGCAGCGTAAAGCCGGCATCGTTTTTCATCAGGGCGTGTGTCCTGGCAATTGTCGCACTGTGTCTTCTCCCTTTCAAAGACTACGAACCTCTCCTCTCCTGGCTTGTCATCGTCCTGATTGCTCTCTATGTCCCCTGGTGCATCCTCCATGGCGTCGTCCTAAAGAAAAGGTTTTTTGTTCTTGATTGATGCCAAAAGATGCTTACATTGATCCTAAGCCGCGGTAGGTGGTTTGGGAGATGAAAATTACAATTAATAACAAATACACTTTTATCGATGAAAAAAGGGAGGGAACCATGAAAAGGAACATATTTTTAGTAGGTGCAATCTGCCTCATTTTGACCTTAGGTGCGTATGCCTATGCAGCGGAAATGTTCGGGGCAAGGGGGGCGCAAGAAACGGCTGATCCCACGCTAGAAGAGATGCTGACGTATGCCATCCAGGACGAATATTTGGCCCGCGCTGAATATTACTTCATTATTGATAAGTATGGGTCTATACGTCCTTTCTCAAACATCGTACAATCGGAAGAACAGCACGTTAGCATGCTCGAACCCCTGTTTACCAAGTACGGGTTTGCGGTGCCTAAAGATACTGCGAAGGAGCATCTCATTGTGCCAGATGATATGAAAGTGGCCTTGGAAACCTGTGTGAAGGCTGAGGTTGACAACATTGCGATGTACGAATCATTTTTAGCCAAATCGCTCCCTGATGATGTCAGGGTTGTGTTTGAGAGCTTGAAGAATGCATCGGGCAATCATCTCGAGGCATTTAGGAACGCCCTGAGCAGATATTAAGGATTACATTGAGGAAGGATTCGGGGACGCTGTTCAACTTGGACAACGTCCCCGAAATGTCTCCGGGCAACCCTTGACAGCACTCTTTGATTTTATTGATACGCTTGGGAAAAGGTAAGAATCGTTCATTTCCTTCCTTTCCGGCAAGAATACCACCGATTAAATCAATTCGTCTTTAATCTCCAAAGCAGAGGAAACGATTAGCGCACTATTGAAATAGTGCGTTGCCATTCATCCGCTTTCAATCTAATTATGAATAAATCTTCATCCTATTTTAATCTCCCATTAATGTTACTCATGCTATAGTTGCTCCCGTTTTGTGAAAAACATCATCGTCGGCACTGAAGATATATATTAAAGGACTCAATGAAAGCAGCATCTCAAGGAACGCGATCAAACTTTGCTGATAAACTGCGATGTCGCCGCATTCAGCAGCACCAGTCCATGCCGGTGAGGCGAGACAGAAAGGAAATAGTATGATTTCATTGTCTGGGGAATATAGGATATTAATTGTTGTAATATGTAGTTTAATTGCAGTGTCTTTAATCTTAACATCATGTTGTTATAAGAATTCACGTAAGAAAGCATGGTATGAATATCTTTGGAAGGGTTTCTTTTTGATGTCGATAGGTTGTATCTTAATTCTTCTTGGTTTAACTTTGAATATTCCGCAACCATTTAATGTAATTAGACAAGTCGTTGTTCTCCCCCTCGGCATATATGGTTTTTCGCTTGTTATGGTTGGGGAGAGAAAGAAGAAGGGCCTTCAAACAAGCAGCAAAGATGAATTGACGGCGCGAATAGCGAGACTCTTATGAAAAAGCTGGAGTGAAGGAGAAAACACTGTTGCAGGGTCCAAGATCTTTTTTGCCCCCTCAATGCTCTACGCTTATTGCATCTCGTCTTTCTTATAACCTGCGTTCAACCGCATCTCTTTGCAGATTCCTACCATACCTCAACCCGCTCTAATTCAAACTCCACGCTTCCCAGAGAGGGGAGCTCCAGGGTGATATTGACGGGCAACCTCCGCTCATCATCGGTATACCATATCTTTATGGTCCCTTCTTGGTCTCCCAGACTGCTGAAGGGGACCTCGGACTCCAGACAGACGGCCTTTACCTCGCCGTAGAGGGGAGTAGAGATCTCCGTGCATTTCGCAGCGAATGTCACCTCTCTGATTTTGATTCCATCGTAGATGGTCATCTCTATCTGGTTGTCATCCTCCCCCTCTGCCTCCAGAAAAGATTTGAGGAAGATGGTAAGGGGATCATAGGTGTTGGGGGGGACCGTCACCTCTTCCACGGTATGGGGGTCTACTCGTTCCACCATTACCTTGCCGCTATTATTATCGAAGGTGAGGATGTCGGTGTAGAGTTTTTTTTGGGCGAAGACCCCTCTTTGATTTATCCTTTTCACATATCGCCACGGAGCTAAGTCGTCCTCTTTGACATAGGAGCAGAAACGGTTGTGCATCTTAAAAAAGGGGCGGATAATGCCGGTAGTATCCACGGCGGCCCTTATTACGTGTAGAGGGCCATCCCGCTCTATAGAGAGCGAGGCCGTGATGATGGTGTTCCCCAGCTTTTGGACCCGGTAGTGAAAACTGATCCCATTTTTGACCTCTCCCGGTATCGACGGGTGCCCGATCGCTTGAGGAAGAAGGGCGCACAAAAGCATGAAGAACGCCATGGGTATGGTCATGAGCCGCTTCATCCCCCGTCAACCTCCTTTTTGTTTAAGCTCCTCGGCCATTTCCTCAATGCCGGTCATTATATCCGCTTACCAAGAGTAAAGGCAAGAGAAACGATAACGCTGAAGCTATAAACCTTGACAAATCTCTTTCAGGCATACTATCTTAAAGGAACTGAAGTCGTCCAATACAGGCAGGAAGCCTGGTTAACTACAATAGCCGTAAAGATTTAATAGTTATCTGGAAAGAATGAAGCCACGAAGGCGTTTCACCCCTGAAGGGGTGGAGGCAGTCGTGGTTTTTTTTGCAATATCATAGAACTGAAGGAGGAAATGTATGAAAGCGATAATCTGGGAAAGACTCCTGTTTCTCATAACAATCGGCTTCGTACTAGTAGGGTGCTTATTGCTGTTATTTACATCATGCAGCCGGGACTCAGGAGAAATGCAATCGTATACAATAGCCGACAACACCGGCGATTGGGGCTATCCATCACCCTACACCCATTATTCCCGCGGCCCTGGATATATCATGATGAGTTTCATCTTCGAGACGCTGGTCTGGAAGGATGCGGCCGATTTCGTGCCGCAGCTGGCCAGCAAATGGGAGTACCATGCCGATGAAAATGCCTATGTGTTTCGATTGCAGAAGGATGTGCAGTGGCACGACGGAGTCAGCTTTACCGCAGAGGACGTCGTCTTTACATTTCAATACACCAAAGAACACCCCTATGCGTGGGTCGATAACACGATTGTGAAGTCAGTGGAGGCCGTGGATCCCTATACGGTAAAAATCTACCTCAGCCGTCCCTATGCCCCGTTCCTGCATGACGTGGCGGGAACTCAGCCCATTATGCCGAAGCACATATGGGAGGGTGTCGACCAGCCCGATCAATTCACAGGACCTGAGGCGGTTATCGGCACCGGACCCTATACGCTTGCCGATTACAGCAAAGGGCACGGCACCTATCTCTATAAACCTTTTGATATGTATTACCTCGGGAAACCGGCGGTGGAAGAAATCAAAGTAGTCAAGATTAGCGCAGAGATGATCCCCGCGGCATTGAAGGGAGGGTCGGCAGATGCAGGTTCGATACCCCCCGAGGTTGTCTCCGATATGAAAGAGGCAGGCCTCAGCATCATTACGGCGCCGGTCGCCTGGAATGCGAAGATGACCATAAACCATAAGAAGTCGCCCCTCTCCTCCAAAAAATTCCGCCAGGCGTTGGCATACGCCATAGATCGAGACGCACTGGTGCAGATTACCCAGCGAGGACACGCAGTTGCCGGCAGCCCCGGGATGGTGCCGCCGACCAGCGCTTGGTATAATCCCAAAACGCCGCAGTATCGATACGACCCGTCTTTGACAGGGCGCCTGCTGGAAGAACTCGGGTACAAACGGGAAGGCGCCTATTTTAGCAAGGACGGAAAGGAACTGAGGTTGGAACTTATGACGACCGCTCAGTTCAAGGACGTGGGGCACTTTGTCGCTCAGCAACTGACTGAAGCCGGTATTAGGATAGACTTTAAGACCCTGGAGGCAAAGACGGTTGACGCCAAGGTAGCGGCATGGGACTTTAACCTGTCCATATATGGGCATGGAGGTCTCTATGAGCCCTCGGTTTTAAATAGGGTCATTACGGGGAGTGGATTTAACAGCGCCCGATATGACGCCAACAAAACGTTAAACCAACTCCTCAAGACCCAGATTACGGAGATGGATCCTGACAAGAGGAAAAGGATTATTTTTGAGATTCAGGAGCTCTATGCCGAGGAACTGCCGGCGCTCACTCTTTATTACCCCCAGTGGTACTGGGCACACGATGGGAATATCGATCTTTATTTTACCAGGGATGGTGTTGCCAGCGGTGTTCCCTTGCCCTTGAACAGGATGGCTTTTGTGAAGTGACAGAGAAGGAGGACGAGATTGTCGCCAACAAAACGTGATGGTCAACAGCGAATCAATATGTTACTGAGGCAGGTAGGCGTGGTAAAAAGCCCCCTGAAAGAACCGAGTCTGGTTGCTGAGTCCGGTGATTTAAGCCGGAAGAGGAGGGCGCTTAGAGCAAAGCAAAGACAAGATGTTGTTTCCGAGATTGTGATAGCAGAGGCCTTTACGGGCATCCTCGATGAGATTGAGGACTTCTCCCATTGCCTGGTGCTGTATTGGGCCCATCGAGTTCCTCACATGGGACGCTCACTCGTGAAGGCGCATCCCATGGGGAGGAAGGATTTACCGCTGGTGGGAATTTTTGCCACGTGCAGCCCCGCTCGGCCCAACCCCCTGTGTGCTACCGTCGTGAGGTTGCTTGAGCACAGAGGTAATCTTCTCACAGTACGGGGGCTCGATGCAATCGATGGCAGTCCGATCATAGATATCAAGCCGTACAACCCCAGCTACTATCCCGTCGGTGAAGTGAAGATACCACCCTGGCTTGAGCGTATCCACAGGGAATTGGCTGCTGATTCGCCACCAGACACGCGTGAGGGACAAAGCGGGAAACCCTCGGAATAAGTCAATCTGCAATGTTGAGCAGGCAGCATATCATTACGTACGGTATCGCCCTTGTATTCATTCTGGCCTTGAATTTCCTCCTGCCGAGAATGATGCCGGGAGATCCGCTTATGGCAATCTATGGAGAAGAGGCACTGGTTGCCATGACCCCACAGCTCAAGGCAGAGCTTGTAGAGCGCTTCGCCCTCGACCAATCGATATGGCAGCAAGTGGGCGCCTACGTTCTGGCACTGTTACGGGGAGAACTGGGTTATTCATATTACTATAACGCACCGGTATTCTCAGTTGTGCTCGGCCGCCTGCCCTGGACCCTCCTTTTGGTAGGGACTTCGCTGGTACTTTCCACAATACTGGGGATAGTCCTCGGCGTTGAGTCCGGGTGGCGGCGAGGCTCCTGGACCGACCGCACCATGCTTGCCGGACTGATGAGCCTGAACGGTTTTCCGGACTTCTTTGTGGGGATGGTGTTGCTTATTGTGTTCGGTGTGATTGGTGGTATTTTTCCCCTTGCCGGGGCGTTGACGCCATATTCCGGCCTAACGGGATGGGCTTCCGTGGCGGATATAGTCACCCATATGGTATTGCCGGTAACAGCTCTGTCCCTGGCACATCTCTCAGGCGGCTATCTGTTGACGCGCAACACGATGATCACCGTCCTTAAGGAGCCCTATATACTCACTGCCAGGGCAAAGGGTCTCCCCCCGCATGCGGTCAAATATCGTCATGCCGGTCGGAACTCTCTCCTGCCAGTCGTTACCCAGACAGGTATCTGGGCCGGGCGGGTGTTTACCGGCGCCCTGTTTGTCGAGTTGGTCTTTGCCTACCCCGGCGTGGGCTACCTTACTTATGAGGCCATGATGGCCCGTGATTATCCGGTTATCCAAGGTCTGTTTTTGGTGGTGGCTGTCGCCGTACTTGCTGCCAATTTCCTTGTCGAGCTTTCCTATCGTAAACTGGACCCGAGGGTGAGTCGTGCACATTAACGTAAAAAAGGAAATACTGGGGAGCGGTCCCGCTATCATTGGTTTTGTCATCCTGCTCGTGATGATCATGGCGGCTCTCTTGGCGCCGTTGATAGCTCCCTATGACCCCCAGCAGCAATCAGTGTCATCCCTGCTTGCTCCGTCTATGAGTCACTGGCTGGGCACGAATCACGTCGGTCAGGATATTTGGAGCCAATTGCTCTATGGTGCCAGGACCTCACTACTCGTTGGATTTAGCGTGGGCGCTCTTGCAGTCCTTTTCGGGAGCATATGCGGCGTGTCAGCAGCGCTTATCGGCGGACTCTACGAACGGATAATCATGAGGCTGGTGGACAGCCTTATAGTGATTCCTATGATTATTGTGATTATTGTGATAGCCGCCTATATCAAACCCAACATCCTGGTCCTTATAGTGCTTCTTTCGCTCTTGAGCTGGGAGAGTGGGGCCAGGATTATATGGTCGCAAACGCTTTCTCTGAAAGAGCGAGGATATATTGCTGCGGCGCGGTCTTTCGGCGCTCGAAAATCCTACCTAGCCTGGCGGCACATCATCCCTGCGCTTGGCCCGATTCTTCTGGTTGATTTCATATACGGTATCCGCAGGGCTGTATTTTTGGAGGCAGGGCTTGCCTTTTTGGGGATCAGTGATCCGGCTACAATCAGTTGGGGCATGATGATGCGGGACGCACTTGGGTTTAGTTATTTAAACGTCTGGCAGTGGTGGCTTGTCCCTACAGGAATCGCGTTGTCACTGACTATCGTCGGATTGACATTTATCGGGCACGCAGTTGAACCTATTATCGATCCCAGATTGCGAGGTGCTGAGGTTGCATAATTTTAGAAATCCGAGCGTTAGATGTAAGATGGGATAAGACCTTATGAGTCTCGATATCATAAAGTTCAACGTCATATACCGGGACGGAGACCACAGTATCCAGGCCCTTGAAGACGTGAGTCTCGAAATCAAAGCGGGACAGTGTGTTGCCCTGGTCGGAGAATCAGGCTCCGGTAAGACCACCCTTGGCAAGGCCTGTCTCGGGCTGCTTCCGGCCAACGCCGATCATAAAGGAGAGGTCTTATTAGACGGGGAGGAGATCGATTTTTCCGACGAAGTGGCCCTCAACCGGCTTCGCTGGAAGAGGCTGTCCATGGTCTTTCAGGACGGGGCCGCGAGCCTGAATCCGGTCCACCGGATTATCGATCAGGTGGCCGAACCGCTTATCCAACACGAAGGATTGAGTAGGGATAAAGCACGGGACAAGGCAACGCGCTTTTTAGAGGAGATAGGTCTATCAAAAGAGTTCCACAACAGATACCCCCATCAACTGAGCGGAGGCCAAGTCCAGCGGGGTCTCTTGGCCATGGCCATGATCTTGGATCCGGCGGTAATTATTCTTGATGAACCGACGTCCGCCCTCGATGCCCTGACCAAGGGTTTTGTGGCTGAGGTTATACGAGAAGCCAAGGGGCGTGGAAAGGCGCTTCTTTTGATCACCCATGACCTAGAGTTTGCCATGCACAATGCCGAAATCATGGCCGTTCTCTATCTTGGCCAGATTATGGAGACCTTGCCCGCAGATGAGATGCTTTCACACCCGTTGCACCCCTATACGATGGCCCTCGGGAGGTCGTACCCAGCCATGGAGACCGCACGTGATCTCGGTGGAATCCGCGGCGACGCCTTCTATCGCATCATCCATCAGCACGGTCATGGGGATGCAGCACAGTATCGCCATGCGCATATTCAGGTCCCAAAGTTGTCTCATAGCGGCGTCCACGCACCGCCTACCGGATGTCTTTTCCACGATAGGTGCACGCAGGCTATCGAATCGTGCACCGAAGGCGTCGTTGCTTTGGAAAAGGTGGAAGACCACACGGTGCGTTGTCTCCGTCGCGGCATCGTCACCATGCTTGAGCTCAAAGGGGTAACCAAACGGTATGGCAAGACGGCTGCGCTCAATCCCCTCGATCTGAACGTGAGGTCCGGGGAACTCCTCGCTATCGTGGGTGAAACGGGATCAGGGAAGACGACGCTGGCCATGATTGCGGCGGGTGTGATCAAACCGAACCAGGGGAGGCGCATGTTTTATGGGCACGACATGGACGCGTGGATGAAGAAGGATCACAAGTCCCTTGCGAAAAAGGTCGGGGTTATCTACCAAAACCCCGCTGAATCCATAAGCCACCGTTTCTCCGTATATGAAGCCGTCGCCGAACCGCTCACGATACACGGTGAGAAAAAGGATCACGCCGAGAAAAAGGAACTGGTCAAATCGATCTTGGCTGATGTCCATCTCTCCACGGATGATGCCTTTTTGAGGCGTTATCCTCATGAACTTAACATGGGAGCACTCCAGCGCGTCTGTCTTGCCCGTGCCCTGGTGCTTTCTCCACTCATGCTTATAGCCGACGAACCCACGAGCTCTCTCGATCCGAGTGTTCAAGCAAAGGTGTTAAAGCTCTTGCTCGATCTCCAGATCGAACGGGGTTTGACTATGCTTTTTGTCAGCCATGATATCGGACTTGCTCGCAAAATCAGTGATAGAATGGGGGTCATGCTCGCCGGGCAACTCGTGGAGATAGGCCCAAGTTCGTTAGTTATCACGAAACCATTGCATCCGTATACGAAACTCCTCATTGAAAGCGCCCGCGGTAATTGGGAAGATGCCTCTGAGGGGGGTTCCACAAGACAAATTAAGATAGGTTGTCCCTTTAGATTCCGATGCCCGCGTCAACAAGAGATATGTGCGCGAGAAGCGCCATCATTACGCCTACTCAGCAATAGACACGTAGCCTGTCATTTTCCTTATACGTAATCGGCACATGTCTCAGGTCCTAGGGGGCGAGCAGGACCTGGTCACCAAACTTCTCTGAGAGCGCCGATGAAAGGGCATCACATGACTTTTGATCGGTGAATTCTACTATTAATTCGCCGTTTTCACCCACAACGAGCTTACCGTGCTCTTCAACGATAGGCAGGATTTCAGCAGGGTCGACGGTCCACCACCCGCGAGTTCGCATAAGCAGTTCTTTTCCTTTGAGACTCTGGGGGGTGACGAGATCAATGGTGCGAAACCACGCGTCCCACCCGATTGCTGCCGGTGCCGTTAAAACCGGCGTGACAGGATCATGATATATGCGGCAGCGGCCGAATAAACGCAAACGGTTTATGATAAGATCTCCGTGAAAAGTTTTTCTAAGCCTTCTATCTTGGGCAACATGTTTTCAGTGATAGTGTTCCCTTCTGAACCAATAACCTTCGCAAGACAATGGATATAGAAAGCGGAGGCGATTTTTTCATCGAAGATGACCCCTCTCCGATGTGCAATGCTCCACCCCTTCTCAAAGAGGGCGAGCGCTCTCTCCCGCCATCCTTGCAAGCGATGGTCATAGGGTGGTACATCAAGCTGACGGAGGAATTCATACTGGGCCGTCTCGATTTCTTTAAAAACTTTTCGCATGATTTGTACCGACTGATCGTTTCCCCATTCATTACTGTCAGACATTTCTTAGGCCTTTTTATGATGTTCTTTTCTTAAATTCATGTGATTTCTTGCGATGATTGCAATTGAGTCCTCCCAAAGGAGGGAAAGCAGGATAGCTCCAAGAGCTCTGGTAATGATCTCCCACGATCTTGTTATAATTGTTCACCGTATGCAAACAGGAAACATGTAAATAAAGTCGCTCAATGAGATTTATTTTGGTGGCATGAAAAGATGTCTGTTTCTTTCCATATCCTCCGGCGTCAAAATATTTCCTAACAAGGATTCAATTGTATCCTTCGAGAGCCTCATCTGCATCCGTGCCTCGATGTCAAGAAGCTCCATAATGTCATACTCTTGATAATCTAACTGCAAGCCGTACTCCTCTTTGATCCTTTCAGTCACCTCTTTCATTTCGGTCATTATTGCTGCCCTGTTATCATCCGCAACGACCTTCGTTACCCGTTCCTTTGCGGGGGGTATCACGATCCCTTCGTTTTTGATCTGCGCCAGTGCCTGCTGGGCCGCAAAACGCACATATGAAAGGGCATCATTCTGAGCCACTGCTTCCAAAGGACCAAGGGCTTTTGCATTTCTTATTCTCCCCAGAGAGGTGGCAGCGTTTATTCTCACCAAGGGGTTTGCGTTCTTCAGCGCCGCGATGATCAAATTTACTGCCTCATCACCGCCGATTTTTTCCAAGGCACCGAGGGCATGCACACGCACGAATTCTTCTTGATCTTCCAGCATCTTCCCAAGAGGTTTCACCGCTTGTGGGTCTCCGATCGCCCCCAAGGCCTTTACCACTTCCCTGCGCACGCCGGCGTCCTCATCTTGCAGTGCCTCTATCAAGGGCCCTACTGCCTTGGCATCTTGAGTCTTTCCCAACTGCTCAGCCGCGGCCCATCGGACGAGGGGTTGTTCATCCTGTAAGTCTTTGACCAGCTCTTGTATTCCCTTGATATCTTGTACGAAGGCATTGGTTGGGAAGAGCAGTATGAAGAAAAGTAGAAAGGAAAAACCTTTTATAAAGACCGTATGAATATTCTTACCCTCGTGCATGATCCCCTCCGCTCATCCTGTCAACCTATGTACCGCCCTGCATGGATTCCAGAGTGCTACGCAGGTTCAGCTGTCCAGGAAAGGGACTAAACAGATTATTTTAGACACTTTCCCCGATGGATTCTTAAATTGGTGTGATTCATGGGGGGGGATATACAGGGTATGACCGGGTTCCAATGGAAACTCATCACCTCGATTATTGACCGCGGTAACCGTTCCCTCTAAGATAAATATCTCGTGCTCCTCAGGGTGCTGATGGAGTGCGGTGTGGCCACCAGGTTCAAACTCGAAAACACGCATGGCAAAGTGAGGCGCCCCTTCTTCATCAGTAATAACATACCTCGCCTTTACCCCCTGAAAGCCTTCTCTGTCTAAATCTTCCAGTGTTGCATCCGTGTAGTGCCGTATCCTCATACCCCCCCCTTTTTTTTCATAAGGGGATATACTATTTATACTCGGGTGAGGCTTCTTGTGCAAGTGGTATGATGGTTCCCTCTTGCTTTTTCATAGTGGCTGTGCTTTAGTAACCATACAGAGATTAAGGCGAGGCGTTATGCGATGAAGGTTAAAAAGAGGATGACCAAGAAGGTGGTGACCATCGGGAAAGAGGCCACCATTACCGATGCCATCAACCTCATGAAAGAACATTCCATCCGTCACTTGCCGGTCGTCGAAGAAGGAGAATTGATCGGGTGGGTGACTGAGAGCGACATCCGCGGGGCCTACCTCGCCTCCCTCATTGAGCAGGTATCAATAGGTGATATCATGATCAACGACCCCCTCACCATCTCACCAGAGGCCAATCTTGAGGAGGCGGCCGAGCTCCTGTATCGTCACGGCATCGGGGGGCTGCCTGTTGTGGATAATAGCAAATTGGTAGGGGTTATTACGGTTGCCGATATTATGGCTGCTTTTATTGAGGTCATGGGGATCTTACATGAGAGTTCCCGGATCGATGTCATCTTGGGAGGAAAATCGCATGCCTTCGAAAACGTCTCCAAGATCATCAGGGACCATGGCAGCGAGATCATCAGTGTCGGTATGTCTGCTCACCAAGACCGCACGAAACGAGTCTATTATCTCCGACTTGCTAAGTGTGATGTGGAACCATTGGCTAAGGCAATTGAGAAAGCTGGGTATACCGTGGTTTCAGTGACGGAGTGAAGGTGAATAAAGAAAGATGGAAAAACAGGGGAAAGGCAATGAGGCGGATGAGCAGCAATTGAGAGTGAAGATGAGCAAAGTCCTCCAGGAAGTGGAGGCTGCCCAGGCTCGAGAAGTCAGACCCGAGGAGATTCTGAAGAGGATCTCCTCTTATTTTGCGGCCGAGCCTGCTCTTGCCATCCCCCTCATTGATGCCCTCGCAGGGGTACCTACTCCCCAGACGGCCTTCCTCCTTGAAGAGATGATGACGATCCTTCATGACAAAGGGAGTATCAAGGCCATTAAGAGGTCCCTCTACCGTTTAAGACAGAAGGGGGTGCAGTGGGAACAGCAATCCTCGCATGAGAAACCGATACTACGGCCCCTTCAAACGGAAGCACCCCAGGGGTATGTGGGTGCTATGGACTCCACGGGGAGCAGGGTCATCATCATTGCACGCCCCCGTCCTCAGGGAAGAATGCGGGTGTATTTCAGCATCGTAAATGACCAGGAGGGGATCCAGCGCCTTGAGGTCACCGACCTCACAAAGAAGGGTATAAAGGAGTTTATCGGTGCTTCCCTCTCCTCTGAGGAGTTTCCGGTAGTGGAGGTCCCCGGAGGATACAACGTGCATCTTTTGCACGAGGCCGCCGAACTCTCGCAGAAGCTTGATAAAGCGATCCCCCTTGGATACGAGGAAATCAAGCAGGAGCTGCGGGACATAACGTGGGATGCTTCCCTTCCCCTCATCTACCAGCATGTCCCGGAGGATTCGGTCAAGGATAATGCACAGCTTCTCAAAGAATCGGGGGAGCTCCATAAGATTCCACCCTTCTCCTCATGGTTTCTGCACCCCGATGAGGTGCGACCCTATGCGGAGGCCATCAAGGAGGCCGAAAAAAGTCACCTTGTCCTTACCCCACAGCAGAAAGATGCACGGCTCAGTTCCCTTTATCAAGAGGCCCTAGAGGGGCTCATACCTGCAAAAAAAAGGCTGTTGTGGAAGAGACGCCTCGAGGAGGCGGCCTATATCCTGTGGAAAAGAGGGCGGGAGGAAGAGGCCAGCATGGCTATGAGCGCTGCCGTTGACCTCAAGACATCTTTTAGTTCTCTTGATCCCAATCCCTTTTGCTGGAATCTTATACTCAAGTCCCTCTACGGGTTGTTGGAGACCGAGCGAGGGGAACAAGAACAAAAACAAAAATCTTCCCTTATCGTCAGCCCGTAAGATAGAGTGCGATAACCCTTTCGATGTTTTTACGCACCATTTCCTCTGCCGCCGAGACCTCTGTCTTGTCCCTGAACTCGGAGGCAAAAGAAAGAAATATGGCATCATACGGTGATGGATCGAGGCCAAGTCCCCTATAATCGATGTGGGCGATATGATACTCCTCCTCCAGAAAGTAGTACTTGCCGAACCTGAAAGCTTCCTTCCGGCGAAAAGGCCATTGCTCCTTCCAGGAAAAGAACTCTTTCATAAACTTTTTAAGAGTGGGTTTTGTGTCCAGCCATGCGGGATTAAACTCCTCTCCAACGGCGTTTTGAATGTTGAAGAGATATGATTTAATAAGGTCTATATCGGTGATGCACAGGCCGTAGAGGTACCAGTCATCCAGGAGGCGAATGACCACCTCTTTTTCTATTGCTGTGAGCTTTTCATGGCTAGGGCAGAGGTGCTGACGGCAAAGGTCCGCTCCATAAAAAGAGATCCCGCGCAGGTCCGTACCCTTGTTGAGCTGAGGGTGCAAGAGACACCCGACCCGCTTGTGACCCTCATCGATAAAGCCGAGGAATTCACAATTGTAGATGGTTTCATAGAGCTTTGGGCCCTCTAAGGCCGCCGCCTCGTGCCTGTAACGGTCCGGATTACTGTGAAATGCGGCGAAACACTCCGTCCCCCTGCGCAGCCTCTCGGTTAGTACCACGCGGCTGTTATCCTGGTAATTATAGAGCCCACAGCAGGCACCGCATGATTTGCATTCATCGGGCTGGCAGAGGGGGGAGCCCTTTACCTCTGCTTCGTGTGATGCTATCGTCTCGGCCTGTGTACCCCAAGATCTCATTTGACCTTTTTTTGTGCCTCCCGTACCCAGAGCCTTACAATGGCCGGGGCAGGGGGGCACCGGGTTAGGTGGAGCCGACGGTTTATCTCTTGCAATCTCACGTATAAGTTCCCTGGGTCTTGCCGGGAGAGCATAGAGATGTTTTCGACCCCTGTCTCTTGGAGCAGGTGGTAGTTTTCTAAACCTATCCCTTTCATGGTAATAAATTCGGCTTTTTGTATAAGTTCTTCTGCTTCGGGCTGGGGTATACCCAGTTGGACAAGGTGCGGCGCTCCCTTTTGGATAAGGTCCTGGACCTTCTTGATACCCGCATCTCGGAGACGTTCCTTCCATTCGACTTGTACCCCGGGTAGGTCCCTAACCTCTGGTATGTAGGAAACCACGGTGTAGTGGTCGATACCGGCGAAACAGGAGAGACAAAATATTGCTATCGCCGACCATAGGATAACCCGCATCCACGCTTTCCTACGCCTCATCGCCACAAGAAGCATGTGATACATGGCGTAGGCACTTACTGTGAAGGGAGGAAACCCGACGAATCCCAACACGGGCATCTCAAAGAGTTTCCACCGCTCGAAGAAAGGAACGGTGTAGATCCACTTTGTCTGGGCCCAAAAGTTCCACGACTCCCACAGGAATCCGCACACCAAACCCGCAGCCAGGAGAGTCAGGAGCCTGGTGAGTTCGCCCTTCTCCATATCCCGCAGGAGTGAGTCATCACCAAAGCGATACAGAAAAGGCTCGATAAGAAGGGCAAAGCCGATCCAGACCAGGGGAAAGCAATAGCGGGGTAAGAGGAGCGAGGAGACCAGTGATATGATACCTACTGCGCCCGTAATTTGGAGGAATTGTGAAGTAAGACGTCGTCTTTTTATTGATGCCGAGCGAAAGAGCCGGGCTGCTTTGAAGAGGTGATATGTCTCGCACAGACCCGGCAGGACCGTCCCGTAGGCCACGGCATAGCCGATCCATCTTTTCCAGAGTTCCTGAGGTACAGTGATGTAGTGCCAATTAGCCAGTTTGAAGTTAAATCCCTCAAAGATGCACCATATGAAGATGGAGAGGGGGATCATGAGGAGGAATGTGCGGGTCCTGTTCACGATGAGGGATTCCCCCCGCATCCAGTAGACCATTGCATCGGCCGCCAGGATATAGGACCACCAGGCAAAAGAGTAGAAATAGGTGGCAAAGGGCTCACGCCCCTGGCCCAGCATGACCGCGGCCAGGATGAAAATCAGGATACCGAGGGGACCGTGGACCTTAATCTTTCTCTTCATTGTTCCGGCTCAACTCCCGTAAGGGGCGCATCCCCTTGATGTATTTCTCATTTAAGAGGCCCCAGGGGATTTTGGTAGGACGAGAGAGAGGCCGCTCGGTGGTGATGATCCTCGTGGGTGTGCAGATCAAGTCCACAGCGACATCCTTTGCTTCCATAGGCACCTCTTTCAGGACTTGGCAATCGTCCACCAGGGCGCAGATGGGGGTTATTTCGTCTACTGAGCCGATCTCTCGCAAGATCATGTATTCCAGATCGAAGTACCCGCTCCCCTTGCCGATCCTCCCGCCCTTGAGCCCCACTGCAACGGCGCCGGTGGCCATGAGATCCACCGTTCCTATCTCAAAATGCGTGGTCGCGAGCTTTTTGCCGAATCGGCGTACCCCGGAGCTGCGGGCGGCGTCTTTCCAATCTCTTGCCTTAATTTCACTCTTGTGCAACAGGTAGAAGCCATCGCGCAAGCCAGGACTGGCCATGATCAAGCGTTTCCCATCCATTACGGCGTTGATCCTGACCTGCAACTGGGCCTGGTCAGGGGGGACCATAACGGTGTCGGCCCGTTTATAGATCTCCAGCCTTCTCAGCCTCTCGGCCGCCTTGTTTTGATCGGGAAAGGTAGGGATGGTACCCTGGGGGGTTAGGGAGAGCCTTTCGGCCTCCATACGCTCCCATATATTTTTCCTGATGTCCTCCTTTAGGGCAGGGTAGGGTTGCACGATGACGCCTATATGCCCCTCATCACTTATTTTTTGCCGCTTCCGCTCACTACGCGGAGGTTGAGAGCGTCCTGGCGCAGCCCCTTCATAGGTGACCCCCTTAACTTTTTTATGTTCTGGGCAATGGCCCTGCGGGAGAATGCCTCCGCTTCCACGCGCATATTGGTCAGGCCGGCGTCGGCGGCCAAGGCGGTAAGCTCCTCGATGGTATAGGCCGCCCGTACCGAATTTAAAAACGCTCGGGCCTGTTTTTTGTTTAACAGAGCAGCGATATTCTGCACCATTTCCTCAGGGGCATCGCGTCTCAGATCACTGAGATAGACGAAACCTCCCTCAGCGAGGACCTGTTTGATCTCCTCCAGGGCGATATTCACCCCTCGCCAGTGATGTATTGACCCTTGGCTGACAACCATTGTTACGGATTGGGGCCGGAAAGGGAGGTGGTGCACGTCTGCCAACACAAACACCACATTATTCATACCGTCGGCTTTAAGCCGGTCTCTGGCCAGTTTGGTCATAGGGGGAGAGATGTCCACTCCTATGACCAACAGCGAAGAAAAACGGGTGGCCAGCTCCTTGACCAGGCCACCTGGGCCGGCCCCTAGGTCGACGGCGACCCCGGTACGGTCTCCGAACAGGGAAGCCACTTCATCGGCAATAAGCGAAGTAGTGATGTGGAGATACCCGTCTGTCAGTGCCTCGTATTCGCCAACGGCCTCATCTTCCTTACCCAACTCAAATTCCTCCACAAGTCTCTCTTTTCTGTTCATATAGTGACCCCTTTACGAATTGTCTTTGTTTGCTGTACTATATGCTTCATCGAAAGGTATAGTCAAGGAGTGGACGAAGTTTTTCGACCTTGACACACACAGGTCCCTTCCCTATACTCTCAGGCGGTTTCCAGTTCGTGATTACTCCGAGATGTTTTAATTCTGGCCCTGCGCTTGAATATATCACACGAGTTACCAAAAGGAGTTTTCTATGCCGAAACGCGATGACATCCGAAAAGTAATGATTATCGGTTCAGGTCCCATCGTCATCGGGCAGGCCTGCGAGTTCGATTATTCCGGCACCCAGGCCTGCAAGGCCCTCCGTAAGCTCGGGTACAAAATCGTGCTCGTCAATTCAAATCCCGCTACCATCCAGACGGACCCGGGCATGGCTGACGTCACCTACATTGAACCACTCAACCTCCAAACGGTGGCGGAGATCGTTGAGACGGAGCGCCCAGATGCGATCCTGCCGAATTTGGGCGGTCAGACGGGTTTGAATCTTTCTTCCGAGTTGGCGCGCACCGGCGTGCTTGAAAAATATGGCGTCAAGGTCATCGGGGTCGAGATCGACGCCATTACGCGCGGCGAGGATCGCCTCGCCTTCAAGGAGACCATGAATCGGCTGGGCATCGAGATGCCGAAAAGCCAGATCGCCTATAGCGTAGCAGATGCGGAGCGGATCGCCGCTGAGCTCGGCTATCCGGTGGTTATACGGCCGGCCTATACCCTTGGTGGCACGGGAGGAGGTTTGGTTTACAACGTTGAGGAATTGCGCATTGTTACCAGCCGTGGCCTTGCGGCAAGTCTCGTCGGGCAGGTCCTTGTCGAGGAATCAGTCCTGGGATGGGAGGAATTAGAGCTCGAGGTGGTGCGCGACGCCAAGAACCAGATGATCACCGTCTGTTTTATCGAAAACGTCGATGCCATGGGGGTACACACAGGGGACTCCTACTGCACTGCCCCTATGCTCACCATCGATCCCGCCTTGCAGCAGCGCCTCCAGCAATACTCTTACGACATTGTGGAGGCGATCAAAGTCATCGGTGGTACCAATATCCAGTTCGCCCACGACCCCCAGACCGGCCGGGTGGTGGTAATCGAGATTAATCCCCGGACCTCACGCTCCTCGGCCCTGGCCTCCAAGGCTACGGGCTTTCCCATCGCCCTGATCTCGTCGATGCTTGCCGCCGGCCTGACCCTGGACGAGATCCCCTACTGGCGAGAGGGGACGCTCGATAAATACAAACCCTGGGGGGATTATGTAGTGGTCAAGTTCGCCCGCTGGGCCTTTGAAAAGTTCGCGGATGCCGAGGATAAACTCGGCACCCAGATGCGCGCCGTCGGCGAGGTGATGAGCATCGGCAAGACGTATAAAGAGGCCTTTCAAAAGTCCATCCGATCCCTCGAGATTGGGCGCTCCGGGCTTGGTTTTGCCAAGGACTTCCATGAGCGATCTCTTGACGAGTTGATGACCATGCTGGTTGAGTCGTCGAGTGAGCGACAGTTTGTCATGTACGAGGCGCTGCGCAAGGGGGCGAGCGTGGATGACCTCTATCGGGTGACCTACATCAAACCGTGGTTTATCGAGCAGATGAAGGAACTCGTACAACTCGAAGAGGAAATCCTCCGGTATAAGGGGAAAGACCTGCCCGACAAGCTCTTGATCCAGGCCAAAAAGGACGGATTTGCGGACAGATATCTCTCACAGCTCCTCGGGACCCCGGAGCCTCACATCCGCGAACGGCGCACCGCACTCGGTATGGTGGAAGGATGGGAGCACGTGCCGGTCAGCGGTGTGGAGAATGCGGCCTATTATTTTTCCACCTACAATGCACCTGATAAGGTCGAGGTCAGCGCGCGGCGCAAGATCATGGTCCTCGGCGGCGGCCCGAACCGTATCGGCCAGGGTATCGAGTTCGACTACTGCTGCGTTCATGCGGCCTTTGCGCTTCGCGACGAGGGCCTTGAGTCCATTATGGTTAATTGCAATCCAGAGACCGTCTCGACGGACTACGATACCTCCGACAAGCTTTATTTTGAGCCCCTGACCGTCGAGGATGTCTTGAGCATCTACGAGAAGGAGCAACCGGAGGGTGTCATCGTCCAGTTCGGCGGTCAAACCCCCCTCAACATTGCCAATGAACTGGCGCAGGCAGGGGTGCGGATTATCGGAACGGCACCCGACGTCATCGACCTGGCAGAGGATCGGGACCGCTTCCGCCAGATGATGCGTCAGTTGGCGATTCCCATGCCCGAGTCCGGTATGGCGAGCACCCTGGAGGAGGCCCTCCATATTGCCGCTGAGATCGGCTACCCTCTTATAGTCAGGCCGTCGTACGTCCTCGGCGGGCGGGGCATGGAGGTGGTCTATGACGAGGAGATGCTCAAACGATACGTCACCGCAGCCGTCGGTGTGACGCCCGAGCGCCCCATTTTGATCGACAAATTCCTTGCAAACGCCATTGAGGCCGAGGCAGACGCCATTGCCGACGGTACCGACGCCTTTGTCCCCGCGGTGATGGAGCATATCGAGCTTGCGGGCATTCATTCCGGGGACTCCGCCTGCGCGATTCCCCCCATCAGCATCCCCCAGAAACACCTGGAGACGATCAATGATTACACCAAAAAGATCGCCATGGAGCTTCAGGTGGTTGGTTTGATGAACATTCAGTACGCCATAGCCGATGATATCGTATACGTCTTGGAGGCAAACCCTCGGGCCTCTCGCACCGTGCCCCTGGTATCGAAGGTCTGCAACATTCCTATGGCGAGGTTAGCAACCCAGATCATGCTCGGCAAGAAGCTCACAGAACTGCATATTACGCCCAAGATCGTTCCTCACTTCGGGGTCAAGGAGGCGGTCTTTCCTTTCAACATGTACCCGGAGGTCGATCCACTGTTGGGACCGGAGATGCGCTCGACGGGTGAGGTCTTGGGATTGGCCAAGTCTTTTGGTCTTGCCTTTTTTAAGTCACAGGAGGCAGCTGGTCAACGCCTCCCTACGGAGGGCACCATACTGGTCACCGTTGCACAGCGGGAGAGGCCGGGTGTACTCGGCGTGGCGGAGGAGTTTCACAAACTGGGTTTTACCATCAAGGCTACCGAAGGCACCCACGCTTTTTTAGCGGAACACGGAATTCCTTCCGAACACATCCTCAAGATGCATGAAGGTCGCCCCAACATTGTCGATGGGATCATGAATAAAGAGATCGATCTCATCATCAATACACCGAGCGGCAGATTAAGCAAATACGACGATTCTTATATCCGCAAAGCCGCCATTAAATATAAGGTGCCCTACATTACCACCTTGGCCGCAGCTATGGCCGCTGCCAAAGGGATTGCCGCCTACCGCCTCGGCAAGGGGATGGTGTGTTCGCTGCAAGGCTATCATCGGAATATCCAATAACACCTGGGCGATTTATCTTTCTTTCTACATTTGCTCGTCACAGATTTTTACTTTTGCCCTAAGGAAAAATGCGTTATAATAAATATACTAAAGGCTTTGTCTTGTTTAATAACTGTTCAGTCGCAGGGTCCAGGAGGATAGTATGGCAAAAGGTGAGACGTACTGCCCCTATTGTGAGGCGGAGATCCCCTTAGAAAAGGATGCGAAGAGAGGGGATGAGGTCTACTGTTCTTATTGCGAGATGAAGTTGAAACTGGATCGGATTGATGGAAATTTGGAGGCAATTGAGGAAGAAGAGTGACATTTCCTTCTCAGTAACTGGTCATTGATATCTTGACCGGGGCCGGCTGAGGATATTCACCTCTATTACGTTGGGTGAGAAGTTACTTTAGGAAGTGATGCTCAATAGT
The DNA here is from genome assembly GCA_016927065.1 of Deltaproteobacteria bacterium. Classification (GTDB taxonomy): domain Bacteria; phylum Desulfobacterota; class B13-G15; order B13-G15; family RBG-16-54-18; genus JAFGNJ01. The sequence continues at coordinate 22,121 of JAFGNJ010000017.1, forward strand.
GATGATTTGAGCGAAGAGATATAGTGTACCGACGTATTAGTGTAGACGGTATTATATCTATTTCTATGACATGCGAGAGTTTCTTCTGGTACACGCCTGCTAGCAGGTCTTATGAGCGCTTTTTTGTCAATTCCTTCCCACAACAAGACATTGAACAAGGATCCGCGGTAGTATGACAGTCACATGATTCTGCCGGTGTACCGGCATCTTTGCATTCCTTTAAGACTTGAAGTTCAAGTCCGCAATCCTCGCAGACATATACCTCTCCATTTTTCATCTCGTGGCAATTTGGCATTGTTATCACCTCCTTATTTTGATCATGGGCTGTGAAACAAAAAGTTTAACCGTGTTCTACTCTTAATCGAAAACCATTACTATAAACAACAAGCACCAGACATTTTCTCTTAATTCGATTCCGTCAGAAGTTCTTGTTTTGTTGAATGGAGGAAGCATATAGTCGTCCCCCACGATCCTTCTGTTTCACCTCCTAAGTGGAACGAAATCACTTCAGGCAAACGAGCAAGTACGGAGTGGACCGTCCGACGCAAGGCGCCCGTACCCTTGCCATGAATAATGCGCACCTGGAGGATTCCCCGATCCTGGCAGGCGGCAAGGTAGTCGACTAACAATTCCTTAACTTCTCGGGGCTGGAAAGTATGGAGATCCAGGGTGCCATCAATGGGGAACTCTACGGGTTTATAGGAACCAAAATGTCGATCAATCTTCATACTAATAATTTGGCACTCACACAGGAGGGAAAGTTTAATTTAAACAGGAAAAACCTTGTGTTTAATATAAGTAATAATATTTATCTGTTTGAAATTAATTGTTATTTTACACGAGATACCATAAATACTAATTTGCCGCCTAAATGACCGAGTGTAATGGTAAAAGGAAGCGTGGATAGGTTCAACGCGAGAAATACGATTCTAGCCACACCCGATCCATCCACTACACTGGGATAGCAACCATACCAGATAGTGCAAATGGCACCAACCACCATAAGCCCTATCCCGGAGCGGAGCTTCTTGGAAAAGACACTGGTCATTACCCCTTTATATCTCTGTTTCCAGTCAATGATCCCCGTCAAATACGCAATGGGACTTGAAATGGTTGCCAATACCAGGATATAGAAATAGGTTTGCATGAATGAATCTTTATGCAAAAGAAAGTAGAGTACGAGGAAAAAGATTGCCACAGGGAACAGTGCATTGGTAAAATGCACTGCTATCGGATGTAGCAGGGTATTACTCTTTCCGATTTTCATGATGTCAGTCTCTTTCGCTCCTCCTTTCACCTTTATCGGGCCAGGAGGAGGGAGGTCATCTTTTTATTTTCTTAGTAAAGTAAAAAGCGGAATTGACCCTTTGGCCTCCTATTTAATGAGGCCGAGGCTGATAATACCGTACAGGATGAGATAGACTGCAACGATGTAGTGCAGCATCTTGGGCATAATCAAGATCAAGATGCCCGCGATTAATGCCAACAACGGAATTAAGACAGCGATATTGATCATTGTTCTCCTCCCCATTTTTTTATTATGCTTCCCCTGCGCTTCAACGTACAGTTTGTTTTTGACTGAAACGCATGGTAAGCAAATCAGATCAGGCGGCAAATGTCAAGAGGATATTCATCGTATTTCAATTCCTTCAAGAGTGGATACCATGTACCTTATATAGTTCTTATTGATGGAAAAGGGTTGACTTCCCTGATCCAATGTGTTAAATATCCAATCTCAGCACAGAGGGTTTACGGAGGGCCATGGGCACATCACAGGCTTATGGCTCTTACTTTTTAGATAGGCGGGTGCTCTCATGTGTTGTTCAAAAGGGTTGATCATTGACGTTGCTTACGTTAATCTTGAGATCAATCAGCATAGTTAGAAGAGTCTGAAGAGGAGGTAGCGAAGTGAATATTCTGGTCTTGGTAAAGCAAGTGCCTGACAGTGAGGCGCTGGTCCAGGTGAAGGGGGAGGGATCAGGTGTTGAAGTGGAAGATCGCTATACCCTCAATTTCTTTGATTCACTGGCAGTGGAAGAGGCGTTGCAAATCAAAGAACAAACAGGTGCAGGCACTGTGACGGTACTCTCCCTCGGGGGGCAGAAGGCCATCGAAGCCCTTCGCACTGCGATAGCCATGGGTGCGGCTGAGGCTGTCTTGTTGGAGGATCCTGCGTTTGAGAACGGTGATGAGTATGCTACGGCCAAGGCTTTAGCCGCAGCAGCGAAGGGAATGGAGTGGGACATGATCCTCTGTGGTAAAGAAGCCTTTGATGATTCGTCGGGGATTGTGGGTCCACTTCTTGCGGAGTTTTTGGGAATTCCCCTTGTCACGACTGTGGTCAAGCTTGATTTCATTTCTGAGGAACAGGCTGTTGTCGTAGAACGAGAGATAGAGGGGGGGAAGGAGGTTATTAAGGCCCCACTTCCCGTTCTCCTCTCGGCTCAGAAGGGACTTAATGAACCCAGGGTGGCGTCTGTAATGGGTGTAATGAAGGCCATGCAGACGGAGATCAAAAAGCTCGATCTTGCCGCTGTTGGACTCTCCCAGTCAGAGGTGGGAAAAGCGGGGAGCAAAGAAGAGATTCTGCGGTATCATCGTCCCCCTGAACGCCCCCCGGTTACCATGATCCAAGGGGAGGCAACAGAGGTGGTGCGGCAGGTGGTAGCACTTCTCAAAGACGAAGCTAAAATACTCTAGGAGGCATACGATGGCCGGAGATGTATGGGTATTTGCTGAATATCAAGCTGGGAAGATCAGAAAGACAAGCCTTGAGGTTTTGAGTAAGGGGCGTGAATTGGCTGAGCAGTTAGGCTCGGGATTAGGCGTTCTGTTACTTGGTTCAGGGGTCGATGGACTCGCACAGGAACTAACCGCCTATGCGGATACAGTATATTACGGTGACAATCCCCTCTTAGAGAAATACAATAACGATGTGTATTATCAGATAATCGCTGCTCTGGCTGAAAAAGAAAAGCCTCACATACTTCTGGCTGGTGCCACCTTTTTGGCTAGAGACCTTTTTCCCCGTCTGGCGGGGAGACTAAAGACCGGTATCGCTGTGGATTGTCTCAGCCTCGAGATGGGGGATGATGGCTCTCTGATAGCCAGAAGGCCTCTTTTTGGTGGGAAAGTATTAGCCGATGTAGTCTGTCGTGAAGGGAGGCCCCAGATTGCCCTTGTGCGTCCCAATACGTTTTCCCTTCCCGATGTGCAAAGCCCCGCTCAGGGAAAGGTTCTTCCATTGGATGTTACCGTCGATACTTCCCAGGTAAAACTCGAGGTTCTGGATGTGACAAGAATGGCCAAGGAGCGACTCGATCTCACTGAGGCAGAGATCATTGTCACCGGAGGCAGGGGAATGAAAGGGGCTGAGAACTTTCAGTTACTGGATGATCTTGCCGATGTCCTTGGCGCCACCGTTGGAGCTACCCGGGGGGTGGTGGACAATGGCTGGCGAACCCATGACGATCAAGTAGGTAAAAGCGGTAAAACCGTTTCCCCCAAACTTTACTTTGCTGTAGGGCTTTCAGGAGCAATTCATCATGTAATGGGGATGAATACCTCCAAGGTGGTAGTGGCCATCAACAAGGATCCACAGGCCCCTATTTTTCAATACGCCGACTATGGAGTATTGGGAGACCTTTTTGAGATTGTGCCCCTTTTGACCGAAACATTGAAGAAGGAGATTTAAAAAGGGTAATCTCATGGAACAAGTCGACGTCGTAGTCGTTGGAGGGGGAATTGGGGGATTGACGTGCGCCTATTGTCTTGCCCAAGAGGGGATGCAGGTACTGGTCTTGGAGCGAGGAGACCACCCCGGCAGTAAAAATGTGACAGGAGGAAGAATCTATCTTCGCCCGTTACAATCCTACCTTCCTGAAATTTTGAATGCGGCTCCCCTCGAACGAGCGGTCACAAAAGAAGTGATCACCATGATGGGTGAAGACTCTTCTTGCACTGTACAGTTCACTTCGGATAAGTTCCGTGAACAGCCTCTGCATAGCCATACGATCTTGCGGTCTCGATTCGATAAATGGTTTGGAGAACGAGTGATCGAGAAGGGCGGTTTCATAATACCGCAGCGGAGGGTAACCGATCTCATGAAAGATGATGGTCGGATAGTGGGGGTGGTGTCAGAAGAGGAGGAAATCCCCGCCAATGTGGTCGTTGCCGCCGATGGCGCTCTTTCTCTGATGGCTGAACAGGCGGGTCTGAGGGGACCACTGGCACCCAGATATGCTGCGGTTGCCCTTAAGGAGGTCATTAAGTTTACGCCAGAGATCATCGAGGAACGGTTCGGCTTGGCGCCGGGGGAAGGCGCAGCACATCTTTTCTTCGGTTCAATTACACAGGGGATCTTTGGCGGCGGATTTCTCTACACCAATCGTGACACTATTTCTCTTGGGGTGGTGTTGGGCATAGAATCCTTTGTACAAAGCGGGCAGGCGGCTGAAACACATCAGATCTTTGAGGCGTTCAAAGATAGGAAAGAGATAGCGTCTCTTCTTAAGGATGGGAAATTGGTCGAGTACTCCGCCCATCTCATACCCGAAGGGGGGAATAGACCTCTTCCTCAGCCTTATGGTGACGGGATTCTGGTGGTGGGGGATGCTGCTGGGTTTACCCTCAATTTGGGAGTTACCGTGCGGGGAATGGAGTACGCCGTGGCATCGGGATACTTGGCTGCTCAGACGATCAAAAAAGCCAAGGTCATGGGGGATTTTTCCGCTTCGACCCTCGCTCAGTATGAGACGTTACTCAGAGAGAGTTTTGTTCTTCAGGACATGAATACCTTCCGGAATAGTCTGGATATCTTGGAGAACCGTCGGATGGTTGGCTTTTATCCTCAATGGATCTGCAAGGTTTTGGAAGAAATTTTCTGGATAGGGGAGGGGCCCAAAAAGCGGATTTCTGCCACGGCCTGGAACGGGGTCAAGGAGGGGTTGCTTAACCCCACCGGTCTCAAGGACCTGTGGAGATTAAAGAGGATATGATGGATCCTGCATCTAAGCTCAGCGTTGATGCCTTCAAAAACGATCAGGTGCCACATATAATCGTACGGCAAGAAATCTGTCTGCAATGTGACCTCAAGCCCTGTCTCCGCATCTGTCCTGCAGGGCTCTATTCCATAAGTGAAGAGACGAGAGAAATCTTGCTAGAATATACGGGCTGCCTGGAGTGTGGTAGTTGCCGAGTAGTTTGTCCCCATGGGGCTTTGGAATGGTATTACCCTCGGGGAGGATTTGGTGTTCAGTACCGGTATGGATAAGGGGGCTAAGAGCTTTATGTCGGATATAACATGAATACATGAGATGAAAACCACTCTAATTGAGATGCCTTATGGAAAAAGTAAAAGGGAGACGTTATTGTTTTGGTTCGTTGCCAGTAACAACGTCTCCCAGTTGTTTCTCTTCTATAAGTTTATTTTATTACCGATCTATACCTAACCAGTAGTTTTTCCTTATGGGCGCGTTACCAATTCAAAGTTTTGGGGCCTAATGCGCGGGGTTGGCCACGCCCCAACTTTTTTGCTCGCGCCGTACGGTTCATTCGCATACGCCACAAAAATATACCCTGCTTCATCGCGTATAGTTTGACCTATTTTTGAGAGAAGTTCACTCCGTTTTGCAGGATCAAATTCTTGCTCAAGCTGGGCTAACATAGTCTCTATGTCGTTCGAGGTATAGGCTGCAAATGGGCTCTTCGCGGTATTGCCGGCTTTTAATCCGGTGACTACACCAGCGAAGGCCATACCTCTATGCATCCAACAATAATCAGTGGCCTTGCCAGTTGTCCAGGCCGCCCTCACCGTCCCGTAATCAGTCGGCACGACCTTCACGTCAATGCCTATCTGCTTTAAATAAATGGCGACGGCTTCGCCAATGATAGGAAGCTCGGCTCCGGGACTTGTCTTAAAAGTTTTCAGGGTCATTTGGAAGCCATTAGGGTATCCGGCTTCCTTGAGCAACTTCTTTGCCTTGCGTGGATTATAGGGGTAGGGTTTTAGTGCAAGCCACTCAAGAAATGGTTGATCGGATGCCGCAGGTTTTGCTTCGCCCATAAAAAGGATTTCCACGATCGCTTCTTTATCAACGGCATAATTGAGAGCCTGTCGCACCCTCTTATCAGCCCACGGAACGTTTGGGTTGTATCGTGCGGGATCATTCAGTACCAATCCCCCTAACCGCACTACGGGCACCCAATTATAGGGGATTGAAACAATCTTAAGTCCCGATGCCTTTACCGAGTTAATAGAATCGTATGTAATGGGTGCGAGGTCTACCTCACCCGATTTCAGCATCTTCACCCGGGTTGCCTCATCCGACACACGCAGGAAGGTGATATACTTGAAAGCGGGTTTTACACGCCAGTGATTTTCGACACCCTCAATAGTCTCAAGGGTTATAGAGGACCTTACTCGATGTTCAGCGAGCGTGTACGGACCTGTCCCAATGGGATTGGCGTCTGCTTCTTGCTCGCCCACCTCTTCAACATATTTTTTGCAAACAATAAAATGCTGCGATCCATCGCTAGCAAGAGCGGTTGGAAATTCAATGTCCGGTTGCTTGAGATAAAAAATAACTTTGTATGGTTCGGGGGTTTCTATCCTCTCGATGAGGTTTCGCAGTTCAGAACCGGTGCTCGCTCTTGAAGCAGGAGCCGCTATCTTTTCGAAGCTATATTTGACATCTTCGGAAGTGAGTTCGCCCCATCCTTTGTGGAATTGGACACCTTTACGGAGCTCGAAAGTCCACGTCTTGCCATCCTTTGACATCTCCCATTTCGTAGCCAGCCCAGGTTTCGCCGCCTCTGTGTTTGGATCCCGATACACTAAGTATTCGCTTATCGGGGTAAGGTAGATCATCCGCATTGTTCCCCCTGTCCAGGGCAGGAAATTTTCACTGAAATAGGATGGCATCGCAACAACCAACGTGTCGTTTGGTGCCCGGCCTGCCTCTGGCGTTTGGGAAAAACCGACTGTTGGCACGCTTAAGGCTATTACAAGAGCTAGCACGCTATAGACTATTTTAAGCTTCATATTGCATTAACCTCCTTTTTTGAACTGATTTACGCATTTAAGAGACCCGCTAATTTTCGCTATTTTCTTAATTTTCGATTTTGTCCTAAGAAAACACTGCATTTTGAATGCCAATTATGCTTCAAATAAATATTACTCTCGCTTTGTTTTCTCAAGGAATTAATCAACCCCTTTCTTTTCCCCCGGTACTCCAAAGGAATTTGCTGAATCCTCCTTTTATATAAATATTTTAATGTGCTTTTTTCTAAAAGTCAACACAAATTAGGGTGATTGTGTCAACATTATTTGTTTGTAAAAGAAAAACAATTATTGATCCTTGAGATAATAGAACTTTTTATTGACCATTTTAGCCAAATTTAATAATATTAGTCTAATAGAGGGGTGATTTAGTTTGCTAATTTGAATATTGATTAAGGAGGCTTAGAGCGAGAAAAATGACTATTTTTGTCACTTTAAAGAACAAAAAAAGGAACGCTTCTAACGCTGCCGGAAAGACTTTAAGCCTTTATGTCCTATACACCTGTATATCTATGAAATTTAGTTTTTAATTACGGTCAGAAAAAACAGAGGTGTTGGCATTCAAAATGCAAGTAAAATTTATAATTAAATAAAGAAGACAGTCTCTTAAGCAAGACTTTAAAAGGAGGATCACTATGGCAAAGAAGAGAGCTGGGATGGGTTTGTTACCCAAACTGTTAATAGGTTTTTTGGTTCCTGTGCTGTTGGGCTTTTTCGCGTTGGGCAGTATATATTTTTTCAGCTGGAGCATTGGACCAGTAGAGGTGACCAGTATTCGCGATATGGGTACTAATACCCTTACTGAATTGAAGACATTTTTTCTGTTGGAGTCCAGAATCTCAATGGGACGGCTCGTGGAACGAAGCATTCAAGACAAGGCCCTGAGTGTGGCGAAGCAAATAGAAATTTTTATTAAAGCTGATCCTAAAAAGAAAATTGGAGATCTGTTAAAGGACTCAGAGCTTCAAGCCATAGCTGTCCAAGAGGTTGGAGAAAATGATTATACAGCCGTTTTTGATAAGGAGGGTTTGAATTATTTCCATATAAACCCCGAATTTGTGGGGAAAAATATACGAGATCTTTTTCAGCAAAATCCTGAGATGCTGAAAATTATGGAAGGCGGATTAAAAGACGCCACCTCAGGTTATTATGATTGGACGGATAAGGATGGAAAGAGTATTCCAAAATTTATTTATGTTAAGCCGATACCAGACACCGACCTCGTTCTCGTTGCAGACGCCTCTGTTGAAGAATTGTCGCGGCCTTCCAGCACCATTGAAAGCAGGGTGACGAGAATCGAGAGTAGATATTTGAATGAATACGAGAAAAATTTTAAGGTTTTCTTCTTAATTATTTTGGGCACCTTTATTGTTATTGTGATAGTATTTGTCCTGTTCTCCCGTTCGTTGGTTTATCCTATTCATCACCTCTCAGAAGTGGCTGATAGAATCAGTATGGGAGATTTGGACACCCCCATTGATGTTAAGGCCAAAGGAGAGGTGGGTGTTTTGGCAGAATCGATCGAGAGAATGCAGGCCAGTGTACGGGCAGCTATCAAGCGATTGCAAAGAAGTAGAGGTGAAACAGAAACATAATATTTCTTTAAAGAGACAAAACTTAGTTGTGAGTAGTTGGAGGAGAAGATATTCGTAATGTGCAGAAGACAAAACTAACCTAATTTTACAAATTCTTATCAGTCTAAAAAAGGTTCCCTGTTATTGGGGAACCTTTTTTATAGGGATTTGTCATTTAATATTCACCAAATATTCTTTGTAACTTTGCCATACGTTCCCCTTCGGGTTGCTATTTTTTGGTAATGATTTCCCCTAAGGCCTATGCCGCAATGGTTTTTTGATTGCTAGTATAGTGGGGGAAAACACGGTACAGGCTATGGGGTTTTAGGGGGGTTCCTGATACCACAGCGTTGGCTGGCACCAACGCAGGAGCTTTGGGAGCCCTGTTTTCCCCCACCTGTAATATAGCAAACCTATCAAACCTTGTAAACACCCTAAAATTTGAATCTGCTCCTGACCATGAGCAAAAAAGGACCGCTTTTGGGAGAAACGATAATTGGGCAAAAAAAATCTCCTTCCTTTGCCGCCGCATGTGTTATCTCTCAATTATTCAATTTTTGGTTGTCAAAAAACCTTGCCAATTGTCATGGCTTTCAGGCATGATTTTTTACACCACAATTAAACTACACCATACGCAAGCATTGCTGTAGCTACTTTCATGAAACCAGCAATGTTGGCGCCGGTCATATAATCCCCTTTTCTCCCATATTCTTCTGCAGCGTCAAGGCAAGCCTTATGGATTTCTTTCATGATGAGCTTAAGCCTGTTGTCAACTTCTTCCCGAGTCCAAGGCATTTTAATACTGTTCTGGGTCATCTCCAGTCCTGACGTTGCAACCCCTCCTGCGTTTGCTGCCTTTCCAGGTCCATACAAGACATTACTTTCTTGGTATACTTCAATGGCTTCGGGGGGTGATGGCATATTAGCGCCCTCTGAAATGCAGAAACACCCATTTTTAACCAAGGCCGCGGCGTTTTTGCCATCGATTTCATTCTGGGTGGCGCTTGGGACCGCTATATCAACTTTGATGCCCTGCTCACGAATAACATCCCATATGTTTTTTCCCTCAACACAAAGTACCCCATATTTATCAGCATACTCCTTGATTCTTCCCCTTCGCACATTCTTCAATTCGCAGAGAAAATCCCATTTCTCGTCACATATTCCCGCTTCGTCGATAATTGAGGCTGTAGAATCACAAAGGGTAATCACTTTTGCTCCAAGTTCATTTGCTTTTGCTACCGCATATTGAGCCACATTTCCGGCACCGCTTACCGCAACGACCTTGTCCTTGAAATCCTCACCCCTCGTTGCCAACATTTCCGCTGCAAAATAAACGGCACCGTATCCGGTTGCTTCAGGTCTGACAAGGCTTCCTCCATACTCAAGGCCCTTGCCGGTTAAAACTCCCGTATGCTCATTAACGATCTTCTTATAATAACCGTACAGATAGCCGATTTCCCGTGCACCAACGCCTATATCACCGGCAGGGACATCGATATCGGCACCAATATGCCTGAATAACTCGCGCATAAAGGCTTGGCAGAAACGCATCACCTCGGTGTCTGATTTTCCTTTGGGATCAAAGTCAGAGCCACCTTTTGCTCCACCCATGGGAAGCGTTGTCAAAGAATTCTTGAAAATCTGTTCAAAACCGAGGAATTTCAAGATTCCAAGATCTACCGAAGGATGAAATCGTAAACCTCCCTTGTATGGTCCAATGGCATTATTAAACTGCACCCTAAACCCCCTGTTCACCTGTACTTCTCCCTGGTCGTCAACCCACGGAACCCGAAACATAATGACTCTGTCTGGTTCAACGATTCTTTCGTAGATTTTTGCTTTAACGAATTCTGGATGTCTCTCAACAGTGGGTTCAAGGGAGTGCATGACTTCTTTTACCGCCTGGTGAAATTCTGTTTGATCTGGATCATGCCGTCTTACCTTTTCGATGACCCCATCAATTACAGTCATGGTGATACCTCCTTAAGAGTGAGCTGACAGCTAGTTTTTTAAATTCCAAGAAACCTTAGATGATCGACAACTGAGGATTTTTTTACCATGAAATTTATCTTTGTACAAGCTTTTTAAGATCAACGAAAACGCGAAATATTTTAGAATTATAATAATATAGAGAAGAAATTTCGTCAGTTATCACATGCTCATGATTCATAGAAACAAGCCACTCTTTGTGATACCACATCTGCTACGATACGCAGATTCTTTTCGTGAATATCGTATACTTTTACAACCTCATGGTACTCGCTATTATCTGGCACCAGCTCCCCTAAACGGTTTGGGAGGCAGTCTAGTAGTTCTTTGTTAAATACAACCCCCGTACTCCCTGCAAAAAGAGCTACATAAAAAATGGTAGTTTCAATGAGGTCCAGAAAAAAATGTGTACCAAAAGAGAGTTCCGGCATTAGCGTTCCACTCTCGTCGGCAATTTCTCCCAGAACCGTTACATTATTGATTTCCGAAAAACGAACAGATACTCCGAGCGAAGGTGTCGTTGTTCCCCATCTGCCGGGACCTAACAACATAGTAGGCAATTCCATTCTGTTTACGATCTGTTTGTTCAGCTTTCCGATCAGACGGGCGACGTCATATTTCTTAGTGAGTTCCAAGCCACTGTATTTTTCTGGATCGACATAAATAATTCTTTTAATTGTTTGCGAAATATTACCTCCGATAAAATTCCCTTCGGATTGAAAAAAATTTTTTCCCATATCTATATGTTCTGGCAATTCCACTTTTTTCTCCAGTCCGATGGTTTGAAGCGGTCGGCATTGCAAAAGATTAATTTGGAATCCCCCGTCTTTCGTAAAATTAATAGTAAATTCTATCTCGACGGGATATTGGTAAATGGTTTCCAGCTTTTTTAACATTTTTTGCATTATAATCCTAAGATGGCTTGTCGATAATAATTCGTCAAAGGTAATGATCCAAGCTTCCTGACCTTTTATGCCGAGTTCTCGCATTTTGCTATTCGTTTCGTTATCTCGTATCCCGATACGGTCCAATTTGACACCTAGTTTTTCTCCGAACAGTTTAAGTACTGAGACTGTCTGTAACTTATTTTCCCGGACATTAAGTACATCGGCGTTATGTTGTGAAAACTTCCTGATGTCCTCCATTCCCGCAAGCGGCTTTAGCAAGGGCGCATCTAATGCTATCATTCGAGGGTAATCCCCTTCTACACGGTTCACCGCTCGTGTCCCCAGCCCTAACACCAACCTAAGCATTCCGGCCTTTGGATCCATGCCTTTTTTCCAGACAAAGGTATTATACGAAATTCCCACGCCGGCGAGGTCAGGAAAAAAATAGTATTTACGATGTGATCCTGAAACTCTTTGAATCAACAGTGCCATCTGTTCATCTTTTTTTTCTAATCCTCTCTGTAAGCGATAGACAAGTGCATCTTCATTCATTGTACTCGCAAAAACTTTTCTGACGGTTTCTTCGAATTGTAAAAAGCGCTGTTCAGGGTTGCCTTGATTAACGGTGAAAATACTTTCATATTTTCCCGCAAAGGCATTGCCGAAGGAGTCCTCTAGCAAACTGCTGGAACGAACAATTATCGGTGACTGACCAAAATACTCGATTATCTGCAAAAAATGTTCCTTAATTTCTTCAGGAAACGTTCCGTTCAACATTTTTTCTCTTAATAATGCAGCTACTTCAAAATATCCCGCTGTCGTTTTCTGCTCCATACGCAGTTTCCACCAACCATTTTGAACAAGATAGGTATAAAAAACGTCAGAGCCCACATAAAAGGAATCATGTGGCTCCAATTGTTGCTGCCAATCAAGGGAATGGTCAGTGGATAAAATTTTTCGAGCAAGAAGCATTCCTACTGTTTTCCCGCCGATATAGCCTGTGCCGATAAGCCTAGATTTTATATTTAATAAATCCTCAAGGGAAAAATTGCTTTTTATGAGCGACAACATTTTCGGATCTCGGGCAATCATGATCATGCTGAGTTGGTCTACCATTTTTTCTTCTTCTTTTGCTGTTGAACGTTTTTCGAGCATCTCCTCAGCTTGTAAGAAGAGGCGGTCCCAATAATCAAGATTCCTTTTTGTGCTTTCAGCCCTTATTTGAGATATTTGAGAAAATAATTTTGTAGCATCGAGGCTATTGGTGATCGGAATAAATCTGTGTTTATCCTTAAGATGCGGTAAAAACATTGTCGGGGAATAACGATTCAAAACCTTTAATGGATGAATATAGACACTGCCCTTAAAATTATAGACATCTAATAATACTTGTGTTATCTCACGAATGCGCGCGATAGTTTTGAATGAATGATTATTCCTCAGTATCGAAAAATATGCGACCGTCTTTAATTCGTAAAGATAGGGACATGTTATCAAAAAAAAGTTTCCAATCATCAAATCAGTTGCCCATGCAGACAATAAGTCTGAAAGACAATCGAATATATAATATACGTCTTCCCCTTCTTTTGTAATAATATTATGTACCTGTGTAGAAAATGATTCGAAACCTTTGTTGGCGTTCAGTTCATAGACGACAAGATTCGGCTGAGGTTCTAACAACGGCTTGTGATGAGCGAATCTCATATAAATAACTTTTTTGTTTTCTTCCAGTGCCTTATTTGCATAAAACTGGACAAAGAACTTATAGTCTTTTATATCATCTACCTGCCATACGACATTATCCCCGATTCGCAGGCTATCGATGATCTCATCCAATTCTTTCAAACCGGTACTCACGTGAGATAATAACATCATGGTCAGTGTCCTCGTCTAGAGTTGTCTTTTGAAACATTCTTTTAACCTATTCAGATTACAAGCTTTTTTGTTCTCTATCTCCTATAAAATTTTTACATAACTTCTATTTAATAATCTCACTTTGACTATTATCAGATTATCACTGTTTTTTGTCCATTTTTTTCTTTTTAACTATTTTTTAGCTTAATAGGCATTTGTGAATAAAAAAGGACTTGACAACCGGCAGTTTAGTTGATAAGATAAATTCAAATAAAAGACACAACGTAGTGTCCCTGAATTGACAAAGGTGTCCGCGAGGACGCCTTTTTTTGTTGGTTTTAGAATCTTTAGGAGCGCAAAAACAATGGGTTTTTGGAGTTTACAGGCAAAAAGGCGGCAAAAAAGTAAAAAGGAGGTACGTTAAGATGAATTTAAGACAACCAAATGCCAGTACAGCAACGGGGACATTTAATCGTTCAAGAAATGTAGTCCCTATGTCCGGAATCTGTGTAGAGTGTCTTGATGGATGCAAAGGTGGTTGTGAGGCTTGGCTCGCTTCGTTTAGAGGCCGTGAGGTACTCTATCCCGGCCCTTTTGGTGAAATAACGGCAGGGGCCAGCAAAAACTACCCTGTAGATTACTCCCACCTCAATATCCAAGGATATGCCGTCGGCGCCAAGGGGTTGCCCGATGAGGTAACTAGTGGCCCTGATACGGCCATTTTTCCTGCTGCTGATACGGAAACCGAATATGGATGGACAGAAAAGGTCCGGATGCGTGTTCCCATTTTTACCGGTGCGTTGGGTTCAACAGACATCGCCCGAAAGAACTGGGAGCACTTTGCTATCGGGGCCGCCATCGCGGGTATTACCCTTGTCTGCGGTGAGAACGTGTGCGGCATTGACCCTCAACTGGAGCTGGACGGCAATGGGAAGGTCAAGAATTCTCCTGAGATGGATCGCCGCATCGAGACCTACCGGCGATTTCATGAGGGGTACGGTGAGATCCTCGTCCAGATGAATGTGGAAGACACGCGATTCGGCGTTGCGGAGTATGTCCTCAATAAGCACAAGCTCGAAACCATTGAGCTCAAATGGGGACAGGGAGCCAAGTGCATCGGCGGGGAGATCAAGGTCAGAGAGCTGGAGCGGGCCCTGGAGCTCAAAAAGCGGGGGTACATCGTCACCCCGGATCCGACCATCCCTGAGGTCCAGAAGGCCTTCAAGGAGGGGGAGATCAAGGAATTCGAGCGTCATTCGCGACTGGGCTTTGTTGATAAGGAAGGGTTTCTGAAGGAGGTCGAACGACTGAGAAAACTCGGATTTAAGCGGATCACGCTCAAGACCGGCGCCTACTCCGCGGCGGAGCTCGCCATGGCGCTTAGGTATGGGGCGGAGGCCCAGCTGGACCTCCTCACCATAGACGGCGCCCCGGGCGGCACGGGGATGAGTCCGTGGCCGATGATGAATGAGTGGGGCATTCCGTCGTTCTACCTCCACTCCCTCGCCTATCAGTTCTGTGAGAAGCTCGCCAAGCAAAAGATCAGGGTTCCCGACCTTGCCCTGGCCGGTGGGTTCTCGGGCGAGGACGGGGTGTTCAAGGCCATCGCCATGGGGAGTCCTTATGTGAAAGCGGTCTGTATGGGTCGGGCCCTCATGATCCCCGGCATGGTGGGAAAAAACATTGAAAGCTGGCTGGGCAATGGTGGCCTTCCCAAGACCGTTGCAAAGTATGGGCATTCCGTAGAAGAGATCTTTGTGTCGTATGAAGAGCTCAAGGCAAAATATAACAGCGACATGAAGAACATCCCTCTCGGCGCGATGGGAATCTATACCTTCTGTCAAAAGATAAGGGTCGGGCTCCAGCAGTTGATGGCGGGGAGCAGGAATTTCAAGCTTTCAACCATCTCCCGTAGAGACCTTATGTCCCTGACCGAGGAGGCAGCGAGAATTTCAGATATCCCCTATGTAATGGATGCATATAGAGGTGAAGTGGAGCAGATCTTGGCAGGACGAGATTTATACTGCTCCTCAGTGGGGTTGAAGACGAGAGATGTGGTAGCCAGTTCATAACGTTGCTTAATCGCCAATGTAAAAAGACACGGAGAGGTGTCAGTTATTGACAAGGGCGTCTCATAAAGACGCCCTTTTTATGTTACTATGAATATTGCATCGAGGGATTGAGCATGGGTGTATGGGGAAGCGCTCAGCGCACTGAAAAGGACATTAGCGGCTGTGGTATAGTCGGCATTATGAACGAGAGGGGTGATGCCTTCAGCGGTGAGTCGATCGCCGTGTCCATCTGCACCATGATGGAGCGGGGTAATGGCCTCGGAGCGGGCTTTGCCGGCTATGGGATCTATCCTGATTTCAAGGATTACTGGTGCTTTCACGTCATGTATCAAGAGGAAAAGGCCCGTGAGGCAGTGGAGGAGTATCTGGCTAAGCGGTTTGTGCTCAAGCATCAGGGGCCCATCCCGACCAACACGGTGCGGGCGCTACGATCGGTCCCGTTGCTGTGGCGGTACTTTTTCGATGTCCGTAATGAGGTCAAGGATGCGGCAGGTGAGGAGGACTACATCGTCGAATGCCTGATGGAAATCAACCGCAACATAGCAGGGGCATTTGTCTTCTCATCTGGCAAGAATATGGGGATATTTAAGGGTGCAGGGAATCCCGATGAAATAGCTGATTTCTACAGAATCTCGGACTACAGCGGCTATCTCTGGACGGCCCATAACCGTTTTCCCACCAACACCCCGGGGTGGTGGGGCGGGGCCCATCCCTTTGGGATCCTGAACTGGTCGGTGGTGCACAATGGTGAGATATCGTCCTATGGTGTCAACAGGAGATATCTCGAGGGATTCGGCTACTACTGTAGTCTCTCTACTGATACGGAGGTCATGGCATATCTCTTTGATCTGCTTGTGCGGCGCCACGGTTTTTCATTCGATGTGGTCGGGAAAATCGTCGCATCCTCCTTCTGGAGCCAGATCGAGCGGATCGAGGACGCAGACGAACGGGCCTTTTTACGGGCCCTGCGGCTCGTCTACGGGTCCGCCTTGGTGAACGGACCTTTTGCCGTTATCGTCGCCAATGCCAACTACATGGTTGGGCTAAACGACCGGATTAAGCTCAGGCCGCTGGTGGCCGCGCGAAGGGGAGATTATCTCTACATCTCCTCCGAAGAGGCGGCCATCCGCATGGTTTCAAATGATTTGGATTGTGTCTGGATGCCTACTGCTGGGGAACCTACCATAGGAAGATTGCAGGATGGCGAAGCCTAAGCGCATACCCGAGTTCATCGTCGAGCGTGCAGAAGATCGCTGTATCGGCTGCCAGGTGTGCTGCCGTACATGTGCCTTCGATGTTCACAGCTACGATGAAGAAACTGATATGGTCTTCTCCGAAAGCGACCGGTGCGTGGGGTGCCACTTCTGCGAGTTCCTGTGTCCCACCGAGGCGTTGACTATCAAGCGTAACCCCTCTGATCTCAAGGCGAATGAACACTGGGCCAGGCAAGCGGTTGACAACATTGCGCGTCAGGCCGATACCGGAGGAATAATCCTCTCCGGCATGGGGAATGACCGAGAGTGGCGGGATTACTTTAACCATATCGTGCTCAATGCCTCCCAGGTGACCAACCCCTCCATTGATCCCTTGCGGGAGCCTATGGAGCTTAAGACCTTCCTCGGCAGCAAGCCGGAGCGTGTTGCATACGAGATAACGGGAGGTAATGAGGGGCGGCATATCCTCAAGACCGAACTTCCGCCTCAGCTGGAGCTCGAGACGCCGATCATGTTCTCGGCCATGAGCTTTGGCTCTATATCCCTCAGCGCCTGCAAGTCCTTGGCGGCGGCTGCCTGTGAGTTCGGTACCTACTGGAACACCGGTGAGGGGGGATTGCACAAAGACCTCTATCAGTACTCAGAACGGGCCATCGTCCAGGTGGCCTCGGGGAGGTTCGGAGTCCACCGTGAATACCTGGACGCTGCGGCGGCCATCGAGATCAAGATCGGACAGGGTGCCAAGCCGGGTATCGGCGGG
This sequence comes from Deltaproteobacteria bacterium, assembly GCA_016927065.1. GTDB lineage: Bacteria > Desulfobacterota > B13-G15 > B13-G15 > RBG-16-54-18 > JAFGNJ01. The sequence continues at coordinate 39,534 of JAFGNJ010000017.1, forward strand.
CACCTCCCCGGTGAAAAAGTCCCAGAGGAGGTGTCCCAGACCCGGATGATACCCGCGGGGACCGACGCCCTCTCTCCCGCCCCACATCACGACATCTACTCGATAGAGGATCTCAAGCAATTGGTTTTCGCCCTCAAGGAGGCCACGCGGTACAGCAAGCCGGTAGGGGTGAAGGTGGCCGCGGTCCACAACGTAGCGCCTATTGCTGCCGGGATCGTCAGGGCCGGCGCGGACTTTGTGGTGATCGACGGTCTGCGGGGGGGTACGGGCGCGGCACCTACGGTCATCAGGGACAATGTCGGGATACCCATCGAACTGGCCGTGGCGGCGGTGGACCAACGATTACGAGATGAAGGGATCAGACATCAGGCAAGCCTCATTGCGGCCGGAGGGTTTCGATCGAGCACCGATGTGATCAAGGCCATCGCCCTCGGTGCCGATGCCGTGTACATCGGTACTGCGGCCCTGGTGGCCATGGGGTGTCACCTCTGCCAGAAGTGCTACACCGGCAAGTGCAACTGGGGCATTGCCACACAGGATCCCTATCTGACCAAACGACTCAACCCCGAAATAGGGGTACGGCGTCTGGTGAACCTGCTCAGGGGTTGGTCCTTGGATATCAAGGAGATGCTCGGCGGCATGGGGATCAACGCCATAGAGTCCCTCAGGGGGAACCGGGAACAGCTCAGGGCAGTTGGGCTCAATGAGGTGGAGCTCAAGGTCCTCGGGGTCAAACACGCAGGAGAGGCATGGTGAAGAAGCGAATCATCATCAACGAAGAATACTGCATGGGGTGCCGGCTGTGTGAGGTCTACTGCGTCACACAGAGATCCCGTTCCAAGGATATTCTCAAGGCATATAAGGGTGAGTATCCTCGGCCCGTATCGGGCATTGTCTTCGAGGAAAAGGGCCCCATGTCCTTTGCTCTTCAATGCAGACACTGTGAGGAGCCGCCTTGTGTGGAGGCGTGTCTGACCGGGGCCCTGTATGTCGATGACGAGACGGGACGTGTTCTGCACGATGGGGAGCGGTGTGTGGGGTGCTGGATGTGTATCATGGTCTGTCCCGTGGGAGTGATCAAGCCCGATGTGGACAATAGGGTTGTGGCGTCCAAGTGTGACCTGTGCATTGAGGCGGAAGAACCTGCCTGTGTCGCCCACTGCCCCAATGAGGCCATTCAATTGGTTGAGATTGAGGAGAAGGCATAACATGCGCTATCTGATCATCGGCAATTCAGTGGCGGGCGTTCATTGCGTGGAGGCCATCAGGGGAGTGGACAAAGAGGGTCCCATCACCATCTGTTCCGATGAGGAAACGTTGAATTATTCCCGGCCCCTGCTTTCGTACTACCTCGGCGGAAGGATCGCTGAGGATCGACTTGCCTTCAGGGATGAGGCCTTTTACCAACGGCACTCGGTAGATCTCATATTAGAGAAAAAGGCCACAGGTCTTGATACGAAAAAAAGGCGGGTAAGCCTGGCAGATGGGACACGATTACCCTATGATCGATTGCTCTTATCGGTCGGAGGTGTTCCCATAGTCCCGCCCATCGACGGCCTGCGGCACGACACCACGGGGGTCTTTACCTTCATCCAGTTACAGGAGACCAAGCGACTCATTAACTACATTGAACAAGAATCGATCCAAGAGGCGGTCGTTTTGGGAGCAGGCTTGATCGGCCTCAAGGCCATAGAGGGGCTGATCGAACGAGGGGTGCGGGTAACGGTGATCGAACTCGTAGATCGGGTCTTGGCTAATACCTTTGATACGGAGGCCTCATCTATTCTTGAGGCGCGGCTCGCGGCGCATGGATGCACCGTGATAAAGAGGGACACCATCCAACAGATTAAAACAAAGGGGAAGAAGGTTAGACAGCTGGTCTTGAAGAGCGGTACAGAGATATCTACCTCCCTCCTCATTGTTGCGGTGGGGGTGCGTCCGAATCTGGCACTCGTGAAAGGGACCACTATCCGGACCGACCGCGGCATCGTAGTCGATGAATACATGCGGACGAGCGCGGAGGATGTCTATGCCGCAGGAGACTGTGCCCAAGGCCTTGACTTTTTAAGTAAAGAGAACGTAGTTATCGCCATCTGGCCGGTGGCGGCCAGACAGGGGAAAATAGCAGGGTTAAACATGAGCGGGTTTCAGACACCATACCCTGGTCTCTTCGCTATGAACTCTGTGCAGATCATGGATATCCCGACCATTTCATTCGGTATGACAACACCGCCAGACGGGAAGGGGTATGAGGTGTTGCATCGTGTGGATCGGACGCGGAGTTTGTACAAGAAGATCATCCTTAAAGACAATCGAGTAGTAGGTGCCATCCTGCTCAACGCAATAGAACGGGCAGGGGTTTACGGAATGCTCATCCGGGAGGGGATTGACGTCAAAGGGTTCAAGGATCAACTCCTGAACGATGACTTCGGTCTGTTGGTACTGCCGAAGGAGTTCAGAAAACACCTGGTGGCAGGGGAGAGCTTTGTCGCATGACGACCGGCAATTGGCACGAGATCGATGCGCAAGGTCTACACTACCGTGGCTTAAATGAGCGGATACGCGAAGTCCTGAATGAAGGATCGAGGCGTATCGTCGTCAAGAATGTCTGCGGTCAGCGCTACATCGGTGACGCCTTGGGGGAGAATGCCGAGATCATCCTCGAGGGGGTGCCGGGGAACGATTTGGCGGCCTTTATGGATGGTCCACGCATCACCGTCAGAGGCAATGCCCAGGATGGTGTAGGGAATACGATGAACCGGGGAGAGGTGATCATCTACGGTGATGCCGGCGACATCGTCGGGTATGCCATGCGGGGCGGGCGGATCTTTGTCAAAGGCGATGTCGGCTATCGGGTGGGTATCCATATGAAGGCCTATAAGGAATTTTTCCCGGTGGTGGTCGTGGGGGGTGGTGCCAGGGACTTCCTGGGGGAGTATATGGCAGGGGGGCTCCTGGTCGTCCTGGGTATGAACAGGGAAGAGGTTGCCGGTGATTTTATCGGTACTGGCATGCACGGGGGGCAGATGTTTCTCAGGGGAGAAGTAGATCCGAGGAGGCTCGGCAAAGAGGTCAAGATTGGGAAAGTGACCAGTTCGGATACAAAGCTGTTAAAGAAGCACGTGGGAGACTTCTGCGCCTACTTCGGGTTTGATTTAGAGAAGATTCTTAAAAAACCCTTCACCAAGATCTACCCCTACAGCCACCGACCCTACGGGACCATCTACGCCTATTGACGTTTAACAACCGATTATTAATCTATAAGCAAGTTTGTCCCTCAACTTCCTGATGACCCAGCTACTGACCTCTGCTTGCGAATTCCGAATAGAGGTGACGAAATGCTTTTTTATCGCATGATGCTTTAGGATGCATACCGTCAAAGAAGTCCTTCCTATCACAACCGGAATCATCAGGATTATAGCCACCGTAAATTGGTATCTCCATATGTTTTGCTAAATTTCTATAATATTCTTCGACTTCAAGAATGATGCTGTATTTGTCCGATTGAGACAATATTTCGAAGCTACTTGGATGATAGGGGGGAAGATAAAAGATCACTTGTACCTTGTTATTTTGCAAATATTGAACAAAGTTCTCCAGTATTGTCAGAGAGTATTTGTCTAACTTGGCAAAATTTGCCAGTGAATAAACAGGGTCGTTTTTTGCGAATGAAATAGCTGAGCGTTCGACTTCATCGATCGTGAGTAATCTCATTTCAAGAGGGTACAGACGTGAACCGTCTGCTAAAATTGTATGTTTGTCGTTTTTTTCATCGTTAGTAGCATAAAATTTACCTTGAGTCTTGTCACCAATATTTGATAGGAGTTCTTTGACAGACTCTTCGAGATATGCAAGGGAGATCAACTGTATGAATCTGGATTGTTTTATGTCTATACTCATCCGTCTCGGTTGAATATCAGGATCATTGTTTATTTTTTTTTGAAAGGAGTAGTATTCATCTTTGAGTGACCTCCAACGACTCTGCCCATTATATTTATTCAATATCCAAGGGTCGAGACCAAGTACAACAATGGAAGGCTTGAAATTGCGTTCACGATAAAGCCCGTAAATTGCAAGGTAATCTTCTATAGTAGCTCCGGACACGCTGTGATTGAAGAATGACATGCCGGGGAAAAGATCAGACCTTAGCTGCAGCGATCTACTTGAACCAAGAACTATGACCTCTTTTCTTTCACGCAGATTTGAAATGTAGTAATCCTGCATAATACGTTCGTCATAATCTGATATATTAGCAACGTGAGCTCCTGAAGCAAGTATATCAGCCATTCTTTTTTCGTATCTGCCACCCGAGAACAAATGAGCTGGGTCCGCATAGTAATTGATACCGGCTACTGTCAATAGACCTATTATCCCTAATATTGCATTATAGACAAGATACTTGAGCATTGACGTTGATTTCATAGTAGATTCTCAAAACCGGAAATACAAGAATTCACTTGCTCGATTTAGTCCCAACACAGCGAAAACCGCTATTGCAGCGACCACTACGGCATTCAGAAATGATGGTTTCCACCTCAACCATTGACGACTAGATAGTTCAATTTTTCGATAAAATCCATCCAGTGCTGCTTGGTAATTGCCCATGTACTGTTGAGTGTTGGGTAGGAGCCAACAAATAGCAAGTGAGATAAGTATCCAGCCTATGCCTATATGCATGGCAAACGGTTGAGAGGCAAAAGTTATACCAAGGTGTTCTAACAAATGCTCGATTGATTTCAATGTTTCCGGAAAAATCGGCAACACAAATCCGTTAAGGCCAACCAGGCCTTCCAGTACACCTATTGCCGCTGAAAGGTTTTCTGCCCTGAAGAATACCCATGCTATTGTTACAGCGACAAAGGTTATTAGAATAGATACCCTTTTGCTCCACCAATTATCTTTTTTCGGACTTCTCCAGGCTTTCTGTAGGAATCTTTGCCATGTATGATTTAATGTCAAATAGAATCCATGTAGACTTCCCCAGATAACAAACGTCCAGCCCGCGCCGTGCCATAAGCCTGCGATAGCCATCACGATCATTAGATTAATGCATTGGCGAGTTGGCCCCTTGCGATTACCGCCCAACGGAATATAGAGGTAATCTCGAAGAAAATTGGATAAGGTTATGTGCCAGCGGCGCCAGAAATCAATAATGCTCACCGCTTTGTACGGAGAATAGAAATTGAGAGGCAGGCGAATACCAAATATCAACCCAAGACCGATTGCCATATCACAGTATCCAGAAAAATCAAAATAGAGTTGAAAAGTGTAAGCCAAAGCACCAATCCATGCCTCAAAGAAAGTGAGAGTAGTTCCTAGTACGGCAGCATCGAACACAGAGGTGGCATACTCAGCTATTCCATCGGCGAGAATCACCTTTTTGAAGAGGCCAATGAAGAAAAAGCTTAATCCAACAGCGATGTTTTCAGAACTGATGTATGTTGCGTTGTCTTTGGTTAACTGAGGAATCGTTTCGTTAAAACGGAGAATGGGCCCGGAGATCAATTTGGGGAAAAATGACACAAAGAGACAGTAGTCAATGAAGCTGTGTTTGTCTATTTTGCCACGATAAGCATCGACCAAGTAAGCAACCTGCTGTAATGTCCAGAATGATATGCCAAGAGGTAAAATTACCATGTTGATATGCAAATCGCTGTCAAAAACAGTGTTTACATTGTTAATAAAGAAATTTGCGTATTTGAAGTATCCGAGCAATACGAGGTTAACACCTATACCTAGTATAAGAATAGCTTTTTGGTGTTTAATATATAGTCGATTTGCTAGAATTTTACCCAGGGCAAAATTGACCAGTATCGAACATGTTAACAGATACAAATAGGCTGGATTGTACCATCCGAAAAAGAGTAACGACGCTCCTACCAGCCACCAGACAGTAAGGTGATGACATCTCAACTGGCTGATGAGATGATAGCCCAAGAAGGTAATAGGTAGGAATATGAATATAAAAAGATACGAATTAAAGAACATCGTTTATCTTGACTTTCAAACCTCATATTCGACTTTTTCAACATATAAAGACATAGCAACTTAACTTGTTGATCTATGCAAAAATTTGCTTGATGTTAGCATTATAACAGGCACATTTTCAATGTATAAACAATCATCACTGTACAAAATGAATAAATTCAAAGATTCAGTTCAGGTCGTCACCATTCCATAGCGTATAAGGATCACGTGGTTTTTAGATAGCCTCTTTCCCGATCTCACCGGTACGAATACGGACAACCGTCTCTACAGGCATCACGAAGATTTTGCCATCCCCGATCTGCCCGGTTCGCGCCTTTTCCTGAATGAGTCCGATCACCTGGGGCACTAATTCGGAATCTACGACCACTTCGATCTTGACCTTGGAAATAAAGTCAACCTGATACTCTGCGCCGCGGTAGACCTCTTTATGTCCCCGCTGGCGTCCAAACCCTTTGACTTCGGTTACCGTCATGCCTTTAACGCCCATGTGGGAGAGACCATCTTTTACCTCTTCCAGCTTAAATGGTTTGATAATGGCTTCAATTTTTTTCATGGTCTGTACTCCTTTATAGATATGATTTCCTTAGAAGCTATAGCCGGTCTCGTTATGTTGACTGATATCAAGACCCCTCTCTTCTTCCTCCTCAGTTACCCGTAAGCCGACGATCCAATCGACTGCCTTCAGGATGATCGAGGTCATACCGAAGGCAAAGATCCAGGTGGCAGCTACGGAGACGAACTGAATCCAGAGTTGCCCCGGATTGCCGAAGAAGAAGCCATTGCCTCCATGCGGGTTGATCAGCGTGCTGGCGAAGAGGCCTGTTGCCAGGGCACCCCACGTTCCTCCGAGACCATGTATACCGACCACGTCGAGCGAATCATCGTAGCCCAACTTCGATTTAAGCAAGATGCCGCCGTAACAGATCATACCGGCCAACCCTCCTATGATAAGTGCCGACACGGGGCCGACAAATCCTGATGCTGGCGTTATGGCTACCAAACCGGCAACGGCTCCACTGGCCGCGCCAAGGGTAGTTGGTTTTCCGCGATGCAGCCATTCCGTAATGATCCATGACAGGGCCGCCGTGGCCGAGGCTACATGGGTGACCACAAAGGCGTTGGCCGCGAGACCGTTGCACGCCAAGGCGCTTCCGGCATTAAAGCCGAACCAGCCGAACCACAGAAGCGCCGCCCCGGTAATGGTCATGGGGAGATTGTGTGGGATAAAGGCCGTTGTTCCATACCCGCGGCGTTTCCCGATGATCACCGCCGCAGCCAACGCCGAGATACCGGAGCTAATATGAACCACGGTCCCGCCAGCGAAATCCAAGGCCCCCATTTTGGCCATCCAACCGCCAACGCCCCAGACCCAGTGAGCCAGGGGGTTGTAGACGAGGGTTGCCCACAAGATGGCAAAGAGCAGAAAGGCGCTGAATTTCATCCGTTCGGCAAAGGCCCCGGTAATCAGGGCCGGCGTGATAATGGCAAACATGCATTGAAAGATCATGAAGGCCATATGTGGTATTGTGGACCCGTAATCAGCGCTCGGTTCCATCCCCACACCCTTGAGACCGAACCAATCCAGCCCCCCGATGATCCCTGCGTGATCCGGCCCGAACGCCATCGAATATCCCCAGAGTACCCATGTTACCGTGATGATGCCCAGCATGATGAAACTCTGCATCAGGGTGCCGAGGACGTTTTTGCTGCGGACCATACCAGCGTAAAATAAGGCGAGGCCCGGTACCATGAGCATGACCAAGGCCGATGAAAACAATACAAAAGCAGTATCCCCAGCATTCATTGTTTATCCTCCTTTCTTTCTCCGTTATTAATTCTTCTGGAGTTAGTTTTACTACTGATTTGTTACGCGAGTATTGCAGGTATGTTACGAATGTATTAAATCTTCTGTGGAGTTTTTTTTTGGGAGCTTGTTGCGCGGATATTTTGAGGGTACTTCTATCTCTTTGGACATGTAGGTTGAGTGATGTATTAATTGTCGATGGTGACGTCGACTATGATTATAGCAACGCTGTCGATTTTAAGCCAGACAAAACAGCAGGCCAGCTCCCCTGATGACTGTCATCCAGTATCGGCATCAATCAGGTTTGTTTAACCTGTTGTAAATCGTGGTCAACATCATCAACTGAACTTGATCTGGTTCTTTCTTGCGCACCTTCAGCCAGTAGGTCATGTTGTTGACGAAATTCTGTTCCCATTCACTCAGCTGAGCTTCGTGATGTACCAGGTAGGCAAGGATCTCGTATGCCCCTGGAATGAGTTTCATGCTCTTATCCCTCTGTGACCGTATGGTCTGTTCTTGCATTAATGCCAAACCCCTTGCTCGATCACTTGGAGAAAGGCTGCATACAATTCCTGCATGTCTGGTGTATCGTATGACAGTTCGTCATCATTGACGCTCATTGGTCCGCCCATGAGGATGAGGAGATGAAAGGGGGTGGGGTCTGGAAGGCTGTTACCGTTCCATAACCCCACCTCATTCCTTTCCCATCCCTGTTCCCTGAGGATTGCTTCTAACATACCAGGACCTTCCTCAGGGTGGTGCGTTACTATCAGGGCCTTCATGTGATATCTGCGAATACACTACAAATTGGGGAGATACCGTTCTATCTCATATTCCGTCACCTGGGCTCGGTAATCGTCCCATTCCGCCCTTTTGTTCCTGATAAAACTCTCAAAGGTGTGATCGCCCAGACACTCCCGTACGAGCTCACTGTGCTCCATGATATCTATGGCCTCACCCAGACTCCCGGGGAGCGTAGCGATCCCCCGCTCTGCCAGCTTTTCCGCTGAAAGCTTAAAGACATCCACCTCTACCGGGGGCGGCAATTCATACTCCTCCTCGATCCCTTTCAATCCAGCTGCCAGCATCACACTGAAGGTCAGATACGGGTTGCTTGCCGGGTCAGGGGAGCGGTACTCCGCGCGGGTGGCCTGCTCCTTGCCCGGTTTGTACTCGGGCACCCGCACCAGGGCCGAACGGTTCCTGGTCCCCCAGGAGAGATAGGCCGGCGCCTCATAGCCGGGGACGAGCCTCTTGTAGGAGTTCACCCATTGACAGGTCACCGCCGTTATCTCCGGGCCGTGTTTGAGGAGTCCGGCGATGTAGTGACGGCCGACCGTGGAGAGGTGATAGGGATCTTTTGCGTCAAAGAAGGCATTTTGCTTTCCCTTGAAGAGGGATTGGTGTACATGCATCCCGCTTCCATTCATGCCGAAGACGGGCTTTGGCATGAAGGTGGCGTACACCCCGTTCTCCAAGGCCACCTGTTTTACCACCGACTTGTAGGTCATGACATTATCGGCCATGGAGAGGGCGTCGGTATATTTCATGTCTATCTCATGCTGGCTGAAGGCCACCTCATGATGGCTGTACTCCACCGCTATCCCCATCTCCTCAAGCTGGAGCACTGTTTGACGGCGAAGGTCCACTGCCAGGTCCAAGGTGGTCATGTCGAAATAACCGCCCCGGTCAAGAAACTCCGTTCCTTCCGAATTTTTGAAATAGAAGTACTCAGGTTCTGGACCGACGTAGTAGGTGAATCCCAGATCGGTGGCCCTTTTTACGTTTCTCTGCAATACATACCGGGGATCACCTTCGAATGGTTGTCCTTCCGGGCGCAGGACATCGCAGAACATCCTGGCAACGCCGTACTCCGTGGGCCTCCAGGGCAGGACTCGAAAGGTCGCCGGATCGGGCATGGCGATCATGTCGCTTTCCTCGATGCGGACATACCCCTCGATGGAGGAGCCGTCAAACCCCATTCCCCCCTCGAGGGCGTCGGGGAGCTCCTCAGCCGTGATGGCAAAGCTCTTCGCGAAACCCAGGATATCGGTGAACCACAGCTTGATGAACTTTACCTTTTGCTCCTTTACCACGTTGAGCACGTACTCTTTTGCGTCTTTGGCACTCGGCATTGTTAAGACCTCCTTTACCGATATTTTCGGTTATTTCACCACCCTTATGTTACAGGAATATTACAAGAAAAAAATTTTTCTAAACTTGACATAATTGGGCAGAAGATGATAATTTTCGCATAGTTCCCAAAGCCGGGGGGGAGCTTATGGCAGGGACAAAATCAATATCAGTTTCTTCGAATCCAATGAGACGATCCCAGGGCCATGCGCTTGGGACATCCACAAAACCGATATCCCTCTGCAACGGATCTTCACAGTTATACGGGCAGAAGAACGAAACTCCGCATCTTATGCGGATCAGTATAATCTATGTTAGACGCCAAGGGGTTTGAAGACATGTCAACTCCATATCTTCGCCTATCTCGAGCCAGGAAGGATTACGTATGTTCCATCTGCGGTACAGACATCAAATCAAAAACACCGTATTTCCGCGATGAACCCCACCCGATGGCTCGGAGGCATCGTGGTGCTGAGATTCGTCATCTTTGCACGAATTGTGCGGTAGGTATTGATGCATCTGAGTTTAAATCTCGTTCGGAAGCAAACAACTTCCAATTGAGATTCCCGTTCGATGAAGCTGTTCAACGCCTTCCAGGATTCATGGTCCAAGCTGCAGTAATAAAGCTAGACCGTAAGGTAAGCGATGGAATTATAGTAGAAGCCGTAACATTGCCATGGTTCGAAATAATCTCGCACATCCGAAAGGATCCCTCATTTCTATTCCAGATTCCTTGGCGCAAGCTTGAAGAGCTTATCGCAGGTGCTTATGAACGTGAGGGTTGGGACGAGGTCATATTGACTCCGTCAAGCGGCGATGGAGGTAGAGACATCATTGCAGTACGGCATGCTATCTGCCGTGTTAGGATTATAGATCAGATCAAAGCTTACGCACCCGATCGGTTCGTCACGGCAAACGACGTACGGGCGTTACTTGGTGTCCTTTCAAGCGATCAGAACGTATCTAAAGGTTTTGTTACTACCACAGCACGATTTGCCCCGAAGATCAATGAAGATTTGAGCATCAAACCTTTCATTCCATACCGACTTGAACTCAAGAATGGAACTCGTCTTAGAAGATGGCTTATCGATGTCGGTAGGAATCGGACAAATGGCACCTAACAACAGGATCGAGACGGACCGGCTACGCCGGCCGCTCATCCTTGCCGTTATGCTTAAGGAGGAGGTGCGAAGATGTCTCAACGTAAGTGTCGGCAAATAGCTGTATACGTCGGTCTACTGTTTATGGCATTGGGGGGTCTAGGCTTATTTCTAGTCTTTCCTTCCACAATCAACGCAGCGTCCAGCGAAGTTACCTGGACAACGTACACCAACAAAATATTCGGCTTTGAAGTTACCTTTCCATCGTTTTTTCACGTCACCGAGAGCTACAAAGGCGTTTGGTGGCAACCAACCCAGGGTAATCATGATGTCCTGAAACGCGGCATCCAAATCGATTTGCGGCTTCCCTCTGGAGGCCCCTGGATCACCATAGCTGCCCGTGAAAACGACGCTGCACTTTGTTGTTCGGAGATAGCGGGTCGTGGACCCATGCAGGAGGGCGTCCTTGAAGGCAAACGGTTTTGCCGGGCAGGCTATGTCGATCACGCCATGGGTGGTCGTTGGGCGCTTAACGTTGAATACATCCTGTCGCATGATGGCGTCTGGTACCACATTATATATACCGGACTGCAGGGAGGCGACATAAAAGACGATGGTACTGTTTACACCCCCAAATCCGAATGCGACGTCGATACCGCCGTCGATCCAACGGTTTTTTCCAAGATGTTTACAATCTTTCGCTTTGTTAACAGAGAGAAACCAAAATGAAGCATAACTCCGCTTTATATCCGATAGAGATGCGCAAAAGATAACCTGAGTTATTCGTCAGTAAGTTTATTCAGAAACAACGTCTCCCTTTGACCCTCTATCAGTCAGAGGGCTCTTTAAATCGATACCCCGCCCCCCTTACCGTTTCTATAAACGGGTGTTTTCCCCACTCGATCTTGGCCCTAAGTCTACGGATGTGGACATCCACTGTTCTGTCCCCGCCGTAGTAGTCGTAGCCCCAGATCTTATTGAGCAGGGCCTCGCGGGTGAAGACCCGGCCGCTGTTTGCGGCGAGGAATATCAAGAGCTCGTATTCCGTGAAGGTAAGGGAGAGGGTCTTGCCGTCGAGTGTCACCTCCCGCCGAGTAAGATCGATCATCAGCTCATCGTTCCGGATCAGGTCTTTGCTCTCGACCGCGTACGTCTCCTTCAAGGCCTTTTCTACCCTGAGGGCTATCTCTTCTGTTTCGTACGGTTCGATGACAAAATCATCCACAACGAACGGGATGTCGCGGCTTTTTCCCAGGGCATCCTTGGGTACGAGGGCTATGATGGGGATTGGCCGTTCTCTTCGCAGTTCCCGTATGATTTCGATGATGGGAGAGGCGGCGGTGGGGTTTTCAAGGGCGAGGATGACGAGGTCCGGGGCCTTGTCAATTATCGCTTCGTCCACGGTCTCATCGGGAGATATGTGATCACAGGCGAAGTTGTGCGCAGTGAGATCACCTGCAATCGTACGCCCCGTTTTTGTGTCTTTGCTGATCAGGAGGATCTTAAACATGACACCCCCTCCTCACAGGATTCGAGTAAAAGTTTTATCCTTTTTTTGCTAGTACCCTGCCCCTAGCGGCATCCCGCTTCAGTAAATTCACATTGCGGGGCGGGATTGAATCCTAGGCTGTTATTAAGATCCTATCTCATGGGCGAGGATGATGGCTTCGGCCACCTCCCGCATGGAGCGGCGGGTATCCATGCTCTTTTTTCTGATGCGCCCGAAGGCCTCGGCCTCGTCAAGTTTGGATTCCTTCATCAAGATACCCTTGGCTCGCTCCACCAGCTTCCTCGACTCCAGTTCCTCCTGGATCACTTTGGTCTTTACCATTAACCCCGTGTTCTCAATGCAGATAGCCGCCTGATTGGCCACGGTGGTGAGGATGGCCTCCTCGGTTTCGGTATAGCGGTGGGGGTAGGACGTATAACAATTTATCACCCCAATCACCTTTCCCCGCACCATCATGGGGACGCTCAAGAGGGAGCAGAGTTCCTCCTTGCGGGCCAGGTCTTTTTCCTTAAAGTGGGCGTCTTCAAGGACATCGTAGACCCTCCTGGGTTTCTTCTCCTGGGCAACCCCGCCCACTACCCCTTCACCCAGACGCAGGACCCGCTCTTTGAGGTATTCCTTGCTTATGCTCTGGGTAGCCTCCAAAGAGAGGGTTTTTGTCGCCTCATCCAACAGCCAGAGGGAGCAGATCTTGGAACCCATGACATTGGCGGTGACGGTCACGATGAGTCCCAGGATATCCTCCAGGTAGTGGTCGGAGGAGATGGCCTTGCTGATCTCTGAGAGGGCCTTGATCTGCTCGGCATAGGAGGGTTCATCGCGCTGTTCCCTCCTGCTGTTTTTAGATGTCATAGCCATAATAGATTTTTCTTGTACAGAAATTCAGCGTTCAGGATAGCCGCCCCGGCCGCCCCCCGGATGGTGTTATGGCTGAGAACGAAAAATTTGTAATCGTGGATGGAGCACTTCCTCAGTCTCCCCACCACACAGGCCATCCCCTTTCCTTCATCCCGATCCCGTCGCGGCTGAGGACGGTCATCCTCCCTCCTGTATATGAGGGGAGGGGAGGGGGCCGAAGGGAGTTCTTGGCCGCTCAGGGGGTCAAACTCCTCCCAGGCGGCAATCAGATCATCAAGTGACGCCTTGTGATTCAAGCCGATGCTCACGCTCTCCAGATGTCCGTCCACCACATGCACCCTCGTACAGGAGGCGCTGATGGTAAGGTCGGCGGAGGTAAATTTTCCTCCGTCCAGGGCGCCGAGAATCTTGAGGGGTTCGGACTCTACCTTGGGCTCCTCGCCGCCGATAAAGGGGACCACGTTGTCGATGACGTCTAGAGAAGGCACACCGGGATACCCCGCACCGCTCAGGGCTTGCAGCGTAGTCACCACTACTTTATCTACCCCAAATCGTTTGTGCAAAGGGGCGAGGGCCATGACCAGTCCGATGGCAGCACAGTTGGGATTGGTGATGATATAGCCGTCTGACCCCCAGCGATCCCTCTGTTGGGGGATGATATCGAGATGATCGGCGTTCACCTCAGGAATCAAGAGCGGGACATCGGGGTCCATCCGGTGGTTTTTCGAATTGCTGCTCACTACGTATCCTGCCTGGGCGAAGTCCTCCTCCACCGGACCAGCCACACTGGAATCGAGTGCCGAAAAGCAGAGTCGACACTCCAGATTCGGATTGCACTCTTTAACTATAAGCTGGGCCACGCGAGGGGGGATATCGCCCTGTACCTTCCACCGCCCCTGCATGACCTCAGCATAGGGACGACCGGCACTTCGCTCCGAGGCCGCTACCTCTGAGACCTCAAACCAGGGGTGTCCTTCCAGGAGCTGGATGATACGCTGTCCCACCATCCCGGTGGCACCCAGAACTCCGACTTTAATTCTTGCCATAACTGTAGTATCCTCTCGATCAGTTTTGTAATGAATCAAGGACGATTGTTGAAAAATATACTACGTCCTTATTGATCTCCTTGCCCTGAGCAGTAGCACGTAATTGAAACGTGCAAAAGGGGCATGCGCTTACCATCGTATCCCCCGGCGCCATCTTCAAAAGCCGGGAGGCCATCTCAGTCGAGAGGTCACGATAGAGCGATCTGATACCGCCCCCTGAACCGCAGCACGGTGCCTGTTCCCTGTTCAGTTCCGTATCCTTCACCTCGGCCCCACACCAGGACAGGAGCTCCCGCGGCTCCTCGGTTATCCCCTCTCCCCTGGCAAGGCGACAGGCATCGTGGTAGACGAGTGATCTTTCCATTTTATCCAAGAGCGAGGGGTCCTTCTTCACGGCATCATATATCACCTTTACCACGTGGGAGACCTGAAAAGGGAATTCCCCCAGCACCTCAGGATAAAAATATTTGAAGCACTTCAGGCAGCCGTTGCAGGGGACGATCAGGTTCTTAATACCCAGGCTGGTAAACCTGTCGACGTTTCTCTGAAAATACTCCCGTGCCAGGTCGATATCGCCCGCTTCGTAGATGTAGGTGCCGCAGCAACCCTCGTCCTCCAAGATCATATAATCGATGCCTAGACGCTTCAATGCGAGATAGGAGTCGCTGGCGGCGTCCTTTACCAGATAAGAAGGGAGGCAGCCGAGGAAAAGGAGCGTTTCCGATTCCTGGTGAGGGCGGGCCTCGGGGAGCCAGTCTAGTCGTTTGGCCGGATCCCCATTGACGGCATTCCCCTTTTTGAGGATTCCCTCGATAATCCTTTTTCCCCGCTCCAGCGGTCCTAAGCCCTTCTGCACCAGCATGCGCCTGCCGGCGTCCACTATCTGGCTGATCTTTATCTCCACGGGGCACACGGTCTCACAAGCCATGCACTTCGGGCAGTTGTAAAGGCTTTCCACCATCTGTTCGGAGACCGTCCCGCCTTCCAACACCGTTTGCACCGTCTGTAGCCGGTGCATGGGTGAGAAGAGTTTTTCACCGGTGATCTGGTAGGTGGGGCACGACTCCATGCACTCCTCGCACTCGGTACAGGATGCTATCTGATCAACTATCCTCTCCATCTGTTTCGTGTTCTCTTGCTGTCGATGGGGTCTACTATAACAAAAGCCTTTTCAAAGATCAACGGCCGTGCCCCAACTCCAGCAGGGGGTCCGTCTTTTCGTTTTCACCCTCGGCGATTTGATGGAGTTTGCTGACCATCTCACTGAATGTAGAGAAATCCTTAAACCGAATTTCCATCCTGAACTCTTCGCCCTCGAAAAATGGGGGAGGGTGAAAGGTGATCTGAGGGGGTAAAGAGAGGGACCGTTTGTACTGAGCGAATTTTTCTTCCATTGCGGTAAGCCGTGGGAATCGCATCTCCTTCACGATTCTCCTTATTTGCTCCATGCGCTGGGGGCGTGGGGTGTCTTGATCGTCAAGGATCTTCCCTATCTTTTCTCCTGCAAGCACAGAGGAGACGGACACCCCATCCCGCAGGGAGATCTCGCGCACAAAGGTGATAATCTCCTTGACGCGGTTTTCCCCTGGGCGCAAGGCCTCCAGGAAGGGGAGAAGGGCATGTCTCCCTTCTTGGTCGAGAGTGAGAAAGAGGACTGAGGTGGAGAGGGAGAGGTTTTGTCCCACTGCGTACTCCTGTAACCCCCGTTCCAGGCTCAGAAGGCTGGTCACCTGCTTTAAGACCCTGGCATTGGGTTGCAGGCCCACAAGGGGGAGGTAGCGGTCTATCGCCTCTTTTTCAGCCACCCCAAAGGCGAGCAGCTTCTCCAGAGTTTGCGCCTTCTCCACAAGATTGAGAGGACGGGTGAGGTTGTGTCCGATGGTCAGCAGCAGGGCCTGGAGGTCATTGAGTTCGCCCTGGTGATAGACAACGGCCTGCGTCTCGGCAATGACGAGCTGGCGCAGGGCCTCGGCCCTCTTGAAGCCGCAGACGATCTGATATCTTTCGTCACCTTTCTCGCGCAGGATGAGGGGCTCCACGAGTCCGACCAAGTTAAGGGAGGCCAATAGAGGCTCTACATCCGGCATAAAGGTGATGAGAAAGGTCGTGTCTTTTAAGTCTATCCTTGTGAGGGGAATCGTCTTTAATGTGTGCATCATTATCTCCATAAACTATATTTTCTGATACCAAAATTATACCGTTACCTCCTTATGTGTGCCAAGAGGTTTTTCCCGTTGTCTCAGCGTATATGATTGTGTTTCAATACAAAGGGATTATATTAAAGACATGAATGGACGGCCTGTTGCCCAAAGTCGGTTAAAAACATGAATCATACTGGGTTAAAAGTCATAGGGAGTTTTCCCCACAGCATCATGAGTAA
>JAFGNJ010000018.1 GCA_016927065.1 Deltaproteobacteria bacterium
ATGACAAGGCGATTGCCGACTTCACCAAGGCCATAGAGATCGATCCGCAGGACGGCGATGCCTATTACGAGCGCGGCTATGCCTGGACAGATAAAGGTGATTATGGCAAGGCGATTGCCGACTTCACCAAGGCCATAGAGATCGATCCGCAGGACGGCGATGCCTACTACGAGCGCGGCTACGCCTGGGGAAAAAAGGGCGACTATGACAAGGCGATTGCCGACTTCACCAGGGCCATAGAGATTGATCCGCAGGACGGCGATGCCTACTACGAACGCGGCTACGCCTGGAAGCTAAAAGGCGATAATGAGAAGGCAGATGCTGATTACAAAAAGGCCATTGAGCTTAAGCCGGAATTGCGCGATCTCCCCAAATATTAATTTTTAGTCGTGAATCTGGTCGGGACGTAATCCTGTTAAATAGGTTTTAAAGGGGTTAAAAAGTTTAAAAAACGGCCTAAATAAGACTTGTCACTCAGGGTTCAGAAAATAAATAAAGGGTTAATCCCGCAACAAGAGAGATTAACCCTTTATTTATACTAAGAACTTAGTTGCGGCCTATCTCATCAATCCAGGCAAGAAGAGGGCGATCTGCGGGAGCGGTATAAGTATCAGAGAGGTCACGATCAAGGCAATCAGAAAGGGGAGGGCCCCTCTAAAGATGGTTTCTAAGGGGACATCCTTTGCCACACCACTCACTATATAGACATTGACACCCACTGGCGGGGTAATAACCCCCATTTGCGTTACTAATACAATGATCACCCCAAACCAAATAGGATCATATCCCATAGCCGTGACTACAGGGAAGAATATGGGGATAGTAAGCATAATCAGGGCCAAGGCGTCGATAAAGCACCCGCCCCCCAGATAGATAAGAATGATTATCATCATAATGACAGCATGTGAAAAGGGGAGTCCGCTGACCCACGTAGCGATCTCATACGGTATCCTGCTCACAGCCAGAAAATGACCGAAAATCGTCGCCCCGGCAACAATTACCAAGACCATGCACGAAAGCCTTGTACTATCTATGGCCGCCTGCATAAATCCCTTCCATGTCAGCCTTCTGGTTATGAAACCGAGTAAGATGGCCCCTCCGGCACCGATGGCGCCCGCCTCGGTGGGCGTAAAAAAACCAGCGAAGAGCCCGCCCATGACCAAGACAAACAGAACTATGGTCTCCGAAATTCCTGTGAGAGAGCGGAACTTTTCTTTGAAGGTAGTCTTCGGACCACGCGGTGCGATCTCGGGCCTGAGCCGCACCCAAATAGCAATGGTAATGGCAAACATACCAGCGAGAAGTATGCCGGGTATGATCCCTGCTAAAAAGAGCCTCCCAATAGACTGCTCGGTTAAGAGACCGTACACAATAAATATAACGCTGGGAGGAATAAGAATTCCCAGGCTGCCGCCGGCAGCGACCGTCCCCGTACTCAAATCATCACTATACTTATACCGTTTCATTTCAGGGAGGGCTACGGCAGCCATGGTGGCCGCCGAGGCATTGGTGGACCCGCAAATGGCGGCAAACCCTGCACTGGCACCCACCGTGGCCATGGCGAGTCCCCCGGGGAGGTGGCCTACAAACTTATAGGAGGTATCAAAGAGCCGTCGGCTAATACCCGCATAAAAGGCAACCTGCCCCATGAGCATAAAGAGGGGAACGACGGTCAGACTATATGAGCCGAAGGTGCTATAAAAATCCTTGGCCAATATATGCAATCCCCCTTCCAGTGAGCGCAGGTAGATATACCCCACAAACCCCAGCAAGGCCATTACAAAGCCGACCGGCATACGTGAAAAGAGGATGATTATGAGGAGAACTAAGCCGACCAATCCCACCGTTATCGGATCCATCTCTTTACTCCTTTATTGAACCGCATTATATTCCCTCACAAAAATAAGGCTTTTATAATAGTTACCGCTATCAAAGGAGACTTATCCCTCCCACCGGTACCACGCCTTTGCTCGATCCTGCATCACCATCAGGGTATCTGCTATCAGAACCAGACACACAAGTGCGGCTGAGAAACCAATGCCATAGACTACGGTGAAAAAGGGTAATTCCAGCGTCATTGACACCTCTCCTGAAGTCCGCAAGGCATTGCCATATCTCATACTTTCCCAGGCGAGCACGAAGAACAAAAAGATGCTCAGCATGTGCGTAGTCAGGTAGATGACCTTCTGCGCCTGAGGTGATAACTTTGTGACCACCACCTCAACGGCGACGTGAAATCGCTCAATGGTGGTCTGGGCCATCGCAAAACTGGCCACCGCCGCCCCTAAAAAGCCTACGATCTCGTAGGTGCCGACGACGGGATGCCGGAACAGCCGCCCGACGACATCAACGCAGGTGAGGGCGGTCATGGCCACCAAGCTCCATACCGCCACCCAGTTAAACATCAATGCCAACCATCTGATTACCCTTCTAAAGTCGGTCATATTCCACCACCCAGAGAAAATATTAAAGAGGGGCTGCTGTAGCCTTCCTTTATTTTCTTCTTAAACGGCTATCGGCAACCCCTCTTTAGTTAACGGTTTGTTTTATTTACTACATTTTTCGATCAGATCTCTTATAGCCTCCACGTATTTCGTGCCGGGAATATCTTTAGCTTCAGTTTCTTTTGCAAACCCATCAATCACCGGCTCTAGGGCCTTGGCCCAGCGTTCGCTTTCTTCTTCAGAGAGCGGGATAATCTCATTTCCCAGGCTCAGGCTGAAGTCTAGCCCTTCTTTATCACTTGCGTCCCACGCCTCACCATGCTTGGGGATAAACTCTTCGCTGACTTCCTCAAAGACCTTTTTAACGCTCTTGGGCAGCGAGTCCCATTTTTCTTTGTTCATCGCGATAAAAAATCCAGCGGTATAGCCGATGCTATAACATTCAACGGTATACTTAATGACCTCGGCCTGTTTCCAACCTTTTAAGACCTCTGAGGGGGACAATGTGGCTTCCGCGACACCCTTCTGCAAGGCCTCGTAAGCGTCACCCTGGCCCATGCTGACAGGTACGGCACCCAGTCCCTCGATTATCTTGGTACCGAACCCATAGGTCCGAATCTTCATCCCCTTGAGATCATCCAATGTCTTGATGGGTTTCTTGCTGTGGATAATGCCAGGGCCGTGGGCCATGAAGTACAGGGGCTTTACCTCGTCAAATTCTTTGAGCTTCATATCCTTATAAAAATCATTGATCACACAGGTGGCCACCTTCCCACTGGGATAGCCCATGGGCAGATCAATGAATTCCATAGCGGGGAAGCGCCCTCGGGTATAGCCGATGACCGACATGCCGATGTCGGCGACGCCCTTCAGGATACCTTCATAGATTTCCGGTCCCTTCAGTAGGGTTCCTCCTGGGTAGTAGGTGATCTCAACCGCACCGTCGGTACGTTCCTGTATCTCCTTGATCCAGGCTTCCGCTAATTGGGATTGTACATGAGTAGGCGGGAAAAAGTTTGCGTACGAGAGCGTTATAGTTTCTGTCGGGCCTTTCTTACAAGCAGAGCAGAGAAAACAAGCAGCTACAATCACACCAACTCCTACCACAAGCCAAACTTTTCCTTTTTTCATAGTATCTCACCTCCGCGTTTCATTGGTTATCATAATAACCTTATACACCCCTTTCCAACCGCATTGCACCCTTTGTGTTTCTTTCACCTCCTTCTATTATTTTTTAGTTTTCTGTTTCTTTAATATCGCAAATTTGATCAGTATCACACAAGTCCCCTTCTGTCAATCCGTAAAAAACGATACGTTACCGACCGATAGGTATATTTACTATCAATAGAAAGCTCTCCCTTCCCAAATAGATATATCCTCACGCACAACCCTTTTATTGACATAATTCATAGTAATAACATACACTTTGTCATAAGGGAGAAAGTGTATGAAACAGATCATTTTAGGAACAGCCGGCCATATCGACCACGGTAAGACCGCCTTGGTGCGGGCACTCACCGGCATAGATACCGATAGGCTCAAAGAGGAAAAGGCGCGCGGCATCACCATCGAGCTGGGCTTTGCCTACCTGGACCTCCCCGGCGGCGGCAGGATCGGGATCGTGGATGTGCCCGGTCATGAGCGGTTTGTCAAGCACATGGTCGCCGGTGCCGGGGGAATTGATATCGTGGCCCTGATCATCGCGGCGGACGAGGGGGTCATGCCCCAGACCAGGGAGCATTTGGACATCTGCACACTGCTGGGGGTGGAGCGGGGACTGGTGGCCCTGACCAAGATCGACCTTGTGGACCGAGAGCTCAGGGAGCTGGCGGTAGAGGACACCAAGGACTTCACTAAAGGGACCTTTCTCGAAGGGGCACCCATCATCCCCGTCTCAGCCATAACCGGTGAAGGGATACCAGAACTCACTGCGGCCCTTGAGCAGCTGGTCGAGGAGGTCAAGGAGCGGGGTGCCGATGGACTCTTCCGGCTCCCTGTCGATCGGGTCTTCACGATGAAGGGATTCGGCACGGTGATCACCGGTACCTTGGTCTCGGGCCGGGTAAAAATAGGGGAGACCGTCGAGGTCCTCCCCACCGGCATTACGGCGAAGGTGAGGGGGCTTCAAGTACACGGCCAAAAGGTCGAGCAGGCGGTAGCAGGACAGAGGACCGCCGTTAATCTGCAGGGTATAGAAAAGTCCGCCATTGAGCGGGGCGAGGTGCTCCTGCACCCCGGCACTGTGGAACCCACGCGGCTGCTCGATGGGGAGGTCATTTACCTTTCTCATGCCCCCCGCCCCTTGAGAAACGGCGTCATGCTGAGCTTTCATACTGGTACCTCCCTGCAGATGGCTAAGATATTCCTCCTGGGTCTTAACGAGCTCAAACCAGGAGAGCGGGGATACGCCCAAATACGATTGAAAGGTCCGGTGGTAGCCCTCCCCCATGACCGGTTCGTGCTGCGCGGTTCTTCTCAGATACAGACCATCGGCGGAGGGATCATCCTCGACGCCCATCCCCACAAGCACAAACGATTTAAGGGGGACGCTGTCTCCCGCCTTGGGGAATTGAAGGGCGGCGACCCCGCCTCGATCCTCGGTTTTCATATCAGGAAGGAAGGGGGTCGGGGGATGGAGGTGGGGAAGCTCGCCGGATACGCCAATCTTCCCCCTGCTACTTTGTCGGCGGCCATGGATAAACTTCTCTCCAGCAAAAAAGCGATCAAATTCGACCGTGAGGCCGAGCGGGTTATAGATGGGGAGCTCTATGCCCAGCTCAAGGATGAGATGATAGAAGTGCTGGAGTCGTATCACAAAGCGAACCCCCTCAAGCCGGGCATACCTAAAGAAGAGCTCAAATCCAAACTTCCACGGGAGATGGATGGAAAACTTTTCAATGCCCTTCTCTCGGACCTTACGGGGGGAGAGGTCGTGGCCCAGGAAAAAGACAAGGTACGGCTGACCGGCCATCGTATTGCCCTGGAGGGAAAACAGCGGGAGTTAGAGGAGAAGATCGCGGGGATCATGTTGCAAAGCGGTCTCACACCCCCTTCTGAAAAGGAGTTGGTCGAGCAGCTCGGTGCCGGCGCAAAAGAGCTTCAGGAGATACTCGCCGTGCTGGCCGATGCGGGTACGGTAGTAAAACTAAAAGGAGGGGTGTACTTCCATCAAGCCCCCCTGCACGAATTTCGGGAGCGGTTGGTCGCCTTTCTCAAAGAAAACGAAAAGATATCGACGCAAGAGTTCAAAGCACTCACCGGTGCCTCCAGAAAGTTCACCATTCCCCTTGCGGAGTATTTCGACGCCATCAAACTTACTGTGCGGGTGGGTGATGACAGAATCTTGAGGGGAGAGGGGAAAACATAAAAAAGAATTCGATCCCACCCCAAAATATAAATTTCTTAAGGAAGCGGGATGTGTCGATAAGCGACACAGGATTCAAGGGGTCAAGTGACTACGTGATTAAACCAATGAATTCTTAAACACTTGGATCCTTGAACCCTTGACCCCTCGGACCCTTTATGTGCTGTACGACGCATTTATCTTGACATACTCTGTTGACAGGTCGGTGGTCAGGACCGAGGCCTGGGCATTGCCCGTATGCAGATCGATAGTAACCTTAAACTCCTCTTGTTGTAAAACCTGCCGCTGCTTACCCTCATCGGCTTCAGGGGCGGCGATACCCTCCTCTACAACCGCAACATCATCGAAGAAAATGTTTACCTTGTGCGGATTGAAGGTGATCCCTGCTGTGCCCATGGCCGCCATGATCCTCCCCCAGTTGGGGTCTTGACCGAAAAATGCCGTCTTAACCAAGGGGGAATGGGCGATTCTGAAGGCCACCTTCTCGGCCTCACGGACACTCTTGGCCCCCTGGATGCAGATCTCCACTACCTTTGTCCTCCCTTCACCATCCCTCACTATAGATCTGGCCAAGTGGTCCATGACCGCAAAGAGGGCGTCTTGAAAGGGGCGCCATCGGCTTTCATAAGGATGGAGCGATCGCGTGCTTGCCGCACCGTTTGCCAGCAGGAGGACCATGTCATTGGTACTGGTGTCTCCGTCGATTGTGACCCGGTTGAAGGTCGAGCGAACCCCCTCGCGTAGAAGGGGGGACAACTCCTTTGCCTCTATCGACGCATCGGTCATGATAAAGGCCAACATGGTGGCAAGCTGTGGGTGGATCATCCCCGCCCCCTTGGCCATCCCCAGGATGGTGATCTCATCGCCGCCAATCGGTACCCGCTCGGTTATGATCTTGGGGCGCGTATCGGTGGTCATGATGGCCTCGGCGGCATCTGCAAAACCGTCAGGAGAAAGCCGGGCGACCAAGGGGGGGATGCCCTCTTGAATCCGCTTCATGGGGAGGGGATGGCCGATCACCCCCGTGGAAGCTACTAACACCTGCTGAGGGGGAATACCAAGGGCGCCGGCAGTCACGTGGACCATGGCCCCGGCGTCTCGCAGACCTCGCTCGCCGGTGCAGGCATTGGCGTTGCCGCTGTTTACAATTAAAGCCCGGCAGATACCTCGTCGCACCCGTTGTCTTGTTGCAAGCACAGGCGCGGCCTTAACCCTGTTTTTGGTAAAGAGACCGGCCACGTGCGCCGGCGTTTCTGAATAGATAAGAGCCAGATCTTTGGCCCCTGCTGCCGCCTTTATCCCACAGGCTATCCCTGCCGCCTGAAAACCTCGCGGTCCCACCCCGTTAAGCCCCGCAGCACTTTTTGTATTTCTTCCCGCTGCCACAGGGGCAGGGGTCATTGCGACCGACCTTTTTCCCATCACGGCGCACGGTCACAGGGGGCGGCGGCTCTGCCCGCATGGCCATTTCCGGAGGGGGAGATTGCGATACCGGCGCAGGTGGTGGCGTGCGCGGGGCCTCGATCCCACCCCTGATCATGAACATCTTTGACCCCAAGGTATGTTGGAGCGTCGGCACTTCTTTTTCCTCAGCAAGTTGTACCGCGAAGAGCTTCTGAACGGTATCTTCCCTCACACTGGCGAGCATATCGATGAACAACTCATACCCCTCTTTTTTGTACTCCAAAAGGGGGTTTTTTTGGGCATAGGCCCGCAGACCTATGCCCTCCTTTAAGTGATCGATATTCAAGAGGTGATCCTTCCACAGGCTATCGAGGTTCCGCAAGAGGATAAAACGCTCCAAATCCCTCATTACCTCCGCACCAAAGGCCTTTTCCTTTTCTTCATAATAAGCCTTGGATTTTTCTAAAATGGATTTCCGAAGCTCTTCTTGTTTTATACCGTCGAGAGTTTTTTGATCGATATCTAGGGCACAAGAAAACGTTTGCTGAAAGGCATCCTGTAACCCTTGTAAATCCCATTCTTCCGGATAGCTTTTTTCATCGGTGTAGGTTGCGACAATTCCTTCTCCTACTTCCTCTATCATGTCGAAGACCATTTCACGCAACCGGATACCTTCCAAGATCTCTCTGCGCTGAGTATAGATCACCTCGCGCTGTTGATTCATCACATCGTCATATTCCAACAGTTGTTTCCTGATCTCAAAGTTGTGACCTTCCACCCTCCTCTGGGCGTTCTCGATGGCCTTAGAGACAAGGGAGTGTTCAATGGGTTGGTCCTCTTCCACCCCCAGTCTATCCATGATCCCTCCTATCCGTTCGGAGCCGAAGATCCGCAATAGATCATCTTCAAAAGATAAATAGAAGCGGGATGAGCCGGGATCCCCTTGTCGACCCGACCTCCCCCGCAATTGATTGTCGATTCGTCGGCTTTCGTGTCGTTCCGTTCCGAGGACATGGAGCCCTCCCAACTCGATCACCTTCTCTTTCTCCTGGGAGGTGATGGTTGCGGCCTCTTGATAAGCGGCCTCGAGTTCAGCTTCGTCCGCTTCCTTCCCCGCCTTGTGGAGGGCGATCATTTTGGGGTTCCCGCCCAAGAGGATGTCGGTCCCGCGCCCCGCCATATTGGTGGAGATGGTAACGCCCTTGAAACGGCCCGCCTGCGCGATGATCTCCGCTTCCTTCTCATGCTGCTTGGCGTTGAGCACATGGTGGGGGACCCCCCTCTTTTTTAAGAGCTTGCTTAACCGTTCTGACTTATCGATGGAAACACTTCCCACCAGAACAGGCCGTCCCTTTTCGTAGAGTTCCTCTATTTCCCGCACGACGGCGTTAAATTTTTCCTTCTCGGTTTTGTAAATCATATCCGGATGGTTTTTCCGGACCAGAGACCGATTGGTGGGGATCACCATCACGTCAAGGTTATATATCTTCTTGAACTCAGCGGCTTCGGTATCGGCGGTTCCTGTCATCCCCGCCAATTTATCGTACATCCTGAAGTAATTCTGGAAGGTTATGGTTGCCAAGGTCTGATTCTCGCTCTCTATCCGGACGCCCTCCTTGGCCTCCACGGCCTGGTGGAGGCCGTCGCTCCAGCGCCTACCGGGCATCAACCTGCCGGTGAACTCATCGACGATGATCACCTGACCGTCCTTCACCACATAATCTGCATCCCTCTTGAAAAGGGTGTGTGCCCTCAGCGCCTGGTTGACGTGATGGAGGATATCGATCTGTTCGGGGTCGTAGAGGTTCTCCACATTGAGGAGTTTCTCCACCCGCGCGACCCCATCCTCGGTAAGGGCCGCCGTGTTGGTCTTTTCTTCAATCGTATAATCCCGTTCTTTCTTCAGTTGGGGTATGATCCGGTTGATCTTATAGTATTTGTCCGTGGACTCCTCCGCAGGCCCGGAGATGATGAGGGGAGTTCTGGCCTCGTCGATGAGAATGCTGTCAACCTCATCCACGATGGCATAGTGGGGCTCCCGCTGGACATAGTCGTCCAGGCTGAATTTCATATTGTCTCGGAGGTAGTCAAAGCCGAACTCATTATTGGTCCCATAGGTAATGTCGGACCCGTAGGCCTCCCGCCTGGCTGAATCTTCCATGTCGTGGATTATCACCCCCACCGAGAGCCCTAATAATCGATAGATGACCCCCATCCACTCACTGTCTCGCTTAGCCAGATAGTCATTGACGGTGACGATATGTACCCCCTTGCCGGACAGGGCATTGAGATAGGCCGGGAGAGTGGACACCAGAGTTTTTCCTTCACCGGTAGCCATCTCAGCTATTTTTCCTTCGTGCAGGACAACACCCCCAATGAGCTGGACATCAAAGTGGCGCTCCCCTAAGGTGCGCCTCGCCACTTCCCTGACCACGGCAAAGGCCTCGGGCAAGAGATCATCAAGGGGTTCCCCTTTTTCTACCCGTTCTTTGAATTCTCCCGTCTTGGCAGCCAGCTGGTGATCGCTGAGAGGTTGAATCTGGGGTTCAAGAGCGCCTATCCGTTCCACCAACGGTTGAATCCGCTTCAACTCCCGCTCGTTCTTGCTCCCCACAAACTTTTTGACTACATTACCGAGCATATAGAATTCCTCCGAGAAGATTCGTTGTAGGGAAAACCGATCTGAGATCTGCTCAGCTCGGTCTCTTTACTTGTTTATTGTAACTCGAAACGAGGAAAAAGGAAAGGATTCGATGCGACGCATAAGCGATGGGCAACAGGGCGGAACAACGAGGGATATGTTCACACCTTTGCTTCGGTTTCTTCCTCATCCGCAACGGCATGTGAGATGACGTGCTGAACGGCCCTGGCTACGGAGGTTTCAGCCTTCTTGACTTCAGATCGAAGATACGCCAGGAGGAGTATTTCCTGGAGGTTGTATTTCCACGTTGGGCACGATCCCCGTGTGCCATCATAAAATCGAAAAGAAAGATAAGGACAGCCGCCCATGCAGATGGGAAGCATCTTGCAATCGAGGCACTCCTTCTTTTGAAATGGGTCCCAACCCAACCATTTTTCCAGCGTTAACCGCATGGCTTCTGTCTGCCCATGAACCACGTCATCAACCGCAACGGCATCCTGTGTGCCAAAGTCATTCCAACACTTATAGACCTTCCCATCGGGCGAGACCACCCATCCGGTGGCAGAATCGGCTATACAAAATCCGCTCCGCGGCCGGGGATATGAACCTGCGTTGAAACCTGCTTTAAACAGTTTCAACTCCAGCAGCACCTCGTTGCGGGCAAATTCATCCACTGCCAGGCACGATCCGGACACGTCTGCGCAAAACTCCGAATAGGGCATCACGTGGCCGTAATAGAGAGAAACTTTCCGGTATAAATCATCCCTAACGAAGACATCGATGAGTTCCGGAACAGAGGCAATGTTTGTCTTGTCGAGATTGACCCTTACGACCACCCTTATGAGGTCGTGGACCTGCTTGATATTTTCCACGATCTTCCGAAAGGTGCCCCCCCCGTTCTTAAAAGGACGGCGCACATCATGGACCTTCTCCGGTCCGTCAACGGTAACCTGCACCTTGTCAACGTGCAACGCTTTGAGTTCGGCTGCCAGGTCCCGAGTTAAGAGGTAGCCGTTTGATATCATCTTGGCGTGGTAAGGAATGTTGAGCCTATGGCAGAGCGAGAGGAATTTTTCAGACAAACGCCTCACCCTCCGTTGGGCCAGCAAGGGTTCTCCACCATACCAGGTTACATATAACGCCTTGAGGTTTTCTAACTTCCCCGCGACCCACGAGACCAACGCATCTTCCGTTTCGGGAAGCATATCAACTGTTTGACCTTGCTCGTAGCAGTACTGGCATTGGAAATTGCAGCTGAGGGTCGGCGCAATGGTAAGCCCCAGGTGGGCACTTTCGAATCGTGCCCGGTGATTGAGGCGACGGAGGATCTCGATTTCATCCTCGTCGTCGCGGAGGAGAAAAGCGCTCTCTGTTAACACGTTCTGTAGCTCGGCGGGTAACTCGGCAAAGGCCCGGTCGCTATCAGGTGCAGAAAGGACGTGCTCGACAAGCTCCATCTCTTCAGGCGAGAATCTCACCAAGGCAGCGGAGCGGCAGTTGAAGCCCAGGGTTGTGTCGCTGCGCTGGATAGGGATGAATAGGTTATAGCGAGACGCCTTCACTACAAGGATCCCCTCCGATAAAAAATCCTCCGGACGGCTTTGACCGGTCTTGAGGAGACGGGTTCAAGTCGTCCGGAGGTGCCATTACCGCCTCTACCGCAGTGTCTTCGCGTTTTGGAAGCCCTCGTGGTTACATATCGTACAACATCTGTTCAACCATGTTGAACAGCTCTCCCCTGTTTTCCGTCCCGTACAGATTAGAAAGATCCTCAAAATTGTTCCTCACGAAATTGTTGATTAAATTCGACAAGCCCATGTCATTCTCGGGTTTTGGGGTGTTTATATAATTCCAACATTCATCAGGATCTGACTCCCTCCCCCAGCAATAATATGTCCCCGTGCAGGTATCGCTGTCTTCATCACCAGGACAATTAAGGGAATTGCATGCTATACCTCCCTGTTCTACATCAACCATGGGGTCACCGCTCGGTGGCTCTTCGTGGCCGAGGTCATCAGGGCCCACTATTTGGTCCGGCCTCCACGGCTCGTTGGGTCTTATGGGTCGCATGACGTAACGATTCTCAAGCCGATCCCACTCCCTCACTAAGGCGTTTGAGAGATCTCTTTGCAGCTTGTTCTTTTGCGCTGGACTGAGTTGCTGAACCATTGGTTGCTGTTTCTGAACCTTCGGCTGCTTCTGAAGCACCTTCTGCTGCACCTGGGCAACCATATGTGCGAATAACGCTTTCGGTATCAAGAGGCCACCGGTCGCTATCAGCCCCATTTTCAAAAATTGACGGCGCTCCACACCATGCAGACTGCTGTCACCCGAGTTTTCGCCCTCTTTTTCTCGCTTCTTGCGTTCCATCGTTATCCCTCCTTAATACGGTTTATCTGTTTCCCTAATTATCCCTCTTTAGTAGAGTATGTACCGTTTCTCGCAAAAAGGTTCACGTTAATCCCCCTTTAATCTCAATGGTCGCTTGTCCTTCTTAATTTTCCATAGCATCTCCGTCAGCAGGAACGGTAGCAATAATCTCCTGGGCCGCTCCTACCACGGGTCTTTAGATCCCAACCCTTCAATTATAAAAACGCAGCGAACGGTAAGGTGAGCGTAGAATCTACCCCTATACCTGTAGGGTATTAGAATCTCTTGTAGATTCCTTCATGGCACTTAAGGACTCAACCTCACACTGCCTTCCAGAATTATGCTTTGGATTTTTAGATTTAGAAGTTTGATACTATTTTGTAATCTAAATCAAGCGACAAAAAACGTTAATTCAAAATGTAATTTCGTGGATTTATGGGGACGTTGTTTAACCTCACTTCATAGTGCAAATGGGGGCCGGTGGCCCTGCCGGAGTTGCCCATAGCAGCGATCCGATCACCCCTCTTGACCCGTTGCCCCACCCTCACGTATGCCTTGGAGAGATGGGCATAGCGGGTTAGGAGGCCGTACCCATGGTTGATTTCCACCGTTAATCCAAAGCCGAAATTATTGGAACAACGGGAAACTATTCCATCGGCAGACGCGACAATAGGGGTCCCTAATCTGTTGGCGATATCAAGCCCTTCATGGAACTGCCGTAATCCGGTAAAGGGGTCAATACGATATCCAAAGCCCGAGGTCAACCAGCCTCTTACCGGCCAAATAGCAGGGGTACAGGCCAATTCTCTCTTTTTGCCCTCTAAGAAGGAGTGCAGTTCTTGAAAGCTCTTTTCCCTAAATTCCGCTTCTGTACAGAGACGGTCCAACTCTGCCCTCAGCTTCTGGAGATCTGTTTCTGGTTCCTGCCATGATTCACGCGGGGTAACTCCACCTACGCCAAGAAAGGACTCAGTTTCTGACGCATTCTCGAGATTGGCGATAATACGTAACTTGACATCGAACTCCTTCAACCGCTGAATATGCTGCTGAAATTCTTCTACTTTTTTATTTAAAGCTGCGATGTAGGTTGTTTGCTCCTTGCTCTCCTTTGCTATATTGATAAGGCGCAAACTTTTGGAAATGTAACTCGTTGTAATAAAGGGAAAAGAAATGATGATGGCAATTACCACCGGAAAGAGGATTTTGGTGATTCGTTCGGGGAGTTTAATCTTAATAGGTGTACTTGGTCCGCCACGGAAGATCCATATGGTGTACGCCCCCTCTTTCTTCTTGGCCTTCATAGCCAATCCTCCCTCCTAAAAGGTTGACGTTTTGCCTAAACTTTTTTCCTCCAACAAAAGAGTCTTATACTAAACAATGTAAAATTTGTCAACCCCTCTTTTTAATAATTACTAACAGTTATCTACATTAGGATCTTATAATAGCTTCTGAAAATATACAAGCTTAGCTAGCAAAGGATCACACGGAAACATTATCTTGTGGTCAATTATTAGTTTTATGCAGATTTTTTGCAAATATAGGCTTAAATTGTCTATAATTGTACTTAAAATACGTTAAAAGCTATTATTCGCCTTAAATAACTCCGAACAGCTTTATCCGTTCTGGTTAGTGACGAACGTATTATTGATCGTATTGAACATGCATTAAATTTCATATATTTGGGCTACTTAGATGTTATGATACACTAATAAGTTAACATAATGGATTTACGGGAGGCCGGAATGGACAAAACGCTAGAAAGGCTCGAACGTTGGTGCTCAGCGCCAGGTATAACCTTTGAAAATCCGGAAGCTGAGGAGGCCTTCAAGAGCAGAACGAAGAGGATGGCAGACGCTGTCCTCCTCAAGACGCCGGACAGGGTTCCCATTACCCCCACTTTCGGCATGTTCCCCGCCCTTGACAACGGGTTTACCTGTGAAGAGGTCTTTTTCGATCGTAACAAGGCCTATACCGCCTGGATGAAAACCCTCCTTGATTTCAAACCTGATGTTTATCGGCTTAACATAAGACCCGGATCTGTTTGGGAAATAATAGATTACAAACAGATTTCTTTGCCAGGCCGCGGCATCTCCCCATACAGTATGTTTCAATTTAACGAAGAGGAATATGCGAAGGGAGACGAGTTCTATGACGCATTCCTTGAGGATCCGTCTGATTTTATGATGAGGGTCTACCTGCCTCGAGTATGCGGTGCCCTGAGACCTCTCGGCAATCTCCCGCCCATGCGTGAGACGTTTTCCTATTATCTTGGTTTGCCCGGCATGCTTATGGCATTCGGTGATCCCGACGTGGCCGGTGCATTCGAAACATTGGGGCGGGCAGGGGCTGAAGCCCGGGATTGGGCTTCATTTGCCCGCGAAAAGACCCTGGAAATGCACGCCTTAGGTTTCCCCACGGATGCTGGAGCGGGCTCAGCGGCGCCCTTCGACGCCATCGGAGACTTTATCCGAGGAACGAGAGGCGTCATGTTGGACATGTTTCAGAGGCCGGAAAAGCTCATCGCGGCCATGGAAAAGCTTGTACCCATCTGCATTGCAATGGGACTTCGAGCTAAAAAGGGGGTAAATCCCTTCGTCACGATGCCTCTTCACAAAGGTCCCGAGGGGTTCATGTCACTTGAACAGTATAAAACATTTTACTGGCCTACGTTTCGGAAAGTTATGGTGGGGCTTATTGATGAAGGGCTGATTCCCATGCCTTTTTTTGAAGGAGACTATACATCGCGTCTCGAGGTTATCAAAGATATTCCCAGAGGAAAGGCGTTATATAAGTTTGAAAAAGTAGACATTCATAAGGCAAAGGAAATACTGGGAGACACCGTCTGCTTCAGAGGTAATGTGCCAATCACGCTACTCTGCACTGGTACACCTGAGCAGGTTAAAGCATACGTTAAAGAGCTCATTGATGTTTTCGGCAGAGATGGAGGTTTGTGGGTTGATTCTGACGCTATCTTTGATAAGGCAAAACACGAAAATGTGAGGGCAATGGTAGAGTTTACGAAAGAATACGGATCCACGTAATAGACAGGGAGTATATAACGTAATACACGCCTTATATTTCAGGTATTGCCCAGGGCCGTGAATATCCGCTGCGGCAGGCCTTCGAAATGGCCGCTGCTCATTACCACGATGACATCACCGGGTAATGCCTTTTCCACGCAGTGGGAGACGATCGACGCCGGGTCTTCCAGGTAGGTGGCGACAGCATTCCCCTTCGCGCGCCTGATCTCCTGAGCAACTCTGGTGGGGTCTAATGCCTCGCCGTGGGATGGGGGGGAAAAGGGTTTTCCTAGCACCACCTGGTCGGCCTCTTCCAGGGCCGTGGTGAGTTCCTCCTGAAAGACCCTTCTGCGCATGGTTTGACTGCGGGGCTCGAAGATGGCCCACAAGCGCCCTTCGGGGAAACGCGCCCTCGCTGCCCGCAGGGTTTCTCTGACGGCAGTGGGGTGGTGGGCAAAGTCATCGATCACCGTGATCCCCCGTGTCTTCCCGATTACCTCCATCCTGCGCCTGACACCTTGGAAGGTCCTCAACCCCTCGCTGATCTGGTCAAAGGAAAGCCCAATGAGGCTGGCAGCGATTACTGCACCCACCGTATTTTTTACGTTATGATCGCCCCACAGGGGGATCTCAAACTCACCCAGCGCCTCCCCATCCCGCAGTAGTTGAAAGACCGTCCCCTGGGGGATTACGTGTACCCCCTGAGGGGACCATCGACCCTTCCGCCCGAAGGTCTCCACGTGGCATTGGGCCACAGGGGTCACCTCCCTGACAATCTGGTCATCGGTATTTGTAATGAGGATTCCTTCTTTCGGGATGATGGCGAGGAGTCGGCCAAAGGCGTTCTTTACCGCCTCCAAATCTCGATAAACATCGGCATGGTCGTATTCGATGCTCGTGAGGATCACGACCTGTGGTCGGTAATGGAGGAACTTGGGACCTTTATCAAAGAAGGCGCTGTCATACTCATCCCCCTCCAGAACGATCCACTCTCCCCTGCCAGAACCATAACCCTGACCGAAGTTCAATGGGATCCCGCCGACCAGAAATGCTGGTTCCATCCTCCCGGCAGAGAGGAGCCAAGCGAGCAGGGCAGTGGTGGTGGTCTTGCCGTGGGTGCCGGCTACTACTGCTGAGCGTTTTTCTTTAAGGAGGACTTCCTCAATCAAACCGGGCAGGGAAAGATAGGGGATCCCCTGCTCCAGGACGGCCTCCACTTCGGGATTCCCCCTGGATACGGCGTTGCCGATCACCACCATGTCGGGAGGTGGTGAGAGGTGGGCGGCATCGTACCCCTGATCGACGATGACCTTCCCCTCCCGCAATAATTGATCCGAAGGGGGATGGAGGGCAGCGTCCGAGCCCCTTACCTGATACCCAATTTCCTTGAGCAGGAGGGCGGCCTGGGCCATGGCGATCCCGCCGATGCCGATGAAGTAGCAGTGCGCGCCTTTTTTCAGCATGTGGGTCACAAATCATTATTCAAAGAAATAGATTTTTATTTCTTTGAAATGCTTTAACTTATTTTTTAAATATAAGGGCACTTAAAGCAAAAGCGGCAAATCCTGCGCCTAAGCCTATGAATAAGCCGGCTGTAAGGTTGTTATAAATAAAACCAAAGCCCATTCCAATAAACAAACCTGCAGGGATAAGTAATCCCCCCATGTCCTTGTCCTTCTTTTTCTTATCAGCCATTTTTTACCTCCTTGTGAAAGGTTACTGTACCCTCGTGTATCCTGATTGGCACTCCGAGGGGGATAGTGAGGTTGTGAGGTCCGTGGCCTGAGGGGAAGTTAAAAAGTATTGGCCCTTCAACCTCCTTCAATACATCGTGTATCACCTCGTGCAGAAGGCCCTGCTCCGTATCGCACCCGGGCATCTGGCCGAAGATGACCCCTTTAATCCCCGTCAATTTCCCCGCGCTCTTCAGATGGGTGAGCATCCGATCGATCTTATAGGGAGGCTCATTTACATCCTCCACGAAGAGGATCTTTTGCCCCAGGTCCGGCTCATAGGGGGTAGCCACCGTCGTCACCAGGGAGGAGAGGCACCCCCCGATGATCTCACCCTCGGCATCCCCCTCCTTGAGGACCGAGCAGGTGATTTGAGCAATCGGAACAGGAGAGGTGAGGACCATCTTAAGTGCCTGGGCCATCTCTGCATTCCCCTCCACAAACTGTTGGCTGGCCACATTGGGGCCGTGAAAGGGTATGAGATGGCACTGGTGCAGCAGGTAGATGAGCAGGACCGTAATATCGCTGCATCCCACCAGGGGTTTGGGATGGGTCCTGATGAGATCTGGGTCCAAATAGGGTATGATCCGCTGGCAGCCGTAGCCGCCCCGCGCGCACAGGATGGCCTTGACCTCGTGATCGAGAAACATCGCCGTCAGCTCCTCGGCTCGCTCCTGATCCTCGCCCGCCAGGTAGAGATGTTTTCGTTTCAGGAGTGAGGGAGCATAGATAACCTCAAATCCCATTGCCCTCAACCGCTCGGCGCCCTGCTCAAGGTATCCCTTATTCGCCGTTGGGATGTGACTGGCTGGCGCTACGATTGCGACGCAATCGCCAGGTGAGAGGAGGGGGGGCATTATCGGCAGGCGGTTTTGTTTCATATTCCCTTGATCTCCTCAAAAACGACCCGCCTTAGTTTTTTATACGGATCGAAACATGTATCTCCCAGGAGGGTCCGTAAGCCTCTCAAGGCAGGGGGTATGTACGACTGAAAAAAACACAATCCCTTGGCTTTAGTCAGAAAGGCGAACGCCCCCAAGACCTGCATGGCGCGATGGATGGCCACAAAGGGATACAGCGTGCGAAATTCCCGAGGGTCGATAGGGATCCGTTCCTGGATATGCCCCAGGTAATATTCGAGGAGTTCGTCCTGCATTTCTTCATCTAGTTCCACATAGGGATCGAGCAACAAGGAGGCCAGATCGTACTGGAGGGGCCCCAGTCTGCCCCCTTGAAAGTCGACAAGCCCTAATTCGTTATCCCTCACCATGATGTTGCGGGACTGGAAGTCCCGATACAGAAAATGGTTCCCTGGTGCACCCGCTGCACGCAGGGCCAGGGCCTCGAACTCTTCCCTGAGCTCCTCGTCAGGGATGTCGAGGCCGAGGTAGCCATTGAGGAAGATGTAGTGAAAATACCCTGACTCCCACGCCAGCATGAATCTCTGATCATACGGCACATTGTGGGTGCGGGCAAGGTCGAATCCCTTGCCCCCTTCCACCTGGACGCGGATGAGGATGTCGATGATCCTGTGGTAGGTCTTGATCAATCGCCCCCGATCTCCCTTCATGCCCATGACCTCGGTCTGGAGATGGCAGTCTCCCAGGTCCTCCATGATGAACCAGCCCCGCGTCATGTCGTGATGATAGATTTCCGGCACGGGGAGGCCCTTGCCTCTTAGGTGACGGGCGATGTAAAGAAAAGAATCGTTCTCCGTTACCCCGCGCTGATTCGTGGGGGGATGTTCGTGGACCATGATTACCCAACTTCCGTCCTTTGCCGTGACCCGATAGAAAAGTCGCCCTGAACCTTCTCCGGCAATCTCCTGCCATGAGAGATTATCTTCCTGGAGATATCCCCGGGCAAAGCTGATCAGGTCCTCTGAGGGGGAGGTTTCCCTCCCTGATCTTTTTGTCGCGGACACCGTCACCTCGGGATCAAGACCTCCCCTTGATGCGCTTCCTTTACCTGCGTTCCGTCAGCCACGACGCACCCCTCGATACTACTCCCCTTTTCGATCAATACCCTGTCCCAGATGATGGAGTCCTTGATACGGGAACCAGCCCCGATGCGGGACCCCTTCCCTATGCAGACAACCCCCTCCATCCGAACAGTCTCCTCCACATAGGCCTCGGGGTGTACCACCGGCTCACCTTGTTCTCCTACGAAGTCCTGATGCAGGGCCTTATATGCCTCCACGCTCCCGATGTCCCGCCAGTATCCATCGTTCATGTGATAACCCCTGATGGACTTCCCCTGGGAGACAAGCTCCATATAGAGCTCCATAATACCAAAAAATCCGGTAGAGGGCATGAAGTTCAGGATCTCGGGCGAAATGATGTGGATGCCCGTAAAAGTCAACACCTGTGTTGCAGCAGTGGATGGCTTGATCGATTCTCCTCTAATGCTGACGATTCTGCCTTTATGATCGATCTCCACCTGGTTGAAGCGAGGATAGTCGCAGAGAACTAATGTGGCGAGGTTTTTCGCCTCGGTATGATAATGAAGTACAGGCCCAAGATCAAAGGTATGGTAGATATCGGCGTTGACCACTAGAAAAAATGGGACATCGTGGAGGAAGTCGGCGCAGTTCTTGATTCCCCCACCAGTGCCGAGTATCTCGGGTTCAACCCTCACCTCCACCTCTGCACCCCATTGCCTCTCGCTCACGAATCGCTCCACCTGCTCGGCCAGGTGGTGGGCGTTGATGATGATCCCCCTCGCCCCCATTCTCTGTATTTGTTCTATAGTAATATCGAGTAAAGGCCGGTTCAGCACGGGAAAGAGGGGTTTGGGCCTAATCTTTGTCAGGGGTTCCAGCCGGGTTCCGAGACCAGCTGCCAGGATCATGGCCTTCATCATGAGACCCCTGATAGCTCCTTTGCCTACTCCGGAGCATCAAGAATGGGGATTTTGTTGAAACCGAAAACAGCCGCCACAAAAACAGTAGGGAATTTCTGACTATAGGAATTATATTCCCTGACTGCCTCGTTGTACCTCATACGCCCCTCGGCAATACGATTTTCGGTATCGGCCAGTTTTCCCTGGAGAAGAATGAATGTTGGATCGGCCTTGAGATCGGGATAGCGTTCCGCCATCATCAAAAGTTGGTTGAGGGCGGCCGTCAGATCGTTGTTCGCCGCTATCTTCGCGGGGAGGGGCATCCTCGTTGCGACCTTAAGCTGTAAGCGGGTAAGCGTCCCAAAGACCTCCTCTTCGTGCGGGGCGTACAACTTGACCGTCTCCACGAGGTTGGGAATGAGGTCCACCCGTCGCTGGAATGTCTCGTCGATGTGGGACCAGGTCGCTGTGACCTCCTCGTGCAGGGCGTTCAATCGACCCCGAGTCTTCTGAACCGAAGGACACAACAAGAGGATTGAGACCCCCACTATAATAAAAATGACCAAACACCCCTTTTTTCCCCCTGCCATCGCGTCCTCCTTTCTTCTCTTTGCTGTTCCCCCTCTACCCCTATCGAAGTCCCTGAAAGGGAAAGGAGGTTTTGCAGATCAGAATTGGACCTTTGGTGGCTTCTTGGCCTCCTCAGGGGCCTCAAAGTAAGGTGCTTCAGTAAAACCGAAAATGCTCGCTAGGATCCGAGTGGGAAATTTCTTGATACGTTTATCATATTTCAGAACTGCCTCGTTGTATCTCATGCGTTCCACTGCGATACGGTTCTCAGTGCCGGCCAGTTCATCCTGGAGGCGGATGAAGTTCTGATTGGCCTTGAGATCGGGGTATCGTTCCACCACCAACAGCAGCCGGCTCAGGGCCGATGCCAGTTCATTGTTGGCCTCTATCTTTTGGGAAGGGGTTACGGAACCCCCAACCTTGGCCCGCGCCTCGGTGACCTCGATAAAGACCTCCCGCTCGTGTTTAGCATATCCTTTGACCGTCTCCACGTAGTTGGGGATGAGATCCATACGGCGCTGGAGCTGATTCTCCACTTGTGACCAGGCCGCTTTGACCTCTTCATTTAAAGATACCAGTGTATTATAGGTACCAGTTATATATAAATAGAAACCAAAAACCAATATTAAAACGATCGCCACAGAAATCAAAACTATCTTCATTGTTTTTCCCATCTCATCCTCCTTTCTCTACATCACATCTCGTCCACCCAAAAGGCAAGGCGTCTTATCTCTTCGATATAATTTTCCATAAGGCCCTTCATTTTCTTCACGGAGAACCTGGCCTTTCCCTCTTTTACCTCCAATAATTGTTCGAAGGGCTCTGCTATCAATCCCGTCTCCGCCGCTATCGCCTTGATGATCGCTCCTCTCTGATGAGGGGTCTCTTTCTCACGCAGGTAGAGTATCCCCTGAAAGATAGAGAGAAAGGCGGTGAGGGATTGCGAGGTAACTGCTACAAGATTTCTCTTCCACCCATTGCTGGCGAGATAGGCCTCCCGCAACTGGAGGAGCTTGCCCTTTACCTCCCGCTCCAATTGGAGGCGGAGCTGTTTCTTGCGGATTCTGATTTTTGTCAAGGGATTCTTCCCCCATACCACGTGGTAGTCTCGCTTGATATTCAGCAGTTCCAGAGGAAAGGTATCGAGGGAGGTAGCAATGTACTCCGGGGTCATAAAGAGGGGGGTGGTTACGCGCCGTTTATGCCATTTGGCCACTACCTTGAAGGCCCTGTGGAGTCCTTTTATTCCCTCTTCAGTGAGGACAATGAGGAAGTTGAGGTCTGACCTCCCCGGGATATAGTCCCCTCGGGCACCGCTCCCGTACAGGACGATGGAGAGCAGATCTGTTCCGTAGATCTCTTGATAGTCATGAGTAAATTCAGGAAATATCTCTTCCGGTTTTTGAGGCGCCTTAGCCATTACTACCTCCTATCAAAATCCTCTGCCAGCCCCACCTCCGCCGCTCATCCCACCGCCGAAACCGCCGAACCCCCCACTGAAACCGCCGCCGCCAAAACTGCCACCCATCCCCCTTCCTCCTCCCATGAAGATCCAGGGAAAGAAAAAAAAGGGGAAAAAACCCATCCCCCGGCCCAAAAGGCCTAAGATGATAAAGAGTATAAAGAGAAGGGGTAAGAGACGTATTCCGCTCCGTTCCTTGTTTTGAACCGTTACCCCGGGAGCATATCGGTCCAGATCGAGTTTCACGCCGGCATCCTGAGCTACAACTTGGGACACTGCCGCCATCCCGTTGAGCAGCCCCTCGCCATACCTATCCAGGCGCAGAAACGGGACGACGTACTGATCCAAGATCGCCCCCACCTTGGCGTCCGGCAGAATCCCCTCACTGCCATAACCGGTTTCAATCCTTACCCGCCTCTCCTTCAAGGCTAGAAGGATCAGGACCCCTTTATCCTCCCCCTTTATGCCGATCCCCCAAGATTTATAGAGTTTGTTGGCGAATATTTGCGGGCTTTCTCCACCCAGGTCACTAAAGGTAGCCACCACTATGGAGGTCCCTGTCTGATCCCACAGGGCTTGGGCAAGCTGGTTCATCTGTGCCGCGTACTGCGGGGAGATGACCTGCGCATAGTCGTTGACAGCCCCTTCAGGCGCGGGGAACTTCAGCGCCTGGGCCTGAAGAGATGCGCAGAGGAGGAAGATGGAGAGCCCCACGAGGGGCATTGTTTTTAGGTATCTGTTTACTGTATGACGCATTCTTCAATCAGGCCGAAAAAAGTTGTAATCTTATAACATCTTTATTCTGTGGTTGCAAGGGGTGTTACGTATCCCTGTGGACCATCGCCTTGAGAGCTTGTAGGTCATCCCAGGCCAACCCTTCCGAGCGGCAGGGGAGGATGGTGTTGTTGTGGAAGAGGGGTTCTCCTCCCAGGTCAAAGGGCGAAACTCGCACCGCCTCCTCCCACAGTGGGGTACCGGGGAGGGGGGAGTACTCCGCCAGATAGGGTCGGGCCCCGCACTCTTTGACAAAACGGACGGTTTCCTCTACCTCTGCTCGCTCTTGACCCGGAAGCCCGGCCAAGATATAGGTCCCGATCTCCTGGGGGGCATATCCTGCCTGTTTGAGGTTCTGTACTGCCGATTGGAAATCATCGTTGCTCACCTTGCCACCAGTGGCCAACTGGCGCTCAGGAGAGGCGGTCTCCAGGCCGAGGCGGATCGTGGCAAAACCCACTTGGCGCATCAGGTGAGCCACCTCCTCGGTAATCCCTCGTGCATGAAGTCCATTGGGGGCGTGGAATCGGATCTTGCTCCCCTGTTCCTCTATCCCCTGCAACAGGGCGATGGCAAACTCACGGTCGGCCAAGAGGGCGTCGTCGTAAAAGGCGATATCCTCCACACCATGATCCGCCAACCTGGCGATTTCATTGACCACATGGTGGGGGTCACGCTTGATAAATCGGGGGTTGAGCAGGGGGGAGGCACAGTACGCACATTGAAAAGGGCATCCCCTGGAGGTGATTACACAACAGTAGTCCAGATGAGGATAGAGACCAAAGGCAGGAGAGGGGAAACTGTCGAGGTCATTCAGGTCGGGAAAAAAAGAAGGAGAAATACCGATTAACTCCTCTAGGAGCTTCAGGATTTGGATTTCCCCCCACCCCGTGATGACAAAATCCGCCCCAGCATGTTCCTCCGCATGTTCCGCACAGAGCGTTGCGTAGATGCCGCCCAAGATTACCGGTACGGATGGAAAGGCCTCCTTGACAGCACCGATGACCTCGTGAACTCCTGGATACCAGTAGGTCATCCCTGAGGTGACCAGAACGGCCTGGGGTGGTGGAAAGGATTGAATCGTCTCTCTGAAGGCCTCGGGGGGAAGCCCAAAACGGTAGAAGCGGCGAGGAATCCCCCGCAGAGGGGGTGGCTTTACCACCTCCTCACGGTAAAAATGCCCACGGTGATCCCGCTTCCGCTTGGGTTCTTTGAGCTTGTATTTTTTTTGGGCAGGGTGATAGACATCGAGACAGTCAATATACCTGATTACCCAACCATTCTTCTCAAGGAGGGCCGCCAATGAGAGGATCCCGAGGGGCTTGGCCCAGAGATCATAGGCGGCGAAGTCGTAAATCCACGGGTTGATCAGGAGGAGATCTTTCCCCTTCTTATATGTGTTACGCATCATGCCGCGCCTCTTCTTTTTATATCATGTCCTTAGTGTATACGCTAGCAGGTGAAAAGTTATCAATTATATATACATGTGGCAGGTAAGGGGGGCAAAAAAGAGTTTCCCCATTCCACAGTTTTTGACCTAGGATATTTAGCTCTTTTCTTGACAAGGCAAAAAGGAGAGGGCTATAGTACTCCCTCACGTAAAGGGGGAAATATATACGTATGATGACCAAGAAGTGGCGTCGCAGATGGGAGGCATTCGGTGAAAAGCTCACCTTTATATTTGCCCCTCCCATCGTTCTTTTGATCCGCCTCATCCCTTTGTCGTGTGTCTACGTATTGGGGAGGGGAATGGCGCGCGCGGCGGACATTTTTCCAGGAAGGCGAAAAAAAATCGCCGTGGCCAACCTACGTCTGGTCTTCGGCACACGAAAGAGTGAGCAGGAGATCGAGGCCATGTATAAACAGTGCCTCACCAGGACGGTTACCAGCTTTTTAGAGTCAATGAAGTTTTGCTTTCTCCCTCCGTCAGTGGTGAAGGAACGTATCAAGATTAGAGGGAAGAAAAACCTCGACGCATCGCTTAAAGCTGGGAAGGGAATTATCATTGCTGGCCTCCATCTGGGGAACTTTCCCTTGCTTGCTGCCAAACTGGCTATCGAAGGTTATCCTATCGCAGTGATCATCAAGAAACCCCGGAACAAGTACCTAGCACAGCTTTATATCCGAGTAACAGCTAAGATAGGCATCTCTTTTATCGACGGCGGGGAAAGAAGGTTAGCGGCACAACAATCCCTGAAGCAGCTGCGGGGAGGGGGCATTGTCTACATCGTTTTAGACCAAAACCCCCCGTATCCAGAAATCATGGTTGATTTCTTCGGCTTTCCCGTTCCATCCTACAAGGGGCCGATGGTCCTGGCGATGAGGACGGGGGCCGCTATTCTGCCCGGTTTTATCGTTTACGACCAAGGGTGGAGGCATACGGTAATTATTAAAAAACCTTTCCCTATAGAGATCACCGAGGATAATGAACGGGATATCGCCCACAATCTTACCGGTCTCATGAAGCTTGCCGAGGAATATATCGAACAATATCCTGAGCAGTGGTGGTGGTGGCACCGGCGGTGGAAGCGTTACATAGACTACAAAAAACTCTGAATCAAAAACCGCTTAATTCCATGAAGAGAAAGCTGTCCATAATCTCTTCTCTGAACAACTCCATTACCCTATTTCTCACTTCAAAAAACTGATCGCTCTCAGTCACCTTATAATCTCGAGGGCGGGGGAGGTTGGTCTCGATTACCTCCACCACCCGGGCGGGCCTCTTACTAAAAACTACTACCTTATCAGCCAAGTAGACCGCCTCATGGATGTTGTGAGAGATAAAGAGGACGGTCACCCCTGTCTTTTCCCATACCTCCATGATTTTTTCGTGCATGTAGAGAGTCGTTTGGAAATCGAGGGAACTGAAGGGTTCGTCCAAGAGGAGAATGTCCGGCTCATAGACAAGAGCCCTGAGGATACCGAGCATCTGCTGCTGGCCGCCGCTCAACTCATAGGGGTAGGCGTCTTCCCGCACGCTCATATCGAGCCGCCAGAGGAATTCATCCACCTTCTTTTTTCGCTCCCTCCGGGGGACTCCGTCGAGTTCCAGGGGGACCATGAGGTTGCCGAGACACGTACGCCAGGGGTAGAGGGATTCACGATAGTTCTGGAAGACATAACCGATTTTGGCCTCCTCGATGGTCTTGCCACCGATGAGTATCCTCCCGTAGTCCATCTCCTCGAGGTCGGAGAGCATGCGGAAAAAGGTGCTCTTACCGCAGCCGTTGGGGCCCACGATGGTGACGAATTCCCCCTGTTTGGCAGTAAAGGAGATGTTGTCGAGCACCCTTAGGCCCCCGCTCCCCATACGGGGATCGGGGGCCGTGTCGTAGTGCTTGCTCACGCCGCGAACGTAGAGGTATGGTCGTTCCTGAGCCATCCTATTCTTCGTAGTAGAGTTTTGTGGTGTCAACCTTCTTTTGAT
This sequence comes from Deltaproteobacteria bacterium, assembly GCA_016927065.1. Lineage (GTDB taxonomy): Bacteria > Desulfobacterota > B13-G15 > B13-G15 > RBG-16-54-18 > JAFGNJ01. The sequence goes on from JAFGNJ010000018.1 coordinate 26,051, forward strand.
ACGCCCCATCCTCATAGAGAACATCAAAATAGGCCTGAGGTCCTTGCTTGTCGAGATCCTTGATCTTGATCCACTTCTCAAAGGGGATATGGGCGGCAACCGGTGGGGGGAGTTGGGTGTATTTCACCAAGTACCCCCTGGCCTCTTGCTCATTGGTATTGATAAAATCAACCCCCTTCTCGATGGCGGCCTTGACCTTCTTTGCCACCTTAGGTCTCTCCTCCAAGAATTTGCTGGAGAAGGCAAATCCCCCGCCCGCAATACCTCGGTCTAATCCGAGCAGCGTACAGGGGCTCTTTATGAGATACCTTCCCATGCCTTGAGAGACAGCGATCATCCCAAAGGGCTCAGGCGAGAAATAGGCGTTGATTTGCCCGGCGGCCAGGGCCCCGATCAAGTTGGGAGGGGGGATCTCTGTGAAGGTAACTTCTTTAGGATCTGTCTGTGTGCCGATGATCGCCCTGGCAAGGGACACGGAGGTGGCTCCGGGGAAGGTCCCCACTTTTTTCCCTTTCAAGCCCTTGAGGTCCTTCAAGGGTGAATCCTTTTTGACCACCACTACCATGGTGTTGTCCACATTGGAATCAGCCGAGTAGACGAGAAAGATCTTGAACCGATCAGGGGCGTTCTGCGCGGCAAACCAGAGTCCGGTGATAGCGCCCATACAGTCCGCATCAATCCTGCCTGCCACCAGGGCATCGACGATATCAGTCCCCGACTGGAAGGGAATCAGCTCCACCTCCAAACCTTCCTCGGCAAAAAAGCCCTTCTCCATCGCCACATAGGTGGGAAGGCTTGGAACCAACGTGAGGTGGCCTATTTTTACCTTCTCCGGACTCTTCGCGCACCCCACCGCCATCAGAAGAAGAGCCATCATAAAAACCGCGATTACTTTTTTCATTACAAACTCCTTTCTCTTTTTTATTTTTCTGTTTTTTCTCTTATAGGTGTTACCGTATTAATTGTCGTAGTACAACTTTGTGGTAGGCGTAACTGTCGCCTCCACATCCAGGTTTATTAATGAACCACCTCATACACCTCACATTCCTTATCATTGTTGGGGTAGCAACCGTATTCTGGATGGTTATATCGATCCCCCCCGAGGTCGATCAGGCAGTCGGCCAAGCTGTTCTCCATGATGCTTTTTCTGTCCTTGTCGTCGGAGACTGCAGGGTTTTCTGCAATCTCCGAGCAATCGCTCAAATCATTTTCATAGTGGTGCTGGACGGCCGCCTCTTCACAGTAGCCCTTGAACATCCAGGTTTCGTAATCGTGTGGATCCCTCTCTATATCAAACCAATAGGAGGGATCATAGTAGTACCCGCCGTAAGCATTGAGCATATGTTCTGTGAAAACCCTCTGGGGATGGCTCGGGTTGCCCTGGCACGGGAGACCCTCACGCGCCACGAGAAGGTCATAGGGGGCATTGGGTTTGATCTCGACCTTGTAAACATAGATACCGTGGACCCCCACTGTGTCCTTAAAGAAGTCGGCCCAGGCCCCGCATATGCCCTCCCCGTTTGTGAGCAGCGCATTGGTGGTACCCACCTTCGCTTGCTCGTGGTGCCCTCCGTAAGACAGGGTTCCTCCGGTATCTTCTGGTGCCGGTATGTTCCAGAATTTCCCCCAGATCTTCACTAATGTTTCATCATCACCCTTCGTGCCGTCGGCCCATTCGCAGCCCTTGCGCACGGCATACTCATAAGGGCGTGCATGTGGGTCAGGAATACCACCCACGATGTAGATCGTGTGATCGCTTTCTCCGAGAAGGGCCTTGATTTTCCCCGGCTCATCCTTGAACTCGATGTCACCCTCCCACTGCCAGGTTACCTTGTGGGTGCCGATCGTTTCCTGGGGCTCCTTGATCCTGAATTCACCGGTGATTGTTTGACCCTTGATCTCAAGGTCCCCGACCTGTGTCAGCTCACCACCGAAGCCGCGGCCGGCAGTTACGGTCTCGTAAGCGCGGATGGTGGCCGCCTTCACTGGCCTGCGAGATTGGAATTCTGCCTTTACGAGGAAAGGGTAATTCCGCACGAAGGCCGCAGGCTCTTTGTGCCCTCCTCTGGCCCACTCAGGCGGTTCGACGCGCCTGGGAAGAGGGCCGTGATGCCAGAGCTCTATACTCCTTTTCTGGTCCTGTTTGTCGTAATGGAAGAAAACCTTCTGCACTTCCACATCCAGTGGATTCAAGGCCGCCTGTCCGATTGACCAGGTAACGCTGTAGGTTACACAACCCCCCTTGGATTGAGGGGGTTTGAAGGCAGGCCACTTCATCTCCTCAGGCAGGTCCGACAAAGCGACCTTGAAGCTGGGCGGCCCCCCCGCGGCGTCGGCTTGCCACATGCGAAAACCACTCATGCTCCCGCCGGCTGGAATTTGAAAACCCAGGGCAAAGCTTCCCGGGTTGATCGTCTTTTTGGTATCGGTGTATTTGCAATCACTTTTCTGGAACCTTCCCGGCACTGTTGGATGCTCGCAAGGGCCACACGCGAACTCGTAGTAGTCGACGAGGAGATTCTGGCCGGGCAGTTGGGCGAGGTACTGACGTTGTGAGGGACTGAGTTTATCCAGGTAGGGCGCGGCCAGGTGTTTCATACGGCTCACATTGAGGACCGATCCCTCAGCCGCGCTGACTACCCCCCCACCACTATACTTCGCCAGGGCCGGGTCGTCGCAATCGGGCTTCTTGGCGATAACCGTTTCATTGTAATGGTAAGAGCCGCTCATGGCATCGGCAGTGTACTTGAGAGCTACCGGTACCAGCGCCTTTCCGCCTTGGCCCTGAACACTCTGGGGATCGAGATTCAGGGTGCCCTGCATGGACAACGTATAGGAGCCCTTGTTGATTGTTTTTCCCTCTTTGATTTCCCAACGGACGTTGAGGCTGACGTTGGCATGCAGGGTCTGTTCCTGTTCGGCCGCTGCCGGGGACAGGACGCCTGTCAGAAGCATCAAAAAGGCTCCTACACAAAGACCATATATCAACGGCATGCGTGGCACTGTATTCCCCTCGCTTTTTTCACCTATCTCCCCGCCCAATGAATTACCTTGTCCTCCAACTTGACAAACCCCTGGTTGATAAAGTAACCGATCAGGCCGGCCAAGACGATAAAGGCGTACATAGCGGCGATCTGATAGGTCATGTGCGCATTGTAGATCAAATACCCTAATCCCCTCGTGGTTCCGATGAACATCTCCAGGACTACGACGATAATAAGGCTCAGGGAGAGGGCAAGCCGCAGCCCCGCTGCTATCTGGGGGAGGGCCTCCGGCAGGACGACCTTGGTCATGATATAGATCTCCGATGCCTTCATGGTCTCGGCCACCATCTTGCGGGTACGGCTTCCTCCATGGACCCCATAGGTAGTATTGACCAGGATGAGCAGGGCGCAGCCGAAGACCACCAAGGCGATCTTTGAACCATCCCCGAGGCCGAAGGCGAGCATAAAGAGGGGGAACATGGCGGTTGCGGGGAAGGAGCGGAAGAAATCGATGATGAATTCCACCGAGTCATAGATCTTTTCCCAATAGCCGAGGATGATGCCGAGGGGTACCCCAATGCCGGCTGCTATAGAATAGCCTGCCATCATGCGGTAGAAGGTCTTCCAAAGGTGCTCATAGGTTTCTAGCTTCAGAAGTAGTATCCCAAGCTGCTTTCCTACCGTCCAAGGAGAAGGTAGGAAAAAAGGATCTACCAGCTTGGTAATGGTAACCAGAAACCAGATGATGAGGAGTACCAACGGTCCGGTCCACTTTTTGTGATCTCCCACAAAATCCCAGTACTTTTTCAGCCCCTCCTCAACGGCCTTTAATTCACGCTTGGCAACTTTCCCGGTGCGGGATCGGGGGAGGCTGTCACGAAATTCTATGCTTTTCGGGAGTTTAAAGGTGGCAAGCCGCTCACGGCAGAACCGCATCAGCTCCCGTTTGGAAATATCCTCTCCTACCTTGGGGACGACCACCGCCTTTAATGCCTGTCCCCTCTCTGTATCCGATATCCCCACCACCACCACCTCGGCGATTTTTTCGTGGGCGACGAGGACATTTTCCAGCTCCGAGGGGTAGACGTTCATTCCCCCGGTGATAATCATGTCATCGGCCCGGCCCAGGATATAGATATAACCGTCTTCGTCGAACCGTCCCAAGTCACCGGTGTAATACCAGCCGTTCTTGATTTTTTGTTCGGTGGCCCTGGAGTTTTTGAAGTACCCCTTCATGATCTGGGGACCACGGGCGATCACCTCTCCCACCTCTCCCGACGGCAGTTCTTTTCCTTCTTTATCAATAATGGCGATCTCTACACGGGGCACAATACGACCAGCGCTGGCCATCTTGCGGGGTGCATCATCGTAGTGGGTAAGGGTGAGCATGGGAGAGGTCTCTGTTGCCCCATATCCCTGTAGGGCCACGCAGTGAGGATATTCCTTGACCCACTCTTCCATGAGCTCTTCAGCAACCACCGTCCCCATCATGGCTATGAAGCGCAGACTGCTCAGATCATACCGGTCGCGGCTCGGGAGGTTGAGGATCATCTGAAAGATAGGGGGTACTGCATGGAAGTAGTCGATCTTGTTTCGCTGTATCTCCTCAAGAATCTTTTTAGGCCTGATCTCGTCGATGATGGCTACCGTATGCCCTATTTCCACCATAAGGTTGAGAACGATCGGTCCTGAGATATGGGACATGGGTAACACCGATCCCTGTATGTCCTCTTCGCGCAACGGTTGCATCGCCTTCATGGATTCGGGGAAATAGGTAAGGTGGTCGTACGTCAGGACTACCCCTTTTGGCTTTCCCGTTGTTCCCGATGTATAAAGGTAGAGGGCCTCATCCTCCTCCCGCAAGGGGACCGTTGGTTCTTTTTTATCCCCTTTATTTACAATACGCTCATAGCGGTAGAAGCCTTCTTCTTTTTCTTTTGTCCCCGTTTCTTCTCCGAAAAGAACGACGTATCGGAGGTGTTCTTTTTCTCGCAGCATCCTTACAGCAAATGTCTTCTGTTTGGCATGGGTGATGAGGATCTTTGCCTCAGTTTCGTCAAAGAGCGGGGCCATCTCCGGCGGACTGAGGCGAAAATCAAGGATTACCGCGATGACCCCGATCTTCATAAGGGCGAAGTAGACCACCGCGAATTCGGCGCAGTTCGGGAGCAGCATCATCGCCCGGTCACCCTTTTTTATCCCTTGGGCCAGAAGCCAGTTGGCCAGCCTGTTGGCCTGGAGGTTGAGCTCGGAAAAGGTTAGCTGGACCTCATTGCAGATGACGGCCACTTTATCAGGTCGTTCGCGGGCCTGACGCTGCAAATAATTACCGACGATCATGGTTAGTTTTTATCCCATTAATATTTATATCTATTCCCCCTTGGGAGAATGCCTCGATTAAGTCCTTGACAAATTCCATCTCAGCTTCTGTCACCCTAATGTTATGGGCCATGATTATGTATTCTTTTTTCCTCGCCGCACCGGTCGCCAGCTCCTCCTTCTTCTGGCGATCAAGCACAAATCTCAATTTGCGCAATTCTTTCAGCCGCTTTTTCAATGTCTTTACTACGTCCTGAGGATTGAGGAAGTTGAGAAAAAAGAGGGAGATATCAAGGTTAAAGGATGGCCGGTGCAGATAGGTGATGTTCTTGAGCATAAGCTCCGTGATTTCCTCTTGGCCTTTGGCAGTCAGGCTATACACATACTTTGTCGGCCTGTTGCCGGAGACCGTGCTCCACTTGTTGACGAACCCCTCCTGTTCTAACTTCTTCAGAGTATAGTAGAGGGGGGCGGAAGAGACCTCAAAAAAGGGGCTTAACTCCTTTTCCAGAGTCTGCTTCAGGTCGTATCCATGTGTTGGGCCCCTCATGAGGAGGCCCATGATAACTAATCGCAGCTCCATATACTCTCCATATTTAAATATTTAAATTTCACCATTTTAGATGGTTTTGTGAAAAAGTCAAGCTGGTATTATCGGGGGGATGATATACATGTCCCTAATTGTTAAACTTTTATAGGATTTTTTGTACATTATGGAGGATAAGACCAGAAGATAACCATAGATAAGATTCGCACAACCTTCGATCCCGCCTCTTTGGAGGTGGATCAAAGGGGTGCTGTGCAGATCAGGGAGCGGTGATCGATTTTTTTCAAGAGATACCCGAGATGGGGAAGTTTATCTTGGAACGGCTGGGGGGATTCATTTATAATGAAGCCTTATGAGGAATCTGGGCCCATATGACTGCTGTGTGGTGGGAGGCGGCCCGGTGGGGGCTGTTGCGGCCAGAACCGCTGCCCTCCATGGGGCCCGGGTGCTGCTGGTGGAAAAAGGGGCCACGCCCACCTATCCGGACCGCTGCACCGGTATCATCAGCCCCCGCTGTATCGAGGAGGCAGGGCTCGACGGGGGGGTGGTCCTGCGCGAGATCAAGGGAGGAATCATTCACGCCCCTAACGGCCGCACCGTGCGCATCGAGGCAACGGATGCCCGGGCCGTGGTCATCGATCGGCGCCTCCTCAATCTCGGCCTCCTGGAGGCGGCTCAGGAGGCCGGCGTGGAATTTGCCCCCGATAGCCGGGTAGTCGGCCTTGAGGACAAGACAGTAATCATCGAGAGAAACGGCGATACCTATCGAGCCCAGGCCAAGGTGGTCATCGGCGCGGACGGGCCGCGCAGTCACGTGGCGGCCTGGGCCAAGCTTCCTCCGCCGGGGCAGCTCCTCTTGGGCCTGCAGGCCATGGCCCGGTACGAGCCGGAAAAGCCCGATCACATAGAGATATTCGTGGATCAAGAGCTGGCTCCTGGGTTTTTCGCCTGGGTGGTTCCTGCCGAGGAGGGTATCGCCCGGATCGGGCTTGCCACTTACCAGGTGAAGGGGGCCAGCGCCTTTCTCAAGCGGTTCTTGGAACAACTCAAGCTCAAGCCGCTCAAGATCAATGCGGGTCTTATTCCGATCGGCCCGAGGGCCCAGACCGTGGCCGACGGGGTGATGGTGGTAGGGGATGCCGCGGCCCAGACCAAGCCCACCTCCGGCGGGGGGCTCTACACCGGCATCGTGGCGGCGAAGATCGCGGGGGAGGTGGCTGCCGAACACTCCCTGTCGCCTCGGGGTAATAGTAATGGTTTGATGCCTTATGAAAACAGATGGCGTGAGCGACTCGACCGAGAACTCTCGTTGGGGATGTCTCTGCGGCGCCTGTTCAGGAACCTCAACAACCGCGAGATCAACTTTATCTTCGATGTCCTAGACAATAAATCCCTCATAGATGTCGTGGCAACCTACGGGGACATCGACTACCCTAGTCTCATCCTCAAGGCCCTGCTCCAGCACCCAAAAGAGTGGTGGCGGGTGTTCAGAGGGCTGGGGACAAAGCTCAGCGCCTTAGAGCTTTTGTAGGGTGTCCTGATCCTGCTGCGGGTTTTTGGAGAGGGGGGGGTAGATGGTCGAGAAGCTGGTCAGACGACTTGAGTAAACCCCAGAGAAAATAGCGAAACTAGGTTTCGCGGTTAGGGAAAACCTCCTTCTGCACCCTTGACCTACAAAGAACATGATATTATATTCTGTTATTGTTTATGAAAGGCCGAGTAAAGGATTCATATTTGTCTGATCACGCCTCGCACAGTAAGTACTTCTTATCGTATAGACGCTCTATTGCAACCTGCATGATGCTGGCGGTACTGCTTATCGCCATGCACGGCTGTACCTGTTTCGCTCCGAGGCCGAAGAATATGATGCGCACAGTGCTGTATATGGTGCCCCGCTCCGATTCTGTTGAATCCCAAGAGTTTTCCTTCACGATGGATCGTATTACCGGCACACGGCCTGTGGACAACAACCACGTGCAACTCCTTACCAATGGCCAGGAGGTGTTTCCGGCGATGCTCGCTGCCATCGACAGCGCGCAGAAATGCGTCTCTATGGAGTTCTATAAGATTCGCATGGATTATGTGGGTGAGACTTTTGTCAAGGCCTTGATCAGGGCGGAACAACGTGGCGTGCGTGTCCGGTTTCTCTACGACGCCTACGGCAGCCGAACGGTCACCTACAATGATTTTTCGGAGCTCATCGATGCCGGAGCTGAAGTCTGTATTTTTAACCCTGTTCTGTGGTTTACGTTTTTGCGGGTGAACAACCGCGACCACCGAAAAATTCTCGTTGTGGATGGCCGCGTCGCATTTCTCGGTGGGCTCAACCTTGCAGAGGAATATGACGGCGACGGTTTTAATGGACGGCGAGACACTGCTATCATGATCGAAGGACCGGCGGCGATCGCCGCCGAACGGGTTTTTAATGAGTCATGGCTTCAGGGGGGGATGGGTTTTATCGGCAAAGATCTGCCGGTCATGGGCATCAACCCCATCAAAGGGGTGGCCGATGGCCCCCTGGTGCGACTGTTTGATCTGGATGGAGATTTGTGTCTTTCCGAGCACAACCCGTCTTCAACAAAGGGAACGGCCCGGGCGCGCATCGTCTCCTCCGATCCCAATGATATGAGCAGCACTATTCTTGACAAGTATCTCCTCGCCATCAATTCGGCTCGCAAGAATATTTCCCTTACCTGCGCCTACTTTATGCCCCCTCTGGTTCTACGCCGCGCCCTCGTACAGGCGGCCAAGCGCGGGGTTCGAGTACGGATTATCCTACAGGGTTCAACTGAAGTTCCCCTCGTGCGCGCCGTTACCGTCGGTTACTACGGCAGATTCCTCAAAAACGGAATAGAAATCTATGAGTGGACCTCCTCGGTCCTGCACGCCAAGACCATGGTCGTCGACGGCGTGTGGTCGACCATCGGCAGTGCCAATCTCGACGGCCGCGCCCTCTTCTTAAGCTACGAGGCCAACGCCGCGGTGCTCGACCCGTCTCTGGCGGCCGCCTTGGAGGAGCAGTTCGAAGAGGACCTCAAACACTGTCGCCGGGTACGGCTGGAGGACTGGAAGAAACGTCCTTTTACCCAGCGGATGCTTGAGATCGTCTTTACGCCTTTTCTAGGACAATTCTGAGAGCGTGTTTAGGGAAGGGAGAGGATATCCGCCTTCCCGTCCGTGACGGCGATGGTGTGTTCGAAATGGGCCGAGAGGCTTCGGTCGGCGGTGACCACCGTCCAGTCATCATCCAAGACCTTCACCTGCCAGGTGCCCACATTGATCATCGGCTCGATCGCCAAGACCATGCCGGGGCGTAGTCGGGGGCCATGATGGGGTGGGCCGAAGTTGGGGATCTGCGGGTCCTCATGGAGGTTACGGCCTATGCCATGCCCGACGTACTCCCTCACTACCGAGAGACCATGGACCTCCACCCATGACTGGATGGCATGGGAGATATCGAGGAGGCGATTGCCGTCCCTGGCCTGCTCGATTCCCTTGGCGAGGGCCTGTTCTGTTACCTCCATGAGCCGCTGTGCCTCCTCGCTCACCTTTCCCACAGGGACGGTAATTGCAGAATCCCCGTAATAACCATTGAGGTAGGCCCCCAGGTCCATGCTCACGATCTCTCCTTCGCGCAATTTACGGGAGTCGGGGATTCCGTGGACCACCTCCTCGTTGATGGATACGCACAGGCTGGCCGGATATCCCCGGTATCCCTTAAAGGCGGGCTCCGCCCCCGCCGCCCGTATGGAATGCTCCGCTATCTGGTCCAACTCCTTGGTGGTGAGGCCGGGCTTGACGGCCTTACGCAGCTTTTGCAGGGTGTTTGCCACCACGCGGTTGCTCTGGCGCATGATCTCGATCTCCGCCGGGGTCTTGATATGGATCATCTTTCAACTATATCCTTTTAAAGTTTTGTCAACGTTTGCAGCGTACGTTGAAAGGTATGTTCTGGGTAGACTATAGATGAAAGGACACTCCCGAGTCAATGGCAGTCTCCTTGACGGCCTTTCTCTTTTTCACTATATATTAAGTAAGTGCCTGTAAAATAGGCAATAGGAGCCCCTTCTTTGGGGATATGACTGATAGACATCCATAGTGGTAGGCAACACGTTGCAACTACGTTACAAAACGTTGCTTTTTACACGGATGGGAAGGATTACGCGACTATAAAAGATGGAAGTCCCTGCGTCCCGCAGCAAGGGTGATAGCTATCAGAGGCCCCTCCTCATCGCGCTGGGGATAACCTCAGTCGTGATGATTGCCGAGTTTGTGGGTGGGCTGCTGGCGAACAGCCTCGCCCTCTTGAGCGATGCCGGCCACATGCTGGCCGATTGTCTCGCCTTGCTGTTGAGCACCGTGGCGTTTTGGTTTTCCTCTCGACCTCCCACCAACAGAAACACCTTTGGCTTCTATCGACTGGAGATCTTTGCCGCTCAGATCAACGGGGGCGTGCTCGTTTTTTTATCGCTCTTCATCTTTTACGAGGCCTACCACCGTTTGCTCCATCCGGAACCGGTCAAGAGTCTGCTCATGATGGGTATCGCCGGAGTGGGCCTGCTGGCCAATATGGCGAGCGCCCTTGTCCTCCACACGGGGAGCAGGAAAAATCTCAACGTCAAGGCGGCCTTTCTCCATATTGTAGGAGACCTGCTTTCTTCCGTCGGCGTGATTATCGGGGGAATCGTTATCTATCTCACCGGGTGGTTTATCGTCGATGCCATCCTCAGTCTTATGATAGGTTTGGTCATCCTCAAGGGGGCATACGGCGTGGTCAAGGAGACGGCGGCGGTCCTGCTCGGAGCCGTCCCTAAGCACATCGATCTCGCGAAACTGATCAAAGAGGTCGAGGCCATCAAGGGGATTGAATCATTTCACGACGTCCATGTGTGGACCATCACCTCCGGCCTCTATGCCCTGAGCGGGCACGTCCAGATACAGGACCAGCGGGTGAGTGAGAGCGCGCAGATCATGGAAGGCGTAAATGAATACCTCACGCAGCACTACCACATCGGCCATACGACCTTGCAATTGGAATGTGAGGCCTGTAAACCGGATCGAGTGTGCAGCCTGGTAACAAGGCCATCACCAAAAAACACGCCTTGAGGCCAGTACCCCCCGTCCCCTTCATCGAAAAATATAAGAAGAAGAGTAGGTCTTTTCCTAAGACACCATAAAACCGATGCCCAAGAGAAGCGGGGTTGCCAGGGTATAGATCACGTTTTGCCCCAGATAGGGTACCAGCTTCTTGATGTTGTCGGCGTTTTGGATTACCCCCTTGACCGTCATCAGGGCTATGAGGAGGGTGACGAGGGCGATGAGTGTCCAGGCGGGGAAATACCCGAGCACCCAGGCGAGCACTACCACGAGGTACGCCCCCACGGCGAGGGCCGCATAGAGCCAGGCACTGGGGCCCCGCCCGAAGAGGATCGGGATGTGGCGTCTGTTGACCGAGGCATCGGCCTCCACATCGGGGAATTGGTTGAGCAAGAGGAGATTACTCACCAGGAAGCCGGGGACCAGGGAGGCAAGCAGGGCAACGCCGTCATACCTCCCGGTCAGCACAAAGTGGGTCCCCATAACCATGAGGGGACCAAACCCCAGGCCAGGGGCAATGAGGCAGAGGATGGGTCGTTTTGTGACCCACGGACTGTAGAAGAACACGAGGAGGATGCCGACGATCCCCAGGGGGAGGATGCCCCACCCCCGCACCGCCCAAAAGAAGATGCCGACGCCCACCGTCAGGCCGAGGGCCGCGAGGCCAAGGACAAGGGCCGCCTGTGAACTCATCAGCCCCCGGGGGAGGATGCCACTCCCTCCGCTGAAGGGGGTTGGTTTTGTCTTGAGGTCCAGACCGCTCGTATAATCAAAGTAGTCATTAAGGACATTAGTAGCGATATGGGCGCAGAGGGCCCCCACAAAGGCGATGATCACGTAGCCCCACCCAAGGGCGCCTAATCCACCGTTTACCCAGGCCGCCGTTCCCACGCCGATGGAAAAACAGGCCGGGGTGAGCAAGAGAAACTGCGGCCGCGTCTCGCGAAAATAAATACCGACTCCCATAATCATTCCTCCTCTGTGCGTATGTGCACGTGCAGGAGTAACGCATTCAATCCCAAAAGTCAATATGGTACTACATTTCCCTCTCCCCTCCCCACCAAAAAGACGGCAGGATCTTCGACAAGGGGAGAGGAGGTAGCCAGAGCTTTTTTACCAGGTAAGGAGTTCGAGAAACAGCTGGTGGTAGCCAGTATAGATGTTATAGACGCCCAGCAAATAAAAAAAGCCCTCTCAGTGTCGCTTGGCGACATCCCGCCTCTTATAATCCTTAAAAAGAGGAGCGGGAGAAAGGGCCTTACAATGCTGGATATCGAAAGGTCTGAGAGATTTTTTAAGACGTGGTACTAAAGACGATCCGTCCCTTCTGTAACTCCGCAATCACCGTACTGCCGTCCGGCACCTCCCCCGCCACGATCTGTTTGGCCAGGGGGGTTTCCACATCGCGCTGGATCACCCGTTTGAGGGGACGTGCCCCATAGACCGGGTCATACCCGGCCTTGGCGATATACGCCGCTGCCTCATCGGACAATTCCAATCGTATACCCCGTTCCGCGAGGCGGGTTTGGAGGTGACGGATCTGTATCCCCACGATGGCCACGAGCTGCTCCTCGGTAAGGGAGCGGAAGACCACGGTCTCATCCACCCGGTTGAGGAACTCGGGGCGGAAGTGCTGGCGCATGGCCGCGAGGACCTGATCCCGCATCCGCTGGTAGCTCTCCTCGTCGGCCCCGCGGAACTCAAGGATGTAGCTGCTCCCGATATTGGAGGTCATGATGATGACCGTGTTCTTGAAGTCCACCGTCCTGCCGTGGGAGTCGGTAAGCCTGCCGTCGTCCAAAATCTGCAGCAGGATGTTGAACACATCGTGGTGGGCCTTCTCGATCTCGTCGAAGAGGATCACCGAATAGGGCTTCCTGCGCACCGCCTCGGTGAGTTGCCCCCCCTCCTCATACCCCACGTAGCCGGGGGGAGCGCCGATGAGCCTGGCCACCGTGTGTTTTTCCATATATTCGGACATGTCGATGCGGACCATGTTGTTCTCGTCGTCGAACAGGGCCTCCGCCAGGGCGCGGGCGAGCTCTGTCTTGCCCACACCGGTGGGGCCCAGGAAGATAAAGCTCCCGATAGGCCTGTTGGGGTCCTTGATGCCGGACCGGGCCCTGAGCACCGCGTCGGCCACGGCCTGCACCGCCTCATCCTGTCCTACTACTCTATGATGGAGCTCATCCCCCAGGCGCAGGAGCTTCTCTTTCTCACCCTCCAGGAGCCTGCTCACGGGCACCCCGGTCCAGCGGCTCACCACGAGGGCGATGTCCTCTTCATCCACTTCCTCCTTCAAGAGTACGTTCCCCCCCTCCTTGGTGTGGAGCCGCTCCTCGCTTTCTTTTAACTGCTGCTCCAACTGGGTCAGCTTCCCGTATTTGAGCTCTGCGGCCCGGTTCAGGTCGTAGTCCCGCTCGGCCTGCTCGGCCTGGATCTTTACTTCCTCGATCTCACGTTTCAAGGCCCGTACCTCGGCAATGACCCCCTTCTCCGCCTCCCACTGGGCCTTGAGGGCGTCGGCCTGGGCCTTGAGGTCGGCCAATTCCTTTTCTAATCTCTTGAGCCGCTCCTTGGAGGCGGCGTCCTTTTCCTTCTTGAGGGCCTCGCGCTCTATCTCCAGCTGCATCACGCGCCGGGTGATCTCATCGAGCTGCGTCGGCATGCTGTCGATCTCCGTGCGGATCTTCGCCGCGGCCTCGTCGACCAGGTCGATGGCCTTGTCCGGCAGGAAGCGGTCGGAGATGTACCGGTGGCTCAGGATTGCCGCCGCCACCAGGGCTGAGTCCTTGATCCTGGCCCCGTGGTGGACCTCGTAACGCTCCTTGAGCCCGCGCAGGATAGAGATGGTCTCCTCCACCGACGGCTCGTCCACCACCACGGGCTGGAACCGCCGCTCCAAGGCGGCGTCCTTCTCGATGTACTTGCGATATTCATCCAGGGTAGTGGCCCCCACGCAGTGCAGCTCCCCGCGCGCGAGCATGGGCTTGAGCAAATTGCTGGCATCCACGGCCCCCTCGGCGGCCCCGGCCCCCACCACGGTGTGCAGTTCATCGATGAAGAGGATGATCTCACCCTCGGATTCCTGGATCTCTTTCAACACCGCCTTGAGGCGTTCCTCGAACTCACCCCGGTACTTGGCCCCGGCGATCAGGGCCCCCATATCGAGGGCCACGAGCCGTTTTTCCTTCAACCCCTCCGGCACGTCACCCCGCACGATCCGCTGGGCGAGCCCCTCCACGATAGCGGTCTTCCCCACCCCCGGGTCGCCGATCAGGACGGGGTTGTTTTTGGTCCTGCGGGAGAGGATCTGGATCACCCGCCTGATCTCCTCGTCCCTCCCGATCACCGGGTCGAGCTTTCCCTCTCGAGAAAGCTCGGTGAGGTCCCTGCCGTAGCGCTCGAGGGCTTGGTAGGTGTCCTCAGGGTTCTGGCTGGTCACCCGCTGGTTTCCCCTGACGGCCTGCAGGGACTGCATCAACCCCTCCCTGGTGACCCCGGCCTCCTTGAGCATGCGGCCGCAGGCCCCGTCCGCATCCGCCATGGCCAAGAGGAGGTGCTCGACACTCGTGTAGTCGTCTTTGAACCGCTTGGCCTCCTCCTCGGCCGTGACGAGGATGCGGTTTAATCCCTGGGAAAGGTAGACCTGTCCGCCCCCCGTGCCGGAGACCTGGGGCATTGCCTTCAGAAGCGCCTCGGCCTTGGCCCGCACCGCCTGGGGGGAGACTTGCATTCCCTTCAACAACGGGGGGATAAGGCCGTCGCTCTGCGCCAGGAGGGCAGCCAGCAAATGCTCAGGCTCTATCTGCTGGTGATGGTATTGCGCAGCTAAGGACTGGGCGCCTGTCAAGGCCTCCTGTGCCTTTTGGGTAAACCGCTCTATGTTCATATACTTCGCCTCTCTTTATATAAAAATCCTCTCCCTCTCCCCACTGACGTGGGGAGAGGGAGAGAGTTGAATTACGACACAACTCTCGGGGAGAGGAAGATTATTCATATTCAGGGACGTTGCCCCTTATCCCATTTTACGGGACCCCGTTGTCCTTAAAAAATCATATTGTGTCGCTTTTCCCCCTGGGGATCCCGCATTCTTTATTCTTTACTGCGGAGCGGGGGCGACATCCTGCCTTTCCTTAGACTTAAAATTTAAGGAGCAGGAAGGTGCGGGGTTACTTCTGCTCCTCAAACTCCGCGTCGATCACGTCCTCGCCCTGGTCACCGCCTTCTGCGCCCGGGGGTGGACCCTGGGCTGCCCCGGCCTGTCCGGCTCCTCCGGCGGCCTGCTGATACGCGGCAGCGCTCAGGGAGTGGGCGGCCTGCTGGAGATCGCTCGTCAGACCTTTCAGCTTGGCCACATCGGCGTTGTCCTTGATGGCCTGGCGGATGTCCGCAATAAGCTGCTCGCACCGGGCCTTCTCGTTGGCCGGCACCTTGTCGCCGAGATCCTGAAGCTGGCGCTCCACTTGGTAGGCGAGGCCGTCCGCCTGGTTGCGCGCCTCCACCTCCTCGCGGCGGGTCTTGTCCTCGGCCGCATGAGACTCCGCGTCCTGGACCATCTTGTCGATGTCGCCCTTCTCGAGGCTCGTGGAGCCGGAGATGGTGATCTGCTGTTCCTTGCCCGTGGCCTTGTCCTTGGCGTTCACGTTGAGGATGCCGTTGGCGTCGATGTCGAAGGTCACCTCGACCTGCGGCACGCCGCGCGGTGCCGGGGGAATCCCCTCGAGGCGGAAATTGCCCAACGTACGGTTGTCACGGGCCATCTCCCGCTCGCCTTGCAGCACGTGGATGTCCACGGCGGTCTGGCTGTCCTCGGCCGTGCTGAAGACCTCGCTCTTTTTAATGGGAATCGTGGTGTTGCGCTCGATGAGCCGGGTCATTACCCCGCCCAGGGTCTCCACACCAAGAGAAAGCGGGGTCACGTCGAGCAGGAGCACGTCCTTCACCTCGCCGGCCATGATGCCGGCCTGCACGGCCGCCCCGGCCGCCACCACCTCGTCGGGGTTCACGCTCTGGTTGGGCTCTTTGCCGCCGGTGAGCTTCTTGACCAGATTCTGCACCGCAGGGATCCGGGTAGAACCCCCCACCAGGATCACCTCGTCGATGTCGGCCGCCTTGAGCTTGGCGTCGCCCATGGCCTGCTTGACCGGCCCTTCCAATCGCGCGATGATCTCATGGGCCAATTCCTCGAACTTGGCCCTGGCGAGCTTTATGTTGAGGTGCTTGGGGCCGCTCGCATCGGCCGTGACAAAGGGGAGATTGATTTCGGTCTCCACGGTGGTGGAGAGCTCGCACTTGGCCTTCTCGGCCGCCTCGTAGAGGCGCTGCAGGGCCTGCTTGTCTGTTCTCAGGTCTATGCCGTAATCTTTTTTAAACTCGTCCGCCAGCCAGTCCACGACGCGCTTGTCGATGTCGTCGCCGCCGAGATGGGTGTCGCCGCTCGTGGCGCGGACCTCCACCACGCCTTCGCCCACCTCCAGGATGGAGACGTCGAAGGTCCCGCCGCCGAAGTCGAAGACCAGGATCTTTTCGTCCTTCTTTTTATCCAATCCGTAGGCCAGGGATGCGGCAGTGGGCTCGTTGATGATGCGCAACACGTTGAGCCCGGCAATGGTCCCGGCGTCCTTGGTGGCCTGGCGCTGGGCGTCGTTGAAGTAGGCCGGAACGGTGATGACCACGTCCGTGACCTTTTCGCCGAGGTACTTGGAGGCGTCGTCCACCAGCTTGCGCAGGACCTGGGAGGATATCTCCTCCGGGGCGTACTGCTTGCCGCCGACGTCGAAGCGCACGGCGTCGTCCTTGCCCTTGGTCACTTTATAGGGGACGATCTTCATCTCTTCCCCGACCTCGTTGAATTTGCGCCCGATAAAGCGCTTGGTGGAAAAGACGGTGTTCTCCGAGTTCAGGACCGCCTGCCGCTTGGCGATCTGCCCCACCAGGCGCTCGTTGTCCTTGGTGAAGGCCACCACCGACGGGGTGGTCCTGGAACCCTCGGCATTGACGATGACGTTGGGCTTGCCGCCCTCCATCACCGCAATGGCCGAGTTGGTTGTTCCTAAGTCAATTCCTACAGCCTTAGCCATATTCTCATACCTCCTGTTTATTTGCTGTGATTAATTCTGTAATTAACTCGGTTACGACTGTTGTAAACATAAACACGATATGACCCTTTTCAAGCAGTTTTGGGGATTTAGATGGGATTTTTTAGGGCGATTTCATAAATAATATGGGACATTATGGACGATAAAAAGGGCCTTTAAGGGGGTGGGTAGTGATGTGGGCAAAGAGGATTGCTCGAATTAAGGAGGGTGCTATAAAAGTTTCATATTAAGACCTCCTCCCCGCTTCTTCCCCTACAATGAAACTTTTGACATTGTCCCCTTTGCCCCCCCGATTTGCCTTTTTTCCATTATTTGTTTCTCTTTAATTTAAGAACGCCCCGTTTCTTGAGTCCTTAACCTGATGGCAACTCTTTCACGAATTCTATTGTATAGGTTAACATCAGCGCTATGCTTCATTACTGCAACCACAGCGTACCTTTGCGGAGCATGCTCTTCCCTTGCCCATTTCTTTTCACACCTAACTACCAAAAAATAAGTATCTCCATAGTCAGTCTGAGGAGTTCGACGCATTGTAAAGGTGGCGCATTGTAAAGTACCCCCTTCACGTAATCCAGGTTTCGGAATCGCCTGGCAGTCGAATGACGTTGATGTGAGACGATCAACAGTTCCTTCGACATTTGTTCGTTGCCGGAAAGCCTCAACAATTTCCTCAACTGTTTTTCCCCGAATAAGACGAAATGACATCTTTATGCCCAAATAGTCGAATCGGCTATGGCGAACAGGTGGATCAAATGCAAGCGTAACTATAATAGACCTAACTCCATTAGTATTTATAAACTCAACAGGTATGGGAAGTTCATAAATATGGAAGTTATCAAAACCAAGTTCAGAATCTGCGTATAATACAACCCTATTTTCATCAGATGTCTCAGAGTACTCCAAATTTGGTTTCCCGTATCCGCATACCCTAAGTACAGCTTCATCTCCAAGTGGATTTAATATATCCAAAGCTGGTTGCGGCACTGAAGCCGAGGCAGCCAAAAGTGCGCGAATAAGATTTGCTGAAGCTTCAGGGAAAGCTTCAAACAACCTAGCTGCTACGTGAGCTACTCGCGGAGCAGAATAGGATGTACCCACATCTGTAGTAAAAAGGCGGCTTACGTAATCATGATTAAAAGAAACCATTGAGAGTTCATGTATATTCCTACGAACCCCCTGCACTGTTCCATCAAATGCATAATTGCCGCCATATTCACATAGTTCAGGCTTTATTGCTCCTCCTAAACCTGGTCCTGACCTTGAAAAAGGTGATGGTTGGCCTTGAAGAGCAATCGGTTGGAAGGAAACACTTTGACTTGCGGATCCGGGTGGAATGTTGGCTGATTGAGCCAGCGAGCCCACGGTCAAAACAACAGCACCTGTAGCTGGTTCAATTATCCTTGCATCATCACTAAGAAGATAGTAAGGATATTGTAATAAGTGTGAATCGGCCGAGTTGCTCGGACCAGGATCATAGTTGTAATTCCCGGCGGAAACTACTAGAATCACATTCAGTTCACGAGCTAAGGTATCAAGTATTGATGCCCAAGGGCTAACCTTCCCCCCTTGGTATGGAAGGCGCCGATCACCAAGCGATAAATTAAACACCCGACAACCGTATGTCTTATTAAAGTACTCTATTGCATTGCGCATCTGACTCGTAATTAGGTATTCATCATCGAATTCACACTGTTCATTCAAGACACGAGCACTATATAGCTTTAGTTGAGGTACAAATGCCCGTCTGTGAATACAACCTTCAATATCTCCGTATAACGCGAGACCTGCAACCATTGTTCCGTGACCATGTCCATCGGCAGCATCTCCTAAAGATTGGGGCATGGCTGTTGCTTCACCAACTGCAGGCTCAAGAAAAGGATGAGCCGATGTTAATCCACTGTCGAGTATTGCAATGGCTGGACTTTCTTCAGGTGGCGAAGGAACGGCAGCGAAATCCTCTAATCCGAGGTTCAAATATTCGCCAACTGTAAGTGTTGGTTGGGGGGGTAGATCTATACTAGCTATACTATCGATTTCTAAAAGTTCGCGGACTACCTCTCCTCGGCATCTCGACCGTAAGAGTACTAGGCTTTCCCCAATATATTCATCTGAAGTTCTTCCTCCCTGAGAATCTATAAATATACGGGTCTCTTTGATTTTTTCCGCACACAATGTAAGGGATCCAAGGTCCCAAAATTCTATATCAACAACGTAATCTTTGTCTTGCTCAAAATGCGATGGCGAGGTAACTCCTTGTGATCTAAGTAAACGTCCAATTCGATCTTGAGGGCGTACCTCACCTATCTCATCAATGCTCGCGAAAAGCTGACTGTATGGAGCCCCTTTCCTCTGTGGGCTAGGACCACTTTGATATTGGGTCATACGCCGGCTGAAATCTGTAAGGTGTTCATCTGATGAAAATAAAACCAATGTCTTATTTTCATCTATGCTAAGAAGAGCTAATCCACTTCGTTCCCATGTCTCTTCATCAATAGCAGACTTTGGATTTAGCTGTACCCGTAGTATAAGATTTGGGTTGATCCCGTGAAGAGGTCGTTTGTTTCTAAATTGGGTTAAAACACCATCGAGTTGACTTCTAAGATGCGGCCCATGGGTCCTGTAATCCCTGGCGGGTGATTGACCGAACCCAGTTTTCTTTCTTGCTGGCTCGATCACAACACGTGGCAAAATCAGGTGTGGCAGCCCAGGCATAACTCTCTTTGCAAGCAAATTATGTAATTTTCTTATCCAATGCCTTTTTGGTTATTTGTAAACGCATCTTCTGACGTTTCAAAGCTTCATCAAATATTTTCTGATCGACATGGTCTTGATCCTCGATGATACATATCTTTATAGCATCTAGACATACTCTCTCCACATCAGCATAAGACATTCCTTTCATACGTGACGCTTGGGTGCGAAAATCTATTGCTTTGTGGGGATAATTTTTAAACTTCATAGAAAGGAGGGTTTGAATCTCTCTTAAAGAAGGGAGGGGAAAATATATAATTTCATCAAACCTTCGCCACAAGGCTGGATCGAGTAACTGCTCATGATTAGTAGCGGCGATCACGAGGCTAGACGCATGGAAATTGTCGAGTAATTGCAAAAAGCTATTAACTACCCTTTTTAGTTCGCCATGTTCATGAGGATCATCTCTTTCTTTGCCTATGGCATCAAATTCATCAAAAAAGACCACCCATCGTCCAGTTGCAGCATAATCAAAA
This sequence comes from Deltaproteobacteria bacterium, assembly GCA_016927065.1. Lineage (GTDB taxonomy): Bacteria > Desulfobacterota > B13-G15 > B13-G15 > RBG-16-54-18 > JAFGNJ01. The sequence goes on from JAFGNJ010000018.1 coordinate 46,326, forward strand.
ACCTTTCGTAAATTTGCAGCGGTTTCTCCTAAAAAGGAGGATATAATAGCATCAAATCGCGTGTATAAAAGCGGAAGGCCTATTTCTCTGGATATTATCTCTGCACAAAATGTTTTGCCGCAACCCGGTGGGCCACAAAACAGTAATTTGCTTTTAGGAATCAAACCATGCGTCCTAAGTAATTCTGCTCTACGGAATTCATCCAGTGTCCTTTGAATGATTTTTTTGTTCTCCGCGCTAAGAATAATGTCAGTGAATTGTCGGTCCGGCTGGCGAACATCAATAAGCAGAGTTTGACGTTCCCGGTCTTTTGGAAGAGTACCGAAATTGTTAGATACCCTGGGGAATAGATTAGGCGTGCTAGAATTCTCTAATAAATTAAGTAGATCCTTAGCAAGCTGATAATTCTTCTTTTTCTGCTCCTCAGCAATGATTTCGAGGGCTACAGCGCGAAAGTCTTTATCATTGCTGCGATTATAACTTTGAAATAACTTCCGAAGTAGCTCACCTCGTGCCATCAATAGTCCTATAAGCTATCTACATTCTAATAATGTTCTGCAAAGTTAGATGATCTTCCTATTCTTTAATAAATTTAAATAGTTATTAACGCTGGTTTCCTAGTAAAACGTAATTCTTTCGTGTTAATTATAGGGATGTTCAAAAGCATTGTAAAGAAATTTATGGAGTTGCACTCCTTTATTGTATTGAAAGACAGGGGGCAAGTTTTAACGGGCTGTTGCCCAAATAATTTAATTTCAGGTGATTTTATGTTAATATGTCCCAAATTCTTTGTTATTTGGGGGATAAGCTCA
>JAFGNJ010000019.1 GCA_016927065.1 Deltaproteobacteria bacterium
GTGAGTCTGCCAATCGAAAGTGTGTCATTGAGAATCAAGAATGCTTATTACTACCGCAACATTGAGCTCTGGACCGCTGAAACGGATGATGAACAATCATACCACCGAGTAGCGCAAAATTTCGTCTATAAGATCCCTGGGGTTTCCGAGGCACGAGATACGCTGTCTTTTAATCAACCTCAGCAGGCTTATGTTAGGCTGAAGGTAATCAATCACGATAACCCACCGCTTCAGATCGAAGAGGTGACAATCGAATGGCTTCGCCGCAATCTGTACTTTATACCTGAAGCGGATCGCCGATATACCCTCTATTGCGGCGGAGAGGATATTCAATCACCGCGCTATGAACTGGGAAAACTCGTTCCGAATCGCTACGATCAATTGATGGGATATGCCGAATGGAAGATAGAAGCACTGAAAAAAAATGAGATGTACAAGCCCAAGGCCGATATCCGCTCCAAGGAAAAATTTGAAACGTACGTGCTTATAATATTGGTAATTATATTGGTATGTGGTCTCGCCATATGGACCTTTCGGTTGATGAAGAAAATCCCGGGTAACAAAAGCCATTAATGGCGTTTTCTCCCCTAAAAGAAATATACCCTCTTTGCATGCAGGAATTATTGTTTTCCGTAAAACTGATTCCTCTTGACCTTCCCGATCAACTTTGTATACTAGAGCATAATATGCCATAATCAAAATTTAAAGTTAATTCACTATAGGAGTATATAAACTATGAAAATTATTATTAATTTATTTTTAGCGATTTTGCTTTGCGGTATATCAGCATGCATGGATTCTCGCCAAGATCAAGACACCCTATTCCAAATATCAACCATCAACGCGCTGTTGGATGGAGAGTACGAAGGCGCAATGACGTTCGGGGAACTGAAGAAACACGGCACCTTTGGGCTTGGGACCTTTGACGCGCTGGATGGGGAGATGATCGGTTTGGAGGGAGGCTTCTATCAAATCAAGGCGGATGGGATAGCCTACCCTGTCCCAGATTCGATGACGACCCCCTTTGCCGTGGTAACGGTCTTTGACGCTGACAGAACCGTAGCTGCACAGGAAGGCATGGTCTACGAGGTGTTGCAACGATATCTCGATGGGATAATACCTAATAAAAACATCTTTTATGCCATCAAGATTGAAGGCACGTTCACATACATCAAAACGCGCAGTGTACCCAAGCAACAAGAGCCCTACCCTCCCCTGGTCGAGGCTATAAAAGAACAAACCTTTTTTGAATTTCATGATGTCGAAGGAACCATTGTGGGCTTCCGATGCCCGGATTCCGTAAAAGGAGTCAATGTCTCTGGCTATCACCTACACTTTATCACGGCGGACCGAAAGGCCGGCGGCCACCTCCTGGCGTGCCAGCTTCATGATGGAACCATTGGCATCGACTATACATCTGAATTCTACATGGTACTGCCGCAGCATGCTGGCACCTCATCTAAAACTACATCCCCCATGGATAGAAGTGAAGAATTGAAAAAAGTGGAACAGGAATAAATGATCGAATCTAGATGTTTTGATTAATCAATAATCAATTAATATAGATTCAAAAAATGGATTTCATAACACAATCAACCAGAGACCTTGTAGAGATAATCTTTCCTGAAAAGATGATAGATTCAGTTATTTCTCGTCTGGATGGTTATTGTCGCTGGCTCCATTCTTCCGCAAACTGGAAAAATGCTGAGGGTTATGAACGACTCTGTTTCGCCATCCTCAAACTGGCAAAAGGATCTGAAGCTAAGCTTGATATAGCATTGGAACTAGCTAGAGCAGATTATAGGGATCTACTTGTTGCTGCAAAGTTTGCAAACTCAACTACTATCCACAAGGATTGGGATAACAGCCTATTGAGAAAAGCAAAGAAGAAAAAGGAAACTAACCACTCCTGCATCTGATAGCTTTACCACTTCGCTGAACCTCTACAGTAAGCTCATCGTTTCTATTTATGATAGCTTTCTTAAATTAATCCAATCAGCCTCTTGATATTCTTCGAAAGGATCAATTCCTTTTCTTCATCCCCTATTGGCAGTGATAAGACCTTATTCAGCTCGTTTTTCATCGTTCCAAAGGGTATATCAGAGCCGAAGAGGATGCGCTCAGGCCCTATCTCTTTCACAAACCTCAATATCGTCTCCTGACCTGCCAGGGCGGTATCAAAATAGCAATTATCACGTCCCTTAAAGGCCTCAAGGAAATCCAGGGGATTGCCCCCCAAGAGTCCTAGGTGGGGGATGATGATCTTAAACGTCTTTGTCATTTCCACAAAGGTCTTAGTAAATGCCAACTCCTCTTCAAAGACGATGGGAAGATCGATCTCTTCCGATGCCTCGATAAAGCCGTGTAAGCCAGAATCGTCTAAGACCGTGTAGTTGGACGAACAATCCTGCACTCCCCTGGTCCAATGCCACTTGCCGCCATAAAATCCCTTTTCCTTAGGGATAGGGCGCAGATCTTCAGGAATGTAGTAGTAGGGGATAAATGTCTTGTCTTTTCTTGCCTCTTCTAATACGTCTTCATTGATCCCTTCATCAGCTATAGCCTGTGATGGAAAGGGAAAGATAACAATCCTCCCTACCCCGCTCTGCTCGGCCTGGCCTAGGAGCTCTGCGGTCGTCACCTCCGTGCCCATGGTCACGGATGGTCCCCAATGGGTGTGCGAGTCGATAATCTCCATATCAGACTACCATTCTTCCTTTTGCGGTCATACGGTGGCAGATCTCCGTTACTAAACCATAGATGGCGTCGAGGGAGAGCTGCTGATCTATGGAGGTATCAAAAAGAACGCTGAGCCTGGAAGGAAACTCCTCATCCGCACCCCACAGTATCATGACCACCGGTACACGGGGGAGGGCAGGAAAGCGTATACTGATATCACCGTAGTCCTCTTGAACGCCCCCCAAGGACAATCCTCGGTTCAGAAACCCTTGTGTATCCCGGCCGTATTGCTCTATCAGGGGATCGAGGGGAAAACTGTGGGACCCCTGGAAAAAGCTCTTCCCCCCCCTGAGGCTACTACCAGCCACGAGTTTATCAACAAGGGGTTTCTCCTGGGCACTCAACAGGTAGGTGATGAGGATTACCTGAAGATCTATGGAAGGACCCCCTTCTGGTATGGGACCTGCAACCGATTCAATGGCCTGGCTGTTTGGTTCTATTCGATAGCGTTCTTGCAAAAAATCCAAGAGATACGATTTGGTTGCCTCATCGAATCGTGCTCGGCTGCGTTTGCATACGTTAGCGGGGTCAGCCTTAATGAGGCTCTCCCAGAGGGATGGGTGTAAAATATGAACAGGTTCGGTCATCATTTACTCTCGTAGGGATTTATCCAACGTCCCTTTTGCGCGCTGTAGGATCAAACGTGCGCGCATCAACATGTACCGAGCCCCTTGCGAGAGACGCCCAAATGCCCACAAAACATAGGAGAGAAAAGATGGCAAAAGCCATTCTCATTGCCTTCAAAAAAAGCGGGTAGTATGGGGGCGTAATTTGGACGTCCCCTATGTAAACCGCAAAAATCAACATGGCAATCCCCATGCTGAACATCATTCCGATCAACCGCATGGTACCTACCGTCCCTGAAGCGACGCCGTAAAATCGTTTTTCGACAGAACCCATTACTGCATTGGTATTGGGAGAAGAAAACAAGGCATAGCCAAGCCCTAAAAAGATCAAATCGGCAACGATGAATCTTATATGGGTCTGCTCCGCGACCAAAATGAGGAATGCAAGCCCGACGGCCATCACCGCCATTCCTGCCGAAGCAATAAGGCGAGGTTCAATCTTATCCGACAGCCGACCGGCAAGGGGTGAAAAGACGGCCATAACAAGCGGCTGAGCTGCCAAAATGAGACCTGCCGACTGAGGTGAAAACCCCTTTATATACTGGAGGTAGAGGCTTAGCAAAAAGGCAATGGCAAAGGTCCCGCTATAGTTGATAAGAGCGGCCATGTTGGAGAAGGCAAATACCCTATTGCTTCTAAAGATTCGCACGTTAAAAACAGGATGTTCAACCCGCATCTCCCAACGAACAAAAACAACAATCCCGACAATCCCGAACAAAATAAGCCATCCTCCTATCAAGGCCGGCAATTGGGAAAAACCGTACATGATTACTGCCAACATAAGAGAGTAAATTACAGCACCGATAGTGTCAAAACGCTCACCCTTCGCCTCAGCCCATTCTCCCTTGAGCTTCCAAAATATCAAGACTATGACGACAAGACCGAGCGGTATATTGCTGAAAAAAACGCTTCTCCATCCCAGATGTTGTGTAAGCACGCCTCCTAAAAACGGGCCGATGGAGAGTCCAAGATAGGTCGCAGCCACACTGATCCCCAATGCCATACCCCGCTCCCTTGCAGGGAATACCGACGTCAGGATAGCCACCCCTGTACCAAAAATCATGGCGCTCCCTATCCCATGGACAACCCGAAACGCGATCAGGACGAGGGGAGAAGGTGCAATGGCCGAGAACAGCGACGCAAGAGTATAGGTCACAATGCCGTAAGTGAAGATCTTTTTTCTGCCATAGATGTCGGCAAGTCTGCCGAATGGAACGATAAACATGGCTGCTGCCAGCAGATATGAAGTAGCAACCCAACCCAATAAAACGGCATTCATTGCAAATTCTCGCCCTATGGAGGGAAGCGCGGTATTGATCGAAGAACCCATAAAGGGCGTTAAAAACGCGGCCACCGTTGCGACAACTAAAACCGACCTCTTCAGATCATTAGCATCCATTTGTTATAATTACCTCTTCTTACCGATGCCCATTTCCCCAAGACGTCGGTAAATCGTTTGTGCACCCTCGACAACCTCCTGGATGACCTCTTTAACACTCTTGAGATCATCAATCAAGCCGACCACCTGACCACATGAGATCACACCGGCATCACTGTCACCATCCTTAAAGGCCTTCAAACCCAATTGTCCGCTGATAACGGGGAGGAGTTCTTCTAGGGTAGCCCCACGTTGCTCCATTTCAAGAGCGCACACGGCAGCATCGTTTTTGATAACACGCGCTGCATTATTAATAGAGCGTTCGATGATCATCGTGTCAAGCTCCGTAGCCTGGAGCAATCGCTCTTTGACCTGTTGGTGCGCCCAGCACTCACGAGTGAGCAAAAATCGCGTGCCCATGAGCACACCCTCGGCACCAAGGGCAAGGGCAGCCATAAAGCCTTTGGCATCAAAAATGCCGCCACCGGCAATTACGGGGATGCTCAGATAACGGGCAGCCTTTTGTACAAGGATGGAAGTTGTGACATCATCCATACCTGGATGTCCGGCGCACTCAAACCCCACCAGGGCTACCGCATCAACCCCAATCTCCTCTGCCCTCTGCGCGTGTCGTACAGCAGGGACCTTATGGATAACCTTAATTCCGGCTTCCTTGAGCTTGGGAAGATACGGCTCAGGGTTTCTACCCGCGGTCTCCACTGCCGCAACGCCTTCTTCACATATTGCATCAAAGTATTCCTCAATTCTCTCCACAGTTGCGAGATCGGGGAGCATCGAGACATTGACCCCGAAGGGCTTATCCGTCAGGTCTTTGCATTTCCGGATCTCTTCCTTAACTCCCTTTCCGCTCCCGCTGTTTAGGGCGGCGATGATCCCGAACCCCCCGGCGTTTGATACCGCTGCTGCAAGCTCTGCTGTGGCGAGCCACATCATGCCACCCTGGATAATGGGATAATCAATATTGAGCATCTCAGTAATACGTGACTTAAGCATCAGTTCTCCGTATCAATACCCTCAGAAAACGTATCATGAACGATTAGAACATAAAGTTTGCATTCTACACCTCAAACTAAAAAAGTGCAGTAAAAAAGTCCTGAACACGAAATACAATCAATATTCCTCAATAATGACTTGTTTGCCTTTCAGTAACCCTTTGAAAACCGCGACAGCCTTTTCTTGTAAGGCCGGTAACTCCTCGGAGAAAAAGAGATGGCTTGGGCAGCGGCAGTCGCTGGAGCCGAATCCAGGAAAAGATTGGAAGACTTTTCCGACTCTCTGCGCCAACTGACATTCCAATCGTTTATTCGTCTCAGCGAACATCACCTTTTTCACACATCAATTTTTTAAAAGATAATCGACATGCCATCGAATCTTTTTCTTGCTCCCCAGGTGGCGATCAATCCTGCCCCTCAAACCACCCATGGCTGAGCCGCAATAGGCATAATACCCCTGCGGGAATTTCAGTAAACCTAGAGCCCCAACTTCTATACTCACTTCTCGGGGTATTTCAATGAGGAGGATGTAGTTTCCACGCACTCGACTGTCGATGGCGGTCTTCATGTGGGGTAATGAGAACGTTACGAAAGACTCGCAGGAAAGGTAATTGATCTCAGTCGCTTTATTACCCGCATCTGGGCCTTACGCAGGACGAAGTTGCTGAGCAAAAAGTATCCCAAATGGTTTCGTGGCCCAAAGAGGAGCCTCGTAAGGATAGAACGGGGGGCACAACTGTATTTTTGGGCCCAGAGGTACCCCCGCTGGAGCTGCTCTGGGGTCAACCGTTTTGGCATAAACACCACCCTGCTCATGTCGTAATGTGACCAATCCGTGTCAAATATCCTCCCCTCTCTATCGAGGCGCTCCCACAAGGGCGTTCCAGGAAAGGGGGTGAGCACGGAAAAGGTCGGCAGTTCTATTTTATTACGCTGAATAAACTCAACCGTTCGTTCGAAGACATCAGAATCATCATGGTCAAAACCAAATATGAAAGATCCTTGAATTCCGATCCCATGATCATGGATCCGTTCAATAAATCCATGTAAATCCTCTATCCCCTGAAACCGCTTCTTAGGCCCATCAAGATTCTCTTTCTGTAAAGACTCAAACCCAATAAATAACGAGATGCACCCGCTCTCGGCAGCCAGTTTCAGCAATTCTGCGTCTTTGGCGATTTCAATAGTGACAAAACCCATCCACCGTACCCGCAACTCCTTGAAGATCTCGAACAGACCCTTGGCATGAGTCCTTTGAGCGATGACATTATCATCAGCCAAAAAAATATACTCCCCTTGTTTTTTTACGATGGTCTCCAATTCACGTCTGATATCGGGCAATGGCCTCGTACGGTACCTACGGCCTGCGATCACCGGCACGGAGCAGAATTCACATCGGTTGGGGCACCCGCGGGTCGTCTCTATAACCTTGAAGATGGGACTATACCCCTTACCCAAAAGTTCACGGCGGGGTAAAGGAAGATCGTGGAGGTCGTGGAGTCGTTCAGCGCGATAAAAGGGTTTGAGATCTCCCTGTTCAAAATCGTCGATCAACTGCTCAATAATCAACTCCCCCTCTCCAAGGACCACGGCATCGGCGTGTTTCTTCGCCTCCTCAGGCATAAAAGTGGGATGTACCCCTCCCAGGACAACCGGTACCCCTCGCTCCCGAAACTTGTCCGCGATTTCATAGGTCCGCTGCGCTTGCGTGGTGAGCGCCGTAATCCCCACCAGGTCCACTGCCTCTTTACAATCGACCTCTTCGAGAAACTCGTTGACGATTCTTACCTCATAGCGGGGGGGAAAAAAGGAAGCCAGAAGTGTGAGTCCCAACAATGGAAAGGGATACGGCGTGTCTGTGGACATGTAGACATCTTTTTGACGTGGATAGATCAAGAGGACAGATTTCGCCATTTAAATTCCTAGGACAGTTTTGATGCCTCAAAAGGGCGATAACCAGGTTGTTGCCAGGGACGACGGGTGGCGTTCTCCCAAACATAGCGCATGATAAGCCGGTAGGCCATCCTCTTAAAGGGGTTTCTATTGAAGAGGGCTCCCAATAAGATACGAGGCTGGGTATAAAATTTACGCAGATACTTCTGTTGGAGTGTCCATACCTCATCTCGACTGAGGTCCTTGCTGCGCACAATGGGATGCATAAAATCATAGTGCGCGTAATCTCTGTTCTGGATAAGCCCCTGTTTCTCCACTTCTCGGTGGTAGCGGGTCCCTGGCAAGGGCGTGGTAATGGTCAGCACCAAGAAATCACCTTGCCGCTTTACAAAGTTAAATATCTCTCGGAGGGACTCCTCGGAATCGTACCAATCACCAAACATCACATTGGTCATCACCATGATGTTGTTGCGCCTCAAGATATCGATGGCCTTCTGGGCTAAGTCTCTGTTTTGCTTCTTCTGGTAGTGATCGAGGACCTGGGGATTGATGCTCTCCACCCCGAGCATCACTTCATACAAACCGAGCCGTTTAAATTCAGGCATGAGGTCAGCATCACGGATGATATCCCTCAACCGCGATTGGAACCAGAAATCAACCCTCATCCCAGAACGTCCCAGCTCTTGAAGAAATTCCTCCACCCTGGCCCTGCTCCAGTTGAAACTGTTTTCATTGAACACAAAAAGGGACTTGCCATAGTGCTTGTTTAGATATCTCATCTCCTCTACCACCATACCGCCACTTCTCCCCCGCCACACTCCCCCCCAAAACTGCGATTCGGAGCAATAGGCGCATCGATCACCACACCCCCGGCTGGTGGAGATGCCGAAAGCCCGTCTGCCCATCCCGTGCCAGTAATAGGCGTCGGCCTTCATATCCAGGAGGTGGTAGGCCGGCATGGGGAGGGAATCGAGATTTGTGATCAACCCTCTAGGATCAGAAAAAACAACCTCTCCATCCTTGCGAAAGGCCATTCCAGGAATATTCACAATCTCGTTATTATCTCCGTCCTCAATACGGGAGGCAAGTTCCAAAAAAGTAGCCTCCCCTTCACCAGTGACGATATAATCCAACTCTTGTACTTCAGACAGAACCTCTTTAGCCATAAGACTGAAGTGCCCTCCCCCGGCCACAACCACAGACCTGGGCAAATGTTTTTTAATAAGCGTAATGGCCTGTAATGCTTCAGGCGAAAGACAGGTGGCCGAACAGGTCACCCCAACAAGCTGTGGTTTGGCGGCGTAGATCCGTTGAACCAGCTCGTCCCACGGATCGGAAAAGGTAGTACAATCAAGGATTTCGGCGGAAAAGTTAGTCTTTTCCTGAAGATATGCCGCGATGCTCAGCAGTCCAAAAGATGGGGTCCACATCCTGAGTCCGGGAAAGAGTTTGTGGGGAGGATCAACTAGTACAATGTGCATCGTTACAGCCCTAAAGAGGTAAACATTTGTTCAAGCCTCTGTTGTAGCTCAGGGGGAACTCTATAGAGCAGGGTTCCCGTGAGGTCGGTCAATACATGGACAGTACTTCCTTCAGCAAGCATTTCATTGTCTCGCAGCACACCATAGTGAAATATCATCTTTGCCGTTTCACATCGTTCCGTAGTAGTCTGAACTACAACCACATCACCATAGCGGGCAGGACGCTTGAATTTGCACGAAAGGTCAATAACTGGGGCCATGAGACCTATTTCCTTCAGTTGTTCTGGATCTAAACCAAATTGAGAGGCAAGTTCATTTCTCCCCACTTCGAACCATGATATATAGTGGCCGTGCCAGACCACCTGATAGGAGTCTACCTCATAGAAACGGACCTTAAATCGAGTCTCATGCGGCACCGTGCACCACCCTCTGCATTTCATCCAACATCGTGAGCCTCACTAAATCTTATATAATATCACGCACACCGTATGACAAGGCCTTGACGTCTCGGTTGATCCAACGAATCAACCGCGTAAGGGTGTCATGTGGCCCCATTTCTATAAAACACGTAACGCCTGCCGAGAGAAGATATTGAACGCCTCCCTCCCAGTCAACAGGCTTACAGAGCTCTTCTGCCAAAAAATCCCTGATCTCATCAGGATCGCTTAAGTGCCTTCCGCCCCAGTGACTCACCACGGGGATTCGGGGAGGATGTATCGTGAATCCCGTTACGAATTTTCGGACATCGCTCATTGCGGATTCCATTAAGGGTGAGTGCAAGGGTGTATTGAAGGTGAGACGTTGTGCAGAGATGGCTCCCTGTTGCAAAGCCAGTTCCATACCGCGTTCTATAGCCTTCTTATCCCCTGAAAGGACAAACTGCCGAGAGCCATTCACGTTGGCAACATAGAGATCGCCCTCTACGCTTGAGCATATTCCCTTAATGTTCTCGCTTGCAAGACCAATAATTACGATGAGCCCGCCGGGTGATTGCTCCTCTACACGTTCTAAAATAAGGCCTATCCCCTTGACCATCTCCAATCCTTCCTCAAAGGTCATGACTTCTGCTGCCGCCAAAGCGGCATAAATCCCCATGCTATGTTCAGCGATAAAATCCCCTCGTCCTCCTTTACGACAATACTGATCAAAGGAAACCATGCTTAACAGGTAGCTTGCCACCTGTAATTTCAAGTTAAGACAACGATCCTCCTCCTCTTGCTGAAAGAAAAAAGAGAAAAGATCGAAGCCGACCTTTTCCCACGTCTTCTCAAAAAAGGGGTGGGGGAACCGTTTTTCTCCCCCACTACTCATCTCACCACCTAGTTCATCCGGTACCTTGCTAAGCTGACCGGGGAAACAGAGGGCTACCTTCCCCGCATTACGCTGCTCCATCAGCTACCGCTACAGGTTTTCCCTGATTATCAACGATATATTGAGCAATGGTCCTGACCGATTGAAAGACTGTTTTACCAACCTCGGCATCTGGGATACTGACCCCGTACTCCTTTTCCAAACCGATAACTAACTCCAGGGCATCAATAGAATCAAGTCCCAGACCTTCCCCGAAGAGTGGTGCGTCGGTAGCTATATCTTCAACGGATATTTCCTCTAGTTTGAGCCGTTCAACGATCAACTTTTTCACCGCTGCAATCAAATCTCCTGTAACTCCTGACATTTTCCTTTTTACTACCTCCTTGAGTCTCACGCTGTATTGATATCATAACAAAAACTAGACTATACTTTCAACTCGTTTTGTTTTGAAGTCCCCACCGTAATTATAAACCGAGGTAATTAAGTGAACGGCTTATGTAGTGTGTATTCTCTCTTCCACCGTAAACCCCTTATCCTTGAGCTGTTTCATTAAAGGGGTAATATTCTCCGTATTCAGGTGGAGGACGAAATCATTTTCTCGAGATTCCATCGACTTAAAAGAACAAAAGGATTTTAGCTCAATATCAGATTTTCTCACGACGTCGAGCACCTTATACATTTCTTCAGGATCACCGGCTCCGCGTACTATTATCCGCTTGCCGGCCTCACCAATTCCTAAAAGGGGATTCAGTATTTGGTAGAAGAAATCGTTGGTTGTCACTATACCTACGATTTTACTTCCTTGAAGGACCGGAAGACAGCCAACCTTATTCTTTTGTGCAATGGCAGCGGCCTGTTCCACGGTGGTATCTGGGGGAACCGTCACCACATCTTTTGTCATGATTTCCTTAACGGTCAACTTCGACAGCAAATAATAGAGCTCACCTCGACTAAACGTCGTGGCATTCGAAGGACTAGCCCTTAAGAGGTTATCTTTGGTCACCAACCCCGACAATTTACCCTTGTCTACCACAGGAAGACGTTCAAATCTATGAAACACCATAAGCTGCTCGGCTTCAAATACCGCGGTATCGCTGGGGATAGTAATAACGTTCTTTGTCATGATATCGCTCACTAACATAGTATCTCCTCCCCCATACTATATTATTTTTGCCATTACTTACCATTGATTGCTAGAGGTGTCAATGAAAATCACACAAGGGAAGTAATATTGACAAACCTCTCATTTTGATTCATCATAGAATATGCGATATATTATAATTTTTCTCATAATCTATCTCTGCTACGTTATCCTGAGAAAGGCCCTCATCCCGCTTCTGCGTACGTATAAGCTCTTTAAGAGGTATCAGAAAACCTCAAACTCAAATGCCAAGGAAATGGTCCAAGACCCCTACTGCCAGACCTACATCCCCAAAGAAACGGCCCTGAAAGCAACCATCGGAGGAGAAGTCTTCTACTTTTGCAGCCGGAAGTGCTTGGAGGAATTCAAAAAGAATTCCTGATATCAGAATGGATGGGAAACAAGCTAACGTATCACTTTTTCAAAGATTAAGGTGCGCTTTCCCCTTGACCCATCACTAGCTTTTTTCTATACTCATCCCAACAAGAAAGGAGTAGGAACCGATAAATTTCCTACTTAGAAACACTAAAACTACACAGCAAGGAGGTCGTTTTAATGGATTGGGGTATGAGAAATCGCATTGCACAATTGATACAGCCTGACGGACACTGCTTTTTTATGCCAATCGACCATGGCTACTTCCAAGGGCCTACAAAACGCCTGGAGAAACCCGATGAGACGGTCAAACCTCTCCTTCCCTATTGTGACGCTCTCTTTGTCACTCGCGGCATTTTGCGTACGTGCATTGATCCGACCTCGAGCAAGCCGATTATTCTCAGGGTATCCGGTGGAACAAGCCTTGCGGGGAAAGACCTGGCCCACGAGGGCATCACCACCTCGGTTCGCGAAGCTATCCGTCTCAATGTGGCCGCGGTGGGGATCTCCATCTTTGTCGGCAGTGAGTACGAGCATGAAACGCTGCTGAACTTAGCCAACCTCGTGAATGATTGTGAGGAATGCGGCATTCCGGTCATGGCGGTTACCGCCGTGGGGAGAGAGTTAGAAAAAAGAGAGGACCGCTATCTCGCCATGTGTTGTCGTATCGCCGCCGAACTGGGCGCTCGGGTTGTAAAGACCTACTGGTGCAAAGATTTCGAAAAAGTCACCACTGGGTGCCCTGTTCCCGTAGTCATGGCAGGCGGCCCAAAGTGTAAGACAGAACTTGAGGTGTTCGAGTTTGTTTATGATGGGATGCAAAAAGGGGCCATTGGGGTAAACCTAGGGCGAAACGTCTGGCAAGACAAACACCCGGTGGCCATGGCAAAGGCCTTGAGGGCCATTATCCATGAAGGCGCCACACCCCAAGGAGCCCAGGAATTGTACAACATTACCAAAAACAGCAAATAATAGATTATTACCGGCCAATGGGTCTAACGGAGAAAGATTACCAGACAAGGTGCTTGTATGAGATTGTACGTCTTTTCATCCCTTTTTCAGATGATCAAACTCGGTTGCTGATAGAAACATAGCATGCGCGTAGCAATGTATTATAACAACCAGGATGTACGCTTAGAGGAATTGCCAACGCCTCAAATCGGCCCTGGTGAGTTATTAGTCAAAGTGCAGGCCAGTGGCATCTGCGGCAGCGATGTCATGGAATGGTATCGCACCAAAAAAGCCCCGATGGTGCTCGGTCATGAAATCACTGGAGAAGTCGCCGAAATCGGAAAGGACGTTGACCGTTATAAAGTCGGCGACAGGGTCTTTGTTTCCCATCACGTTCCGTGTAATACCTGCCGTTACTGTCTCAATGGCCTTCACACGGTCTGCGAGACCCTGCATACCACCAATTATGATCCTGGGGGCTTTGCCGAATATATACGGGTACCACCTCTAAACATGGATCGAGGGGTTTTTTTGCTCCCTGAGGAGATATCGTTTGAGGTCGGAACATTTATCGAGCCCCTCGCCTGCGTTGTCCGAGGACAGCGATCTGCACGGCTGCTTCCTGGACTAACGGTCCTTGTCCTCGGTAGCGGTATCTCCGGCCTCCTGCACGTAGCCATGGCTCGCGCCTCAGCTTCGGGGCGCATCATTGCCACGGATATCAGCGACTACCGTCTAGATGCGGCGCAACGTCTTGGGGCCGATGTTGCGATCGATGCCAAAGAAGATGTACCAGCACGCCTGCGCCAGGCCAATGACAAGAGACTGGCCGATTTAGTCATCGTCTGTACCGGTGCTCTGTCCGCCTTTCAACAGGCCTTACAATCGGTTGATCGCGGAGGAACGGTTCTCTTTTTCGCCCCAACCGAGCCAGGGGTTGACCTTCCCGTCCCAGTCAATGATTTCTGGCGAAACGGGATCACTTTAATGACCTCGTACGGTGCCGGCCCCTTGGATATCGCTGTAGCCATAGGCCTGATTCGCGCCCACCGGGTGCCCGTACAAGAAATGATCACCCACCGTCTGGGCCTTGCGGAGACCGGATTAGGATTTCAGATGGTAGCGGATGCCGGAGAGTCTATCAAGGTAATTATTGAACCACAGAGATAGCTTGTGGTAAAACACTAACATCACACAAGGAGGCAAAAGATGAAAAAAAGGGTGAAGCTTATCGGAATCATCATCCTTTCCTCTTTTCTGTTCCTAATTGCAGCAGCCGTTGTACTCCCCTACCTCATCAGCCTCGATAACTATAAGGGAATAGCTGAGGAAACACTAGAAAAGGCTTTACAGCGAGATTGCTCAATAGGCAAGCTGCGTATCACTATTCTCCCGACCATCGGAGCCAAGCTAGAAGATTTTGTTATTTCCAATCCCCCGGGTTTCTCAGAGACGCCGCTGATTTCCCTACAGACCTTAAAGATCAAAATTAAAATCATCCCTCTCTTGTTCGGGAAAAAGGTGATATCCGGTACACTCTACCATCCCGAGATATTTATCGAAAAAGATCCACGGGGGCGATCCAACATCCCCTATATGGAAAAAACGAGCACATCGGATCGAAAGGGAACACTCAAGAGCGGAAAGGTGAAAACTGATGAATCAAAGGCCCTACAAGGTATTTCCCTTACCAAGGCCTCGATCAAGGAGGGGAAATTTATCTACTTGGACAGGACCATGGCACCCGCCCGTCGGACAGAAATTGAGCGAATAGATCTGGACCTAAAGGACCTCTCATTAGAGAAAAAAATACTATATAAACTCTCCCTGCAATGGTCCCCTGGTGCAGTAACATTGGAAGGCTGGGCAGGCCCCCTTGGAAAGACCATCGATATTAAGAACATACCCCTGGAGGGACAAATTCGGGCGGATTTCCCCAAACTGGACGGTCTCATGCAGCAATTGACGGGGGAGAAAGAGAGTACCATGCAGGGCGCATTAAAGGCCGATCTGGACTTCAAGGGAAATACGAGTTCTGCGCTTACGGCTCAGGGTGAAATCCTCCTTAAGAATCTCACAGTGGGAGAGAAGGAAGCGAGGACAATTGAGGATCTCGATATCGTGTTGCGGCCTGAGATTGATATTTCTGGGGGGGCGGAACGATTGCAATTGAACGCGACACTCCTATTGGACAAAACCCCTTTCAAAATCAATGGTCTGTTCAGAGATCTTCAAAGAAAACCCGTCGGTAAACTGACGCTGTCTTCTCAAGAGGGCGTCGATCTCGAGGAGTTGGGGCCAAAATTCCCTGCTTTGCATCAAATGGCCAAACTAAAAGGGCAACTGGACCTCACCGGAGACCTTATAGTCCCAGCCCAAGGCACCCCGCTCTTCTCTCTTGAGGCAAATTCCTCACGAATTGATATCACGCTGGCTGAGCAGAAAAAGGCTACAGAAAAAGAGCCTGAGCCCAAGGCTCAGAAAGAAGAACCTGCAGCTAAAAAACAATCCGCGAAAAAAAGCAGTTTCGATGCAGAAGCAAAGGTCACGGTCAAAAAAGGAACGTTTCAAGGGACTGATTTTCAGAACTTCCTTCTGACAGCAGAAATGAAGGGTGGTGAGGTGCGGATCACGCGTTTTACCTGCGCTGCGTTCGAGGGGACGATGGAGGGAAATGGGACATTCAATATGGGGCAGGAGCCTTCCCCCTTCCGCATGAAGACCAAGGTAACCGGGGTCGACGCCAACGCCCTCTTAAGTAGCTTTACTTCGGCAAAGGGAATGTTGAAGGGAAAGTTTAATGGAGATATTACGCTCGGAGGGGCGGGTTTTTCTCTTGACACCTTGAAGAAGAATCTTACCGGCACGGGGACCGTGCAGATTATGAATGGAGAGCTTTCCTGGCTAAACCTCATTGGCCGGATAGTACAGGCCCTGGGAGGAAAAGGTTGGGGAAAGGATAAAACCACCTTTGAAGACCTCACGTCTGTTTTTACCATCAAGAACGGCAGAGTTTCTATTCCGGACCTCAACATCTCTCAAGAGGATGTGTATATCAAGCTTTTTGGCGATATCGGCCTGGACGCTACTGTGAAAATGGACGGCGAGGCCCATCTTCCACAGTCAGTGACCGGAGATCTTTCAGGTAAGGGATGGAGGTTTTTTGCGGATGACAAAGGACGGCTCACTATCCCCTTTTCCCTCAAGGGTGACATTAACGATCCAAAGGTGGGAATCAGCACACGGCTCATTGAACAGGGCGTCAAGGGGCTGCTGGATGAATTCCTCAAGAAAAAAACTGATAAATAACATTAACTATTACTTATAAGCTTTTTTATCTAATTTTATTAATATATTAACTGTGCAGCAAAAAAGCTGCTTATACGTTGGATAATCTCAGGTGATTGCCATGTTAGGCTTTTAAATTGCCTATGATCAATGTAATGAGTAGACGTTACTCTTAAGGAGCAAAAAATATCCGATGTCAAATAAATTTTTCAAAGTACTACTAATAATCAACGTTAGCCTTCTTGTGATCGCGTATACTCAGAAAAACAAGCTTCCTGACCAAGAAGATATTATAGACCAGTTATATAGCCCTCCTTACCAAGCAGAAACTCAAAAACCTTCTTTTGAAGCTACTAGAGGGGGCATCACATATACAATCAAACCAGTGTATGAATATACACTTTATGGTATGGTTGTATCCTATCATCATAGTTCTAGTTGGCTTGATCTTGCCCATAAAAGCTGGAGGGATTTTATTAATATTAAAGATATTTGTGTAATCTGGGGAGAGAATATTAAATCAGAGGTTTACAAAGATTTAAAATTTTCAAGCCGTGATTTTACATGCCATATCAAATGGTCAAATCGAGAAAGGAGCAAAAAATACAGAAATAACTGCCTGTCAAATAACCATCTTTTATCTGATGATCAAAAATTGAATAAAATTATTATGAATACTCAAAAAGGAGATCAAATCTATCTTAAAGGTTATCTGGTTCATTATTCTCACACAAACAAGACTTTTAACCGTAAAACAAGTATTTCTCGAGACGATACAGGTAATGGAGCCTGTGAAACTATTTATCTTAACGAATATGAAATCCTAAAAAAGGCAAATCCAGGATGGCGTTTATTATATTCCATTACAAAGTATGGTACTATTTTCTGCCTAATTATTCTAACAATTTCTTTCTTGATAACTCCTTCAAAAATCAAGAAAGTTAAATAGAGGCTATTCTCGATGGTAAAATATGGATTGTACCTCGTGAGTATAATCGCAGAAAAATAGAACCATAAGCACTCACGGCTTATTGAACAAGGCGTCAAAGGCCTGCTGGACGAATTCTTACAGAAAAAACGTAAGAAATAACTCTAACTATTATTGACAAGTAGGCTGTTTTTATTAGATAAATGTAATCATTTTCATTTGTAAAATACGAATCTGTATATAGGCGCTGAGCAATCCAAGGTTAGGCCGCAAGTCGAGGATTCCTGAATGGCGAAAAAGAGAACTGAAAAAGGCCACAGAGCGAAAAACCAAGACGACAACACGAAAGTCGAGAACTGGCGAATCCAACTGGGTGAACTGAATGCTCGCTCCCGGATGTACGCAACACAGCTCTGGGCACTTCCGTTCCTCTATTTAACTGCTATAGGTGTTGTTCTGTCATTCGTCGAGGATGCTTGCAAGCTGAACAGTCCAATCGCTTCCACTTTATCCGCACTAGGTATACTAGTGTTTACGGCAATGATAGGCACGCGACATGCTAACGACCGTGTTGTGCAATGGATTGCAAAAGTGGAAAAGAGGCTTGGCCTTCCACAGACGGTTCAAGTCCGCCACAACGTCGTTGATTGGTCCTATTATTCTATTGTGTTGGTAGCGGTGGCGGTTATGAGTTTTTTTGCGACTCAGCAACTTATCACTAAAACCTGGCTGAGAGCAGCCATCTCATTGTCTCTAGTTATCTTAGGTGTTATTACGGCAGCTTTCAACGGGGTGAAGAGTTTAGAGGAAAGTTGTCCCGATCCGTAGTGCTACAAACGCAGAGCATAACTCCTCATCGGGGTTTGACTAAAGCCCCAATACCTTTTCTTTACTCCCCCACCTCCACCTTAATCTGCTTCGGCTTGGTCTCTTCCTTTTTGGGAAGGGTTATGCGCAGGATACCATCGTCGTGGCTTGCTTTGATCTTTTCCTGGTCAACGGTATTGGGGAGGCTGAACGAGCGGCTGAACGTGCCATACGGGCGTTCGAGCCTGTGGTAGTCTTCTCTCTTTGTCCCCTCTTCTAGCTGCCGCTCCCCTTTGATGGTAAGAACAGTACCTTCCATCTTGATGTCAATTGACTTCTGGTCGACTTCTGGTATTTCCATTTTGAGAACAATCTCTTCCCCTTTTTCCATGATATCAACGGGAGGTGACCAAACTCCCGATTCCTGATCATGCGTCCCTCTGGAAAAGGTCTCATCAAAGAGCTTGTGCATCCTCTCCTGCAAGTCCATGAGGTCCTTCAAAGGCTCCCATCTCGTCACACCCATATGCTGAACCTCCTCCGCTTAGATTATACAGGAATTTTAATCATCCCCTTCTTTCTTTCAAGAAAAAAGTATCTTTTTAAGCACGTTGTTTGATTGCATACGGTGTAAAAAGTATACATCCTAATGCAAAAATGTGAAAGGTAATCAAGCAGGTTGCTGTTACTTTTTCTGCTTACGGCAAACAGGACAGAGCTCGAAAAAGTCTTTGGGCAACTGGACTCGGTCAACAATCCAGTTCAATTGAAACTGCGGGGCAAAGGGTTTGCCGCAGGATTTACACGGCTGCATCTTCAAGGTCCGCTTCCACCTGACGATGGTCCGCTCATCCCCTTGTTCTTCCATCTTGATGCAGTCGGTCGGGCAGACGTATACACACGCCCCACAGGCGATACAGGCCATAGGATCCCAAAAAGGAGGGGCCATCTCCCGCTTATCCCCTCGGTTAACGAAGGTAATAGCGTTAGCCCCGACCACTTCTCGACATACACGCTCACAGAGGCCGCAGAGGATACAGCCATCAGCGTCATCTATAATTGGAAACCTCGTTTCCTCAATCCCTGCGCTCCGGGCCATCGTGAGGATCGTCTCAGAATGAGGAGCCCTGGCAAGGAGCATTTCCAGGATCATACGGCGGGCGCGCAGCACGTTCTCGGTCGCGGTGGCGACCTCTATACCGGCATCCACCGGATAGTTGCAGGAAGTAGTCATTCGCGTGCGCCCACCCTTGGTCACTTCCACCAGACAGAGTCGGCACGCCCCATACGGGGAGACGGCCTCGTGATAGCAGAGGTGAGGGATCTCAAAACCGTACTCGAGGGCAACCGGGAGGAGCATCTGCCCCTTCTCTGCTTCCACCTCAAGGCCATCAATCTGAAACCTGACCAGCTCTTTCTCAGACATCATTCCACCTTCACCGCATCCACCGGGCAGACCTCTTTACACGTGCCGCACTTGATGCATTTTGCTTGAACGATCTCATGGGGTACCTTTTTCTCGCCGGTGATGGCCTTCGTTGGACACTCTTTTTTGCACTTCCCACAGGCAATGCAGGCTTCGGCATCAATGGTGTATGTAATCAATGCCGGGCAGACACCGGCAGGACACCGTTTGTCCTTGATATGGGCCTCGTACTCATCTCTGAAATAGCGGATGGTGGAGAGCACCGGGTTGGCGGCCGTGCCCCCTAAAGCACAGAGGGAGGCCTCCGTTGTCGTCCAACCAATCTCCTCCAGGAGCTCGATATCTCCCTCTTTCCCTTCACCCTTGGTTATCCGATCCAAAATCTCATACATCCTGAGAGTCCCGTCGCGGCAAGAGGTGCACTTGCCGCACGACTCATCCTTGAGGAAATTGGTGAAGTACTTAGCTACATCCACCATACAGGTGGACTCATCCATCACGATCATTCCGCCGGAGCCCATCATCGAACCGGCCTCGGTCAACGCATCAAAGTCCACCGGGAGGTCGAGCATTTCTTCGGGGATACACCCTCCCGATGGTCCGCCGGTCTGCACCGCCTTGAAGCGCTTGCCGTCGGGAATACCGCCTCCAATGTCATAGACGATCTCTCGCAGGGTCATCCCCATGGGGACTTCGATAAGACCGGTGTTGTTGATCTTGCCGACCAGGGAGAAGATCTTGGTCCCCTTGCTCCCCTCGGTGCCGATTTTGCTGTACCACTCAGCCCCCTTCTCTATAATGACCGGGACATTGGCCCAGGTCTCCACGTTGTTGAGGTTTGTCGGCTTATCCCACAGGCCGCTCTCCACCGTGTGGATATATTTGGCCCTCGGTTCCGCCACATACCCCTCGATGGATGCCATAAGGGCCGTGGACTCCCCTGCCACAAAGGCGCCGCCGCCCTTGCTGATTGTGACGTCGAAATCAAACCCGGATCCAAGGATATTCTCCCCCAAAAATCCCATTTTGTGCGCCTGTTCGATGGCAATGCCTACGTTCTCCACGGCCAGGGGATACTCATGTCTGACATAAACATATCCCTCATGGGCACCAATGGCGTAGGCGCCGATGATCATCCCTTCCAGCACACGGTGGGGGTTCCCCTCCATGAGGCTACGGTCCATATAGGCGCCCGGATCCCCCTCGTCGCAATTGCAGATGACGTACCTGACATCGCCAGGGGCCTGGCTGCAACTTTCCCATTTCCTCCCCGCGGGGAAGCCCCCGCCCCCACGGCCCCTCAGTCCGGAGCTCTTCACCTCCGCGATAATCTCCTCAGGGGACATGGAAAAAAGTGCCTTGACCAAGGCCTGATAGCCGCCGACGGCCAGATAGTCCTCGATCTGCGTGGGGTCAATCAGACGGTTGTGACCAAAAACTAATCTGTTCTGTTTTTTATAAAAGGGGATGTCCTTCTCGGCGGGAATCGCTTCTTCCGTTTGAGGGTCCTGGTACAGTAGCTCTTCGATCATCTGGTCTTTTTTGACGGTCTCGGCGATGATTTGAGGTACTGTTTCAGGGGTCACCCGCTGGTAAAATATCCCCTCCGGTTCTATAATCGTTATAGGACCCCGCTCACAGAAGCCGTGGCAACAGGTGGTCTTGAACTCAATATCTGATTTGTTTCCTAATGCCTTCTTGAAGGCATCATAGACATCCAGCGCCCCCGCCCCCCTGCACCCTGTACCCGTGCAGAGGACAACTCGTTTCTTCGTATCCTGCGCCTTCCGCTTTTCGAGGATTCGCGTGCGAAACTGCTCTAAATCGTCAGGACTTTTTAGATGCACCCTTCTTCTCTCCTTTGAGCATCGACAGAACCGTGGTCCCGAGCATTCTGCCGTGATATGTTCCATCAATCACCACCAGGGGGGCCAAGGCACAGGAGCCAAGGCAGTTCACCGTCTCCAGGGTATATTCTTTATTTGTGGTCGTCTCGCCCGGTTGCACCTTCAATTCACGTTCCAGGTTATTGAGGATTGACGCCGCCCCTTTCACATGACACGCCGTACCCGTGCACACCGTCACCACATGTCGTCCGCGGGGGGTGAGGCTGAAGGTGCGATAAAAGGTCGCCAGATGATAGATCTGCGTAAGAGGTACCAGCAATCGCTGCGAGACCTCCTCCAATGTCTTGCGGGGAAGATAGTTTTCCGAGGCCTGAATATCTTGTAAGATGGCCAAGATGTTTGAGCTCTGATTGTCATGTTTCTTCAAGATCTTTTCTAGCTGAGCGCCCGTCATTCCTGCCCCTCATTTGTCATGCGTACCTTCTTTTTTAGTTTCTCATATTCCTCGCCTACTCGCTGTTGAATCTGCTCGATCATCTCCGGGGTTAGGTGTCTAAACCTCCCCTGGATCTTGAGATATTCCTCAATGGGGCGCAGTTCAGAGAGGTCAATGTTCAAGTGATACCTCCCCTGTTCCACCTCATACAGGGGAAACATCCCAGTCTCTACTGCCAGGCGCCCGGCATGGATGGCCATTTGGGGAGGAAGACGCCATCCCGTAGGGCAAACCGATAGAATATGGATATAGGCAGGCCCCTCGATGGCAGCCGCCTTTTTCACCTTTTCCATGAGATCAAAGGGATAGCTGGAACATGCCGTAGCCACATAGGGAATATTGTGGGCCACAGCGATCTCGGGCATGTTTTTCTTCCATGTTGTCTGCCCAGGGACTACCGAGCCTGCTGGAGAGGTAGTCGTGGAGGCCCCAAAGGGGGTAGAGGATGAGCGTTGAATTCCTGTATTCATATATGCCTCATTGTCAAAGCAGACATAAATGAAATCATGTCCCCGCTCCATGGCGCCTGAGAGGGCCTGCAGTCCGATATCGCTTGTCCCCCCGTCGCCGGCCATCGCCATAACGTTGATCCGCTTGGGGGGGATCCTCCCCTTCCTCATAAGGACCTTAAGCCCTGCCTCGATCCCCGATGCAACGGCCGCCGCATTCTCGAAGGCGACGTGTATCCAGGGGACGTTCCAGGAGGTCAAGGGAAGAGGAGATGAAACGATCTCCATGCATCCGGTGGCGCTGGCGATGACGTTATTTCTCCCCAGGGCCTTGGCCACAAGTCGCAAGGCCAATGCCTCGGCGCACCCCTGACACGCCCGATGTCCGGGGACAAAATACTCCTTTTGTGATATCAGCCTCGATGCGTAGACGTTTAATCTATCCAGATTCTTATCCATCATTCCCTCACGCCGTATAGCTCATACCACTCTCCAGGCCGCTCCTGAGCCTGTTGGATCATGTGCACAAAATCCTCTGGTGCAACATCTCGCCCTGCTATCCCGGCGATAAAATTCACGATGCGCGGGCGCTTCTCCTGGGCGTAGAGGGCCGAGCGGATCTCAGAGGCCAGGGGGCCTCCCGGCCCTCCATAGGATATGGCCCGGTCCATAACCACCACGAGGTCGGCGCCTGCAACAGCCTCCTTGAACTCCTCAAAGGGGAAGGGGCGCCAGAGCCGAATTTTGACCAATCCGACCGGTTCCCCCGCTCCTTGCAAGCTATCAATAGCCAGTGTTGCCGTTTCGCTTAAACTTCCCTGAGTAACCAAAACGACCTTGGCACCTTCTGTCTTGTATGTTTCAACCGGGTGATAGTATCTCCCGGTCATATCCCCGAATTCCTGCCATGCTTTTAGGACATAGGGCATGGCCTCCGTAAGAGATTCAGTCTGGGCCTTTTTGGTTTCGGTGTAGAGCGCAGGAGTGGCAAATGCCCCCATAGTCACGGGGTGATCCGGATGAAGGCTGTACTTGGGTTGATAGGGAGGAAGATAGCGATCCACGATCTCCTGGTCCAAGAACTCGATGGGCTCGATCACGTGGGTAAGGACAAAGCCGTCCAAATTGACCATAAAGGGCAGCAGGACATTACGATCCTCAGCGACCCGATAGCCGATAAAGACATGATCGTAGACCTCCTGCCCATTCTCTACAAAGACCTGAATCCACCCACAATCCCTGATGGACATGACATCGGTGTGGTCGTTCCAAATGCTCAGCGGACCGGAGAGGGATCGGTTGGCCAGCAACATCAAGATCGGAAGCCTAAGCGAGGAGGTAATATAGACGATCTCGCTCATGAGGGCCAGCCCTTGGGAACTGGTGCAGGTAAAACTCCGGGCCCCGGCAGCCGAACTCCCCGTGCAAACACTCATAGCGGAATGCTCGGACTCAACCGGAATGAACTCGGCATCCAGCTCGCCGTTATTCACGACCTCTGAAAGATGTTCCACAATATGGGTCTGCGGGGTTATCGGATACGCAGCGATGACATCAACATTGGCTTGTTTGACCGCCTCAGCCGCCGCAATCGAAACCTCCATTCCCACCCTTGTTGCCATCTATTCCTCCTCATCCACCATAGTTATGGCATCGGTTGGGCACTCCTCAACGCATATCCCGCACCCTTTACAGTAATAGAGGTCATGCTCGATGTACCCATCCGCGAGTATCTTGATTGCCATATCCGGGCAAAAGATATAGCACGTGCCGCATCTGATGCATCGGTCCTTGTTATAAACCGGACGCTGCGAGCGCCAGTCGCCGGTGCGGTAGGCGGCAGCATTGCCGGGCTCATCTATCACACAGCCGACATTTAATTCTTTCCACGTTATCTCGTGCTCTGGCTTGGCCACTGCTCGCTCCTCTGTTACGAAATTACCGTTTCTTCATAGGCCCGTCTGAAAGCGTTGATATTCTTTTCAGCAATCCGGCCAAATCGCTCCTTGAGGGGATCAATTAGTGCCTCCTTATCCATCACATCCGCTGCCTTGAGTAAGGCCCCCAGCATGGTCGTATTCGTGATGGGCAATCCGATTACTTCTCTGGCTATCCTGGAGGCATTTACCGTGGCTACCGGTGTCGTAAAACCCAACTCTTTCTTGATCTCTTCAGGGGAAAATCGGGTATTGGTCACCAGAATCCCGTCCGCTTTGAGGCCATTACTGACATCCACGAGTCGCAAAATGCTCGGATCCAGTACCAGGACAATATCAGGTCTGTCTATTGCAGCCCTCACCTTAATCTGCTCCTCGCTGATCCGGCAATAGGCCACCACCGGAGCACCTCTGCGTTCTGGACCAAAACTCGGGAAGGCCTGGGCATATTTCCCCTCTTTAATGGCGGCTAAAGCCAAAAGTTCCGCCGACGTAACCGCCCCCTGCCCTCCCCTGCCATGTAGTCGTATTTCAATCATTTTATCTCGCACTATTTTTCACAATAAATGTCTAAAATAAAGATACCACAAGGTTATAAGAGTATATAAATTTTACTTTATATGTTAAGAAAGGATCCATGTCAACACTTTTTTTAAATTATTTTCTCATACCTCTTTCCTTCCCTCGAGAGACCTGCTCATCGTTCTACTGTCTACGTATTCTATATCCCCCCCAGCAGGAACTCCCTGAGCGATACGAGTTACCATTATCCCTAACGGCTTGATGACCTTGGCAAGGTAGAGTGCGGTAGC
Source organism: Deltaproteobacteria bacterium (assembly GCA_016927065.1). GTDB lineage: Bacteria > Desulfobacterota > B13-G15 > B13-G15 > RBG-16-54-18 > JAFGNJ01. The sequence goes on from JAFGNJ010000019.1 coordinate 24,899, forward strand.
ATCGCCTTCAACTGTTGGGTTCGTGGCGATAATAACCTCTACCACCTTGTCTCGCTCTAAACGCTCCAGGAGCTCAGCGATTTTCAACTCCTGTGGTCCAACCCCGTCTAAAGGGGCTATAGCTCCATGCAACACGTGATAGAGCCCTTTAAATACGCCCGTTGCTTCTACGGATATAAGGTCATTCGGGTCCTCTACAACACACAGAACGGAACGGTCTCTCTGGGAATTCCTACAGATCACGCATTGATCTCCCTCTGCAATATTAAAGCAGATCTGGCAAAGGCCTACTCTCTCCTTGACCCTCAGAATGCTTCTCGCTAAGGCCTGTGCTTCGTCTTGAGAGGAACGAAGTATATGGAGTGCAAGACGTGCTGCCGTCTTCTTACCAACGCCCGGGAGTGTGGCAAGCTTATCAATCAAATCTTCTACAGTTGGAGTATACGTGGACATATTACGTCAAACCAGGGATAGCCATGCCGCCCGTTAATCCTTTCATCTCCTCGGCCCAAATCTGCTGGGCCCTCCTGATCCCGTCATTCACTGCAGCGATGATCAAGTCCTGGAGCATCTCGATCTCTTGATGATCAACGACTTCGGGGTCAATCTTCAGGGATATCAGTTCCTGTTTTCCATTCAGCACCACTGTGACCATCCCTCCCCCGGCTGTGGCCTCTATCGTCTTGTCAGCAAGCTCTTCCTGAAGTTCCATCATCTTGGACTGCAGCTTTTGTGCCTGTTTCATTAAATCTCCTAAACCCTTACTCATCTCACCACCTCCTTATGATCACAATTATTCATTTACCTTAACTTCTACGATTCGCCCTTGGAATATCTCAACGGCCTCTTGCACAACATGGTTATCAATGGCCTCCTTCTTTCTGTGCCGCACCAGATCCGTCTCACTGCCAGGAGGTGCCTTTGTAGACGTCTTCGCATCCTTGGATGGACTGGTGGGGGTAATCCTTATCTGTAACGCATCTTTGAAATGGCGCTGTGCGAGCTCCTCAACAGACTGTAAGGTAGTGCGCTCTGAGATCCGGTCGAGCGAGAAAGAATCTTTAGCAAAACCTATCTCCAAAATGGTATCAGTAAGCCTTAAGGGACGCCCTTGGGTCAAAAAGGAGGCGAGAATAGGATTTTCACCTCGAACAAAGTTGATAAACTCATCCCACTGCCGCACCTCCTCTTCACTCGCCTCTACTCCTTCTTGAGAATCATGTGCAATCTCTTCCCTACACCCCCCTACTGGCTTTCGGCTGTTCGGTCCTCCACTCCCCTTGTTACTAACCGATTCTGAAACGGCGCGGCGGTTTTCTGTATTACTCGCATGAGGTGAGAGGGTGTTTTCTAATCGTTCCACTCGTGACAAGATCTCATCAAGTGGAAGCAGTGACTCCAGGCGCGCCATCTCTACTACCGTCATCTCCAATACGACCTTTGGAAAGGGGGTTCGTGTCATCAATTCTTCACCCTTGAGTAAAATCTGAAATAATCGATGAAGGTCCTCAAAACTTACCCCTCCCCCTTGACTCAATAGCTCCTTCGCTTCATCCTCAGGTACTGAGATTACAGAACTTTTACCTCCTTCAAGTTTCATTACCAATAGATTACGGAAGTGGTTCAGAAAATCCTTGCAGAATTGTCCCAAATCATAACCGCGATTATACAGATCATCAATGAGAGCGAGACACCGTTTCGCGTCCTTCTCAAAAATAGCTGCGGAAAGATCGAAAAGGATTTGTCGATCGCCAATTCCAAGCAAGGTTAAGATATCATCTTTCTGTATCTCTTTCCCACTATAAGAAATGACCTGGTCGAGAAGACTCTGAGCATCCCTCATACCCCCTTCCGCTTCTCGGGCGATGAGCATAAGGGCATCGTCATCTATTCGCACCTCTTCAGCTGAAGCGATCGCCCGCAACCGCTCAAAGATCAAATTTAAGGGGATTCGCTTGAAATCAAAGCGCTGACAGCGCGAGAGAATGGTCAGCGGAATCTTATGGGGCTCGGTAGTGGCAAAGACAAAGAGGACATGAGAAGGTGGTTCTTCTAATGTCTTCAGTAAGGCATTAAAGGCGCTGGTAGAGAGCATATGGACTTCATCAATAATATAAATCTTGTACCTGCTTTTGCTGGGGAGATACCTGACGTTCTCCCGCAGCTCCCGCACATTATCCACGCCGGTATTTGAGGCCCCGTCAATCTCCAATACATCTATGGAGCTCCCCTCAGCGATCTCCTTACAGTTTTCACATTGATTACAGGGCTTTTGGGTCGGACCTTGGACACAGTTTGCCGCCTTGGCCAAGATCCTGGCCGCTGAGGTCTTCCCAACCCCCCGGGGGCCAGCAAAAAGAAAGGCATGAGCCAGCCTGCCGGCGGCGATGGCGTTCTGGAGGGTCCGGGTCACGTGGTCTTGCCCTATGAGCTCCTCAAATACCTGCGGTCGCCATTTTCGTGCTAAGACAAGATAAGACATATTTGCAACATTCCTCTTTTACAACCTGTTCTACCACCCACCAGGTACTATTGATAGCTAGGTTTACTGCGACACCTGATAAAATTACTACCGCTGCTTCCTTCCGGACCTGACGGGGTTTGTAACTATCCGGTACGCAGGACCTAGCTATCAATAGTACCTGGTGAGAGACGCAGAGTCATACACTGCACATTCTCGCTGACATTCTTATGCTGGCACCAACCACCATCAGTCACAAGCTCATCTCTATAAGCTAACTAAGACATTGAACCTTGCTAAATTTTCTGGCGGATCCGGCAAAAGCCTTTATAGCTTTCTTTTGACAAGATCTCGCCAATCTTTTTGCTTTGCAAAAAATTGGCGGAGAGAGAGGGATTCGAACCCTCGGTACCGTTAGGCACACACGATTTCCAATCGTGCCCCTTCGGCCAGCTCGGGCATCTCTCCGGGATTCTGTCGCTCCCGCTCTCCTCTTTAAATACAGGGATTACGGGATCCCGAAACGGGAAGAGCGGCAGGTTATAACTAAGCATTAAATAAAAACCCATTATAAGCTATACGTGGAATGTAGCAAAGCTACATTACCTGGCGGATCCGCTTCTCCGCCTTCGGCGGAGGACGAGATTTCAACAGACTTCTCTTATAATAAAGTAGGCGGATTCGTCGAAATCATTTTTAGTTTTTGTCGTAATCTCGCCATGTTTTTTGCTTTCAATAAGATAGACGAATCCGTCAAAAGTATTTTTGGCTATTGACGAGATCTCGCCAAAATTTGCTTCGCAAATTTTGGCGGAGAGGGTGGGATTCGAACCCACGGTCCCGGTTTCCCAGGACAGCCGATTTCGAGTCGGCCCCGTTATGACCACTTCGGTACCTCTCCTTTTATCCCCGCCGAGCGTTAAAAAAGGACTGCATGATCTCCTGACAGCGCTCGGAAAGTATACCCTCTGTTACTTGCACCTGATGGTTTAATCTCTTATCGTTCAGCAGGCGATAAAGGGATTTAACTCCCCCACCCTTCTCGTCCCGCGCCCCGAAGATGAGGCGAGAGATTCGGCTGTGCACGATTGCCCCGGCACACATAGGGCAAGGTTCAATGGTCACAAAGAGTTCACAACCGTTTAGGCGGTAGTTCCCCACCTGTGCGGCCCCCTCGCGCAGGACCAATATCTCGGCATGAGCAGTGGGGTCATCCAAGGAGAGGGACCGGTTGTGATTCCGGGCCACAACCTGGTTATCACTGACCAAGACCGCGCCAACGGGAACCTCCCCTTCCCGCGAAGCTTGTAACGCCTCCTCTATGGCCAACTCCATAATTTCGTATTCTGTCAAAGAGCTTGTTCTCATCCCTGCTTCGGTAACTAATAATATCTACATGCTAACAAAAAAACAAGGGAGGGGCAAGGGATATCAGATGATGCGTTTCCACGTGCCGTGCTCGGTGCTTTACATCAAAGGTTTTTCTTGACAATACAGCCATTTTACACTACCGTCCTTATTGCTATAAAAAAATTATTAAAAAATATCTTGATATGAGGAGGAAATTATGAATATCTTTCAGAGGATCATCCTAGTGTTGGGAGCTGCTACATTGGTTGCAGCTATCTTGACGACTCCGATGATAGTTAATGTGCAAGGGATGTATGCAAAACCTTCTGCGGCTGATCTTATTCAGATAGAATTAGAGCCCATGATAACACCTTCCACTGCCATTGTGCGCTCAGTCGGTGTTATCGGCGTAACGGTCTTGCTCTTCTTTGCACTCAGTGGCATTGAGCTCAAAAAACGGGCGAAAAAGGCTAAACCCAAAATGTAACATCAAAAGAACGCTCGTATATGATGTAACAGGTAAGCACGTGGCCGAAGAGGCCTCCACAAAAACACGTAAAGGGCTAGCCGATATCGGCTAGCCCTTTTCATACGTATGGCGCGCCCAAGAGGTTGTGAACCTCTGACCTATGGATTCTTTCTAAGACAGTTTATCACCACTTGGCGACAAAATTAACGAACCACCCTCCTGCATCATAACTCAAGTTTGTCAGATCATCATTAAAATCGGTGAAATTGTACCCTACGCCGACCTTAATGTGGTCTCCAAAATGCCGGTAGAGGCATACCAACGGCCCATGCTTGTAGTCCTCCGCCTGAAAAACCTTCAAAAAACGGTATTCAAGACTGGCGTCCCAGTTCTTGATAACATGATAATCAAGCCTCCCCGCGAAAAGCACAGTGTCCGAAGAAAACCACTCCCCGCTCGTCCTTCCCATTCGCATCTGCGCCGATTTGTAGGCCGCCTTCCCTCCTACGCTAAAATATCTGGAAAGGTCATATATCCCTTCCAATGAAACCACATGGCTTCTCTCATCTACTTCAGTGCTACCAACCTGAGAAAGCGGCGGGAGGTCTTCTAAGAATGTATATTTAAACAACATGTTGAGTTTATCCACCTTTATTGGTCTATAAGCAAAACCTGTACTAATCTCGAAAAAGTGGGCATCGTCCATATTCATCGTTTGATTGTGGGTCAAAGAAAAATTGCAATTGGCGAGAAAAGACCACTCTTTATTCACCGTATATTTGAGCGACGTGGTTGTAATGTATTGGTTCTCATCCACATCTCCCCTATCGAAACGCATTTCAAATCTGGAAGATGCTTTAAAAGGTTCATGGTCGTATGTCACCCCGAAAGAAGCGGTATCCCTCTTGATGATATTATGCTCCACATATGAATCCGCCGTGTCTTTGGTCACATGGGCGCTTTCATACTTTACATCAATATTCCATCTATCGTTCGGGAGATACCTGATTCCGATGATATCTGAGAAGGCATTCTCCAACCTGGATTCCTTGAATTGGTTTTCAGAATAGACGTCTGTCCTCTCGTTCACCTTAGCAGTAGAGCCAAAGGTAACCGTATGCGTTCTCCCTTCTGTTCTGTCGGTAGAAAACATATAACTTGTGTACGTATTAACCTTGTCATTCATGCTGCTCATGAGCCCTACCCTTCCGCCATACCCCAAATTGCCCCCAAAACCTTCGAGGCCGGCCCTAAGCCATTCCGTGATCTGCGAGTTTATCCCGATGGTCGTCTTATTGTTTTCCGGGGTATTATCGTTGTTATAGAGCGTTACCTGCTGGGCTGCGTATAACTCGGTACCGTTATTAAAATCATACGAGAGTTTGATCCCGGCAATCACATCCTCTTCCGTGCCGAGGATGGTATCGGCTTCAGGATGCTCCGGTTGTATATTGTTCTCGTCCTCGTCTAGTTTTTTATGTCTCACCTCGAAAATGCTTCTGAATCTGTCTGTCCAGTGACTTTCCAGTTGAGCCGTTGAGATGCTCTCATAGAAATCGTCCGCTTCATCAAAGGTGGAATGCTTTACGCTTACGAAGTGATTTTTTGTAATATCGTATCGTGCGTTCACGCCGAATTCAGTGGTATCGTGTTCCGTTTCTTTGCCTAAACTAGAAAATCCCTCTTCTCGAAAGACATAGTATGCCTCGAGGCCCAGCGGGAATGCGCCGTCCGTAATTTCTTTAAAATCAATTACCTGACCCGCCTTAAAGGCGTTCCCTCTGTCCGTCGTGGCCGATGACTCTATGGGCGCAAAGCTCAGGCCGCCATCGACGGAAAATAATCCAGGTATCTGTGTCTGTTGGGAAGAGGCAAATTCAAAATTGGTATACGTCCCTTTAAAGAGCTTGATCTTCGCATCTACGCCATAGAGGTTATAGTCCTGGTTATCCCGTGTCTCCCTCACAAAGGTAGAGCCCAGGCCGAATTGATCGAAGATCCACCAAAAACCTCTTGCCCCAGCGGTAAGATTTTCTACCCCCTCGGTGCAGCCGAAGCAGTCGGTGTTATATTCATAGTCCACTACTAAAAAGACACTATCCCCATTTATGAGGGCGCTGCTTATAATGGTCTGAGAATTGGCAAGGATGGGAAGCGGTGAACTGAGCAAAATGCGGCCTTGATAGTAGTCAATCTCGTAATCCGCCCCCGCTAACAGCGTTGCGATACTGATCACCCTGCCGGAATCTTTATCTCGTATCTCAATAGCAACCTTCTCCGATCCTTCCACTACCCGCTGGTTTCTCAAATAATAGAGGCTGCCGCCGGTAGACAAAAATTCATTATGGTCTTGCAGCGTCTGGCATTGGGAAACAAACCCGGTGAACATTCCTTTGGAATCTCCGAATTGCGTCTCGGCGAGGGATTCATAATAGACCTTGGCGCCGTAAAGGCTGCGGTTGTATCTGGCGAGTTCTGTACCGGTAATTTGGGTATTATAGTTCCCCCAGAGGACCTCGGATTTGTCCCACTCAAGCCTTACATAAAATCTACCTTGGGTCTCGACATCGCTGATAAGGGTCGAATCATCGCCATAGACCGGGTAATATTTATCAGGGTCGAGGTTACGGAAGATACGCTTGGGGTCCTTATCATCGAACCGCTTATAGATATCTTGAATCTCCCCATCTTCCGTATCCAGGTACGCGGTCAGAAGATATTTGCCCTTTATTTTCCCTTTTAGATAAAAGGCCGCCCTTCCGTCTACATAGATCTCTTCATCATAATGGTCATCCTGTGCAACCGGCTCGACATGGCCGCTGAAGGAATATTGTCCGAGGTTCACATCGACGATGCCGACGATAAAGAACTCGGTAAAAAAGTCCTTAAAAAAGGCCTTTACCCCTCCTCCTTCTTTATTGTTAATATCAACATCTACCTTCTCCGTCTGAGAAGCCTTCACGCCCCCCTCATTATCCTTGACGATTATGGTAGCGTGATGCTCTCCCGGAGGCTTGATCGACTCTGCGATAAATCCCCCCTCTTCATCTACTGGAACATACTCCTCATCGATATAGACGTGGTCAGTTGGGGCCAGATTTTTCCCATAAAATACGACCTTTTCGCCTTTGGGAATGATACTCCGTTGAGCGGTATTATCGATGCCAAAACCAGGAAATTTCCCCTCTGTTAAGGCCTTTACACTATCGTGCTCTCCTTCTTCAAACAATGCCCCACTTGAGACCGTGAAAAACTTGGGTATCGTCTCATCCCTTCTGCCTTCTTCGTTATAGACTTCGAGGATGTACTTGTATTCTTTGTTGATATCTATTAATTCGCCGTTGTCCAGGATGCCATTCCAATACACCGGCTCATAATTACTGGCCTGCTGTAACTCGATGGTCTTAAGGGGATAGATGCATTCAACATCCTTCTTGTCATAAATGCTAATCTTGTACTCCTGGATGAAATCGGGGTAGTTCGTATAAATGTAAAAGGCGATGTCCTCCTTCAAACCGGCATCCGTTCTCAGGATTGCATCATTCATGAGCGATACGTTCAGCCTTGGATCAGTTATAAAGCGATCCTGGGAAACCGTTATAATGGGAGTTTTACCATCATGAGTATCCTGCACGGGCTCAACACCCTCCTGCGACGAGGGAACTGCGGCGGGCAACTGGACCCCGAAATTTATCTTTTTCATAAGGGCGGAGGTAATTCTGACGACACGGGGGTTCTCAGTAGTAAATCTTGTGCCTGCGGGGAGAGATTTGGGGTCGACTTTTAAGATAAAGTTCCTCCCCCTGTCCCATCTGCCGGGGTCGACCCCTGCAATGTGATACCTCCCAAACTTATCCGTGGTAACAATCTCTCCCCGCACCGATATCACCTTTGCCATGGCAATACCCTCTTCCCCCTCATCCTGAATCCCATTGCCATTCTTATCATGAAAGACCTTGCCGATGATCGTGGTAAGCTCAAATATTGGATCTTTTATCACACAGACACTTGCACTGGCGATATTCGAAATGCGATTGCCGCCTCTCATGGCGAAGGCGGTATTTTTATATTCCCCTTCCTGCACCCCCGAGCCGACCACCAAGATATAGGTGATGGTTCTTGTTTGACCGACTGCAAAGGTAAGGTTCTGAAATTCGAGCGGACGAGTGCCCACCGGGTTGATACTTTGTCCATCAATCCGCGCCGACCCATCCACATACTTGAACCCAGCGGGGATGTTGTCACGAATGGTAATAGTACCCACGAAGGGGGCACCGGTCGTGTTTTGTATCCTCAGTGTATAGAGGATGAGATCGCCGATACTCACGGTCTTCTTGTTAACAGACTTAGTAATAAAGAAGGCCTCACCTGCGGGGTCCAAGGGGATATGGTTGTTCACCACGTTGGCCGATACCAGGGGGGTAAAGGAAAACGAAAGGAAATATTGAGTCGTATCAGCGCCTGCGGCAAGCCCTCCTGAGTCTGCCGGACACACCCCTGGCAAGTCCGTTGACGGCGGACCGTCATTGTTCTGGACCACCGCCGGAGCAGGCGCCGCAAGGACTGTCAGCGTGTTGCTGCACGGAGGTATGAGAGTCGAGATGCCCGGCACATACCCTGGGGGTGATGTGGTTGTTAGGGTATAGGTGCCTGTCGGGGCGGTATTTAAGAGCAAAAACTGGTAGTCTCCCATGGGACCAGTGGTCTGGGTCGCATTGGCTGCCCCACCGACAAGATGCACGGCCGGATCGAAACCAGGCGGTCCTGAGATGGTTATGGTAGCCCCCGCTACTCGAACACGGGTCACGGCATCGTAAATCACGCCCGAAGGATCCAACGGCAGATTCTGATTTATAGCGTCGTCGCCGCCGGCGAGCGTCAGATCACGAATAGTACCGTAGTCAAGATCAACCCCAGGCCACACAGAGATGGGATGACCGTAAATGTAACCACCGGACGGGTGGCGGAAGCGAATCTCATAGGTACCGGGAGACAGGCCGGTAATGGCATATGCTCCGGCGGCATTAGTTGTCGTCGTGGCAATAAGTGTATAGGTAGTATCAGTGGGGTTTGCGCGCTGGATCAGCTCGACAGTCCAGTTAGCCATGAGAGGTTCGCCCGCATCGAGATCACGCTGGTGGTCAAGGTCAAGCCATACCGTGCCCGAGACCTGGGCAACACCGGCCGCCCCTTGCCTCTCCCCGAAGTTGTATCCGGTCCCCAAGGCCCCGGGAGTGGGAAAAACGATTGCTGAAAAGACATCGTTTACCGCCGTGCTACCGCCAAGCGTACCAACGGTATCTTGCCCGTCGATCCACCCAGCCGGTGGTGTCTCGGTTATCGTATATCCCGCCGCATTCGGCATCGGCAGGTTGTCGAAACTATAGCTGCCGTCAGACGCGGTGGTAGTGACAAGGTTTACGGCATTACCGTTGATGTCTGTGCCAGTAAGCGTGACCGTGACGTTGGGTATGCCCGGCTCAGCCGGCTCATCGATGCCGTTGTTGTTGATATCGTTGTACACGGTCCCGGCAAGACTGCCGCCGATCTCACCAAAATTATAGTCAGTAGCAATGGTAGTAGTACTGAGGTCAATGTTGCTAATTATGTCGTTGCCGAGCGTACCACCGGCCGAGCCGACACTGTCCAGGCCGTCTGCCCAGGCAAGGGGTTGTGTTTCAGTGACGGTATAGGTGCCGGCGCGCAGGGGGCCAAAACCATAGGCGCCGCTGGCATTGGTGGTGGTGCTGACAGTGACGGGGTTACCAAGGTAATCGGTCCCCGTGAGGGTGATCTGCACATTGGGGATACCGGTAGTCTCACCGGCATCTCGAACGCCGTCGTTGTCTTCATCACTCCAGACGTATCCGGAGATGCTTGCGGCCGGTATCTCACCGAACAGATACCCAGCCAGCGCGGTGTTGGCGGGAACGATGATGCTGGATATGACGTCAGTCGTCCTGCTGCCTGGTATAGCACTAGCGCCGTTGTCCCTGCTGTCGAGGCCGTCGAAATAAGATAAAGGCGGCTGGGTTTCAGTTATCGTGTACCCGGAAGCGTCAGAGGGCGACAGGTTGTTAAAACGGTAAAAACCACCGGCATTGGTAGTGGTGGTTCTATCGACCGTGTTTCCATAGTCGTCGATGCCGGCGAGGGTAAGGGTTACGCCGTTTATACCGGTTTCACCGCCTTCCATAGCACCATTGTCATTCAAATCGCGGTAGACATATCCCTCGATACTCGATCTCTGAACTGTTACCGTGCCGCATCCTGTATTATTGCCTGGGTTAGGGTCATACTCGCTGGTGGTTGCCGTAGCGCAGTTCGTGGTGGTGCCGCCGCCGGGGTAGGCGGTGACGCGTACCGGTACGGTGATGGTGGCTACCTCGCCGGGCTCAAACCAGCCGAGATCACAGGTCAGGTCTTGGCCAACAGGGGAACAGGTGCCGGTGAGCGGAGCGGTTCCGCTTTTGTCCCAGGATGGTGGAGCTGGTCCATAGAATTCCATGCCGGCAGGCAGGGTATCAGTCACATTGGTATAGATGCTTTGGCCCGGCCCGTTATTAGTCACCGTAATGATCCAGTTGAAGGGCTCACGCAGTTGGACTATAGGCGATGACGGAACTTTTGCAGCTACCAAATCGACACGCTGGCGCACAGAGGTGTTCTCTTCCTCTGCGTTGTTATTCACATTTCGCTCGATTTCGTTTGAGCTCACCGTAGCGATGTTGTAATGCGTATCGCCAGTTGCATCCGGGGCTGTTATCACCTCGAAGAGGAGGTAGCGTGTATACGTGCTGTTAGGGGCCAGATTCGGGAAATTGCAGGTAATATTTTGCGTAACAGGGCCAGTTACCGAATTCCCGACGTTGTCACACAAACAACTAGGAACACCCGATCCATTTGGGTTATCCCAGTCACCACGAAACGTGAGGGTCTTGCCGTTCTTCGGCGTCATGGCATCGGCCAGGACAACGGTAGTGGCAAGTGAAGGCCCCCGGTTGTTAATGACCACTTCATAGGTAATGATGTTGTTGGCTGGGACTCCTGGATCATACCCGATGGGGTCTACGAGATCGGTCTTATTGACCAGCAGGTCAAGATCGGATGTCTCTACATTTAAGGTCGCAGTCCGGCTGTTGTTCCCAGCGTTGCTCTCGGTGGTGCCCGTGCCGATAGTAGCGATGTTGCTGAAGGTCCGATCCGGATCTCCGCTCTGCCAGTTGGGGCGGATAACCACAGTCAGGGTTTCGCTCTGGCCGTTGGTCAAGGTACCGATAGTGCAGGTCAGAGTATAGGCACCCTCACCGTAGCTGTTGCCCGGGATCAGACCAGCGCAAGTTCCCTGAGTGGAGTCCACCGAAACAAGCGTAAATCCGCTATCTGGGGGAACTGAGGCGGGAACCGTGATTGTGTCGGTGACGACGACATCATCCCCGGCGACAAAACCTCCCGCCGACGATGGCCCGTTGTTGCCAAACGTCATCACATAGGTGGCTTCGGTACCGGCGGTTACGGGATTGGGGGAAACAGTCTTACCCTGCATCTGCACGTCGCAGATAGGATCGATGGTCACGGTCGCGGTATCGGAATTGTTGGTATGATCGGGATCGCCGACATCAGTGGAATTGACCGTTGCCGTGTTGGTCTGGCTACCGTCGAACAGGGGGCGCGTGACGTCGATGGTGATGGTTGCGGTCTCACCGTCTGGAATGTTTCCGCCAGTGCAGGTGACCGTTCCGTTAGTGTGATTGCAGGTGAACCCATGGGTGGGTGGTGTTGCCACAGGAAACGCAACACCGGTGGTGACGGGGACACCGGTACTGCTCGAGAAGTACCCCGCTACAGTGTCCGTTACCACTACTCCGGTCGAAGCATCAGGGCCGGTGTTAGTGACGGCAAGCGTATAGGTAATTGTGGTTTCGCCAACGGTGAGCGTTGTATCGCCACCTGCATCGGCGCTCTTGGCGATGGTCAAATCAGCTTTCTCGGCGGTGCTGACAACGGTTTCACTGTCATCATTATTGCCCGGTACCCCGTCTGGTTGACCACCAACATCGCTGACAGTGCCGATGTTGGTCAAAGGACCAGTGCCGGTTGCCGTGGTGATGATGGTCAAGGTAGACGTTGAGGCTCCGACAGCCAGGGGTGTAGCGCTGTATGTACAGGTTAGTGTCTCTGGAGGTCCTGCAGCATAGCTACATGACCAGTCGGTACCGCTATACGATTGATAGGTTTCACCTGCCGGCAAGGTTTCGACGAGGGTAAGGGTCCCTGATGTGGCGCGCGGACCATTATTGGTCATCACGAAGGTACTGGTGATATCAGAGCCCTGGGCTACGGGATCAGGCGATTTGGTCTTGTTGACGGACAAATCGGCGCCGTCCGGTACGATATCGAAGGTTATTGAATCCGAGTTGTTGCTGAGATTGGGGTCAGGAGTGGTTGAGGTTATCACTCCAGTATTGGTAATGCCGGCCCCGCTTACAGGCGCAGTGGCCTGGACCAGGATATCATCCGTTGCCCCCACTGCGTATGTCGCGCGTGTACAAGAAACGTCTTGACCAACCACATTGCAGGTCCAGCCAGGACCGCTCGCGCTGATGCCGGTAAAACCAGCCGGAATTATATCAGCTACTTCAACGGTTTGGGCATCAAACGGGCCGTTATTACGCGGGCGCAGCCTAAAGGTGGCCGTGTCGCCGCCGATGACGAATCCCACGGCTTGCTTCGTGATCGCCAGATCCGCCCCTTCATTTACTATCGTATCTTCGGTAATGGTATTGTTATTGATATCCGGGTCGCCGGTGGCTGCGGAAACATTCACCGTATTGGTAATGGTGCCGGTGAAAGCACCGGTCTCTTGCACTACCAGCGAGATGACCGGAGCAGTCACCCCGTTTGCAATGGTCGTTCGCTGGCACGTTACCACGCCTCCGGGATTCACGCCGTTGTGGCTGCATGACGACCACCCCGTACCACCGGCAGACACATAGGTCATGTTGGGGGACAAAGTGTCTTCTACGGTGATTGTGTAGGCATCATTTGGGCCGTTGTTCGTTACATCAATAGTGTAGGTGACATTCCCACCGGCAATGACCGGATCAGGGGTATCACTTTTTGCGACTATCAGGTCCGCGCCGTCATCAATAGTCGTATTCTGAGTCAAGGAGTTATTGGCTGGGTTTGTATCGGGTGGGATTGGATCAGAGGTGATCGTAGCGGGACCAGTAGGAGGGCCAATATTAATGGTTGAGGGGGTAGTTGCTGTGGTTTGGATGACCACATCAATCGTGATAATCGGTCCTGGTCCTGTGGGGGGAGGGACGAGCGTTCCGACGAGGTCACCCAAGTTGCAGGTGACGGTGCCCGGAGTGCCGCCGTCGTGGCTGCAGCTGGGGTGGCCGCTGACCGAAACAAAACTGGTATCGGCCGGCAGAGGTACGGACAACTGCACGCCGGTGGCAGTATCGTTGGCATTGTTTTCTACCGTGATGGAATAGGTTATCTGGCCGCCGCGTATTCCGGGGTCGGGATTATCGACAAGCTGGGATATCTGTAAATCGACCGCAAATGCCTGGCAGCAGAGAAAAACAGGGAACAAAAGGCCGATAATAAAAGTTATTGAACTGAAGAGTCTTTTCACATTTAAAGGGTAACTAAACATATCAAAAGTAAGAGTAGTGATTTCCCTCCAGGAATTATTGGGTAAGAATTATACGAAGCTGAACAGTAAGAATAATGCCGCATTGGGTCTTATTATTTGCAATTCAGCTGCCAAAAATTTATTCCTTCTGGCGTTAAGGTAGTGAAAAATATTACACTTTCCAAAGAAAGGCAAGATAAATATTGAGTGGATGCTGAGGAAAATACGCTTTTGGGCATATTTGGTTATAAAAATTGTCACCATGTCGCAACATAAAGAAAAGGGCTAGGCCGAAACGCCTAACCCCCCCAAATCCCTGGCGCGCCCAGGGCGACTCGAACGCCCGAATTGGTAACTCTCAGTGCAAGAATTTCGTAATAACGTATTGGCGAACAGTGACCGGTTTTGCGTTGGGTTCACTAATCGCCATATTACTTTTTACCATATTCTTCCATCGCCTTCGCCAGCCGGTCCTGATGTTCACTCTTTCCTTCAAAGCGTTCCATCATACTGTAAAAACAAGGAACCACATAGAGCGTCAGCAACGTCGAAAAGATCATGCCTCCGATAACCGCAATGGCCATGGGGTTGCGACTTTCAGCCCCGGGACCAATGGCTAAAGCAACGGGAATGGCAGCCGCAATAGTAGCCACCGAAGTCATCAGGATAGGCCTCAACCGAATGGGGCAGGCCGTTAACAGGGCCTTGCGGACCGACGTCTCACCCCGCTCTCTTACCTGATTCGTAAAATCGACTAGAAGGATCGAATTTTTCTTGACGATCCCCATGAGCAAGATCAGGCCGATAACGCTGTAAATGTTGATTGATCGCTGGCTGATAAACAAGGCCATGAGTGCGCCGGAGACGCTGAAAGGAAGGGCCATCAGTACCGAGAGGGGGTCGATAAAGCTGTTAAACTGAGCAGCCAACACCATGTAGGCCACGAGAATACCGAGCAAGAGGACCCAGATGAGGCTTTGGAGAGAATCGACAAATGTTTGTGAGCTCCCGCTCAGCGTAACATGATACTCAGGCGGCAAGATCCGCTTGGCAATATCCTGGGCCGCCCGCAGGGCCTTTTGCTGGGACTCACCGGCCTTAACATTGGCATAGACAGTGATCGACCGTTCTCGATTGCTTCGCGAGATCGATACCATTGATTCTTTTTCCTCCATACTAATCAATTTAGCAAGGGGAGCCAATTCCCCACGGTTGTTGCGGACAAAAAGTCTGTTTACCTTGGTTCGCGGGTCTTCTTTTCCCTCTTCAAGCTTCAGGCGGATGTCATACCGGTGTCCGCCTTTTTCATACGTACCGATATCGACGCCGCCGATCATAGCCTCGACAACTTGGGAAATGCTGGCAATAGTTACTCCGTGCGCAGCAGCCTTTTTTCGGTCCGGCACCACATGGAGCTCGGGCTGGCCAATAGAATAATTAGTATCCACATCGGTGACTAGATCGGTTTTCTCCAACTCATCCATTATCTGTCTTGAATAGGCCGCCAGTTTGTCCCAATCCGGCCCTTGAACGGTAAACTCCACCGGGAAACCTCGGGAAAAAGAAAAACCTCTGGTTGAAGGGTCTTGGATTACCGCACGGACATCCGGGATTTCGTTAAACTGCTGCCGGCAGACGTTCATAAATTCCTGCTGACTCAGCTCGTGTCCCACAGTCGGATCGATACCTCGCTTGCCCCGGTCCTTCATCGTGACCATCATGAAGCCACTATTCGCGTCACCGGGAGACCCGCCCCCCACATGCATGACATAGCTATCCACCTCGGGTCGCTGCGAGAGAAATTTTTCCGCTTCACTGAATTTTAAATCGGAATATGAGAGAGACGAACCAACAGGAGTCTTAAGGCGGACAACAAAACGACTCTGATCCTGGGCAGGGATAAATTCCTTATTGAGAAATATAAGGGCCGAAAAACTCAACGCAAAGACTGCCAGTGCCAAAACAATCACCTTCCAGCGATTGTTCAAGGCCACGGCAAGCGAAGCGGCGTACAAAACCCTGGTCTTGTTCATCAACAATTCGACGCCCCGACCGAGCCACGTCGTCCGTTCTCCGACATCAACGAATTGTGAGCACCGCATCGGGGTCAGGGTCAGGGCTTCTAAAAGAGAGAGTAATACGGCCACCGTGATGGTCACGCCGAACTGGAAGAAAAACCGCCCGATAACGCCGCTCATGAAGGCCACCGGAAGGAAGATGGCAACAACGGAGACCGTGGCAGCGACAGCGGCAAAGGTAATCTCTCGGGAGCCGGTCAGGGCCGCCAGAATCCTGTTGTGTCCCTTTTCCTGGTGGCGGATAATATTCTCGAGGACCATGATGGCATCATCGACCACGATCCCAATGGAAAGGCTGAGACCCAGCAGCGTAAAGGTATTTAACGTGAAACCGGAAAAATAGAGTACAATAAAGGTGCCGACAACCGAGGTTGGAATCGCCATCAACACGTTTACCGTGGATGACCACGAACCCAGAAAGAGCCAACACACCAGCGCGGTCAAAATGGCCGAGAGAAGCAACGTAAAGTTTAATTCGTTGACCGTTTGTTCGATATAGCTGCTGCTGTCATAAGTTATGCTTAGCTTCATGCCGTCCGGCAGCCCCTGCTGCACCTCGGCAACCCTAACTCGTACCGCCTTCGCCACAGCAACGGCATTAGATCCGCGCTGCTTGAGGATACTGACCGCGACACTGGGAGTCCCTATAGCTCGGCTGATGCTCGTGGTGTCGGCCATACCTTCTTCGACTCGCGCGACTTGATTGAGGCGGATGGGGCTATAATTCGGCTGCCCGCCCCGTTGATTGATGATCAAGTTGCCAAACTCTTCTATGGTTTTGGCCTCACCCATGGTCCGAACGTTCAACTGCCGTTTTCCTTCTTCCAGCTGCCCCGCTGGTCCCTCCCGGTGCTGCGTTTGGACCGTGTTGATAAGATCATTGACCGATAGGGCATAACGGTTTAGGGCCTTCTCGTTCACCCAAATGCGCAGGTTGGGGCTACGGTAACCCCAAAGGCTGATATCACCGACTCCCGCGACCGTGGAAAACTGATTTTTAACGCGGTCATTCGCATACGACATCAGGTCTTCCAGTGGATATGTATCGCTCTCGAGGCTCAGGAGCAAGATCGGCATATCTTCTGGATTTGACTTGCGTATATTCGGTGAAGAGATCCCCTCGGGAAGCCGCCGCAAAACAGAGGAGACCTTGGTTTGAACGTCCTGGACAGCCAGATCGATGTCACGGTCCAGTTCGAATTCGATCCTAATGATTCCTTGGCTATTTTCCGACTCAGAGGTAACGTTGCGGATGCTTGAAATGCTCATGACGGCGTCTTCGATGATATCAACGACGGAGGTCTCGATGACCTCCGGCGCCGCCCCTTCCAGGCGGATGCTGACGGAAACCACGGGATAATCGACATCCGGGAGCAAACTGATTCCTATGCGCATAAAGGAGATCCCCCCGAATATAATGAGCCCGGACATAAGCATCCAGGCGAAGACGGGCCGCTTGATGGAGATCTCGGATAGTTTCACGGTTTTTCCTGGCCCTCCATAAGATTGAGCCGACGGGCCACCGCCGCTTCCAATTTGTTGTAATCAATCTTGACTGCGTAGCGGATCTTTTCCAGAGAACGCAGGGTATCCTGATACGCCGTCAGCGCCTGCAGCACGTCAAGGTTCGTCACCAAATTAAACTGGTAGTCCTTGACATTGGCCTCGTAATTTTTCTTTACTATGACAAAGGCCTCTTCTAAAGCTTCCAGCTGAGCCAGATCGGCCTCGAGGTTATGGTACAAGGAACGAACATCTTCCAAGGCCAACCGCTGAACTTGACTTAATTGTATCTCGCTCTGGCGTTTCTGAGACTTGGCTGTCTGTACGTTAGAAGAAATAATTCCACCGGTAAAAATCGGTATCGTTACGGCAATCTGGGCATCCCACGTTCCTTTTTGATCTCGATCAGGGCGATCGATATAGTAGTTTCCGATCAGATCCGCGGACGGCAGATACGCCCCCTTGGCAACAGAAACTTTGGAATTGAAAGCTTCAACGTTTTTTTGGGCAGCCTTGATATCGGGTCGTGCCGAAATCTCGGCCTGATAGCTCTCCAAAGATTCAAGAGAAACGGGGACTACGTCGGTGTCGTCGAGGGGGAGATCCGGGTCCAAACCGGTAAGGAAGGCCAAGACTTCTTTGGCCACATTCAATTGTCCCACCACCTGTTCCCGTTGAGCCCTGAGAATAGCCTGGGCCGCTTGGACGGTGAGCACTTCCGTTGCCCGGGAACGCCCGATGGCGCGCCGCTGTTCAAGTTCTTTGATCCTCTTCCGATATAGTTCAAGCTCGCTCTCAAGGACCTGGAGGTCTTTGTGTACGGCCAACCGCCCATAAAAGGCCTGTGCCACATCGCGATAGAGCTGCATGCCAGCCCATTGACGGGCTTGTTCCTGCGCCGTAATAAAGGCCTTTGCCGCCTTTATGGCGGCAAATTCTCTAAAGCCCCGAAACAAAGGTTGGTCGGCCGTAATTTTCAACGTATGTTGTGCGGCGGAATTCGCTCTGTTACCCGAATTGGAAAGCCCCTCCGCATTCCGATAGAAATAAGAATAAGATCCTTCGATAGTGGGCAAAATACTACCCCAGGCACGATTATAATTTTCTTCCGCTTGGACGACCAACTCTTGTTGGGTGGCCAGGATTTCACTTCTTTTCAATGCCGCCAGAAAACAATCCTTAAGAGTCAGTTCTTGACCCGCCCATAATGAAGAGGGATGTAATAAATAAATAATGATGGCAATGCTCAAGAATAACCTTGAGATGTTGCAGAGAGATGTTCGATATTGATTCATATGCCCTCTTGTTTCTCGCCAATAACATGCATCTCTATTGACGAGACTTCCACGCGTTTTTCAGAAAGCAGCGATTAAAGGCAGCTACATCATCCATTATAAGACTTTTTTTACTGAGCGAAGTATAAAATGACCATTAATCGTTGGTCAAGCTAATAAATCAAAAAAAGGGTTAACCCATTATAGGCTAACCCATTTATATTGTGGCGCGCCCAGGGCGACTCGAACGCCCGACCTACGGATTCGTAGTCCGTCGCTCTATCCATCTGAGCTATGGGCGCCTTTGTAAAACGCTACCACCTTTTGCTGCTAGCGTCAAGCTGCGCTGTAAACGCCTCGGCTGCCTGATACCCCATCGGATTGCCCACGTCAAACCCCCTACCCTCCAGAATCTTTCCCACTACTTCCTTTTTCCGGCAGAGCATTTGCAAGGCTGGGGTGTCATCCCACTCACCCTTCCCTTTCGCCCGTTCAAGGTACGAGAAAAAGTCCGGACCGAGGATCCAGTGCGCAGCAGCCTTGAGAACACCTTTATCTTCTTTGACGATGAGAGGATCGGGAGTCTTCCCTGATAAGCTATTGATCACTACAATCCCTTGTTCCCTCTCTTCCCCCTGGACGATTCCGACATTACCGAACCCCTTAACTTCTTTCCCCCGCAAAGAAAGGAGGCCGACGATATCGCTTTTACATTGCTCATAGAGGGGAATCATCTGACCCAACGCAGGGGTATCCCCGAAAAAGACAAAATCAGGCATCATAAGGGCAAAGGGTTCATCCCCTATCAACTCTCTGGCACGATAGATGGCATCGCCGGAACCCGCAGGTGTGGGTTGATCGATAAACGTCAAGCGTGGGGGAAGAATGTTCTGACCGTGACCTTCTCGAATGCCTCGCATCATATCTCCTGATTCAAGGTAGCGGCGAAGGGGTTCCTTGTTTTTATTGATTACTAAGTAGAGTTCTTCCAGACCGGAGAGCACGGCCTCTTCGATGGCGTAGGAGATCATGGGTCTGCCCCCAATGGGGAGCATCTCCTTGGGCTGGTCTTTTGTCAAAGACTGCATCCTGATCCCCAACCCCGCGGCGGGGATAATGGCTTTAGTGATCTGTCGTGGCGTCTTCAAGGTCAAAAGATGAGTTTTGCGTATCCGCCTCTCCGCCTTCGGCGGAGGGCGAGATCTCGTCATGTTTTTTGACTTAAAATAAAAGGAGGCGGCTTCGCTTCTCCGTCTTCGGCGTAGCGCGAAATCTCGCCAATCTTTTTGCCCGGCAAAAAGATTGGCGGAGAGAGAGGGATTCGAACCCTCGATCCCAGTTTCCCGGGATACTCGCTTAGCAGGCGAGCGCCTTCGGCCATACTCGGCCATCTCTCCGCGGTTCTATTGCTGTGCGACAGTATACTATTGGCTTATAGCTAATAGCCTATAATCTTTGTATGAAATTTCAGCAAAACTTGCAATAGTTTTTATCATCCTAGCAAATCAAAACATTCCTAATGTGCATACTTGATCTCTGGCAAGCATCTCAAACCAAAAGCTATTGGCTATAAGCCACGCGTATCTCG
Source organism: Deltaproteobacteria bacterium (assembly GCA_016927065.1). Taxonomy (GTDB): domain Bacteria; phylum Desulfobacterota; class B13-G15; order B13-G15; family RBG-16-54-18; genus JAFGNJ01. The sequence continues at coordinate 45,268 of JAFGNJ010000019.1, forward strand.
CCATATTTTTTTGCAAGGCAAAAATGATGGCGGAGGGAGAGGGATTCGAACCCCCGTCTCCTTTCGGGAGAAGCGGTTTTCAAGACCGCCGCCTTAAGCCGCTCGGCCATCCCTCCGAGATTCCCGCGGTAGCGGGAATACGATTAGCTTGTAACTTGTAACTAATAGCTTTTTCTAATTAATACAAAACACTCGAACCCAAGACCCCTCAGAATCCTCGGCCCCTTCTCTTATAATTTTACCTTTTCCGCTCTATCTTTTCAATGCCGCCCATATATGGCCGCAGGGCCTTGGGAACCACCACGCTGCCGTCCTCCTGCTGATAGTTCTCGAGGACGGCCACCAGCGTCCTGCCCACGGCCAGGCCCGAACCGTTGAGGGTATGAACCAGTTCCGTCCCCTTTTTCCCCTCGCGGCGCAAGCGAATACCGGCCCGGCGGGCCTGAAACGTTTCGTAGATACTGCAGGAAGAAATCTCTTTAAATTCCCCCTGACCAGGGAGCCACACCTCGATATCATAGGTCTTGGAGGCGGCAAACCCTAAGTCTCCGGTGCAGAGGGCGACCACCCGATAGTGGATATCTAACCTGCGCAGGACCTCTTCGGCATCCCTCAAAAGCCCCTCCAACTCGGCGTACGAGGTCTCCGGCACGCAGAACTTGACCAGCTCCACCTTGTTGAATTGGTGCTGGCGGATGATACCCCGCGTGTCCTTCCCGTAGGAACCCGCCTCCTTGCGAAAACAGGGGGTATAGGCACAGTAGTACAGAGGCAAGTCCTGCTCGGAGAGGGTCTCATCCCGATGGATATTGGTCACCGGGACCTCGGCCGTGGGGATGAGAAAGTAGTCTAACCCCTCGATCTTGAAGAGGTCCTCTTCGAACTTGGGGAGCTGCCCGGTGCCGGTCATCACATCTCGGTTAACCATAAAGGGGGGCAAGACCTCCTGGTAGCCGTGCTCGTTGATGTGCAGATCGAGCATAAAGTTGATCAATGCCCGCTCCAGCCTGGCCCCCAGGTCCTTATACAGGGTAAACCGGGCCCCTGCCAGCTTGGCCCCCCTTTTAAAATCGAGGATACCAAGGGCCTCGCCGATATCCCAGTGGGGCTTGGGCTCAAATGAAAAGGCAGGCAGTTGACCGCACTTCCGTACCTCTTTGTTGTCCACTTCATTCTTTCCCACAGGGACCGACTCATGGGGGATATTGGGGATGACGAGGAGAAAGGACTGGAGCTTTTCCTCTTTTTCCTTCAGGTCTATCTCCAGCTTTTTGATCTCCTGGGAGACCTCGCGCATCTGGGCGACCAAATCCTCAGCCGCATCACCTTTCTGTTTGATTTTGCTGATCTCATCCGATACCTGATTGCGCTGGCTCCGAAGGGCCTCGACGTTTTGGATAAGGTCCCGACGCTCCTGGTCAACCTGGATAAAGGAATTCAGATCAAGATCGTCACCCCGCAAGGTTAGCTTTTTCTTAAGGAGATCTATGTTTTCTCTCACAAACCGCAGATCAAGCACGCTTATCCGCCCCTTTCCAAGCGATACGAGGGTGAAACGAAATTAACGTTCAATATCTTTCTAACATCTTCAAGTAACTATTATTTCATTAGCTCGTCGGCCTTGTCGTAGTCAGCATCTGCCTTGTCATACTCACCTTTGGCCTCCCAGCAGTAGCTGCGAGCGTCGTAGGCGTTGGCGTGTTTCGGGTTTATCTCTATGACCCTGGTGAAATCGGCTATGGCCCTGTCATAATTGCCCTTGTCATACCAGATGAGGCCGCGGTTGTAGTAGGAACTGGCGTGTTTCGGGTTGATCTCGATGGCCTTAGTGTAGTCGGCAAAGGCCTTATCATTGTCACCCTTTTTGCCCCAGGAGCAGCCGCGGTCGTAGTAGGCAAGGCCATCCATCGGGTTGATCGCTATGGCCTTGGTGAAATCAACAATGGCCTTGTCCGCGTCACCTTTGTGAACCCAGGCGAGGCCGCGGTTGTAGTAGGTTATAGCCAGGTCCGCCTGAGAAAGCTCGCCCGACTCAATGGCCTTGTTGCAGAGCCTGATGGCCTCGTCATAGTTGCGACCATTGAGTGCCGCCAGGCCGGCCTTGGCATCGTCCAAACCGCCTGCCCCAGCCGGCGAGGTGAAGCAAACCATCAGGGATAAGAAGAGCAATACCGTAAGCAGAATCTTTTTCATAACTGATCCCCCTTTCTGGCTGAGGGAAAAAAATTTGATGAATCTACTCCTCTCACTGATGTGAACTATAGCTTTATTTCCCCAAACGATCAAGATAAAAGGAAATTTATTCAATTAACTCAACGCCTTTTTCAGAAACCCCCCGGTATAGGAATGAGCGCAAGCAGCCACCTCTTCCGGGGTACCCATTGTAATCACCTCCCCCCCTGCATCCCCCCCTTCCGGCCCCAGGTCGATGATATAGTCGGCGGACTTGATCACATCGAGGTTGTGCTCGATGACGATGACGGTATTGCCGGCATCCACGAGGCGGTTGAGGACATCAAGGAGCCGCTGGATCTCGGCAAAGTGCAGGCCGGTGGTGGGCTCATCGAGGATGTAGACGGTTCTGCCGGTGTCCCGCTTGCCCAGTTCCCGCGCCAACTTCACTCGCTGGGCCTCACCACCGGAGAGGGTCGGGGCGGGCTGTCCCAACTGTATGTATCCAAGCCCCACATCGTCCAATATACCAAGTCTCTTCTTCAAGGGTGGGATGTGACGGAAGAACTCCAGGGCCTCCTCCACTGTCATCTTCAGGACCTCCGCAATATCCCTCCCTTTGTACCTGATCTCCAAGGTCTCGCGGTTGAAGCGCATCCCCTTGCACTCATCGCAGGTCACGTAGACATCAGGAAGAAAGTGCATCTCTATTCTAATAATGCCCTCTCCTTGACACGCCTCACACCTTCCCCCCTTAACATTGAAGCTGAATCTCCCTTGGGGATAGCCTCTCACTCGCGATTCGGGGAGCTGGACAAAGAGATCACGGATGATGGTGAAGACCCCGGTATACGTTGCAGGGTTGGATCGCGAGGTCCTGCCGATGGGCATTTGGTCGATTTTAACCACCTTATCCACCCCTTCGGTTCCCTGAAGGGCCGTAAACTCACCGGGTAATTCCCTGGCGCTGTGAAGCTCTTGGGCCAGGGCCCGGTGGAGGGTGTCGATGACAAGGGTACTCTTGCCGGAGCCTGAAACCCCGGTCACACAGGTAAAGACCCCGTACGGTATTGCTACCGTTATCCCCTTGAGGTTGTTAGCCTTAGCCCCCTTGATGACCAATGATCCCTTCTCACTTTTTCTCCTCTGCGCAGGGATAGGGATGGTAAGGCGATGGGAGAGGTACTGCCCGGTTAAGGATTCTTTGTCTTTCATCAATGCTTGCGGGGTGCCTGCAAAAACTATTGCACCTCCATGCACCCCTGCACCAGGCCCCATGTCGATAACGTGATCGGCGGAGAGCACGGTCTGGGGGTCGTGCTCCACCACAATGACGGTGTTACCAAGATCGCGCAACTGTTTGAGGGTATCCAACAATCTGAGATTATCCCGCAGGTGCAGGCCGATGCTCGGTTCATCGAGGACGTAGAGGACCCCGGTGAGGCCCGATCCTATCTGCGTGGCCAGCCTGATCCTCTCCCCCTCACCGCCGGAGAGGGTCGCGGCGGTCCGATCGAGGGAGAGATAGGTGAGTCCCACACGGACAAGAAAACTGAGCCGCTCCCTGATCTCCCGCAATACGAGTTTCGCAATCTCCTCCTCCTGCGGGGTAAGCGTGACACCCCCAAAAAAAGCGAGGGCATCTTGAATGGAGAGCTGCGTTATCTCAGTGATGGACCTCCCTTGAAAACGCACGTGGAGGGCCTCTCTGCGCAGCCGAGCCCCCCCGCACACCGGACAAGGGGCAGTACCCACTTCCTCCTCAGTTGCCTCAAATGTCGGGAATTCATTGGATACGGGGTGTTCCCATGAGGGAAGAAACCCCAGTCCGCTACAACGCTGGCACGCCCCATAGGGGCTGTTAAAGGAAAAGAGTCGGGGGGATAGCTCAGGATAACTCACACCGCATTCCAGACAGGAGAAGCGTTCGCTGAAGACAAGTTCCTCACCCTCATCCGCCGTCACCTTTACCAGCCCTTCACCATAGCGCAGGGCCAACTCTACCGATTCGGTGATCCTGTTCTTGGCCCCTGCACGCATCACGATCCGATCAACCACCAGATCGATGTCGTGACGCTTGTTTTTGTCGAGGGCAATCTCCTCACTCAGGTCCTTGATCTCACCGTCGATCCTCACCCTGATAAACCCCTCACCCCTGAGTTGATCCAGGAGCTTCCTGTACTCCCCCTTGCGTCCCTGCACGAGGGGCGCTATGACGACCAGTCGGCTCCCCTCGGGGAGTGTGAGGAGCTGATCGACCATCTGTTGAGGAGTCTGTGATCGGATCTCCCGACCGCAGATATAGCAGTGGGGATGGCCCACCCGGGCGAAGAGGAGGCGGAGATAGTCGTAGATCTCCGTCACCGTCCCCACGGTGGAGCGCGGGTTCCGGCTGAGCCCCTTCTGTTCGATGGCGATGGCGGGGGAGAGACCCTCGATGAAATCCACATCGGGCTTGTCCATCCGCTCCAAAAACTGCCTGGCATAGGCGGAGAGGGATTCCACATACCTCCTCTGTCCTTCGGCGTAGATGGTATCAAAGGCAAGAGAGGATTTCCCCGACCCGCTGACCCCGGTGAGTACCACCAACCGTCCTTTGGGGATCTCCAGATCTATGTCCTTGAGATTGTGCTGTCTCGCCCCTTTAATGACTATCGTATCTTCTCTCATACGCGAACCCTTGTCAGGGATATCAATCCCTCCTTACAAACATATCACATTCCTTTCTGAGGACTCAACGGTGCAAACGAGGAACCCTGTGTAGCCTCCTCATGAGGCAATACCCGTTACCATCATAAGGGTATGGCATGTATCATGCATATGATTTTAGACTAAGGAATAATTGACAAAAGTTTTATTTTGGCTTTTACTATCGATTAACGTTTTACTTAATGTAAGGAGCAAGATATCGTATGTTAGCCATCCTTCAAGAAATATTTGATATCATGTATGGAGCAAGAGTGTACCTCCCGGATATCAAGATAACCATCGGCATTGCCATTGTTCTGGCACTAATAATATACTTCAAAGGACCTGTGGGTGCTTTGATCACGTCTATACTGGTAACCATCCTTGTTGCAAAATCCTACTTCGCTGATAGTGATCTATATACTGTATCAATGGACAAGGCAGTCGCCGGCCTGATACTTGGACTCACCGCCTTTCTCATAAATCTCTACTTCCTCGTCCGTTCTCTTGCCGACTGGAGAGACTAAAATCCCTCTCATGCCCTATAAATCTCAGCTTTTTCCTTCTACTTTTTAGCGGAGCAGAAGTCAAATAAAAAACAGTTTGCCGTCTTGATTTCCGCGATTCAGAATGCTAATTTTAGATTATAAGCAATGCCTACAACATACTGAGGTTTCTATCAATGAAAAACGGCTCCTATCAAAAAAGAATCATGGGGATATATTCGTATATCAGTGAAAATCTCTACCTCAACAGACCGGATATAGAGATCAAAGGAAACCATTTCAACTCAACCCTCTTCTTCGGGATCCTGACCGGCCTCAATAGGGGCAAGGAACTGATCATTGGGGAACCTGGGTTGGGCAAGACCACTTCAGCTGAGTACATAGGTTCTATCCTCTACCAATATCCCCTCGGAACCATCTGGGGAAGCGAAGTCTCCGGGCATCCTGAACAAACGGAGGAAAAGATTATCGGGCGGCCCGATCTCGGTGAGCTCAATCAGGGCAAGGAGCAGGTGGTCTGGAGCAATTTCGCACAGATCCCCGTGAAGATCGTGGATGAGCTAAATCGTCTCCCTGAGACTAAACAAAGCATGATCTTGAATGGGGTCGATCGAGGAAACTGGGAATACCTCAATGAAATCCTTATCAATAACGAATATTCTCTCTTTGCAACGTCCAACTATCAAGACCGAGGGACAAACACCATTATCTCCCCTCTCATCGACCGGTTCGATGTCCTTATAGAATCGAGACACCCAGGTGCAAACATAGCATATAGCATCGGTAAAGAGGCGGAGACGAACCATATCCTAAGACACCCTGAATATGAAAAAGAACTTCACCATATATTAAGGGCAGATAAACCTTATCAAGAAAAGATGGCACTGGCCGAGGGGATCTGCGATCTTTTCGGCAAATACCTCAAAGAACAGCTAGAAGTGGAAGGGCTTACTCTAGGTGAGAGAAAAAAGGTCAAGGAAGAGATGTCGGAACTAGAGTTCGATGTAGATGCCAACGCCTTCGTACGGATGGCGCTGGCCGAACTTTCATTCTGCTATAAGTACGGACAAAAGAGGTCGGTGGACAACTGTGAGGAAGGATGTCACTATACAGGATATCTCTGCCATGACATCAAAAATTGTGCCTCCAATCGTCTCCCCGTATCCCTTAGAAATTACGCTCAGGCCGCAGCCTGGTTTTTGGAGGATGAGGGGGTAGACTTAGAACATGCTCGCTTGATCATGCCGCACGTCCTTGCTCACCGAATCCAGTGGAAAGATTCCTACCTTTCCAAAAAGGAAGGGGAGGCAAGGGATGACCCCTTCCCAATATATCTAGCCAAGGAAGCAACGGAGGAGATATTTCAACGCTACACCGAACAGAGAGAATATCTCCTGGAGGCCCTCTCGGTGGGATATAGAGCCTTCGCTGGAGAAGAGGCGTCCCTCCTTGAGGGAGACCATCCTATTTATGAAGAAATTAAAAAGGATGTCGGATTCAAGAATGAATAATCCCTTTGAGGCATTTCAACAATCCGTCGCTCACAATCGTACAATACCCTTGGATAACATCTTAAAATCCAAAGGAGAAACGCTCAATAAGATTCTCACGGGGTATGAAGAACTTCTCAAGAACGAAGCAAAAGACTTAGTATGGCTCATGCAATATAGCACCGTCATCAAGGCCTACAGCATAGCCGAAAAGGGGATAGTGGAAATCGATTATACGGCTGAAGATATCGAGGAGTTTTGCTATGCCCTTGACCATTCCGACCAGATTCCCTACCTCATAACTGGTCCTGCCGGAGTATACGTCTCTGTCCTGTGCAACCACGCAAAAGAGGAGGAAATTAACCTTCACCTGCGGGATCTCAATGTCAAGATTAACTTATTGGGTTACCGCCTCCCCTACAATAAAAAATTAGTTGTAGAGGGGAATGTAGGTGACTTTGCAGGGATAGGATTGGATGGAGGTGAACTGATCATCGAGGGGAGCGGAAAAAACTATACAGGTGCAGGAATGAAGCAGGGTAAGATCTATGTGCGGCATAACCTCGGTTTTAACACCGGCCACGGTATGACAGGCGGGCAACTGATTGTAGGGGGGCGGATTAAAGGGTTAGGGAAAATAGTGGGAGGAGAAATATACGAGAGGGATCAGCTCATTTTTCCTCCTGATGGGATAAAACCTTTTAATTTTTGACCATTAACAATGGAACTAGAAAAAATAATTAAAAAAGTTTGGCCCCTGGTAAGGAAAAAACACCTTTTTCCCCATATACCACTGCCTTCAGTTGTTGAAGGAGGTGATGATATCGCCCTAGAGATCAAGAGCAAACAACTCCTCATCAGCAACGCCTTTTTCGAAAAACTCAAGGCCAAAATGGATGAAGAGGAAATCGTCGAAACTATTCTTGACCACGGACTTACCCATTATATGTATTGTCCCTGGGATTTTCACACCCATCTCTCTCTCTATAGCGAGGCAAAAAAAGTGGTGCACCAAAAAGAACAGGCCCAGCGGGCTACCACCTATTTCATGGATGTGGTAACTGATACCTATTGTATCAAAGAAAAAAACACAAAAATAGCGAAATTATATAAAAACCTCCCCAAGAATGGTATGACCGAGGTCCTCACTGCCCTCTATGAAAAGATCTGGGGGGAAGATCTGGAAAGTGGAGGGCATGAAGAACTCGTCAATCGCCTCTCCCGGATTCCTTACTTGGAACGGGCGAAATGGGGAGACAGCGTCAAAAAATTCACTCAAGTTATCCAACCCCTCCTCGAAGAAGAAGTTGAAAATACACACCAGAACTCCCAGAGAGGACCAAATCCATTAGGAGAGCATTCTCTTGATAACTACTCTTTAGATGAAATTGACCGTGGAATGAGGGAATTCGCCTCCGCAGTGGATAACCTCCAGGAGTTCAAGGAGACGGTTGAAGATTTGCGAGAGGAATTAGAAAAAAAGGGTTACGGCACAGGCGGCATGGGCAGAGGTAGAGGCAACCACCCCCTCGATGCCAACCTCCTTTATTATATGAAGCTGGCCGAAAGCTATACACTTCCTGTTAGACAACTCCCCATCGAAAAGCGAGGATACCTTCATCCACATTCCCATAAACCCTGGGAAATAGGGAAACCCTTCGCAGATATCGATCTATGGACCAGCTTCGGCAAAATCATGCCGGGCATGACACAAATTTGGACCAAGCAAGAGGGAGAAACTCACGGAGAGCTAGAGGGTACACCTGATTGCCTTATTATAATCGATTCTTCCGGAAGCATGATTAATCCGAGCGAAAGGTTATCGTACGCTGTCTTGGGGGCCGCCTGTGCGTGCAATGCCTACCGCAAACAGGAATCAAAAGTGGCTGTGTATAATTTTAGTGACGCCTTACGAGGAAATAAAATTATCGTGGACTTCAACTGTGAAAAGGACCGGATTTACGCCGCCATCTGCCGATATTTCGGTGGAGGCACCGCCTTGGATTTGAATGATATTATACACCTCCTTTCACGTACCGATATTCCCGATATCTTTATCATAACGGATATGCAGATAACAAATCTCGAAAAGGTCATCGATTTCGTCAACACGATTGAAAACAGGGTAACAGCGGTCCATGTCGGGCATAATGCCCATTCCACGCGTTTTAAGGATGGAACCAAAAAAAATAGAAATATTTCTCTTTTTAACATCAAGGAAAAAGAAGATATTCCGAAGATAATTCTTGGGAAAGTAGACGAATATTTGAACTCTCCCGTGAGATAAAGGTAACACATATCTATTATCCCGATAAGAACTGTGTAATGGCTGCCAAAACTAAAATAGATTGTAAGCGATTGACAGAATGAGATGCTGTGATTATGATTTACCCAAGGACTATATTTCCCAAAGGTACCCAAGGAGGAAGGAATGATATTCGTACCACGATCTAAAGGCGAAAAGGGGACTGAAAAAATCTTTATCCCCAACCGCCTGCCTATACTACCCTTACGCGGAACCGTCCTTTTTCCTGAACTTATCCTCCCAATCATGGTAGGGCGTAAAAAATCCGTAAAATTGATAGACGAGGCCATGGAAGGAGACCGGATTATCGGGGTTGTAACCCAACATAGCTCTGAAGTTGAAGAACCTGATGCACATGAACTGTATGACATCGGGGTAGCAGCGCATGTGGTCCGCATGGTTCGGGAAATGGACGGAACTCAACGGGTTATCGTCCAAGGACTTGAGCGTATTAGGATTTCTCGTTATACGCAAAAAGATCCCTATTTTATAGCAGAGGTAAAGGTACTCCTAGATGAAGAGACAAGTGGAGTTGAAATCGATGCGCTCATTATGAATCTGAAAAATCTCTTTCAACGGGCGGTGGAATTAGCACCGCACCTCACCGTTGATCTGAAGAACATGGTCCTGAATATCAAGGACCCCGGTATCCTTGCCGATATAGTTGCTTCCAACCTCAATATCAATCCAACGGAAAAACAAGAGGTATTAGAAATAGAAAACGTAAAGACACGCCTTGATAAGGTTCATCACTTGTTAGCCCGGGAGGTTCAGATATTGGAATTGGGTGACAAAATTCAAACCCAGGTTAAAGAGGACATTGACAAGACGCAACGAGAATACTATCTCCGAGAACAAATGAAGGCCATCAAAAAAGAACTGGGAGAAATAGATGATCATAGTTCCGAGTTAAAGGAGTTAAAAGAAAAGGTGGAAAGTGCGGGAATGCCCGAAGAAGCGCGCAAGGCCGCCGATAAGGAACTTGATAGACTCACCAAGATGCCGCCCGCTTCCGCCGAATATACAGTGGCTAGGACTTATCTCGATTGGCTTGTAGATCTCCCCTGGGCCAAAAGTACTGATGATAACCTCGATATTGACCATGCCCAGAAGATTTTGAACGAAGATCATTATGACTTAGAGAAGGTGAAAAAACGGATTTTAGAATATCTAGCCGTGCGCAAGTTGAAGAAGGACATGAAGGGCCCTATCCTCTGTTTTGTGGGGCCACCCGGAGTCGGGAAGACCTCCCTGGGAATGTCCATCGCCAGGGCCATGGATCGTAAGTTCACCAGGATCTCTCTAGGCGGTGTACGAGATGAGGCGGAGATCCGGGGACACAGGAGAACCTATGTCGGTGCCCTGCCAGGCAGGATCATTCAAGGCGTAAAAAAAACCGCAAGCAACAATCCTATCTTTATGCTTGATGAGGTGGATAAGATCGGCACAGATTTCAGGGGGGATCCATCCTCTGCCCTGCTGGAGGTGCTGGACCCTGAACAGAACTTCTCATTTTCAGACCACTACATCGACATCCCCTTTGATCTCTCTAAGGTCATGTTCATCACCACGGCCAATATACTCGAGACCATTCCACCGGCCTTAAAGGACCGTATGGAGGTCTTGGAGCTGCCCGGGTACTCTGATGATGAGAAGCTGATGATTGCCAAGCAACATCTTATCCCCAAACAGCTCAGCGAACACGGGCTCTCTGATGAGCTCCTAGAATTCAAAGATGAGCCTCTCCTGGCGATCATAAACTCCTACACGCGAGAGGCCGGGGTGCGAAACCTCGAGCGGGAGATCGCAGCAGTCTGTCGGGCAGTTGCCAAAGAGGTGGCCGAAGGAAAACAGGAAAAGGTGACGGTGCAGACGGATAAGACGGACATGCTGCATAGATTCTTAGGGCCTGTTAAGTTCTTCCCTGAGGTGGCGGAGAGGACGTCCCACCCGGGGGTGGCAACCGGGCTTGCCTGGACTCCCACCGGCGGAGACATCATCTTCGTGGAGGCCACCAAGATGAACGGCGAAAAGGGACTCTCCCTCACCGGACAACTGGGGGAGGTGATGAAGGAATCCGCCCAGGCCGCCCTCAGTTACATCAGGTCCAAGGCCAAGGATCTGGGCATCGAGGAAAACTTCTATCAAAAAAACGATATCCACATCCACGTCCCGGCCGGCGCCATTCCCAAAGATGGACCGTCAGCAGGGATTGCCATGTTTATAGCCCTAACTTCATTGCTGACCAATAAACCTGTGCGCAACGATGTGGCCATGACCGGTGAGATCACCTTGCGGGGTCTCATCCTCCCCGTCGGCGGTATCAAGGAGAAGGTCTTGGCGGGGAAGAGAGCAGGAATCAAAACTATCATCCTCCCTAAAAAGAACGAGAAGGACCTCGAAGAGCTGGCAGACCATGTCAAAGAGGGACTGGAATTCAAGTTTGTCCAACGGATGGATGAAGTAGTAAAAATAGCCCTCTCATAGGCCATAGGCCGTGGGCCTGAAGTCGCAATAGACACCTCTTCTCTCGCAGGCATCTGGAACGATGTAGAACAACAAATTTGCTTACTATTCCTAACCTACTTTCGCTCGCGTAATCTCTTTATGGCAAGGCGGATGCTTGTCTGCATGCGGTCTAAGGCATTAGCCAGGTCTCCGATCTCATCCCCTGCCTTGCTTTCTCCAATATTTACATCCAAGTTGCCCACACTGATACGGTCAGCGGCATCAGATAGCCCCTTGAGTCTTCCAGATAATCGGTAACCGTAGACAACTACAAAGAGGGCAACGAGTAGCGCTGTGGCGATTAAAATAAGCATCACGGTACGTCTCGCATGTGACGTCATCGCTATGGCCCTTTTTTCGAGCTCTGTCATCGGTAACGTAAATTCATCAAGGTACGTGGTACTGGCGATAAAGAAATCAGTTCCCTCAACAGGTACCATAACCATGTACTTTTCACGCTTATCGTACCACATATAATAACCGGCAGCCTCTTGCCCCTTCCCTTTAAAGGCGTTTACGGTAATATCATACCAGCGTTGGAAATCCTCTCCCAGGGTTTTTTTCATGGCTGCATCAATGTCCACACCAATTAAATTTTCTATTGGATGCGCCCAAAGTTTACTGATCGGTTCACTCTCTGTATGTTTGGCAACCAGACAAGTATACCCTGTTTGTCCCACCTTTTGAATCGCAATGCTTTGAAACTCAGGATAGTTTTTATAATCCTCTTTGGGGAAAGGAGGGTTCTTTGCGAGTTCAGGATGGCTCACTATATAGCGTTCAATCTCATTGGCCACAGTTCTGCCCTTTTCTGCTATCGCCTGCTCGGCCATTTTGGTAACCACCTGGGAACTCTCTTGTGTGATGAGTCCGGAAAGGGTCTTCATGTGATCCAAGTAAAAAAGACTGGCAGCGACAAAAAGGCAGATCGGAACAAAAAAGAATAGAAAAAACATCTTGCCTCGCAAGCCGATCCCTCGCCTCCTGGCTCCAGACGGTGGCGGAGCCGTACCAGCTGTTTCGGATGAAGCATCTTTCGTGGGATTTTTTCCTTCTTTTGGAATGGTAATGACGCTTTTACAAGATTCACATTGAAACTGAGTTATCCCCTTGTTTAAGTGCTCAGGATCTACTTGATATTTCTTCCCGCATTTTTTACAAGCAACAATCATAATTGGCCTCCTTACTGCTAGCGACTGTTTTTCAATACATTGACGTGGAGTTAAATCCTCCTCCTAAACGTCGATATACAAATCTTCTAAAAAACAGCAGGTGTTCTTTAAATGCCGCCGTACTTTTGTAGTCTCTTTTAATCTCCCATTTTTGTTATCGCAAAAAAAAATTTTGCATGGCTTAACAATTTCCACTTGCTCATTGAACTGGTGCTTTAAATTTTATAAAAAATCACAAAAAAAATAAAGAAGTAATTGATGCCTTTAGACAATTTGTTATTTTTTTAAATACGAATTGAATATTTTTCTTGACAATTCTATAGGTCTTCTCATTAAACTGAGGATTGTCTCAACAGTCTGGATATGCTATACCTCAAAACGTGTTCTTTTCTCGAAAAACAGAATGATCTTGTAACTTTTTTTAAACCCAAACTACGCCAACGTCACGTGCTATCTGTGGTTAAAGAGGTGCAAAGCGATCTAACCAGGTATCAAGATATAACGTGAAAACAGTCGCCATTATACCTGCCAGATACGGCTCCACCCGCCTGCCCGGCAAGCCTTTGATAGAGATCAAAGGGAAAACCCTCATACAGTATGTGTATGAACGGATTCAGGCATCGTCCGTCCAGCAGGTCATCGTCGCCACCGACGATGAGCGGATAGCCTCAGTTGTCAGGTCATTCGGCGGAGAGACAGTGTTGACTTCTCCTCAACATCGTTCGGGTACAGAACGAGTAGCCGAAGTGGCCGCGGCTATCGACGCGCCAATCGTGGTGAACTGCCAAGGCGATGAACCTCTTATTCAACCTGAGGCAATCGACCAGGCCATCGCAGCGTTCGCACAAGACCCGTCGATCGTAGTAACAACCCTGATAGCTCCCCTTGAGAACAGTGCTGACCTGTACAACCCCCATGTCGTCAAGGTCGTCGTAGATCACGAGGGATTCGCCCTCTACTGCTCCCGGGCACCCATTCCCTATCCCCGGAACATATTAGAGCAGGCGGGTGAGAATTCAGGCAATGAGATCGAACTCATCAAAAACCTAGAAAAGAAGGACCTTATTGGTTACTGGCAGCACATCGGCCTGTACGCCTTTCGGCGGGAGTTTCTCCAGCAACTTACCACCCTCCCCCCCACACCTCTTGAAGAGCAAGAGAAATTGGAACAACTCAGGATATTGGAAAACGGGTATAAGATCAAAACTGTTGTCTGTTCCACTCCCTCCATCGGTATCGATACACCGGAGGATATCGAGCGGTTTAAATCGCTTCTCTAATTTCTTGCAGGATATCCTGGGCCGCCTTCTGGGGATTAGCGGCCTCCCTGATGGGACGGCCGATGACCAGATAATCGGCCCCTGCCTGGATTGCCTCAGCAGGGGTCATCACCCTGACTTGATCATGTCGCGGGCCTTTGTATGGCCTCACCCCTGGGGTCACAATGATCATATCCTCGCCGCAGGCTCGTCGCAAAGGCTCAATCTCCAAAGGTGAAGCGACCACCCCCGTGAGGCCCGCTTGTTGAGCCAAGGTAGCCAGATGAACCACCTCTTCCTCGAGCGGAAGGGTAATACCCACGTTCTTGAGATCACCTTCCTGTAGACTCGTCAAAACGGTGACACCCAATATCATCGGAATGGGCAGGCCCTCCTTGTGGGCCGCTTCATGGGAGGCCTCTACGGCCGCGCGCATCATCGCTAATCCGCCCAGGGCATGGAGGTTAAACATGGATACCCTGAGCCGTGTGGCCATAGCAGAGGCCCTGGCCACCGTCGCCGGGATATCGTGATATTTTAAATCCAGAAAGACCTTACTGCCTCCCTCCTGCACCATCTCCACCACCTTGGGCCCCATCCAGGTGAAGAGCTCTTTCCCTATCTTGAAGCCCCACACCGACTCCCTGAGCTCCTCAACGAATCGCTGGGCCTCTGCCCAACTCCCGACATCCAAGGCGAGGATAATGGGGTTGGCTTCACGCACTGTCGACATCTCTCCTCTCACAGTTTGATGTAATCCGACACACTGGATTAAAAGAAACCGTGAAGATCAAATATCACCGTTGTCCAGGGCCTGAGCAAAGGCCTCTACCATGCGCGGGTCAAACTGGGTCCCAACATTCTCTACAATCTCTGCAACCGCCTCGCTCTTGCTCACCCCCTTTTGATATGCTCGTTCATGGATGATGGCATCGAAGGAATCGGCCACTGCAATGATCCGGGCGATCAGGGGAATTTCCTCCCCCGCGAGCCCCTCAGGATATCCGGAACCATCATAATGTTCATGGTGGTATTTGATCCCCGGTATAATGGGCCTCAACTGTTTGATGTGCCCCACGATTTCTGCGCCGGCATGGGGGTGCTCCCTAATGATCTCCATCTCCTCCACAGACAATACCCCATTCTTGCCCAGGATGTGATCAGTAATCCCCACCTTTCCTATGTCATGGAGTATGGCCGCTAGCGTAAGCTGCCTCTTTTCTTCGGGCGTCAACGACAGATAGTTGGACATCGCCATACAGATCTTCAAGACCCGCTGGGGGTGCCCGCCGGAGTAAGTGTCCCGCTTTTCGATGGCCTCTGAAAGTCCCTCAACAAGCTTTTGTGCCATCTCGTTCATTTCCGCATACAACCGGGCGTTGTCGAGGGCAATGGCAATTTGATCTGCGAGGGCTTGAAAGAGATCGAGATCATCATGACGAAATTCCCCTTTCCGCTTGTTGATACCCTGGATGACCCCGATGATATGATCCTTAATCCGCAAGGGGACACAGATCATCGTATGGGTGATGAAACCAGCTGCTTGATCAACCTTTTTGAAAAAACGGGGGTCCTCTTGTGCATTGGAGACGATAAGTGGCTCACCATGCATCACCACCCACCCTGCAATTCCCTCACCCTTTTTGAGCTGAAATCGCTTTACGGTTTCCCCCTTTTCACCTAAAGCGACCTCAAAGAAGAGCTCCTCCTTTTCGCCTTTCAAGAGGAGAGAGCTGGTCTCACAATCAAGGAGTTCCGTCACAGCCGCTATGGCCTTCCTCTTTACGTATTTAAAATCCAGAGATGAATTAAGGAGCCCGCTGAGCGTGGTGAGGATTTCCAATTTCCCACACCTCTCTCGTGTCCGCTCCAGCTCGCTCTGTAAAAACCCAATATCCTGCTGTGATTCTTGAGGCTCCACTGCCATGGTCTTACGCATCCTTTGCTAATCAGCTTCAACTTCCTGTAACACAATTTTATCTTCGGACAAGGCCAAAACCTTGAAGGTACCTCGCAGGACTTTTTGTTCGCCAAAAATGTTCTCCAGATGCCATCTATCCCCTTCAGACTCAATGAGGTACACCGATTCTAGCAGGAGATCCACATGTCCATCCTTTTCTACATACACATTCGCCTCACACATCGATACGCTCCTTTAATTCTTTCGAGATTAAATCTTCTACCAAATGGGGCAACGGTTGGTGGGTCACACCCACAATAGATACCCTTTCCTGAGAAAGGGGAAGCAAAATCTTGTGGGCGTCGCTGGATGCGATGGCCTCGGCCATGGGGGGGGTCAACTCACCCATCATGGCGTTTGCCATTATGATGCTGATGGGGCCAATGAGATAGTCGGCCTGAGAAACCATCCGCACAATGGCATTCTCCCCGGTGGCCCCTCGATTGGCCCTCGCCTTCATCATAGCCGCTGTGGCGATAGAATTGGTCCCCAATGCAATGATCTCTACGCGCTCTCCAAATTCTTCTTTGAGTCTTTTAACGATGGCACTCCCTATCCCACCCCCTTGCCCATCGATGACACAAATGCAAATCTTCTGCTTCCGCATCATTATTACCTTACCTCCTCTATCACCCCTGTCATCGGGACGAAAACGACACCCGTAATCCGTTGTTGATTAACCTTGCCCCCTTTTTTAGTAAGGACAGTGAGGGCCTGAAGAAATGGGTCATCACCTAAGGGGAGGATCATCCGCCCCCCTTCCTTGAGTTGCTCAATCAAGCGTTCAGGAATAGTCGGTGCAGCACAAGTTACGATAATGGCATCATAGGGGGCGTGCTCCTCCCAACCGTAAAAACCATCGCCGCACTTCACCCACACATTATGGTAACCCAACGCCTGAAGGCGTTCTTGGGCTGTCTGGGCCAACGACTCAATGATTTCGATAGAATACACTTCCTTGGTCAATTCAGCCAAGACAGCGGCCTGGTAACCAGATCCGGTGCCTATCTCTAAGACCTTTTCGTCCGGCAGAAGGTGAAGATGATAGGTCATCAGGGCCACAATATAGGGCTGGGATATGGTCTGCTCCTCGCCGATGGGCAGCGGGCGGTCTGCATAAGCCAGGCGGCGATATTGTTCCGGAACAAAGAGGTGTCGTTCCACCTTTAACATGGCCTGCAATAATCTCTTATCATCAATCCCCCGCCCTTGGATGTCTTCCTTGACCATCTGTTGGCGGGCGGCTTGATAAAAATCCTCTGGCCCCTCCTGGGCGGCGCAGGTGAGCAAAAACATGGAGGCCACTAAGACACAACCGAGCTTAATGAGGGAATCCATGGCCATTTAACAGGTATTCACCCCTCACATTACTGAGGGCGGCAAAGATGTTCTTTTTTATTCTCCTATCCATCTTATCAAGCTCTCCGAGCAGGTATTTTACGGTTCCTCTACGGGACGTACCGCGCGTGGGACAACCATCTTGAACCTCGGGGAACGCACGAAGTTTGGCGTAGGCGAGGGCCTTTACCTCCTCTAGTAAGGCCAAGGGTCTGATGATGGTAAGTTTGCCACCAAAAAGGACCTGATGGGGTATCATGGTGCTTATCTCACCGGAGTAAAAGGTATTGAGCAGGAAGGTCTCTATGATGTCATCCTTGGTATGCCCCAAGGCCACCTTATTACACCCCAGCTCCTGAGCGGTCTCAAATAAAATCTTTCGTCGCAACCGCGCGCAGAGGAAACAGGGGTTCTCTCGGTTTGCGTCGCTGTGGGCCAAAGGCCCTATCTGCGTCTTTTTGAGGACAAGATCATAGCCGTAATCCCTCATATACGTTTCTAATGACTTACAGTTAAACCCTTCGTATCCAAGATCGATTGTTACTACCTTCAGGTCATAGTCTATGGGCACCCGTGCCCTGCGCTCATGCAGGATGTTCAGCATTACCATGCTGTCCTTTCCTCCAGAGAGGGCTACTAGTATCTGATCGCCATCCTCGATCAAGTGATAGTGGTGTATCGCCTTCCCCACCAGCCGCCTTACTTCACGTTCGAGGTAGGCCATCCATTCTCCACAGGGCACCCTGAACATAGGGGCTTGGTTTTACAAAAGGTCTTGGCTAATCTGACAAAGAGGGCGTGATATTCCTTGTAGAGTGCCACGTCCTGGGGAAGGCTCTGCATGAACAGGTCTTGGATTTCCCCATAAGACGCCCCGTCGCTGATCATACCGTGTCGAAACAGTACCCTGCGCGTATAGGCATCGACCACAAAGATCGGTTTTTCACCTGCATAGAGAAGGATGCTGTCAGCCGTCTCAGGGCCGATTCCCTTTACCGCGAGGAGCTTCTCCCGTAAGGACGAAAGTGGTTCAGCGAACATCCGTTTGAGATCCCCCCCATATTCCCCTGCAAGAAAATTCACCAGGTGCTTGAGCCGCCGGGCCTTGACGTTATAGTATCCCGCCGGGCGAATGAGTCCTGCTAATCTTGTTTCATTGAGCTTCAGCAAAACCTGCGGCGTCAATGCCCCCTCTTCTTTGAGGTTTTCTATCGCTCGTTCTACATTCCTCCAGGCCGTATTCTGTGTCAGAACGGCCCCCACCATCACCTCAAAAGGGGTCTCTGCTGGCCACCACCCCTGCTCCCCGAAAAAACTCAATAATGTATGATAAATAGCCAGTAATTCTTTCACAGATAACTATTTCACTCGTCCTAAAAGATTAACATAAGGAACAAAATTTTTCAACTCAAGAAAAAATGCATGACACTGAAGACGAAGCACAAACGGCCTATCCCACGGCACGAAGAATCAGTTGCCGAGGGCATCTAAAATATGTTAGTCAACAGAAGATAACAATCATCTCAATGGCGAGCCTGAAAAGGATGCAGGAGCAACGAGAGATCGTCAAGGCCACCAGTGTAATGGGTTCCGCTACCTTCGCGAGCAGAATCCTGGGGCTGATCAGAGATATAGTGATCGCCGCGTTTTTCGGCGCCACCGCTACAACTGATGCCTTCTTTCTTGCTTTGACCATACCCAATTTGCTCAGGAGGCTCCTCGGTGAGGGGACATTGACGACCTCCTTCGTCCCTGTGTACACCGAGTACCTAACCCGCCGACCTGAGGAAGCGCCGCGTGTTGTTCATATCACGACTACCGTCATCAGTACCCTCCTCTTTGTCTTGACCATCCTAGGAATCGTCCTGAGCCCTTTTATCATCAAATTACAGGCTCCCTGGTGGAATGATCCCGAGCAAATCAAGCTCACCGTCCTGCTGACGCGGATATGCTTCCCCTACCTATTCTTTATCGGCCTGATGGCCTTGGCCATGGGAATCCTCAATTCACACCGCCACTTCCTTGCCCCTGCCGCGGCCCCCTGTCTGCTCAATATCTCCATCATCGCCTGTGTAATCTTCTTGAGTCCCAGGATATACCCCCCCATCGTCACCGCGGCCTTAGGATTTGCCCTCGGTGGCCTCGCCCAGCTCCTCCTGCAAATACCGTTTCTGCGTGCTAAGGGCATAACCTTTAAAGTTAACTTCGATTTGCACCATCCAGCGGTGCGACGCATCGCCCTGATGATGGCCCCCATGATGCTGGGGATCGGGGCGTATCAGTTCAACTTCGTTATCAGTCGCTTGCTTGCCACCAAACTGCCTGCGGGGAGTGTTTCCTATCTCTTTTATGCCTTTAGGTTTTTTGAATTCCCTCAAGGGATCTTCACCGTCGCCCTCGGGGTCGCTGTCCTGCCCAGCTTCGCGCGCCTCGTAAGCCAGAAACGAATGGAGGAATTTGTCGAGGGGGTGAATTTTTCCCTCAGGATGATGCTGTTCATCACTATACCGGCCATGGTGGGACTTACCATCCTCCGTGTCCCCATCCTCAATCTCATCTTACAAAGGGGTGACTTCACGTATCACACTACTCTCATGACGGCCCAAGCCCTCCTGTATTATTCCCTCAGTCTCTGGGCCTACGGGGGAATTCAAGTCCTCTCCAGGGCCTTTTACGCCCTTGATGAGGTCAAGATCCCTGTGACCATGGCCATTGGGGCATTAATGATCAACTTACTCCTTGGATTCATACTGATGGGTCCTCTGCTCCACGCCGGACTTGCACTGGCCATGTCAATCGCTGCGATTGTAAACATCTCATTGCTAGCTTTTTTCTTCCACCGCAAGACCTCGGGGATCCGCGTACGAGAGTTGATCGTCAGTGTCTCCAAGACCGCCGTGGCTGCTACTCCGGTTGCCCTGGTAGGGATTATCATCGAGCGTGGTTATACGTGGACGGAAAGCGGAGGGTATGTGGCGAAGATACCCCTGTTAGGTGGCGGTATTATCGTAGCAATGGCCCTCTTTTTCTTCTGCTCGTATCTCCTGAGGAACCGAGAGCTGCATTTGTTATGGGATTTCATTAGGAGCGGGCGCGACCGGAAAAGGCCCTTTTCAACTCCTCAGGTTTAACCGTAGCGGTTCCCACTTTACCAACCACGATCCCTGCGGCGTAGTTGGCTACAACCGCGGCCTCGGAGAACGTGCTCCCGGCGGCCAAAGCCAGGGTCAAGGCGCTGATCACCGTATCCCCAGCACCCGTAACGTCGTATACTTCCTTGGCCACCGTGGGAACAGTGATAAAACCTCCCTTTCGGTCAAATAGCACCATTCCTTCCTCGCCTCTGGTGATGAGGACCGCTTGACTGGCGAATCGCTCGAGTAAGCTCTTTCCTACCTCCACCAGTGTTTCTTTATTTTTTATCTGTTTGCCGGAGGCCGCTTCTGCTTCTTGACGATTGGGGGTCACAATAGTCGCGCCGGTATAGAGGTTGAAGTTATTCATCTTGGGGTCCACAGCTACTAATTTCCCATCATCCTTTTTTCTATGTATGATAAAATCCATCAGATCTGGGATGATCAGACCCTTGCCGTAGTCGGAGACGATGATCCCGTCAACCTTCTTCCAACTCTTTTCGATGTACCGAAGAATATTCTCCTGACTCTTTGTGCTGATAGGCCCCTGGCTCTCCCGGTCAAAGCGAACCACCTGTTGGCTGTGAGCGATAATCCTCGTCTTGACCGTTGTCCGCCGTCCTGCCTCGACAATAAGTCCTCCCGTGTTGATCTTCTGCTCCGTCATAAGTCCTTTGATCTTTTCGCCCATTTGATCGTCACCGATCACACCGGCAAGTAAAACACGCCCGCCCAGACTATGAACGTTATGCACCACATTGGCAGCACCCCCCAGCATGAGGTCTTCGTGGGTGACGGCTACCACCGGCACCGGGGCCTCGGGGGAGATACGGGAGACTGTTCCCCAGATAAACTCATCGATCATGATGTCACCCACCACCAGGAGCGTGGTCTTTTTGAACTTCTGAACGAGTCTGTCGATGTCAATTCTACCACTGATCTGTTGTAACATAATCTTACCTCCCCAAACCCTCGTGTGATGGACAAGACCTCATATGCCAAAGTAACAGTCGACAGTATGTCCGCCAGCGCTCCCGATACCGCTTCTTCCACAGCAAGAGGGAATTTGCAGCTACCTCTCCCACAAGGCGCAGAATCAACCCTCCTTTTAGGAGGATTGTCTCCGTCTTTCCTCGCCACGTGGCGAACAAACGGTATCGAGACCTATAGTACTCAATCCGGGCCTCGGTCTTGGCCCTGGCGACACTAAACCCCTGAAGATGGAGGATTTGGGCGCCAGGAACAAAACTGACCCGCCAACCCTTTTCTTTCATCCGAAAGCACCAATCGGTCTCCTCCATAAAAAAGAAATATCCTTCATCTAAATAACCCACCTCCTCAATGGCTTGGCGACGGACGATAAGACAGGCGCCCACTACGGAATCGACGTCTATGGGGTGAGGATAATAACGTTCCTTACCCGGATACCGATGGGGGAAAAAGATCCGCAGAAGGCGTTTGTTGAGCAGTTCCGTTGCCAGCGACGGGAAAGGGGCAATGGAGTTCTGTCTCGAACCATCCTCGTTGATCAACTGCCCCCCTGCGATACCCACGTCGGGGTTTTCCTCCATAAAGGCCATGAGGACCTGGGCCGCCCCTTCCATGAGCCGGGCATCGCTGTTCACCAGCATGATATAGTCACCATGTGCCTTTACCAAGGCCTGGTTAACGGCCCGAGCAAAACCCAGGTTTGTCGCGTTCTGGATGAGATGGACCTGGGGAAAGGCAGCTGCGATGGCTTCCGGGCTCCCATCCCGTGATCCATTGTCCACCACAAAGATCTCATACGTATATCCATGAACCGTGTCCACGATGAAGCGTAGGGCACCTAAGATCAGATCTTTGGTGTTCCAGTTCACCAGGATAAATGACAGGTTTTCCCCCATTAGCCTAAAAATTCCTTTATTTCACGTACAATGGTCTCAACATCCTCTCTCTTTAACTCAGGGTACATAGGGAGGCTTAGTACCTCTTGTGCTACCCGCTCTGTTACGGGGTAACTCCCCTCTCCTTTTCCCAGGTAGTTGTAGGCAGGTTGAAGATGAAGAGGAACGGGATAGTGGATGCCAGTCAAAATACCTCTGTCTTCCAGGTGCTTCCGTAACCGATCTCGCTCCTTGGTCCTGATGACATAGAGGTGATAGACATGGGAGCCCCCCTCGCGGACCGTGGGGCAGACCACCCCTGTTGCATCCTTCAGGAGGTCGTCATAGAGTGAGGCTCGCTCCTGCCGTTGCTGATTCCAACGATCTACGTGACGCAGCTTCACCCGTAAGATGGCAGCCTGCAGGGTGTCAAGCCGGGAGGTCAACCCTTCGATCTCATGGCGGTATTTCTCCCTACTGCCGTGATCCCGCAACATTATCACCCGCTGCGCAATCTCCTCATCATCCGTTACCACTGCTCCCCCATCACCATAGGCCCCGAGGTTCTTGGTGGGATAAAAACTAAAACAGGCCGCAACCCCGAACCTTCCTACCTTTTTGCCGTTATACAGTGCCCCGTGGGCCTGCGCGGCATCTTCTATTACCAGGAGTTTATGCCGCACGGCTATGGCGAGGATCGGCTCCATATCCGCCGGCTGACCATAGAGGTGCACCGGAATAATGGCCTTGGTCCTCTCGGTGATAGCCCCCTCGATCTGGGCCGTATCTAGTGTATAGGTCTCTGGATCGATATCGATGAAAACTGGCATGGCCCCTGCCAACGTAATGGCCTCTGTCGTGGCGATAAAGGTGTTGGGTACGGTTATCACCTCATCTCCTTTGCCCACCCCGCAGGCCAGCAAAGTGAGGTGCAGGGCTTCAGTACCGCTGCCCACTCCCACGGCACATCGAACGCCGCAATAGTGTGCGAATTCTTCCTCAAACCCAGCTACCTCCTCCCCTCCCACAAATATCCCTCTCTCCAGGACACCATTGATGCCCTGCATAAGCTCCGCTTTGATTTCGCTGTATTGCTGTCTAAGATCTACAAAAGGTATCTGCATCTCTCAAAACCTCGCAGACAGGGGCAAAAGAAAATTCCTTCAACAACCGTTCCACCTTGTTTTGGACCGTTTGCAGATTATAGTAGAGGGCATATCTCCCTTTCCACCCCACGCCTAATCGTGGAAGCTCAGTATCCATCTCCCAAGGATGAAGATAGATAACTGCTGGAATCCCCTTTTTGTTCAACCTCCTTATGCAATAGCGGATAAAGCGATACGGCAGAGTTCTCAGATATAATCCGCCGGAAAAGGGGAGTCGAAAGCTGCCTAAGCGAAATATGGAGGGCGGCACCTCAATAATCTCAGCCTCAGTCCTCCAATGGATACCGGGATGCGATCGGTGAATACCCCCCAGATAAGCCATGGCGGGGAGGATACTAGAGTCGTACTGGAACCCCATATCGGTCAATACCCTCAAGGCCCAAAGGGATTGATTGGTAATAGACCACGAAGGGGCCCGAAATCCCACAATCTCCCTCTCCCCTATTCTTTCCAGCATATCCTTCGCCTCTTGGGTCTCGCGGCGAAACTCCTTCTCCCCCTGCTCGTAGACGAGGCGGTGATGATAGCCATGAAGTCCCAGTTCAAATCCATCCTCTGCCACTTTCTTTACGAGAGCGGGATATTGTTCGGCGACCTCACCGAGGACAAAAAACGTCCCTCTCTGACCGGAAGACCTCAGAAGGGCAATCAGATGCTCCGTCTGCGCTACCACCCTCCCCCTGAGTAGCTCTCGCTGCCTCCGTGAGAGATGGAGATCGTTTCTGTGAAAGGCCTCCTCAACATCCACCGTGAGGATGTTTTTTACGCCGTCGACGTGAACCACTCTGCCGTCCTGTGCAAACCCTCGCCGAGAGGAACTGTGGGATCATACCCCATGAGTTTTTGTGCCTTCTTGATGCTGGCCAGGGAATGCTTCACATCTCCGGGTCGGGGTTCAGTATATTCAACCTTTAAATCCGCATCAACAATCGTTTGCAACTCCTTGACCAATTGATTGAGGGATATTCGGTCCCCGCACCCCACATTGAAGGTCTCGCCGGCAACACCCTCGGCCTCACACGCGAGGAGGTTCGCTTGCACCACATTGGCTACGAACGAAAAATCCCTGCTCTGTTCACCATCACCGAAGATAGTAAGGGGCTTCTTCCCTAATGCGAGGGTGATGAATTTAGGGATCACGGCGGCATACTCGGAGAGGGGGTCCTGTCGTGGTCCAAAGACGTTAAAGTAGCGCAGACATACCGTCTCCAGGCCATAGACGTGATGAAATACCTGACAGTAGTATTCACCGGCCAGTTTGGATGCGGCATAGGGGGAAAGGGGTGCCGGAATAAAATCCTCTTCTTTGGGGAGGGTTGGGGAGTCCCCGTAGACGGAAGAGGAGGAGGCATAGACCACCCGCTTCACACCGGCATCGCGGGCCGCCATAAGAAGGTTGAGGGTGGCATTGAGGTTGTTCTCCGTACTCCCCGTGGGGTCTTTGATGGAACGAGGGACAGAGGGAATGGCCGCCTGGTGCAGGACAAAATCGACCCCCTCCATAACGCGGGCGGTCACCTCCGGATCCCTGAGGTCTCCTTCGATAAACTCTATCTTGTCCATCGCGGAAAGGAGGTTCTCGCGCGCGCCCGTCGAGAGGTTGTCGATCACCCTGACCCCCGCCCCCCTCGAGACCAGCTCTTCAACAATGTGGGACCCGATAAAACCCGCCCCACCGGTTATAAGATACAATGTGTGCATCAATATTCCTCTGGAAAGATGACAAATAAGATCACAAGACCCTAATTACAACACGCCTCGTCCGTGGCCCGTCGAACTCGCAGAAAAACACCCCTTGCCACGTTCCTAACGATAGTCGACCACCTCCCACTAAAATGGTCTCTGACGGCCCCACCACGGTTGCCTTGATGTGGGCGTCGGCATTTCCCTCCCTATGCTGGTATCGATCTCCAGCCGGTACAAGCGCGTTCAGCTTGGTGATGATATCGGCCTTGACACTCGGATCGGCGTTCTCGTTGACGGTTATCGCCGCCGTGGTGTGTGGAACCGTAAGAACACAGATCCCCTCAGTGACCCCAGCTTCCTCTACGACCCGCTCCACCTGCGAGGTGATATCAACCAGTTCAATCCTCGTTTTCGTCTTAAGCTGTATTTCCTTGGTAATCATAGTGCAATCTCCTCTCACCGACCAACTGCAGGTCTTTGAGGATCGCTTCGAGGCCCCTAATGCCTGTAATGTGATAATCTGCTTCAACTTTATTGTCCTTACCCACATAGACGGCGGTCATCTTTAACTCTTTGCCCGCTGCCAAAGTCGGCGGATGATCATCAAGCAACAGGCACTCCGCGCCCTGCACACCGAGGTGATCCATCACCTTGTAAAAGCATGAACGGTGAGGTTTCGGGCGATAATTCATAAAGGCGATATCAAAAATATGCGAAAAAAAAGGTTCAATACCTAAGGAGCGAAGGACACGCAGGGCATGTCGCTGAGTTCCGTTCGTAACGATGACTTTCTCCAAGGGTATACGGGACATCATCTGGGCAAGACCCGGATCCTCACCAAGGACCCCCTCCACATCCACCTCGTGAACAAAGGTCAGATAGTCCTCAGGATCAATGGAGTGATGTTTTATAAGTCCGACAAGGGTGAAACCATAGACCTGAATATATGTGCGCCACAAAGCGACGGCCTCTTTGTGCGTCAGGTCCAGCCTGATGCGCAGGTATGCCTTAATCCGCTCCTCGATAAGGCGAAAGAGCCCGATTTCTCGCGGATATAATGTGTTATCCAAATCAAAAAGGATATACTGTATTACCATTCCTGCTCCTCAAAAATACGGCTGTTCATTATAGGGCTTTTACCGTGAATACGCAAGGGCGAGGGTTTTATCGAGTTTTACTCCTTGTAGCACCAAAATAATTATGTTAAAAAGCGGTATTCAGGAGGGGAAACGATGAAACTTTCCAAAAGGGCACACATGATCAAGCCATCTCCCACCTTGGCCATTACGGCCAAGGCCTCGGCAATGCGTGCACAGGGGATCGATGTTATCAGCTTCAGTGCCGGTGAGCCGGATTTCGATACACCCCAGCACATCAAGGCAGCGGCCATCACAGCCTTACAGGAGGGATTCACCAAATATACCCCCGCCGGGGGGATTGATGAGCTCAAGCAAGCCATCTGCGCAAAACTTCAACAGGATAATAATGTCCAGTATCAAAAGGAAAATATCCTGGTCTCCTGCGGAGGGAAACATTCTTTTTACAACGTGATCCAGGCCCTCATCGATGAGGGGGATGAAGTCATTATACCCGCCCCCTACTGGGTATCTTATCCACCCATGGTCGCGTTGGCAGATGGCAGGCCCGTCATCGTATCCACTTCAGAACAAGAGGAGTTCAAGTTGCGGCCCGAGACGTTAACCTCGGCAATCACCCCCAAGACCAAGGCAGTAGTCATCAATTCCCCTTCAAACCCCACCGGTTCAGCATATACCCGCACGGAGTTAGAAGGTTTAGCCGCGGTGGCTCTACAGCACAAGATCGCCATCATCTCCGACGAGATCTATGAAAAGATCGTTTACGATGGCTACCAACACGTGAGCATCGCCTCGCTTGGGGACGAGATAAAGACCATCACCATCATCATCAACGGCGTCTCCAAGACCTATTCCATGACGGGGTGGAGGATCGGTTATACGGCTGGACCTCAAGAACTCATCGCAGCAATGAACCGTATTCAAAGCCAGAGCACTTCAAACCCCACCTCCTTCGCCCAAAAGGGGGCCTTAGACGCCTTGCAGGGGAGTCAGCAAGAGGTCTTGGAAATGGTGGACGAATACCAACGGCGTAGGGATATCATGTGGGAGGGGCTCACCTCAATCAAAGGGGTTTCGTGCTACAAGCCGCAGGGGGCCTTCTATGTCTTTCCAAATGTGGCGGCATTTTTTGGCACGGAACATAAAGGGGGACAGATCCAAGACAGCGCTCAGCTGACCGCCTACCTCCTGGAGGAGGCCCGGGTGGCAGCGGTCCCCGGGGTCGAGTTTGGCGCGGAGGGCTATCTGAGGCTTTCCTACCCCATTGCTCCTGAGACTATCAAAAAAGGAATACAAAGAATAAAAGAGGCCTTGTCGAAGTTGAATTAAAGGCCCCTGCGTTCCCCCGTTTTTTTGTAAAGGAAGTAGTCTTTGAGGATTTGGTCATGGTCAAAGGCGAGTTCGGGAGGGAGGTCTGCTTCGGTGAAGACTCCGATATCCTGGGCGTCATCCTGGGCCTGAAAGGTACCTCCAATGGCTCGGGCGATATAGACCGTGGTAATGGTATGTTTGCGGCGATCACGCCGAGGATCAGAATAGGTATGAAACTGTTCGATGAGCTCTACTTCCAAGCTTGTTTCTTCCCTGGCCTCCCGTACAGCCCCCTGCTCTAAACTCTCGCCGTAGTCACAAAACCCGCCTGGGATGGCCCACTGCCGCGGCTCATTGCGCCGTAAAATCAAAACCACCCCTCCCCCCTGCTCGATGATGATATCAACCGTTGGGACCGGGTTGCGATATCCTGTAATAATGGCGCCGCACTGAGGGCACGTGATCCTTTCTTTCTCTTTCATCTTCACCTTAATGGTTTGTTAGGGTAATATTGATAAATAAGCATTCTAAACAAATTGCACTATATCTAAATGCTGACATCAAGAAAAGTGAAAAATTTTTAAAATGACCGCTCTTGTTGCCTGCTTTGCAACAATGCACTCTAAATAGTTGACAAAACATGCAAAATATGGTTATTTGTCAAAGCCCAGTTTATAATGTTTCTAGTAGCTACTAGCCTTAATTATCCCATATGTTGAGTAATCTTCTTGAGGTTGATGCCTGTTAAAAGTTTCCTGTTGAATAATAAGATACAACAACAATTTTTATGGGAGAAAAATGCCGGAAAATAAAAAAAGAAGGGTAGTAATCACAGGCCTCGGTGTCATCGCGTGCAATGGGATCGGCAAAGAAGCCTTCTGGAATGCATTGAAGGAAGGACAATCCGGCATCAAGCGGATCACCAGGTTTGATGCATCATCTTACCCCTCACAAGTTGCGGGGGAAGTTCTCAACTTTGATCCTATGGATTATATGAGCCCAAAAAGTATTAAGAGGATGGACAGATTTTCTCAATTTGCAGTTACCGCAGCTAAAATGGCTATAGAAGATTCTGGAATCACTATATCTCAAAACAATAATTCCAGCATCGGTATTGTCTTTGCTTCTGCAATAGGTGGGATGGATTTTGCCGAATCTCAACATAGTCTCTTTATGGAGAAAGGCCTACAAAGGACGAGTCCCTATTTGGCAATAAGTCTTTTCTCTGGAGCCGCATCCAGCCAAATTGCAATAGAATTAGGTGTAACCGGATATAATAACACCCTATCAACAGCTTGCGCCGCAGGTGGCGACGCTATTGGTCATGCTTTCCATGCCATACGTAACAATCTCGCAGATGTAATAATTGGTGGTGGTGCAGAATGCCCCCTTGCCCCGCTTACCTTCGCCTCTTTTTGTATCATTAACGGCCTATCGACTCAAAGAAATAAAGAACCATGGAGAGCTTCAAGACCTTTTGATGGAGAACGGGATGGCTTTGTCATGAGTGAAGGGGCCGGTGCAGTAATCTTGGAGGAACTTACCCATGCCTTGGATCGAGGAGCTCATATTTATGCAGAAATTATAGGCTATGGCACAACGTGTGATGCATACCATATGACCCAACCATCACCTGACGGTAGAGGAACAGTAAAGGCAATTCAGATTGCCTTGGATGATGCAAATATTAAACTTGAAGAAGTAGACTATATTAATGCACACGGAACTTCTACACGAATAAATGATAGCAACGAAACAAAAATCATCAAACAGGTTTTCGGCGAGACTGCATACAAAATTCCATTAAGTTCTAATAAATCTATGACAGGCCATTCCTTAGGAGCCTCACCAGCAATTGAAATGGTAGCATCAGCTTTGACTATAGAGAATCAATTTCTACCACCCACTATAAATCAGGAACATTCCGATCCTGAGTGTGACCTTGATTATTTGCCAAATATAGGAAGAAAGGCAAGAGTAAATACAATTTTATCAAACTCGCTGGGCTTTGGGGGGAAAAATGTTGCATTGATTATCAGGAATTTTAGTGAGACCGTGGAGAGAAAATAAATTAGGAGGGGAGAATAATGTTACATCTCGTACACTCAATTGTCATTCAAAGCAAAATTGATAACGTCTATGCAATAGCAGAAAAAATTAATAAATTTCCAGAGTTTATGCCACATGTTAAAACATCTAAAATTATAAAAAAGGGTGACAACAAGAGACAAGTAGAGATGTCCGCTGTCGTCAATGGAATAAAGTCACATTGGATTTCAGCATCAACATTAGAAAAAAACAAAAAAATAACATACTATCAGATAAAGGGATTCTGCAAAACTATGGGTGGAGAATGGCTTTTCGAGAAGGTTTCAAAAGGAACCAAGATCTCTCTTGCTCATAATTTTGATGTGGGCTTGCCCCTTATTGGTCGTCTTATCGAGCGCCTAATAGTCAAAAAGTGGGTAAATAAATATTCTCTTCTTACTCTGGGAGCAATAAAGACAAAAGCCGAATCTGATTAACAACAAAAGACAAAAATATGGAAATTAAATATATAGCTATATTTGTAGTTGCTGTATTGAGTATATTGCGCCTGAAATTAGCTAGGCAAAGCGCTACCTTTAAAGAAAAAAATAAAGGAGAAATAGCGAATTCATGGACATACTCAATGTTGTTAATGTTGTATATAGTTATCTTATTGAGTTCAATTATTGAGAACTATGTTTCAGTTCAAACGTTAAATCTTATTGTTTTTGTTATCGGTCTTTGCTTATATATAATCGGGACATTAGGTCGAAACATAGCGATTAAAACATTAGGTCAATATTGGAGTATACATATTGAGATAAGAAAAAAACAAAGTATTGTGCAAGACGGTCCCTATAAATATATCAGACATCCTGGATATCTAAGCTTAATAATAGAAACTCTTTCTCTACCTATAATGTTAAATGCATATTATTCCCTTTTGATTGTTATATGCTTATACATACCTGCTGTTTTGATCAGAGCAAATCTAGAAGATAGTGAAATGGAAAAAAAAATCGGTAAAGAATATAGCCATTATAAAGAAAAAGTTAAGGCATTTATACCTAAAATTTTTTTATTTTTTTAATGCGTTATTGCCTCAAAAAAGGGAATCTAAAACAAGAGAGCTATAATAATGAATAATTATGCTATATTCCCACTTTCTGCAGCAATATTGAACATTCTGCTAGTATTTTTTATCTTAAAACAAGGAGGAAATAAAAAGCTAAATCGATCTTTTGCAATGTTGTGTATCTCAATATCAATTTGGAATTTTGGTTATTTACTTCTATATATCTCAAATTCTCGGGACTTTGCGCTCTTTAGCCGGCAGATAAATTTTCTAGGTGCTGTTTTTGCCCCTTCAACTTTTCTCTATTTTGTTTTGATTCTTACCAACAACATCACAAAACGCACAAGTATCATAAGCTTTTCAGCCTTTTCCTTTAGTGTTATTTTATTTCTAGCTAATTTTAGGGGGTTCACTACTTATGATGTTATTCAATACAGTTGGGGTTATTTGCCCAAGGCCGGAAAAACCGGCTTCATTTTTACATCTCTGTTTCTCATTTACGTTTTATATGCACATTTCTTATTATTTGGATCCTTGAAAAAATCCTCAGGGGTAAAACACAATCAACTAAAGTATGTACTCTTTGCAGCAATAGTAGGTTTCGGAGGCGGTATAACCAATTTCTTAGTCGTGCATGGTGGATACAAAATTGCTATGTATCCGATCGGCAATGCAAGCGCTCTCCTCTGGCAGGGAATTATTGCTTATGCCATATACAAGCACCACCTCATGGACATAAATGTCGTAATAAAAAGGGGGGCGGTTTATGCTATTTTGTCGCTTGGCATATTGTTTCCCAGTGGTCTGCTGATCTTCTTCGCGCAATGGTACTTTTTTGGGCTTACAAATTCTTTTTTCTCCCTTTTGACCTTTAGCACACTTGTCCTTGCCAGTTTAGTTATCCTCAAAGTAAAACCTGATATTGAAGAATATATTGAGAGGAAACTTTTCAGAGGAAAATTTGAATACAAAAAAGCATTACGAGAATTAACCGAAATTATTGTTTCCTTTTTAGATGAAAAAGAACTATTTAAAAAGGCTGGAACCATTTTTACCAAAGACCTCGGTGCAGAAAAAGTTTCCTTCTTCATGCTCGATAAGGAAAAACGGGCATACACCCTGCGCACATCCCAATCCGTTCCAGGGTCTAAGGTCCTTAAAGAAATATCGCGGGATGACCCCTTTTTCAAGTGGTTAAAAGAAAAAAGCGGGACAGTAGTAAAGGAAGAATTGGAGCAATTAGGCGACGATGACACCATCAAGCCTATTGTATCAAGATTGCAATCCCTAGAAGCAGAGGTCTGCATCCCCTTTCTGGCACGAGACGATTTAATCGGCTTTATCAATCTCGGCAACAAGCGAAGTGGGGCAATGTACTCCCACGAAGACCTTGAATTACTGGAACACGTTGGCACGCAGGCATCGGTGGCCCTTGAGAACGCCCGACTATACCAGGAGATGGAGAGGACACAGATCTTGATGCGCCGCTCCGACCGTCTGTCATCGTTGGGGTCTTTGACCGCAAACCTAGCACATGAACTGAGAAATCCAATGGCCACCATCAAAACGTTTCTCGACCTGTTTCCTGAACGGTATAAGGACAAGGAATTTCGGAGCGATTTCTTAAAATTGACGAATTCCGAGGTGGATCGCATCAACGCCTTAGTCACTGAACTGTTGAACTTTGCCCGGCCAACGCCGCCTGAATTCAGGAAAGAAGACGTCAACGCAGTCATTGATGAAACCCTCAATCTCGTTGCTGTGGAGGCGAAGAAGAGGGATATCACCGTGGATACCAACCTACAAACGGTCCTCCCTCTGGCAAGGCTCGATAAAAATCAAATAAAACAGGTTCTTCTGAACATATTCTTAAACGCCGTCGAGGCCATTTCTGCTCATGGAACTATAACGGTAACGAGCAGGAGTATTCGGAAGAAAGATACGGCTTACGTCCAGGTTGAGATTACTGATACAGGCAAGGGTATCGCCAAAAAGCAATTGGATTCGATTTTCGATCCTTTCTTTACGACCAAAGAAAAAGGGGTTGGGTTAGGGCTATCCATCTCACACCAAATCATACAAGAGCATCACGGCATCTTAGAGGTGGCAAGCAAGCCAAAAAAGGGCACTACCTTTTCCATAAGCATCCCCTCTGCGGACTAAGACAAAGACCTTCCTAAAATTGTCGTAAATCATTGAAAGCATCAGTTCTAATCGTATTATTGAAACCATTTTGTTAAAAAATATTATTTAAGTGCTTATTTTTAAAGAAAAAAATAGTGTAGAAACCCCTGTTTCAAAAAATTTGCTATTAACATTAGCGGTTCTTATATGAAACTTCCTTTGCTTTTTATATCCACAAAAATAGATTCACATCTCACAGGTGGGGATCTGTTTTCCACAAAAAGGCCATTTTTTGTCCACGTAGATGTCATTATTTGTCACTTTATTTCGGAATTATTTTTATTTTTTTTGCATGTTTGCTTTTTTTGCTTGCAATCTACTCGCAAATCCTTTAGGTTAATACCATATGGGGTTTTGGTCAGCTGAAAAAATAATAACTTCCTAGTAAATAAGTAGGCACGGATATTGCTGCATGAGAACGGTATGGAGCCGCTCACCAGACCAAATGTCTTAATTGTGGATGATGAACTAGGGCCAAGGGAATCTCTGGGAATGATTCTCAAATCCTCTTTTAATATCTTCACGTCTGAAGACGGGAGAGAGGCCCTCCAGATCATAAAAAATAGGAATATTGATGTTGTCACGCTCGATCTCAAGATGCCGGTTATGTCGGGCGAAGAAGTGCTGAAGCTGATAAAAGATTACGATCCTACCATCGAGGTCGTCATCATTACCGGCTACGGGACGTTAAAATCGGCTGTTGAGGCCATAAAATACAACGTCTTTGACTACATCCTCAAACCCTTCAATGTCTCGGATATCCTCTCGACCGTTAAACGGTGCCTTGAGAGAAGAGAGATGAGTCTTAAGGTTAAGGAGTGTATAGCTAAGATAGAAGAAGTGAGTCAATCTCCTCTCTCAATGCAAACGCAGATATCTCATTTACTCAACAAAATAGATGAATTGTACAATTCGACGAAGAACGAAGGTTACCTGGAATTCGTCAAGGTACTGACCTCTGCCCTGGCAAGCCATGCCCCCTACTCTACCAGTCATTTGGAAAAGGTCAGCGACTACGCGACCGTATTGGCCGAGGGGTTGGGTTTTTCCCAAAGCGATACGAGGGACCTGCAAATCGGCGCTTATCTACATGATATAGGAAAAGTGGGCATGAGCACAAAACGCGACTCAGACAACGAAAGCAAAGAGATCGAGATGAAAGAGCACCCACTGAAAGGGACAAACATGGTATCTCCGTTGGGACTTCCCTATGAAGTGATCGGAGCCATAAAATATCATCACGAAAGGATGGACGGAAAAGGGTATCCCGAAAAATTGAAGGGTGACCAGATACCTCTCTTTGCCCGCATCATAGCCATTGCAGACAGCTATGATGCTCTTTTAAAGACCGCCCGGAACAAAGATGAAGCGTTGAGCGAACTAAAAAAACATTCCGGTTCACAATTTGACAAAGAATTGGTTGATATCTTTGTAAAGGAAATGGAAAAACCATGATGGACGCATTAATTCGGTGCATCGAATGCAATGAAATCTTTAATATGACACAAGGGGATACATCTCCGCGCTATACATGGCACGAGGGGGAAATCAAAGAAGAAGAAAGTGATGATAGGGACGCCTTTCTGCAAAAACACAAAGGACATACAATTGAGAAATTAACTTCCCTGACGCCACCCATCAGCGATAAGCCCTATACAGAACCCGTCAAGACGTCCTTTTTTGAAGCCACCAACGGCACGAAGCGTTTTTTGATCAAGCGATGGCGCGACACAATCGAGCAACCGTTTACATATGAGATTATAGACGGCCGGCTTGATTTCAATCACGGAAAGATAGGGGTACAGACTCACGCTATAAGAAAACAGCTCCGTGCAGAATATGATCCGAGTATTTCTGAGGAACAAATAAATTACTTTATCAATGCGATCCACAAAGAAGCGGAAAAGATCGATCCGGCGACCCTTATGGTATCTGCCGAAGGCGAAACACCGTTAATCTCCTACTATCACTTGGGAGACGCTACGTTGGAACGGATCTTGATACGCTGTCAGGACACGTTTAATCACGATGAACTGGAACTCCTCAGGAATTTTATGAGAGAACATAATGAGTATGATGGTGTAATGACTGTCTTGGTACACAAGGAGTTCGCCATAAAACCCGTAAGAGAGAGCGAGTTTCCACAAACCTCCCATCTGGAGCAACGCATTTCACTTCACAACCGGTGAACACTCACCGTACAATCAACAAAGGCTTGTAACGAGTGAAAGATTAGCGGTACGCGCTAATCTTTTTTTGCTGGCGCCCCCGTCAGGATTCGAACCTGCGGCACCAGGGAGAGGAAACGTATAACGAAAATAGGCGATTCCCCACCTAATTAAAAATACTTAGATTTCATCTACTTACAAAAGGCGTCTTGGAAAATGGTGGGTTATTTTCGTTAGATTTACATAAGGATAAGATTGTATTATTAATAAACAATTATTGAATTATTTAAGAAAGAGATGCACAATAGAAAGGAGGTGGTCTGTCTTAATACGATCAATTATATTTACTGATTGCGTTTAAGTTTTCAATACTTGGACATCAGCATATCCAATGAAATCACCTTTCAAAATACGATTCCCTTTCACAATTACAATTAAGCTATTACTGTTTGTTATTCCAATCGTGTGTATTCCAATTGCGATAGTTGGATATCTCTCATATAAAGCCTCAGTTGAAAGTGTAACCCACCTTTCGCGCGAAGAACAGATACTGCGGGCAAGAGCTGCTGCCGCTGAAATCAATACCATTTTTGAATCTTGTTTGCGGGATTTGGAAACCATGGTTGAATTTATTGTTCGGGATCTTCAGTATAAAATTGCATTGCCCTCTAAAGCTGATGAAGAAACTGTTCGAGAGAAAATGATGAGGCTGTTTCGAGACTTTGGTGCACGCTCTCCATATTATATTCAAATCCGCCTTCTCAATTCCCGCGGCCAAGAGGTCTTCACGCCTCGCTTAGAGGGTTTAGACAAATATACTTCGTGGCAATCACCTGAAACAACTTTTTGGGGGTCTATTGGTAATGGCTCAAAAGGCAATTATATCTCGAGGGTCATATACTCTGAATTGCACCAACGTTTTATTGTCCAGTTTTCCAGACCTTTGCCCTACAGTGTCAATGGCCGCCCTGTTTATAAACTGGTGATCGACTTGGATTTTGACAAGGTAATTGAACTAGTAAATGCCATCCGGATAGGAAAGGATGGATATGCCTTCTTGGTGGATAGATCAGGGAGAACAATTGCACACCCCCTCTACAAGCCTTACGAATACGATCTTACAAAGTACGAGGACCCACGTTTCCGGGAATTCATAGTTGACATAATTACGAGTGATTCAGGATGGAGAACGTATTATGATTTTGGAGAAAAGGCAGCAGCTTTTGCGCCTGTGCCCGCAACTGGATGGTCCCTAGCCGTGAGTATCCCCATTGAGGAATTTAAAAGAGAGGCTAATATAATTCGTTCAAGAGTGTTTGCATTGGTCCTCGTTATATTAATAGTTGCAGGGTTTGGGGTAAGTATTTTATCCTATCAATTACTAAAGCCAGTAAGAGAATTGGTTGTGGCCACGGAACGGATAGCTGGTGGCAATTTAAGGCAGGAAATTCCAGTAACATCAAGAGATGAACTCGGTACCCTAACCCGATCTTTTAACCGAATGGTCAGAAATCTGAGAAAGATTCAAACAGAGTTAATCCATTCTGAGAAGCTAATATCAATGGGAAGGCTTTCTGCAGGACTAGCACACGAGATTAGGAATCCATTGAATGCTATAAAGGGAGCTATTGTCTATCTGCAAAAGGGCAGATCGGACGATCCGCTGATCCATGAATATACCCAGCTTATCCTGGAAGAGATAAATAGGCTTAATGAATTCATGACCGATTTTCTATATTTCGCTAGACAATCCCCTCCCAACCGCATACCCATAGATCTTAATGAGTTGCTGCAACATACCCTTAATCTCCTCGATGAGGAGTTCAAGAGCAAAGGGATTGCAGTATCCCTCCATGTTGAGTCTTCGTTGCCCCTCTTGGAAATTGATCCTCATCAAATGGAACAGGTATTTTTGAATCTTTTTTTCAATGCCGCACATGCCATGCCGAATGGAGGAAAGTTGGAGGTTACAACCTCGTTATTAAAACATGTTCGAAAGAGTAGTACCAGTGTAAAAGCAGTGGTTGAGGTTAAGGATAACGGTATAGGAATTCCCCCGGAACACCTGAAAAATATTTTCGATCCTTTTTTTAGTACAAAGGAGGGTGGTACCGGTTTAGGACTGCCTATCAGCTTGGGAATTGTAGAAAGTCATGGTGGGAAAATACAGGTCATGAGTAAAGAGGGTAAAGGTACTTCTGTAATCATCGAGTTGCCAATGGAAGGTTATCACCCCGATAGGAAGATCAAAGATGCAAAGAAAAATACTGGTCGTTGATGATCAAATAAACACCTTGAAAGTTATCAGTGCGATTCTTAAGGATGAAGATTATGTAGTGTTTACGACACAGAGCGCTCAAGAAGCTATTCAAATCTTTCAAAGCCATAAAGACATTGATATCGTTCTGGCTGACCTGAAGATGCCGGGGATTGATGGATTGGAGCTATATCGGATGATGAGTGCCATAGAGGTCGATATACCATATATCATCATGACAGCGTATGGTACTGTTGAATCCGCGGTTGAAGCCATGAAGGAGGGTATAGCCAATTATATTTTAAAACCAATAAACTACCATGAATTGAGTATCATTCTGGAAAAGGCCATTCGTGAAAAGAAGATATTAACGGAACTGGTTGAGTTACGACGGGAAGTAAGAGAGAAGGACTACTTTCATGAAATAATTGGGGCCGATTCCAAGATGCAAGAGATCTTTGAAATAATACGGACGGTAGCCCCTACGGACGTACCAATTCTCATTAAGGGTGAAACAGGAACCGGGAAGGAGCTTATCGCACGAGCGATTCATTCTTTGAGCAGGAGGCATGATCGTCATATGATATGCATTAATTCCGCTGCGTTAACTGAAAGCCTGCTCGAGGCGGAACTTTTTGGGCATGTTAAAGGAGCCTTTACCGGTGCAATCGCTAATAAAAGGGGCAGACTTGAAGCGGCTAATAAGAGTACCCTTTTCTTGGATGAGATCGGGCACATGAGTATGAGTCTACAGACGAAGCTCCTTCGTTTCCTGGAGGAGGGAACATTTGAACCAGTAGGTAGCGAGGAAACACGAAAAGTCGATGTCCGGGTTATTACAGCTACTAATCGTGATTTACAGAAAGAGATATCAGCGGGCCATTTTTTAAGCGACCTCCTATATCGTATTGAGGTGATATCAATTACTACTCCACCATTGCGAGAGAGAAGAGACGATATTTTTCTTTTAGTCAATCATTTTATCAAACATTTTAGCAAGAAATACGGAAAGGAAATAGATAGCGTTCATCCGGAAGCTATTGAGGTACTTGCAGAGTATGATTGGCCTGGTAATGTAAGAGAGCTGGAGAATTGTATTGCAAGGGCTATTATTTTCTCGAAAGGAAGTCGTATTGTCCTCAATGATCTCCCAGAGAAAATAAGAGATTCTAGCAATCAAACTCGTATTGGTAGAGAAAAAAAATTCATTTTTACAATACCAGATGAAGGAATTAGTATCAGGGAGATGGAGAGAGAACTCATTGAGAGAACCCTTAAGAAATGTAATGGCAATAAGACATTAGCCGCACATCACTTAGGAATCAGCCGTAAATCCCTCTATGAGAAGCTGGAGCGCTATAAATAGTCACTTAAATTGTGCTTTCCTAAAACTACCTTTCGTGCCTATTCAAGGAATACTTCCAAAAAAAACCAATGTGTTTCTATTTGAAACAAATGAAAAAAATGCGTAACTTTTCTTAACAATAGCTTTAATTCCCTGTAATTCTAGATCATTTTATTTACAAAAAAAATTACATTCATTAAATCAAAGTCATGTTACTAAAAGTAACACAACTGGATTCTATACATTTTTAACATTTCTAAAAATAACTTGTCTTTTCAGTAGCTTAGAGCTATTATGACAGTTCTTTTTTGTGGCATACTATTTGCTGTATTACTAAACAGATGCCCTAAAAGAAAAGCATTGCCGATTTCGTGGTTTTCCGCATAGAAAATAACAGTAAGAGGATTTGTTGTCTGAATGTCTTACGTGAGATTCACCTCATCCATATATAAGAAAGTAGTAATTCAGTAAATTATGTATCCATAAATCGTCTTTCAGCGCTTCCTTTGGTACAGATAACTGAATCAAGATTCGTTAAGATATTGTTTTATAGCAAAAATATTTTTCTAAAAAAGGATAATTGCGGGGGTGAATTCAAGGAGCAAGTGCAATCTCATTCGGTTTGATCCCCTATGCTTATGCTCAGAGAACTGCGATGATGCTACGTTCCTCGCCGGTTAGCTGGGTATAGTGTCTGTTCATAACCACTTAGGATATACTATTTATCCTAAGTGTAGCACTTGTTTATTGAACTAGGGGAAGGTGGTAATGATTAAAAGAATAATAAGAGTATTCTGTTTTCTTATATGTTTCCCTTTTCTTTTTCCAACTATTTTGATTATTCATCCGGTGCTGGCGCAAAAGGAGAAAAAGGAAATCCTCATCGGTAGC
This sequence comes from Deltaproteobacteria bacterium, assembly GCA_016927065.1. GTDB lineage: Bacteria > Desulfobacterota > B13-G15 > B13-G15 > RBG-16-54-18 > JAFGNJ01. The sequence goes on from JAFGNJ010000019.1 coordinate 84,873, forward strand.
CATCTTCCCTTAAGCGGAGCCTTAGCCATGGCTGGGGTTGAGCAGAAGTGGGCCTATGAAAGGGCTGTAGAGGACATTAACCAGGCAGGTGGGATTTATGTAAAGGAGTACAACAAGAAGCTTCCGGTACGGCTTGTCGTAATAGACGATGAAACTAATCCTGGAATGGCCGCCGCGGTTGTTGAGAGATTGATCAAGAGAACAAAGATTGATCTCCTTTTGAGTGGCTGTACAGGGGCCCATGGTGTGATTCCCGGAATGATTACGGCAGAAAAATATAAAACATACTATCACGGATCAGTTCTCTGGGTCCCTGACTTCTTGAAGCATAAATTCAAATGGAGCACCATGTATTTCTTTGACATGACCCAGGGTGGTAGCTTAGCCTTTGAAGTGTGGAACTCCTTACCTAAAGATCAACGTCCAAAAAAACCGGCCGTCTTTGAAGAAGACACTTATGATGGAAAACAACTAGGCGATCTCTGGATAGCACTTGCCGAAAAATATGGTTATAAAATCGCCCTACGTGAATCTATGAGTATGATAAAGACCAAGGACTTCACCTCACAGATTCTCAAAGCCAAGGCAACAAGTATTGATGCAATTCTCTTGATGGCTAACACGGCGGATACAGTAAAACTGATACGCCAGATGAAGCAGAATAACTACAGTGTAAAATTCTTTCATGGATGGAAAGGCACATGGGCGACTGAGTTCTACAAAGCTTTAGGAAAAGATGCTGACTATATTTTTTGTGACGGGTTCTGGTCAGAGGATTACCCCTTCAAGGGAGCTAAAGAACTTGGGAAGCATTATTACAATGATTTTGGAAAACAGTCCGTTGGTGTTGGTATGTATTACGCTCTTTGCCAAATCCTGTGGCAAGCTATTGAAAAGGCTGGAACATTGGATTCAGAGAAAGTCCGCCAGGCTGTATTGGATAATACTTTTGAGACCGTGAATGGGATGGTGGATTATGACAAAAGAGGGATTGCGCTTTTTCCTCTGGCAGAATTCCAGTGGTGGAACGGAAAACAACAGATTATTTATCCTATCGAGTATTCACAGTTGCAAGCAATGCCTGCACCACCATGGGTTGAGCGTTAGGTGAAGCTGATCCCAATTGTGCCTGACTTACGGAGAGTAGTAGAGCGGGAGTTTGAAATAATAAGGAGAGGAGGTGGGAGCTACATACATAAGGAGGGTATGGATGGGATTGAATCCTTTGTGAAGGGAATGATCATTGTTTCGCTCGCACAAAAGATTGCAAACCACAAAACGTCTTGCAGGGTTCCCTTTTCAGGGGTTCAATCGAAGCAGCCCATAGAGGACAGTATTAATAACAAACCTATTTCCCGAAGGAGGTAATTACAATGAAGAGAACCATCAAGATGATGTCATTGCTGGTGTTTCTTTGTTTCCTTGTGTCACTTTTAGTGAGTGTACAACCAGCGCTGGCAAAAGACAAAATCGTTGTAGGTATGTCAAGGCCTCTCTCAGGCCCATTGGCGGTGATTGGCGACTCGGCATTCAAACCGGTTTATGAGACATGGGTTGCCGAGGTCAATGCCGAGGGCGGGATATATGTGAAGGAATACGGAAAAAAATTGCCCATAGAACTGATAATATATGACGATAAAAGTGATGTGGGCACCATGACGAGGCTGACGGAAAAACTGATCGTCGAGGATAAGGTTGACTTTCTGTGGCCCGCCTGTGGCACCGCTTTTATTTTTGCCCAGGCCCCGATAGCCAACAAATATGAGTATGTGCTGGTGACGGCCGAGGGCGGAGCCACGCAGATAAAAGACATGCTTCCGAGTCTACCCTACATCTTCGTCACCCTGAGTTTTTCCGATTGGTATCAGCTGCCGGTCTTTGCCGATATTATGAGCAAGGCGGGCGCGAAGACCGCATACGTAACCTACATCGCTGATCTCCACGGCATAGAGTATTCAGGTGTGGCGGGTATTGAATTCCCGAAGAAGGGAATTGAGATTGTTGGTACTAAGAGCATTCCGCCTGACATGAAGGACTGGACGCCCATCATCAAGGACGCGAAGGCATCTAATGCCGATATCTTTTGCTGTTTTGCCTATCCCGACCAGGTTATGCCCGCTACGGGGACCTCAATGGGGCTCGGCTATAACCCCAAGGCATGGATAGGCGGTCCCGGAGTCAATTTCGGGTTTTATAAAGCAGCGTTTGGTCCGGCGGTGGAGGGAATTTTAGGGTTTACGATGTTTAGCCCGAAGCAATCTAAAGCTGCCAAGGAATTGGCCGATAAGCTCTACAAAGGCAAGCCTATAGAGGTCCAGGACCCGTGGGGGCACCCATGCTACTGGGCTGGTCTGGAGATGTGGAAGCAGGCTATTGAGAAGGCTGGAACCCTTGACCAGAAAAAGATACGGGATATCCTCGCTAAGAATAAGTTCAAGACGGTAATGGGAAAGACCTGGTTTGAAAATGGGCTTTTGGCAAAGGAATCTCATACCGGAGAGATCGGTCAGTGGCAAAAAGGGGTGTATGAGGTCGTCGGCCCTGAAAAAGATGCTACGGCAAAGTTAGTATACCCCAAGCCGGCATGGCCAGCACCGAAGAAGTAGAAAGCAGATAGTACTAATGCAACAGTAAATAACAACAGACAGGCTGTCTAAAGGGTGCAGAGCGAACACTGAGCAGTTAGTAAACCCTCCTGAAGACAAACCGATGCCTTTAGACAGCCTGCATCTATTACAGCTAATGAGTAGGAATTAACATTATGATTGTGACATTTTTGGATATAGTGATTGCCGGTTTACTGCTGGGAGGGCTCTATGCGTTGATTGCAATGGGGCTCAGCCTGCAGTACGGCGTTGCCCGGGTGCTGAATATCTCTCATGGTGAATTTATCATGCTCGGGGCATTAACCACCTGGACATTATTTCAATTGCACATTAACCCGCTGGTATCCATTGCTATTTGCGGTCCTATTATTTTTGTCTTGGGTTTTCTCCTTCACCGGACTATGTTCAAACGCCTGTTAAACACATCGGAATCAGCTGATATTTTTGTGAGTAATTCCATGCTGGCTTCTTTCGGTCTTATGTTTATCATTCAAAACCTCGCGTTAATGGGCTGGGGGCCAGAGATAAGGGGATACACGTATTTGGCTGTTCCGGTTGATCTGGCGGGGGCAGTATTTAGCAAAAACCGCCTCGTGACCCTCGGGTTTGCTATCGCCATAGGCCTGGCTTTTTACATTTTTTTAGCCCGCACCCGCCTGGGAAAGGCGATCAGGGCCGCGGCCCAAGACCCGAGTACTGCAGGGTTGATGGGGGTAAACATTAACTTTATGCTTGCACTATGCTTCGGTTTTGGAGCTGCCATGGCCGCTATTGCCGGCGTGCTTATCAGCATGTGTTATCCGGTTCACGCAGTGATGGGTCTTGAGTATGCCTTAATCGCCATCATCGTGGTTGTGCTGGGTGGCTTGGGAAGCATCCCCGGCAGTTTTATCGGGGGATTTGTGCTGGGCCTTGTCGGGAGCATCGTAACCTATTTCGAGCCGGGATTGGCACTGGCTGCCTATTATGCGATCTTCATACTCCTGATGCTGGTGAGGCCACAAGGTATTATGGGGAGGTAGAGAACAGAAAAATGAATATGGGCATTGATCTCAAAAAGGTGTGGGGAGCGGGGCTGCTGTTCATCATCCTCGTTTTGTTAGCTACGTTATCGCTCTATGCTTCAGCCTATACTATCATACTCGTAACCAGCATCTTAATGTACATCGTTCTCACCATGAGCTGGGTTGTTTTTTCCGGGCCTACAGGTTACATCTCCTTGGCGCCGGCTGCATTTTTTGGGTTCGGCATATATACGTCCGCTGTACTGGGGAAAACATTGCCGTTGCCTCTTGTGGTTTTAATCGGCGGCCTCGCCAGTTTTTGCCTTGCCCTGTTCGTTGGTGCTCTGACCCTGAGATTGAAAGGCATCTATTTTGCCATATTTACCTTCGGACTCGTCGAGCTCATCAAGCATCTTCTCCTCTGGTATGAGATTAATATGACGGGCACTCGTGGTCGATTCGTTATCGTTGTGGACAATGCTACTATTTATCACGTCATGTTGATCATTCTTGTGATATTGCTGGTTGTTGCCTATCTTATCAGACGCTCCAGGTTTGGGTTGGCCTTGCAGAGCATTGGAGAATATGAAGATGCTGCGGCCCACACCGGTGTCAATGTAACCATGGTGAAAGTCATCACGTTTGCCATTAGCGCTATTTTCACAGGGGCGGCCGGAGCCATCATGGCGACCAGGTGGACGTATATTGACCCGTACATCGCCTTTAATCCGCTCTTTTCTTTTATGCCGGTATTGATGGCCATCTTTGGCGGTATGGGACAATTTTACGGTCCCATTATAGGTGCGGCTATTTTTGCCTATCTGGAAGAAATGTTATTAACCAAATTTCCTTATTTTTACATGCTCATTTTCGGCACTATATTAGTAGTGACCATACTCTACCTGCCTGAAGGGTTGGTCGGTTTGATACAAAAAATAGCAAAGGACGAAAAAACCGTTGCGAAAGACGCTCAACCAACGAAGTTAGATAGACCATTATTTCTGTACATTTCGCCTGCAAGGTTAATTTTGCTGTCCATCGTATCAATGGGTCTCTACGAAGTATATTGGATATACAAGAACTGGCGATACATCAAAGAGCGCAACCGCTTTGACATCAAACCGTTTTGGCGTGGAATTTTTGGATATTTATACTGTCATACTCTTCTGCGACGTATTCATGAAGATAAAGATGCTAATAAAGTCCTAACGCCTACCTTTCCTGCCCGTGAGCTTGCCACAGGCTGGGTTATCTTCATGTTACTAGCTAACATTGTGGTTTTTTATGCGGCAAGTATTGAGGCAATCATCATCGCGGCTATTATACCATCGTTTCTGTTTCTTGTTCCAGTGCAGGGCTACATAAACTCCGTGACCAAAAAACGGAATCCTGATCAGAAGATGTACGGATGGTCATTGGGACATATTGTTTGTCTTGTCTTCGGCCTTATTAGTTGGGTTAGCATCGGGATCAAAATGTAGATTGGAGCCGAACAATGAGCTTCACTGACAAGGATTCCTCTGCAATACATCCTCGCCAGTGAGTTTGATCGCAATGGCAGCAAATATTCTGGAGGAAACATGCCGCTACTTGAGGGTACAGGAGTAACCAAGTATTTTGGTGGGCTTGCCGCCGTTTCCAAGGTGGACTTTCATGTAGATGAGGGTGAGGCCCTTGGTTTGATTGGTCCCAATGGGGCTGGTAAAACGACGCTGTTTAATTTGATATCGGCTGCCCTTCCGCTCAAATCAGGGCAGATACGCTTTAAGGGTACAAACATTACGGGGTTGAAGCCGCATAAGATTTGTCGGATGGGAGTGGCGCGGACCTTTCAGTCGGTTAAGATATTCGGTCATATGCCGGTGCTTGCCAATGTTGTACTGGGTTCATATTTTGGGACTTCAAACCGTATGTCATCGGTGGAGGCGGCGCGGGAGGCTGCGGCGTTAGTAGAGTTTGTTGGACTGTCGGCGGTACAGAAGGTACCGGCGAAGGATTTGACCCTGGCGAATCAGAAGCGGCTTGAGGTGGCCAGGGCGTTGGCCACCAAGCCAGAGCTCTTGTTGCTCGATGAGTTGATGGCGGGATTAACCCACACTGAGGTAGGACAGGCTATGGATCTAGTAGGCAGGATTCGAGGTAAAGGGATTACCATTGTCATGATAGAGCATGTCATGAAAGCAATTATGAATGTCTGTGATCGTATTATCGTGCTGCATCACGGTGCAAAGATTGCCGAAGGAACGCCACAAGAGATTGCCACCAGCAAAAAAGTTATTGAGGTATATTTAGGAGAATAGGATTATGCTAGAAGTGAGCAAAATCAATACGTTTTATGGCAAGGCTCAAGCATTGTGGGATGTTTCTTTTAAACTCAAGAAAAAAGAAATAGTTGCATTCGTTGGTGCCAATGGAGCTGGTAAAACGACACTAATCAATACGATATCCGGCATACTGCGCCCGGTCTCGGGCAGTATTAAATTCCTCAGTAAGAGAATAGATGGATTGGCACCTCATGCCATTGTAGAGAAGGGTATTTCCCATATCCCCGAGGGCAGGAGGCTATTTCCCGAGATGTCGGTTCGTGAGAATTTAGAGATGGGAGCGTATCTCCCGCGTGTATGGAAGCAGAAGGAAGAGACCCTTGAGCATGTCTATCAACTTTTTCCGATATTGAAAGAGCGCGGGGGGCAATTAGCCAGGACCTTAAGTGGCGGCGAACAACAAATGCTGGCCATAGGGCGGGGTCTAATGTCAAGGCCGAAGTTGTGCATCATTGATGAGCCATCAAATGGGCTGGCACCACTGTTGGTAAGAGAAATCTTTCAGATCACAGAGGGGCTCCGCGATCGGGGCATTGCGATCTTACTGATTGAGCAGAATGTCCGACAAACCCTGGAGATAGCTGATCGGGCATACGTGCTCGAAAACGGTCGCGTTATCTTAGCTGGAGAAGGAAAAAAACTTCTTAAGAAAGAACTCATAAAAAAGGCATATTTGGGATTATGATGATCGTTGATTAAAGTTTAGAGTGGAGGCCTCTACTTTATTTGCTCTTGCTCCATGAAAAAAAATGTATTCGGAACGATGAGAGCTATTACATTATTTGGACAGAGCATATTTGTTATGCGAAAGGTTGTAAAGTGCACCCCTTACAAACGGAATATGTCAATAAAGAAATATGGAAGGTAAAGCTTTTTTAATTCATAGAGGAAGAAAAATCATTAATTGCATTAATGGGCAAATTTCCAACCTCAGGAGGGAAAGAATGAAAATTAAGGCAGCGGTCGTTTTTGAGCAAGGGGGAGATTTCAGCATTGAACAACTGGAACTCAGTGAGCCAAACGATGATGAGGTATTGGTTCGGGTTGTTGCGACTGGTATTTGTCATACGGATTTAGCCGCCCGGGACGGGCATTTACCGCTCCCACCGCCGCCGAGTGTCTTCGGACATGAAGGAGCCGGTGTGGTTGAAAAGGTGGGCAAGGGGGTGACCAAGGTAAAACCAGGTGATCATGTGGTATTGGGCTGGGATTATTGTGGGGAATGTGCAGCATGCAAGGCTGGCAAGAATCTGTATTGCTTTAATTTCTTCCTGCATAATTTTAACGGTGCTCGTCCGGATGGTAGCACGACATTAAAAAAAGGTGATCAGGTCATTCATGGCAATTTTTTCAACCAGTCTTCGTTTGCGAGCTTCTCATTGGCTAACGAGCGCAACATCATCAAGGTGCCAGAGGATGTTCCTCTGGAGATCCTCGGACCGTTGGGTTGTGGGGTGATGACCGGAGCTGGTGCAGTGATGAATTCGCTGCAAGCCAAGCCCGGTGATTCCATTGCCATATTTGGTGTTGGTCCGGTGGGGATAAGTGCTGTGCTTGCAGCGGTCGTATGTAAGTGTGCTCCTATTGTCGCCGTGGATATCCATGAGGGTCGTCTGAAGGCGGCGAAAGAATTCGGTGCCACGCATACCGTCAATGCCGGTACGGAGGATCCGGTTGCCGCGATCCAAAAGATCACCGGCGGAGGGCCGCATTTTACTCTTGAGTGTGTCGGCAATCCTGCGGTATTTCGACAGGCCGTGGATGTTCTGCCCCGCCTCGGGGTGTGTGGGCTCGTGGGGGTTGTGCCGCCGGGCACGGAGGTCAGTCTTGATATGGACTTGATCATGAACGGCCGGACGATAAAGGGGATTCTCGGAGGCGATGCCGTACCGGATCAGTTCATCCCCAAGCTTATCAAACTGTACCAACAGGGGAAATTCCCCTTTGACCGCATGGTCACATTTTATCCATTCGACGATATAGAAAAGGCAGTTGAAGATATGGAGAAAGGGGTTGTGATAAAACCAGTGTTGCAATTGTAGCATGGAATACAGTAATCGTTTTGGTGGTGAAGAGAACCTAGATTGTTACCTTTCATGTAAGGATTCGGGGGAATAGTAATGAAAGGAGGTCGGGTATGAAATTTATACGAGTGAATATGGGCACAAAAGCCGTGAGTGTTGAAGATGTGCCAGAACAATACAAGGGACTTGGTGGCAGGGGTCTTACCTCAGTGATGATCAACGAGGAGGTGCCGCCACAGTGTGATCCCCTGGGGCCGGACAACAAGCTCATTTTTGCCCCGGGCCTATTAAGTGGCACCTCTCTGGTGAATACGAGCCGTATATCCGTTGGGGCGAAGAGTCCTCTGACCGGGGGGATCAAAGAGAGCAATGCGGGAGGTACCGTTGCTGCGGCATTGGGCCGTTTGGGGATTACTGCGGTCGTTGTCGAGGAGCAGGCGCCTCAAGGAGACCTGAGCTTCCTCATGATCGACAAGGAGGGCACAGCCAGCCTTGTTCCGGCGCAAGAGTACAAAGGAATGCGGACCTATCAATGTGTGGAAAAGATACTGAAGACCTACGGTGAGAAGACTTCGGTGCTGTGCATCGGGCCGGCTGGTGAGTATCGGCTGCCCTTAGCTTCTATACAGTCATCAGACATCGATGGCCACCCCTGCCGTGCTGCAGGCCGAGGGGGCTTGGGTGCGGTGATGGGTGCCAAGGGGCTCAAGGCCCTGATTGTGGATCAAGGGGGTAAGAGTGCCGATGCCATTGCTGATCCGAAGGCCTTTACTGAGGCGGCTAAGGATGTTGTCAAGGCCATCAAGGCGGATCATATGAGTGGTAACGTGATGCCCGAACTCGGCACGGCTGCCCTGGTAGCGCCTGTCAACGCCATGGGTGCCTTTCCCAGTTACAATGCCACCAAGGGGGTATTGGATGGGTGGGAGGGTATCAGCGGTGAGGCCATGGCCGAGCTCATCAAGAAACGAGGGGGCAATACGACCCACATGGGCTGCGCCCAGTGTATTATCCACTGCTCCAATGAATTCGTGGATGAAAAAGGAACATATGTCACTGGGTCTCTGGAATATGAGACCATCTGGTCTATGGGCGGTATGACCGGCATCACCGATCTTGATACCATTGCCCAGTTGGACTTTTTGTGTGATGACATTGGGGTTGATACGATGAGCACGGGGGTGGCCATCGCCGTTGCCATGGATGCCGGGCATAAACAGTTTGGGGATCGCAAGGCGGCCATTGAGATGGTGGAGGAGATTGCCAAGGGCACGGAATTGGGCAAGGTTTTGGGCAACGGGCCTGTCGCTGTGGGTAAACATTTCAATCACCCCCGGGTCCCTGCGGTCAAAAGGCAGGGGGTGGCTGCGTATGATCCACGGGCCATGTTGGGTAATGGCATTACATTTGCCACCTCACCCATGGGGGCCGATCACACGGCAGGCAACCTGGTGGGGCTGTATTTGGAACAACAGCTCGATCCCTTGAAGCCGGAGGGACAGGTGGAGGCCTCCCGGTTCATACAAATCGCCAATGCCGCCTTTGACGTCACGGGCCTATGTTTTATGGCGTATGTAGCACTGTTGACTCCTGAAGCTGGTGAGGCCTTTCTGAAGGTGCTCAATGCCAAATTGGGCACGGAGCTTGGCCCGGACGACTTCCCTGGTGCCATGGGTACCAGGGTGTTGAAGGCGGAGCGAGAATTCAATAAAAAGGCGGGGTTTACGAAGGAAGACGACCGATTGCCGCAGTTTTACTACAAAGAGCCCCTTCCCCCTCACAACACCGTCTTTGTCATCAGTGACGAGCAACTGGATAGCACCTTTGATTTCTGAAGGCTCGGGAATGAAGATGAGGGTCAAATTATACGGGACATTGAGCCGATACTTCCCTGGTTACCAGTATTCGCAGGGCATTGAGGTTGAGATTCCTGATGGGGCGAGCGTCAAAGACTTTCTCGCCCGTTTGAAAATTTCTGAAAACCAAGGGGCAGTAGTGATTATGGACGGTCACATACTCAAGGCAGATGATACCATACGGGGTGGAGTCCCCATACACGTTTTGCAATCTCTTTCCGGGGGATGATACGTTGCTGTCTTATCTGGATTGAAATAATTATTAGTTCGGCGACAAAAGAGAAGAAGACCATGAGTTATGAGGTTTAACGTAGGTTGCTCATTACTTATAGAGAAGGGAGATAGCCCATGGCAGACTACGAGGCCCTCAAGGCACGGGTAGATGAACTGGCAGCACGGGCCTGGGATGTAACGGCTATTGAGGCCAGAGTTAAAAAAATGGTGAAAGGTGGGATCCCCAAGAAGAAACGTGACCCGAAAGAGATGTTGACCAACAAGGAGCAAATCCTCGATCGCGTTCAACGGCAAGGGGAAGAATATAACTTTATTGCCCATAATTGTCCCAAGGGGACCGCTCTTGCTGTGATGGAAGAATTTGGGCTGGGTAATATGGAGATTATTACAGCCTTATCACCATTTCCTGGTTTCGGTGGAACTGGTTGGATGTGTGGCGGCGTAACCGGTGGTCTGATTGCCCTTGGACTCTATTTTGGCAGTGATGATGTGCTGGATGATGAAGCGACGGGCGCAACGATACTTGCTGCCCGACAATTTATGCCCCGCTTCGAAGAGGAGGTGGGTTCTGTACTATGCCCTTCGATACAAGAAAACGTGATATTTGGACGGTATATGGATCCCGCGGCCAGCCCAGAGAATATGGAGGCCTTCGCGAAGGCGCAAGGTTTTGAAAAGTGCAGTCTCGTTCCGGGGATAGGCGCTCGGCTTGCAGCTGAGATTATTATCGAAAGTTTTGCGTGAAGTAATAAGACTTTCAGGTGACACACCACCGTGTTTTCAGGTGGAAACGATTTTCAAGTATTCAGAAATTGTTTAATCATTTGAAAGGAGGGTATGATTATGGCAGGGAAATTGGGACAATTGCTATCTGATTTGAAGGAACCTGAGGCCTTAGCATTTGTAGATCAGGCCTTGGGGAAGGGGACGGCTGCTGAGGAACTGTTAGAGGAGACCAAGGAAGGGATGAATATTGTTGGCGAGAGATTTGCCAAAGGAGAGTACTTCATTCCGGACCTGGTTTTTTCCGGGGAGATCCTCAGGGGCATCGTCCAAAAGCTAGAGCCCAAACTCAAGGCGGGTACAGGTAAGGAGGCTAAGCGCCTGGGAAAGGTCGTTGTCGGGACCGTGGCCGGGGACATCCATGACATTGGGAAGGACCTTGTCGTCTTTATGCTCGATGTGAGTGGGTTTGAGGTCACGGACCTGGGCATTGATGTCCCGGCACAGAAATTTGTGGATGCGATCAAAGAGACCGGCAGCACGGTGGTGGGGCTGAGTGGCTTTTTGACCTTGGCCTTTGATTCCATGAAGGAGACGGTTGATGCGATCCAGAAGGCCGGGCTTCGGGACAAGGTGAAGATCATGATCGGGGGCGGTCAGATTGACGACCAGGTCAAGAGCTATACCGGGGCGGATGCCTTTGGCAAAGACGCTATGGAAGCCGTTAAGCTGACCAAGGGCTGGATAGGAGGGTGAGATTATGGAAAAGCAATGGGAAGAGATGACCGCTGATGAAAAGCAGGAGGTGCAGTTTCAAAAGTTGCTTTCACCGAAAGATCCCGAGGGTAATGATATTAAATTCCAAAGCACGGAAGCCGAAGCTGCCTATAAAGCAAGCATAACCAGAATCAAGGATGCCATTCAGCTGAAAAAGACCCCGGACAGGATACCGGTCACGATACTACCGAGCATGTTCCCTTATATTGATGCAGGGATGACTGTTGAAGAGGCCATGTATGACTACGATAAATGCGCCGCGGCCTTTAAAAAATTCATGTTGGAATTTAAACCGGATATGAATATAGGCGCTTCAGCGCCGGGGCCGGGGAAGTTCTATGAAATCCTTGGCTACAAGTTATACAAGTGGCCGGGCCATGGTGTCCCGCCTGAACATTCCTACCAGTGCGTTGAGGGGGAATACATGAAGCCGGAGGAATATGACCTCTTGCTGATGGACCCCTCATTTTATTTCAGGAATTTCTATCTGCCGCGCGTATTCGGGGCGTTAGAGGGGTTCACGATGCTCCCTCCACTCACCGGCATACTTGAGATGTATGGGCTTGCCTTCAATTTTATTCCTTATGCGCTTCCCCCTGTTCAGGGCACCTTTAAGGCCCTTTTTGAGGCAGGGGCTGAAGCCCTGAAATGGGCGATGGTCATGGGTGGTTCAGATCTTGAGTTGAAATCACTAGGATTTCCGAATATCCTCGGCGGATTCACCAAGGCACCGTTTGACGTTATCGGCGATACCCTCAGGGGCACCAGGGGGATCATGATGGATATGTACCGGCAGCCCGATAAGCTGCTTAAGGCCGTGGAGGCACTCCTCCCTATTATGATTGGCATGGGAATAGGCTCGATGCAGCAGACCGGGAATCCCTTGATATTCATGCCCCTGCATAAGGGTGCTGACGGTTTCCTGTCAGACGAGCAGTTCGAGAAATTCTACTGGCCCACTTTTAAAGCAGTCATGATGGGCCTTATTGAGGGCGGATGCATACCATTTCCTGCGCTTGAGGGACATTGGGGTTCGCGTCTGAAGGTTATCCAAGACGTACCAAAGGGCAAAACGGCCTGGATGGTTGATCAGACAGATATGGCGGAGGCCAAGAAGACATTAGGTAAGAATGCCTGCCTCATCGGCAACGTGCCCTCCTCCATGTTGGGATTGGCCACACCCGATGAAGTGATAGCGTATTGCAAGAAGCTCATCGATACCGCTGGCAAGGACGGCGGCTATATTATGAGCAATGGGGCGTTTTTTGATGGGGCAAAGGCGGAGAATGTCAAGGCGATGGTTGATACCGCCAAGGAGTATGGTGTATACAAATAATTTGCAGAAGCAACAAAATAATAGAGTTTAGGAAAGAGTTCGGAACACAGCAGAAGATAAACCTGTCTCCTGGAGAAAAGACAATCGGGGTGTTGAAAAAGTAACAGCGAAAGACGGCGACAATAGGTCAATTGATATCCACGCATTGCCTGCTGTTTGCTGAAAACAGAAATGCTTGGAGGAGGACTGTCACCTCGATTGGTTGCTGTCAGCAAAGATAAAAGGGTTACTTATGAAAACGAAAGTATCAAGCGACAAAAAAGAAGTAATTATTGCCGATTCAGGACCAACTGTATTGATCGGGGAACGTATAAACCCGTCAGGGAAGAAAAGACTGTCTGAAGCATTGAAACATGGTTATTTTGATGTGATTTGCTGGGAGGCCATTGTCCAAGTTGAGGTTGGTGCAGATATATTGGATATCAATGTTGTTTGTCCCGGTGTAGACGAGATCGCTGTACTTCCAAAGGTTATCGAGAAGGTTACGGCATCCGTTGACGTGCCACTCTGTATAGATATCAATAACCCAAACGCCCTAAAAGAGGCTCTTAAAGTATACAAAGGAAAGCCGATTGTCAATTCAGTAACTGGTGAAGAAAGTTCTTTGAATGAGATATTACCCTTGGTTAAGGAATATGGTGCAGCGGTTATTGGATTGACCCTTGATGAAAGAGGAATACCCAAGGAACCGGAACAGCGGGTAGCCATTGCAAACAAAATCGTTGAGCGGGCAGAATCATTCGAAATTCCACCTGAAGACGTTATCATCGACTGTTTGGCTTTGTCACTTGGGGCTGACAACAATGCTGCACTCGTGACACTCGCGGCCATTCGTAAGGTAAAGGAGGAACTTGGTGTTAATCAAACTCTGGGTGCAAGCAATATCTCCTTTGGATTGCCTGACCGCTATCTCGTGAATCTTACCTTTTTAACTCTGGCCATCGCATCCGGGGTTACCTGTCCCACGGTCGATGTAGCAAAAGTACGTCCTGGGGTTTTATCGACAGATCTGATCCTTGGCCGTGATAGGTTCGCACAACGTTATGTGAAAGACTTTAGAAAGTATCGGGATAGGCGCGCCGAAGCCTAATGCATGTTATTGGATGAATTAGAAACCCGGCGCGCCAGGCCGGTATAAAGAGTATCCGAAAAACAAAATATATTCTATCAAGTTAGGAGAAAAGAGCGACCATGAAACTAAAGGACAGAGTAGCTATTTTTACTGGTGACGGCACTGGCATTGGAAAGGCTATCAGCCTCGCATTTGCCGATGAAGAAGCCGCAGTGGTGGTTGCCGCCCGCACTCTCTTAAACTGGAAGAGGTAGCTAACCAAAGCAAAGTTAATGGCGGCAAGGCAATGGAATTCAAACTGATATCTCCAACTACGAACAGATAAAGCGTATAGCAAGCAAGAGTGTCAAAGCGTTCGGTCAGTTCGACATCCTGGTTAATAACGCCGCCGCATACTCATATAATAAAACGATACATTGAAAACCGAATGGGAAAAGGAGTCTCTAATACCACTATCAACCGCGAGCTCTCCGCGCTCAAACGGATCTTCAGTCTTGTTGCCCGTTGTACCCCTTCAAAGGTTGCATATGTTCCCTAATATTCCTATGCTGAAGTAAAGAATGGTGAGAAGATTAAGTATTTCAGGAAAACATGGTTAAGGATTTGCAGAAAAGTTAGATTAGGCAATTGGATCTTTCATGACTTTAGACGAACAGCTGTGCACAATATGGTCAGGGCTGGTGTTCCTGAACGAGCAGCAATGATGGATTCTGGTCATAAGACTCGGAGCGTTTTTGATCGCTACAACATCGTGAATACAGATGACTTGAAACAAGCTGCCGTTAAATAGGAAGAATATTTGGAAGGTCTTAAGCCTGAAAGATGGTTACAATCGGGGGGGTAGACGAGAAAATTCCCTTTTGGAATCTCGCTAAGTACTTGATATCACTGGCGCCCCCGGCAGGATTCGAACCTGCGGCACCAGGATTAGGAATCCTGTGCTCTATCCACCTGAGCTACGAGGGCTCACCATCTCTAACTAATTGATTATTAACATCCTCACAAATCTGTGTCAAGGGGAGTAAGATCGTCGAAAAAAACATAAGGGGTAAAGGTTCAAAAAGCTCTATCCCAGTGTATCAGTGGTTATTCTGCCGCATGGTTTAAAATCGTGTATATCATCAGCGCTTAACATCCTCCAGCAGGATTAAATCTTTTTCTTCCATCACTCTGCGCAGTCGCTGAAGGGCCTTGACTTCGATCTGCCGAATGCGCTCCCGGGTAACTCCAAAAATTCCGCCGATGGCCTCCAAGGTCTTCGGCTCACCATCGCGGAGACCAAAACGGAGCTTGATTACCGCCTTTTCCGTAGCGGAAAGAAGCTCCAACCATGAGGTAACGAGCCTTACAAGCTCCAGATGTTCTGTTATGGAAAAGGGGCCGGGCTGTCCTTCCTCCGAGAGGATGTCCGCCAGGTGATACCGTTCATCTTCATCTAAAGGAGTCTCGATGGAGGTGACCTTACGCACGGCCATCAAGAGACGATTCACATAGTCTGCATCCGTCCCCATTTCCTTTGTCAGTTCCTCAAGCAAGGGATCTCTCCCCAACCGTTGTGTTAAT
Source organism: Deltaproteobacteria bacterium (assembly GCA_016927065.1). Taxonomy (GTDB): domain Bacteria; phylum Desulfobacterota; class B13-G15; order B13-G15; family RBG-16-54-18; genus JAFGNJ01. The sequence goes on from JAFGNJ010000019.1 coordinate 100,392, forward strand.
GAGCGCGTTATACGAATCATCCGCTTCAGATCACCTACCACATGGGCAGGTAGTCTGACGGTCCTTCCCTGATTTACCAATGCCCTCTCTATAGACTGCCTAATCCAAAGGACGGCGTAAGTGGAAAAGCGACAATTTTTTTCAGCCTTAAATCTCTCCACCGCCTTAATGAGACCAATATTACCTTCTTCGATCAAGTCCAGGAGGGGGAGACCTTGGCCCATATACCGCTTGGCCAGCTTGACCACCAGCCGCAGATTTGACTCAATCATTCTCTTGCGGGCCGCGTCATCCCCCTGCGCAATACGTCGGGCCAACTCTTGCTCTTCATCGGGGGTGAGGAGTTTGGCTGCCCGGATGTCTCGGAAATACATGCGCAGGGAATCGAGGGATACATCTCCTGGGGAGAATTCATCCCCTTTTTTCTCTACGATGTCGTCCTGTTCCTGCATGATTACCTTCTCTAGGGCAAAAAAAGCCCGGGGTCCAAGGGTTTGCTCCCTTTGCGGATCTCAAAATGAAGGTGCGGCCCGGTGGCGTTTCCCGTCTTGCCGACGTGGGCGATGACATCGCCCTGTGATACCGTCACCTCTTCTGCAACAATATTCTCCTTGTTGTGGGCGTAGACAGTGAAAAAACTATCCGCATGCTCGATAATGATGAGGTTCCCATACCCCCTTATCTTATTATCGCTGTACACCACCCTGCCGTTACACGCAGCCCTGATTGGTGTACCTACTGGTGCAGCAATATCGATGCCATCGTGCTGTCTTTTTTCGGTCGTACCGAACCGGGCCGTCACCCTCCCTTCAACCGGCCAGATAAACTTTCCCTTCTCATAGAGTACCGTGGATGATCTCTCTCGTGCGGTGACGTCTTCTACATAAATATCCACCTTCAAGACCTTCGTGGCACCGGGGATGAATATTCGCTGACCCACCGCTATCTTGCTCTTATCCTTGATCCCGTTTATCCAGGCCACTTCGTCAATATTAACTCCGTAGGTCTTACAGATGCGCCAGAGGGTTTGGTGACGTCTTACGATATGATAGACGCCCGGTTCGCGCTGGTAGATATCCCGCGTATGTCGGCAACCAAAGGAAAGGGCTAAGAAAACGATTGCACAAATCGCTGTAGCCCGCATCATCGAAGCATACCCACAAGTAGTGCTACTGCTTCTTTTCCCCCTTTCGCCAAAGGAACCCTCCCCTCTAACTCCCAGGTTCGAATCCCCACGATGGGCTTCCCCACTTTAAGGGCGATGGCGATCTCCGAAAGGGTCCCGGTTTCACCATCGACGGCGACCACGGCATCCGCGGCAAGAACAACGAGAACATTGCGAGCGTGTCCCAAACCCGTTGGAATGACAACATCTACATACGGGTTGGCAGCCCTTTTATCGCTGGTGGGGAGAATACCGATGGTGATTCCCCCCGCCTCTTTGGCACCCCGACAGGCCGCCTCCATTACCCCCGTGAGTCCGCCGCAAACCAGGGCAAAGCCTTTTTTTGCGATCTCACCCCCCACCTCCCTGGCGATCTCGTAGATATCAGAAGTACACTCGGCTCCGCCGATGACCCCTATCTGCCCCTTAAGCTGGTTGCCTTCCATCCATGATCCCCTATCAACCGGACAAACCGGACGCCTCCTAAATCCACTTTTTTATACCCCTTTTCCTTCCTTACCACTTTGAGGAGCGTCTGCGCATGCTCATCTCCAACCGGTATCACAAATCTCCCGCCGACCCGCAACTGTTGCATGAGGGTTTGTGGGAGATTGGGGGCCCCTGCGGTCACGATGATTCCGTCAAACGGACCTTCCTCCTGCCATCCGTGCGTTCCATCGGACACGCGGATGAGGACATTGGCATATCCCAATTCATCCAGAATCTTCCTGGCCTTGGATGCAATGGGGCCGATCCTTTCTATGGAAAAGACCTGCTTCGTCAACTCTGCCAAGACGGCTGCTTGATATCCGGAACCGGTCCCAATCTCCAAAACCTTTTCGCCTCCCTTCAACTGCAAGGCCTCGGTCATCAAGGCGACGATGTAAGGCTGGGAAATAGTCTGTCCCTCGCCGATCGGGAGGGGGAAGTCGCCATAGGCTTGATGCCACAACCCCTCCTCCACAAAGAGGTGCCGTGGGACCTTCATCATGGCGTCAAGGACTCGCTTGTCCTTTATGTCCCGAGCCAGAAGCTGCTCTCGTACCATCCGCTTTCTGGCCAAGGCGAAATCAGGCGTTTTCAATCTCCCTCGTCCATCATTTCTTTCCAGTGATAGAGGAGTTCAATGGCCTCGAGGGGCGTCAGGCGATTCGGATCGACCTCTTGGAGTTCTCGGTATACTTTACCCTCATTCACACCGAAAAGGTTCAATTGATCCTCCGTTTGTTCCACGCCCGCCCCTTTGACGTGAGCCAGTCTCGGCAGGCCCTTCTCATCCAACTCCCCCTTTTCCAGATTAGCAAGGACCTCTCTGGCCCGAGCAACGACCTCCTCGGGGAGGCCGGCGAGTCTGGCTACTTGGATGCCGTAGCTACGGCTTGCCCCACCCTCTACAATCCTGCGGAGAAAGATGATCTCCCCATTCCATTCACTGACCGCCACATTGTAGTTCTTCACACGCGGCTTGGTCATGGCCAACTCGGTCAGCTCATGATAGTGAGTGGCAAAAAGGGTCTTGGGACCCTTGGTGTCGTGCAGGTATTCAGCCACCGCCCACGCGATACTGAGACCGTCGAAGGTACTGGTACCCCTCCCTATCTCGTCCAAAACAACCAAACTGCGGGGGGTGGCCTCCCGTACGATATCAGCCGTTTCCCGCATCTCAACCATGAAGGTGCTCTCTCCCATGGCCAGATTATCCGAGGCCCCGACCCGGGTAAAAATCCTATCAATCAGGCCAATAATTGCCTCACGTGCGGGCACAAACCCTCCCATCTGGGCCATCAGACAGATGAGGGCTATCTGGCGGATATAGGTTGATTTGCCCGCCATGTTGGGGCCGGTGATGACGAGCAGTTGGTTGTCATTACAGTCCAAGTAGGTATCATTGGGGACAAAGGGCTCAAGATGACCCATCCGCTCGATGACCGGATGCCGTCCTTCGATGATGGAGATCTCATCTCCGTCCGTCACCCTCGGCCTGTTGTATCCATATTTATCCGCCACCTCAGCCAGGGAAAGAAGGGCATCGATGGCCCCCAGGGCGGCAGCGGTTCCCTGAATCCTGCGGTTCTCCCCCGCCACCCGTTCTCTCAGGAGCCGAAAGAGTTCGTGCTCCAAGGCCTTGATCCGTTCTTCGGCGCCCAGGACCTTGTCCTCGTATTCCTTGAGCTGCGGCGTGATGAAGCGCTCGGCATTCGTCAAGGTCTGCTTGCGAATGTAATCTTCAGGGACCAAATCCAGGTTGGGTTTCGTCACCTCGATGTAGTAACCGAAGACCTGATTGTACCGCACCTTTAACGAGGAGATCCCGGTGCGCTGCCGCTCCTGCACCTCTAAGTTGGCTATCCACCCCTTCCCCGCACGGCTCATCCCCCTCAGTTCATCGAGCTCCTGATTGTATCCATCCTTGATAACACCCCCCTCGGTAATGGTGATAGGAGGGTTGGAGACGATGGCATCTGCTATCCATCCGGCCACCTCATCGAGTTCGTCTAAATCCCCTCTGATCTCTTGCACCAGGGGGGCCGTGATCCCCGCCAGTTCCTCTTTGATGCTTGGTACCGCCTTCACGGTGGTCTTAAGGGCCACCAAATCCCGGGGATTCGCCTTTCCCATAATCACCCTGGTGTTGAGCCGCTCCAGGTCATAGACCTCCTCCAGAAGTTCTCTCAGATCGGCTCGAACCAGGGGGGTCTCCTTGAACTGAGCAACGGCCTCTAGTCGCTGCTCGATCCGCTCGCAATCAACGAGGGGATAGGAAAGCCACTCCCTGATCCGCCTCCCCCCCATGGCGGTGATCGTCTCATCTACGATATCTATGAAGGTTCCTCGCTTACCCCTCCATCCCTGCGAGGTGAACAGTTCGAGATTGTGCTGCGTCGTCTCGTCTAAGATCAGGTAATCCTCGATCCGATATACGGAAAGAGGTTTGATATGTCCGACATCGACCTTCTGGGTCTCGTGGACATAGCGGATGGCGGCGAGGGCGGCGTAACGAGGTTCATCCAATACCCGTGAGGGGATAAGATCCTCTCTAAGTTTGTCAATGGGGCCGACATCGACCTCGCCCCCAAAAGAGGAATCAGAGAGGGTATTCACCAGGAGGGAGGGGAATTCCCTCTTCAGATCAGCCAGAAGCCTTTCCGCATCCAGCAACCCCTTGGGGATCAAGGCCTCCCGGGGCTTATTCTTTACCACCTCCCCTACCAGAAGGGCCTCGTCTGTGATGAGACACCCCTTGAACTCGCCCGTGGAGAGATCCAAAAAGACAAGCCCATACCCCTCTTGACCCCGGCACAGGCTCATCAGAAAGTTGTTCTCTTTTGCCTGAAGCGTAGCACCCTCTACCACCATCCCTGGCGTGATAACCTGGGTGACCTCTCTCTCCACCAACCCCTGAGATCCCCTGGCCTCCCCCACCTGCTCGCAGACGGCCACCTTATGACCTTTCTCGATCAGCTTGGTGATGTACGGTGCCGCTGCATGGCAGGGCACGCCGCACAGGGGGATCCGTTCTTTCTCACCCCGCTCCCTCGAGGTGAGAGCAATCTCCAAAATCTTGGAGGCGAGCCGGGCGTCATCGAAGAACATCTCGTAAAAATCCCCCATGCGGAAGAAGAGGATAGAATCTTGGTATGCTCCCTTGATGCGTAGGTACTGCTTTATGACGGGGGTGTAGTCCGGCATCCTGAAGATCTCCGAGCCTGGGAAATGGTAGCAAAATGGGTGGGCAAAGTAAAGATTACCCGTCCCCTAAGAGATACTGTGCCAGTTTCAAATCAACCGGCCCTGTAATCTTTATGTTGCGCGGGTCTCCTTCGAGCACCCTTACTCGATTGCCCGCCTTGAACACAATCCCGGCGTCGTCGCTGGCATCTGTGATACCGGCCTCCAAAGCCCGGCAATGTGCATCCCATAAGATCTTGAAAGGAAATGCCTGTGGGGTCTGTACCTGACACAACTCATCCCGCGGCAAAACCCGCACGATCTCCCCATCGCTCCACTCGACGATGGTCTCCACTGCCGGAAGGCAAAAGCTCATCCCTTCATCCCCCTCCCGAACAGCGGTTTCAATCATCGTTGCACTCACCAGGGGGCGGGCGGCGTCATGGATGACGCAAATGTTTGGGGGATCATCTTTGAGGTATTGCAGGACCTGCCAGCAGGAAAGCTGTCTGGTCTCTCCTCCGGTAATGATCCCCTGCACCTTAGTCAAATCATAGGGCTTGAGATCATTGGCACACCGTTTCTCCCACCCTGCAGGCACTGCTACGATTATGGCATCGATGGACGGCGAGCTCTGAAAGGCCTCCACAGTATGGACGATCATGGGCCTTTCCACGAGGGGAAGAAACTGTTTGGGGATCTCCCCTTTAAACCGTTTGCCGGCGCCCCCGCCCAATATGATGGCTGTATGCTTCATGGGGTTCACCTTTGATCAATCATGAAAAAAATCAAATTATTATATCTATATCGCCGCGTGCCCTTCCCCTCACTCACATAGGCGGAAGGAATAGTGAGCACCAGTTTACCTCTTTATACTTAGAAGAAAAAGAGGAAATGAGTCAAGGAGGAAATAAGGCCTCACTGGGAATAGCGCTCCACGATCTCCTGATAGTGTTCCACCTCCGTTTCCTTTCCCCTCTTGCGATAGCCAGTAATGAGGACGCGGCACTTGCGGTGGAGTTCTTCCAGAGTGAGCCTGCGCTGCTCAGGGGTCAAGGCACCGTTCTGCAACATCTTCACGAGGGCCGTCACGCGGTACCGGTCGTTCCCCCAATTGCTTTGGGAAAGCTGGTCGGTGTACCCTCCCCTTTTGATGATTAATCTCTCAGGGATGAATAAAACCGGAAAACGAGCTGCCACCCGCAACCAAAGATCGTAGTCCTCGCAGACGGGAAGCTCGGGATCAAAAACCCCGACCTCCTCGAAGAGACCTCGACGCATGAGGGCCGAGGACGGACTGATGATACAGAGGGGAAGACAGTGGGGATAGATAAATCCCGAATATTTGGCATGTCTCTTCTTGGGATTAACGCGTCGTCCGCGTCTGATCCAAATCTCATCGGTATAACAGATCTGGCAATCGGGGTGCTCATCCATACAGGCGACCTGTAGCTCTATCTTTTTCGGCATCCAGAGGTCATCGGAATCGAGGAAGGCGATAAATTCACCTTGGGCAAGTTCAAGACCGCGGTTGCGGGCTGCACTGACCCCTTGGTTTGCCTGATAAAGATATTGCAATTGCTCACCGTAACGCTGCAGGGTTTCTTCGGTGCCATCGCTCGAACCATCGTCCACCACGATCAACTCATAATCCTCATAGGTCTGGGCAAGAACGGAATCCACGGCCTCTAGCAAAAAATTTCTTCTGTTATAAGTGGGGATGATCACCGATACGCAGGACATATACCTATCCTCTAAGCATGAAAAAGAATGACTATTGTATCCTCGCTCGCCAACAATAACATCAACAGTAAACTCAATACGCATCGAGAATAATATATGCTATAACATCTTGCCGCAAGAGAGAAATGAGAGAGCAACCCTTGAATATTAAATAAATAGTGGATATACTCATAACATATAACAAAATCAGTGAAGGAGTTAGCTAATGAGTCAAGCAAGTGAATTGAGAAAATTTAGCGGCGCATCGCAATACGTGCTGGATGATGAACTGGCCGAGATCATCAACATCTCCATGGCATTAGAGATGCCCCTTCTGCTCAAGGGTGAACCCGGCACAGGCAAAACCATGCTGGCGCACGCCATTGCCGAGGCCCTCAACATGAGGCTCATCGTCTTGAACGTCAAATCGAGCATGAAGCTCATCGATGCCCTCTACCAATATGATACCCTGACCCGGTTGAACGATAGTCGATTTGGAGACTCTTCGCGTGACGTCAGCAATATCGAAGAGTACATCAGGATGGGCAAGATCGGTCAGTCCTTTGCCTCTGATGAGCGGGTTGTGCTCCTGATCGATGAAATCGACAAGGCCGATACCGATTTTCAGGATGACATGCTTGACATCCTTGACCAGATGCAATTCGATATTATCGAGGTCGACAAGACCATCACGGCGAAACACCGTCCAATCGTTATCATTACGTCAAATGCCAAAAAAGATCTCTCCGATCCCTTCCTAGGCCGTTGTAATTTCCACCACATCGCCTTCCCCGACGCGGATATGATGAAAAACATCATCACCGTGCACTTCCCGGATATAGACAAGGAGTTGCTCAACAGTGCCGTGCAGGTCTTCTACCGTCTTCGGGAGATCAGAGAGATCGAGAAGAAACCCGCCACCAGGGAACTCATCAACTGGATTAGGGCACTACGAGCTGATCCCGACCTTCGGGTCAAGTCCCTCATCAAAGGTAACGTCCCCTATTTGGGGGTCTTATTTAAGAAAAGCCCAGATTATGCCGTGGCTCAGAAAGTAGTGAACCACTTCAAAATCTAAGAGTTAGTTTCCCGATGTTCGTCGATTTCTTCTATACCCTGCGCAAAGTTGGGATACCGGCCACTCCGACCGCCTTTCTGCGACTCCACAAGGCCCTGAGCATGGGACTCATCAACTCGGTCAATGATTTGTACACCGCTGCCCGTTCGATCCTCGTGAAGAGCGAGCGGTATTTTGATCTCTACGACCAAGTCTTTGCGCACCAATTCCAGGGTGTTGAGCTCAAGGAACCGGATGAAGTGGAGTTGGCTGAGATAGCCCGCGCCCTGCTGGACGAGTGGTTAAAGGATCCTCATCGTCTCGCCAAGGAACTCGGCATCGACGAGTCTCAATTGAGCAAGATGAGCCCCGAAGAGCTCATCCAGTATTTCCTCGACCGTCTCAAAGAGCAAACAGAGGCTCACCACGGCGGTGGGAAATGGATTGGCACCGGAGGTACTTCTCCGGTGGGACACTCCGGCTACCACCCGGGCGGCATGCGGGTTGGCGGGGTATCCAGGAATAAGTCTGCCGTTAAGGTGGCCATGGACAGACGCTATCGGGACTACTCCCAGGAGACCCCCTTGACTCAGTCTCAAATAGGTGAGGCCCTCAAGCGGCTGAGACACATGATGCCAGTGGGCCCCAAGGACAAGGTCAACGTGGACAAAACTATCTACCAGACCGTCAAGAATGCGGGGGAGATAGAGATCGTTTTCAGCCGGCGCCTCAAAGATCGCCTCAAGGTCATCCTGACCATAGATAACGGCGGTTGGTCCATGGAACCCTATGTCCACGTGGTGCAGACCCTTTTCCAGTACGCGCGTTCCCAGTTCAAGGATATCAAACATTTCTATTTTCATAACACCATCTATAAATACCTCTGGGAGGACCCGCAGCGTCATTACAAGCCTTATCCCATCGACGAACTGGTCCGTTTAGACCCCGAGTCACGGTTTATCTTCGTCGGCGACGCCAGTATGGCCCCCTACGAACTCATGGCACAAAATGGTTCAATTTATTTTGGAGACCGCTCAGGAAAACCGAGTATTGACCAGCTGCGTTTTGTCGCCGAGACCTTCCCCCATTCGGTGTGGCTAAATCCCGTGCCTGCGGATGAGTGGAACTATACCCACACGATCAAGGTCATTCGCGAGATCATCCCCATGTTTGAATTGACTATCGATGGCCTGGGCAAGGCAGTGGCCCACATGATGCGGAAAAACTAACTACTGTACTCGGCATCACAAACCAGCACAATATTTTTACCACGCGATGTTATTTCTCTGTGTGGATCAACTTGATCACCGTTACTTCAGGGGGTGCAAGAAAGCGGATTGGTGGTCCCCATGTTCCGCTGCCCCTGCTCACATAGAGTAAAGAATGGTTGTGGAGGTGCACGAGCCCCGCGTCGTAGGGGTAAAAGAGCTTGACAAGGTACGAGAAAGGGAAGATCTGACCTTTATGAGTATGTCCTGAAAGTTGGAGGTCAAAGAAACCGAGGGACTCTTGATCCACCACTGGCACATGTTTTAAAAGTACAACAAAATGTTCAGGGGAGACCTTGGCAAGGAGGACCTGCTCTGATGTTCCGGTAACGAGGCCGAAGCGCTTCCCCGTTGGGTCGTCGACGCCGGCAATCGTCATAAACCCAGCTACTTCTTTGACCTCTCCCCGCAGCACCGTAAAACCCGCCTTCTCCATAAAAGGCAACGCCTGGTCAAGACCGGCATAGAATTCGTGATTTCCCGTTACGCCAAATTTCCCGTAGGGTGGCTGTACATCACGTAAAAGGTCGGCGAGTTCGTTCAGATTATCTACCTGTCCATCCACGAGGTCTCCGGTGGAGACCACGATATCGGGGTGCGCCCGATTGACCTCACAAAGAATCTTCTTAAGTCTCCCCTTCCTCACAATCAGCCCCAGGTGGACATCGGATATCTGAACAATAGTGAATGTACCGAACTCCTTAGGAACCTTTGCACTCTTGATAACAAGCTGTTCGCTGCGAATGGAGCGTGCCTCAAAAGATCCGTACACGGTAATCCCTACGGTAATCAGCAGGGGGATAATAAAGGCCAATCGGTGCGAAGGAATGAGGAAGGCAAGATCTTTGCGTAGTATGAAGCCGCCGGCATATATAAAAAAACGGTACAGATCAAAAGCAAGAGAACACGTAAAAAAAAGGAACAGCAACCCGAGCCAGGTAAAACCAACAAACGAAAGGAAACGGGCCACAATCTCCAAGCCGTATCGTTCCGACACACGCACAAGAACCGGTGCGCTGACCATAAGGGCCATAAACAGAATCAATATAATCGTGGTATACAGCCCTATGGGAAAGGCCCCTTTTAGTTTGAGAAAGACATAGAGATGGAGTGAGCTATAGAGGCAGAAAAAGGTGAGTAAAAAAAGGCTCATCGTAATTCCTCTCCGTCATGTGACTTTTGATCGGTTGAGATCAATGTGGTGTTATAAAATCGCGACCTAAGCAAATCCTGTCCCATTTAAACCTATGATTGAAGTTGATGTTTCTTTACATTCACAAGGGATACCAAAAAGGTCGTTATGAACATAGCGCCAGCCCCTATCACAAAGGCTGTGGAATAATAACCGCTCATATCAAAAATAAATCCCCCAATGGCCGGTCCGGCAGCGGCACCGAGAGACCAACCGGCAGACATCACGCCCATAATGACCCCTATACTGCGGAGACCAAAGACATCTCCGATCAATGCCATAATCATGGTGCTGAGGCCTCCCCACAGGAGACCAAAGACGACCGCAATAGTATAGAACACCCATAATTCACCTGCCCACAGCAACCAGAGTAGGCTGCCGGTTTGCAAGAAGGCGCAAGCAATGGCGGGGATCTTTCTCCCCGTGGCATCAGAGATCGCGCCAATCCCTAATCTTCCTGCTATGGTTGCACCTCCCGCCAAACTAACGATGAGGGCGGCGTCCATCGGAGCAATACCCATATCTGTTGCATAGGGAACAACATGGACTATGAATAAGTGCACGTTGAGTGAGAGAAAGAGCCAAGCAAGGTTCAAAAACCAGAAGTCTCCCGTCTGTAATGACTGCAGGAGGGAAAGACCTGCAGGAAACACGAGATGGTCGTTGGGTCTCGAACGAACTGCTCCCCTTTTTACACCATCCGGTAACAGGCCGATATTACGGGGGTCCTTTTTTAATACAAGCCCCATAAGGGTAATAATAAACCAAGCTATAATACCTATTACGATAAACGCCGTACGCCATGAAAAGGTGGTAATGAGAAACGTAGCTAAGGGCGCCATTACAATAGTCCCTACTCCCGTCCCAGAAGTAGTAATGCCTAGGGCAAGGCCTCGCTTCTTTTCAAACCACCGAGATGTGGTAGAGTTGATAACGGTAAACAACGCCCCTGTTCCGAGCGCAAAAAGCACACCATAGGTAATGAACAATTGCCATGCGGCGGTGGCTTGGCTGGAGAGGAAGAAGCTGAGTCCGGTAAAAAAACCCATGCAGACAACAACGATCTTCGGCCCGTAACGGTCCAAAATCCACCCACCCGCAACAGCGAAGATACAGCACAGTAACATATAGAGTGAAAAGATACCCGACGTCCCACCCCGCGTAAGTCCGAATTCACTTTCGATGGTCTTGAGAAAAACACCAAAAGAATAGCGGATACCAAGGCCGATAGTAAATATAAGTAGGCCCGAAGCAACAATGACCCATCCATAAAATATCTTATCCCTAATGAATGAGATAGTGATTACCTCCCCACCGTCCGTGTTGATGTAGATTGCACGCGGCAATGTCCCTTATGGTATCATACCGTCCAATCCTGTACAATAATAAGAACTTACCAGATTTTTTGTCCTGAAAAAAAATAGTGCGTACGGATATACGGCGATCGAACGATGAGCAAAAATAATTAGTATGAGCTCAAGAAGCGACAAGAAAAGATGAGTAAGGGTTTAGTAAAATTATCGGTTGGAAAAAAATAATTAAAGCCTCATCTCTGCATTGAGATTACCTGTCCTATACCCTTCACCATCTAAGATCACCTTGTTGAATCCGAACGTCCTCAGGTGCTGAGCGATCTCCCGATAGAGATTGGTAGCCTTTTCAATTTCCTCCGTGGCAACCTCAATGCGGGCGGTATCTCCGGCAATTAAACGAGCTCTGACCATCTTAAAACCGAGTTGATGTAAAAAGGTCTCGGCAGCTTCAATCTTACGTATTTTTTCAATAGTGATAGGTTCGCCATAGGGGATCCTCGTAGCAAAGCATGCGGACGGTGCTCTCTCAAATCCCGGTATGCCATACCTCTGAGAGTGTTCCCGGATCGCTTCTTTAGTACATCCGATCGCTCGCAGGGGGGTGAGGATACCCATCTCCTCTTCAGCCCTCATGCCTGGACGAAGATCCGATTCGTCACTGGCATTGGTCCCGGTTAGGAGAGGCTGATCAGCAGCTTTCTCACGTAGCACAGCTTCTAAGAGTCGTCTCTTACAGAAATAACACCGCTGAGAAGAATTGGTCGTAATGCGCGCGTCTTTAAGGATAAAGGACCCATCTAAGAGGAGGTGTTTGATTCCCCTGGCGCGGCAGAAATTGCGAGCAAACTCGAGCTCCCACGGAGGAGCCAGAGGAGACTGAATTGTCAAAGCAACGACCTTTTCTTTGCCCAAAATCCGCGCGCTCATGGCCAGCAGAAAGGTGGAATCCACCCCTCCTGAATAGGCAGTGGTTACCTCGCCGATTTCCCGCAGATAATCTTCCAAAACCCCAATCACCTGCCTCCTCCTTCTTTGAGCATCTCGTACATATACCTGTTCGTCACAACCTTTAGTTCAGTATGCTTGGCCGACTCAAACGCCTCGAGGCTCACGATCCCCCCTGCGCCCTTCCAATATCCTCCGTAGAGGCAATAGCTTCCTCTACCCGTATTTTATCTCCGACGGAGATCTCGCCTCCTTCAAGCACCTTCGCAAAAACTCCCTTTTCTTGCATGATGCAATTGCCTAATTTATAAAAGATAGAGCATCGGGATGGGCAGGTCTTTCCTCGCTGGGTTATCTGTATGCGGACCCTTGCACCTATGGTCAACTCAGTCCCCTCTGAAAACCCGAGGATATCGATGCCCGTGGTATCAATATTTTCGCCGTATCCTCCAAAAGGAACTCCTCCTAGGGACTCAAGAGGGAGCAGGCTCACATCCCTGTGAGGGATCCCCGCGTGGACATCCCTCACAATACCCCATCCAGTCCTTATCTCCACTCTCCCTTGTTGCACGGGGCTCTTACTCTCCCCTTTCACGTCGCTGATGTTTATGGATACAATTGACCCCATCAACGGTTTTGCTCCTTTGTCCTGATACCGGTGGTGGCAACCCTCTTTTTATCAATCAGTCCCTCTATCTTTTCCTCGAGCTTCTTAATACGCCTCGTCAAGAGATCCAGGGTTTCCTTGACGGGATCAGGGATGAGGTGGTGGTTGAGGTCTACAGGTTGTTTGATCAGATGTTTCCCTGCTGGTTTTGCGGGTATCCCTATCGCCGTGGTATAAGGGGGGATGTCCGTCACGACCACGGAACCAGCTCCTATCTGACATCCTTCACCGATATGGACAGGGCCGAGGATGATCCCTCCGGCACCGATAACCACTTTGCTTCCGATAGTTGGGTGTCGCTTACCCTTTTTTAATGAGACCCCACCGAGAACCACTCCCTGATAGATCGTTACATCGTCCCCGATATCAGAGGTCTCACCGATGACAACACCGGCACCGTGGTCGATAAAAAATCTCCTCCCGATCTGGGCACCGGGGTGAATCTCTACTCCGGTGAAGAGGCGATTGACGTGAGACAGAAGGCGGGCGAGGAAACGAAGCCCTTTATTCCAGAGCCCATGGGCGAAGCGATGGAACCATATAGCTTGGAGACCTGGATAACAGGTGATGATCTCCAATACGTTCCTGGCTGCGGGGTCCCGATCAAAGACCATCCCCACATCTTCCTTGAACCTGCGAAACATACCCTATTCCCCCAACAAGGAAAGATAGCGCTCTCCTGTATCGCAAAAGACGACGACGATCGTCTTGTCTTTTACCTCCTTATCTATCTGTTGTGCGGCCTGCATGTTCGCTCCTGAGGAGATACCGACAAAGATCCCCTCTTCTCGCGCCAGCCTCTGAGCCAACTCCTTGGCCTCCACGGTAGTAACCTGAATGATGCGATCGATGAGGCCAGATTCTAAGACATCGGGAATGAAACCCGCCCCGATCCCCTGGATCCCGTGACTCCCCGGAGAGCCTCCAGAAAGCACCGGGCTTTCCGCAGGCTCAACAGCTACGATCGTTACCTCCGGCTTCCGCTCCTTGAGCACACTCCCTACACCGGTGATAGTACCGCCGGTACCGACAGCCGCAATAAAGACATCCACCTGCCCATCAGTTGCCTCCCAGATCTCCTCAGCAGTGCCACTGCGGTGGGCGGCGGGGTTGGCCGGGTTCTTGAATTGCTGCGGCATATAGGCCTTGCGTTCTTGTGCTAACTCCTCCGCCCGCTGCACAGCACCGTTCATGCCATCCTGTTCCGGCGTCAAGACGATCTCCGCCCCCAGTATCCGGAGAATCTTTCTGCGCTCGATGCTCATGCTCTCGGGCATGGTGAGGATCAACCGATACCCACGTGCTGCGCAGACAAAGGCGAGGGCGATCCCGGTGTTGCCGCTAGTAGGCTCAACGATACAATCCCCCACCTTGATAAGTCCTCTGCGTTCGGCATCTTCGATCATCGATAACCCTATCCTGTCCTTGATCGAAGAAAGGGGGTTGAACATCTCCAATTTGGCGAGCACGAGATTTCGCCCCGTCACAAGGCGGTTGAGCCGGACCAATGGCGTCGCACCTATCAGGTGGGTTATATCAGGAGCATATCGCATCTTTTTTCTGGCGACCGGACAAAGACCTCATCGTATCCCAAACAGTTACTAAAGCCTCACCTCCATGGCCGCATAGGGGCATGCCTTGACACAGAGCTCACAGGCCACGCACTTCTCAGGCAAAAAATCCACCTCCCCCTTCGTTATGTTTAAGACCAGGGCGTCTGAAGGGCATATGGCCACACAGACCCCGCAATGGACACAAAAATCATCTTTTCTCGTAATATCTCGGCTTAGGTTATCGATCTTAATGTGTAAGTCCTTGAGATAATCGAGGGCTTCTTGCACATCCTTTTTACCTCCTTGCAATTCTACGACGAGTAGTCCCCCTTCCGGTGGGGCAATGGAGGCTTTTAAGATATTAAACTCCAAATTATATCTTTTTACCGTATTAGAGATGATGGGTTGATCGATCAACTCCGAAGGAAAATGTAATACCACTCTACGCGAAATCATCGCTGTCTCCTTTATTGCTTTACCGGTCTCTCTTTAAAGGCCTTAAAGGTTATCCCCGCCTCTTTCCCCGGGAGCCTCTCTACCGGTTCTGTCAACAAGAAATCGCCTTTTTCGATCCAGCTCTTCAATACTTGAGCTATCTCCCGTGCCCGAGACAAACTGGAGATGGAGCCGGTAGGAACCTTCTTCTCAGCGATGGTTATCATCCCACTTCTCAGTTCCCCATAACTGACTTCTCCAAGGATATCGGGCTTTCCTTCGGGATAGGCCCTGCTGTAGTCCACAATGGGGGCAAGGATATCTTCGTCACTGACGGAGGTGAAAAAAGCCATCTCTTCATCGAGAATGGGGATGGGGATGCCGAGACCGACACCGAGGCTGGCCCCATACCCATGCAGGCTCACCCCCCGCAGGTAGCGGGCATCCATCCCCTTCAGATTCCCCATAACACACAAGGTACCTCCCCCTCTTTTAGGCACCTCGCGTTCGGTCCGAGGGACAGCAGGATTGTGTTGGGTGCCCTGCCCCGCAACAAATCCCACGCCACCCCCCAAAAATATGCGCGTCCCTATCCCGATAGTCCGGTAGAGAGGATCATTTAACAGCGGTGATAGGACACCTGCGCTGCAGTAGTTGGCATTACCCAACCTCGGCTTCAAAATCCCCAAGTAGGTATAGATGGCCCTGTCGGATAAATTCACCGCTACATTATAGTTTTGATAGGCATTGCGTATGTTAAAGAGCACCGCCTCATTCACATCTTTAATATTCAGCCAGCTCTTGAGCTCTTTTCGGGGGTAACAATCCGTACCGTAGGCAAAAACCTCTAACACGATATCTTTACCTGAGACGAATTCCTCGATAACATGCCCTCCCCCATAGCGAAACTCACCAGGGTGGATCTTATTACGAGGATCGTCCGCAGGAAGTTGCCCCCCCCCCAAATAGATGTCTACTGCGGCAATCCCCGTATAGGCAGGCACCCCATTGAGTGTACACGTACCACCGCCGAGTTTGATTCTCGGTTTGGTATGCCCAACATTGAGAAATATACCGCTCGAGCACATGGGGCCAAAGGTCCCGGTGGTCACCACGTCCACCTCCTGGTAGGCCTTTTCGACCCCTTTCTTGGAAACGAATTCAGTCATCTCCTCGGCGGTCACCACGACTGCCTTACCTGCCTTGATCTTTTCGTTTATCTCCTGGATTGACCTACGCATTTCTCTCCTTCCTTAACAATCTTTAGAGTATCGGCTTTAGGACCTTTTTATTTTATAACATATTCCTCTACCCTTGTCTTTCCCTATCCTCTTTTTTATCCTGCTCCATGAGTGTTTGTAGGGTTATGGCTTGTGCGGTTTTTCTGAGCGTGTTACTCAATTCTTTCCAGAGATATCGTGTCTTACAAACTGAGCTTT
Source organism: Deltaproteobacteria bacterium (assembly GCA_016927065.1). GTDB lineage: Bacteria > Desulfobacterota > B13-G15 > B13-G15 > RBG-16-54-18 > JAFGNJ01. Next base: position 116,817 of record JAFGNJ010000019.1, read on the forward strand.
GCAAACAAGTAGTTGTGCTCTTAATGCAATCCAATAACGAGAAATCCTCGTCGTAGGCCTGCATGATCTCGAGAACATTTATATCCTTAGGTTTCACATTGAGCAGATATCCTCCCTTTGCCCCTCTAAAACCCTTGATGATCCCCTTCTTCTCAAGGGGAACGGCAAGTTGGCGGAGATAGAGGGAGGAAACACCCATCTCCTTGGCAAGCTCGGCGGTACTCATAACCTCGCCCTTCTGAGCTAATGTCACCACCATCCTGACACCATACCGTAACATCGTCGATATCTTCATCACAATAACCCCTCAGTTGCTTATTGTGATAATTTTACTAACAATTGTCAAGCGATCGTTAATCATAATTATTGGTTTGAGAGTACCGATACCTTCATTCGACCAATTAATCTCCTAGTCATAGAAGAATTCTATTATCTGAGCATTATCTATTAAGATTTCCGATTTGACTTATTTATCTTTCTTATATATAAACCCTGAGACGTAAAAAAAGAAATTCTTCGAGGGAAAGGAGATACTAAAATATATGTTAAGAAAATTTTTTGCATCCAGAGGGGGCATTATCAGTATAGGGGCATTTATCGGGGTCTTTGCCCCCCTCTTACAGAAGTGGGGGAACCCCGGAAACATGGGTATCTGCGTGGCTTGTTTTGAGCGGGACATCGCCGGGGCCCTGGGGCTCCATCGTGCAACCGTAGTCCAATACATGAGACCGGAGATCATCGGGTTCATCTTAGGAGCTTTGATCGCCGCCTATCTCTTTAAAGAATTTAGACCCAGAGCAGGATCTGCGCCCATCGTGCGGTTTGTGCTCGGGGCCTTCGCCATGATCGGTGCCCTGGTCTTCCTAGGGTGCCCGTGGCGGGCCATGTTGCGCCTGGCCGGAGGAGACTGGAACTCTATCTTCGGCATCCTCGGTCTCATCGGCGGCATCTGGGTCGGGACGTTGTTTCTGAGGGGGGGATATAACCTGGGGCGCGCTCAAGAGACCCACACCGCGGTGGGGTGGATTCTGCCCTTGATCATGATGGGATTTCTCGCCCTCATGCTCCTCTACCCTCAGATCCCGGGAGAGCCCAAAAGCGGAGTCCTTTTCTACAGCCTTAAGGGACCGGGCGCCATGCATGCCCCGCTCCTTATATCCTTGGGCGTGGGCCTTGCCGTGGGGGTCTTGGCTCAGCGCAGCCGTTTTTGCACCATGGGGGCCTTTCGGGATCTTATCCTATTTCGACAAACCCATCTCTTTTCAGGGATCGTTGCCCTGGTGGTCTTCGCCTTTATTTCCAATCTGTTCCTCAAACAGTTTCACCCAGGATTTGCCAACCAGCCGGTAGCACATACCTTGAGCCTGTGGAACTTCGGGGGAATGGTCCTGGCAGGACTTGCCTTTACCCTGGCTGGGGGGTGTCCCGGACGCCAGCTTTTCCTCGCCGGTGAGGGAGACGGTGATGCAGCGGTCTTTGTCCTGGGGATGATTGTGGGTGCCGGCTTTGCCCACAACTTCGGCCTTGCCAGCTCTCCACAGGGGGTCGGTCCCCATGGGATCGCCGCCGTGATAATCGGTCTTGTAGTCTGCCTGTTTATCGGCTTCACCATGAGAAAAAAAGTCGCCTAAGGAAGGATACCAATGAGCGATATCGTAGATGCCAGGGGATTATCATGTCCTCAGCCCGTCTTGATGACCATGGGAAAAATAAAGAAAGTTAAAAAGGGAGAGATTGCGATCCTGGTTGATACCGATACCTCCAAAGAGAATGTATCGCGGGCCGCAACGAGCCAGGGGTGGAAGGTCAAGGACGTCAAGCCTGACGGTACTGGGTATCGCATAACGGTAGTGAAGAAGTAATTGACCTATGAAAAAGCCCTCGGCAATCTATCTCGACAACGCCGCGAGCTCCTGGCCAAAGCCGGATGAAACCTGGCAGGCCATGGAGCACTTTATGCGCTCTGTCGGCGCCAATCCGGGACGATCAGGACACCGTCTTTCGATTGAGGCCGGCCGCATCCTGCTCGAGGCCCGTGATGCCCTGGCCGAGCTTTTCGGTATCGATGATCCCTTACGCATCGTGTTTACCCGCAATGCCACTGAGTCTTTGAATCTCGTGATCTACGGCATCCTCAGGCCTGGCGAGCACTGCGTCACCACCAGCATGGAACACAACTCCGTAATGCGCCCCTTACGGGCCTTGGAACAAAAGGGCCTTGAAGTAACAACCGTCTCCTGCTCCTCTCAAGGGGAACTCGATCCTCAGAAGATCGAAAAAGCCATAAAGAAAAATACAAGACTGATCGTCACAACCCACGCCTCCAACATCGTGGGGACGCTGATGCCTGTTGACGAGGTCAGCGAAATCGCCCGCTCACATGATATACCATTCTGCATCGATGCCGCGCAGACGGCAGGGGCCTATCCCATCGATATTGAAGCGATGAATATTGACCTCCTCGTTTTCACCGGCCACAAATCACTCTATGGTCCCCAAGGCACCGGCGGGTTGTACATCAGGGAAGGCTTAGAGAAAAAACTCGAACCTCTCATGCGAGGGGGAACCGGAAGTCGCTCCGAATCCCAGGAGCAGCCCAACTTCATGCCGGACAAATACGAAAGCGGTACACCCAACACTGTTGGTATCGCCGGCCTGGAAGCCGGAACCCGCTTCTGCCTCGAACAGGGCATTGCCCACATCCGGGCCAAAGAGGAGGGGTTAACGCACATGCTCATCGAGGGGTTGGGGTCCATCCCCGGCGTCACCCTGTACGGTTGCGGGGATGAAAAAAGACAGGTGGCTATCTGCTCCTTCACTGTCCGCGACCTTTCCCCTTCGGAGATTACCATGCAGCTCGATGAGGAATTCGGAATTATGAGTCGGCCTGGGCTCCACTGCGCACCAATTGCCCACCAGACCATAGGCACCTCTCCCCACGGGACCGTGCGTCTGAGCGCTGGCTACTTCACCACCGATGAGGAGATCGCCGTCGCTATAGAGGCAGTGACAAAGATCGCTGCCCGATCCCACAATCAGGGATAGCTCATTGTCCAAAGAACTAACATATGAGTTACTACGTCATCAAGGGGAATCATGGCAAAGGATAAACAAGCGAACTCGTATAGTGTAGTGCTCTTTCACTCTACCAGCGGAGCTCTGATGGCGGAAAAGCTCCTCAAAAAAGAAGGAATAGCGTATAAAATCATCCCCGTGCCCCGCAACCTCAGCTCGGACTGCGGCGTCTGCCTACGCTTTTCAAGACAAGATGAATCCCTTGTTAGAAAGGCTCTCGCAGAAAAAGTCGAATTTCAGTCTATTTGTAACCTGTAGGGGGGACTTGAATTCCGGAACGACTCAGAGCCGCGCGCCGCAGTACTTGCAAAAGGCGGCGTCGGGGTCGTGACCCTCGGAAGCGCACTGAGGGCACGTCCTCGTTGAGATACGCCTGCGTGCCGCTCCTGCGATCTCAACAGTGACGATGCCGGTGGGCACAGCGATGATGCCGTAACCGAGAATCATGATCGCCGCAGCCAAGAGCTTGCCGAGCGGGGTTTGCGGCGCGATGTCTCCGTACCCTACGGTGGTCATAGTGACGATGGCCCAGTAGATCGACTCTGGAATGCTGGTGAATCCATGCTCCTCTCCCTTGATGAGGTAGATGAGTGCGCCCACAATCACCACGATCGTGAGGACCGCACCAAGGAAAATGATGATCTTGCGGGCACTGGCACGCAGGGCCGCACGCAGCTCCCGAGCTTCGCCGACGAAGTGGACCAGCTTGAGCACCCGAAAGACCCTTAGCAGGCGCAAGGCGCGGATCACCATCAGTGACTGTGCGCCGATCAGGAAGGCGCTAAGATAGGTTGGGATGATCGTCAAGAGATCGACAATTCCGTAGAAACTGCGGGCATATCGGAGCGGCTTGCCGACGCAGACGAGGCGCAGGCAATATTCGATGGTGAAAAGGATAGTCACCACCCACTCGAAGTCCCTCAGCCAGGAACCGTAACGTATCCGAACGCCGGCAACGCTTTCGAGCAGTACAGCGATCACGCTGAGGATAATGGTAATCAGCAGGGCAATGTCGAAGGCCTTACCAGCAGGAGTATCAGCCTCGAAAATAATCTCGTAGAGCTTTGCACGCATTCTTGGAGGTTCTTTAGTCATGATCGCACGCTGGCTTCGGTGGTCAAGAATTTAATGCTGGGAATCAAACGACAATAGTATAGTGAATTTTTAAGTGAGCCGCAATCCTTTTGAGAGTATGCCCGCAGCTCATATGTGCATCGGAGATAAAAAGTATAGACAATACGTAGAGATTTGGCAGATGATTTCTTGTAATTTAATCAAAGCCCATAATCTCCTTTACCCTACTTGACCTCTATCTTGACTTCTTTCACAAGAATGGCTTACATTTGCAAAGGTCGATAGAGCGTTTTTTCTAACCAATATTAACATTTCTATGAGAGAAACTCCCGTGGGAAAAAGCTCAGCCAACAAAAAAGAAAAGATATACCAGAAAATCCTGCGCGGTGAACAAGAAAAGATTGCCTCGCTGAAAGCACTAGATATCGTAATCGGCATTCCTTTTTCAGACCAAATAGAAACCCTGCCCACAGTCATCAAGACCGTCCAAGAGGGCTTACAAAAGTATCTCCCTGAAAAAAAGGCCGCCGTTGTCATAGCAGCTACCCATGAGGGGAAGCATTACTCCGAGCAGATAAACACCTTATTCAAGAAAATCACCATCCCCGGACATTTCTTCTTTTTAGAAAAAGAACTCTCGGGAAAAGGTTGGGCCCTGCGGGCCCTCATGGAACTCAGCGCCTCGTCAGGACCAGACCTGCTCTTGATAGAGCCTGATTTTGTTCGCCAAGGGCAGCAGGGTATCCAGCCAAGCTGGATATATTCATTGTATCGGCCCCTTGAATTGGGCAACGACTTTGTTCTCCCGGTGTACACCAGACCCCCTGAGGGAAAGAGGGTAAGTGATCACCTCGTGATCCCCCTTCTGGTCGCGCTGTATGGATACAGGATTAAGGAACCCATGGGGAGCGCATACGGCATGGGGGGAGGAATCCTTCACACATTTTTGCGAGACACGGACCTCTTTGCCAACACGGACATTGGAAGGTATGGAATCGATATCTTCCTAACTATTACCGCCATCGTGCATGATATGCGGATCTGCCAAGCGAATCTGGGGACACGACTCAAACATCCCTCTCGAGGAGAATTTGCGGTCCGCCTGAGGCAGACGTTACGGACGATCTTTGAACAAATAGAATATACTAGTCAGTGGTGGTTAAAAGAGGGGCGTTTTACAAAAGCAGAACCACCATTTTACGGGGACCTCCCCGTCTTCGCCCCCCCAACGGTTGATCTCGATATCTCCTCTGAGCTTGAACGGTTCCGTGTCGATTTTCAGCGCAACGCCGAGTACCTATACAAAAAGCTTCTGCACCCTTCCCTGTATGAGCGATTGCTTGAATTATCCTACACACCAGTGGAATCATTCTCTTTTTCCTCTGCGGATTGGGCGCGGTGCGTCTATACCCTCCTGTTGGCTTACTTCTTCCAGAAAAAGATACCCCAGGAAGATATATTGGACACTGTAACCATCCTCAATAGGGCGAGAACGGCAACCTTTATGAAAGAGGTCCAACAATTTGAGAGTGATGCCAAGGGCCTGGTATCAGACCGCCTGCGTGAAGAGCAGATCAAAGATTTCTCGCTGTTGAGAGAGACCTTTGCTGAGCACTGGAACGATAATAATCTTTTATATATAGCACCGGTCGAAAGGGTCTTATTGGAATTTTTACCGGGGATCCCGCTTAATCTACCAAGAGAAGTTTTGGATACACATGGAAATGCCATCAGGGTGGCAGAGGTCTATGCAGGCCTTACAGCGGAACTGCAAAAAAAAGGCGCTCGATTTCTCCCGGAAGGAGAACCCATTGAACTGATGGAACAATACCTGGGTAAGACCAACGAGAATCTAAAAGCTGTCTTAGGGGGTACGACACACTCCGCTCAAGGCGTGCAAAAGCTTGCCCACAACATTTTCGAATATCTTCCTCAGGCACGCACAGCGTGTCTCTTTTTAAGTCCCAAAAAAATAACTGAGTTTTTGCGGGCACATACACCCTATCATCTGTTTGGAGTAGTCGGCTCGAGGGATTTAAATGCGGCGCTAAAAAAATATGAGCCCAGGGATATCTTTATATTGGCTTCATTCATTGAGGGGAAAGAATTTAACCAGAGCTTGGAGAGATGGGTCAACGATGCTCAAGCTGATTGGTTCAGTTTGCAAGAAAAAGGATTTATTGTACAGGACAACAAACAATTCGCTCAATGGGCGCACACACGAGGGGAACCATCGGACACTGAAATGCTCTGCGGCAAGATAGTCATTACCCAATATCCCAAAGCCGCAGGCCTGGAGTATCCGTATCTCTTCTATCTGTCTCTCATTGCAAAGCTGAACGTAGAGCTTGAGATGTTTTCAGACGATGTGAAATCATTTCTCACGGAAAAGAATGTCAGTTGGAAAATTCGAAACCTGCTGAGACGCTATCAAACGCGAGAAATCCTCTCAGCGCATGAAATATTCGAGGCCAACGTCGATGAACTCTCCATGACACGCATAGGGAAGTCCAAGGAATTGCGCGCTGCCCTCAAGGGGCTCCTTGAGGTCTACCATGTCATCTACCGACTCAATGGAGATGTCTTGTCTCTCGGCTTCCCTTCGTGGTCAATTTATCGTTCGTGGGGAAGAAAGGGGATACCTTCAATCGGATTTCTCGGCGAGAAGAGCAAGGTCGAACACCGCTGGTTTGCCAGAGAGCTGATACTTAGGTTGGCGCAGATCATAGGATTAGGTGACAAGCGTTCCCTCAATGAAAAACTGAGAGAAATGAGAGGGAATGGGCACGAAGCCAAAAATATTATAGTAGAATTAGGAATCCTCCCCACCCTGCGATTCGACAGGGAACATCTACCTTCGATCCTTTCCGTGCCGGAAAAATCCGCAGATATAGCGCAGGTAAACGACACAATCAATGTATTAATAAAATCTTTTTCCTCCAAGCCTTCATTAGAGGACTTAATAGCGAACGTTCCCAAAGCTTTAAGGCCACCTGAAGAACAAATCGAAGAAATGAGGCGCCTCGCCCATGAATTGAAAGGATTAGAGATTACCCATTTCAATTCAGCACAATACGGTGGAGGAGTCGCAGAAATATTGGATTGGTTAGTCCCCCTCATGAACAGCGTAGGTCTCAAGGCACAGTGGGTAGTAATAAACCCCCAAAATCCTCAGAAGTTTTTTCCGGTTACCAAGACATTCCATAACGCCCTGCAAGGTATGGAGACCAGTCTTACCCAGGAGATGAAAGATATTTATACAAGAGAATCTGAATATATATATAAACAGTTGTCAAAAGGTTCACAAGTGAGGGGAGACGTTCTCGTGTGCCATGACCCACAACCCCTCGCCGCCATCTCGTCTGCTGATAAGAAGAAAATATGGAGGGCCCATATTGATCTCTCGTATCCAAACAAAGCGTTCGTAGATTTTCTTCTACCGTTTATTAAAAAATACAATGCCGCTATTTTTCATTTTCAAGACTTCGTCTTAGATAAACTGAAAGGGGAAATCCCCATTTATTTAATTCCCGCGGGGATTAACTTTTTGAGCCCAAAAAATATAGAGTTACCTCCCGGCTTTTGCCCTTACGTTTTCAAAAGCTTCGGTATAGACATGACCAAGCCTATCATCCTGCAGATATCCCGGTTCGATCGCTTCAAAGACCCGAAAGGCGTGGTAGATGCCTTTGAAAGCGCACGACGTGAACTGGTAAGGGAAAATCTGGACGTACAGCTTGTCTACGCCGGTAATATGGCGGGAGACGATCCGGAAGGGGCACAGATCCTATCGAAGTTGATAAAAACTCTTGGAGCCCACGAGCAGCCCCCCATCAAAAAGAAAAAATTCATTCCCGAATCTGTAGTATGGACTGTAGGGGATCCCCCTTCTATCTTCATAATAAATTTGGGTGCAATGCCCATAACAGAAAATGCCTTGGTAGTAAATGCAATGCAACGAGGGGCAACGATAGTCTTGCAAAAATCTTTACGAGAAGGATTAGGGTTGACTATCTTAGAGGCGATGTGCAAAAAGAAACCTGTCATTGCAGGGAATATAGGTGGGCCAGCACATTTGATCAAAGAAGATGGGTTGTATGGGTATGGGGTTGGACATCGGGATGCAAAGGGGAATCTTACGTATACGGCTGAGGAAACGGCAGGTGAAATTTTAAGATGTTTTGAGACACCCCTCGAAACCCTAAAGATGTCTGAGAGGGCTCAACGGCATGTGGGTACCAATTATTCAGCCATCCGCCATCTCTTGGATTACCTCAAGCTGGTACACGATCTCGTACGATAGCCCAACTTAACTCAATTCGATCCGTTCTTCTACATTATAGACCAAGACCACCATCAGGGCGAGGTAATCCCGCAGGTGGCGCGTGATGAGGAAATTATCTCTGGCGAACTCCCGCGCCTTCTCCCCCATCGCCTCTAGTCTGTCGCGATGGCTCAGGAGATAGCGGATCCGAAGGGCAGCCCCTTCAGGCGAGTTAACGAGAAAACCAGTGTGGTGATCGATAACTTGCAATCGGATGCCACCGGTATCGCCTCCGATGACCGGTTTGCCCTTCCACATTGCCTCCGTCACAGTGAGGCCGAACCCTTCCCTGAGCGACTTTTGCAGGACGATATCTGCTCCGCGTTGGAGGGCATTGATCGTCCTGTCGGCATTAGGAGGCAAAGCAAGAACATGAATGTCCGAATGATCCGCTGCTGCGACGCGGACCTCCCCGAGAACAATCTCTCCTTCTGGATCATCGCTCGCCCCACCACCTGCAAGCACAAGCTGTAAGGAAGGGATATATTTTTTTGCCAACTGAAAGGCTTGAATTACTCCTAATGGATCCTTGAAGCGATCGAACCGAGATATCTGCAAGATAATGGGGCGTTTAAGGTCTAGACCAAATTCTTTATAGACCGAGGCAACTTCGTTTTCATCGATATCCATGTTTTTCTCACTCAGGGGATCGATGCTGGGGGGGACCACAAATATATCGTGTGGGAGGGGTTGTGCGAAATCAACGAGCGAAAAGATACTCGCAGCATAATCTTTTATAAAATTACGCACATATTTCCAGACCGGACGGTGAGGATGCCTAATATCGATGTGACAGCGCCAAATCCATTTACCTCTTTTCCCAGGACACAGATTAAAGAGTGGGGCAGGTTGAGGGTCATGAATAAAGACGATATCTGCTGCCTCAAGTTTCTCACGAAGCCGCTCCGCATTGTGGGCATTGGTCTCCTCATAGACGTTTAATAATGCTTTGGGAATATCAATGGCATTCCCTTGGAGGGCATTATGCATGCTCTTTGTACACATGAAGAAATTCTCGTTGCCATGTATGACCTCCCACGCGGTATCAATTCCCAACTGTTGCATGAGCGGCACCAGTTTTTCCAGTATCTCTGCAACACCACCCCCCTCTTGAGTTGAATTGACGTGGATGACCCGTTTGCCTTTGAGGAGAGCGGCCAGCTGGCGCAAGTGCTCGATGACATCCAACCCAGCTACATCGGCATAGTGCGCGAGGTCAATCATACATCTTGCCTAGGGAAAAGGTGGTGAGTACACAAGTGGACAAGTCTTTCGCGTATCTCCGGCATGGTTGAAAAGTAAAGATCGATAGACCCTATCTCATCGCGCAAACTGGCATATTTTTCACCGTAGGCATCAAGCCAGGCAGAAAAGTCATCAATACCTTCAGGCGCACGCCTGCGAGCGTCAATAAAGTGATAAAAAATGCTGCTGAGCGATAAGGTAGGTAACATCTGTGGCAGCACCATAGGTTCCGTAATGTGATGTTTGGTGTCGAAAACGACTATCTTGGACCGCTTAAAGTAAAACTGATGATCGGTCCTTGCCCACGGTACTAGTGCACTTTCGTACAGGCGTTCTTCAATAACCTCTATTAATTCTTGGCGCAAGGCCTCTATGGTGGAAAAATCGGTAGGGTCGACCACTGCAAGCCGTTCGGCCAGTACGGAGTCGTGCAGACCATGGCGTGCCCATGCAGCAAAATCATTATTAAACTCAGGCTGATCAAAGCTCGGAGCAAGGCGACGCCCCCAAAAATGATAGTAGATGCTGCTTGGATGGATCGTCTCTAATCTATCTCGCAGCTCCCTCAAATTCTGAGCTCGGATACCTGTCGCGATGGTAATCAAAGCACAATCTTTGACCAGTAAAGGAAGAGATCCTTGAGTTTTCTTCGCTCTGCTCACAAGACCCCTCATCTCCTTTTTATCATTTCCTGTAATAATTCCCTTACCTCGTGTTGTGAGGCGATGTTAAACCGGGCCTTTGACGGACCCAGCCCGACCTTAATAGAATAAGCCGTTTCGGGGAGCACGGCAAAGGTATCCTCATCAGTCACATCGTCTCCGATTGCCAGGATGAACTCCCTCTTTTCTTTGGCAAGCCATCGTTGCGCTGCCCGACCTTTGTTGATCCCGATGTGCCTGATCTCCATAACCTTGCTCCCCTCCAAGACCCCTAGGTCGAGATTGGTGGTAAAGTGCAAGAGCGCATCCTTCAGCTCCCGTGCGCGTAGCGAGGCCAACGCAGCATCTGCCTTACGGTAGTGCCACACGAGGGAAAACTCCTTTTCCTCTATAAAAGAACCGGGTGTCCTATCCATGTGCACCTCAAGAATGGACCGTATCTCCTCCTTCCACTCATTTGCAACAGGCTCTAATACCTTCCATCCTCCTTCTTTCAACCACGCGCCGTGCTCGGCGATCAAACCGAGATTCAAGCTGCCGAACCATTGTTCCAAAGTATCTCTATCTCTCCCGCTGATGATGACTACGTTGTTCCGGGGATCTTCGGAGAGCCCTTCGAGCAAAGAGAGAAGTTCTTCATTCGGCATTGCCTCTTCGGGTCTCGTAAAAAAGGGTATTAAGGTCCCATCATAATCCAGCAATAGGAGGCGGCGCGTACTATTGTGATAATCTGCGATGAGTTTCTGTCGCGCCTGTGGGGTTAAGGTTCTCGCCCTCATCTCCTGCTGGTGCTCTTTCGCACTGATTAATCGTTCCACGAAATCCTCTGCCCAGCGGGTGACGTTGTAGCGTTGTAGTCTCCTGCGCATGATGCTGTTTCTCTTGATTTGTTCATCTTCCGGCATAGCGAGGGCCTCTTCAAGGGCCTCCACTAACTCCTCCTGATGATGGGGATTGACAATGATCGCTTCCCCAAGTTCCTGAGAGGCCCCAGCCATTTCACTCAGTATCAACACCCCTTTGCCATCGGTTTTACTGGCCAGATATTCTTTTGCAATCAGATTCATCCCGTCCCGCAAGGGGGTAATCAACGCGACATCGGCAACGCTATAGAGGGCATTGAGGGTGGGGAAACGTAAAAAACGATAGAGATAGGAGATCGGTGTCCAATCAATGGTACCATGTTCTCCATTAATCTTACCGATAAGCTCATCGACCTGTTGCTTAAGCAACTTATAGTGCTCCACTTGTGTGCGCGATGGCACGGCGACGAGGATGAGCGTGACCTTCTCCTTATACTGGGGATTTTTCTGCAAAAAGGAATCAAAGGCCTCCAGACGTTGAGGGATGCCCTTTGAGTAATCTAAGCGGTCTATCGAAAGAATGAGCTTCGTGTCTCCAATTTTTTTTCGCAGTTGTCCCGCCTCTTTTTGCACTTCAGGATTAAGGGGAGCCTTTGCATATCCCTCATAATCTATCCCCATGGGGAATACATCCACTCGAATGGTATGATGATCATCACACGTAATGTGCCCTAAAGTATGTTCATAGCCTATGAGATTGCGTATATTACCAAGAAAATGCTGCGCATAGTCATAGGTATGAAACCCTATCAAATCGGCCCTCAAGAGTCCTTCTAATATCTCTTTTCTCCAGGGAAGCAAATGAAATATTTCATACACAGGAAACGGGATGTGGAGGAAAAAGCCTATGGTGGCATCCGGCATCCGTTCCCGGATAAGCTTTGGCAGAAGCATCAAATGATAATCGTGGATCCAAATGATGTCATCTTCTTTGGCAACCTCCAATACGGCATCACAAAAGAGCTTGTTGACGCGTACGTAAGACTTATAAAGCGCCTCATCATATACGACAAACTGGGGAAAGTAATGAAACAAGGGCCAGATGGTTTTATTGCAAAAACCATGATAGTAATTCTCGACATCGCCTTGTGAGAGAAAGATCGTCTGACAATTGAATTCAGCAAGCAAACGCTTTTCGAGTATTTCTTTCTCATTCTCATCTTTTTTTGCTACGGTGATCCCTGGCCAACCAATCCAGAGGCTATTGTATGATTTATAAAAAGATCCCAGCCCGGTCGCCACTCCCCCGGCACTGGGCTGAAAATGGAACTGTCCCCTCTTTCTTTCAATACTGACCGGCAATCTATTGGAGACGATTAGTAGTCTGCGCATATAACAACCTTTTGTGGGTCTATAACCACATTAAAAATGGGAATGATTAAGTGCGTGTGAAGATTTGTTGGAATAGTATACCGTGATTGTCTCTTTAATGCAAGATCAAGCGAATTCTTTGATTAGCACTTGATAAATGCACTTTGGACGGGGTTTTTAAGTACAATGAGGCGAAATGTGTCACCGAGCGAATCTTTTGACACCTTCATCATAAAGGTCCTTACCGTAGATATCATTAATCACCACAGCAGGAAAATCCTCTACCTCCAGGCGCCGGATGGCCTCTGGGCCCAGATCAGCGAAGGCGATAACTTCGGCTTTCTTAATGCGTTTTGAGAGCAAGGCTCCTGCCCCACCTGTTGCGCCGAAGTAGACGGCCTTGTATTTCTTCATTGAGTCTCTTACTGCTTGCGACCGCTGCCCCTTGCCGATCATCCCCTTGAGTCCCTGCTCAATCAATCGGTGGGTATAGGCATCCATCCTCCCACTAGTAGTTGGGCCAGCCGAGCCTATAGGTTGACCCGGCTTGGGTGGTGTTGGCCCCACATAGTAGATAATCTGACCTTGGATATCAAAGGGGAGCTCAGCTCCTTTATCTATAAGCTCGATGAGACGTTGGTGGGCAGTATCCCGCGCCGTGTAGATAATACCGGTTATGAGGATATTGTCACCCATACGCAGCCCCCCAACTATCTCATCGGTGAGGGGAAGGGTAATCCGTTTCGTTATAACGTGTTCCTTTCTCATGAACTAGAGCACCTTTTCTTTGTGTCGGTGGGCGTGGCATTGGATGTTGACCGCCACCGGCAGGCTGGCGATGTGACAGGGGATCATCTCGACGTGCACCGCCAAGGCGGTTGTCCGTCCGCCATATCCCGAGGGTCCAATCCCTAAATCATTGATCCTTGCCAGGAGGTCGGCCTCCATTGCTGCTAACTCTAGATTGGCATTGGTGCTTCCCACAGGACGCAGAAGCGCCTTCTTTGCTATGAGGGCTGCCTGGTCAAAAGTACCGCCGATCCCGACTCCAACGATGATGGGTGGACACGGGTTCGCACCTGACTCCTTGACCCGTTGCACTATAAATTCCTTAACACCCTCAAGGCCCGCAGCCGATGCAAGCATCCTTATCCCGCTCATGTTCTCGCTGCCGCCGCCCTTAGGGAGAACGATAATCTTGACCCTGTCCCCTGGGACAACTTCCAAATGGATAATGACCGGAGTATTGTCGCCGGTATTCTGACGGGTAAAACAATGGCAGATTGATGGGCGCAGATAACCATCGCGATAACCGTCTCGTACACCCTGAGTGATCGCCTCAGTAAGGTCTCCCTCCATGAGGTGCACATCCTGTCCAAGCTCGACGAAGACCACCGCCAATCCTGTATCCTGGCAGATAGGCATAACTTCTTGTTGCGCAATCCGGGCATTCTCGATCAGCTCGGTGAGGACCTCCTTGCCGATCGCAGACTCTTCTTTCTCAAGGGCCTGCTGCAAAGCCAACACTACATCCTCACCAAGGGTGCAGTTTGCATCGATGAAGAGATCTCTCACGGCCTGGGTTATCTCATCGATAGCGACCTCTCTCATGTATCCCCCATATTCTTAACTACCGCCTCACCAAATTGGGAACAACTCAGAAGGGTTGCCCCTTGCATTTGGCGATGGAGATCATACGTAACGGTCTTAGCCTGAATAGTCTTCTGCAATGCCTCTTCAATGAGTCTGGCGGTTTCAATCCATCCGAGGTACTCCAACATCATCGCGCCGGAGAGGATCATGGAGCCGGGGTTAACCTTATCCTGACCTGCATACTTTGGGGCACTCCCATGGGTGGCCTCGAAAATGGCCACCTCATCACCAACATTGGCACCAGGGGCCATCCCCAACCCACCAACCTGCGCGGCACAGGCATCGGATAAATAGTCGCCATTGAGGTTCGGCATCACCAGGACATCGTAATCCTCCGGCCGCACGAGAACTTGCTGGAACATGGCATCAGCAAGGCGATCTTTGATGACTACCATCCCATCGGGCACGGCCCCGACTTTCTCTATTTCATCCTCCCTGATTACCTTTCCTGGAAATCTCTCTGCAGCTACTTCGTACCCCCAATCTCGAAAGGCCCCCTCCGTGTATTTCATGATGTTCCCCTTATGGACCAGGGTCACACTTCGCCGTCCATGCTCCAGGGCATATTCAATAGCCCGTCGCACCAGACGCTTGGTGGCAAAAGGACTGATGGGCTTTATTCCAATACCTGAAGCATCCCGCACCTCCGCACCCATTTCTTCGCGCAGAAAGCGTATCATCTTCTTGCCCTCATTACTCTCTCCTTGCCACTCTATCCCCGCGTAGACATCCTCCGTGTTCTCACGGAAGATGGCAAAATTTACCTTTCCGGGATTCTTGAGCGGAGAAGGAGTGCCTTGTATATACCGGATGGGCCTAATACAGGCGTAGAGGTCAAAAAGCTGCCTCAGGGTTACATTGAGACTACGGAATCCGCCCGCTATTGGCGTTGTTAACGGGCCTTTAATCGCTACCTTGTAGTGACCGATGGCCTCAAGGGTTTCGGGGGGAAGGGGGGTCTGGTAACGTTGTATGGCCTCCTCGCCTGCCCACGCCTCCTGCCAGGCGATCTTTCGTCTTCCGGCATAGGCACGTTGCACCGCAGCATCTATGACCCCCACCGCCGCGCGCCAGATATCCGGTCCCACCCCGTCGCCCTGGATAAAAACGATTGAGGGATTCTCAGGGACCGACGTGACGTTGCCGTCCTCTGTCTCTATGACCCCACCCATCGCTCAGGTCAAATCTTCCGTCTTGATCAGTTCTTCAAACCTCAGGTCCATCCCCAGGATCCCCACAATCGCCTCGTCCTTATTGCGGATGGGAGCGGAGACGGTGATGCAGAGGGCGCCGGTGATCACCGAGGTATAGAAATTGGTCACATACACCTTGCCAGTCTTAAAGGGCTCGATAAACCACTCCCGATTGGAGTAGTCAACGTCGGAACCGATTTTCTCGTATTTCGCCCGATCTTCGGGACGGGTGATATTCCTGGTGATCTTGTGTCCCTTGTCGTCGGTGACGTAGAGGAATTGGATAAAAGGATTTTCGTGCTCGATCTTCTCCAAGAGGGCCTCCTGACGAGGGGGATCCATGGAGCGTATGTCGGGATCGTCCACCACTTCTTCGATGAGGTGGGCGGCCATCTCATAGGCACGCTGTTTAATCAGGTCGAAATCGGAGATGAAGAGCTCGGGGAGGTACTTGCGGGCCTTTTTTCCCATCTCATCTGATGAGATATCGGTAGTCCTCCCCTGGTCATACTCATTTTTGACCCATTTATATATCTTGGCTACGCCGGGATGCCGCTTGTCCAGGCGCTCCCCCTCTTGCAGGGCGAAGTAGGCATTGATCCACTGGGCGATTCCCGCGGTCCCCGATTTGTCATTTATGGTTATGGTTAAAGGCCTGTTGAGGATCTTTGTGGTGTTGAAGATGTTGTAAATCTGTTCATCCTTGAGGATGCCGTCGGCGTGGATGCCCGCTCTGGTGGTATTGAACTCGGCCCCCACAAAGGGGTAGTTTTTGGGGATATGTTCGCCGATGACCCGCTCATAGTAATTCCTGATCTCGGTGATAACGGTGGGATCGACTCCGTTCTGATCCCCCGTCAGGCTGATATAGTCGATGATCAACCCCTCAATAGGGGCATTGCCAGTCCTCTCTCCAAACCCGAGCAGACTGCCGTTGATCCCCGAACAGCCGTAGAGCCAGGCGGTCGTGGAGTTTACGAGGACCTTGTGGAAGTCATTGTGGCCGTGCCATTCGAGCTCCTCCGAGGGGATTCCGGCATCTTCGACAAGGGCGTGTATGAGCTTCGGCACGCTCCGCGGCAGGGCCGTACCGGGATAGGGGACCCCCAATCCCAGGGTATCGCACAGCCTGATCTTGACCGTCATCCCCCCTTCCTGAGCCAGACGCATGAGCTCCTGGGCCAAGGGGACCACAAAGCCGTAGATATCCGCCCTGGTGATGTCCTCGAAGTGACAGCGCGGCTTTACCCCCTCCGCCAGGGCCGCCTCCACGACCCTGAGGTAGTCGATCATGGCGGTTCTGCGGTTTTTCCCTAGTTTCAAAAAGATATGATAGTCCGATACCGAGGTCAGGATCCCCGTCTCTTTGAGGCCCATCTCCCGGACCAGCTTAAAATCATCTTTATTCGCTCTGATCCATCCCGTAACCTCGGGGTACCGATATCCTTTTGCAAAACAGTGCTGCACGGCCTCTTTATCTCTATCACTATAGAGAAAGAATTCAGTCTGGCGGATGACACCATTGGGTCCTCCGAGGCGATGGAGCATATCGTAAAGGTCGACTATCTGTTGGACGGTATAGGGCGG
The DNA here is from genome assembly GCA_016927065.1 of Deltaproteobacteria bacterium. Lineage (GTDB taxonomy): Bacteria > Desulfobacterota > B13-G15 > B13-G15 > RBG-16-54-18 > JAFGNJ01. The sequence goes on from JAFGNJ010000019.1 coordinate 133,804, forward strand.
CCGAGCCTGTTGTCCGTCGCGAAAGGTGGTGTCGGTGATAAAAATCTCTTCGGGGGGATCGATCAGCTCGACACGGTGGTCGAATTCAACGCGACATACTTCTTCGTAGGGGAAGACATCACGAAACAAATTGGGCTCACCCACATCCTGCAGCTGAAATCTCTCCCGCTTCTTGAAACGATTGTCGAGAAAGCTCTTGCTCTTTTTCATAGTAACCATCGCTTTACTCCTTTATTAAATGATATTCCTTACCTCCGATGGTGTCAATATTTTCACTTCCTGGATCCCACATATCCTTTCCTCTGTGCCCCCTGTATTAAGATTGAACTAATATTTCCAGGAGTTTCCTGAGATTTATGTCTGATGGGGTTTTTCTCCGTTTCTGAGAAAAACCGTTCTCCCGTAATGGCATCACCGGCAACCCATAAATCCCCCCTTTAGCAAAGGGGGGATGGGGGGATTTGCAACCTATCTTCACCATGATGTTCAAATCGCTATCGTGAAACGCAAAAAGGGGGATTCCATATAATTGTATCCTTAACTCGTCAATATTGTTACGCAATAATGATAAACTCAGGAAACTCCTCATAATATTTCTTCTTGCTAAAAATAATATGGTATGCTAGGTTTATGTGATTTTTTTCTCAAAAGGAGGCTGAAAAAATGATACCGTGGGGACAAGCCGTAAAGGTATTCGTATTTGGGTTCTCAGGGGTTTTCACTACCCTCATCATCCTCGTCATTACCATTCTCGTCTTGGGCAAACTTATTAACCTGTTCAAAAAACCAAAAGCATCTGTATAGAGGAGAGCATCATGACCGAGTTTCTAAGCACCATGTTACTGAAGACGGGCTTTATGAGCCTAGAGGTGAAGCATCTCGTTATGTGGCTCATAGGTTTTTTATTCATCTATCTGGCCATTAAAAAGGAATATGAGCCCCTGCTCCTCCTGCCTATAGGGTTTGCGATTCTAGCCGTCAACCTACCCCTTACCGGCCTCATGGAGGAAGGCGGCTTATTTCAGATCTTCTATCACTTTGGTCTGGAGTGGGAGGTGATCCCCCCCCTTATCTTTCTCGGCATAGGCGCGATGACCGATTTCGGCCCTCTCATCGCCAATCCCAAGACCTTGCTTTTAGGAGCAGCCGCTCAGTTCGGGGTGTACGTTGCGTTCTTCGGGGCACTCTTGATCGGATACATATTTCCTAAGATCGGCTTCGGGATTCCTGAGGCCTGCTCCATCGGGATCATCGGCGGGGCAGACGGTCCAACAACCATCTTCACCACCGTAAAGCTTGCACCTCATCTTTTGGGTGCGACCGCCGTTGCGGCCTACTCCTACATGTCCATGGTCCCTATCATTCAGCCTCCGATTATGAAGCTACTCACCTCCGAAAAAGAGCGTAAAATCAAGATGCGACAGCTGAGGTCGGTGTCTCATCTCGAGAAAATTCTCTTCCCCCTAGCCGCCACCTTGATCATCTGCCTTATCGTTCCACCTGCTGCCCCGCTGATGGCCATGTTTATGATCGGTAACCTCTTTAGAGAATCAGGGGTCGTAAAAAGGTTGACCGGCGCTGCCCAGAACGAACTGATGAATATCGTCACCATCTTCTTGGGGGTGTCGGTAGGGGCCACTATGTCGGCGGACAGCTTTCTCAGGCCCCAGGCCTTGCTGATATTTGCCCTGGGTTTGGTGGCCTTTGTCTTCAGCACTGCGGGTGGATTGATGTTGGCAAAACTGATGAATCTCTTTCTCAAGGAGAAGATCAATCCCCTCATCGGATCGGCAGGGGTCTCCGCAGTCCCCATGGCATCCAGAGTGACGCAAAAGCTTGGCGCCGAAGCAGACCCCCAAAACTTCCTCCTCATGCATGCCATGGGTCCTAATATAGCCGGGGTCATTGGTACCGTGGTGGCCGCAGGCTTCTTTATCTCCATGGCAGGAGGTTAATGCCGAGGAAATAAGCTAACCTGATCTCACTAAGCTGGATTCTAGATCTGCAAAAAGAGGGGGCTTCAGGGAATCGCCGATAAAAATTCTGTTAGATTAGCAGAGGTTTCACGACTGGGAAACCAGAACTGAAATGTCAGTTTGTAATAGTATAACTTGACAAAATGATCAAAAAAATTATATAAAAGATTAATTTGATGTATCAAAATGTTATGAATTCTGCTTTTTCAAAACTAACGTAACAACTGAAAAAATCAATTTTATCTAACCTTCACCCAAATTCTTCTTGACAAACAAGGTAATTTTGGCTAAATTTATTGTCACGTTTCTTCAAAGATTTATGCTCAAGGGAAGAAGCCGCAATCATCAAGAGGAGGTTATGTTGTATGGCAGAAACACAGGCGCTAGATATTGGGAGTAAACTTAAGGCCATTAGAGGAGAAAAAAGAATTTCTCTGCGTACCTTGGCAAAGCTGAGCGGTCTTTCTGTGAATACATTGAGCCTCATTGAGCGTAACATTACCTCGCCGACGGTAAACACTCTCTATAGCATCAGTAGAGCCCTGGCGGTAAAAATCAATTACTTTTTCGATGAAGAGAGGATAGAAGAGGCGATTTTCACCAAAAAGGAACTCCGCAAGCAGGTGGAAGCCAAGGATAAGGGGATGAAATTTGAGAGCCTTGGTACCGGCCTCATTCAACAAGGTCTGGAGGCCTATCTGCTAACCGCCACCAAAGGAACCAAAAGCGGAAGCAAAGGGATAAGTCATCTCGGAGACGAGCTGATTTTTTGTCTGCAGGGAAAATTGCAATTCGAGGTAAAGAAAGAGAAATACGTCCTTGAAGAAGGAGATAGTCTTCTCTTTAAAGGAAGTCTTCCCCAACAGTGGGAGAATGTCGGTAATGGAGATTCCACCATCCTGCTAGTAAGGGGGATGGAAAAGTAAATAGAACGTCTTCCCTGCGTACTTCCTCAAAAATCGTGTCAAAAAAGTTGATCCTGGCCTCTTCATCTCCACGAAGAAGGGACCTCCTTTGCACACTTGGGCTCACGTTTACGATCATCCCGGCTGCGGTGAAGGAAGTACCAACGCTTCATGAAGCCCCGAGAGATTTTGCCCTGCGGGTGGCAGAAAAAAAGGCCCTAGCTATTGGGAATCAATATCCTGACGCCTGGGTTATCGGGGCAGATACGGTAGTCGCCGTCGAAGATGAGATTTTAGGGAAACCTCGTGACAGGGAAGACGCAAAAAGGATGTTGCAGCGCCTGTCCAATAAAGAGCACGTAGTAATCACCGGCTACGTTCTCATGACCGTAGCTGAAGAAAAAACAATACGAGGGGTTGAGGAAACACGGGTCAAAATAGCTGCTCTTGAGGAGGAAGAGATAGCGTGGTATATCAATACCGGTGAGCCTTTTGATAAGGCAGGAGGATATGCCATACAAGGGCAAGGGGCCTTTATGGTAGAATGGATTGATGGATCCTATACCAATGTCGTGGGGCTCCCGCTCTGCCAAATAACCAAACACCTCAAAGAGGCGAGGATTGCTGATATCTTTTAACTAACTATAATAAAGATAGATTTTACCGTTATGAGCACTATAGAAGAAAACCTCTTGAGAGTGAAAGAAAAAATAGAGGCGGCGGCAAAAAAAGCGAGAAGGGATCCTTCGAGGATCAAACTCATCGCGGTCACCAAGACGATGGCCGTAGAAAAAATACAAAAGGCCATCCAAGCTGGGGCTACAATCTTTGGTGAGAACTATATCCAAGAGGCGAGCCAAAAAATAGAGGAGATAGGTCATGCCGGAATTCAATGGCACTTCATCGGACATCTCCAAACCAATAAGGCCAAATACGCGGTGAAGCTTTTTGACGTAATCCATTCGGTGGACAGTATAAAAGTGGCCGCGGAATTAAATAGCAGGGCCGCTGCAATAGGGAAGGTCATGAACTGCTTGATCGAAGTGAACCTCTCCCAGGAAGAATCTAAGTTCGGCATAAGCCAAGAAAGGACTCCCGAGCTGGCCAGTGAAATGAACGAGCTGAAAAATATCTCTTTACAAGGCCTCATGACCATGCCCCCCTATTTCGACGACCCTGAGTTGGCGAGGCCCTATTTCATCGCCTTGCGCAAGCTACAAAAAAAAATAGTACAGGATGGTATCCCCCTGCCGGAACTCTCCATGGGGATGTCAACGGATTTCGAAGTGGCCATCGAAGAGGGGGCCACCATGGTCAGGGTGGGCAGGGCCATCTTTGGCGAGAGGAGCGAATAGTGTCGAAAAAACCATGGGGTGGCAGGTTTCCTCACGAGACCGACGAGTTGGCAGAGAAGTTCACTGCGTCCATTGCCTTCGATAAAAGACTGTACCGCTATGATATTGAGGGAAGCATAGCGTACTGTGAGGCGCTGGCAAAGGCGCAGATCATACCCCATCATGAAAAAGAAAAGATCATTCAGGCTCTCAAGGAAATTGAGCAGGAAATAGAAGAAGGTAATTTCCCCTTTTCTGCCCAACGGGAAGACATCCACATGCACATAGAACAACGGCTTGTGGAGAAGATTGGGGCTATCGGGGGCAAACTCCACACGGGCAGGAGCCGAAACGATCAAATTGCCCTCGACATGCGCCTCTACGTAAAAGATGAATTGGCCGATATACTCAATCGTGTCACGGTGCTTCAAACCAGTTTAGTGGTAATGGCGGATAAACATATCGAAGTAATCATGCCCGGGTACACCCACCTGCGTAAGGCCCAACCCATCCTCCTTGCCCATCACATGATGGCCTATTATGAAATGTTCAAACGCGATAGGGAGCGGTTGGCTGACGCCCTGAAGCGAATAGATTGCCTCCCGCTCGGCAGTGGCGCCCTGGCCGGTACCCCCTACCCTATCGATCGCGAATATTTGGCCGAACGATTGGGTTTTACAGCGATCAGCCAGAACAGCATCGACGCCGTAAGCGACAGGGATTTCGTGGTGGAATTCCTCGCCCACTGCGCCCTCCTTATGATGCACCTCAGCCGGCTGTGTGAAGAACTCATCATCTGGTCCTCACCGGAGTTCGGGTTCCTAAGCCTGCCTCAGGACTTCTGCACCGGCAGCAGCATCATGCCCCAAAAGGCAAACCCCGACGTACTGGAACTCATCCGGGCAAAGACGGGACGGGTCTATGGCTCCCTGGTTACGATCTTAACCGTTCTCAAGGCCCTCCCCCTGGCGTATAATAAAGATTTACAAGAGGACAAGGAGCCCCTTTTCGATACCGTCGACACGGTGACAAACGCTCTCGAGATCATGGCTCTCTTCCTCACGAAGACAGAAGTGAACGAGGAGAAGATGGGTACCGCCGCCTCAGAGGAATATACCAACGCCACCGATCTGGCCGATTATCTCACCAAGAAGGGTATTCCCTTTCGAGAGGCCCATCAGATCACGGGTAAAGCGGTGCAGTATGCAGAAAAAAAGGGCGAGGGCCTGGGCGATCTATCTCTCGACGAGCTCCGATCCTTTTCACCATCCTTTGCTGAGGATGTCTTTGACTATATCCGAATAGAGGCATCGGTGAATCATCGTCAAAGCCTTGGCGGAACGGCCCGCAGCAGGGTGATTGAACAAATAAAAAAGGCCAAAAAGGAGTTATCATGACTATGAAAAAGACGCTTCCCATCTTGATCGTGCTTGCTATATTCGCAGGGGCGTGCGGTGTCAAGGCCCCCCCAGTTCCCCCTGATGTGCTGGTACCAACGGCCATTAAGGACCTGCAAGGTACTGTCAAAGAGGAATCATTTTACCTGACGTGGAGCGTCCCACAAAAAAATGTGGATGGTTCTAAACCGGCCGATCTGGTGCGCTTTCTGGTGCTAAGACGAGATGAAACAAGAGGCTGTCCTGAGTGCCCCGGGGAGTTTACGGTGAAGGCTGAACTAGATCTTCGCAAACCACAAGGGTACCTCCTTGAAGATGATACCGTTACCTGGAAGGACATCGGCCTCTCGGAGGGGGTCATCTATATGTATAAGATCATCGGCGTCAACCATTGGGGGTATAAAGGACCACCTTCAAACGAGGTGATGATCACATGGGGGGAGACCAAAGAATAATCGCTTGCAACTTGAATTATGCAGATTAACACCACAGGTGAAACGGCGAGCACTTACCCTAATTGAAACAACAGGCTATTCACGCTCGCCTCGATCCGCTTGTTGAACACTATCTTGCCAACTCCATCCGCATTTCGCGCACGTAGAGTCCCCATTTGCGATCGCGTTGCCGCACTGCAAACAATAGAACTGATCAAAAGGTAATTCCTTAGTCTTTCTTGTGTCCTTAACTGACCATTTGGGCAATCCGCAGTGGAGACAACGACCTATAAACGGATTGCCAACAATTAGCGATTTCGCAAGAAACGGTTTTCCGCACCTCGGACAAGGCCATGTGATAATTCGAATCCCTGCCACTAAAAATGCAAACATCCAAACAAACATCACGATGAAAAACACATTATCAGAATGAAGGAGATTCTCAACCAGCACAGAAGCAGGGATAAATGTAGCAAAAATAATTAAAACTATGATACACCGTTTCCGGTATTCACGCCACTGCTGTTCGTATGTTGTCTTCATTTCTCATTCAACCAATAATAAATAATGGTTTCTCTGTAGCACCCTTGGCCCGCAAAGTTGTGGTTCTGTATAAAACGCCTGTCTTCCCTTCACAAGTCGTCCATCGGCCACCGCACGCCCTCCGGCCCCTGATTCAGCACCTGAGTGTAGACCACAAAGGTTTTTCCGCATACATCACAAATATTTTCCGAAAACCTTTCGATACTGGTATCCGTACACTGCAAAGACGAGCGCCCACGGGAAAAGTTGTGTTCGTTTGAACAAAGACCAGAAAAAGATCTTCCAGTAATACACCCGTTCTTCGTCTATGATCCCCAGGAATACTATGGTTTTAAAGAATGCCCCAAGGTAGTAGAATTGAAACTGAAATGTCTTTTTTTGCATATGCTGAAAGTCTTTTAAAAACATCTTCATCCGTTGGTAGTACGGTTCAGAGGAATAAATGCTGTTGATAACCCTTCCATAACCCCTGATGAGTGTTTCGTAGTCCATCCGAGGGGTAAAGTTGATCGTGAAGTCCGTATTGTCACCCGTCACATTCTGCAGTATCCTGCCTTCTTTGAGCAGTCGCTGGTAGAGTTTGGAGCCGCGAGGGGCATTTAATAATCCTACCATGGCAGAGACAATGCCACTTTCCTGAATAAAGGCGGTTAGTCTTTCGAAAATTGAAGGAGGATCATTATCAAACCCGACGATGAATCCCCCCGTTACAAACAAACCAAACCTCTGGATCTTTTTTACAGAGGCTATTAAGTCACGATTTTTGTTCTGAACCTTATTACATTCTGCCAGGCTTGCCTCGTTCGGTGTCTCAATACCGACAAATACCGCCGTAAACCCCGCCTGAACCATCAATTGCATCAGCTCTTCATCATCGGCAAGATCTATGGATGCCTCTGTGTTAAAAACGAAGGGATATCTTTTTCTTTCCATCCATTCAATCAAAGCAGGCAAAAACTCCTTTTTTAACTTTCTCGTATTTCCTATGAAGTTATCATCAACAAAAAATACATCACCTTTCCAGCCATGGGAGTGTAAGCTCTCTAATTCGGCTACTATGCGATCTTTACTCTTTATGCGCACCTTATTCCCATACAGGTATGGGATGTCACAGAATTCGCAATGATACGGGCAACCCCTGGAATACTGGACACTCATAATCGCATAGTGCTTCATATTGATAAGTTCCCAGAGTGGTATAGGTACCTCGTCTATATCTGATAATTCTTGAGAGGTATAGAGATGCCGGGCACATCCGTTTTGTAAGTCTTCCAAGAAAGGGGGAAGTGTGATTTCTGCCTCATTAAGCACAAAATGATCCACATCCTCGAACTCTTCGTATCCAGTGGTAAAGAGGGGGCCACCGGCGACAATCTTGACCCCCAGCCTTTTGCATCGCTCGATCACTCTTTTTACAGGTTCCGTTTGAATGGACATGGCGCTGATAAAGACATAATCAGCCCATTCGAGGTCTGTATCCCTGAGTGTGGTTACATTCATGTCTACCAGTCTCTTCTCCCACTCCTTGGGAAGCAACGCCGCTACCGTCAGCAACCCCAACGGCGGGTGCGTTGCTTTTTTCCCAATAAATTTTAAGGCGTACTTGAAACTCCAGAAGGTCTCTGGGTAATTTGGATAAACAAGCAGGATTTTCATGCTATCTTATTCATCCCCGAGGAGAATTTTGGATATTTGGTTTAGTCTCTCACTAAGGCGCTGCGAGGGCAGTGCGGTTTGATTATTCATTTACTTTTTCCTAAGCCAAGAAAGGCTCTTAAGTAATATCACAACTTAATTGTTGAATCGAGTAAAAAATTAACACAGCAAGCTATAAAGTGTCAATATATGCAACTTAATAGAAAAACGGCCACAGCAGAAAGCTGGCGGGAATAACACGCCACACCTCAGCCAGATCCGTGGCTCAACGGTGAGAAAGCGGACAATGGCCAATCCAATATCGTATCGGTTTTACGGTGAACGCCTTAAGGAAGCTACCCCTCCCTCCAACGAGGTGATGATCACATGGGGGGAGACTAAAGAATAATCGACTCTAACTTGAACTAAGCAGGTTAACGCTAAAAATAACCAGCCAGCGAGCTTTTCCGACGGTCTGAGTTAATTTTTTTGTTATGTGTTTCTTTTTATAATTTCTCTAATACTCCCTCAATTTTCTGGTTGATTTCCTCTATTTGTGAGTCATATAAGTTTGTATTCTCCTTAATTGCTTTTCCAATAAGTTGGTATGATTCAATTCGCAGTTTGCAATACTCCCGAAGAACTTGATTTTGGTCTTTAAGCTCCTTGTAAAGTCCTTCAATATTATCTAATTCGTCTAGTATTTGTAAATTTTTCTGCCAAATCGGTATCCCAGTAGCTAGGATGAAGTCAGTGGCTTGCTGCCCGTCAGCTGTTTCAAGTAACGCGAAAAGTTCTAATGCCTTTTCCTCATTTTTCTGGAATTCTGCTATTCCATTGTCGTATTTAGCTGTGTTTAAGTTGTCAGGCGAGAAAAATACATAGCCAAAAATACCCGCAATAATAATTAACATATATATTGCTCCTATTCCTGTAGCCTTCCAACTTGAATAGAATTGTCCTTTATTTTCTTTATGTTTTTTTAATTCTTTACCTTGCAAGCGATCAACGATTAAGTAGATAATCCCTGTGTATATTGCAGGGATGACGTAATTAGGTATCTTGTCAATTATGTGTTCAGGGATTAAGAATAATGCAGGGAATAACAGAATTGTCGAAATGATACCAATGACTAATGCATTTTTCCCATGGTCCTCATTACCTAAATTAATAAAGTTTCTCCTTATCAGCACTCCTGCAGCTAAAGGACCTCCAAGATATGTAGCAATAGCTATTGATTTTTGAGAGTAAAGCTTTTTAGAGTTGTCAGTTTGGTTTTCTTGCATTGTCGCCTCCAGGAATAACCGCTAACTTCTATATAAATTATCTACTCTTATCACTCTATATTAGCTGAATACACAGTTGAGTTATATTTACTATACACACATAACAATGAATATATAGTTTCTCTATAACACCCTTAGTCCATAACGTTGCCGTATAATACCCCACTCCGAAATTGCCATAAGCCTTGTGAAAACAATGCATTACGGCGGGTGAACTGATAACACGGGGTGTTACATGGTTTCTGTATAACACACCCTAGAAACAAAAGCCTCCAGAAATTATTATGCTCCTCAGAAACTTTATATCAGCACCTTCTGAATACCGTCTTCCCATAACCCCTCCAGCATAAGGATACCCCAATCAGCCCATGTGTCAATACGTTTCCATTGCAATCATCCCCTCTCTTGTTCTATTGACGCCCCCCTCTGGAGATGCTATACGGGAAGAAAAAGGACGGAGCAGGATTATGAAGGTCTTAGGATTGGTAGGGAGTGTACGAAAGTCCGGCAACACGGAGATCCTCACCAAGGAGGCCCTCATGGGGGCCGAAGCGGAGGGGGCCTCGGTGGAGATCCTCCGCCTCACCGACTACGAGGTGCGGCCCTGCCGGGGGTGTGCCGCCTGCCTCTTCCGTGAGGAGGGCTGCGTCATCGAGGATGATGCCAACAAGATCTTTGCCGCCATGGCTGCGAGTGACGGGATCATTCTGGGGGTCCCCTGCTACATATTGGAGGCCACCGCCGTCGTGAAGCAACTCATCGACCGCGGCTTCGCCCCCATGCAGCAAAACACGGTCAGAGGGAAGGTAGGGGGGGTCATCGTCCCCTACGCCACCCGCGGGTGGACCCAAAACGCCTTCCAGCAGACGAATACGTGGCTCCTCTCCCTCGGCGTGGAGGTTATTGATCAGCTCCTCATTCATGTCCAGGGGATCAGCGAGGCTCCCTTGTTCCCCCGGGATATAGAGCGGGCCCATACCCTGGGGAAGCGCGTGGCCCAAGCCATCAAGACCGGCGAGCACACCTATCACGGCGAAGCGGGCATCTGCCCCATCTGCCACGATCGAAACCTCAGGATCCTGCAGGACATGGAAACGGTGGAGTGCCCGGTGTGCGCGGTGAGAGGCACCCTAAAGATAGAAGGGAAAAAGATCAAGGTCATGTTTACCGATGAGGCAATCAAGCGCCACCGGTGGAGTATCGAGAACCTCCAGCGCCACTTTAACTACCACCTCAAACCATCAAAGGATTTCTTTATTAAGACTAAAGAAGAAAGAAAAAAGCTGACCGGAAAATATAGAAGCTATCTGGAAGGGCAATAAGATGCGCTATCTGGTAAAATTCAGATATTATCCGGGTGATCCCCTCCAAGAGATCAGGGAAGCGGACCTGCGCGGTATCGCGGAGCAATGGAGCCTGCAGATCGCCTTCGAGCAAGTGCAGGGCGCAATGCAGGATGGGCGAGAGGTAACCCTGGACAAAGACCTGGAGGAAATCAGCCAATCCGTCATCACTATCGAGGGGGACGAGGAACCTTCTCTACGAGGGGCCTTGCGGGAGATCATCACGAAATATCGCTCCCCGCGCACCTGCTATGCCCTCTGGGGGAGCAATCCGGAGGGACAGGCAATCGCCACGGAGATCATCGAAGAACAGGATGGGTGGTGGTGACGGAGCAACAGGGAGCACTGGAGAATCCCAAGATCCGCCCGCTCGAGGCCTTCCCCGTACAGATCGAGGGGAAGGAGATGGTTGGACTCAAGGATCCCGTCGGCATATGCCCGGATGTCGTCTTCGTTCCAAAAGAGGCCGTTTTCCTCCTCAGCCTCATGGACGGGTCCAATAGCCTGCGGGACATCCAGGCGGCCTATATGCGCAAATACGGAACCATCCTCTTTAGTGAAAAGATTGAGGGCTTCATCGCCCAACTGGATTCTTGTTTTCTTTTAGAAAATAGCCATTTCGCGAACCACCTCCAAAATCTCCGAGATGAATTCAAAAACGGACCCGTCAGAAAGGCCGCCTTTGCCGGCACGGGGTATGAGGCCGATCCCAAGCAACTGAAAGCTCAAATGGGGGGATACTTCACGGGGCAGGATGGCCCAGGCCTCCCTGAAGACGGAAGCGGGAAAAAGGAGATAAAGGGAATCGTAGCCCCGCACATAGACTTCAACCGCGGGGGAACGTGCTATGCCCACGCCTATAAGGCGCTTGGTGAATCAGTGGGGGTATCCGATAACGCGAAGGTCTACTGCATCCTCGGTACCTGTCACACCCCCATGCAGCACCCCTTTGCCTTTACCCGCAAGACGTTCGAGACACCGCTGGGACCGGCGGAGGTCGCGAAGGACCTGGTCGCGGATTGCGCCCAACGCCTCTCCTTCGACCCCTTTCACGATGAGTTCTCACACCGTACCGAGCATACCATCGAGTTTCAGGTCATCTTCCTCCAATACCTTTTGGGGGAGAGGAATTTTACGATCTTCCCTATCCTGTGCGGCTCCTTTCATGAGATGGTCCAACAGGGAATCTCTCCAATGGAGGACCCCATCTATAAAGAGTCTATATCCATACTGAAACAGCAATGCTCTCAATTCGGCAAGATATGCCTTGTCGCCAGCGCCGACTTGGCCCATGTCGGACCCCTGTTCGGCCATCAGGAGACAGTCACCCCTAGTCTCCTTGCAGAGGTCAAGACGAAAGATGAAGAAATGCTCGGCCATGTAGCGCACCTGGGCGGGGAGGAATTCTATCGCTTTATCCTCTCTGAGGGGGACCGGAGGAACATCTGCGGCCTGCCGCCCGTCTATGCCTTGCTGCATCTCATCGAGGCCCAAGAGGGGGAATTGCTGCACTATCAGCAGTGGCATGACCCCCAGGGCAAAGGGGCGGTGACCTTCGCCAGCATGACCTTCTGCTGAGATATCTAGGGAAGATACCATGGAAATCAAAGGCGAGCTCTGGGAGGCCGCCGAGGACCTCCGCTTCCTCCTGGACAGGGGGTATCCCAGGGACGCCTCACTCCAGTTGGTGGGGAATCGATATAACCTCGACCAGGAGCACAGACACCTCCTGCGCCGGGGGGTCTTCCCCCATGCCGTTGTCGCGGAGAGGAGGAAAAAGCAGGTATCGGCAAAAGACCTCACAGGCAAAGGCCTTGTCATTGACGGGCACAACTGCCTCATCACCCTGGAGAGCGCCCTCAAGGGGAAAACCATCTTACTGGCGGACGACGGCTTTATCAGGGACATCTCAGGGGTATCCGGTACATATAAAAAGACCGCAGAGACGCACGAGGCCCTGCGGCTGATCATGAACCTGCTCGCAAAAGCAGGGCCAAGTGAAATCCGCTTACTCCTCGATGCCCCCATCAGCGGGAGCGGCGAACTGGCCTCCCGGATCAGGGGCCTTATGCATGAAAGGGGCATACAGGGGGATGCCGTGGCCGTGAAGGTCCCGGAACGGATCATGGCCGGATATGAGGGGATTTGTGCCAGCAGCGACACCGCCGTGATCGACGACGCCGAGCATGTCTTCGACCTGGCAGGTCACCTCATCATAGAATGTCTCAAAACGACTTACATAGATATCAAAAAAATGCATACTTCAAAAAGATCCAGTGCCTAAATCTTCTGCTTGAAGGTCCACGCCGTCGTTGTTATATTCCCTATAGACTGAGGAACATTATGTTGTGGCCTTTGGTAGGGATATTTGTGAGCTCTTTTGTGGTGGGACTTTCCGGTGCATTGATGCCCGGTCCGGTTCTCACAGTGACCATCGCCGAAACCACACGGAGAGGATTTTGGGCCGGCCCCCTTATTGTCTTGGGCCACGGGATTATCGAGTTCGCTCTCTTTGTCGCATTGGTGCTGGGATTGGGGGCATTCCTTGAAAACGATCTTGTCTTCGGGATTGTAGGAGTCGGCGGAGCCATTGTCCTCATGGGTATGGGCGCGGGTATGTTATGGGGAACTAAGACAGCCACGTTGAAACTCGAACTATCGGAGGGGGAGCGGAGCAGACCTGTTATAGCCGGTCTCCTGACCAGTATCTCCAATCCGTACTTTATCATCTGGTGGGCGACCATCGGGCTTTCGTTTATCGCCACCTCTCAGCGATTGGGGATCATGGGGCTCGGCTCTTTTTATTCGGGCCACATAATGTCGGATGTCGTCTGGTACTTCGCTGTCGCCTGGGCCGTGACCATGGGCAAGAGGATCATGAACGACCACGTATATCGATGGATCATCGGCCTGTGCGGGGGATTTCTCGTACTCCTCGGTGTTTACTTTGGGTATAGCGGACTGGATAAGCTCCTGAAGACGCTGCTGTAAAATCAACTGTCTCGCCAAAGGCGGAATTATTGATAAAGATCAAGGAGGTCAATTGTGATACTGAAAATGCTGGTAGTGGGACCATTACAGGTCAATTGTTATATAGTCGGCTGTGAGAGGACCAAACAGGCGGCAGTCATCGACCCCGGCGGGGATGTCGATCAAATCCTCATGGCCCTGGCCAAGGACGAGCTGCGCCTTGTCTATATCATCAACACCCACGGGCATTTCGACCATACCGGCGGGAACAAGGCCCTTAAGGATGCCACCGGTGCCGAACTGCTCATCCATCGTGCCGATGCCCCCGACATAACCCATCAAGCGGCCAGCGCCGCTGCCATGGGGCTGAGGGGACTGGAGGACTCCCCTCCCCCGGATCGGCTGTTGGAGGATGGAGATATCATCACCGTCGGCGATATCTCCCTGAAGGTCCTGCACACACCGGGGCACTCCTCGGGCGGGATCTCACTCGCCACCGATGGGGTGGTCTTCGTGGGGGATGCCCTCTTTGCCGGCTCCATCGGGAGGACCGATTTCCCCGGAGGGGATTACGACGGGCTTATCGAGGGTGTGCGCAAAAAGATCTTCACCCTCGGTGACGATGTGGTGGTCTATCCGGGACATGGACCACAGACCACAGTAGGACAGGAAAAGCAGTACAACCCCTTCTTTGCAAGCGGCGGCATGCGGTGGGTGTAAGGCGCGCGTGAATCATCACCGGATTCGTTATTGCGCCCTACCCCTCTCTGTGCTCCGGTGCAGGAAGAACACAAGCGGAAGGGCGATGACCTGCATCCCCACGGCAAAGGCAATGACCCACGTGATGGAGTGCAAGTACAGCACACCGATCACTAACCCTCCTGCAAACCACGCGCCCCCGTACGCCGTGTTGAATATGCCGTAGGCAAGACCCCTGCGCCTCATCGGCGTCAGGTCGGCAATGGCGGCGCGCATGATGGTCTCATGTATCCCCATCACGGCACCCCAGAGCACAATTCCTCCGACAGCCAAGGCATAGCTATTTGAGAAACCCAGAAACGGTATGGGTATCGTCAAGAGCGGCAGGGCGATCAACGATATCAGCCCTACCCTGTCGTAGATCTTGCCGATAGCGAGGGCCACCAGGGCATCCACGCCCATGGCACAGGCATACAGAAGGGGGATCTGTATTAGCGGCACTATTGATCGGACTGCAAAGTGATAGGCAATGAGCTGGAAATTGGCAAACCCCGCCACGCTCACAAAGGCAAAGATCGTATAGAGCCAAAAGGCCTTTGGAAGCCTCCCGTCAAATGCCGGCGATGGTGTGACGTGAGCATGCTCCAAGGCCTCCGGCGCAGGGACCTTCCTCCGCGCCAAAGCCAGCATGCCTACGGTCATGAGGGCTGGAAATACCATAATACCGAACCCGGTGCGATACCCGCCCTGCAGGAAAAAGACCGCGCTGATTGCCAGGGGACCGATCACCGCGCCTATCTGATCCATGGCCTCGTGGATACCGAATCCCCATCCCCTCCCCACCTGCTTGGTGGCGTAGGAGAGGATGGTGTCGCGCGCCGGGGCGCGGATGGCCTTCCCCGTGCGCTCCGCGATGATAAAGACCGCCGCCGCCTGCCATATCCCCGCCAGGGCCAAGAAGGGAATGGCCAGGATCAGGCCGTACCCGATAAAGACGAAGACCCAGTAGCGTCCGGTCTTATCCGCCCAGTAACCGGAAAGGAGGCGCAGGGCATAGCCGAGAAACTCACCCAACCCCGCTACCAATCCGACAACCGCGGCATTGGCCCCCAGGGTATAGAGAAAGGGGCCGGTCACACTGCGTGCCCCTTCGTAGGTGATGTCCCCAAAGAGGCTCACCACCCCCATTATGATGATAAACTGATACGCCATCCGGCGGGTGTTTTGATGATCCTTCACCATAATTGCATCTTGTCACATAAAAGGAGGAAAGGGTCAAGGCAGAAATTGCCATCAGAAGCCCTGTGCAGTGTGATGCTTTAATATCTTTGATAAAAGTGGTATAGTGAGCAAAACCTCGTTGCCTTACAGGAAGGGATGCGAGGATAACGAAATAGGTGAACCCATGAAAACATCATTAGAGTTCTTAAACAAGACGGAAAAAAACGTGGTAACTACCTTCGTCAAGGAGCTCAAAAAGACAATCGGTGACGATATTATTGATATTCGCTTGTTCGGCTCTAAGGTGAGGGGGGATTTTGAAAGGGATTCCGACGTCGATATCTTCGTTCTCGTAAAAAGAAAGGAAGAAACGCGGGACAAGATTAGTGATATCGCAGCAGATTACGTGTATGAATACAATATCCCGCTCGCCCCGGTCGTCTACAGCGTATTTGAATATGAAAAGAACAGGGAATTGGGCTCTTTTTTCTTTGAGCAGGTAGAACGAGAAGGAATTCCCCTATGAGTAGAATAAAGCTGGCCACCTATAGAATTCAGAAGGCGAAAGAGATCCTCAGTGAAGCCAGCGACTGCTTACAGCATAAACACTATGGCCTATCCGTTACGAGAAGTTATTACGCGATGTTCAGCGCGACAAGGGCCCTTTTGGCCTTCAAAGAGATGGATTCAAGCAAACATTCCGGCGTTATTGCGTTATTTAACCAACATATCGTAAAAGCAGACCTGTTTCCGAAAGATATCGGTAAATTTATAACAAAGGCCAAAGACCTCAGGGAAGAAGCAGATTACGGAGATTTTGTCGAGATCACCGAAAAAGATGCCAAAATACAGCTTGAGAGGGCACAAACATTTGTTGCGGAAGCGGAGAAGACGGCGGAGAGTTTGGCTCGCACTGAAACCGAATAAAATCAAAAACTTATAAAGAAAACAAGCCCAAACAACGAGGAGTTTACACCCCTTGGCACGTTCTTACTCCTCGCAATTCACGATCTTGTGTTTTACTCGATTCTTTCCGGATCGCTTTACCTCATACATGAGGGCGTCAACCTCTTTCATGACGTGGGTGATCTCCGTCGGTGCCGGCGCGCATGTAACCGCCCCTATGCTCAGCGTGATGGGCCATCCGCTGCCCCTCAACTCGGTTGTGAGGAGCTTATGCAGCCTTTTCACGATTGAGATCGCCTCACTCCTTCCCGCCTCCGGCAGCAGTATAGCGAATTCGTCTCCGCCCATCCGGCCGACTACATCTATTGCCCGCAGATAGCGCAACAAAGCGGTACCGATGGCTCGCAAAGCGTTGTCCCCCTCGTTGTGGCCGAATCGATCGTTCAGCTCTTTGAAATCATCCACATCGATGTAGACGATGCTCAGCGGCCAGTGGTGACGTTGTGCGCGGCGAAACTCGATGTCCGCTTGTTCGTAAAACGATCTGCTGTTTTTGACCCCGGTGAGATAGTCAGTCCGTGCAAGCGCTCTTTCGCGATCTATAGCGTGATGCAGAGCGATCAATAGCGCGGTGACAACAACAAAGAAGCCCAGACGCACCCCTGCATTCCAGAGGAGCACGACAATTGGAAACTCTTCGACAGGGAGTGTCAACACACTGGTGACGAACCACATGACGGCACAGGCGATGGATACGCCCAATGCGGTGGAGCGATTGATGTACCACGCAGAAATGGTGATGGGGGCCAGGTAAAAGAGGCTCACCGATAGATCAAATCCGGTAATGTAGTCCACTGCTCCGATCGCAAAGACCAAACCGATAATGAGGAGCGCCAGGAGCGGCCTCGACAAACGGCTTAAAAACCCATGGATAGAGGCAATGATGCGCCGTTGGGTAAATTTTCTTGCGGACCTGCCTTTGCGCTGCATCTCGGACATTTATTGCTGCCTTCTGCTATATCGCATCAGTACTGTATCATGGTTCATTAAAAAAGAGGGGTTCATGATCTATCAGGGGCAAAGGTGATTTCGATCACGCAGCGATTGTCCCCCTTGACCAGGCTTTCTTTTATAGTGTGCGAAGGCGTAAGGCGCAGGGCCTTCATCACGCCGTTACGGATTGCCTGACAGCCGCACTCATACCCTTCGAGCATCCGCGCCTTTTTGACGGCGTCATAGGCGTGACACTGGCTCCCGATCCACACGGCGGTGTTGCCTTCATATGAAATCGGATCGGTGATATAGAGGTCGTCGAAAAAAGAGTTCTTCCAGATGACCTTGAAGATGGACATCAAATCTTGAATGGAGCGTGGGCGCTCGATAATCCCCTCTCGTAAGAGTTGGTTGGTCATCATGCGGAAGAGCTTTTCTGCTACTTCCAGATTGATCTGGTTGGCCCGCTCAAACCCCAGCTCCTTAACCAGGGCCGCATGCCAGAACGAATCATGCAGCCACCAGAGCTTTCGCAAGGTGTCGACTGATGTAAATTCCAGTATTACCATGCAATGCCCCCGAATAAAAAATAAGGTGGGGATTATACCATATCTCCTAATCTCTCGCATAACAGCTTTTCCCTTGACTTTTTTCTTTAAATATTTACAATAAGATACAATATATTGCGACTTGAGCTGAGTTCTCAAGAAACTTCCAAGCATCTCAATGCTGTATTTCATGGGGGATACAGACATAAAGGGGGGCGGTTCTACTGTGATGGCATGGAAGACCTATGAGGAAAACTGAACTAAACCGACCCCATTGGAAACGCATGGTAAGGTTACAAACGTGAAGTCGCACAGTGGCAATTCACGGTTACGGCTCAACTGCTACCGGCTCAATCATCAAGAGGCAGCATCTTTGATATCGTACTATGCGATGTCAAAGTGTCTACAAGAGGGTTTTTAGAAAGGGAGGCGCGGATAGTTGAGCCCCGCAGGAGAGCGCAACATAGTGGACCTAACGCTGGGCGGGGCGAAATCCCCCACAGAGTTCATGATTAATGTGGTGGGGGGGAAGGGTCTCCCCAGGCTCTTTTTGTTTGGAGGAAATGAAAAGGTTGGTGAATGAGGGAAAATCATAGGCGGAAGGGCGAAAGGTAAAGAATTCAACCTCATTCCCTGGTTTTTCTCTAGTCCTTCTACCTGACCAAGAAATTTGTGAAATTTTTGTATTTCGGTGATTCCCGTTTGGGTGTAGATAGTCTGTAAAGAAGTTCCTCCCTCCCGGAACTGTTGGCAGGGGTGCCAACAGAAAACCGGCAGCGAACCGGCATTGACTTGTAAGTTGGGGTATCCCGCTATGCAAGACGAATACTATGCCCATTCCCTTGATGGTAAGCCACCAAAAGATTGGCAACCCCTTGAAGAACACCTAAAAAACGTTGCAGAAAAGGCCCGGACGTTTGCCGACGATTTCAACGCCAGCGACTGGGGGTATTTGGCAGTGTTATGGCATGATCTAGGTAAGTATTAAAGATGACAAAATATTATGCGCATAGCGCTAACAAGGTCGGTAAGAAACATGATCTTAAAGATCATCTGTCATCGGTCGATGCAATAATACGCGAATTTCTCACAAATTCTCATATAGCGGGTGAAGCAAGTTTAGCAGGCTTGCTACACGATTTCGGCAAATATGGCGATTTGTTTCAGGATAGGCTCAAAGGTGAAGCACAAAAAATAGATCATTGGTCGCTAGGTGCTTGGCTGGCACTCTTTGAGTTTAAAGCCATGGCTGCTTCGCTGGCTATTGAAGGACATCATATTGGACTGCAATATCTCAATAAAAACCACCTGAAGGCTCTCGACCCAACACAACTTACAACAAATCATCCGCTACAACTTCGATTAAGCGAAGGCAATCTCGATGTTTTAAAATCTCGACTGACTTCTGACGGGATAGAACCAAAAATTGTCCAGGCATTGTTAAGCAATGAACTAAAAAGTACTGTAAGTTCAATGCTGGATGTCCGCATGATATTTTCTGCCCTTGTTGATGCAGATTTTTTGGATACTGAAGCACATTTCAACAGCATAACAGAAGGAAAACAATATCGGCAGCGTGGACCGGAATTACAAGAAGAACGAGCATTGGAAATACTGCTTGAGCATATAAAGGAATTGCAAGACAAAACCCAGGCTGCGCCGGAGGTGAGAGAAGTACGCAATACATTGCTTAATAACTGTCTAAAAGTAGCAGATTCGAAAACAGGCTTATTTACCCTTACCGCTCCAACCGGCAGCGGCAAGACATTGGCGATGTTAGCGTTCGCTCTAAAGCATGCCATAGAGAAGAAATTGAGAAGAGTGGTAATGGTCCTCCCTTACCTTTCCATCATTGAACAAACGGCATCTATTTACCGAGGGATTTTCGAATCTCACTTTGGACGACACTATGTTTTAGAACACCATTCGCTTGCGGAAATCGGGGTAGAAAAGGCTAAATCTGATAGCGAGGGCAAATCTGGCGAACAAGAGGCTGCTGAAAGGCAAAGACGGCTGCTTGCTGAGAATTGGGATGCTCCTCTAATTGTTACGACGAGCGTCCAGATGCTTGAATCACTTTTTTCCAACCGCTCCTCGGCTTGCAGAAAACTTCACCGTCTAACGCGGTCAGTTATTTTGTTTGATGAAGTACAGACGCTGCCTACAAATCTTGCAGTGCCATCTCTTGCAGCATTATCACACCTTGCGCACAACTATGGTTCAAGTGTGGTATTCTCCACAGCTACTCAACCTGCATTTGAACATCTGCATGAAAACGTTATGTCTCATTGTGCAACCGGCTGGCAGCCACACAGAATTGTTTCTGAGCCACAAAACCTTTTTACCAATATGAAACGTGTACATGTTTCATGGGATAACCCGGACAAAAGTAAAAACTGGGATGAGCTGGCTGATCAGTTGAAGAAACATTTTCAGGTGCTATGCATTGTAAACATTAAGCGTCATGCCAGAATAGTTTGGGATAAAATCGGCGCGGAAGCGTCTCATCTTTCCACAAACCTTTGCCCTGCTCATCGTAAGGTTGTTTTAGAAACGGTAGGTAAGCGGCTTCTTGACAAACAGTCAGTGCGACTCATAGCCACCCAATGTGTCGAGGCAGGTGTGGATGTTGATTTTCCTGCAGTTTATCGTGCATATGCGCCCCTTGAAGCTATTATTCAGGCGGCGGGCAGATGCAACCGTGAAGGTCGGCAGGATAAGCTTGGACAAGTTCACGTATTTCAGCCGTTGATTGGAAACAATGAAAACGAATTTCCAGATCCCAGTTATGGGCAGGCAGCGCAGGTTACAAAGATGCTATTCAGGCGACATGGGGAAGATAAAATGTGCCTTGATAATCCGGATTTTATAACGGCTTATTATCACGAACTTTACGATATCAGTAAGCCGGAAGCGATGGATAGAACTCAAAGACTATTAGAATATGTCATGGCTGGCAGCTTTCCCGACATAGCGAAAGAATATCGATTAATTAAACAAGATGCCATCAACGTCCTCGTACCATACCAGCCGCTCATCGCAGAATTTGACAAGCTATGCGATGAGGGGAATACAATTGGACTAACCTCTGAATGGATCAGGCGTGCCCGTTCACTAGCTGTAAGTGTTTATCGCCCTAAACATGATGACACTATTTGGGACTCACTCATTACTGTGAAGATTGCTGGGCGAAAGGATAAGGAACAAAATGATTGGTTTATTTATATCAGGAAAGAAGATTATCATCCAGTGTTGGGGCTGATACCATCAGGTTCGCTCAATATTTGGATTGGATGAAAGGAGGGACAGTTATGCGAGGTAAAACTTATTGTCTTGAGGTATGGGGCGATTTTGCCTGTTTCACTCGACCTGAAATGAAAGTTGAACGTTTCAGCTATCCTGTCATTACACCTTCAGCGGCGCGCGGGATTTTCGATGCAATCTATTGGAAAAGGTCCTACGGTTTCTACTGGCAGGTTGAAAAGGTTGAAATCCTGAAGCCGCCGCAATATATCGCGCTAAGACGAAATGAAGTAAAAGGGAATGTTGGTGTTCAGGAAGTATTTAAATGGATAAGTGACAGAACTGAAGAAATAGAACAACCATTTTGCGCTGACGATACGGATAATGATTTAAGGGGACGTACGCAACGCCAGACTATGGCATTGAAGGATGTTCACTATCGTATTTGTGCTCATCTTGCCTTTCGTGGGAATGAACAAAATACAAAAACCTTTGATGCTCAGTTTGAGCGGCTTGCAAGTCATGGTAAATGTTTCTACCAGCCATTCTTTGGCTGTCGTGAGTTTCCTGCTTATTTTTTGCTTGTTGAGGAGGGAGACGAAAAAAACAACAGAGCTTTAAGTGATTACTCTACCGAAATCGGGATAATGCTTTATGATACATTCGATCTCAGGAAAGAAAATGACGAGTATTCTTCGCAATTTATCAGCGTTTTTCATGCTTCGATTCAAAGTGGTATCATGAAAGTGCCGTCATATGAGAGCGCGGAAGTTCTAAAACCGGAGGGCTGAGTATGCTACACCACATTTTAAAATATGCTGAAACTCGGGGTCTTGCTGCAGAGGTAGGATTTAGTGAACGTCCGTTAAAATGGTTGATTGCTTTTGATGATAGAGGCGAAAACCCGGAGGTAATACCATTGGGAGACGATAAAAAAGGGCAACTCCAAGCTGGTTGTCCTCATGCAGGAACAAAAGCTCAGGGAAAAGACGGAGCTCATTTCCTTGTAGATAAACTTTCAACGGTAATTCTCTATCAGGGTACGGAGGTTCCCACATTAATAACGCCAAAATTCGAAACTTTTGTTGACTTCCTACAACGTGGAAGTCCCTTCATGCAGACACTGTCAACGGCAGCGAATGCGCTCAGCAGCCCAGCTAATCGTCTCACTATCTGTAAAAAGCTAAAACACCTGAACGCGAAAAAAGGCGATTTCGCTACGCTTAGAATCGGCCCAGTCAGCTTGGTGGACGCACCTAACTGGCATGACTGGTGGCGTAATGAATTTCGGATTCAGCGTTCAAGCCCGGTTGACCAGATTGGCAAGAAGAAAAAGGGCAATTCCTTCAAAATGCGGTGCCTGATAACGGGTAACCTGGTTACGCCTGTCGAGCGGCATGAAGGCAAGATTCAAGGACTGAAAGGCGTCGGCGGTAGAGGCGGTGACAGCCTTATTTCATTTGATAAAGACGCCTACCGTTCCTATGGGCTAGTAAATGCTTTCAATGCAGCAACCTCTCAAGAAACAGCAAAAGTCTATGTGACGGCACTAAATGATCTTCTTAAAAAACATAGGGTCAGCCTGGGCAACTCCTATATTGTATATTGGTTCAAGCAAGCAATTGAAGGAACAGAAAATGATCCATTGTCATGGATACAGACGTCAGGAGAGAAAGAGTTTGCTGATGCAATGGATCAGGTAACGAAGATCCTCGAATCCATTTCAACTGGGAGGAGACCTGATCTTTTGACTAACGAATTCTATGCCATGCTTGTTTCTGGCGCACCTGGTCGTGTCATGGTACGTGACTGGCATGAAGGCCCACTTAGAGAACTTATTCTGTCTTTGCAGGCATGGTTTGATGACTTGGCGATTACTTCAATTAGTGGAGACAAAGTAGCCAAGTGGTCAAGCTTCGAGCGTATTGTAACAGCGTTGCTGCCACTAAAGAAGTTCAGCCAAGAGTATGCGGACTGGATTAAACCTATTGGCGCTTTCAGCCGTGTTTTCTGGCGGGCAGCGATTTGTCGAGAACCATTTCCTCAAGCAGTGCTTGGACGAATTGTTCCTTTATTAGCGTCGCATATGCTTGCCCTTGCAGAAGAAGAAAGAAGACGTCCTTCAGAAAGGTCACAAGACTATCCGGCTTTATTAAATCTGGTTTATCGGCGTATGGCTTTAATTAAAGCTTATTTCATTAGGAAAGGAGATGACAATATGAAACCGTACTTAAATCCCGAACATCCACATTCAGCATATCACTGCGGCAGGTTGCTCGCGGTGTTTGCCCGCTTGCAGCGGGCTGCACTCGGCGATGTAGGAGCTGGTGTTGTACAGCGTTACTACACTGCAGCAAGCCAAACACCGGGTCTTATCCTCGGTCGGCTTGCTGCCAACGCCAAGAACCATCTCGGTAAGTTGGAAAGTGGTCAGTTTGACTGGGAGGATCAAATCGCTGAGATAATGGGTCGCATTAAGGATGTTGTCCCCCGGACGCTCACATTGGAAGAACAGAGCCTGTTTGCGCTTGGCTATTATCAGCAAATTGCGTCACTTAATGCTGGCTAAGGGTAAAAACAAAAAGATATCGAGAACAATGATCTCAATGAATAAGGAGGGAAACCAATGAGTATCCAAAACCGTTATGAATTCCTTTATTTGTTTGATTGTGAAAACGGCAATCCTAATGGCGACCCGGATGCAGGCAATGCGCCACGCATCGACCCAGAAGATATGAGGGGGCTGGTTTCTGATGTTGCGCTGAAGCGCCGTATTAGAAACTATGTGCAGGCGGCATATGATAATAAAGCGCCAAATGCGATCTTTATAGAGCACTTGACAAATCTAAACAAACCCATTGCGCTTGCACATGAAAAAGCAAACGGTTCTGTGCCAAAGGATGGAAAGTCTACAAAGGTACAGTCCAAAAAGGCGCGAGACTGGTTGTGTGCAAATTTTTACGACATAAGAACATTTGGCGCTGTGCTTAGCACGGGGGCTAATGCTGGCCAGGTTCGCGGCCCGGTTCAGATGTCATTTGCACGATCAATGGATTCAGTCCTTCCTTTTGATATCGGTATTACGCGCGTCGCAAAAACACCCACGTCTAAGGAAATAAAAAGGGATGCGACATATCAGGAGCATGTAGAATGGGAGGAAAAACAGCCGGAAGATGAACTTCGCACTATGGGCCGTAAGAACTTAATTCCCTATGGTCTTTACGTTGCGAAAGGTTTCATCAGTGCAAACCTTGCGGAAAGCACCAACTTTTCAGACAACGATCTTGATCTCCTTTGGGAAGCACTCGCTAAGATGTATGACCACGACCGCTCTGCAAGCAAAGGATATATGGCGCGACGAGGGTTATTTGTATTCAAGCATGTCGGTACTGACACAAAACCGGAACAGCGAGTAAGACAGGCGAAACTTGGCTGCGCTCCTGCGCAGGCACTGCTTGATATCGGTAAGGTGATAGACATTCAGAACAATAAGGAAGCCATGAAAAATGATAATGAAACAACTCCTCGCAGGTTTGAACATTATACTGTGACTGTAAACAAAAAAAGAATCCCAAACGGAGTGGAATTGTGGATTTGGGACGATACAACAGGCAGACTGGAAAAGGAACACCCCAATGGCTGAAATTGTTTCTTGGAGAGAAGCGGAGGATGAACCTGTTCCGATTTCAGCACTTAACCAATACAGCTACTGTCCTCGCCGCTGTGCCCTGATTCACATCGAGCAACTCTGGGATGAGAACCGGGCCACTGCCGAGGGCAGGATCATGCACGAGCGGGTCCATGAGCAAGACCGTGAGTCCAGGGGGCATGTGCGGATTGAATACGGCCTGCCGCTGCGAACCTTGAGGCTTGGTTTAATCGGCAAGGCCGACGTGGTGGAGTTCCATCGTGTCGGCAAGGATATGTGGCAGCCCTTTCCCGTGGAGTATAAGCGAGGCAAGCCAAAGCATGACCACTGTGATTTGATCCAGCTCTGCGCCCAGGCCCTTTGTCTGGAAGAGATGCTCTCTGTCTCCGTGCCAGAGGGCGCTATCTTTTATGGCCGCACCCGGCGGCGGCTTGATGTGACGTTCGATAACGCCCTTCGGCTGGAGACCGAAGAAACTGTCGATAAGGTGCGCCAATTGATCAACGCCGGGAAGACACCGCCGCCGGTCTATGAAAAGCGCTGTAAAAGCTGTTCACTCGTCGGAGAATGCATGCCAAGAACTATTGAAAAAAAGTCCTCGGTGAAACGGTACTTAACGCGAATGATTGAATCAGCATGAAAAAGCATCTCAATACCCTCTTTGTGACTACGCAAGGGACCTACCTTGCCAAGGAAGGAGAGACAGTCGTCGTAAAAGCGGACGGAGAGGTCCGTCTTCGTGTGCCGGTACATACGCTTGGCGGGATCGTCTGTTTCGGCAATGTCTCTTGCAGCCCTTATCTCATGGGTTTTTGTGCAGAAAACAGCGTGGCCATAAGCTTCTTGACGGAGCACGGGCGCTTTCTGGCCAAGATTCAAGGACCAGTTTCGGAAAATGTCCTGCTCAGGCGCGAGCAATACCGGAAGGCAGATGACCTCACGTTCTCCGCGGGGACGGCAAAATTCATCCTGACGGGGAAGATCGCCAACTGCCGCACTGTTTTACAGCGCGCGCTTCGGGACCATGCCGGCAAGATCGAGGAGCAGAAGGTCAGAAGCGCCTCCATGCGGCTCAACCGGCAGCTTGAACTGTTGGATCAGGATGCACCGTTGGATGTTCTGCGCGGTATCGAGGGGGATTCTGCCCATATCTATTTTAATGTGTTCGATCACCTGATTGTCGCGCAAAAAGAGGCCTTTCGATTCGATGAGCGAAATCGCAGGCCGCCGCTGGACAATGTCAACTGCCTCCTCTCTTTTATCTACACCCTTTTAATGCACGATGTGCGGTCGGCTTTGGAAGCGGTGGGGCTTGACCCGGCAGTCGGTTTCCTCCATCGTGACCGTCCGGGGCGGCCTGGGCTCGCGCTTGACCTGATGGAGGAATTCAGGCCGTTTATTGCCGATCGCCTGACCCTGTCGTTGATCAATCTTCAACAGGTGCAGGATAAGGGATTCAAAAAGATGGATTCCGGGGCCGTAATCATGGAAAACGATACACGCAAGACGGTTCTCGTGGCGTATCAGGAGCGAAAACAGGAAGAGATCGTGCACCCCTTTCTTGACGAGAAGGTGCGGATTGGGATTCTGTTCCACGTCCAGGCCATGCTGATGGCGCGGTATTTGAGAGGAGATTTGGATGGCTATCCCCCGTTCATCTGGAAATAGCCGAAGGTTGCCCTTCGGTCAGGAGGAAGAGGATGTTTGTGTTGGTCAGTTATGATGTCTCCACGACAGATCAAAAAGGCCCCCGTCGTTTGCATCGAGTGGCAAAGGCCTGTCAGGACTATGGTCAGCGTGTCCAGTTTTCTGTTTTTGAGTGCATTGTTGATCCTGCTCAGTGGGCCGTTTTAAAGCAACGGCTCATTGATGAGATAGATCAGAAAGTGGACAGTTTGAGGTTCTATTATCTCGGCTCTAACTGGCGCAGACGGGTTGAGCATATCGGCGCCAAGAAAGGAATTGACCAGCAGGGGCCATTGATTGTCTAAACGTGAGTTGCGAACCTGAAGCGGACATGAATTCCCAGGGGGGTTCGCACCTGATATAACATGCGGACATCAAAAGGTTTCTATCAAGAGCTCTTTGACAACTGAATATGATGGGGATTACAGTGGGTGGACTGCGCAAAAATAGCTGAAAAAATATTTTGAAATCGTTAGGTTAGTGTTTGTATGTCGCACCCCGCGCGGGTGCGTGGATTGAAACGAGATCCTCGATGCTCCAATTCCGGTCGCTCTCCGGTCGCACCCCGCGCGGGTGCGTGGATTGAAACAAGATCATTAATCTATTTTCTCCCGTTTTGCGTCGTCGCACCCCGCGCGGGTGCGTGGATTGAAACCTGGAGACCCTATCATATATCCACCATCCAAGGTCGCACCCCGCGCGGGTGCGTGGATTGAAACCTGGAGACCCTATCATATATCCACCATCCAAGGGCCGTCGCACCCCGCGCGGGTGCGTGGATTGAAACATAAGTTCTAAAATTCTCTGTGGCTCCATATTTGGTCGCACCCCGCGCGGGTGCGTGGATTGAAACCTTGTGTACATCATCGCTCTCGCCATTTTGCCTCGTCGCACCCCGCGCGGGTGCGTGGATTGGGAAAGGAACGGGGGGTCGGATCTTCATCCGCGACAAGCGAGGATTAATAACATAGTCTCTCTTTCCAGCGAAGGGCTTATATCCTCTGCCTCCATAAACCTCATCTTTTTCTTGCCGAAACACACCATTTCTCTGATTGACATTGGCGCGGCATCGTGAGAGAGTATATACAGGATATTGCTATTATTAAGAAATATAATAATCTGTCTTTCGACCTTCTGGAGGTAATTATGCAAAAGGAGTTTCCAGAGGGTGCTGTTGCGAGTGCCTCGGAGGGAGTGTTATACTCTTCTGAGGCATTTTATAATCTGATCATAAGAACAACAATCCTCTTAAAGGAGTTGTGCTGATGAATCGCATGATAAGTGCGATTTCGATCATTGCGGCGTTGATGATGCTGGCAGGTGGCTGCTCTACACTAAAAACAAACAAAAACACCGAAAGTGCTTCCACGCTGCTTAACAATCAACCCTACCAAATAAGGGTGCGGAGCGGTCATTTCATAATGGACAGAGCAATCTATGAGACCACGGCCCCTGAATTTAGCAAGTATATTGCCATATCAGACAAGGGTTCCTACCGGGGCATCATAGAGATAATCTACGCCGGTACGTCTGACAGTTCCTTTCTTGACGCAACATCAGACTTTACAACAGGTTCCGTTCTTGCGAACTCCTGGTATACCGGAACCGGCTACATAGGACTGAGTGGAGGCGGTACACCACGGGATACAGATAGTACCGTGACACGTACTGCCATGCCTGAAGACGATACCTTACGCATCACTATCAAGAGCTCTCAAAAAAAACAATTGTGGACCGCGGACTATAAAAACAAAAGTTTGTCCTCGTCAAGTCACAAACAAAAAGCCCTCAAACGGGCCATAAAAAAAATTGTTGAGCAACTAAAGCAAGATTTTCCAGCTATCGCACAATGAACCTCGGCTCCTAAACGAAAGGTATACGTTGAGCTCAAACCTGCAATTCCTCATAATGAGGATTCACTATTATTGTATTGATGTTATATAATTAAATGGAGGGCGCTTAAAAATCATGAATAAAGCCGATAAGAATTATGAGCAATACAAACAACTCCTTGACCTCTGGTCTAAAGAAAATCCCATAAAAACCAACAAGTTACAGATATTGTTGCTCGTCAATGCCCTCCTCTTGTCGGCGGTCAACGTCAGCGGGGGGTTCACAGCTGAGAATTGGCCGATCTACGTGGGCGGGGCCATATTATCCTTTGTGTGGGTGCTCTCGATTGGGAGGACTTCACTGTTTCAAAAAATATGGCAGATCAAGATCAATGAACTGGCAAACAATTATCCAAAAGACGAAAGGTTTCAAATCCTGAATAAAGCAAAAATATATCGGAAGACTCCTCTTCTGCTTCGAATCTTTGGCGGGGCATCCTCAAAATATTACCTAGTAGGCACACCGTTCATCTTTTGCATAATCTGGTTATGCCTATTAGTGTACTTCCTTTCGCTTTAAGAATATAATCTTAAGAGAAGAATGCGGCCGAATGCTCATTCTTTTAACAGGTAATCCTCCGACAAGGTGAAACAATGAAAAAACTAGCATGGGGTATTGTATTGCTTGTGTGGGTTCTTACTCCAAACCCTCTGATGGCTGCCGAGAAGCAAGACGTATTGGATATCGCCAGCGGCGCGGTGGTTATCTCGGCAACGAGCGAGTACAACGAACAATGGGCAGCCCTCTTGCTCCTGAACGGGACCCCCGATATCGGCTGGTGCAGCGCCGAAAACAAGGCGTATCCCAATACCATCATAATAGAGTTATCACGCCAATTTCAGCTCACGGAGTTTGTTGTAGACAATACCAGGGCCCAGGAAAGCGGTTACCCGGGAATATCGGCTCGGAAGTTTGAACTCTATGCCTCCACGACATCCCGTGAGAAGGGTTTCGATCTCGTCTATGCTGGTGAAGCTGCCAAGGGGGAGCGAAAGGCCTTCGCACTGAAAAAGCCGGCCCAGGCACAATGGCTTAAGCTGGTTGTGCTATCGAACTGGGGACATCCAGCCTATACGGAGATCATGGAGCTTGAGGCCTATGGTGAGCCCGTCGGAGCGGCCCCTCAACAGAGGCTTATTAAAGACGTATATGACACAAACTATAGGCTGTTGCGATTGGAACAATATGGCAACACAATAGAGGGCTGCTACGATTGGGGCAATGGCATTCTGTCGGGGACTACTGACGGCCGGGTCATCAGGTTTCAGTGGACTGAGAGCGGACCAAAGACAGGCACTGCCGTTATGGTGCTGACCGCTGACGGCAGCTTCCTCAACGGCATGTGGTACGAAAATGGCACCTATCGAGGGCTCTGGTACGGCACAAAGGTTACTGACGGCAGGCAGCCTCAATGTGAGACGAAGAAGGACGCCATCGGCACTTCTTTGGACGCGGTGGGCCGCGCCATCGTATACGGAATCTACTTCGACTTCGATTCGGCAACCCTCAAGCCCGAGTCCACGGAAACGCTGGAACAAATCTTAAAGGCGGTCCAATCACGCCCCTCACTGAAGTTGACGATCGAAGGGCACACGGATTCGCAAGGGAGTGATGAGTACAACCAAAAGCTCTCGCAACAACGCGCTCAGGCTGTCGTTGATTGGCTGGTGCTCAAGGGAGTAGAGGCCTCGCGTCTAGAGGCCAAAGGATACGGTGAGTCTCGACCCGTCGCTGACAACAGCAGACCGGATGGACGAGCGCTCAACCGACGGGTAGAAATCGCCGTAGCGAAATGAAAGGAAAGTGGGCGAATCATTATTCCCAACCATTGGGATTTAAAGACATAACTAACGTACTAGAATAAAAAAGGAGGCAACCATGAGTAATAGAGCCGAAAATTATAGCAGAGCATATATCTTGCGCAGAGTAGTGTTCTTCACCATCCTTTGTCTTGTGCTTGCCGCCTGCGCGACGGTCCCGCTTACCGAGCGCAAGAGCCTGCGCCTTATCCCTTCGTCCGAACTGCTCTCCCTCAGCGACCAGGAATACACAAAGGTCCTGAAAGAATCCAAGCTCTCAACCGACCGAGGGCAGGTCCAGATGGTCACACGGGTGGGAAGCAGAATTGCCCGAGCGGCCGAGGACTTTTTGAAGGAGGCCGGGGCGGGAGAAAAAGTAGGAAATTACCGGTGGGAGTTCAACGTCATCAAGGACGATAAAACGGCCAACGCCTGGTGCATGCCGGGTGGGAAGGTAGCGGTCTATACCGGCATCCTGCCGTTTACCCGCACTGATACCGGCCTGGCGGTGGTGCTTGGACACGAGGTGGCCCACGCCATAGCCGAACACGGCAATGAGCGGATGAGTGAGGCCCTGTTGGCTCAGCTGGGAGGCGTGGCACTTTCAGTGGCCCTGAACGAGCAGCCGGAGGAAACCCAAGAACTTTTTATGCTGGCATACGGCGTCACCGCCAATTTGGCCGTTTTATTGCCGTACAGCCGCCTGCATGAAAACGAGGCGGATCGCATCGGTCTGACCCTGATGGCCAAGGCAGGATATGATCCTCACGAGGCCGTTCGCTTTTGGGAAGAGATGAACGAGAAAGGCGGTTCACGGCCCCCCGCCTTCTTGTCGACGCACCCCGCCCCGGAATCACGCATCGAAAAGATCAAAACCTATATCCCCGAGGCTATGCGATACTATAAAAAGTAAATCACTCAACGGTAACAAGCTGATATGAGCCGGATGGCATTCATGAGGTAAAAGGACTAGACACGAATTTTTATACTTGACTTTTTTAATATTTTTATTAATTATTACAATCAGATAGAAAGAGCGGCAGCTTTTGTATTAATCACGAAGCTATCAATAATCTTATTCTGTGTTGCAGGAGGAAATCCCGAGTAATGTTTGAGCTATTTTACGAATCCCACTTCCGCGAGATTTTCGGCTCTGAACCGGAGCCAGCAAATGGTCTCGGAGAAGAAGCCGTCCAGGCCAGGCTCGCCCAACGCGGCCTGCAGATCCCTCGGGCCCTGTTCGACTATTACTCCGTAGCTGGGTATCACTGGGTAAATAAGAAACAAAACCGCCTGAGATCAATCGAGGAGTTGGATTGGTACATGGATTGGTTGGTCTTTATGGATGATGATCAGGGACT
Source organism: Deltaproteobacteria bacterium (assembly GCA_016927065.1). Taxonomy (GTDB): domain Bacteria; phylum Desulfobacterota; class B13-G15; order B13-G15; family RBG-16-54-18; genus JAFGNJ01. The sequence continues at coordinate 165,625 of JAFGNJ010000019.1, forward strand.
TGTCTCGTGGGGGATCCAAAGGCAAGACCTGAGCAGTTCTGACCCCTTGGTATGGCAGGGTATACTAGGAGAAGAGATCGACTGGTTCCAAGAAGACCTCACCCTGAGCGAGTTCCTCATAGAAATGTGCAGAGAGGCAGTCTAGCATACATAACAAATCCTGTTTCATGAGCGTTTCCACCGTTAATTATATCAATTGTACACATAAGGCTGGATCTATTGGTCATCACACCAAGGTCTATTGTTTACCAAACGACAATATAATATCATCTCCCGCCCACCTACAACAAACATAAAGATTAACTATACCTTAATGTGGTTAACAAATTTGTTGTAATTGATACTTCTTCTCTTCTCAGGGGGGGGTGATACTGCCAAGCCAAAAGGAATCTGGGTAACTGACCAGCTCGGAATTCCCGCCGCCGTCGCCCATCAGCTCTTTCCTTTTTTTCTATACGACCGTTTACGTCGTCCGCGCCTGTCTGTTATAATAAGTCGGCGCGAAAAATATTCTCTTTTTTTATCACCCTCTTTGCAATATTTTTCCCTGTAGTTCGTCTTTAAGAGTGATATGGAAATGGCACTGCAATTCGAAATAGCCAAGGTTTATAAAGAAGAAAAAAGCAGACTCCTGGCGTATATCAGAAGCAGGGTCTCAACCCGGGAGGATGCAGAGGACATCCTCCAAGATGTCTTCTACCATACCTTGCAAGGTATCAGCGTTACGGATCAGATTGATAATGTACTGGGTTGGCTGTATACCGCAGCCCGTAACAAGATCATCGACTGGTACCGAAAAAAGCGACTACGAACAGTTCCTATTGAAGACGTGGAAAAATGCGGAATAGAAGATCTCATTGCCGATTCCGGTCTTCATCCGGAGCATGCGTATTATAGAAACCTGATCACAGAGGCCCTTATCGAAAGTGTCGAGGCGTTGCCCGAGGAACAGCGTATGGTCTTTGTATTGCAGGAATTGGAAGAAATGACGTTCAAGGAGATCGCGGAAATGACCGGGGAATCGATCAATACACTTATTTCAAGAAAAAGATACGCGGTTCTTTATTTAAGGAAGCAATTGCAAGAAATAAAAAATATGCTGGACGAAAAATGATAGGAGGGTGTCATGGTTAAGAGAATTATTCGAATAATTATGATGGTGCTTGGCGGCGTTGCCGTCGGGGTATTCATAGCCTTTCTGTTCGGGTGGGTTGTCATGCTGCTGTGGAACTGGCTTATGCCTGCAATTTTCGGGCTCCCCACCATCGGTTTCTGGAAGGCGTGGGGTCTGTTGATTCTGACACATATTTTATTCAAAGCGGGTCGTCACGGACACGATCACGATGAGCATTTTCACCCCCGTCCCCCATGGGCGAACAAGTTCAGGGAAAAAATGAAAAGGCATTTCGGTGAAAAAACGTATAATTCGTCTGCAACCGAAGGGACAGATGCTCGGTAAGCATGTGTGTGTTGAGTGGTCGTAGATTTTATAAAAAGGGAAACCCTAAATTACTATGGCGGAGAAAAAAATGTTTAATTTCGCATTTACAATGATGGCTCTGGTCGGCATACCGATCCGTAATATGTTCATGCCTCCGGATAAGATGTTGGCTGAGGTCAAGATTAAACCTGGTTCGCACGTCCTTGATTTTGGTTGTGGGCCAGGAGTATTTACAACAAAGATAGCAGAAAACATAGGCCCATCAGGAAGTGTCTATGCTCTCGATATCAATCCTCTTGCCGTGAGCATGGTCAAGCGAAAGGCTCGAAAAAAGAACCTTGAAAATGTGAAAACAATCCACTCAAACTGTTCCACTTCTCTTTCCGACAACTGCCTTGATCATATAATTTTCTTTGATGTCTTTCATGACCTTAATAATCATCAAGAAGTACTCATGGAGCTTTACAGAGTGCTGAAAGATCAGGGGATTATGTATTTTAGTGATCATCATATGAAGGAAATCGAAATTGTGCAACGATTGACTGCAAATAAGCTTTTTAAATTGAAAGATCAAGGAAGATGGACCTTTAGTTTTAGTAAGGTAGCATCATAAAAGGATAAAGAATCATCCTGTGACAGATAAGTTTTTTATGATACCAAAATAATGGATGAAGGCAATTATGCCAAAAGCAAGGATAATTGAAACGGATTCAGGCATCGAAGGAGAATTCACTGTTGCAATCTACGATACTATGCAAAGGAAATTACGCGACAGGGGATGGATAGAGACGAATGATATCATACAAAGCGGCATAACCGAAGGCCTCGCCTTGGAAATTGGTCCTGGCCCGGGATATTTGGGTCTCGAGTGGCTGAAAAATACCGAAGGGACAAGGCTCAAGGGATTGGATATCAGCGCAGATATGATAGCCATCGCCGAGCGTAACGCACAAGAATACGGTTTAACGAGCAGGGTTGAATACGTCCGAAGCAGCGGTAATAAGATGCCTTTTGACAGTACTATGTTTGATGCTGTTTTTACCAACGGCTCTTTGCATGAGTGGGAAGATCCAAAAAACACAATGAATGAGATATGGAGGGTGCTAAAACCAGGCGGCAGGTTCTTTCTTTCGGACCTGCGCAGAGACATGTTCTTTTTGATGAGATGGTTTTTATATGTCGCTACACAACCAAAGGAAATACGTCCGGGACTGATTTCTTCGATCAATGCAGCTTATACAACTTCTGAGCTGAAAGAGTTAATCAAAGATACAAAATTAGTCAATTGTGCGGTAACGGGGAATATGATAGGATTAAAAATTACCGGAAAAAAATAAAATCGATACGTTCTAAAAAGTACATACGCAGTTCAGATGTTGTACAACAACGCTGAATTTAGTGCAGTAACTTCATTCGGCAATTGGTTTGCTTTTACCGTCAACTGTGTGCAACCATAGTATATCGTATCAAATCATGTAGTTCACAGCAGAATTGAAGCACGAGAGAGGCGGTGGTCGCGTGACAACATACATACTGCCTGGCATGGGGGCCGACGCCACGATGTATGGCCCGGCGTTTAAAAAATTGCAGGGGGTACAATATCTTAACTGGCCCGCGTATAACAACGAAAAAACGATAGAAGATATTTCTTTAAGAATAATCCACGAATATAATATAAATTCATCCGATATAGTCGGTGGTTCATCGCTGGGAGGAATAGTTGCTGCAGAAATAGCAAAGTATATTAAAGTCAAAAAAATAGTCTTGATTGGCAGTACCTTGACACCTGACCATATCAGCCCTATTTTAAAAAAACTAAGTGTCCTATCTGAAATCGCTCCCATAAATCTCATAAAAACCTTTGTAGGCAAAGCAGGCACCATAAGCAAAAATCACTTATTAAAAATATTCGGTAATGTGGATAGCGCGTTTATTAAAGCTATGTGCAAGGCCGTTTTTGAATGGCGCGGCAATCCTGCACCTCACTGCGATTACTCCCATATTCATGGCGCCAAAGACTTTGTCATCTCATCACCTCAAACCGGTGCCACGATAATTCCCGATGCTGGACATCTAATAGCAATAACTCACGAAAAAGAGGTAGCGAACTTTTTAAAGGACAGCATTACACGGTTATGAGGAAAAACCTAAGGCCTTTACGATAACCGGGCTTGATTACAGTATATTTTCATTATATCCTACTATATGAGAGAATTCGGTACGCTTCAATCAACAATAAGGAGGATACCATGAGAACGGCAAATCCCGCATTGAATGCAAAGACATTCACCGATGTTCCCAGGATAACAGATACTTCACGGGTGATGACCATCCAAGGGACCGTGAACAAAACCTTCATGATGCTGCTGCTCCTGATGATCCCCGCCGCATGGGTGTGGAACCAATTTTTCACGAGCGGAACTCCCCAGGCGATCACGCTCTGGCTGTATGGTGGCCTCATCGGCGGTTTTATTGTTGCCATGATTACCATTTTTAAAAAGCAATGGTCCCCGGTGACAGCGCCCCTTTATGCTGTCTTGGAAGGTTTTGCCATTGGCGGCATCTCCGCCTTTTTTGAGGCACAGTTTCCAGGAATTGTCATTCAAGCGGTCGCCTTAACCTTTGCCACCTTACTCTGTCTCCTGCTGGCGTACAAATCGAAAATAATCAAGGCGACGGAAAATTTTAAACTAGGGGTGGTGGCCGCAACAGGAGGAATTGCGGGAATTTACATGATCACGATAGTGCTGGGGTTCTTCGGAATACGCATGCCATACATTCACGAAAGCGGGCCTATCGGCATCGGTTTTAGCGTCGTTGTCGTAATTGTCGCAGCACTCAACTTGGTACTCGATTTTGACTTTATTGAACGAGGGGCCGCATCAAGAGCGCCGAAATTTATGGAGTGGTACGCGGCCTTCGGCCTTATGGTAACATTGATCTGGCTGTACCTTGAAATACTCAGGCTTCTCGCTAAAATCGCAGGCCGCAGGTAGAAAAATAGTAAAACATGAAAAAGGAAATTCCAAATCCGTATCCTGAGCAACAATGTTTTTTCTGCGGCGAGAGGAATCCTGTTGGTCTAAAATTAAAATTCTACCTGAACAAAGAAACCGGAGAAGTTACCACTGAATATATACCTTCCCGGCTCTTCGTGGGTTTAGGCAATGTCCTTCATGGCGGTATTCAGTCCGGACTCTTTGATGAAATTATGGGGTGGACAACCCATACGCTGACTGAACAGATGGGTGTTACCGCAGAACTTACCATACAATTTCTAAAACCTGCTTACTTAGATAAAAAACTCATGGTTTCCTGTCACATTGTGTCGCAGGAGGGCCCGAAGGTACACTTGGAAGCCTCGATAGCAACTGTTGAAGGCACGGTCTGCACGCGGGCCACAGGCACATACCATCTGCTGCCACAAGACAAATTCCACGCATTAGTATATGGTCAAGAATAGCGCTTGCACTGAACGCTCGCCATTGATATAAAAAAGGGCCTTAGAGTATAAGGCCCTTTTCCTTCATACAATGACGCCAGACAGCACCCATACAGGGTAGCCCGATGAATCATATCGATCACCTTTTACTTGTGATGGCTGGCCTTCTTGCGCATCGCCAGGGTGGGTAACGAGTTAAAGATATTTTATTGACTATATGGAACTAATAATGTTAGGTTCAGCCGGGATGGGGGTGTGGAGGTCCCGCCCGGCCCTAGAAAAAATGCGAGAGGTTTGAAATCGCCTATGAGACTGTATGAATATGAAGGGCTGGATATTTTTGAGGGTTTCGGTATACCGGTCCCTAGACGGGGTGTTGCCGACTCTACCGAAGACGCGCTGTTAATAGCAGGTGAGATTGGATATCCGGTTGTCCTCAAGGCCCAGGTGCTTGTCGGCGGACGAGGTCTGGCAGGGGGGGTAAAAACGGCCGAAACGCCCGAGGAGCTCGAAGAACTCTCAGCGTCCTTGCTCAATTCTGAAATCAAGGGTCTACCCGTCCATAAGCTCATGGTGTGCGAAAAGGCCGATATTTTAAATGAGCTATACATGGGTATCACCGTTGACGGCTTCTCAGGCAAACCGGTCGTGGTGGTCAGTACGGAAGGCGGCGTCAACATAGAAGAGACCGCTCGCACGTCACCGGATAAGATCACATCGTTCTACTGCGATCCCGCCTTTGGGTTTTTCCCCTATCAGGCTCGGATGCTTTTGAGGCGGTTAGGGTTATCCGAGCGACTTCTTACCTTATTTGCGGATGTCTTGGTTCGACTCTATCGAGTATTTGCCCAGTTTGAGGCACTTATTGCGGAAATCAACCCATTGGTGGTTCTTAAAACCGGGTATCAAGGAGGCCTGCTGGCGGTTGACTCCGTGATAGAAGTCGATAATTCAGCCCTTTCCCGCATCAAGCGCCCGATGCCGGAGTTGACGGAGCGCATTGAAAACCCATTAGAACGCAAAGGGAGGGAAATTGGGGTAACGTATGTGGATCTTGGTGGCGATATCGGGATTATATCCTCGGGCGCTGGATTGGGCATGGCGACCATGGATATAATCGGCGAACGGCTAAAGCCGGCAAATTTTCTTGAAACCGGCGGCGGTATCACCGAAGAACTGCTCTATAAATGCATGGAACTCGTCATGATGAAGTCCGACCTGCGCGCAATCATCATCAACATCTACGGTGGTATTAACCCCATCCACGAAGGCGCCCGCGGGGTTGTGCGATATATCAAGGAGCATAAAGTGAAATTACCCATAGTGGCTAAGGCGCTCGGAAATCACCAAGAAGAAACCTGGGAGATTTTCCGTGATGGCGGTGTGCATGTTATAACAGAAGCGCCTACTGAAAAGGCGGTGGAGCGCCTGTACGAACTGGTTGGGGAAGAGTAACCTACCCTTTCTGAGGCAAACAATACAGAGAGGTGGAAGAATGAGTATTCTTATTGATGATAATACACGCGTGATTGTCCAAGGCATAACAGGAAAAATCGGAAGCGTCCAGACCCGCTGGATGGTGGAGTATGATACAAAGGTTGTGGGGGGCGTTACCCCCGGCAAGGGTGGTTCAACTGTCGAGGGCGTACCGGTCTTTGATAGCGTTGAGGAGGCGGTTGAACAAACTGGGGCGAACGCCTCGGTATTTTTCGTGCCGGCGGCCTTTGTCTTAGACGCCTTCTATGAAACCGTGGACGCCGGAATAAAGCTTATTGTTGTGGTTCCCGAGCACATCCCGGTCCATGATGTCATGAAGATACGGGCCTATGCATTAGAAAAAGGAGTCTTTGCACTCGGCCCCACCACACCGGGTATCCTCGTCCCGGGCAAAGGCAAGATGGGAATCATGCCGGGATCGCTCTTTTCTCCGGGACGGGTGGGTATCATTTCTCGCAGTGGCACCCTCTCGTATGAGTTTGCGGGTATTCTCTCTGAAAAAAATATCGGTCAAAGCGCTGTCGTCGGGATGGGCGCAGACCCCGTTGTCCTAAGCAACTTACCGGATATCTTGAAGCTCTTTGAGGATGATGGTGAAACCGACGCAGTTATTATTGTGGGAGAAGTGGGGGGGATGCAGGAAGAAAAGGCAGCCGAATTCATTGCCAACGGCATGACAAAACCCGTTGCAAGCTACATCGCGGGGCGCTTTTCTCCGCAAGGCAAGCGCATGGGGCACGCCGGAGCCATTATTCGAGGTTCCGCAGGCACGGTCAAGGGCAAATGTGAAGCCCTCGGCACTGCCGGAGCAACAATCCTGAAGTCTCCCATTGAGGTCCTCGATTGGACCGCAGATAAGGATATCCATTAATGCATTCTTAATTGTAGGCTGGAAGCAAGAGAGTGTTCTCGCAGCACAAAACTTCCATCTAACCCACAACGCCAGCGAATGATAATACCTGAAATAAGGGCTAAAGCCGTTACACTGTACGGTAAAAAAGCAGCCCTGGTGTGCGGTGATCTTCGGCTGACGTATCAGGATTTTGACAGGCGGGTCAATGCACTGTGCAATCTGCTGCGAGAACTAAAAATACAAAAAGACGGAAAAGTTGCCATCCTGCACCCCAACTGCCATTATTTCATGGAGGCCTATTACGCCGTGGCCCAGCTCGGGGCCGTTGCTGTCCCCATCAACTATCGCCTTTCCCCCAAGGACGTCGCTTTTATCTTGAATGATTCCGAAAGCTCCGTACTCATTGCGGACAGGCAGTTCACGCACCTTGTGGCAGGCACCCTTGAAGAAGAGGGCACGGAGACACAGATGGTGCTCTGGACAGGCGCGGGTGAGCACTGCCCGCTGGCGATCGAGTCCTTAGATTATGAAAAGGAAATACAACATGCTTCCACCGCCACCCGCGCGGTGGATGACATACAAGAGGAAACCGTTGCGCAACTCTATTATACCAGCGGGACAACGGGGAGACCCAAGGGGGTAATCCTCACCCATAAAAACATCTGTACGCACGCCTTGGGGGCTATTGCCGAGTTACACCTCACTGACCGTGACCGTTGGATACACGTGGCCCCTATGTTTCATCTGGCTGACGCCTGGGCTACCTGGGCCATCACGTGGGTGGGAGGAACTCATATCTTCGTCAGGGCTTTTGATCCATCCAATGTCCTGGAGATCATGGAGCGGGAGAGGGTTTCAATCACAAACATGATTCCCACCATGTTAAACCTCTTAGTCAACCACCCCGACGCAAAGAAGAGGAACTACTCCGGCCTGAGGGTCCTCCTGAGCGGAGGGGCCCCGATAGCCCCGGAGGTAGTCAAAAAGATCGTGGCGACCTTTCAGTGTGATTACATTCAGACCTACGGGATGACGGAGACCGCCCCCTATCTCACCATGTCCATACTCAAGGATTACCTTGGAGACCTCCCCGATGATGAGCAACTCAGAATCAAGTCTAAAACTGGGAGGGAATTTATTGGGGTACAGCTGAAGGTAGTGCGGGAAGATGGCACGGAGGTGAAAAAGAATGAACGGGAGGTCGGTGAAATCATCGTCAAGGGGGATATCGTAACCCCTGGGTACTGGCGGCTCCCCGAAGAGACACAGAAGGCCATTAAAGATGGGTGGCTTTACACCGGCGATTTGGCTGTCATGGATGCGGAAGGATACGTGACCATTGTAGACAGGAAAAAAGACATAATTCTCACCGGCGGGGAAAATGTCTATTCTACTGAGGTGGAAAACATCCTCTACATGCACCCGGCTGTCTTAGAGGCTGCAGTCATCGGTGTCCCTGACGAAAAGTGGGGAGAGATGGTACAGGCGATCGTGGTCTTAAAACAGGGGACGCAGACCACCGAAGAAGAGATTATCGGCTTTTGCAAAGAAAGACTGGCCCGGTACAAGGCTCCCAAGGCGGTGGAATTTTGCCCTGAGCTCCCTAAAACAGGCTCAGGTAAGATTGCCAAACGTCAGTTGCGGGCAAAGTACTGGCCAATCAATAACCAACAAGAGGACACTTCGTCATAGATGACCTTCCCTCGATTTCACGCCAAACTCCACGGTGAGCGCCACTACCCTTCCCCAAAAAAAGAAGGCACAGCATGCAGACAGGGTGCCGCATAAATGAAGAGCTACCAGCCATAATACTGAAAAACTTCCATACAAACTCCATAGAGATGACTTATACTTGACATAGAGCCATCTTCTCTTTATTATCTTGCGTTATAGAGCTATGGAGGCACCATGGAGAAAAAGGTCCAGGGAAAATTTGTAGACATCCTTAAAAATACACTCGCCGAGTTGCCCGAGGGGAAAATAGAATTTCTCGGTCCCACGGATGGGAAAGTGAGCGTGGCGTTTGTCGAAGGCGATATCCTCATGATCGAATCAACGTGGGGAACGGGCAATGACGAACTCCAGAAGGTCTACGAGTGGAAGACAGGTACCTGTATCATTAAAGGCCTCACGCCGGAGGAAAAACGGACCCTCGAAACAAGCTGGCAAAAGCCCGTCATCCTCGATCAGATCAAAAAAGACACACAAGCGGCGATCTCAACGCAGCCGCCTGAAAAGGTATATGCGGTGTTTCGAGATCTCAAACGAGAAGCACTCGATCTCCATGCCCTCGTCGCTGAAATCCATGAGCATAAATATTCAGGGGAGCTCAGGGTCACTACACCACAGGGGCACAACAGTATACTCTTCTACCAAGGACTTCCACTCACCATGCCGGGGCGCATGAACATCACACGAGAACAAGTTATCGAGCTCATGGATAACGCAGGCGCAACGCTGAACTTTTACGTCTTGGGAGAAGAACTCGCGCACGCCATGGTATCCGTCTACCAAGGTGAAAAGGTGTGGAATGGGCTTTCAGTCACTGTGTTCCACCTCGACAAGATGCTGAATAAACTCATGGAAAAAAAACCCACCGGGCACTTGTGCATACACAAAGAGCAGGGGGGCAAAAATTACTGCTTTTTCTTTCAGGGTGTTCCGCTGGGTGTGTATGACATTGATAAACATTGGACCCCGGTGGAAATCGCCGCTATGTGGGAAGATGCAAAACACGTCGATTATTACCTGTCCGGGCGAATAGAACCCTTAGTCTCTACAGCGTCGGCTTTACGGTCCGTGGAAGATCTCAAACAGTTTATCCCCTTGTGGAATAACCTGGTGGAAGGAATAGCAAAAAAACTGGGTAAAAAACCCGTGGAAAAATCCATGCAGAAAAACTTCGGAGATCTCGCCTTCTTCATCCCAGAGGGGACCGCGTTGCAAGCGGTCGGCATGACGGATAGCAACGCCCCCGAGGCCCTCGAGGTCTTCAAGAAAAGGGCTCCGGCCTTCCTGCGCGAGATGGAGACCATCGTCGGGAGACATTGGCTTGAAGAGCAGTTTGAAGGTTTTCGGAAGAAAAACAGCGCCATGTTGGAACGATTATCTTTGATCGATTTATTCGCACAGAAAGGAGGCTAACATGAAGCTATTGCGTGTTCTTATAGGGATAATAATGGGACTATCTTTTGCGGGTAGCGTGGTGTTGCTGGCCCTCGCCAATCCCCTCTGGGAATGGGGCGTGGCAATCATAGCGTTGTGCTTCGCGATAGCAGCGCTGGGAAAGGCCTTGTATTTACGAGTGGACACCCTCAGAGGCAAGTTCCACGTCTTACTCGGCGCAGGGGCCTTGACCCTCTGTATCGCCATTGTGGTAGGCTTGGTATCCGCAACACCCTGGCATATTTTTGGCGTACACTACCTTGCACGGTTTATACTGATACTCTCTGTCCTCATGATGTTCATGGGACTCATGAAACAGGGTTACACCCTCTCCGGCGGGGACTGGAGCCAGGTATTCATAGTCTTTGCCATTTTGGCCGCAATCGCCCTCTGGCTCTTCTACAGTCTCTACGCCGGCGCAACGGTGTTGATGAGTATTTTGATCTACCTGTCCCTGTTTCTCATGCTTGAGACCATCTCCGTCATTAGGGTCTATCTGGGAAGTAACCTAGGATGGCGGTGGACCGCAGGGGCATTGAGCGTCATGTGCATCACGGTGGGCGATATGGGAATGGCCTATAGCGCTACCTCAGGCCTCGTTGCGTGGGAGATCGTCCAGTACATGGGGTGGGGTATTATGGCGACCATCATGTGTATTATCAGTCTCATGTGGGATTAAGAAACGCGGTCAAGCATCTCGTAATACCTGATTGTGCAAACGCCCTTTCCCCTAAATTAGGGAAAGGGCGGTACATTAATTGAACAGCCGATCTTTTTAACCGTTCTGGTCAAGGTTTCCGCTCCGCCCTCATCCGTACCACGACATGTCCCCAACCGCCGCATCCTGGCCCGGTATCAAAACACCCCGTGGTGTTGAACATCACCTCATTGGGGTCACGTCCGTTCATGAGATTTTCGAAGAAGGCGTTGATCAAGACGGTAAGATTGGGCATCAAAAAGGCGCAGATGCGGTCAGGATTATCTTTGGTCAAAATATTGCCGGCGTTGTCAAACACCAGCCTCTGCCCGACCACGTGCCCTGAATGACATCCCTTTGACTCGATCACCTCGGCCACCAGCCGGTAGCGCAACGCCTCACGGGCATTCTGAAAGAGCCTCTGGTATTGAGGGTTGCTCTCAATGAGGGACCACTCGTCCTCATCCAGCTTTAATCTCTTACGGATTATAGCGGTAATCTGATCCGTATCCATATCTCCTCCTGAGAATCTCGCACGCCTGCTCATCAAAAAAAAGCACCCTTACCATCACCTGCGCAAGAGTACCAGCCATTATAGGACATTACCAGTTAAAAACCGATCAATCGGGTAGACCCCTCGTAAACTCCTGCCACCGCCCCCTTTGCTCTGAGCTCATCTCAGCGAATTGCACCCACGCTTCGAAGGGGAGTGAAGAGCTGTCCGGCGACAACTTGAACCAAAGGACCTTCCCCTTGCCTATCAAAGGGCCGCCTTCCGCCGGGAGTTCCCACTCAAGATCGAGCCGCCTCCCCTCCTTCATGGCATCAGTAAAGACATGAAAGCCATCAACCATAACACGATCCACCTCAATCACAAAACCGTCTTCCGCCAGCTCCCGCGTGCTCCCTTCAATCCACGAGGTAAGTCCCTGTCCCTGAACAAGATCAAAGACCCTCATCTTGACCTGCATCGAGACCTTTGTCTTGAAACACCTCCCCTTCTCTATCAAGTATTTCTTTAGTAACCGCCTCATCACCATTGATTACAACACTAACGCATATCAAAAGGAAAAGTCAATAATCTGAATGGATGAAAAAAAGGGTGCATAATGAGGCGGAGAAACGTTGGTATTCCCTCCAAGCCTCACAATTAATCTTAACGTGATCCCCCTCTTCCACCTCTCTGATAAAGCCGTACCGCCTCGTTGTGCTCTCTCAGGGTGGTGGAAAAGTGATGTGACCCGTCGTTACGGGAGACAAAGTAGAGATAGTTGACCGGTGCAGGATACAGGGCCGCTTCGAGGGATGCCCTGCCGGGATTAGCTATGGGGCCAGGGGGAAGCCCCTGGATGAGATAGGTATTATAGGGCGTGCGCTGTTCAAGATCCCGCTTTCTCAAATTGCCGTCGAAACCAGCAATACCGTAGATGACCGTGGGATCACTACAGAGGGGCATACCGCGTTTCAGGCGATTGTGGAAGACGGCGGAGATAAGGGGGCGTTCTGAGGCGACGCCGGTCTCCTTTTCAATAATTGAGGCAAGGGTGACAACCTCCCTGTCCGTCAATCCCAACTCCGCAGCCCTCTGTGCAAAAGCAGGACCATAGACCCCCGTAAACTTACCCATCATGGTCTTGATTACCTCCGCAGGGGCAACCCCTTTGGAGAAGAGATAGGTATCCGGGAAGAGATAACCCTCAATGCCTACCCCTTGTATCCCCATGCTGGCGGCGAAATCAGGTGAAAATGCCTCTGCGAGGAACTCCTCTTGGTCTTGGATAATTCCCTTTTCTTCTAAGCGGGCGGCGATCTGCCGGACAGTATAACCTTCAGGGATTGTAATCCGATATTTCACCACATCCCCGGTTACCAGCTTACGCAGGATGACGGGTGGTATCATGGCGGTGCTCAGTGTATACTCCCCCGCCTGCACCCGCCCGGTAACCCCCAGTATCCGCGCCATGAGGGAGAATTTGGCCGGGCTACGCAATAACCCCGCTTCATCGAGGGCCTGTACGACCTCTCTAAAGGTGGATCCCTTGCGTATCACGACGCTCTTTTGTTCCCCCCGGAACGCCGGGGGCAGGGCAAGAAACACCAGGGCATCAACCCCAAGGACAACGACCAGCAACAATGCCGCCAGTGAAACCAGCCTAGTCAGACGGCCCTTCATCCTTTTCGTGTTTTTCTTTCTCCCCATGATCGAGACTATCGAGATAGCCCTGCAGGATAAGAACGGCGGCTACCTTGTCAACCACCTTTTTGCGCTTCTTTCTGGAAAGATCAGCCTTGAGCAGCACCCTGCTTGCCTCTACCGTTGTCCAGCGTTCATCCCACAGGATGACGGGGACGGACAAGGATTCTTCCATCGTCTTTGCAAACGCCATAACCTTCTGGGCCCCAGCCCCTAAAGAGCCATCCATATTCTTGGGAAACCCCACCACCACCTCAGAAACACCGTGTGCGGCCACGAGTCCCTTGAGTTCACTGAGATCGTCAGCGAGGTCCTTCCTGTGTAAAACCGTAATCCCCTGGGCGGTATATCCCAATTCGTCGCTGACGGCAATACCTATCCTCTTATCACCTACATCCAGACCCAGAATCTTCATGCAACCTCGCCTAATATTCTGCATATTTTCCATACCATAGCATCTTTCCTCAAAATTTTCCAGAAGTTTGATTTCATGGCTTGACAAAGGGGAGATTTTGTAATAAATTGCACAAAGTCATCAGCGGTAAAAATAAGGGCTTTCAAAAAAAACATAATCCATATAACGTAATAAACAAACATTAGCGTATGAGGAGAAAGGAGGATGGTTTATGGACTTCGGGCTTACTGAAGAACAAGCAATGTTACAGGATATGGCGAGGGACTTTGCGCAAAATGAAATCGCCCCTACTGTAGAGGAGGACGAAAAAAAGGACATATATAATGAAAAAATCGTCAAAAAGATGGCTGAGCTGGGACTCTTCGGGTGTATAGCCCCGGAGAAATATGGGGGCAATGAGATGGGGCACCTCGCCGCCACCATTGCCACCATGGAGATCGCCAAGGAGAGTCCTTCCTACGGGGTTTCCTTTAATATCCAGATGAATGCCATTCAGAGCGTGCTGCTGGCATTTGGGACAGAGGAACAGCAGAAAAAATATATCCCCCCCCTGATTACCGCGGACGCCTACGGGTGTTTTGCCTTGACCGAGGCGGACACCGGTTCTGACGTCGCCTCCATGCGGACCACGGCTAAAGAAGTGGACGATGGCTTTATCTTAAACGGCAGCAAGATGTGGATCTCAGGTGTACCGAATGCAACGCTGGGAATCATCTTCGCCATGACCGATCGTGAGAAAAAGCACCGCGGGATGACGGCATTCATGGTTGACATGAAAAGTCCCGGCATTGAACAGCGGGGCATCACAGAAAAACTAGGGCTCCACAGCTCTCCAACCGGCGAGATTATCCTCGAGGACGTAAAGGTACCCAAAGATACCGTAGTCGGCAACCCGGGCGACGGTTTCAAGATCGCCATGACTATGCTCGACCGAACGCGGCTCTCATGTGCAGCCAGATCTGCCGGTGTGGCTGAAAAATGTTTTGAACTCGCCAAAAAGTACGCCAATGAACGAATCCAGTTTGGTCAACCCATTATCAATTTCCAGATGATCCAAGATCAACTCGCCAGAATGTGGTGTGAACATGAGGCGGCAAAACTCCTGGTCCTCAGGGCTGCCTGGATTGTGGATAATTTGAAGAAGGTAGGGGGGAGACCGACTCTGTATATCTCCACAGCCAAATACTATGGTGCCGAAGCAGCAGTGATGGCGGCCAATGAAGCGATGAAGGTGTATGCATCGTATGGCTATGGAAACGAATACCCCATAGAACGATACTACAGAGACGCCAAATCCTATCAGAGCGTTGAGGGTACCTCTAATATCCAAAAGGTCATCATCGCAAGAAACTTCATAGAAGAGACGAGGGGTTAACCATGAACGTAACAGTACCGATGGTAGGAAAAATAGTAACTGTCTCGGTTCAGGTGGACGACAACATCAAGGAAAACGACCAGGTAGCTACCTTGGAGGCCATGAAGATGGAGATGCCGGTGGTTGCGCCTACGTCGGGCGTCGTCAAGACCATTAATGTCAAATCAGGCGATGAGGTAACGTCAGATACCGTCCTCATGATTATCGAATAGCCAGTATTTTTTTAGAAGGGAGGTGAAGTCTGATGATGTTGGAGGGAAAGGCAGCGGTAGTCACCGGCGGCGGAAGAGGGGTCGGAAGAGCTATATCCCTTACCTACGCCAAGGAAGGTGCCAATGTGGTAGTCAACTATGTCTCTAATCCGAAAACAGCCCAGGAAGTTGTGGAAGAAATAGAGAAGATCGGCCGTAAAGGAGTAGCAGTCAAGGCTGATGTGGCAACTGATAAGGGGGCGGAAGCGGTTGTTCAAGCAGCGGTAGATAACTTTGGGAAAATAGACATCCTCGTCAACAATGCCGGGTTTACACGTCCAGCAATGCTCCATAAGATGACCGAGGAGGACTGGAACGCGGTATTAGATATCCACCTCAAGGGCCCGTGGCTCTGCATCAAACATGCGAGTAACTATATGATGGAGCAGAAAAAAGGATACATCATCAATGTCACCTCCGTTGCAGGTCTCGTCGGCACGGTCGGTCAGATCAACTACAGCGCTGCCAAAGGGGGAATCATAACCCTCACTAAATCCGCCGCTCGGGAACTCGCACGGTATGGCATCAACGTCAACTGCATCTCCCTCGGTATTGTAGCCACCGATATGACAGAAAAAATCAGGACTGATCCCAAGCTTGCAGAGATTTATATGAAACGCATCCTGTTGAACCGCTTCGCCGAAGCAGAAGATATCGCGCCAGCCTTTGTCTTTTTTGCTTCTGAGGGTGCGCGATACATCTCGGGTCAGATCCTGTGCGTCGACGGCGGATATGGAATGACCTAATAGTCGTATAACCTAAAAGAAGGAGGAATAAAATGCCAGGAGTACCCGATAAGATTCAGACATGGCAGATGGTACAACCATGGAGCAAAGACAAAGAGACGGGGAAAGTTACTGAAGGTAAACTCGAAAAAACCGAGATTCCCGTTCCTAAATTGCAGACAGGAGAGGTCTTGGTAGAGGTGGCGGGTTGTGGAGTATGTCACACTGACCTGGGCTATTTCTTCGATGGGGTCCCTACGGTCTCCAAGCCTCCCCTCACCTTAGGCCATGAAATCAGCGGTGTGGTCGTGGCGGGGGATGAGAAATGGATCGGGAAAGAGGTGATTATCCCTGCGGTCATGCCCTGCAGACAGTGCCACCTCTGCGAGATCGGCAGGGGGAATCGTTGCCTCGCCCAAAAGATGCCTGGCAATAGCCTCGGAATCTACGGCGGCAATTCGAGTCACATCCCGGTTCCCTCAATCGATCTGTGTGAGGTAAAGGACCGCGGAGACTTCGAACTGGCTCAATTGGCTGTTGTGGCCGATGCAGTCACCACCCCGTATCAGGCCGCCAAGAGGGCTGATCTGCAGAAAGGGGATAATGTAATCGTCATCGGAGCCACTGGTGGTGTGGGTGTTCATATGGTGCAGACTGCCAAGGCCCTGGGAGCCAAGACCGTCATAGGTATCGCCAGAAACCCCGAGAAACTCAAAAGGGCCCTCGAGTTTGGTGCCGACTTTGTTATTAGCTCTGTTGATAAAGAACCGCGCGATATTCAGAAAGAATTCAGAGGCCTGTGCAAAGAAAACGGGATCGAAGCAGGCTATGGCTGGAAGATTTTTGAGGTGTCGGGGACCAAAGCTGGTCAGGATCTTGCCTTGACCCTCCTGTCCTTTACCGGCAAGCTCATCGTGGTAGGCTTCGGGATGGCCAAGAATGAGTACAGTATTTCTCGTTTGATGGCCTTCGACGCCGAGATCATCGGGACATGGGGCTGTCTCCCTGAATACTATCCCATAGTCCTCGATATGGTCTTAAGCGGGAAGATACAGCTCAAGCCCTTTGTCGAGATGAGGCCCATGAGTACCATTAGTGCGGTGTATGATGAGGTACACAAGGCAGGCTCCCCTGCAAAGAGGATCGTATTAACCCCAGATTTTTAGCGAACTAAAATAAAAATGAAAGAAAAGGAGGTAAACAGGATATGTCATTAGATTGGGTGCCTCGAGAAGGCGGAAAGAAAGATCATGATCGGTACGGCAAGGAACACTGGGGGGCCATGGACAAACCCCCATGCGTCGTGTACGAAAAGAGACCCCTCAAGGATCCTCAGGGCAATGTCATTGACGGTCTCTATGTTTCGTGGGTAATCATGAATAATCCGGCCCAGTACAACTCCTATACCACCGAGATGGTCAAAGGCGTCATCGCAGGTATGGAGAATTCTTCAACTGATCGCGAGGTGGTGGCCACCATTTTTACCGGCGTCGGCCCCTATTCCTTCTGCACCGGCGGCAACACCAAAGAGTACTCAGAGTACTACAGCAGCCGTCCCGACGAGTATGGCCAGTACATGGAACTATTCAACAATATGGTGGATTCTATCCTGATGTGTAAAAAGCCCGTGATCTGCCGGGTCAATGGAATGCGAGTCGCCGGCGGTCAGGAAATAGGTATGGCATGTGATCTTGCCATTTCTTCGGACCTTGCCATTTACGGGCAGGCCGGTCCTCGCCACGGTTCATCGCCTGCTGGTGGAAGCTCTGACTTCCTACCCTGGTATTTGGGAATCGAGGACGCCATGTGGAGCTGTGTGAGCTGTGAGATGTGGAGCGCCTACAAGATGAAGGCAAAGACACTTATCTCTAAATGCGTCCCTGTGCTCAAAGACGACAAAGGGAAGTGGGTACGCAATCCTCAGGTCATTACCGATAAGTGGGTTGATGACGGTGAGATCGTGTACGGCGAATTTAAGTCCGGCGATGCGTTTAAAGAGGCTCGCGGTTGGGTCAATGAGAAACTCAAAAATAATGACTTCGATTTCGAACTCCTGGATAAGGAAGTGGATAAGATAGTCTGGACCTTCGCCAATCTCTTCCCGGGCTGTCTGATCAAAGCCGTCGACGAAGTCCGCGCCAAAAAGAAGTTCTTCTGGGATTATTCCAAGAACTACAACAGGCATTGGCTAGCAGCGAACATGGGCGCTGAGGCATTCCTCGGGTTCGGAGCCTTCAATACGAAGAAGATCACCGGCACGGATACCATCGACTTCATCAAGTATCGGCAGGGAATTGCTGAGAGCACGATGATGAACGAAGAGTTCTTTGAGAAAGTGCTGGGAAAACCACAGAAATAAGAACGGTATTGCCTTAAGGTTTATACAATTTCACACAACACATATGAGCCGGGAGCTTCAAAAAAAGCGAGCTCCCGGCTCCTTTCATTACGTTTTTTTTCAGCGAGGTTTAGACTTTCAGTTCTAATTGTAACATATCACCCTTTTGAAATCCCATCTTGTCGAAGAAGTACAGTCGATCAAATTCCTTCCATGTAACAAGGGTGTAAATGGTATCCACGCCAACCTTCTTTAAATTGGCAACCATTTCTTTAAATAAGATCCTGGCTATCCCCTTGCGTTGGTACTGTGGATGTACCCCCACAATATCGATCCAGCCCACCGTATCAGGGACGCCATACTCCCACCCACTGGCGTCACCCATGATAAATCCCACCACCTTACCATTCAGTTCAGCAACCAACGAGGCCATAGGCGACCTGTTTTCAGAGAGCTCTATCTTCATGCTCCAGTATTCAGGCCGCTCTTTCCCCAAGATCGCCTTATCTATCTCCACGATAGCGTCCAGATCGCCATATGCCAACGCCCTTATCTTGACCGACTCCACAAGATCCATTACTCATCCCTCTCTCATGAGGTAAACTCTTATTAAAAGTATAGCGAGGGTTTAAACTCTGTCAAGAAAAGGTACAACATGCAGAGGTATGAACACTCGCCTTCTCACAGAGAGAGTAATGACACTTCCCTCAAAAACAAAACAACATCCTCTCCTGAGATGGAGAGCTGGTATGCACCAAGGTCGGTTACCTCACGAGCGATCAAAAAAGAGGTGCATGGAGAACAACATTATTTCCGTAACCCTTGCTGAAAGATTCTCTCACACTTCTCGGCAGTTCGTTCCGACCGCGCGGCTGCGGCCTCAGCCCTATCAGCAGCGGCTTCCACTCTCTCTGCTGCGGCCTCAACCCTAGCAGCGGCTGTTTGAGCCGCCTTCATAGCCGCCTCTGCGGCTTCTCTGTGTTCCCTGATCTGTTGATCACTGACACAGCCTGACCCAATGACCAACATCACTATCAGAGAAATGGTCGACACCCCAATTTTACTCCACAATAATCTCCTTGCCATCATGTATCCCCCCCCTTCATAAAATTTGTGTTATGATCTCACAAACAGCATAGTAACTCTTCACAAACCTATCAGCCTGGAGACTCTAATCGTTTTTATGACCACATCACCTTTCTTCTGAGTATAACATAGCCTACCAGGCTAATTCCCATCAAAGAGCAGAATATGGCAAAGACATCTCCGTACCGAGTGTAAAAAGTCAACTCCTTATCTTCACCTCGAAGGCCTATTTCTCCCGTGAGGGCCTCTTGGGTAAAAAGGCCGCTGGCCATAGTAATCCTCCCCAGTGGATCCACAAATGCGCTGATCCCGGTATTAGCCGCCCGTACCAACCATACTCGATTCTCGATTGCCCTGAACGTCGCCTGTGCAAGGTGTTGGTACGGGGCGGATGTCTTCCCAAACCAGGCATCATTGGTAATGGTCACCATGAAATCGGCATCCTTTCGAACAAAATCCCTGCATAACTCAGGAAATATTACCTCAAAACAAATCAAAACGCCAAAGTCCCCGCGGGGCAATTGAAAGATGACCTTCTCTTTTCCTGGAGAAATATTCCCAATTCCCACTAACGAATTAAAAAAAGGGAAAAGAGAGGAAAAAGGAATATATTCACCAAAAGGGACTAAATGGCTCTTATCGTACCGCCCGATGATGCGACGGCTGGGCGCAAGGAGATAGGCACTGTTGTATGTCTTACGCTTTTCCCCCTCTTTTTTACACAACAGGCTCCCAAAGAGGAGATAAGTACCTGCTTCCTGAGGAATAGCTAAGACCTTACCATCCAACTCCGTACCTGAGGGAAAATAGGAAGGCAAGGCTGTTTCAGGCCAAACGATGAGTGCCAATGATTGCCCTTCGAGTTCCCGGGTCAAATTCCGGTATATCGTTAATGTCTTTCTCTGAAAGCCCTTATCCCACTTAACATCCTGAGCTATATTTCCCTGGACAACCCCAATCTGCAATCTCTTTTCACCCTCCACGGGAACATTGATCCGCCAATAGCCATAGGCAACGGCCAAGGCTAACAAAACGAAGGTAAAGATAGTGCCTTGTAGAGGCAATCCCTTTCTCCCCTTCCATCGGACGATCCATAGAAAAAAGAGAGTGTTGATCAAGATCACGAGGAAAGAAACCCCATAGACTCCGGTTATATCAGCTATTTGTACCAAGGGGGTATTCAAATACTGAGAGTAGCCAACCAGGGCCCACGGGAAGCCACTGAGCAGAAAAGAGCGCAGATACTCCAGCCCCACCCAGAGAGCTGGAAAGGCTAAGAGTACTATCCATCCCCCCTTCTCTTGAGCGTAAGAGGCAAGAAAGGTGAAGGCACCCCAATAGAGGCTGAGGTACATAACCAAAAGAAGCAAGATGGGAATGGCAAGGGGAAGAAGAATATTGCCATATCTGTGGACGGCCACCACCACCCAGTAGATAAGCCCAAGATAGGCAATCACACCGGCAAAAGCTCCCAAGAAAAAGGCTTCCTTCCCGCTTTTTCCTCGAATGCACACCAAGAGAGGTACCAAGAAAAACCATGCGGCAGGCCACAGGTTAAAGACAGGAAAACTTATGACCATTAGGACCCCTGAGAAGGCGGCCCAGAAGTAATCTAACGTGTTCACGCGTGAAGATTTCATGCGATGAAACTGTGGTAGAATTCTCCTATCTTGGCAACCACGTATTCCTGTTGATTCTTCGTAAGCTCAGGATAGATAGGTAGGGCCAAGGTCTCCCGCGCAGCCTTCTCAGCATTGGGGAAATCACCCTCTTCATATCTCAGGTCACGGTAGCACTCCTGGAGGTGTAACGGAAGGGGATAATAGACATCGGTCCCTATCCCCTCTTGAGCAAGAAATTTCATCAGCTTGTTTCGTTGAGGAACCCTGATGACATACTGGTTATAGATATGTCGGTTGTTGTATTGAACGGTGGGGGTCTCGATGCCGAGGGCTTGAACGGGCATCTCTTCAAAAAGCTGATCGTAATAAATGGCGTTTTCTCGCCTCTTTCCCGTCCATTCCTCCAGATAGCGAAATTTCACCAGAAGGATGGCGGCTTGCAGGGCATCCAGTCTACTGTTAATCCCGATGCATTGATAGTGATATTTGGCAGTTGCACCATGTACCCTGAGGAGCTTCAGTTTACGCGCCAGGTCTTCGTCATTGGTAGTCACCATCCCTCCATCACCAAATCCCCCTAAGTTTTTGGAGGGATAAAAAGAAAAACACCCCACATCGCCAATGCTCCCTACACGCTGGGGGGGGACCGAGTCCTTTATGTAATCGGAACCAATGGCCTGCGCGGCATCCTCAATGATTCGAAGATTGTTGTCTCGAGCTAGCTCCTTGATCGGCGTCATATCGGCACTTTGACCGAAGAGGTGCACCGGGATAATAGCCTTCGTTTGAGGGGTAATGCGCTCCTGTATGCGAGTGGGATCGAGATTATAGGTCCGGGGATCAATATCAACAAAAACAGGCACTGCTCCGACCTTAGAGATGGAACCAGCCGTTGCGAAGAAGGTAAATGGTGTGGTTATTACCTCGTCTCCTGCGCCAATATCCACCGCCATAAGGGATAAAGTCAGGGCATCACTCCCTGAGGCCACGCCTATCCCATAACGGACGGAGGAATAATCGGCAATAGCCTCTTCTAAGGCCTCTACCTTCGGTCCCAAAATAAAGTGTTGATCCGACACTACCTCAGAGATGGCCTGATCAATTTCCTCTTTAATCCGCTGATATTGAGCCTTTAAATCAAGAAAAGGTACGTTCATCTCTTAGTAACCACAGTAGAGAATAATATATCGGTTTTCTGTGAAAAATCAACTAAAAAAGGTATCAATCTTGGCGGGTATAATCCTCAGTTCTATGACGGATAATAGTGCCCTCCGTCATGTAAATGACGTCCTCAGCGATGTTGGTGGCCTGATCGGCGATGCGCTCCAGGTGGCGGGAGACCAAGAGGAGATGGATGAGGGGTTTTACCTCCTGGGGGTTTTCTTTAATATAGCTCTGGATATGAAGGAGTATGTCCCTGTCGATGGCGTCAACCTCATCGTCGGCGGCGCAGACCTCCTGGGCCATGCGTGCATTCATTTTGATGAGGGAATCCAGCGCTTTCTTCACCATGGCTATAACCTTCTCTCCCATCTTCGTAAAATCAAGAAAAAGCTCCGTACCTTTCCGGTCAGCGAGATAGGCGGCCCGCTCGGCGATATTCACGGCCAGATCTCCAATGCGCTCCAGATCATTGTTCATCTTCAAGATCCCGATGACATATCTCAAATCAATAGCCGCGGGTTGGTAGAGGGCGAGGATTTTGAGGCAGTCCTCTTCTATCTCGACCTCTACGTTATCTACCTCATGGTCGCTTGTAATCACATCTTTTGCCAGCTTCGCATCATAGCTCGTAAGAGATAGCACAGCCTTCTCTATGCTTCCTTCCACCATGGCACCTAATGTGAGGATCTTTTTTCTCAGTTTATCCAATTCCCTTTCCAGATGTCTCTTCATAGCTCCCCCTTTAACCGAAACGTCCGGTGATATAATCTTCGGTCTGTTTCTCATTCGGTCTCGTAAAAATCTTTTCAGTTTCATCACATTCTATCAATTTACCGAGATAGAGAAAAGCGGTATAGTCTGAAACCCGGGCCGCCTGTTGCATGTTATGCGTGACAATGACAATAGTATACATCTCTTTCAATTGGCGTATTAATTCTTCGATCTTCTGAGTGGCAATAGGGTCAAGGGCCGACGCAGGTTCGTCCATAAGGAGTACTTCGGGCTCTACTGCCAGGGCGCGCGCGATACAGAGTCGCTGTTGTTGTCCACCTGACAAGCCAAGGGCTGAGTCATCAAGCCTATCTTTGACCTCATCCCATAAGACCGCTTTTCGCAAACTTTGTTCTACGCTCTCCGTAATAGCTGCTTTATCGTTAATTCCGTTGACCCGCAGGCCATATGCGACGTTGTCAAAGATGGTCTTGGGAAACGGATTGGGCTTTTGAAACACCATGCCGATACGCCGCCGTATCTCAACGACATCTATATTTGGTGCATAGATGTCCTGAGCATCAAGGAGTATCGATCCCTCCATCCGTGTAAGCGGAATGAGATCGTTCATACGATTGAGACAGCGCAATAAGGTACTCTTACCGCAACCGGAAGGTCCTATGAGGGCCGTCACATGATTGGCATAAAAATCCAAAGTAATAGACTGCAACGCCGGGGAGCTATTGTAGTAAAAATATAGATCCCTCGTCACCATTTTTGCTGTTGTCTTCATCAAAAGCCTCTTGTCATTTTCTGCTTTAGATTAGTAACCATTCTTATTCTATGAGTTTCAGAGATGCATACGTCTGCGGAGGCGAGACCGATAGATAATAGCGATAAGGTTCATCCCTAAAACCAGGATGATGAGTACTAGGGCCGTTCCATACTGGAGATGTCTTGTAGCTTCAATCTCGGTTCCAGCCGTTGCAAGGACATAGATATGATATGGGAGGGCCATAATCTCATCAAAAACGGAAGTCGGTAACTGCGGAGTGTAAAATACCGCCGCGGTAAACATAATCGGTGCCGTCTCACCTGCCGCGCGGCTGAGTCCCAAAATGGCCCCCGTCAATATTCCTGGAAGCGCTGCCGGTAAGACCACTTTATAGATCGTCTGCCATTTAGTAGCCCCCAGTGCCAACGAGGCCTCTCTATAGGTCTGCGGCACTGTTCGTAATGCTTCCTCCGACGCCCCGATAATCACCGGCAGAGAGAGGGCACCTAATGTCAAGGCACCGGCGAGGATGCTTACCCCAAAGTGTAACCATGTCACAAAGAAGGCCAGGCCGAAGAGCCCGAAAACCACAG
This sequence comes from Deltaproteobacteria bacterium, assembly GCA_016927065.1. Classification (GTDB taxonomy): domain Bacteria; phylum Desulfobacterota; class B13-G15; order B13-G15; family RBG-16-54-18; genus JAFGNJ01. The sequence goes on from JAFGNJ010000019.1 coordinate 189,969, forward strand.
ATGGGACTCCGGCTAGGTTATTGATCCCTAACCGGATCACCCTCACGAGACGCCCTGGGCGAGCATACTCATGCAGGTATATGGCGGATGCAACACCGATGGGAAGCGCAATCGCTATCGCTCCTAGGCTGAGACAGAGCGTCCCAACTATACACGGCAAAATTCCCCCCTGTGTCATAGAATCGGTTGGCGCTTGAGTCAAAAAGGTCCAGTTAATGGCGCACCATCCGTTCTTTACCAGAAAGAAGACAAGGACAAGCAATGCAACCCCGTTGATGGCAGCAGCAACACGCAAAAGGCTAAATATAATCTTTTGTATGGTTTTACGGGCATGGGAAAGCGGGTAACCTTTCCCCGTGCTGGCAGCCCTTGTTCTCTTCACTGAAGGTCCTCGTGAAGTACTCCTTTTGCCACCGGCCTTTTCCTTCTCTGCGGCTCTCCTTAGCTTCATAGATTTAACACCCTGAGTGGAGGATTTTTTCTTCATCTGTCGTCCCCCATCAGAGTGTTGCGGTACCAACCTGTTTGTACTTATGGGCTACGTGATCCGCTATCATGTTAAAGGCCAACGTAAAGAGAAAGAGTACGATACCGGTGGCAAATAGGGCGTAGTAGTGGTCACTCCGAAATGGGGCCTCCGCCATTTCAGCCGCAATGCTGGCCGGCAAGGGTCTGACCGGGTCAAAGATGGAAGTGGGAATGAGCGTAGCCCCACCAGCAACCATAAGGACTACCATGGTTTCACCAATGGCCCGGGACATTCCTAAAATGATAGCCGTGGTGATCCCTGACAGCGAGGCGGGGATGATCACCCGATAGATGGTTTGCCAATGGGTCGCCCCCAAGGCCAGGGAGGCTTCCTTGATCTCCTGGGACACACTGTATATCGCATCTTCAGATAGGCTGCAGATGGTAGGAATGGACATGAAGGCCAACATCAGGGACGCATTAAACAGGTTCAGCCCTGTCGCAATACCAAAAACGTTTTGGAGAAACGGGGCAACGATTACCATCCCAAAAAAACCGATTACCACCGACGGGAGTGCTGCCAAGAGTTCCACAATCGGTTTGACCAACTCGCGCAACCGATGTGAAGCGACCTCTGCCAAATAGATAGCGGTCATTACTCCAAGCGGGATAGCAAGTGTGCTCGAAAAGGCTGTAACTGCAATCGATGCTACAATGAGAGGAAAGATACCAAAATCTGGTGGGTCAGAGGTGGGATACCAGTACCTACCGAAAAGAAAGTCTTTTATAGAAACGACTTTAAAAATGGGAACGCCTTCAATAAATAGAAAAAAAACGATCAAGAAGAGGATCGTAATCGAGACCAGGGCGACGCCAAAGAACAACTTTTTTATATACCGTTCCCTCTGCTGTCGATCTTTTAGCATACCTACCTTTATTATTAACTCAGATTTTTTCAAATATAGACTAGACCGTCTTTCCAGCAAATACAAAAGGTGCGCCATGCATAGCGTTTCCTGGGCTTAAGACTATTATGTATTCTTTAAACCTATGTTCGTTATGCACGGCGCCCCTCTGCACTACATATCAACTACCGATCAATATAGTGGGACAAAGCCAGCTTCCTCAACGTATTGCTGACCTTTTTGAGGATGGAGAACATAGTTAATGAAATTAAGGGTATCCTCCTTAGGCCATCCATTCGTAAACATATAGAGGGCACGGCTGATAGGATAGCTGCCATCAAGGGTTGTCTTTGCCGATCCCTGAATACCATTCGCCGTCAAGGGCTTGACACTCTTATCGACATACCCAAGTCCGATGTAACCGATGGCATTCTTATTCTTAGAAACGGCCTGGACAACTGCGCCGTTGGATGCCTGCAGGAGCGCACCGGGATACACTCTCTCTTTATTCATTACCTTTGATTCCCACACCTCATAGGTACCGGATGAGGTATCGCGCGACACAACAACGATTTTAAGGTCAGGGCCGCCGACCTCTTTCCAGTTCTTTACCTTACCCATATAGATCGCTTTGAGCTGATCCAGGGTGAGATTCTTCACGGAATTGCTGGGGTGCACAACGGGCACAATACAATCGTAAGCCACGGCAAAAGGAACCGGATATCGTCCCTTCTCAACAGCTAGTTTAGCCTCCGCATCTTTGATAAAACGAGAGCTGTCGGCAATGTCTGTAGTGCCATCGATGAGGGACTTAATCCCGTTACCTGATCCCCCACCGGAAACGGAGATCTTGACATCAGGATTTTCCTTCATGTAGGCCTCGGCAACCTTTTGCGCGATGGGAAGCACCGTTGTTGAGCCATTAATGTTCAGATTGCCCGCGTGAACAATCCCTACCATGAGAAACATACTGGCAAGTGCCAACACAATAAAACACATTCTCTTCATTTTTTCCTCCTTTTTTAAGATAATTACTAATTGTTAGTTTTTCGTTAGAAAAATCTGAGAATTCTATTATTATCCTTGCAATCCCTCCTTTCCCAAGAATCTTGGGTTATACAATCCTCCTTAATTGTGAGGAGATTATGAGAAATAAATGAGAATTTTGTGTAACAATAATGGAGGGGACTGCTGTGTGTTCAGACCTTCGGCAGGTGCAGGGTAAATACGCTCCCTTTTCCGAGAGTGCTCTCAACCGTAACACGGCCGCCATGGGCTTGTGCAATGTGCTTAACAATGGCCAGTCCCAAGCCCGTGCCACCGAGATCTCGACTCCTTCCCTTGTCAACACGATAGAAGCGCTCGAAGAGCCTGGGCAGATGCTCCGGGGCAATACCGACTCCATGATCTCTGACCTTAACGACAACTTCGTCAGAGTTTCTGGCTATCTCAATCTCTACCGCTGTACCCGGCTCGCTGTATTTTATAGCATTATCGAGGAGGTTACCTATGGCCTGTTTGAGCAGTCGGGAGTTGGCCATAATTACTATTTTATTGTTGCAGTTCAAAATTAGCTTTATTTCTCGTTCCCGCGCCTTTATATCATAATCTACAACGGCAGCTTCGAGAATGCGTCTTAAATTCTCTTTCGTGAGTTGAATCTCCCCTCTTTCTGCATCTTGTTCAATGCGCGAGAGACTCAAGAGATCATCAACAATTGCATTTAACAGATCCGACTGCTTTAAAACGATCTCGAGGAACTTTTGGACATTTTTTTTATCGCCGAGCGCCCCTTCTTTTAATGTCTCTACATACCCTTTGATAGAAGTGATTGGAGTCTTTAGCTCATGTGACACATTGGCCACAAACTCACGCCTTATATTCTCGAGCTGACGCATCCTCGTTATATCGTTGAGCACGACGAGGGCGCCGATTTTCTTTCTGTTGCTATCATGCAGCAACGTACCGTTGAGTTGGAGAAATTTATTCTCAGGACCGTGGAGGACAATTTCTCCTTCAGCAGGTCCTTTCCCCATCAGGACGCCGCTGAGGAAACGTTGGATATCGGCGTTTCTAATGACCTCCTGAATAGTATGACCTTTTGCTGAAGACAAGTCGATCTCCAAAAAAAATCCGGCAGCCTGGTTAAACGTAACAATCCGTTCCTCCGAGTCAACTGCCAATACCCCTTCACGCATAGCGGAGAGGATGGTCCCTAACTCGTTCCGTTGCTCAGTGACCATGCGAATTTTTTCGCCGAGTTGATGTGCCATGTGATTCAGTACATCAGCGAGACTACCGAGTTCTTCGGAATCTGGGACGAGCAATTTATGGTCAAATGTACCTTCAGCAAATCGCTGAGCACCTTTCTTCATTTCCTCTATGGGTTGACTGATGCGACGGGTAATATAGAGACTTACCACAGCAGCCAAAAGAATCAACAATATTCCGGCGAGGGCGATCTTCCAATAGATGGAGGCAAGAGTCGCATCGATCTCGCTCACCGGCACGGATGTTCTCACCACACCAGCGATCTCACCTTCTTTCTCGAGGGGTATGGCAACGTACATCATCTCTTGCTGCAAGGTATCACTGTAACGGGTAAAAACTCCTTTGCTCCCTCTCAAAGCAGCCTTTACCTCCGGGCGCCCAGCGTGATTCTCCATCTGCTGAGGGTCTTCATCGGAATCCCCCACTACTTCACCAGTGGGAAGGATTAATGTTACGCGTGTTGACGTTTCTTTGCCGATTGTTTTACACAGCTCATCAAGAGATGTTTGATTTTCCTTGCTAAAAGATGCCGCAACATCCCTCCCGATGAGATGCGCCCTGACGGTAAGGTCCTCAGCGGTCTTACGTAAATAGAACTTTTTGAATGTTGTGGAGGCATAGATGCCCACGATAAGAATGGAAAAAAGAATGATCACAAGATAAACCGGATAGAGTTTCCAAATGAGCTTTTTTCTCCTCATGTGATCACTCTTTGAAGCGGTAGCCGACCCCCCATACGGTCTCAACATAATCACTACACGGACCGAGTTTTCGACGCAAAGAAGTAATGTGAAAGTCCACTGACCGATCAGTCACCGCAGCGTCCTCACCGCGGGCCGCATCTACGATCTGGTAGCGGGTAAAGACCCAACCCGGTTGTCGCGCCATGAGATGGAGAATACGAAATTCAGTAGAGGTAAGCTTAACAGGTTTCTCCTGTACTAAAACCTCGTAGCGCCCAGGATGTATCGTCATTTCTCCAAAGGTGAGGACGTCGGTTTCTCCGATGGGCTCACTCTTTCTTCTTCGCAGAACGGCTTTTAACCTCGCCAGCAAAACCTTGGGGCTAAAAGGCTTGGTAATATAATCATCAGCCCCAAGCTCCAAACCGACTACAATATCGGATTCCTCTCCTTTAACCGTCAGCATTACAATGGGGATATGGGCTGTCTTAGGGTCATTCTTTAATTCTCTACAGACGTCCAACCCATCGATCCCCGGCAGCATGAGATCCAATATGACAAGGTCCGGAGCCTTTGAGCTGACTTGTTGCAAGGCCTCCTCGCCCGAGCCCACCGTGGTCACCCGATACCCCTCCTGGGCAAGATTGTACTTAACCAACTCGCGGATATCCTCCTCGTCATCAACTACCAGGATTTTTTCGCCAGACATGGAAGCCTCTACTGCTGAATTTCATAATATTTTAGCAGATGGGCAATATTTTGCAAAATCTTTCTGTCTACACGAGACGAAGGTCGATAATTACAATGGTTTATGGGTGGAGATTCACTTGTGGCAAGCATTTATCTGAAGATCACACTTGCCCTTTGGGAGAAGTATCCCTATAATGTGGGCGGTTGCAATGCTATGAATGGGACGCGGAATAATGACCCGCCAATGATCAGCTAGAAAAAATATCGGAGATATATATGGTAACTCAGGAACTGATATTCGGCCTCATCGGAGGAATAGGTCTCTTTTTCATCGGGATGCGGTTCATGTCCGAGGGGCTCCAGAAAGCGGCCGGGGACAGGATGAGGAGGATTCTGGAGACCCTCACCAACAATCGGGTAGTAGCGGTCTTTGTCGGGCTTACCGTCACTTCCATCATTCAGAGCAGCAGTGCCACCACGGTCATGACCGTGAGTTTTGTCAACGCGGGACTCATGACCTTGAATCAGGCCATTGGGGTCGTCCTGGGTGCCAATATCGGCACCACCATCACTGCGCAGATCATCGCTTTTAAGATACACCACTATGCCTTGCCTGCCATCGGTATAGGGGTGGGATTCCGGCTCTTTTCTAAAAGCCCCAAGTGGAGGTCCATCGGCGAGGTCATCATGGGATTCGGGATGCTCTTCTTTGGGCTTTCCCTGATGAAAGACGCCATGGGTCCTTTAAAAACTTCTCCTATGGTAAAGGATATTTTCGTCCAATTCGATGATAACCCCCTGTTAGGAATCTTGGTCGGAACCATCTTTACCGTTATGATGCAGAGCAGCAGCGTTACCATTGGAATCACCATGGCCTTGGCGGCCTCAGGTCTGCTATCCTTTTACGGAAGCGTTGCCCTCATTTTGGGGGATAACATCGGCACCACCATCACCGCCCAGTTGGCCAGCATTGGGACCAATACCACAGCCAGAAGGACAGCTCAAGCCCATACCCTCTTTAACGTCATCGGGGTTTGCTATATCTTGTTGCTCTTCCCCTATTTCCTCAAATTTGTTAATTGGTTGACAGCGGGAAATCCCGATCTGGTTATCACCACGGCGGAACAAGTTGAACGTTTCGGACTAGAATTGGGAGACAAACCCTACATTGCGCGCCATATCGCTATGGCCCACACCTTGTTCAATGTACTCAACACCATAATCTTTCTCCCCTTCTTGGGGGTATTGGCCAGGATAGCGAGCTGGATGATCCCCCAGCGGAAGGAAGAGGAGGAGTTCCACCTAGTATATCTCAACACAAAATTTGTGGATTCGCCCCCCATGGCCATAGAGCAGGCCAGGAATGAAACGGTGAGGATGGGGAAACTTTCTTTAGCTATGCTCGATGAGGTCATGGAGGCCTTTTTCAACAATAATATCAAGGGGCTTGATCAGGTAAGAAAAAAGGAGGGGATAGTGGATCTGCTACAGCGAGAGATCATCTCCTTTCTGGTCAGAACTTCACAGGGCTCCCTGTCACCAGCGGATTCTAAGGAGATCAACTCCATCATCCACATGGCTGACAACATCGAAAGGATCGGCGACCATGCTGAAAACCTCTGCAACCTAGCGGAGAGAAAGGCCAGGCTGAAACTCTCCTTCACGGATACAGCAGCAAATGACATCAAGGAAATTTACACCGTGAATCGAGAATTCCTTGAATTGGTAATTAATGGGATACAGAAGAAAAATCGCCGTGTCATGCCAGAGGCGAATACTTACGAGGAAAGGATCAATCAGCTTGAAGACACCATGAGGGAGGGGCATATCAAGCGCCTCAACGACGGGATCTGCGAGGTCGACTCCGGCCTTGTCTTCATCGACATGCTCACTAACTTTGAGAAGATCGGCGATCACACATTCAACATCGCCGAGGCGGTAGTGGGAATAAAATAAGAGTAGCAGTAAAGATGATCATCACGATCAATCCACAAAACCCTCAGCCGAGACTCATCCGCAAAGTTACAGACACCCTTACGAAAGGAGGGGTTATCGCCTATCCCACCGATACCATTTATGGGCTAGGATGCGATTTATACCACAAAGAAGCCATAGAAAAAATCCATCACCTCAAAAGACTTCACAAAAACAAACGTCTCAGTATCATCTGCGCGGATCTCAGTGACATCAGCAAGTATGCCCATGTCCCCGACTATTCCTATAGGATTATGAGGACCCTTATCCCCGGCCCCTACACTTTCATCTTGGAGGCCACAAAACTAGTACCCAAGATCATGCTAACGAACCAGAAGACGGTGGGGGTCAGGGTTCCAGACAATAACATCTCGCTTGCCTTAGTAAAGGAGCTGGAGCATCCGATTATCACTACCAGTGTGAAAAAGCCTGATGAAAGCCTCTATAGCGACCCTGAAGAGATTGATCAGATGTTCGGTAGGAACCTCAATTGGGTAATTGATGGAGGAACTATTGTTGCAGAGCATTCCACGATTATAGATTTTACGCGTGACCAGCCTCGGGTATTGCGACAAGGCAAAGGTGAGGTAGGCTTAATTACCGAAGGTACGTAAAAAGAAATCAAACAATGTCGAGAACCTATCAGTGATTGTGGAGATTACTATGGTTTAGAATATGCAGATTGTCCAATAAGGTATCTCCGCACCCTATCAAGCGCAACCTCAGAGGCCATTAGTTTTACCTGATGGCGATCACCGAAAAAATCATATTTTTTTACCTCAACCATATCTTCAGCAGCCAGAGCGATAAAGACCCTTCCAACCGGGGTTATGGAAGTTCCGCCCTTCGGCCCTGCAATGCCGGTGGTAGCCACCCCTAGAGTAGCTCCGCTCCCCTCCCTCACTCCTTGAGCCATATGGTGAGCGATTTCCTTGCTCACCGGACCAAAGCGCTCTAAGGTGGATTGTGATACACCAAGAAGCTGTTCTTTTGCCTGATTGCTATAGGCCACCACCCCTTGAAGGAAATACGCCGAGCTGCCGGAGACCTCGGTGATGCGGTGGGCGATGAGACCTCCGGTACACGATTCCGCCACCGCGATGGTCGATTTCTTTTCTCGGAGCAACCTCCCCGCCACCCCCTCCATAACCTCATCACCTGTGCCAAAAAGATAGACCCCCAGGCGCTCAGCAATCTCATCCTCACAGCGTTTGAGCCTTGCCTCAACCTCCTTTGCCTCAACCCCCCGCGCAACCACTCTCAAGTGTATCTCCGGGAATGATGGAAGATAGGCCAATTCGATATCATCTTGTATCCCATGAAGGATTTCCTTTATTCCTGACTCAGTGGGGCCGAATACTTTTAATAGAGCAGATCTAACGATCTCCTTCCCTCCACGAATTTTTGCCCTCAAGAAGGGAATAAGGGCCTCTTGAACAAGCTCCTTTACCTCACGCGGCACCCCTGGAAAAAAGAAAATGTTCTTGCTACCCTCGTCTAATCTGAACCCACACATCCCCACTGGGTTCGGAAGCGGTACCGCCCCTTCGGGAATATACGCCACCTTTTCATCAGAGGGGGTAAAGGTAAGGTGCCACTTTCGGAATCTCTCCTTGAGAATCTCCAAATACTCTTTATGTAAAGTAAGTTTTTTCCCCAGGGCACGGGCCGCAGCCTCAGCGGTACGGTCATCAGGGGTGGGCCCCAAACCGCCAGTCACTAAAATCAAATCAGCTCTGGCAATGGCCTCATGTAGCGCTTCGACAATGGTTTCGACCTCATCCCCCACCGAAACAACCCTGGTGATCTCTGCACCCTGAGAAAAGACCGCATGAGACAACAAAGCGGCATTGGTATCTGCAGTATGACCGGAGATGACCTCGTTGCCTATGGTGATGATCTCTACCCGCAAGTAAGAGCCTCGTCAGTATCAATATGATGTCGTGGAACGATTTATCATTCTAACTCATTCCGAATGATGTCGATTCCCATCTCTATATCTTTCGCGTTCACACCATAGTGGGTTGGAAAGAGGAGAAGACCCTGGGAGACCTTTTGAGCAATCGGAAATTCTTTTTCTCTATATCCGAGATCGAAGTGGTGATGAAGGGGTTTTAAGTATTGCCTTGTCGTCTCTATCCCCGCATTCCACAGTTTTCTTTGAATTGCCTCCACCTTCGCCGGGTCTTCAAAAACAAGGGGGAACTGATTATAGGCGATTTCTGTGCCCTCTCGGTTTTTATGAAGGAGTACACCAACAACCCCTTTTAATCCCTCATAGAGTATTTCTCCGTTTTCCACACGTTTACGGGTTATCCCATCGATCCGATGAAGGAGAAGCCCTCCCAGTTTCTCTTGAAATCTTGTCTGGGCAGAACACTCAAAGCTGTGATGAAGGCTTCTCGATTTAAAGGGTCTCAAAAACGGCTCAAGTATGGCGTATACAGAGGGATTGATCAGACTGCTGATTGCCAATACCTTCATAAACGCAAATATTTCCTTCTTCCATACTGAGCGCGGAAGGAGGGAAACTTCTTTTTCGATGACCTTTGTTAGCTCAACAGAACAGGAAAAAAGCCCTCCCCCCGAATAGGTCGAGAGATTTTTACCCCTGTGAAAACTTACAATTCCGGCCGTTCCCATTGTTCCAGCCATTTTCCCCTTACAGATGCTCCCCATGGCTTGAGCCGCGTCATCTATTATCGGTACCCTAAACTTTTTTATCCCTGCCACCTCGGGCGGAATGCCGAACAATTCCACGGAAACGATGCACAGTACATCACTATCAACAATGCTGCTGAGGTTCTTAAAATCGTAACCATAATCCTCCAGTGAAATATCACAGAGGGCTATTTTTAATCCGGCTTTGTCACAGGGGAGTTTCAAGACAGGTGCGGTATAGGCCGGTAGAATAACGGTCTTTTTATCTGGATATATTCTCTTGAGGGATTTTAGGATGAGGTACAAGGCACAGGTTCCGCTTCCAGTTACAAAGACATCGGCAGTACGAAAATATTTTTTAAGAGGTTTCGCAAAATCTCCCTCAATCCCCATGAAAAGAGATTTTATTATCTCAGAAAAGAAGATGGGAGTTCCGGAAGATGGGATCTTTCTCATCGTTTTTTAGCAGCTATCAAAAGAGCAGGAGCGAATAACTTCAGCCTAAATGCCAGAGGAACAATCATGGTATCATTTTTAAACCCCGTTGCCGTCAAAGATCGTTTCATCCACCAAAGAGTATGCGTCTTCAAAGGTACCTTTATCTCTGGGTCATGGATAAAAGCAAGTTTGTACCCAAAATATATAAAGGGGTTCAAGGTATTGCGAAAATCAAAAATCAAATAGCCACCCGGACCCAACACCCTGTAGACCTCCCTCATCGTACGGCCTACCTCCTCTTTTTCAGCAAGATTATTGAATAAATTGAGGCAAAATACTATGTTTAAAGTCCCGTCTTTAAAGGGGAGATGAAATGAATCACCCTTAAGAAGCATTACCTTACGTCCCATACGCCTTTTTGCCCTCAACAGTATTTCTCCCCACGGATCCAATCCGTAAACCTCAGCAGTGGGATGCGAGGCAATCAATCCTTTTAGTAAAAGTCCTTCTCCGCAACCGAGATCAAGAACGCGTCCTTTTATACGCGGCATATGTGCAAGGGTAGCATGCCGGACAAGTTGAGGGAGATGACCTGAGGAATATTCCCCTGCCTCATTTGGATCAACATCTCTTACTCTCACCTTTTCAACGATGGTCTTTATTAAGTTTTTCAAGATTTATCCTTTCTAAAAATTCCCCACCCATGCAAACATGTCCCTTAACTTATTAACAACCTTGTCTATTTTCCATATAAATTACATTCTTTAACATTTCCGATGTTACTTTAAGCACTTCATCAATTGATATCAATTTCCAGCAATCCATCGTGTCACATGATACCTTGAGGCACGGTGAGCAAGAAACAGAATGTTGTAATACAACACCCTTATTTTTTCCTTTAATCATTAAAAATGCTGGGGCGCTCGGACCCGCGAGAACTAGAGTCGGGGTACCTATTGCCCGGGCAATGTGGGCAGGTCCGCTGTCATTGGTCAACACAAGAGAGGCCTTCTCGAGGACCGCAGGGAGTAATTCAAGCGGAGTCTTGCCGGACAGTATAAAAACCCTATCCCCAACGTTTTTCTTGATAAATTGCGCGAGTTCTCTTTCATCCTGAGAACCAATGATACCAAATTCGACCTGCGGAAACAAATTATTCAGTCTTTGTACCACCTCAGCATATCGTTCTATGGGCCATCTTTTGGCAGGCCAGTCAGAACCCGGATTGATCAGAACAAGGGGATCTTTCTGAAAATTCCGTTCTTTTGTTAAAAGCTCTTCTGCACTTTCCCTGTTCCCCTGGGAGATAAAAAACTCCAATTGCTCGTCTAAATCTTTATCCGATATGGCCTTGAAGATTTTGCCATAAAGTGCTACCTCATTTTCCATCTGCATCGTTATCTCAGGTACCTTGATATGATAAAAAAACCCCCTGCCTTTGGTATTTCTTCCTACCCACTGCCTCGCATGGATTAATAGAAAAAGGAGATACATCTTGATAGCGGAAAAATAGGAGGTCTCAGGCATCAGATTGATCGCCATATCAAACCGTTTCTTGCGCAGTTGTAAGCCTACCTTGAGAAGGCCAAAACGAGTTATGGGGGCGAGGAAAAACCTATCAATATATGGTTGTTCCTTCAAAATCATCCCTGCCCTCTCAGCACACAGCACAGATACCTCGGAAGACGGAAAAATCTTCTTGAGCCCTCGCAAAAAGGGGATGGCAAGCACCAGATCGCCCACTCCGCCAAAATCGACCACAATAATTCGCTCCGTCCCCTTCATGACGTTGTTAGTTTTAGGCGCTTTTTTGTGTCGCAACTCTCCTCTTTCGTTTTGAGTGCATGCGGGTAATCTGGGACTTTACAGCCTCAAAGACTTCATCAACCGTTATCGATTCCATACACTCGTGGTTTCTACAAACCGCCTTGTTGCACGGGCTGCAACTAAGCCCTTTGCTGATCACCATATCGTGTTTTCCATAGGGAAGCCACAGAGGGGTAACTGTCGGTCCTACCATGGAAACAGTACGGATCTTGAGGGCCGATGCAATATGAAGGGGGCCTGAATTGTTGCATACCAGGAGATCGCATTTACTCAATAAGGCCATAAGCTCCCTGAGTTTAAGGCCGGAAAAAACCTGGACCCCATCACCTGCAATCTTTGTGACATCACGTAAGAGGGCCTTTTCATCTCGGCTGCCCAGGAGGATGACATTTGTCTCTCCCTGTTCAAGAACCCGTCGAGCCACCTCCCCAAACCTCTCAGCAGACCATCGTTGACTTGGATAATAGGCACCAGGGTGAATGGTGATAGTCAACTTATTTATATTAATTCCTTTGCTGTCCAGGGTCTCAGAGGCCCATTGTAATTCTTTCTGAGATAAAAAAACCTCTGGTTTACAACCTTCCCTTTTGCAACCTAACAGTTCCACCAGATCTAACAGGTGTCCGACCATCCGCTTTGGGGTAGAGGCCACAGGACCTTTCACATTAAAAAAAATCTCCCTCCCCGCCTCTTCAAAACCAATCCGGTATTTCCCCCCGGCAAGATAAGCCATGAAGGCCTGGCGCAATTCATACGTCACAAAGGGATCAATTACCAAATCATAGCCTTTAGGTCGAATCTCTCTAAAAAACCAAAGAATCCCCTTATAAATAAGGATTTGATCGACATGGGGATTATGCTTCAAGATCTCATGGTTGCTCTGAGAGGCAAGGACCGTGATCCTCGCCTGGGAATACGCTCTCCTCAATACCTTTAGGGCGGCCGTAGAGAGCACCATATCACCGATGCGGTCGTGTCTTAGAAATAAAATATTTTTTATCTCATTTTGGGAGGGCTTTTTGGTTTTCCTTAAAAGCACAAAGGGCCATATTAATGTTTTTCTAGTCAATATATATAACTCTTTTAAGAACTTTTTAATACGAAGTTTCATTGATTTCCATAACATCAGTTATTATACTGTCTATTAGAAAACCAAGTTTTTAGCAACATGTTTAAAACACCTTCTATACCATTGAACTGTACACGAATCTGGCACATTTTTTTCTGTCTTGAAAGCAGCTATTTCTAATGCCAACCTTATAGATTGCATAGCGCACTTTTCAAATCCTTATACCAAAAGAAATTACGCTTATCTAAAAAGATGAATTTCTCCTAAATTAAGCTACATTTTTCTTAGAACCCACAACAGATTAAGTGATAATAAATGCTTAATTAAAAGTATACTGGCTAAATAGGGCCTGGTAATATCTTCATATATTAATTTAAAACTAAATTTGTTTTTTTTAAGTAGTGGCTCTAATTGGAATCTATTAGTCAATCCAAAATGTAAATCTGTAGTAGGTATTTTATTTCTAAATATCAAATGTCTGCATTTCCAGTAAATATCGCCTATTTTTTCTCTAATAGCGTTTGGAGTAAATATCACAGCTGTTCCACCAGATTTAAGAACGCGATATATTTCCACGAAAAAAAGCTTTTTATCTTCAAAAGTAATATGTTCAATAAAATCTACAGTTACAACTTTATCAAAGAAGTTATCTTTAAAAGGTAGAATAAAAGCATTTCCTACTAAAAAGGAGTTTTTTCACTAGTATTGAATTTTTTATTCAACTTAATTGCCATCTTAATAGATTCATAACTATAATCTATCCCAAATGCAAAAGTACCTTTCTTGGCCGTGTGGTACGCAAATGTTCCTACGCCACACCCAGCATCTAAAATCGTCTCACCTGGTTTTGGAGATAATTCTTTTAACACTATATTTATCCTTTTCGACATCGAAACTTCCTTAGGTTTATAGTACCTTTCTATTTGATACTGCGCTCCTTGATTTAAAATATGATTATCGTAAACCTTAGAATCAATAATTCTTTTCATCTTCTTACTAGTAAGTGGACTTAAAAGGTTCATATTCCTTATTTGATTTTTTCTATATTGAGTTTATTTGTAATAGCATCTATCGCATTGAGAAAATCATTTGTTGATAAAAATTCCTTCCAATATAGTGCCTCACTTCTAGGAATATTTGCAGAAAAATATTTATTTTTATATAAAACTATATGCAAATTACCCCACGGAAACCACTTTAAAGGACTGTCTATAGGAGCTACCCAGTTAAATATGGCAATGGTGGGAACACCAAAAGCAGCAGCAATATGAAGCGGCCCAGTACTATTTCCAATAAATAAACGACTCTTTTCTAATAAAGAAATAAGTTGCACAAGACTTAATGAGCCAGTTGTTATAATAGGATTATTTGACATAAAATTTTTAACTTTTTGACAAAGATCAATCTCCTCTGCGCCACCTATCAAGATTATCCTAGCATTGTATTTGTTAATCAGATAGTCAGCTACTTCAGCAAATCCATCAGGTTCCCATCTTCTGTTTTTAACTCTTGCACCAGGGTGTATAGCTACAATAAAGTCTGCAATTGACAAACTATTATTATTAAAAAATTCCCCCATTAAAAGCTCCCCTTTTTTATCTATAGGCACATATAACGCTTTGTTTTTAGTATCTATTCCTATCGTTCTTACTACATCCAATGTAGATTCTACTTCATGTTTATTATCGCTATCTTTTTGAAGATATGAGATTTTTGATGTGAAGATAAAGCCCAATCCATAATTATCAATACCGACTCTAAACCTGGCTCCGCTGAGAAAAGTTGCCATGATGGACAAAAAACAATAAGAAAGTGCTATTGATAAATCAAATTTTTTATCTCTGATTTCTCTGATTAATCTTAGTTTTTTAACAACACCTATTTTTTTATCTATTGTGATAAGTTCATCTATATATGGATTACCTTCCACTATGTCTTTAGTATATAAAGACACTAATAGAACTATCTTTGCTTTTGGGAAATGCTCTCGGATAGCTTTAAAAGTAGGGGTAGAAAGGACTAAATCACCAATTCTATCAAGCCTTACAACCAAGATACTTTTAACCATTGATTTATCAAATTGAGGTACTTGCGAAATTAATCCTACCCATCGCAAAAAAGTGCACACAACAGAGCCCGTAATCTCTATAGTGTAGTAAATAATACGCTTAAGACTAGAAAATAAGAAAATCATGTTTTTTTTCTTAA
Source organism: Deltaproteobacteria bacterium (assembly GCA_016927065.1). Taxonomy (GTDB): domain Bacteria; phylum Desulfobacterota; class B13-G15; order B13-G15; family RBG-16-54-18; genus JAFGNJ01. Next base: position 205,163 of record JAFGNJ010000019.1, read on the forward strand.
CAATTCAAGAAGAATATCATTAATCTCTTTAGATGTTTCTTCTATGCGAAAAAATCTTTCCACCCGTTTTCGTCCCTCTTCCCCCATCTTCTTAGCTATGACAGGGTTTTTTAATAGATATACAATGGCCTCAGCTAATGCTCCCGGGTCTTTGGGTGGAACAAGAATTCCAGTCTGTTTGTCGATAACTGCCTCTAGAATACCATCTACTTTGGTTGCTACTATTGGCTTCCGAGTAGCCATAGCTTCAATTAAGACACGTCCAAAAGCTTCTTCTAAAGAAGGTAAAACTAAAAGATCAATGCTATTCATTAAGTCTGGAATATTTTTTATAAAACCCGTAAAAATTACATTGTTTTGTAATTTAAGATCATCTACAAGGCACAATAATTTACTTGCATATAATTTATTCTCCGCTACAGTCTTACCTGCTATGATAAATTTAACATTATTTATTTTTTTAAGGATATCAGGCGCAGATCGTATGAAATAGTCTTGGCCTTTGCGAGGCTCGATAGATCCAACAACAGCAACAACAAAATCTTTAGTATCCAAATTGAAGGCATTTCTAAAAAATGAACCTTTCTTAAAATCAAATTTTTCTATATCAACACCTGAATATATGACTTTCATTTTACTTTTTTTCTTAAATCGTCGAGGAAAAACGTTGCTAACACTTTTTGATGTACAAACAATCATATCGCTGAAATTTATACAGTTTGTTATAAGATGTTTTCTTGTTATAGGAACGCGCACATGACATAGAATTGGAACGCGAGATAGTTTAGCCGCTGGAAGCGAGAACTGATTTGCAAAAAGATCATTCACATAGACAAGGTCTATACTGTTTTCCTTTATAACTTTTATAACTTCTTGTACGGTCCTCAAATATTTTAGAGGAGAGGTTTTCTTAGTGAGGTAATGCATAGAAATAATAATATTCGCAATATTAGCAGCTCTGGCATTATCAACTAAAGGCCCCTCCGAAGGAGATAGCAAAATAGGTCTAAGGTTTTTATCTAGATGTTCTAGGATAGTAAAGAGGTTTATCTCTCCACCAGCCCATCCAGAGTTTGCGTTTACAAAAAGGATCTTATGAGTATTTTTCATCGCAGATTATACTCGTTTATTGCACATTGATATACATTCAAAACCTTTTCTGTAAGCTTCACAGCGTCAAACCGATCACGGAGTATTTCCCGTCCTCGCCGACCAAATTTGTAAGCTATATCATTGTGCTTAAGGAGAAAATCTATCTTCATCGCCATTTCATCTATATCGTAGGGGGGGATGAGAAAACCTGTTTCATCATGGATAAGCCACTCCGAAATGGCACCCACATTGAAGGCTATGACGGGACGTTCATATGCCATGGCCTCGGGGCCAACCATACCGAACGGCTCCGACTCTATAGAGGGTACAACGACCACAGAACTCATCTCATAATATTTCAGCAAATCGTCACTTTTAATCCATCCAAGAAATTCTACATTATTGATTATTCCCATGTGATCTGCTAGACGCTTGGCTTCATTAAGATACGATCCATCACCAATGACTATAAGTTTATATGGTGATTTAATTTGTCTCAGAGACCGAATCAAAAACCCTATGCCCTTTGTCTCTTCGATCCTTCCTACAAATAGGATGGTATTATCAGGTGGATACGAATGGGATACGGGAAGATTCGGGTAACCTACAACCGGCGGTGTGATATAGATCTTTTCATTTGAAAGTCCATTGCGTAACAACAGCTCCTTCATATAAATTGAACCCACCGTTACAGCATGAGCTTGCTTGGCGATTTGTATGGAAGAGTAATATCTAAGAAAAGCCTTAGCAAGTAGATGTGGCCTCATGCTAATACAACGCTTAGCAAAGGCATTCCATAAGCATACCCACCCTGGCATTACATCGCATGCGGACAAGGGCATCTTGAACAATTTAGGTCCACTTGGACAGGTAGCCTGATGGTTGTGGATAAACAGGATAATAGGTTTCAACTGTACAAGCACCTTGGGTAAGTACTTGTTTTCCATAAGATGCATGTGGATTACATCAGGGTTTTCGTTTCGGACTATTCCCAGCACTTTTTTTATACTTGTACTATCCGGAAAAATTGTGAAAGAGCAGATGTTTGGAACATAATAGGCATTTCTTTCAGTCAAAATGGAGTATGACCATTCTTCCTCGCCATAGATTACAGCCGTGGTATGTCCCTGAGTTTCTAATAGATCAGAAATCCTATGTACATATTTCCCAACGCCCCCCTGATAGCCTTCCCCATACTTCGTTGCTATATGAAGCACTTTCATCTGTTCAAGGCCTTTAGAATATGACTCGTTATCTCGTCAGCCCGTGCCCTCCAGGTGTTCCGTCGCGCAAAGGCCAAACGTTTTTCCACGATTAGATTTTCATCGTTGGCCAGACAATCAGCGATACACCGTGCGAAGTCCTCCTTAGCAAATGCTATCTTTATAACATCTTCCAGAGGCTTCACATCTGTTAAAGGCGTGGATACAACTGGCTTCCCGGTAACCACGTATTCATAAACCTTTATAGGGTTGACCGCCTCTGTCGCCTCTCCGATAACATAAGGAAGAATGCATACATCAAAATACCTAAGGTACGCAGGGATTGTATCGTATGATTTCATTCCCATATAATAAACATTGTTTTTTTTAGTTATTTCTTTGAACTTTTTTAAAAAATGTTTACTTACAGTATAGATGGGACCTATCATTACAAATGACCATTCAGGTTTTACAGAAATAATATAGTCTAAAAGTTCCATGTCCAATCTTTCATTGAGTTTGCCTATAAGCCCTATAGTCGGCCTGGTGATATCTTTCATGTCCTCTGGCACAGCAATGTCTTGAGAAAGTGCCTTGCTAAAGTGTTCAAAATCGGCTGCATTTGGTATATAGTAAGTTTTTGGATTAACTTTTTTTGCTTGGTGATAAAGTTTTTGGGAAGCTGCAAATACCATATCCACTTGTCCTAGAAATTTTTCCTCATCTTTTTTATATTTATCTTTTAGATCTTGAGGGAACCCAGGATATTGGGTATGGTCGTCAAAGATACGACAAACCGTAATCTTTTCCTCAAACTTGCCAAACAGAAAGCTCTCCATATGGTCGCAGAGCCATAAAATATCACACGAAAAACCAAATGGTTTTAGAACCCTTTTTATTTGTGTAACATATAAAAATAACTCAAGCTTAAAAATTAGTTTAAATCTCAAAAAACGCAAAAAAGAAAAAGGTGTAAGAAGCATTATGTTTTTGTATATTAACGTTGGCCCCCTTAAAGCTTTAATCCATTGCTTCCATCGTTCTAGTGATGGTATAAAAAAGGTCTTGGGCTCAACAAAAATTATCTTAAAATCTTCAGCCATCTCGATGTAAAGATGACGCCTGTTACAACTATTCCAATTCTGGTGTTCCGCTATGATAATGCAAGGCTTCCCCATAGTTATTAACCTTCTCAAAGCTTCTGCATATTAAATAAGAAAGAAATCGGTTGATGCATTATCAACGATAATTACCTCAAAATAATTGAATGTTTGATTTAACACACTTTCAATCGCCCTGCCGATAAGAGAAGCTCTATTGAATGTTGGAAGAATAATGCTAATTTGAGGCACGAGTTAAAGTCCTTTCTGAAGAATAAAGATGTTGTAAACACTAAAATTTTTCAAGATAGGCAAAGTGGAAAGAAAGCTATTGACTTTTTTGTTTTGGCAATATTTTTCAAGTAATTGACCAAACTTAAATTTGGTTACCCACAATGGTAACTCAAATCCAATTCCATAACGTTTTACAATAGTTAAGCCATGATTTTTAAGGCTTTTTTCTAAATCTCTAATTAAAATAAAATCATTTTCAAACCAAGGAATTTTATAATAAGTAAATTCTCTTATATGTTCTCTGGGATCAAAATAAATCGGTCTTTTTAGATAGCGCATATCAAAATATCGGCTCAATGAGACTGTCGGGATACTCATCAGCACCCAGGTATTGGGCTTTAGAACACAAAACAATTCTTTCAGCAAAGCATCATCATTAAGAACATGTTCCAAAACCTCTGTACAGACGGCCCCATCAAAAATCGTTCTCTTAATTGGAAGGTCCTCAGCATAAGCTTGAACTAACAAAATATAAGATGAATACCTTAGGGTCTTTCGTTTTGCTCTTGATAATCTTGTGTAAGAAATATCGATCCCAACAACCGAGTTCTTTCGTTTCACTAACGATAGGGCAGTCCTTCCATCTCCACAACCGACATCTATAATCTTTTTTCGACGTATGTCACTAAGCAACTGATTGATTTTCTCAACAAGCAATGACTGACAAAATCCGGTAGCCCAGTACTCATCCATGTCGCCTTTTTTGTTAGCCACATGCTCATAAAATTTTCTCTTTTGTGACAAGTTTTCCAATAATTTATTTTTTTTAATCATTTGCATACACTTTTTAACTTTAATATACTTTTATCTTTGTCGCAAATATTGCAAAAATAATAGCGGCCCGGCTTTATATGCATTATTTCCTTCCCAAAACCCAAGTAACTATTGGATATGATTTTTCATTATAAGTAGCAATTAAATGCCGTATGCTCCATTTTGATTCTGGAATATTCATAAAACGGAATCGATCATGAAGGAAGCAGAGCACAAGTGCAATACGATTTCCCCACCCCTCAGATTGAAATATTTCAGAGAAATTTCTGCAGAGATATCTTAATGCATCAGGGGAAAAACGCCAAAAATCTTTAGGAGAGGCGTGAAAATAGTTTATGAAACAGGTAGTATGTAACGCCAAACCACCACTTTTTAAAACTCTATAAGATTCTCCTATTGCTTTCCCAGGATCTTCAAGATGCTCGATGACTTGATCACTTATTACAAAATCAAAATAATTATCATTATAGGGTAAATCTTGCATATCAACTTTTGGATATTCTGTTTCTATCAACTCGGCATTGTTCATATCAATTAAAGGATAGAGATTCTTAATGCCACTTATACATAAAATCTTTCCTCTGATTGGGAAATGACTATTCTCTCTAAGACATTCTTCAATGCGTTTATACATACAGTATCGTGTCAAATGAGCCATTTTCTAAGAGGTACGGAAAGATTGAACGCTCTCTTTTATTAAAGATTGCATTCCATAATTAAAGAATTTATCTAAAAGATAAGTTATTATAAAATATGATAAAAAACATAAACAAGCTAAAGCGATAAATTCCCAAATCCCTGTTTTTATCGAGATTTTAAAGATTGACACAAGCACAAGTACTACGGCGACATTTATAAAAGGAAATATGAGTATTTGAGAGAATTTCTTAGTGCTACATTTTGTGATTCTAATAGTCATAATAATAAAACCAATGCATGAAACAAAAATACTCACAAATACCGCAATTGATGTTCCTAATATCTCTAATTTCATAGTAAGGGGATAGATTAATGCAATTAGCACAAAAAAACGAATTATTTGCATCGTCGTGTCTATCTTAGGTTTTCCAACAGCATAAAAAATAAAACCTGACGAAGCTGCTATTGACCTCACCAATCCTGCACAAGCTAATAGCTGCATAGCAGAGACCATCAACATCCATTTATCTCCTAAAAAGATCCTCGTAAAATCAGAAGCAAAAATAAAAATGAACCCAGCAATGGGAAAAGACAAAAAGGCGGTAAGCTGCAAAACTCTTAAATAAGCCTCCCTTAACCGAGGCAAATCGTCCTGCATTTTAGAATATGCAGGGAATGTCACCTGTGAGATGACTTGGGTGATCTCTGTTGTGGGCATATTGGAGATCCTATATGCCATTTGATAAAAACCGAGCATTGTAGCCCCTAACACCTTGCCGACAAAAACATCATCACCTTGAGTTATCAAAAAGATTAATATTGTTGACCAGAAGACCCACCTCCCAAAAACAAACAGTTCCCGTATCTTGCCCAGATCCAACCTGAAATGCGGCCTATAGGGATGTATTACATAACTAGCTATAAGTCCTGTCAAACTTCCTGCAAGCATACCAAAGACAAACGCCCAGACATTTTTAAATATCAAAGCTGCTGAGACCACTGTAATAAATTCAACGAGGCTAGAAGTTAATCGATAAACGAATTGCTTGTTAAATTCTAATTCTTTCTGAAAATAAAGAGTACCAATGTTGCTAAAACCTCCTAAAATAAGCGAGATGCCAATAATCTGAATTATAATAGATGCTTCAGGGGTGTTGAAAAAAAGGGATACATGCGGAGCAGAAAGAAAAATAATAATAAATAAAATGACACCTCTGATTATAGAAACTGTCCAAGCAGTATCTAAATAGTGAGTGATGTCTTCCTTTCTCTGAATTAACGCCGTCTGAAAACCCGTTTGAGAAAAGGTCTCTAAAGTAGACATTGCCAACAAGGCAATCCCGAAGAGCCCGAAATCACTTGGGGCCAGCAGTCTGGCCAAGATAACCAGCCTGACTAATCCAAGAACCTTCTCTACCCCTCTCAAGACAAAAACCCACATCCCACCTCTGGTTACCCTTTGTGAGAGCGATGTTTCTGGTTTCATGAAGCGTTATTCCTTGTGCCTTTTCTCATGGATTTTCATCACCAGTATTGATAAGTGAATAGAACCAATTCTCAACCGTTAGGTTTACGGTTCACCAGGTGTAAGTCAACGCCTTATCGGCAAAGCGTTGGGATCATCCGCTGGACCGATTTGTTAGGTACCCTCCCGGTAAGCGTTATTGCAGCAAATTCTATTTTTTAGCTTTGACCCCAATTACTCATTCAGTTGTTAGATATTCAACACGTTTTTAGATCATTTAGCTTAGCAATTGGTAAAGCAACAAAATTAGTGGATGAACTAGCTATGAATTGATTAAGTTTTAAAGGCTGAGTTTTATCCATAGGCTTCCAAGGCAGATGATTTATTTTATAATTTTGTGACGAAAATAAATTGAATAGTTCAGCGCGCTCACTATCACCCCAACACTCAAAAATGATTATTGGCTTAATTCCTTGTAGTATTTTTATTGCACCTCGAAGCACTGAAAGCTCGTTTCCCTCAGTGTCAATTTTTATAAGAGTTCTGTTGTGCTCAATTTGCGGAAAATAATCATCGATCATTTTTTGCTTAACTCTTGTAGTTATTAACTTCTGAGTAGAAGTAAGTTTTTTTATGACTTTATGATTGGTAGAACCCAACCATGTATCACGTTCTGGATACGAAAGTTCTACAAAACCATCTCTTTCTCCAAGTGCTACCGGCTCTAACTGGGGTATCACCCCGTTGAGTTTACATATTTTCTTAAAATAATCATGACACGAAGTATTTGGTTCAAACGTTATGGTTTTGATATGATGAACGAGAAATAATAAAGAATGAGTGCCATAGTTGGCGCCAATATCAATAAACAATTCTGGTGGTTCAGAGGAGTCGATCAGTGCACCATAAGTTTGCTTTACTTCTATTTCATGTCCAATTATAGATACAGCACTATCCCAATCAAGCCAGAATCGTTCCGAAGTCAAAGGCATTAGAATACCTTTGTTTTGAAAAAAAACCTTCCAAATTCCATTTCTTCCTTGAACAAATCTACTTCTGAATAGTTTTGCAAACTTTTGGTGAAAAAGGCTTCTTTGATATGGAGTCAGTTGAAAATAGACAGTGTTTAACACTCTTCTTGACCAAGAAAAAGCTATAATTAACCTTACACTATTTCCAATAATAAACCATGCTACACTTTTCATCCATCCATTAACTCTACTAATTATTTTCATTTACTCCTCCCTTGTTTGTTCAGCACCTAACAAGGGATAGGCTGCTACCAGCCCCAACAAGAACCAAAATGGTTCCATGACACGCACAATGATAAAGGAGTTCGCGCTTACACTATGTCCTATGAGCCCAGCCAGGGCCCCCAGCATCCCCAGACAGAGGGCTTTGTAAAATGGATCATCCACGGACCAATAGGTATCCCACAAAAAGAGTGCCATGCGCCACAAGAGAAAAAGGAAAAAGGAGAGTCCTACGATTCCTGTCTCTACTAATACCCGAATAAACTGGCCATCTATAAAACCCGCCCCTGTGACACCATATCCAAAGAGAGGGTGCTTTTTCCACTTCTCGAAGCCCTCCTTGTAGCCCCCCACCCTCTCCGATGCCGAGGGATCAAGTCCTCTTCCCATAATCCTCTCTGTCCTCTCAAAAAAGGGATCAGGGCGGAAGGTGCCAGCGAACCGCTTCTTTGTTGACTCAGGAGCCACATAGGGAAGAGCGATGACGAGAAGGATGGCCCCTACAATAAAAAAGAGCCTCTTTGGAGAAAGGAGGATAAAAGGGATACTCATGAGTATGGCCCCCATCCAAGAACCCCTGGATTGGGTAAACATCAAGATGACCCCCGAAAGAACAAGCAAAGGAATCAGAAGATTGGTCCTTTGACCAAAGGACCTCAAAAGAAAAAAGGCGAGAGTTAATGATATTGTGATGAGAAGATATCCACCTAACGTATTGGGCTCTCCGAATTCACCCTCAAAGGGAGCACTCACCCGTACTCCCGAAGGAACCTGATAGAGGGCATAGAGATTGACCAAAAAGGCTACCAAGAGGATCAGGATGACGAAGGTCTTTATATCCTTTTCATCCTTCACATAATTGACCACCATAAAAAAGACGACGAAATACTCGAATATCTTCAGGTTAAAAAAGACACCTGTAGCTACCCCCACCCTCCCGCTCACCATACCAATTAAGGTAGCAAGGAGAGAAACTACCATAAACAAGGCAATAGGGGTCTGAAAGGGAGTACTACGAAAAACAGCTAATTCTTTGTATATGGCGGACCTGGCAAGCCACGTAACAACGATGATCATCAATAAAAGATCATCCATCCTGAAGGTAACTTCTCTGGCAGCGGTCTGCCCAAGTATGATCTCCGGTGAAAAGAGCATGGAAAAAATAAGAATGTAAAAAGCAACATGAGGATAGAAAAAGCATATGGTGGATATCACCAAAGCTAAAAAGGCAATCAAGGTAAAAGTAGGCGGCAGTACTATGATAAGAAGGGCTGCAAAGAGGGAAAGCCCGGTCAGAATCAACCTGAGCCGGAGGGAAGGATCAATGGTGATATTCAATTATTCCCTTTGTTCCTTTCCGTAGTAATGTGTGTAGGTATATTTATAAAAATCGGGGCTTACCTCTGCCTTCATCTTGTTGAGCACAGCGCCTATAATCCGTCCTCCTGCGTTCAAGATATGGGTCCGTGCCCTGCGCAGGGCCATCTTGGGGACCTTTCCCGCCTCATACACGAGCAGGACACCGTCCACATGGGTGGAAAGCTCCACAGCATCCATAACGGGAAGTATCGGGGGTGCGTCAATAAGAATGAAATCAAAGTCCTTGATTTCCTTAACTTCATCAAACACATCTTTGATATAAACCGATAACATTTCTCTGGCCTTAGGTGTCTTCCCTCCGGTCGGAAGGATGTGCACGTTCTCAAGACCTGAGCCAGAGAGGGCAAAATCGAAACCTCTCTCTCCCAATATCAGATCCACGATGCTCCTTGCCGCCTCTGTGAACGGAACGTTTCTCAAGATGACGTCGGACAGACCCGGTTCTCTCGGAATTCCGAAGAGTCTGTTCACCATGCTCATCTGAAAATCAGCATCAATGACCAAAACCTTCTTGCCCGTTTGCGCAATGGAGACCGCCAGGTTCATCATGACGAAGGTCTTCCCTTCACGGGTAGCAGGGCTGCTTACTGCAAGGACCCGCGCCGATTCAACCTTTAACAGGGCGGTGCGCAATATCCGGAAGGCCTCAGTCAAAAAATGATCAGGGACAAAATAGGTAAAAAGTGCCTTAAAGAGTTCAGGATCGTGCGGGATTTTTCCTTCCGTGTCCTTGCCCATTTCCTCCCCCAGCTCTTTCTCACCGAGATAGGGGATCACTCCTAAGACCGGCACCTCTAAGATGGATTCAATATCTTCCACCGTCGTGATGGAGGTATCATAAGACTCGTATACAACGGAGAAAACCACCCCCAACAGGAGGCCGATGAGGATTCCCAAAAGACCGTTTTGAAGATAAGAAGGCCTATTCACAGGAGCGAAAGGCTTTACCGCGGGGTTAACAATGGATACCTCTTCAATTTTTTCCGCCTCTTTGATCAAGAGCTCTTGATACTTGGTCTTGAGCTGGGTATAGAGGGTATTATTGACTTCTACCTCCCTCTGTAACCGTTGAAAGTTGACGGCCTCCGTAGGCAATAAACTCACCTTTGCATGCAGGGTCTCCAATTCAGTACCAAGCAGTTCAATTCTCGTTTGATAACCCTTGCTCTGGGCCGACAGATGTTTTAATAATTCCTGTTGGGCACTTGCCAGTTCGCCGTCCACTGCCTTGACCTCGGGATGTGCAGGGAAATAGGTAATGAGCAAATTCCTCTTTTTCAAAAGAAGGTCAGAATAGTTGCTCAGGACGGACAGCACCGAAGATAAATCCCGCTCGACGGTAAGCTGATTTCTGGGGTTGATCATCTTACCCGCCTTCACCTGCGTAACGGCGTAATCCACTTCCGCCTTCTCCGCTTTCAGGTCTTCAATCTTTCCCTCTATTTCAACAAGCTTTCTGGCCAAACCCATTTCTTTTTCACTGAGATGGGCGAGGGAAGCACCTTCACGAAAAGAACGAAGGGCCTCTTCTGCATCTTGCAAGTTTTTCTCTACCTGATTAAGTTGTGTTTCTACGAAGTCCTTCGCATCGAAAACCCTTTTATTTCTTGAGGCGATGTTGACCTCACGGTACTTTTCCGCCACCAGATTGGCCAATTGCTGGGCCTTCTCAGGGGTGGCGGCGGTTGCGCTGATGGCAATAATGTTAGAGAGCCCTTGTCGCTCAACGGAAATGGCACCTCGGAGCGAAGAAATAGTGCTCCTATATTCCTCGGTGGCGCTCACATCTTCTACAGCCATCTCGCGCGGAATCAACCCCATGGCCTTTGCCACTCTCTCCATGACATCAAAGCTCTTGATCATCTCCATCTGCCCCGCCAGGACATCCCCGAGGGGATATGAGATGACCTCCATCAGGAATCCGGATACGTCGGTAATACGTTCTACTCGCACTGAAGCGGTTGCCTCATAGCGAGGGGGAGGCGTCATAAGATAAGTCCCAAAGATAACAGCCGTAAGGGTAAGGAAGAGAACCAATGCAATTATCCTCTTCCTCTTTTTAAAGATGAAAAGATAATCCCTTATGGACAGATCATAACTTTTTTTCTCCATCGCAACCTCACGGTGTCAAATTTTTGATAGTGGACGCGCCACCTAAGGGGAGGGAAAGGACTTCCATGGTCGGACGGATATAGAGATTGATAAAGTTGTTCCAGTCCCCGATGGCACTCCGTGGCACGTAGATAACATCATTCTGGGCAAGCAAAACATCCTTCACTTCCTTACCCTTGGCGGTCCTTTTCAGATTAACCCGGATGAGCTTGGGATTATCGAGTTCTCCTCGAATAATCCTCATATCCTTCAGCACAGCGGTGTTTTTATACCCCCCCGCCATGGTCAGGGCCTGCAAGAGGGTAAGCCCTGCTGACAAATTGTATACCCCTGGATTCTGCACTTCGCCCAGGATAAAGACCTTTTTTTCCCGCCATTCCCTGGGAATGAGGTCCACACTGAAATCCCGTATGTACTTACTGAGCTCTTGCTGGGCCTTTTCCCTGATCTCATCAATAGTATGTCCTGCGGCCTCCACCTCTATGAAGGAGATGACGATCGTGCCCGTGGACATAACCGTGGCATCGTACTCAGTGAGCTTAACGCCTTCCCTGAGCCTTACTGAAAGTACATCCCCTACCCCCACGGTATAGACTGAAGGGGTGACCGTTGTCTTTACAGCGGGTTCTTCAGCCTTGGTGACAACTTCTTCAGCAAGGCTAAAAGGAACGAGAAAAAGACAAGACAGGAAAAAGATAATCCCTGTAATTGCGATCCTTCGCATCAAAGACTCCTCGTTATAAAGAATTTTTGGTCTTTGTCCAAATCCACTATTCGGGTTTTCTTGTATGGCCGATCGTCCTTATCATGGGTGATCTTTACCACAGGGCGCATCGGGTTGGCCCTATTCTCATCAATTATCTCAGCCCTGTCGCGGCTGTTTAACTCAACCCGGCTCCCCACCGGAAAAAGAAAGTGGGCGACCAAGGACTTGAGCACGCTGGCAGGGAACTTCTGTTTCTCATTGGTTACGATCTCTTTGATCGCCTCATAGGAGGAATATCGTTTTTCCCGGTACGGACGGGTATGGAGGAGACTGTCATATATGTCGGCAACGCCGATAATATAGGAAAACTCATGGATATCCTCGCTGGCAAGGCCATGGGGGTAACCGGAGCCGTCCATCCTTTCATGTTCCTGAAGTACAACCGCGGCAACTTCATCCAAAGATTTGAGGCGTTCATAGCCATACTGGGGATGCTTGCGCATCTCGTCGATTTCGGAGCGAGAGAGAGACCCCTTCTTGGTCCAGATCTCCTCTGGAATATCCCCCATCCCTACATCGTGAATGAGGGCCGCCAGGGATAACCGCTTCAATTCCTCCTCGCTATAACCCATACCCATAGCTATCTTCACACCCTGAGCCGCTACATTCACGCCGTGTTGCAGGAGGTACACATCAGGTTCTTCCCCGAAAAGAACCTTTCTCATAAGTCCCCTGTCCGTCTTCAGGGACCTAATAAATTGTGGGACAAGAGGTTTGAGTTCCTTTTCCACCAGATCTATGGGATCTTTCCCTTTATTAATATAATAAAACTTGTCAAACGTTGTCAGTAATTTATCATAGATATTATTCTCACCCACCCTTGTATCCGTCGCCATAAAGACCTCCCTCATCGGCGTCCACAAGACCTGCTTTTCACCAATGATTGACGCACGTTCAGCGGCAACCGACTCCACCATCCGTGCATCGACAAAATCCTTCCCTTGTATCGCACCAAGAAGAAGGGCGGCATCACAAATATGATTCATGTTACGTGGCAATCCCCCTGAATAACGATGTATCATAAGGACAGCGTCCTCGGTAAATATGTTGGGTTCATCCGCGTTAACTTTTGTGAGATGATACTCGATATAGGCACCCGTTTCCTCCAGGCTGAGAGTACCGAGCATGTAAAAGGCCCCTATCCTCTGAGTGAACCCTTCCTTATCTCGGATGATGGGTATGACCTCTGGTTGTCCCAAGAGGAATAGGGTCAAAGCAGGAGAACCATTCCACGACCAGTTGGTCAACAACCTGAGCCGTTCCCAAATCTCCTGATCTTTTACTACCTGACACTCATCTATCAACCATATATTTGTAATCCCCTTTTCGATATTGTCGCGGAGCTTATCCTTGAGGGCCCCGAGCAATCCTTCGTTATCACGAGAGGGCACCAACCCCATGCTTTCCCCCATTTCGCTCATAATCTCTGAGAAACTGCCCATGGGGTTCTCAACCACCCCCATGGCAAAGGGAATGCCGTATTTTTCAAGATCGCCCTTGATCCGCTTCCAGAGGGTGGTCTTGCCTGAACCAGCTTCACCCGCAATCAAGATTATCCTCTTGCGGGTCCGTATGGCCTGAAATATCCTTGCCCTGGCCTCCTCATGCGTAACTGAGGGGAAGTAGGTATCCCCTGACGGAAAAACCTTGAACGGCAGATCTAAAAAGTGCCAATATTTCTCATATTCCAACATTAACTACCCTTTCGTACCTATTATACAATATTTAAAATGACATAATATACAATAAATTTAAATAATTCTCACTTTTTGCTAATTGTAACATTCCTCCACCTGATAAAAAAGAACAATTTAACAAATGTAATGCAATTTATTTGCCAAAAAAATGTCTTTTTATTGCACAATGGTCTCGCCACCTTTGTAAAAAGTCATGAAAAAACAAAGTACGACTTTCCCTCCAGGGGCGGATGACTTCCTTACCCTTCAAGGCAGGGAGAAATATGTGTGGGAATAATGACATCTATAAGTGACTAAAAACTATAATATTTTTCCTTCTAATGCTAATATGAATCATCATCGAGGTTACAAATAAATATCCGAACCTATTGTCCACTATACGCGGATAAGGCTGATTACTGTGTAAACGTTGTTTTTAGTGAACAAAAGTGGCAAGGCTATCAAAAACAACTATGTGAGTGACATTTTTTGTCATTTTATTCATTAAATTTGTCATCAATTATATAAGACAATCAATCATAGTTTTCCCAATAAAAACCGATACAAGAGAAAGAAAAAGAGGACTCCGGAAAAATTGGCCGCCAAGTCTAGGAAAGACCCAACCCGATACGGTACAAATACCTGAACCAATTCTATAACCGCCCCATAACCGAAGGCAAAGAACACCGCATAGATATCTGCCTTCTGAAAACGGGCCCGGAAAGAAACACAGAAGATAAACGCGGTAATGAAGTAGGCAATGAAATGGGCTACCTTATCCCCTCTTTCCCCCAAATCTACCCCTGCCCGGGGAATAAGAGAAAAGACGGTCAAAAAGACCATCCAGCCGACAAAAAGAATGTAAAACTTCCTTGTCCTTGATATCTTCATCCTTTTCTGTTAACTTTCCTAACATGATCGTGGCTATACATCAACCTCAATTTATGCCTTGGTTGGGGTATTTCGACAAGATCGTAAGGAGCGATATATTTATCTTTCTCGATAACGTCCAGTTCAAGAAAAACGAATTTCAAAACAGAAATAAGATAAAGACGGCTCAGGGATGGATGTGGTTCACCGTCCCCGTCTTGTACAAATACCCTGAGCAGATCAATGAGGTAAGAGTCAACAACCTAGTAGATTGGCGCAAGAAACATGTGAGGGCCTTGGAGATCAATTATCACAAGGCCCCGTATTTTCACGATCTCTTCCCCGAAATTGAGCAATTCTATGCCGAGGATTCGGAATTCATCTCCGACGCGAATAGAGCAAGCGTCCTCATGCTCCTGAAATTATTAGGTGTTTTTAAAGAAATAAAAGTTGCTTCTATGCTCGGAGATCTTCCAGAAGTACCATCTGAACGGCTTGCGGCCATTTGCGAATGTGTGAAGGCAGATACCTATCTTTCGGGCGCTGGGGGAAAAGATTATCTCGATCTTGAACCATTTAACAAAAAAGGAATCACGGTGCTCTTCCAAGACTTCAAACACCCTGTCTATCCGCAACTCTATGGTGAATTCATCCCCAACCTATCCCTTCTCGATCTCCTCTTTAACTGTGGCACCGATTCAGTGAATTTTTTGGAGGGTAAAGCATGAAAGTATTAGCCATCGGTGCCCACCCCGACGATATCGAATTTGGGTGTTCCGGTACGCTCGCAAAATATCGAAACAAAGGTGATGAAGTCTATCTCATAATAGTCGCTGATGGGGGGATGGGAGGAGACCCTGAGGTGAGAAAGAAGGAACAGGAGATTTCCGCAGAGATCATGGGGGTGAAAGAACTCTTCTGGGGGGGATACAAAGACACCCTCATTATCTTCGACAAGCCCTTGATAGACCTGCTGGAGGGATTCCTGCGGGATGTAAACCCCTCCTTAGTCCTGGTGAACTACCCCGAGGATACCCATCAGGACCACGAGCGCCTCTCCAAGGCCACCATCTCCGCGTCCCGGTATACGCCCAAGGTCATATTCTATGAAACCCCCACGTCAATCGGCTTCAATCCATTGATCTTTGCAGATATCGAAGAAACATTAAAGGATAAGATCAAATGCCTGGAGGCCCACACCTCCCAATTTCATAAGACCAACATCCCCGGCTCCAATATCGTCGATATCGCCATCGCGACGGCCCGCTTCCGGGGCACACAGGCCAGGGTGACCTTCGCCGAAGGATTTGCTCCCCTCCGCTACTTTCTACCATGAGCATACCTCATTCCATGCCGACCCTGGGAAGAGAGGAGATCGAAGGTCTCCAGGAAGTCCTCGCCACGGGGAGGATCACCACCGGCGAAGAGGTAGGGGAGTTTGAGCAGACCATGGCCTCGTATCTGGACCTCAGAGGAGCGGCCGCTACCTCATCAGGGACCGCTGCCTTGCAGCTTAGCCTGTTGGCCCTCGGCGTCAAAGAGGGAGATGAAGTCATTATCCCCAGCTTTACCTGTAGCGCCCTCCTCAACGCCGTATACCATTGCCGCGCTACCCCCACGATAGTGGACATCGACGATGAAACGATGCACATCTCCCTCGCGGCCACACGAAAGGCCCTCAGCAAAAGGACCACCGCAATTATCATCCCGCACATGTTCGGGCATCCCGTAGAACACATAGACGATTTCCTCGCCCTGGGACCACCCGTCATAGAGGACTGCGCACAATCCTTGGGCGCAACCCATCAAGGGAGGATGACGGGGACCTGGGGTGACGCTGCCATGTTTTCCTTTTACGCCACCAAAGTCATCACCACCGGCCAGGGGGGTATGGTAGCTTCACGGAACGAGAAGATCCTGGAAGGGGTAAAAGATCTGCGGGAATATGACAAAAAAAATAATTACAAAGTAAGGTATAATTTTTGCATGACCGACTTACAGGGACGAATGGGGAGTATACAAGTTGGAAAGCTCCCCTCTTTTCTCAAGACCCGGGAGGAACGGGCTCAATTGTACGACAAACACATACAAGGACTTAAGGGGGTGACCGTACCGCGGCCCGGGGGGATATATTACCGGTATGTCGTAAGAATACAAGGAGGGAAATTGCAACAAATTATAGAGCAATTACATCACGAGGGCATAGAGGCCCAACGCCCCGTCTTTTGCCCCCTTCATCGATACCTCGGTCTCGATGGTTTCGAGGTAACCGAAAAGGTCTATGCAGAGGCCCTCTCCCTCCCCCTCTATCCTCGTCTCGAACCTGAAGCAATACGCACCATCGCTCTCTGTCTCAGCAGGGCCATGGAGGAAATCAATGCTTAAAGAAGTCCTTCCATCCATCCTCGTGCCCATCGTGCTCTCGCTCTCGCTCACCCCTTTAGCGAGATGGTTGGGAAAACGGCTGGGTGTCATAGACGTCCCTGCAGAGCGCCGGGTCCATTCCATTCCAACCCCCAAGACAGGGGGATGGGCTATCTTTATCTCATTTATCATACCGGCACTGTTGCTTACCAAACTACATGGGGAGACCTTGGGCCTCCTCCTCGCCGCAAGCTTCATCTTTGTGATAGAGATCTGGGATGACGTCAAAGAACTACCAGCCATTATAAAACTTATCTCTCAGATCGCGGCCGCCTGCATCCTCATCTCCTTCGGGGTAAGCGTTATTATTTTCCCCGATACCCTGTGGGGTAACACCCTCAATTACACCCTCACGTTACTCTGGCTGGTGGGGATCACCAACGCCGTAAACTTCATCGATGGGATGGATGGGCTGGCTGCCGGCCTGAGCATCATCTTCGCCTTCCTCTTCTCAATCGTCTTCCTCCAAATGGGATGGTCCAGCATGGTACCCTTGTGTCTTTTTATTATCGGCACCTGTCTTGGGTTCCTTCCCTATAACTTCCGCGGCGAAAAGACCGGGGCAACTGTCTTTATGGGGGATACGGGGAGCAATTTTTTGGGCTTTGTCCTCGCCTCCCTCGCCGTCATGGCTGAGTGGTCGGAGTTGAAGCTGCTGCCCTCCCTCACAGCGCCATTACTGATTTTTGCCGTGGTCATTTATGACATGGCCTATATCAACGTGCGTAGGATAATCATGAGGGAAGTGAGTAACGTGCGCGAGCTCCTCGAGTACACGGGAAAGGACCACCTCCACCACCGGCTCCTCTATCTCTTGGGATCCAAGACCAAAACAGTGCTCACCATCTATCTCCTGGCCATCGCCTTAGGGATGAACGCCTTATTGATCAAGATGGCCCCGGACTACTTCTGGATCCTCCTCTTGCAGGCCCTCGTCATCCTCTCCTTTGCGACCATCTTGGAGATTGCTGCCAACCGCAGGATGAAGAGAGAAAAGGGCGGGTGAAAGTCCTCCAGCTGATAACGAGACTCGATAAGGGTGGCGCTCCTCGGGTATTCCTCCAACTGATCAGAGGCCTCACGGAACTGGGTATAGAGATCGTTATGGCCTCCGGCCCTTCTCAACAACCCGAGGAAGACCCAGAGGAGTTTTCTCAGAGGCTCCATATTCCGTATCACCCCCTCCCCCACCTGTACCGCGATATCGCCCCTCTGCATGATCTCCTCTCCCTGTTTGAAATCATCGCCCTCATCCGCAGAGAGCGACCAACGCTCCTCCACACCCACACCACCAAAGGGGGAATCCTGGGGAGGATTGCTGGACGGATGACCCGCACCAAAACCATCCACACACCCCACGGCCACCTCTTCTACGGATACTTCGGCAAGGGGAAAGAAGGGCTCTACATCTTTCTCGAGCGTTTGGCTGCCAGACTCTGCGAGCGCATTATCACCATCTCCGAGGACGAACGAAGGGCATACCTGAAGAAGGGAATCGGCGACGAGCACAAGGTAGTTACTATTTACAATGGAATAGATATGGACAGGTTCCCAGGTGATGGAAAGAAGGTGAGAACTGAACTGGGGATCGCACAGAAAACGCCTCTGGTAGGTTTTGTGGGGAGATTGGAGGAAATAAAAGGACCTGATCGATTTGTGGAGGCCGCAAAGCATATAAAGATCACTTCCCCCCAGACCCACTTCGTCATGGTGGGAGATGGTCCGATGAAAGAAGAACTCCTGAAGATGGCCGAGGGCATCTCGGACCTCCACTTTGTAGGGTATCGTGAGGACATCCCCGACCTCATCGCTGCCTTTGACATTATGCTCATCCCATCCCTAAACGACGGATTCAACTTGGCTGCGGTAGAGGCAATGGCCTCTGCCATACCTGTCGTTGGGACGGCGGTCGGCGGACTCCCCGAGGTGGTGGGAGACGGGGGTATCCTTGTAAACCCCGGAGATACGGAGAGGATGCCCCAGGAGGCCGTGACCCTCCTCAACTCATCCAGACTCAGGAGGGAGATGGGAGCGAAGGGGAGAAAGCGCACGGAGGACCTATTCGACTGGAACGTGTGCCTTCAAAGGACTATCGACCTCTACCGCGAGGTCTGCGGGGAAACCGGATGAAGCGGGAACTCACTTTCTATCAAACGGCCTCCCAGAATCTCATCCTCATCCACCACCTGCGGGAGGTGACGGAACGGCTCAAAAAGACCGGCCCCGAGATCATCTTCTTCAGAGGAATAAGCCTTTTGGGAGATGTCTACCCCGCATTGGGGGATCGCCCCATGCTCGATGCGGACATCCTGGTCCGGGAACGGGACGTGGAGCAGCTCAAGGATATCCTACGGGGACTGGGATGGGGGGAGGCCGAGCCAGGGGTCTTTGATAGCAATGGCCTCTCACTCGATCTCCACACTTCCTTTCTCACCCCTATACGCACAGTCCTGGCGAACGCTTGTCTGAAGGTCTCTATGGATGAGGTCTTTCAACGAGGCATCATCAAACAATTGGACGTAATAGAAATTAAAATCCCTTGCCCGGAGCACCTCTTTATCTCAACGGCCATCCACCTCCAGAGCCACTCTTTCGGATCTGAGAAGGGATGGGAAGATCTGGTCAGGATAAAAGAACACTATTGGCTCTCCGATGAGGCAATACGCACCGAGGCTAAACGGATGGGTGCTGAGCACACCCTTAATTACCTCAGTTGTCTACGGCCGGACATCTTTCCATCTTGGAGAAAAAAACTATCTCTCGGTGAACAATGCATCATTAAAAGAATAAAGAAAGGAACAATGAATCCAAACTTCGGCGACCTCCTCTTCCTCTTTCAATCAAAGAGAAAGGGGAAGGCCATGCAGGAAATCTTTTTTCCCAACGGCTTCTCTCTCAGGATTATTGGCGACAGGCTCTGGAAGTGCCTGAGGCTCCTCAAGGATACCCTCACGTGATCAAGGCTCAAATAAAAACTGTGACATTTGAAATCAGTGAGAGTTAGTTGGATTTCCCGCGCCTTGCGGTCAACTAAATGAGGTGATAAAATTATAATATATTACACAAGTTTTAAAGGGGATCAGTGCAAGGAAAGGTGGAAAAACCTCGGCTTTTAGACCATCGCTATTATCAAATAGCCGGTATCACTATCCGCCTCGAATCGGACTTGCCCATAACAGATACGACGTTCCACCCTAAATTCAAACATTTTGAGGTACATAGACCTGGCAAGGACACCATTACCATCAGACACCACTTCTTCATGCCTGATCTGAGCAAATGGAACATGGGGAAAGAGGTTTATCGCAAGCCCCCGTGGGCCATCTACAAAAAGGGACCCTCATGGGTCTATGTAGGAATTTCAGGAGGAGGCATATGGGGGGCGTTCAAGTGTCTGTTGTCCAGAATAGGGCACCGCCTCTATACCCTTAAGATGAACCCACACCAGAAAAAAGGAAAAGTAAAAAATACCGCTTTGCGCCTGATTAAAGAAGGCCATATTAAACAACTAGCGATATTTAACCATGACTATAGCAATGGAAGGATATACAATAAAGCTAAGAGGTTTTTCTATAGGGGCAACTTCCCTTCCCTCTCCCTCTTTCCCACCGACCAGGTCCTCCTTGCCCAGGTCTTGGCCGAAAGGGAGGGTTGTTATATCCATGCAAGCGGCCTGGTGCTTAACGGCAAGGGACTCCTCTTTGTGGGGCATTCAAGCGCGGGGAAGTCCACCATGGCGATGATGTTGAAAGATCAAGCAAAAATTCTATGCGACGACCGGATGATTGTAAGGAGGTGGCCGGATGGCTTCAAGATCCATGGAACCTGGAGTCATGGTGATGTTTCGGATGTTGCGGCAGATTCCGCGCCGTTGAAGGCCATTCTTTTTTTGAAACAGGACCGGGAAAACCAACTCATCCCGATTGACCACAAGCAGGAAATCAACAGAAGACTTCTGGCCTGTCTGATAAAGCCCCTTGTTACCGCAGAGTGGTGGGAGCGAATGCTTGTCCTGATAGATACAATGGCCCAAGAAGTCCCCTGCTATTCCCTTCACTTTAATAAAGATGGAGATGTCATAGATCTTTTAAGGCATCTCTAATCGAATTAACGTTTAGCTTAGCCTGTTTAATTTTTCAGGTTATGGCAAGAAAGCATGGCCAATAAAGATTCTTATAGCATTAAAGTAAGCGCCGACGATGCCTCTCTGTGGAAGGTTAACCCTCCCCTGCTCGAGTCGCTTGACATGGAGCTCACCGAACGCTGCAACAATAACTGCATCCACTGCTACATCAACCTGCCTACTGACGACCTGAATGCCAAAAAAAAAGAGCTTTCGACGGAGGAAATACAGGCGATCCTTCAAGAGGCTGTCTCTCTCGGCTGTCTCACAGTGCGATTCACAGGAGGGGAACCCCTCTTGCGGGAAGATTTTGAAGACCTCTATAGCTTTGCCCGCAAACTCGGCCTTCGGGTAGCCCTTTTTACCAACGCCACCTTGATCACCGCCGCCCTGGCCAAGGTATTTGTACGCACCCCGCCCCTCATGCCTATAGAAATCACCCTCTACGGAATGACGAGGAACTCCTATGAGACAATCACCAGGGTCCCGGGTTCTTTTAAAGCTGCGTGGAGGGGTATAAATCTGTTATTAGAATATCAGGTCCCGTTTGTGGTCACGGGTGTGCTCCTTCCACCTAACAGAGAAGAAATAGAGGAGTTTGAATCATGGGCCACCACCATCCCCTGGATGTATACAGCACCGTCATACTCTATTCTTTTTGACCTCCGCGCCCGCCGCGACTCTAAACAAAAAAATCAACTCATCAAGGGGCTCAGACTCACACCAGAAGATGCAGTAGCATTCTTGTCCAGGAAACAGGAGAAATACCTGCAAGAGATGAGGGAGTTTTGTGTTAAATTTACCAGACCCCAGGGAAACAACATCTTTTCCTGCGGGGCAGGGATAAGAGGCGGATGCGTCGATGCCTACGGTTATTTCCAACCGTGTATGCTGCTGAGGCACCCGGATACTGTCTACGATTTAAAAAAGGGTTCCCTCAAAGATGCCCTGAAGAATTTTTTTCCAAAAATAAGAAATATAAAAACCAAAAACACCGACTACTTAAACCGCTGTGCCCGCTGTGTTTTGCAGGGCCTCTGTGAGCAGTGCCCGGCTCGGTCATGGATGGAACATGGCACACTGGATACGCCGGTAGAGTATCAGTGTGAGATCGCCCACGCGCAGGCAACGGCCTTGGGTTTGCTTGAGGAAGGTGAGCGGGCCTGGGAGATAAAAAACTGGAAAGAAAGGATACGGAATTTTTCAGGGGGTACGCCGACCTATGAAAAAAAGAAACCATGCAAAAATCAAGTTATGCAAGAGGGTTGACAAATTTCTGACATATGCAGCAGTTTAACGTTACCAATGAAGAGCGTAATCCTTGAGCATGATGTCTCCATTTGTAAGATTTCCCACAATATTTTACATCGAACCCACGAATGACTGCAATCTGAGTTGCATTATGTGTCCCAGAAAGAAGAACGGGAAAGCGGTGGGGTATATGTCATTCGACCTGTTTTGCAATGTCGTGGATCAGCTCATCGATCAAAAGATACTGCAGGTAAGTCTACACCTAACCGGCGAGCCCCTGTTGCATCCTCGGATCGCGGAAATGGTAAGGTATGCAAAAAAAGGGGGGCTGCCTTATGTAAGATTCGCTACCAACGCCACCCTGCTTAACGAGGACTCAGCTAAAGACCTCATAGAATCGGGATTGGATAGCCTTACCATATCCATGGATTCCTCCACTGCCCCGTACTATTGCTCGGGGCCAACGGGGAAAGATCTCTTCGCTGGCCTAGATCAAAACGTCCGGAGGCTGATTAGGCTCAAAAACCGGCATGGTAGCAATTTCCCCGAAGTCCAGATGCAGATCATCCGTATGGAGCAGACACAAGGTCTGATAGACGAATTCGTGACGAGATGGCAGGGTATTGCCGATCAGGTCACAGTGCAACCGCTTTTATCCTGGGCTGGGCACATCAAGGCTCCAAAGAAAAGGGGGCGGCGTCGATTGATCTGCATGAATCACCTGACTCAAGGGGTGGTGCAGTGGGATGGGGATGTTTCATTCTGCTGCCTCTACATTGACAGCCGGGGCGATTCGGAGGGGGTCCTCGGAAATGCGACGCATACCTCCTTAGAGGATATCTTCTTGGGTACAAGGCGGCGGAAGATCATCGAAGCCCAACTGCGAGGAAATTACGATGCAGTCCCCTATTGCAAAAATTGTCCTGATTGGAATGATTTTCTGGATTGTCTTCAAACAGGGGAGCCACATACACTATAAAGATTCCTTGTACACTTCGTGAAGATATGTGTTATCCTGTGATACACACCAAGAAACTGTAAAGGAGGCCCGCAATGAAAGCCAAGATCAACCTTGACGCAACCTACGTTCAATCGGAGGACCTAGTGAGCAGGGAGATTGAGGGAGAACTGATCATCGTCCCCCTGGTTGCCGGCATGGGGGATATGGAGGACGAACTCTTTACCCTGAATGAGACCGGAAGGGCCGTATGGGCAAAGCTGGACGGCAAAAAGAGCTTGAAGACGGTGGCAAAGGAACTCTCTGCGGAGTTTGAGGCACCTCCAGGAGAGATCGAAAGGGATGTGACCGGACTGGCAGAGGAACTCCTCAAGAGAAAGATGATCGTTAAAGCCTCAAAGAAGTGATATAAAATCTGCTTCAATGGTCGCCTCACCTGATACTCAGTTTAAGCCAGTCCTTGGTACTAAGAAGGGAAAGGAGCTTTTTCTCTCTAGCCAGCATCTTGAGGAACTCCTCAAAGGTGTGCTCGACAAAGGGGCGTGCTTCAGGTTTCAAGGCAAGGGTCTCAGCATGTCCCCTTTTATCAAAGACGGCGATATCCTCACCATTGCCCCATTGCCGACTGCTTCCCCCGGTCTCGGTGATGTGGTGGTCTTTACGCATCCCAATACCGGAAAGCTCATCATCCATCGAGTAATCAAAAAAGGGGGAGGTTCTTACCTTACCAAGGGGGATAATGTCCCTGAAGGAGACGGCCTTATCTCCAGGGCAGCAATCGTGGGGCGTGTGATAAAGGTGGAGAGAAATGGGAAGCACATCTCGCTCGGTCTCGGCCCAGAGCGTTTTTTAATAGCCTCCTTGACCCGTAGAGGGCTTTTATTTTTGCTACGGCCAGTCTGGAGGCTTGTTCGTTTTTTTTATAAGGGATCAGTCCGGTGAATGAATCGTATGTTTCAACCCGTGACCTACATGATCTTTCCCTCTGGGACAAGATGCGCGGAAAGAGGGCGCTCACCTCTTTTGACCTGGAGATTACCGCCCGCTGCAACAACAACTGCCGTCACTGTTACATCAACCTCCCGGCTGGAGACAAGGAGGCAAAAGAAAAGGAACTCTCTTTAGAGGAAATAGGGGAAATAGGCACTGAGGCCGTCGCACTCGGTGCCGTGTGGTGCCTCATCACTGGCGGTGAGCCCCTCTTGCGGGATGATTTTTCCGATATCTATCTCTCGCTCAAGAAAAAGGGCCTTTTGATCTCTGTCTTTACCAATGCCACCCTCGTAACAAAAGAGCATATCAAACTGTTCAAGGCGTATCCGCCGAGGGATATCGAGGTCTCGGTCTATGGGGTGAGCAAGGAATCGTACGAGAGTGTAACGCGGAGGCCAGGCTCTTTTGCGGCCTTTCGACGGGGGCTCGATCTACTTTTCGAAAACGGCCTTAACGTGCGCCTCAAGGCCATGGCCCTGCGCTCCAATCTTCATGAGCAGCCGGAGATTGCCCGCTTCTGCAAAGAGCAAACAAAGGACTACTTCCGTTTTGACCCCTTCTTACACCTGAGATATGACAGGAACCCCTCTAGAAATGCAGAGATAATGGCCGAAAGGCTCTCTCCTGAGGAGATCGTCGCCCTCGAGCAATCGGATCCTGAGCGGTTCCAGGCCTTGGCAGAAGGGTGCGATAAGCTTATCCTTCCACAGTCTGCCTATCCCCCAGGCAACCATCTCTTTCAGTGCGGCGCAGGAACAGCAAGTTTCAGCCTCAGCTACGATGGTCTTTTTCGCCTCTGTCCATCCCTCTGGCACCCGGATTGTGTCTATGACGTGAAACAAGGAACCCTTACCAAGGCCTGGCAAACCTTCGTCCCCCAGGTGCGGGAAATGCGATCGGAAAGCAGAGAGTTTTTAGATATGTGCCGGAAATGCCCTTTTATCAATCTCTGTATGTGGTGTCCTGCGCATGCCTATCTTGAAACCGGAGAGCTGGATGCGCCGGTTGACTATTTCTGCCAGGTCGCCCATGCCAGGGCCGCAGCCCTTCACAGAGCGTGAGTTTTTTATGGCACAGGGACGTAAAATGTGCTATATTTAAAAGAGACACAACGAGTTCTAAAAGTATTTTGTATGGGGAATTTTAGTAAACAGCTATGAGCAAAGAATAACAATTAGTGAACATAACATTGCTTCCAATTCATAGTAATAAGAGGAGGGTATTAAAGATGAATAAGAAGGTCTGGACAAAGCCCAAGTTGATAGTGTTGTTTAAAGGAAAACCAGAGGAAGCGGTGCTCCAGGCGTGTAAGAGACAGGACATAGGGGGTGCATATACAAACACCTGTGTGTTTACTGTGTGGGGGCAGACTAACCGTTGTAGTACCATTGGCACTTAGATTTTTTGTGCGCGAGGGGGGATCTGAAATAGACAAGCGCATGAACTCAATCACATGACCTCTCAACTCACGCTCACGATACAAATAGATGAAGGCACCTTTTATCTATTTCCGGACACACGCCACAATTGACATCATCGTGATCTGAAAAGCATTATCATAAACACAATAACTATGTAATAACAATGACCTACGCATGAATCCGTTAATCCAACTATATGATTTCCATAAAAATGAGTTCAAGTTAAAAAACAATACGTTTCTCCGTCTATTCGAAGAATTACTCTCCACTCCCCCGTGTTCCATACTTGAATGTTCGGCTCAGATCTCACCCAAAGGTACGCATGGAGCGAGGTTCCGATTAGGCTATGGACACCAAGATATCCAAGAGGGTCTTTCTGCAATCCATAATTTTTTGGGAAATATTGCAGGTTGTAAAAACGTTCAGTTAAACAGTAGTATGCTGTCTCAAATCGTTAACAATGACCTCGACGTATCAAGGGCTATGGCTATAGGTGTAGGTCTCGATTATACAACGAACATCATTGATTCGAAGGTCAAGTTTTATGTCCTTATCAGGGAATACCCAGAAAAAGTAAATCAGATCCTCTCGTTACATCCGCCCCTCGACAGCATCCGTGATTACCTAATCCATGAGGAATTTTGCTTTGGGATTAATATGTATTTCGATGGGAGTACCAGTATAGAGATATATCCTTATCTTGATCAGCATGACCTCAATAATACCGCACTCATGATCAAACTAAAACTTAGAGATGTCCCACGGGTATTTATTGAGAAGTGCGATCAATTATATGTCTCCTTTGAGGACGATGGAAGACGTGTATTGCATTTTACTCCGCAAAGTTCCACTAAATTTGTTCGTTCAATAAATAACCGCCAGCTCAGTTTAGCCTACAGCAGTGTACAAATCTTAAACTATCTTTTAAACCATTCATACCATAAAGAAACTACAGCAATTTTTTCTCTGAAAGAAGACGAAATACTATCAGAGAACATACAAAATATAAATCTGCTGTACAATTTAACATCCAGGGCTTAGACAAAAAATCTAGAGACCCCGCTGCTGTGGAAGCTATGCCCCTCAGATGGTTATAGCAACACAAGGGTAGTCTGCATCTTCTGAAAACGGCAGATAGAATTATGGGTAGATCGAGCGATACAGAATATGACGTCATCGTAGCCGGTTCAGGGCCCGCCGGCATCTCGACGGCCATCCACTTGACCAAGCTCCTGCCGTCAATGAAAAATCGACTGATCGTTTTGGAGAAGGAGACCCATCCCCGAAAGAAAATCTGTGGGGGTGGAGTTAGTGCATATGCTGATTACTGGTTACAGCGTCTTGGCATCAAGATGATGATACCATCCTTAGCGCTTAAAACAACCCGTCTTGCCATCGATCATGACGGCTATGTGGAGTATTGTTTTGATGTTGACGGTTTCCGAACAGTGAAACGAGAAGAATTTGATGAGGCGTTATTAAAATCGGCCCTGGATATGGATATCGTCGTTGCTCAGGATGAAGCAGTAGTTTCTTTTTCTGACAGCGATGAAGAGATCGTTGTACAAACTCCCAAGCGAAGCCTTACTACCAGCATCCTGGTTGGCGCCGATGGGGCTCAAAGCATTATACGAAGGCAGCTCTACAAAAATGCTGGGATGCGCGGGGCAAGAAACATAGCCAGGACGCTCCGTTTTATGACGCCAGTCGATAACCCTAACACCGTAGAACTGGAAGCGATAATAGATTTCTCTTGTACATTCCGCAATGGAGTTCGAGGCTATGCATGGTCCTTTCCGGTGACAATTCAGGGCCAAGCATGGATTAACACGGGGATCTGTGATTTCCACCCCTCCCAAAAACAAAGATCTTTACTCAAAAAAATCCTCGCGGAATTCTTGGCCGCACGGGATATTTCACTAGATCAAGGTCGTATTGAAGGGTGTCAGCTACGGTGGTTTCATCCCGAATCGATCTTCTCGGCCAACCGGGTGCTCCTGGTCGGTGACGCCGCGGGGATCGATCCTTTGTTGGGCGAAGGGATACCGTTTAGTTTAGGGTACGGGCACGTGGCAGCAAATTCAATCATTCAAGCATTCAAGAGTAAAGATTTTTCTTTTACGACATACAAAGAACAATTGTTGGAACATGAGCTCGGTCAAGAGCTGATGAATCGGTTACACTGGGCCGACAAATTGTATCGTTCATCCGGAACCAAGAACGCTAAAGACTTTTTATTGTCACTCTTCGCGCCCAACAAGAACGGCTGAACGAGGTATCTAGATAGTCCCGAACGGGGATCCTTATTACAAACAACCATAAAATAAGGTGCTTTTCACCGAAGGATGTGATATAATTTTTACTGATCGGATGCAGGTATAAATATGGTTTTGGGGGTGTACTCATTATCATCAACACCTTAACAGCTCGGAGGCATAGCAGATGAAGATCAAAGTCTGGTCAAAGCCCAAGTTGGTAGTGTTGGTCAAGGGGAGACCAGAGGAAGCGGTGCTTCAGGTGTGTAAGACACAGCATAGCAATGGCCCAACTGGCAACCACTGTAGGCATGGTTGGCGCAATTGTTCTCTTATTCGTCCTACCTAGGGATTTTTATTGCGTGAGGCGGGATCTGGAATAGACAAGCGCATCCACTTAGTAACAACAAGCCAACTTCAAAACCACCGCTAAAATCTACTAAACTCCGTACACCGGGGGCAGACCGGGAAATGGCCCCTCTCCTTGAGGAGGCGGCGGAACCGCACCGCCCTCTCGCCATTCCATATCTCTTTGAAGGGGGTTTCGAGCAAATTCCCCACCACATACCCCAGGCTGAGGCAGGGCTTGACCATCCCGTCCGGCAGCACATAGGCCACCATCCAGGGACTCAGACATCTGCGTTTATACGAGGTGGGAAAAAAATCAAAAGAATTATAATACGTCCTGATCTCCTCATCAGTAAAATTAGGGTAAAAGAAGGCTGGCACAGTATTCTTGCCTCCTTCAATCTTGCGCCTCTGCTCAATGATCCGTTCAGGATCTATACGGGGGAGTTCATCCGTGATGAACCCGGCCCAATCAGGCGAATTGCAGGCCAGGGCCGCCTGGGTGATCCGCTCTGTTTCCGCAAAGGCCCCCTGATTGACGAAGATGAGGTGATGAAAGGTGATGCTCTGGGCCCCGAACTGGGCCGCCTCGTCAACGATATCATCCAGCATCGTGTGGTTCTCCTCCCAGATGACCGTATTGACGTTTACTGCGGGCCTTTTCTTCCCATATCGTTCCTTCGCTGCCTGGAGATGCTGAAAACCCTCCAAAGCCCTGCGGAATACCCCCTTCCCCCCCCGAATGACATCGTGTACCTCGGCGGGACCATCCAGGGAGAAAATGATCTCATCCAGGCCCAGTTGCACCGCCTCCTCGGCCTTTTTCTTGAGCAGTATGCCGTTACTGATCATGTTGCAGCGAAGCCCAACCTCTTTGATCCGCTTGACCACCTCCCCCCATTGGGGGTGGAGCAGGGGTTCTCCGCCAAAGAGGGTGATGGTGGGGTGAAAGGACTTCACTTCCTTGATAAGATCCTCAATCAGTGGAAGCTCCAGGTACCTCCTCGTGACGGTAGAGGGGAGACCTTTTAAGCTCCCCCGCTCCCCCCACTGTCCACACATCTTGCAATGTAGATTGCATCGATAGGTAAGCAGGAGGGAAATGGTCTCAGGCGGTGCGCTCCTTCCATCGAGAAAGCGATAGCTCAAGGAGGATAAGAGCCGCATCCGGGCTGCTCGTAAGGCATAGGCCGGCTGCTGAGAGGCCTTGGCAATAAGCCTCCTGATGTTTTTATGGGGTATCATAGATCAAAATTTTACTTTTTTTCTGTTCAATACGTCAAGCTTTTTAGAAATATATCCGTCTTCTTTCTGAAGTTAAATCATGCAATATTTTTGCCATGAGCCTCTTGATCTGGTATAACACACCTAGAAAGACGATGAAAATCACAAGCACCGAATTCCTCAAGAGCGTCTACCCAACAGATGAGTATCCGCCGGACCGCTATCCGGAGGTGGCCTTTGCCGGGAGGTCCAACGTGGGAAAATCCTCTCTCATCAACACCCTGGTAAACCGCAAGGGCCTGGCCCGAACCAGCTCTTCCCCTGGAAAGACCCAGTCCATCAATTTTTATCTAGTAAATCAATCCATATGCCTGGTAGATCTGCCCGGATACGGATATGCCAAGGTTCCAAAAGAGGTGCGCAAAAAGTGGAGCCCCCTCATAGAAGAGTACTGCCGAAAAAGAGAAAACCTCTGTGGGATGGTGATTATCCTCGATGCCCGGCTGGGCCCTACCCCCTTGGATCTCTCCATTATCACGTGGCTCGAGGATCTTTCTCTCCACACCATATTCATCCTGACCAAGTCCGATAAACTCTCAAAGAACAAGGCTACCAAGGCCCTCCATCAAACAGCACGGGTTCTCTCTTGCAGCCCGGAGGAAATCATCCCTTTCTCAGCTCACACTGGGGAGGGGAAAAAACGCTTGTGGCAGAAGATGCTGCGTCTCATAGGTCGAACAGAATCTTGACAGGAAAGGGAATTTTGTGATAGTTTACACAAAGTAACAAAGAGAAGGGAGAAAAAACCTTGTTTAAAATATTAGAAAAATGGGAAATGGCGGATAATACCGTCTGTCACTTTAAGATAGAGGCCCCCCTGATCGCCAAAAAGGCCCAGCCAGGACAATTTGTAGTGCTCAGACCCAACGAAACGGGTGAGAGAATCCCTCTGACCATGGCCGGTACCGATCCGGCGCAAGGAACCATCGACATCATCTTCCAGGTGGTGGGGAAGACTACAGCCTTGCTGCGTACCTTACAGAAGGGAGATGCCATCCTCGATATCATCGGTCCCTTGGGGAGACCGACCCATGTGGAAAAACTAGGAACGGTCATCTGTGTGGGGGGGGGAACAGGGATCGCCGTGTTGTACCCCATCACCAGGGCCTTGCAGGAGATCGGCAACCACGTCATCTCCATCGTTGGGGCCAGGACGAAATACCTTTTAATCCTCGAAGATGAGATGAAAAACGTAAGCGATGAGTTCTTCATCACGACTGATGACGGTTCTTATGGTAGACACGGCTTTGTCACCGATGCCCTCAAAGACCTGCTTGATGAGAGAACGGATATCAAACTTGTGGTAGGGATTGGACCTGTCCCCATGATGAAGTTCGTCTGTAAAACCACCGAGCCTTACGGGGTAAAGACCTTGGTGAGCCTCAACACCATCATGGTGGACGCCACGGGGATGTGTGGTGCTTGCCGAGCCACAGTGGGGGGAAAGACGCAATTTTGTTGTGTCGATGGCCCAGAATTCGATGGGCATCAAGTCGACTTCGATGAGTTGATGAAGCGTCAAGCCGCCTATCTTAAGGAAGAGCGGCAATCATATGAACGTTTTCAAAAAGAACAGGAGTAACAAAGGGAATAACCATGACCGAGAAAGAGAAAAAAGAAAAGATACCTCGGCAGCCGATGCCTGAGCAAGATCCAAAAAAGAGGAGCATGAACTTCGACGAAGTCCCCTACGGATACACCCCTGAGCTCGCCCAAAAAGAGGCAAGCCGTTGTCTTCAATGCAAGAAGCCCAAGTGTGTGGAGGGGTGCCCTGTGGGGGTCAAGATTCCCGAATTTATCAACCTGATCGCTGAAGGCGATTTTATCGGCGCTGCCAAAAAACTGAAGGAAGACAACAGCCTCCCAGCCGTCTGCGGGAGGGTATGCCCTCAAGAATCACAGTGCGAAGCCCTCTGCGTCTTGGGCAAGAAAGACGAACCTGTGGCCGTTGGGAGGCTGGAACGGTTTGCGGCGGACTATGAAAGAGCCCAGGGGACGGTAGATCTGCCCCAGCTCCCGCCGCCGACAGGAAAGAAGGTGGCTGTGGTGGGATCAGGGCCGGCAGGACTTACCTTGGCCGGTGACCTCATCAAGTTTGGCCACCAGGTGACCATCTTCGAGGCCCTCCATAAACCGGGGGGTGTGTTGGTTTACGGCATCCCGGAGTTCAGGCTCCCCAAGGCCATCGTTGAGGCCGAAGTGGATTATTTGAAACGGCTCGGAGTAGAGATTAAATACAACCACGTCGTCGGGAAGATCCTCACTGTGGACGAGCTCCTTGAGATGGGATATGACGCCGTCTTTCTCGGTGTGGGTGCTGGGTTACCCGTCTTCATGAATATCCCCGGCGAGAATCTCTGCGGAATCTATTCTGCCAATGAGTATCTTACCCGTTCCAATCTTATGAAGGCCTATCTCTTCCCTAAATATGATACCCCCATAGCCGTCGGCAAGAATGTGGCGGTGATCGGGGGCGGCAACGTAGCTATGGACTCGGCACGTACCGCCCTACGATTGGGAGCAAACAATGTCCATATCGTTTATCGCCGTTCCAAGACGGAACTGCCGGCCCGGGCTGAAGAGGTCCACCATGCCGAGGAGGAGGGTGTCCAGTTTAAGTTTTTGACCGCCCCCCTGCGCTATATCGGCAATGCGGATGGCTGGGTAACAGGTATGGAGTGCATCCAGATGGAGCTGGGGGAACCTGATGATTCAGGCCGCCGCAGGCCCGTTCCCATCGAAGACTCCAACTTTACCTTGGATGTGGACTTGGCTGTCATCGCCATCGGCACCGGGGCCAATCCCATCATCACCGGTACTATCCCCAATCTGGAGCTGAATAAATGGGGGTACATCGTGGCTGACGAGGCAACAGGCAAGACCTCCAGAGAAAGGGTCTATGCCGGCGGCGATATCGTGACCGGAGCGGCCACGGTGATTCTGGCCATGGGTGCGGGAAGAAACTCATCCCAGGCCATTCATCAATACCTGATGAACAAGAGCTAAAAAAAAGGGCGTACTGCCCCTTTTTTTTTAATCAATACCGAGAAGCGCCGTGCCCCCCTTAGATAACATACTGATACTAACGATCATTGTGGCGGCGGCGGTCCTTTTCGTCACCGAGAAGTTACGAGTCGACCTTACCGCCTTGTGCGTGCTCGTCGCACTCCTCATTTTTCAGCTGATCAAACCCGAACAGGCGCTGTACGGATTTGCCAATACAGCCACGGCAACTGTAGCTGCCATGTTCATCCTGAGTACGGGATTGGTGCGAACAGGCCTCGTCGAATGGCTCGCGAGATATCTTGATAGGTTCGCAGGCAAGGGTGAGCGGAGACTGATCATCGTGCTCTGCGTAACGGTAGCCTTGCTGTCGGCTTTTATCATCAATACGGCGACGGTCGCGATATTGATACCCATTGCCGTCATCCTCGCAAAAACCCGGAAGATCGCGCCCTCCCGCGTATTAATTCCTCTTTCCTTCGCAAGTCAGTTTGGCGGCGTCTGTACCCTCATTGGAACGTCGACCAACATCCTGGTCAATTCGCTGGCCGTTGCGAACGGCCTCAAGCGTTTTTATATATTTGAATTCGCGCCGTTGGGGATCATCTTAGTGATCGTCGGTATTCTGTACCTTGCACTTTTTTCTCGCATACTGATACCGAAAAGAAAGGGCGTGGACGAGCAGATCGACAAATACCGCCTCTGCGATTACCTGGCGGAAATGAGGGTCAAAAGCGGTTCACCTCTGATTGGGAAAAAATGGGGGACGTTAAAGAACAAAGATCTCAAAAATATTGATCTCATCAAAATCATTCGCGGCGATAAGGCGACATGGCGGGCATCTAAAACAACAATCAGGGAGGACGATTATCTGCTCCTTCATGGAAACGCCAATGAGTTAATCAGGATGAAGGACAACTATCAGCTCGAGACGAAGGCGGATACCGTGATCAATGATCAGAAGCTCCAGTCGGACAAGATCGAGCTTATCGAGGCCCTCGTGCCGCCGCGCTCAAAACTGATCGGACAAACGCTCAGTGGAGCCGATTACATACGACGGTTCGGCTGCATGGTTCTCGCCATACAGCGGCGCGGTAAAATCCTGCGCGACCGGCTTGCGGATATCGACTTCGATGATGGCGACACCCTGCTGTTACAATGCGATAAAGAATCGGTGAATCGAATTATGCAATCAAAGGATCTAGTCGTCACCAACGAATTAACCGAACTGCACCTTCGAAAAGACAGGGCCGTACGCGCCCTGACAATTTTTATATCGATTATTCTCCTTGCTGCATTTAACATTGTATCGATCCTCGTTGCGGCATTGATCGGGGCGGTCGCCATGGTGCTCGGCCGCTGCATCACCCTTGAAGAGGCGTACACTGCAATAGACTGGAAGGTCATCTTTCTGCTCGGGGGCATCCTCCCCCTCGGCCTTGCATTACAGCAAACAGGAACAGCAACTTGGCTCGCGAACACGATCATGCAACCATTAATTGACATGGGACCTCTCGTCGTGCTGGCATCGTTCTACATAATAACCGCCGCACTGACTGAAATGATGTCGAACAATGCATCGGCGATCCTGCTGGTACCCATCGCGCTTTCCGCCGCGGAAATTATGGGGGTGAGTGCCCGGCCGTTTTTGATCGCGATAACGTTCGCGGCATCAACGAGCTTCGCAACACCGATCGGCTATCAAACCAATACCATGATTTATGCCCCCGGAGGATATCGGTTTTCTGACTTTGCTCGAATTGGAGTTCCGCTGAACATTCTATTCTGTGTCATAACCGTTTTGGTAGCACCAATCATATGGCCTTTTTAAAGGTAACGGTAAATGATATGCTATATTGTACTTTTATTATTGAAAAAAGACCGTATAATATAATCATAGATGAGGATAGGGACAGACATGGAAAACCTGCCTGAATTCTTACAACAAATTATCAGCTTTCTTAACGTACCACTTGTCACCTTTGGGGAATCCACCCTCACCATCTGGGTCATCATATATCTCTTAATAATTTTGATTCTCCTGGTATATGTCACAGCCAAGCTGAAAAACCTGATTATTCACAGGCTCCTTGCAAAAAGTAATATTGAGGTCGGGGTCAGAGTCGCGGTTGCTTCCCTGGTACGCTACATCATCCTCTTCATAGGATTTATTATCATACTACAGACAGCGGGTATAAATCTGAGTAGTATCACAGTCCTTTTCGGAGCCCTCGGTGTGGGCATAGGTTTCGGTCTGCAGAACATAACCAATAATTTCGTCAGCGGCCTCATCATTCTGATCGAAAGGCCCGTCAAGGTGGGCGATAGAATCGAGGTGTCGGGAATCTCCGGCGATGTGGTCAACATCTCTATGCGCGCGACAACTATCATAACAAACGACAACATATCCATAATAATCCCAAACTCGGAATTTGTATCGTCCACCGTCATCAACTGGAGCCACACCGATAGAAGCGTGAGGTTCAATTTCCCCGTCGGGGTTGCCTACAAGGAAGACCCTCAAAACATAAAAAAGCTTTTACTACAGGTAGCTGATGAGAATGACGGGGTGCTCAAAAAGCCCCGTCCAGATGTATTGTTTAGCGAATTCGCGGATAGTGCGTTGATCTTCAACTTGAGGGTGTGGACCAGAGAGTACACCGATCGCCCAGGAGTGCTGAAGAGTCAACTTTATTACGAGATACATAAAAAGTTCAAAGAAAACGGCGTGGAAATCCCTTTTCCTCAACACGACATCCACATCAAGGAAAACCCTGCGCATCATAGTCAAGAATGACTTCACCTTGATCATCAAAGCGATAGAACAAGGAAGCTCCCATCGCATTGCCTCCTAAAGGTGTGGTGTGTCATATCAATGGTGATATTGATTCACCGACAAAAATCATCTCTTACACAGAAAACATACCTTAACTGAAATAAACATCCTACCGATACTTAAATCCTCCCTGTCGGTCTTTACAAGATTTGATTTAGCATCTTGACTATGTCATTATTAACAAAATGTAAGCACGTGGCATCTTTTATCCTCGCACTACGATTATTAAGTGTAGTGTAAGATAATTATCGAGAAAGTAAACTATGCATGTTTAATTGTCTGAAGCCCTTCATCAGTTCACTGTTTAGTAATACCCCCTCTTCGGGTAATAACTGTGTTGATTTAAACGGAGACTCACCATGACCCTGCAAATCGCCCTTGTATTGCTGATATTTTGTCTGACTATTGTTCTCTTTATCAGCAAGCTCCTGCGGGTCGATATCATCGCCATCCTCGTGATGGTCGCCCTCCCCTGGCTGGGGTTGGTGGAACCGGCAGAGGCATTTTCAGGGCTCGCCAGTAATGCCGTCATTGCCATCATTTCCGTGATGATTCTTGGGTACGGGGTAGATCGATCAGGCGCCATGAACCGGCTTATACAACCCATCATCTCAGCAGCCGGATCGAATGAAAGACGTCTGATCGTTTTTGTATCGGTAACAGTCGGCCTGATTTCAGCGTTCATGCCGAACATCGGGGCGGCAGCCCTGCTCCTGCCGGCCATGTTGAGAATGGCAAAAAGTACGAACACCCCTGCGTCGCGGCTCCTCATGCCCATGGGATTTGCGGCCATACTGGGCGGCAATCTGAGCATGGTCGGTTCATCCCCCCTCCTCATTCTAAATGATCTGTTGAGACAGGGGGGGCAAAAGACCTTCGCCCTCTTCAGTGTCACCCCTGTGGGGATAGCACTCCTTGGCGCCGGAATCCTCTATTTCCTGTTGTTCGGCAAATCTGTGCTTCCGGGAGCGAAAAAGAAGGAGAAAAAACCAGTCAGCATGCAGCAGCGATTGATCGAAACCTGGCATCTCCCTACGACCGTCTTCCACTGTGTCATCCCCGCACGAAGTCCCTTGGTGGGTAAAACGAGAACAGAGGTCAAAATGAGGACAAAGTATAAATTAAATCTCCTTGCAATCGCTGAAGGAAATGATGTCCTATACGCACCGTGGCGGCACACACCGTTTGTGGCGCATCAACAGTTGGCTGTGCTCGGTGATAAAAAGGACTTCGAACGATTCGTTTCAGATTTCAAATTAAAATACAGCAAAAACAAGAAGCCCTTCAAACGCCTGGAGATCGTCGCTCATGCCGGTTTTGCTGAATTAATAATCCCAGTGAAATCACCGATTGCAGGCAAAACGTTGCGTTCCATAGAACTTCGCAAGATCTTTGGTGTTGAACCGATTATGCTCCTCAGTGGTGATCGGGAGGAACGAGGGGCATTCTCCGATCAGGAGCTCCAGCCGGGTAACACTATTATTGTCCATGGCCGATGGGAACTCATTAAGGCAATGGCCGACAATATTCGTTTCGTCCTTGTCACGCCCGTAGAAGCAGCTGAGGCAGCAGGGGAGTCACGGCCGATAACGGCAACACTCTGTTTTGCCGGAGGCATCGTTCTCGCTCTTTCCGGAGTCCCGCTTTCTCTCGGCCTACTCACGGGAGCTCTCGCGATGATACTGCTCAAGATCGTGTCGATTGATGAGGCATACCGGGCAATCAACTGGAAAACCGTATTCTTGCTGGCAGGGTTGATTCCTCTTGGCATTGCCATGGACCACACCGGCGCCGCCAGATATATCGCCTCGCACTTGATGCTCTTTCTCGAAGGAACTCATACCATCATCATCCTCTTTGCCGTTGGTATCCTTGCCACCCTCTTTTCTCTCTTCATGTCGAACGTGACCACCACTGTCCTCCTGGTCCCCCTGGTTATGATCATTGGTGATGTCGTCGGCATCAGCCCTCGCGCCCTGGCACTACTCGTTGCCCTCTGTGCTTCGAATGCGTTCGCCCTTCCCATACATCAGGTCAACGCCTTGCTCATGTCCCCCGGCGGGTATGACAATGCCGACTTCATGAAGGCAGGCGGCATCATGACGATCATTTATATCACCATATCGGTGTTGATGATCTATCTGCTGTTTATCTGATGATTAAAAGAAGATAAATAGGAGATTAAAGCCCTCTTCTTATTGCATCGCTTCTTTTACCCTCGTGCTTCTTAAAAATTTGAGCACGATACCCATAGGCACTGCATAAAAGGCAAGAGCGAAAAATGCAATAATGGGACACATTGATCTTCCCCCAGAAAAACGGACAGCTTGGTTAAGGGACAACCCCGGCGGTTTCAAATGCCAGGGGGCTTCTATACTGTAACGCA
>JAFGNJ010000020.1 GCA_016927065.1 Deltaproteobacteria bacterium
CATCAAAGCGCTGGAGCGCACTGCTCCTTGCGTCTGCAAGCCCTGCGGCCTTTCCGCCTCAGTCGCAGACGCTCAGCGCCATACGTTCACTATAAAAAGATGATAAAATGAGTACATTAACAATCAATGCCGATTTGAAATATATTGAATTCATTTTGCACACCATTGAAAAATCTGATGATGGTCTGACAATTTTTGAAATGAAGCGCATGTTTAAAGAACGATTTAAAACAGACATGCCAATACTTTTGAATCAGAATTTTGGTATTTTGAGGCTTGTTCCATTGCTCCTGATGAGAGAATCATTGAAAAATGAAAAATTGAAGTCCAACACCAAATATGACAAAAGAATAGATATAGTCAGACATGCACTCGCTCATGATAATTTCCTGTGTAGCGAAGATGGCTATGAATTCAAATCCGACAAAGGTGACTGCAAAATGTCTTATGATGAGTTTGTGAAGTTTGTATGGCAAGTTGAAAACATATTTTATGAAAATAAAAGCGAACAAATCGCTTGAGAGGGACGCGGCAACAGCGCCGCGCCCCTCAGCTTACCGTTAGATTGACAAGAATAGATATCGCTTTGACGTGAAATGAAAAAACAATCCATACGAGGGAGCACTATAAGAGGTAAAAATGCTTCTTTGCAGTGTTTCCAGATATACAATTATCTTAATATCTTTGCAGAAGGATTTTGCGATGAAGCAAAAGACATCGCCGATGCTACCGAATTTTATTGGAACTCTTCCGCTGCTCGTTTCGAAGTTGATATATATTTTGTTTTTTTATTAGCATTCGCTATGCAACAACACAAACAAGATGATGACGCTTGTTCGGAAATGACTGCCCACTGTTATTACCGTTTGTTAAAAAGATATTCTCCTCTTTTAATCTCTGACAATTTATCAAAAGTTATAGATAAACGTATGGAAGATTTCGTTTCTTGTACAAACAATAATGTAAAAAAAAGGGAAAGCTTCCATGAAATAGTCTGGACTAAATGCCTTTCTAACAATCTTATTAAATCCGTTGGAAATAAAGTTGGTCCTTTGATGTTAGTTGGTATAATTGAGACTACTCGATTTGAATTATCAATACCTCTTGTTCAACTTTCTTATGCGCACAAATGGTTGTTTGTGCTAAATGAGTTATTTAAGTTGACAGTGGACTTTCGAACTTTGAATAATATCGATGAACTTGTTGACATAGGGATTGCAAAAGGAAATGAGTTTGAAAAGAACAACTATGAAAGAATAGCCAATATTGTTCGCGCTAGTCTCCGAGATTTTTCCTAAAAACAATCTAACCAAGTCGCTGGAGAATCGACGGGAAAACGCTGGCGCGCTTCCCGCGTCTCAGCTCCAGCGTTAACTAATCGAAAAAATCAGCCCTCAACACAAGCTGTTCTTGATCTTGGGTGCAAGTCTTTCCTTGGTCCTTTGGATATCAGACAGTGGGGTTTTTAATGGAACATAAAGGGAATATCGTTAACTGGCTTGATAAAATAGATGAAAAAAAGGAAAGGGGGGAGATTAAAGAGTTCAGACTACGTGGCCCTTGCTTTTAACGGTATGAAACTCCGTGTTGGTCCGGTGGTCATTGAGGTCCTGCCGGATGGAAGTAGTTTCCGATTTGAGATCCCCAAGGTCTTTTTTCACTACCCCCATATCGGCTTGTAGACCTTGAATGTCCCTTCTGAGCTCCGCATGCTCTTGCTTGTTCTCATCCCTGAATTGATCAAGATTCTCCCTCACCATATTGAAGGACTCAATCACGGTGTCAAACTTCTCTTGTACATCCTCTAAGACTATTGTCAGTTCATCAGACATGACAGCCCCCCACGTTTAATCTTGGTGTTACCCTAAATCTTATTAAACTCCTTGTCAACCTCAAATTAGGTAGTAATTGGTTACTACATCCCTCTAATCTCCTCCCGGCTTTGGACTACCGAGGCCGCGGAGCGACGACGCTACCTCCCCCCGTGGTCTCATCAGCGGGATCGCCGCCGGCCATCTGAAGGGCAATGATCATTTGTCGGGCTTCACGCCTGAAAGCAGGCAGACGCAAACCAAACATCATCGCTGCCACGATACATATGGATCCACCGAAGGCCACGGTTGTCGGCGCGCCAAAATGATGGGCTAGCGTGCCCGCCAGGAGCGCACCGAATGGGGCCATGCCCATGAACATCATCGAGTAGACCGCCATCACGCGCCCGCGCAGGTTATCCGGCACCAACGTTTGAATAAGGGTGTTGGATGAGGCCATCTCGACCATCATGGAGAAACCGACCGGCAGAAGAAACCCTGCAGAGAGCCAGAAGGAACGTGACAATGAGAAGAGGATAAGGCTTGCACCGAAACCAGCCGCTGAAAAGGCCACGATACGACTCAGCCCGCGCGCGCCGCGCCGCGCGGCCAGGCTTAAGGCGCCTATGAGCGCCCCAGTTCCTGATGCGCCCATCAACAACCCAAGGCTCCTTGCTCCGCCATGGAGTATCTGATCGGCAAAAATGGGCATGAGCACAACGTAGGGCATGCCTAAGAGACTAACCAGCCCGAGCAGCAGCAATAATGAACGCACAGGCACCGAGCGCCAGACATATGCGAAACCTTCAGCGATGCTGGCAAGGGCCGACCCGGGCAGCGGGACTCGCGCCTGCACCTTGATCTTCATCAGCAACAAACCTGCGATCACGGCGATGTAGCTGAGGGCGTTGACGAAAAAGCACCATCCCTCACCGAGTGTCTCTACGAGCACGCCCGCAATAGCCGGACCGATAATTCGCGCCCCGTTAAACATTGACGAATTCAAGGCAATGGCGTTGATGAGATCTGCTCTCCCCACCATATCCACGATAAACGCTTGTCGCGCCGGAATGTCAAAGGCATTGACGAGGCCGAGCAAGGCGGCGAGCGCAAACACATGCCACACTTGCACAAGATTGGTGAGTGTAAGGACGGCCAGAACAAAGGCCAAGACCATCGATACTGTTTGCGTGGCGACGAGGATGCGATGGCGATTATGCCTGTCAGCTACAGCGCCACCGATGGTCGCAAATAAAAAAACCGGAAACAGTCCGGAGAAGGCGATGAATCCGAGTAAGACCGCCGAACCGGTCAACCGATAGACGAGCCAAGACTGCGCTACCATCTGCATCCAGGTGCCGGAGAGCGAAATGAACTGTCCGCTAAAGAAAAGCCGGAAATTACGATGTTTCATCGCCCTGAGGATCAGTGCAAGTTTCGGCCCCGATGAAGCGGTCTGCCGGCCAACAGCTGTTTTCCTCCCCGCATTCTCCTCGCTATCCATGCTCGATCTTTGGGAATGTCTTTTCATCGATCCACCACTATACCGGATGAGAAGGTCTTCATTCAAATACCCTCTTGATCTCCTCCCGCTTTTGCACCACCGGGGCAGGGGGGAGGCTCTGGAGAAAGAGCTTGCCGTACTCCTTGGTCAGGATGCGGCTGTCCAGGATGGCGAGAACCCCCCGATCCTCCGTGCTCCTGATGAGCCTTCCGAGCCCCTGCTTCAGGGCGATGATGGCGGCCGGGACCTGATACTGGTAAAAGGGGTTCCCCCCCTCAGCGGCGATCCGCTCGATGCGTGCCTGGGTCACCGGCTCGGTGGGCGGGTCGAAGGGGAGCTTGTCGATGATGACGCAGCTGAGGGCCTCCCCGGGCACATCCACCCCCTCCCAGAAACTGCCCGTAGCGAAAAGAACGGAGGATACATCCTCTTTAAAATCTTCCAGGAGGAGGTGTTTCGGCCCTTCTCCTTGTATGAGGATCGTGTATGGCAGTTTCCCTTTGAGCATGCCGTAGACCTCCCGCATGTTCTTATGGCTGGTAAAGAGGACAAAGGCCCTTCCCTCGGTAATACGCAGGATGGACTCAATCTCCTTGGCGGCCGCTTTGGGGAACGCCGGGGCATTGGGTTCCGGAAGCCCGGGAGGGAGATAGACCACCACCTGGTTCTGCATGTCAAAGGGGGTAGGGAGGATGAGTTCGTCCGCCTCCCCCAGGCCAAGCCTCTTCCTGAAATAATCGAAGCCCCCCTGGGTAGAGAGGGTGGCGGAGGTACAGATCATGCCCTCGAGGCGCGGGTAGAGTTTCGCGCTCAGCTCCGGCCAGACATCGATGGGCGAGGCCCTGAGGAAGGTCCCCCTCCCCCTGGTCTCGCACCAATAGACGTAGTGCGAATCACCCTGTGAGAGGACGAATTCCAGGTCCCCCCCTAACTCCTGCGAGCGGCAGATCAAGGCGGCGATCTCCTCGCTCGCGGGTTGCTTCGTCAGTACTCCCCGCACGGCGCTGAGGCACCTCTTGATGTCGGCAAGGAGGGAGAAGACCAGGGGGTCGAGTTCCCGCAGCCGATACCGCTCCTCGCCTTGAAAGTGCGTAAAGAGATCCGCGGCCTTTCCTCGTAGATCATCCACCGCTGCCTGCAGATCGAGGCGGGGCCTCTTTCCCTTCAGCAACTCCCTGCTCACATCGTGGGCCAACTCCTCGAACCGATAATTGCTGACTGACAAACCAAAATAGGTGGTTATCACCTCTTCCAATTGATGTGCCTCATCGAAGACCACCCGCTTGTACCGCGGTATCACCTCTCCACCCGCGTCCCTGACGGCCAGGTCGGCGAAAAAGAGGTGGTGGTTGACCACGATCACCTTGGCCTCGGCCGCGACCTGACGCATGCGAGTCAAGAAACACCGTTTGTATTCGGGGCATTCTGTCCCCAGGCAGTGATCTCGGCTGCAGCATATCTCCGCCCACGTGGAGAAGTCGTCCGGTATTCCCCCCAACTCAGAGCGATCGCCGGTTTGGGTCTGAGAGGCCCACGCGCTCACTTCCTCGAACAGCGATGCCTCCTCCAGGACCCTAAAGAGGGGTTGTTGACCGAATATCTGAAACCGGCGCTTGCAGAGGTAGTTCTCTCGCCCCTTCATGTAGGCAACGGTGAATTTGACGGGAAGCATCTCCCTCAACAGCGGTATATCCTTAAAGAAGATCTGTTCCTGGAGGTTCTTGGTCCCGGTGGAGACCACCACCCGCTGGCCGCTGTAGATGGCGGGGACGAGGTAGGCAAAGGTCTTACCTGTGCCCGGTCCCGCCTCCACGATCAAACTCCCCCCCTCCTTCAGCGCCCGCGCGACGGCCTCGGCCATCTCGACCTGCTGGGGCCTGTACTCGTAGGAATCCAGCCCCTCGGCCAGTAGCCCCTTTTTGCCCAAAATCTCTTCCATGGTAGGCTGCTGCAACGGAGCTCCTCCGATATCCCTCAGAAAGTTATCGAAAATCTAAATCAATGTATGGAAGGGTTGTTTAGAAACAATCTTTTGCATTGTGGTGAAATCACACCAATCCTGTGCCCATTCTCAAGTGCTATGATGAATTATCCGCCTCTCACCCATCCTCAAGTCATTGACAAAATTTAAAAGATACCTTCTATATACCTTTGCCGTTCCCTTTCAGGGTGAGCATCATCACACACTCAATATCCCTCGGTCCCACGAAACAAAAACCAACCTTTTCATAGACATGGATGGCCTTGAAGTTTCTCGTCTCCACGGTAAGCCAGATCTGGCTCCACCCCATTTCATGAGCCAACTCTCTCATCAGCTGAGTGAGTGCCGTCCCGATGCCTCGATCTTGATAGTCCTGATGGACGAAGATCAAGTACTCGCAACTTTTGCCGTGCTCCATCTCAAAGAGGGCGGCATGCCCCACCACCTTCTCCTCCATGATGGCAATAAGGTTGATCCCCTCGTTCGCTACATACCTCAGCCATTCATCCCTCTTATCGTCCAAACGAGGGGGGAGCCCTTGGCTCCACTCCTTCGGTTCAAACCCTCGATACATCTCCTCGAGAAAAGGATAATCCCTTTCTTCTCCCTGATACAGCCGGACAACGAAGGGAGTTCCATATTTGTCTTTTACAAGACGTAGTCTCTGCACGATATGGGGAGGAATATTGGAGATCATCTGTTTCGAATCGTCAATCTAGCAGAAGAAGAGCGGGAAAGTCAACCTTCGGTCCCTCGGGCTGAAGATCAGAGCCTCTCTTGGACCCGTGCGTTCGACTGCCCTCGGCCATGAGCGCTGGCCGAATGGTGCTTAAGCCGAAGTCTTAGACCGATGGACTCAAGGTTGACTCAGAGTCAAGGCGGGCGCCCTTGACTTTTGCCCTTCTTATAGTTATGGTGTCGCTCACTGAAGCCGCCGTGGAGAAACGATGGAACATCTGCTGACCATTGATCGAACAATCTTCTTATGGATCA
Source organism: Deltaproteobacteria bacterium (assembly GCA_016927065.1). GTDB lineage: Bacteria > Desulfobacterota > B13-G15 > B13-G15 > RBG-16-54-18 > JAFGNJ01. The sequence continues at coordinate 6,290 of JAFGNJ010000020.1, forward strand.
ATAATCAATGGTCCAATCCCTACCTTGATTGCTTATTCTCCTACATAATAACATGGCTGGGTAATGCGGGTATTGTTATTGCGTTAGTGGTCATCTTCTTTGTCTTAAAAAAACCAGCCTACCTACGTCAACACCTCCCCTGGTTTCTCGCTGCCATGCTAGTGGCTGGGTTGTGTATTTTCGCGTTAAAAAAAATGGTCCCCAGACCCCGTCCTTTGAGCGATTTTGCCCCCCTCATTGAAGCGGGAACGGTACATATCCATGTCTTGGGCAAGCAACTGTGGTATCGTTCCTTCCCCTCCGGTGACACGCAGACCGCCTTCACTGCGGCGACCTATCTTTCTTTTCTTCTGCCTCGCTGGACCCCCCTACTTCTTTCCTTGGCCGTGGGGGTGGGGCTTTCTCGCATTTACATGGGGGCTCACTTTCCTCTCGATGTCGTCGCAGGTGCCGTGATAGGGGCCGTTTTTGGCGTGGGGGGATGGTGGGTGAGAAAAAAGGTGCTCAAGCCATCCGGTTCCCCTGAGGTTTAGAAGGATCATTGTGAAAATAAGAAGAAAAAAACGGGGACTGAAATGGGGGTTAAGGGAGATCCGTTATTGGCTCGCCAGTGTTGGCTTGGGGGGCTTCGTACGAGTAATCCCCCTCCTTCCGTTTAAGTGGGCCCTCTTTACCATCTTAGAAAAGATTGGGACAAAGGTCGGCTGGCGACTGGCCACAAAGTACAAAAAGAAGATGCTGGACAATCTTACCCTTACCTTTCATGATTCCCTTTCAGTGGAGGAGAAGGAACGCATAGCCCAAGAGAGTTTCAGCACTATGATCAGGGGGTTCATGGAGACCATCTATTGCATCTACACGTTTCGCACGCGGTTCGACCCCCTCATAGGACTGGAGGGAAGGAAAAATCTCGAGCAGGCCTTGGCGCAGGGTAAAGGGGTCATCGCCGTCACCGCCCACCTCAATACCTTCACCTTGATAGGAACAAAGTTAAGCGCCAGCGGGTTCCCCAATACGTGGATCCTGGGTGCCCAGACCCATCCCCGGATCGCAGGTGTGTGGAAATGGACGACGGAAAAAGCAGGGTCGCATGCCATCATCATCGATTCTCCTATCAGGTTTCACAAAGCGATCATGCGCACCCTGCATAAAGGAGAGATCGTTATATTCGTCTGCGATGAAAACCAAAAACAGGGAGGGGTTTTGGTGGAGTTTCTCGAGCGCACCATGGCCCTGCCCGCGGGACCGGCCGTCTATCACCTAAAGACCGAGGCGCCCATCCTCCCTATATTTATCATCCACCAGGGAGACGGAGGACATAAGGTCATAGTTGACTCCTCCTTAAAAATTACGCTCAGCGGCGACGAGGAACGGGACATATTTACCATTACCAGTCAGATTGCCCGCTGCATTGAATCCACTATAAGAAAGTACCCCGGCCAGTGGTCTTGGATCAGCAAACGGCGCATCCGGACCAGAACGAGGCGTAAAGCTTTCCTCGAAGAAACAGCAAACTCTCGGTCTTGACTTTCCTATAAATCTCACGGCACACTCTATATAGATCCAACAAAAACGTTATAATAAATTAAGCATTGGATTAATTCTTGACAAAGAATGGTTTTTTTTGGTAATGGATTGTCGTGGGAGAAATAACCTTAGAGGATAAAAAGGCGGAACTAAAAGAGAAAGGGATACTGCTGACCATTCAACGATCAGCAGTCCTGAACTTTCTTCACGACAACATATACCACCCCACGGCCGAGGAAATCTACCAATCTCTCAGGGGGATCTATCCCGCCCTGTCTCGAGCCACGGTCTATAACACCCTCGACCTCTTTAAACAACACGGGCTCATCCAAGAGGTCACCATCGAGCGCGCCAAGGCCCATTACGACTATAAGACCGAGCCTCATCATCACTTTCTCTGCCATTGCTGCGGCAGGATATATGACGTGGACGTGAAAAAGGTCCCTGTGGAGCAAGAAGGGCGGCTGGATGACCATAAGATCGACGAGGTATGGCTCTATATGCGTGGCACCTGTGCCACCTGTCTCCAGGAGAGGGACGATGCCGGAACTCCCTGAAGTAGAGACCCTCTGCCGCCAACTGCGTCAGGTAATCATAGGTGCGACGATTACCAAAACCCGCATCATCGACGCCAAGCTCGGTACCCTCAAGGGCATTGCGGGAAAAACGGTCAGCGGAATAAATCGCCACGGTAAGGCCTTAGCTATAGAGCTTGCAGAAAACCACTCTCTTGTGCTTCACTTCCGTATGACTGGGAGGCTCCTGTGGCAGCACAACGGCGATGGATTGCCGCCCCATACCCGTTTGGTGATCTCTTCTCACCATGGCAGGCTTTCCCTCATCGACCCACGGCGCTTTGCGACCGTGACCGTTCATAAAAAAAGAACCGATATTCCGTTGGGAAGCGACCCCCTTGACGATGGCAACGCATCTCACCTGGGGGAAATGGCCCAACACAGTACGCTCCCCATAAAATCATTCCTCATGGATCAGCGCCGCATAAGAGGCATCGGTAATATCTATGCCTGTGAGATCCTCCATCAAGCTCGGATGGACCCGTGGCGCAGGGTTAATACCCTCTCCCCTGATGAATGGCATGAGATCGCAGAAACCACGCAGCAGATCCTCACGCGGGCCATCTCCTGCCGAGGCACCTCGGTCTCGGACTGGCGCGATCTCTTTGGCAAAGAAGGAGAATATCAGGGCCACCTCCGAGTCTACTCGCGTGAGGGAGCGGCATGTTATAGGTGTGGGGAGGAAATCAAACGAAAAAAACTCAGCGGCAGGGGAACCTATTATTGTCCTACCTGTCAACAGTGCGAAGGAGGGTAACAAGCGATGGCACGATGGCGGTATAAGACAACCATACACAGTCTCAGTGACATGCCCTCAGAGCCCGAGAGGGTGATCGAATGTGACAACAAAGGGCACTGTCTTGTCCATGATCTTCAGGAAAAGAATATGGGATCCCTCGAGAATATGCTGAATACGGAAGGGGAAAAGGGGTGGGAACTGGTTCAGTGCCACTACCATGCCGAGGAGCTGTTCTGCCTCTGGAAGAAGCAAGAAGAAGAGGCATAAGACAAAAGCGTTGACATAATCTCGCCTAGAGGAACTTCGCCTCGTATTGGACTAAGGTCCTATTTACATCTCCTGGTGACAATAACATAATTTTAACTCATAAGGGCTCCTATTCGCCCAAAAGGTTACATCTGTTGGCGACAACGAGATAGATATGGTTACGGATTGTGCTCAAAAATGAGGGGTCGAGGGTGGAAAGATTACAGTCTGTGAATATCTTGGTACAACGTTCTTCATTCTTCACTCTCAGAACAGACCAGGACTCTACCCTCATCGTCGATAACACTGAAGATAAGGAGGAACAAGCATGGCTAAAAAGCAAGAAGGATGTGTGGCTACGGCAAAGGGACCTATCGTGCCGGAGCAAGAAACGGCAGCAGCAACCCCGATGCAAGAAGAAAGGAGGATATCGAAGATGGCCGCACAGGTCGGCAAACCAGCTCCTGACTTTGAGGCGATTGGCTTTATCGATGGGGGATTTAAGCCTATAAAACTTTCTGATTATAAGGGCAAGTGGGTGGTCCTCTGCTTTTACCCCGGCGATTTCACCTTTGTCTGACCCACGGAACTGACGGCAGTTGCCGTCAAATATCCGGAGATCAAGAAGATGGGTGCTGAAGTGCTGGCGATGAGCGTTGACAGCCGCTTCTCCCACAAGATCTGGCAGGAGGAGGAGCTCTCCAAGATGGTGTCCGGCGGCGTGCCTTTTCCCCTCCTCTCGGACCCAGGCGGACAGATCGGGCGCGTCTATGGCATTTACGACGAAGAAGGGGCCGTCGATATCCGAGGCCGTTTTATCATCGACCCCGATGGCGTCATTCAGGCCATGGAGGTCGTATCGCCGCCGGTCGGACGCAATGTGGCGGAGATGATCCGGCAGCTTCAGGCGTTCCAGCATGTGCGCAAAACAGGGGAGGTGACCCCCTCAGGTTGGCAGCCGGGTAAGGCGACATTAAAGCCCAGTCCTGATTTGGCGGGCAAGGTGTGGAAGGTCTGGAAGCCGGAGATGGCCTTCGAATAAAGAACGAAAAAAAACAATATTAGACGTTCACACGAGATAACCCTATCGGGAAATAATTCGGATGGGGAGGAGAAAACTATGCAAAACGAAGAAGAGAGGCCCTTGAAGGGGTGCGCGGTAGAGGGAAGAAATGTGACGCCGGTTGAATGTCGGTGTCCTGAATGCGGTCACGAAGTGGAGCTGTTCTCCGACGAATTGGACACCACCTGTCCCCAATGCGGCAAAGAGGTGACCATGGAGGTGTGCGAGCTCGGCAGGAGCTAGTTCCTCTGCCGGAAGGTTCGCAGAGAAACAACACCAACAGCATAGTAGTCATAAAGTGAGGAAGCATAAGTAAGGATCATATCAACAAAGGAGGAGTATCATGGCACAAAAAAAGAAGACCTATACTACCGGTTTTGGTGTTCCGGTAGATAATGATCAAAACAGCAAAACGGCGGGCAGCTCCGGCCCTATACTCATACAGGATGTCCACTTGCTGGAAAAGCTCGGACATTTTGACCGCGAGCGCATCCCTGAACGGGTGGTGCACGCCAAGGGGGCGGGGGCACACGGTTACTTTGAGGTCACCGCTGACGTCACAAAGTACACCAAGGCGAAGTTTCTCTCCGAGGTCGGGAAACGCACCGAGGTATTTGCCCGGTTCTCTACTGTCGGCGGCGAAAAAGGATCGGCCGATGCCGAACGTGATCCGCGCGGATTTGCGCTGAAGTTTTATACCGAGGAGGGCAATTACGACATGACGGGGAACAATACCCCTGTCTTCTTTATCCGGGACCCGCTGAAGTTCCCCGATTTCATTCACACACAGAAACGCAACCCCGGCACGAACCTGAAAGACGCAGACATGTTCTGGGATTTCCTCTCACTGACTCCGGAGTCGGTACATCAAGTGACGGTCCTCTTTTCCGATCGCGGCACCCCGAGGACATACCGCCACATGAACGGCTACAGCAGCCACACGTACAAGTGGTACAACACGAAGGGGAATTATTTCTGGGTGCAGTATCATTTTAAAACAGAGCAGGGCATCCAGAATCTCACCCTCGCGGAATCCACCAAGATGAAGGGCGAAGACCCCGACCATGCCACGCGGGATCTGTTCCAGGCCATCGACCGGAAGGAATTCCCCTCTTGGCGGCTGGAAATGCAGATCATGACCCCTGAGCAGGCGGCGGACTATCGTTTTGATCCGTTCGATATCACCAAGGTCTGGTTCCACGCGGATGTTCCACCCATTACAATAGGCCGCATGGTGCTCGACCGTAACCCGGAAAACTACTTCGCCGAGGTCGAGCAAGCGGCGTTCTCCCCGGCTAACTTTGTCCCCGGGATCGCTGCATCACCTGACAAGATGCTCCAGGGGCGCCTCTTTTCATACCACGACACCCATATCCATCGGTTGGGGCCCAATTATCATCTCCTGCCCATCAACCGGCCAAAAGCAGCGCTGAATTACTATCAGCGTGACGGGTTTATGAATTTTAGCGACAACGGCGGAGATAGCCCGAACTATTATCCCAACAGCTTCGGTGGCCCTGAACCCGACCCTGATGTCGGTGAACCGCCATTTGAGGTTTCCGGACAGGCGGCGCGTCATCCTTATGCCCATCCCAACGACGACTTCTTCCAGGCCGGGGAACTCTATCGCCGGGTGATGACAGATGAGGATCGCGATCATCTTATTGGCAACATCACCTTACACCTGGGTAACGCACAGAAACGCATTCAGTTGCGCCAGGCTGCCGTTTTCTATAAGGCTGATCCTGAGTATGGGAGTCGCGTTGCCGAAGGATTGAAGCTTGATACCAAAGAGGTGAAGCGCCTGGCGGAGATGTCTCAAGAGGATCGGGCCAAAGCAACCCAAGGAACGTGATTGAACATGCAACAACGTTTTTGCGAGACGATGGCTAACAAACTACACCAATAACTTGAAGCGCTAGATATAACCTAACAAGGGGGACGAGTATGGACACGAAAATCTTTCGCAAGATCAGCTACGGCGTCTACATCGTGACTTCGAGAGATGAAGATCGCATCAACGGACAAACAGCCAATGCGGTGATGCAGGTGTGTTCAAGGCCATCTCTGGTCGCCATCGCCATAAACAAGGAGAATCTCACCCATGAGTTCATAACAAAAAGCGGCGTATTTTGCGTCTCGATCCTCTCACAGGATGCCCCCCTGAATCTCATCGGGGGATTCGGATTCAAGTCAGGGAGAGAGGTGGACAAATTTGACGGCATTCCCTATCGTCTGGGAGCGAATGGCTGTCCCATTATTGCAGAGCACACCGTCGGCTATCTAGAGGGAACGGTAACGGGAAAACTCGATGCAGGGACACACACCATCTTTCTGGGGGAGGTAACGGAAGGGAAGCTCCTTAATGACGGAGAGCCGATGACCTATGCCTATTACCACCAGGTGAAGCGGGGGACCACACCCGAGACGGCCCCCACCTATATTAGAAAAGAATAAAGAAACAAAAATAAGGAGGGAGAGAACATGAAAAAGTACAAGTGTACGGTATGCGGTTATATCTATGATCCTGAAGCGGGAGATGAGGACGGCGGGATCGCTCCGGGAACCCCCTTTGAGGATATTCCGGACGATTGGGTCTGCCCGGTGTGTGGGGCGAGCAAGGACCAGTTCGAGCCTGAGGAATAGTATAACCGCAACAGAGGAGCGACATGAAAGTAGAACTGAAAAAAGGGATCTACTGGGTCGGGGCCATAGACTGGACGATTAGAGATTTCCACGGGTACAGCACTCATAAGGGATCTACCTATAACGCCTATCTCATCGTGGGTGAAAAGGTGGCTTTGGTGGATACAGTCAAGGCCCCCTTTTTTGAAGAAATGATGGGGCGGATCAGTGAAATCATGCCGCCGGAACGGATAGACTACCTGATCGCCAACCACGTGGAGATGGATCATTCGGGCTCTTTACCCCTCTTTAAAAAGGCCCTCCCAAAGGTGGAGGTGTTGTGCAGTCCCAGGGCCAAGGGGGAATTGAGTCTCCACTATGGCGATGCAATTCCTTTTAAGGTAGTCAAGACAGGGGATATCCTGGATCTCGGGGGGAAAACCTTGACCTTTGTGGAAATCCCTATGGTCCACTGGCCGGACTCCATGGCAACCTACGTCAAGGAGGATAAAACGCTCCTGCCCAACGATGCCTTCGGTCAGCACATAGCCTCCGCAGAGCGGTTTGACGATGAACTGGGATGGGATGCCATCCGCCCTGAGGCGGCGAAGTACTACGCCAACATTGTCATGCCCTACGGCCCACAGGTCCTCAAGGCCCTGGAAGCATTGCGGGATATCGAGATTGAGGTCATCGGACCGAGCCACGGTGTCATCTGGCGAAAACATATTCCCGAGATCGTAGCGACCTATGAAAAATGGGCAAAAGGTGAGACTGAAAAGCGTGCCCTCGTCGTCTACGATACCATGTGGGGATCTACGGAGAAGATGGCACAGGCCATCAACCGGGGGGTTATGGAGGAAGGGGTGTCGACCAAGTTGTACCGGCTACGCGTCTCGGATAATTCAGACATCGTCCAAGAGCTCCTGGAGAGCCGGGGCCTTGTACTCGGTTCCCCCACATTAAACAATGGCCTCTTCCCCTCAGTGGCAGAGTTCTCCTGCTATATCAAGGGACTCCGTCCCAAGGGGAGGCTAGCCGCGGTCTTCGGCTCATACGGCTGGGGTAAGGGTGCAGCGACCAAGGCCCTCACGACGGACCTCCAGGCCGCGGGTATGGAGGTGATGGAAGAGCTGCAAGTATAATTCGTCCCCCATGAGGATGCCCTAAAGCACTGCGAGGAATTGGGCCGCCGTGTGGCACAAAGGATACAACAATCGTAACAAGGAGAGGAACATGGACATTAAGATATTTACGACACCGACGTGACCCTTCTGTCACAAGGCGAAGGAGTTCCTTTCACAACAGGGAGTGAGTTATGAGGAACGTGATGTTACCCAGGACGCGCAGGCCCGGGACGAGATGGTTGAGCTTTCGGGCAGGATGGCCGTACCGGTGATCGTCATCGATGGAGAAGTCATCGTAGGTTTTGATCAAAAGACAATTGAGGAAAAATTACGAGCACCAGAAAAATAGGACGATCCTTGGCTAGAATTAAAGACCGAAGGACACATTGAATACGCACGAGCTCATTATAGTAGGGGCAGGACCGGCAGGCATAACCGCTGGGGTCTATGCCGCGCGGAAGCGCATGAAGGTTCTGATGATCGCCGTGGATGTCGGCGGGCAGGCATCGCTAAGCTGGGATGTCGAGAATTACCTCGGTTACCAATTCATTACCGGCCCGGAACTTGCCCAGAAATTTAAGGAGCACCTTGATCATTTTGATGTGGAGTTGAGGGAGGGCGAGAAGGCGACATCAGTAGAAAAATCGGGTAACACCGTGAACATCACAACAGATAAGGGGGAATATGCCGCGCAGACGGTAATCGTTGCTTCGGGAAGGAGACCCAGGAAGCTCGGGGTAGAGGGTGAGGATGAATTTCAGAACAAAGGAATCACATACTGTGCGACCTGTGACGCCCCGCTGTTCGCAGACATGGATGTTGCCGTCATCGGTGGAGGTAATGCGGCCCTCGATGCCGCAATACAATTAACAAAAATTGCGAAAAAGATATACCTCTTAGAAGTAAAGCCCCAATTGACGGCAGACAGCGTAATGATAGAAAAGGCCAAGGAAAGCGGCAAGATAGTCTTTAACACCGACACAAAAGTGAAGAAGATCTACGGGGATAAGCTTGTTCAGGGCATAGAAATAGTCAAGGGTGATACGGTGGAAGATCTCTCTGTCGGCGGCATCTTTGTCGAGATAGGCTCAACACCCGTATCCGATTTCGTCCAAGGGGTAAAGAAAGATGAGAGGGGAGAAATAATAATCAATTGCAGCTGTGAAACCGATATCCCCGGGATCTTCGCTGCCGGTGATGTCACCAATGTCTTTGCCAAACAGATTATTGTGGCCTGTGGCGAGGGGGCAAAGGCAGCAATTGCAGCCTTTGATTATGTGAATCGAATGGGAGGAAAAGCAGCATGACGTATTCCCCATAACGGGGATAGATAAAAAACAAATGAAGGAGGAATTATCATGACTGAGAGGCTCCAGGTCTATAAGTGCGAGGTGTGCGGCAACATCGTGGAGGTCCTGCATGAAGGAGTAGGTGAGCTCGTGTGCTGCGGTCAGCCCATGAAGCTTCTGGAGGCAAATACCGTGGACGCGGCCAAAGAAAAGCATGTGCCGGTGATAGAAAAGACCGCCACTGGTGTCAAAGTAAAAGTGGGAAGCGCCCCCCACCCCATGGAGGAAAAGCACTATATCGAATGGATCGAGATCATAGCGGACGGCAAGGCCTACCGCCAATTTTTGAAACCGGGGGATGCGCCCGAGGCCACGTTTGACATCCAGGCGAATAAGATCGAGGCTCGCGAGCACTGCAATATACACGGGTTGTGGAAGGCCCTGTAAGGCCATATCTGTCCAATGGATGATCCGCACCGGCGTGTCTTAAACATCCTCATCGGCGGAGAGGCGGGGCAGGGGCTCGTAACGGTCGGGCAAATACTCGCCAAGGGTCTTGTGCGCAGCGGCTATTACATCTGCGTAACCCAGGACTATCAATCGCGGATCAGGGGCGGGCACAATACCTTCGCCATCAGGGTAGGAGTTGATGAGGTCAAGGCACCGCAGGAGGCCGTTGATCTGTTGGTCGCTCTCACCGCGGAAACCGTGGAACTTCATAGGGACCAGGTATCAGAGGGTGGACTCATCGTCATCGATGAAGCCCTACAGATAAAAGGCAATAGCACCCTAACGGTACCCTTCAGCCAGCTGGCCACAGACCAGCATACGAACATCGCCGCCCTGGGTGTGTGCACTGCCCTCCTCGGTCTCGACAAAAAGATCGTTGACCAGACCGTGACCGATTTCTTTGGCAAGGCCCATCCTGACGTTATTGGAGAAAACAAGAGAGTCCTAGGGGACTCATATCGCTGGGCTGCTGGGCAATCAGCAACCTTCGCACAACTACCCCCCATTGCCACACCATCTGAGCGATTGATGATGAACGGGAACGAGGCCATTGCCCTGGGGGCCGTGACGGGGGGTGTGAAATTCTGCGCCTTCTATCCCATGACGCCCGCCACCTCCATCGCCTTAAACCTGGCAGGGTGGGCATCCAAGATGGGTCTGGTCGTTGAGCAGGCCGAAGACGAGATCGCAGCCATCAACATGGCCTTAGGCGCCGCCTTTGCCGGGGCGCCGAGCATGGTGGCCACATCCGGCGGCGGCTTCGCCCTCATGATAGAAGGGGTAAGCCTGGCAGCCATGACTGAAACCCCCGTGGTCATCGTCATAGCCCAGCGCCCGGCGCCGGCCACCGGCCTCCCCACCCGCACCGAGCAGGCCGATCTGGAACTTGTTCTGCATGCCGGTCACGGCGAGTTCCCGCGGGCCATCTTTGCACCCGGCTCCATTGAACAATGCTTTGAGCTGACCCAGAAGGCCTTGCAGGTAGCCGATCGGTATCAAGGTCCGGTCTTTATCTTGACGGACCAGTACCTTGCCGATTCCTACCGGGCAATCGTCCCTTTTGACCTCGATGGGATAACGCCGGTTCAGCCGTGGTCCACAGAAGGGCTGAAGTTCGCTACACCCTATCGCAGGTTCGCAATGACGGACAGCGGCGTCTCCCCCCGACTCCTGCCGGGTCTCACAGAGCACCTCGTGGTGGCAGACAGCGATGAGCATACTGAGGATGGCCATATCACGGAAGACCTAGGGGTGCGCACGAGAATGGTCCAGAAGCGCCTTAAAAAGGAAGCGGGGATCCGCGGGGAGGTCATCCCGCCTAAACTGCAGGGAGAGGGAAGACCTGATTTGTTGCTCGTCTGCTGGGGATCGAGCAAGGGAGCGGTTGAGGAGGCGGCAGAACAGCTGAGGTCGACAGGTACAAAGGCGGCCACGCTCCACTTCCCCCAGGTCTGGCCTCTGGTACCGGAGCACTTTATGAATTTATTACAAGAGGCCAAAGAGGTGGTCGGGGTGGAGGGGAATGCTACCGGGCAGTTCGCAAGACTGATCCGGCGGGAGACCGGGTTCCATATCGAGAAGCGCATACTGCGCTATGACGGGCTTTCCATGACCCCGGAGTTCATCCTCCGGGCGCTGAACCCGTAACAAAGGATATAATGCAATGGTAACACTTAAAGACTATGGCCAGTATGAGACAGCCTGGTGCCCTGGTTGCGGAAACTTCTCCATCCTGGAGGCGGCAAAGAAGGCATTAGTGGCGAGCAAACTGGAACCCCACCAATGCCTCTTCGTCTCAGGCATCGGCCAGGCCGCCAAGGCGCCCCACTACCTTAATGCTAACTGCTTTAACGGCCTGCACGGCCGATCGCTCCCCGTTGCAACCGGGGCAAAGCTCACCAACCCTGACCTTACGGTGATCGTCGAAAGTGGCGACGGCTGTAACTATGGGGAGGGAGGAAATCATTTTTTAGCGGCCATCAGACGCAACATCGACGTGACCATGCTAGTGCATAACAATCAGATCTACGGGCTTACCAAGGGGCAGGCCAGTCCGACCACGGCCGAGAATTTTGTTACCAAGGCCCAGCCGGAGGGGGTATTCTCAGCCCCTTTCAACCCCATCGCCGTCGCGGTGGCCATGGGTGCCGGTTTTGTCGCCAGGGGGTTCAGCGGCATGGTCGACCATCTTGCGGATCTGATCCAGGGGGGCATTGCCCATCAGGGGTTCGCCCTCATCGACATCTTGCAGCCCTGTGTCTCGTTCAACAAGGTCAACACCTTCGCCTGGTACAAGGAGCGATGCTACCCCTTGCCCACGGAATATGATCCTACGAACTGGGAGGCTGCGATGAAACAGACCACGGAGTGGGGGGAAAAGATCCCCCTCGGGGTCATCTATCGCAACGCGAGACCTTCTTTGGGGGAACGCGTGGGCCGCGGGCGATTGGTGGGGAAAGAAACCGATAGAGGCGTGATCGAAAAGATCATGCAAGGTTTTCGCTGATATACGAAAAGACCCCTTGCAGAGAATCGAGACACTAGAACATGAGTGCCGGGCAGCCTAACAAGCTTATATCCGAAAAGAGCCCCTATCTCCTCCAACATGCCCACAACCCCGTTGATTGGCATCCGTGGGGAACAGAGGCCTTTGAGCGAGCGCGAAAGGAGGACAAGCCCATCTTTCTCTCCATCGGCTACTCCACCTGCCACTGGTGCCACGTGATGGAAGAGGAGTCCTTTGAGGACCCCGAGGTCGCCCAGTTGATGAACCAGACCTTCGTCTCTATCAAGGTCGATAGAGAGGAGCGGCCCGACATAGACAATATCTACATGACCGTCTGCCAGATGATGACCGGCAGAGGGGGGTGGCCCATGACCATCATCATGACGGCGGATAAGAAGCCATTCTTTGCAACCACCTACATCCCCAAGGAGACCAGGTTCGGCCAAACAGGGATGAAGGAACTCATACCCGCCATCCGGGCGTTGTGGGAAGGGCGAAGGGAGGATCTGTTCACCTCAGCCGAGCAGATCGCCGGCGCCCTCAACCAGATAGCAAGCGAATCACCGAGCTCGCCGGGAGGAGAGCTGGGAGAGGGCGTTTTGAAGACGGCTTACGACCAACTCTCCCAAAATTTCGATACGCAACACGGGGGTTTTGGGACGGCGCCGAAGTTTCCCACGCCCCACACCCTGATGTTTCTGCTCCGATACTGGCGGCGCACCGGCGATAAGCAGGCCTTAGAGATGGTGGAGAAGACCATCCAGGAGATGAGGCTGGGAGGCATCTACGACCACGTGGGGTTCGGCTTCCACCGCTACTCCACCGACAGCCGGTGGTTCCTCCCCCACTTCGAAAAGATGCTCTATGACCAGGCCTTGCTCGCCATGGCCTACACCGAGGCCTATCAGGCAACCGCTGGCACGGAGGCATACGAACAAACGGCACGGGAGATCTTCTCTTATGTCCTGCGTGATATGATTGATTCGAAGGGAGGTTTTTACTCTGCCGAAGATGCGGACAGCGAGGGGGAGGAGGGCAAATTTTACCTCTGGACCCAAAAGGAGGTCAAAAGCATACTCTCTCCGGAAGAGGCACAATTGGTTATCTCCGTCTTCAATATTGAAAAGGAAGGGAATTTTGCGGAAGAGGCGACCGGGAGGAAGACCGGAGGTAATATTCTCTATTTGAAAAAGCTACTCCAGAAGATCGTCCCGGACGGTCTCGGTCAAACGTTAGAAGAAGCGCGGGCAAAGCTCTTCGACGCACGGGAGAAGCGCGGGCATCCCCATAAAGACGATAAGATCCTCACTGATTGGAATGGTCTGATGATAGCGGCATTTGCCAAGGGGGCACAGGTATTTGCTGAACCCCGCTACGAAGAAGCCGCGAGGCGCGCAGCGGATTTTATCCTGGGCACCATGGTCGACGCAAAGGGGCGGCTCTATCATCGCTATCGGGATGGTGATCCCGCAATAGCGGGATTTCTGGATGACTACGCCTTTTTGACCTGGGGGCTCATAGAGTTGTATGAAGCGACCTTCGCAACGAGCTATCTGGAAAGCGCCCTTGATCTCAACACCATGATGCTGCAACATTTCTGGGATGGGGAGCAGGGCGGATTCTATTTTACTGCGGACGACGCCGATACAATCTTGACACGAAAGAAGGAGGTCTACGACGGTGCCGTCCCCTCGGGAAACTCGGTAGCCATGCTCAATCTCCTGCGCCTGGCGCGCCTGACAGCCAACCCGGAGTTGGATGAGAAGGCTGCCCAGATCTCCCACGCATGTTCTCCCCTAGTCTCCCAATCGCCAGGTGCCTATACCCAATGGATGGTCGCCCTCGATTTTGCACGAGGACTCTCTTATGAAGTCGTCATCGTCGGCGATCCCCAGGCAGATGATACAACGGCCATGCTGAAGGTCCTCAGAAAGGCCTTTGTGCCGAATAAGGCGGCCATCTTACGCCCCACGAGTGAGGAAGACCCCGACATCACCCACTTGGCTGAATTTACCAAGGGTCTTTCCAGTCTCAATAACAAGGCCACGGCATATGTGTGCAGGAACTTTCGATGTGAGCTTCCCACAACGGAGCCACAGCAGATGTTGAGACTGTTGGAGGGAGACGGATGAAGTCACCAAAAGAAAAAATCGGCGAACGGTTCCAGCAAGAGACCAAATACGACCCGGAGAGGATGGATGGGCATACCCTCGACTGGAGCAGGCAGCCCAAGCCATTTAAGGATTATAAGGCCCCCCTCGCCATCGTCCCCCTCCCTGAGCCCGACCTCACCGGCGACCCCCATCTCTGGCAACTCCTCTATAGCCGCAGATCGAGGAGAGAATATGACGCGGGTCGATCCTTAACAACCGAAAAGCTCTCCGCACTCTTCTGGGCAGCGCAGGGTATCACGGCCAGATACGGAGAGGTCCTCTTCAGAACAGCGCCCTCTGCCGGTGGGCTCTATCCTGTGGAGACCTATCTCTTGGTGAGGATGGTCGAAGGGCTTGAGCAGGGTATTTATCACTTCAGGCCCCAGGCCTTTGATCTCGAATTCCTGCAGAAGGGCGACCTTGCACGTGACCTGTCCGAGGCCGCCCTCGGACAGCAGCTGGTGATGGCGGCCCAGGTGACCTTTATCTGGACCGCGGTGGTGGAACGGTCCCGGTGGAAATACCGACAAAGGGCCTATCGGTACATCTACCTCGACGCGGGCCACATAGGGGAGAACCTCTACCTGGCTGCCGGCGCCCTCGGGCTGGGGTGCTGTGCTATCGGGGCCTTCTATGATGACAAGGTAAATACTATCATAGGGGTCGATGGGATCGAAGAGGCGGCCATCTACATGGCTACGGTTGGGTGGCCGCAAGAATAATCATGTCATGCATACTGGATATAACGTATAATTGTTGTTATTATAATGGTGTACGCCCCATGATTTCTTCGCCATCAACGAACATTGAAATTTCCTTCTTACCCCCCTTAGAAAAGGGGGGATGGGGGGATTTGAAATCTATTATATTTAATAAAGGGAGGAAGATATGATGAAAAAAAGGGTGCTGTTATTCGTTGCTCTTGCCGTCTGCCTTGTTGCGCTTAATGGTGTACTTGTGGCCGCTGAGGAATCGACGATCACTGGCACAGTCCTCGCGCCGATAAAACTTCCCGTTCCCCAAGATCCCACAGCCAAAAACTACCTGGGGCTTACCGAAGAAGGATCGTTCGCTCTATCGCAGATCAAGGCCCAGGTGGTTATGATTGAAATCTTCAATATGTACTGCAACAACTGTCAGCGGGAGGCACCACGCGTAAATGAGCTCTATCAACTGATGAACAAGGATCCAAAGCTAAAGGGGAAGATCAAAATGATAGGAATCGGTGTAGGGAATACCCCCCTTGAGGTCGAGGTATTCAAGAAGACCTACAAGGTCGCCTTTCCCCTTTTCCCCGACGCGGATTATGCCATCCACAAGATATGCGGCGAGGTGAGGACACCGTATTTCATCGGCGTAAAGATCAAGACAGACGGGTCACTCAGAGTTTTTTATACCAAAGAGGGTGGTTTCCAAGACCCCGCCCAATTTCTAAAAATAATAGTTGCTTTATCAGGACTCTAAGGAGGGCTACATCATGCTGCAGAGAAAAAGAATCTATGGCGAACTTGCCATAGGCGCCATTGCCGCCATGTGCTTGGTAACGATGGCCTACGGGGGTTCAGCTACGTTAAAGGAGAATGTCTACGATGTAGGGGCACTGAAACCTATCGACAGTGTACCCAAGCTCCAGGTCGGAGACAAGGCCCCGGAATTCACCCTCCCCGCGGTCTCCGGGAAAACGGTGGCACTCGCCCAGTACCGAGACACAAAGAATGTGGTCATCTCATTTGTCCCGGCGGCCTGGACGCCGGTCTGTTCGGAACAGTGGCCGGGCTACAACATCGCCAAGCCCATCTTTGACCAATATGACGCACAATTGATCGGGATCACCGTGGACAACGTCCCCACGCTCTACGCGTGGACCCATCAGATGGGGGGGCTGTGGTTTCCTGCCCTCTCCGACTTTTGGCCCCATGGGGCGGTGGCGGATCAGTACGGTATCTTGCGCTCCGATGGAACATCGGAGCGCGCCCTCTTCGTCATCGACAAACAGGGGATCATCCGGTACATCGATGTGCACGACATCAACAAAAGGCCGCCTCTCGATGACCTCGTCAGAGAGTTGGAGGAGCTAAAGAAATAGGATTCTTGTATCGGTGTGCAATGTACGTAATCAGATTTACTAAAATAGTTAATCTGATTATATTATATTAATTCTAGTAACGATAGAGATAACCTGCATGTGAACAACGAAGCTGTTACATGTCTGCTTCATTGACTTGTTAGGTCCGCCACTAAGTAACAAAAAAGAATCCTATAATCTTATGGACGTTTCTTGCCTTGCCCCTTTGGAGATAAATTGAAGTTAAACTTTTTCTTTATAATCATCAAATAATGTTGTTACGATGGAGTCTGTTGTTTCTATAAAATATTTTATGCCAAGATTCTTGATTGTTTCATCATCTTCATATCCACATACTGTAGCAAAGGTTAACCCGACTAATTCATTTAAATTATCCTTCAGCTTTTCAGGTCTAGCATTTCTTAATATTGCAACATACATATCTCTTCGGTTGTTTTGATAATCAATGATTTCCTGAGCTTTGGTTTCGCCTAACTTATGTGTTGCTAATCCGTGTCTGTGCACCATAACTCTTTCGCTAATAATTTTGTAATCATCATTGATTCCAAAAAATATATAAAGTCCCCATTCAATAGCAAACAAAAGTAAGCCGCTTAATTCCCACGAAATTCTTTTCTTATCATAGTTCTCTGATAATGATTTATTACAGTCGAATTGTTCTAGTCTATTGGATATGTTTGTTATGAAAAGCTCTGCGTAATTATCAGGAGTTGGAGTGATCTTTTTCTTCTTCTTGAGTCTTGATAATAATCTCATGAAATATAGCCTTTTAAAAATCAAATATACCAATATTTCTAAGCACTTACTTTGCGCCGTATGGATTTGGGTATTATTTTACTATTCCTTTCTATGATTGAGCGTGTCAAAAATTACATCGTAATTTATCTGATCAAAGGTGAAGCCCATTTTTGATCCTATTCACTCCCCAATGACCAAGTCTGAGCTGCGCCCGTCAAGGTCTTCAGGAGAATAAAACGGCGCGGTCTGGCTTCGGCTCCAGGCTTTTTTTGGGCCTTCTTTATCTACCTCTACTATTTAGATAAACCGTTAATCGGAACTATCGACAGTGTTAGCAGCGAAACCCCAGCCAAATCGTATATACTGGCCAAGCGGTTCCCCGATACCCGAAGTATTTGTGTCTCGGATTCCAACGGTAAGTCGCCCGGGCAGAAACATTCCGATAACGAGGCACATAAAGTCTTGTATAAACTCAAGGCAGTTAGTATAAATTGTTTGCATATACTTCAGAACATCTATTCCCGCAATTCTGGGTACGGTTATTTGCCACTGATCAGAGTTTCTCTCGGCCTGATAACTGTACCCGGCTATCGTTTTGAAGTGGTTCAAAGAAGTTCTAAGCGTAATAGCTTGTTTGAGCCATGCTTTTTGATCATCTCTTATCAACGAAATGATTGAGTCAACTATTTCTGTTTTGGGGTTTTTATCTCCTTTAAACTTCTCAAGACCTTTGATTAGATTCTCGCCCATGTCACCAAATGTCTTAGTTTTGAATCTTTTTGGGAAAAGCGCCTCAAGAAATTTTACTGCAAGGTCAAGCGCACTCTTCATCTGGAACATAAAAGCTTCAAGCTCGAATAGTAGCTCATAAGCTTGCAACGAAATGTGACCATCTGGTCGACACTGTGCCTTCATCTGGCCGATACAAAGTTGCTCATGCTGTTCATACCCCTTTAAATGATACTGCATAGCGGAAATCTTGATCATTACATTGAGCAATACAGCAATGAACTTGTCGTGCTCTTTGACTTTAGGATTAAAAAAGTCAAAGCCGTCGCTGAGCAGCAGCTCTTTGGCTTGATAGTAGAGGCGGCCCATGATCTCGAGATCGAATGGCATCTTTGATAATGCATCAAATTCGGTTTTTCCGATCTTATCCATTCTTGATCCTATATTGTGGCCCAACAATATTCTAACCAAATAAACAAATAATTCCAGAAGGAAAATCTGCTTGGCTGCCGTAATTAGTCCATAATATCATATTATACAGAACCCGTATATCATAGGCAGGAACTTATAGGGGAGAGGCACAAAAAGGTTCAGGCCTTAAAAGATGGCTCAAGCCTACTAGCCTCTCCCCGCTTTACTGGGGCTTCCCCATGTGTACGAGGACCCGATGTTTGATAAAGTCCCGATCCAGTGGGATCACCCTATCCCGTACACGCCGACCGTCCAGCTCCACCCACGCAACGCCCCGCTCATAGCCTTCCGGGTTCTCGACCCTGATCTCGTATATCGCTTCGCCGTGACGATAGCGCAGGCTGAAACCCTCCCACCAGCCGGGGATGACCGGATTTACCTGCATGCGATCCCCCCGCACCTGCAAGCCCAGGATCTCTTCAACCCAGGCTCGGTACATCCACGCAGAGGCACCCGTATACCACGACCAACCACCGTGACCGATCCTCCCGGGCAATCGGTATACATCAGCCGCGATCACGTAGGGCTCGATCCCGTAGCGCCAGACTGTTTCCGGATCACGCGCCCGCTCGATCGGGTTAAGCATGCGCATCATTTTCACCGCACGCTCACCATCCCCTCGACGCGCCATGGCCATGGCGAACCACAGGGCGGCGTGAGTGTACTGGCCTCCGTTCTCGCGCACCCCCGGCGGGTACCCCTTGATGTAGCCGGGTGACGGCTCCGATTTGTCGAAAGGAGGTTCGAGGAGCAGCACGAGACCTTCATCCTCGCGAACGAGATGTCTCCATGCCGATTCCAAGGCACTCTTTGCACGATCCGTGTCGGCGGCGCCGCTCAGCCACGCCCAGGATTGGGGCAGGGAATCGATCTTCGCCTCTTCATTCGCCGAAGAGCCAAGCGGCGTGCCATCGTCGAAGATCGCCCGCAGATACCATTCCCCATCCCAGGCTTTTTGTTCGACAAGCTTAATCAGCGCCTTCCGTTTTTGCTGATAGGTCTTACGCAGATCCGGCCGATCCAGGAGGTCAGCCATCTCGACCATGCCCTGCAGCACATCCGCCAGGAACCACGCCAGCCACACGCTCTCCCCTTTGCCCCCGGCACCCACAAGGTTCATCCCATCGTTCCAGTCTCCCGTTCCCATCAGGGGCAACCCGGTGGGCCCAACAGTCAGCCCGCGCGAGACCGCTCGCTCGCAGTGCTCAAACAGCGTACCGCGTTCCCGCGCGATCTCCGGTGTGGAGAGGGCTTCTCGCTGATCTGCTTCCAACAGAGGAGCGTTGAGGAAGGGAACCGTCGTATGCAGGATGCCCACATCACCGGTGATCCTGATGTAGTGAGCGACGACGTAGGGAAGCCATAGGGGATCATCGGAGATCCGCGAGCGGATACCTGCGCCGTTCGGTGGATGCCACCAGTGCTGGACATCGCCTTCCTTGAACTGGCGGCTCGCCGCAAACAGGATGTGCTCTCGCGCCAGGTCGGGATACGCGTAGACGAAAGCCATGACGTCCTGCAATTGATCGCGGAAGCCGAACGCGCCGCCGGGCTGGTAAAAGGCGGAACGCCCCCAGATCCGGCAGCTCAGACTTTGGTACAGCAACCAGCGGTTGATGAGGAAGTCCGCTGCGAGCTCGGGGGTATGGACTTCGATCGTGCCCAACAGGTCATCCCACCAGGCTTTCATTTTGCTTAGAGAGGTTTCGAACGCCGAGCTTTTCCGGTAGGTTTGAACCAGCTTATGGACCTCCTCCGCTGATCCGGCCTGGCCCACCATGCACGTAATCTCAACCTTCTCACCGGGAGCCAGTTCGACCCTGACCTGCAGCGCGGCACAGGGGTCCAATCCCGCTCCCGTCCGCAGTGAAAGCCTGATCCGCTCCATCGCCACGGGGTTCGCCATCGAGCGATTGCGCCCCAGGAAGGATGTGCGGTCGCCGTTGTATGACTCCACAGGCGGGCTGATGGCCGCGAAGGCCACACGATCCCCATACTCGGGGTGGTAACGATTTCTGGCAAGCAGGGCCTGCGCTTCGTCATCCCAGGTGGTCACGACGTGCATCTGAGAAGACTCACGGTTCTCCCCCAGTGTCCACTCTACGTAATACGTAACAGACAGTTTGCGATGCCGAGCGGAGTCGTTTCTCAGCCGCAGCCGCTGCAGTTTGATCGGCTCTCCCCCTTGCTCGTCTACGGGAACGAAGACCAAGAGCTCCTGCTCGATCCCATTGCTATTATGCTCGAATGCCGTGTACCCTGCCCCGTGCCGTGTCCGATAGGGGGTCTTTTCGCGGATCGGCGTCGGGGTCGGTGTCCAGTAGACACCGCTCTCCTCATCCCGAATGTACAACGCCTCAGACGGTGGATCCATCACGGAGTCGTTCGACCATGGCGTCAGGCGATTGCGCTGGCTGTTGCCATACCAGGTAAAGCCGGCCCCTGTTTCGCTGAGTACTGTTCCGAAAGTCGGGTTGGCGATGACGTTTACCCAGGGCGCGGGCGTGTGGGTGTCTGGTCCGAAATAGATTGCGTATTCACGCCCGTCCGGGGTAAACCCACCCAGGCTATTGAAGTAGGGTAATTCCAGGAAGGGCAGCGCAGGCGAAGGCTCCCGGGGGGCACGCTTCTTGACCATGGGTTCCGGCATCTCGGGAGCCTCCGCAGGCATACCCAATTGCTGGGGCAATGTGCCGCGGGCCGCCACCAACTCCACACTCGCCGCTGCCCTGAGCAGCGTCAGATCTTCCTCAGGCATAAGATCAGCGCTACGCACGTAGACACCACCAGACTGATCGATCCCCGCGTGCATCGCATGCGTCTGGATGAGGTGCTCGAGTCGTTCGCGCAGGGGCTGTTCATAACCGCTCGCTTCCTCATTGAGGATCACTAAGTCTGCCATTAATCCGTGATTATGCCAATAGGCATGCGCCTGGAGCATTTGACGAACCAGGGTGATGTCCTGCGCTTCACCGATGGTGACCAGGGCGATCGGCACGTCGCCCGAGATTCCGTAGGGCCACAATCCGGCTTGGCCCTTGCAATTCTTTTCGATGCATTCAATGGGAGGCCGCAGGCTGGGATTGGGAAACAGCAAGTGGCTTGTCAGCTGCTGGAAGCGGCGGGCCTCGTCGGGCTGGATACGAAGCAGCCGCAACTCGAGTTGGGCGGAGGCCCAGGCGACATCCATCGCCCGATCGATCGGAGGGAGTTCTCCGTACTTGTCCATCAGTCTCAAGACCTGCTGGCGTGTTTCGCCGGCGGCGATAACTAGGGAAACCTGGATGCGCCGGCCCGGACCGAGAGTCACGCTCCGCCGCAGGCTGAGGATCGGGTCGAGAACAAAACCCTGGTTGCTACCGAGCTCTTGAAAGACACCCATGGGACTGGCGAGCGTCCTCCCGCGTCCGATGAACCGCCGCCGGTCGGTATCGAACTGCAAGGCGTTATCCTCGACTTGTTCGAGCGTGAAGCGGTGCGCAATATAGATGGGCGGGTCGTCATCTCCGCGAGGCCTGCGGCACGCGAGA
Source organism: Deltaproteobacteria bacterium (assembly GCA_016927065.1). Lineage (GTDB taxonomy): Bacteria > Desulfobacterota > B13-G15 > B13-G15 > RBG-16-54-18 > JAFGNJ01. The sequence goes on from JAFGNJ010000020.1 coordinate 28,204, forward strand.
AGCGCCTGATATTCGGGCACCGCTTCGGTCTGGATGAACAGCTTGTTAAAGGCCGGATGCTGCCGGTCAGCGTTGTGCGGCGCCATTGAGAGTTCGACGTAGCTTGTGAGCTCGAGGCGGCGGGTGCGAACGGACCGGTTGATCAGAGTGATCCGCCGGATCTCAACGTCATCTTCCGGCGAGACGATGACCTCGGTTTCGGTTTGAATGCCGCTATCGGTGCGTCGGAACACGGCACGATCGAGCGCAAAGTTGGCGGAATACGCCTCGACCTTCCCGCCGGTTGGATGATACGTATTGGACCACAAACGATCCGAATCGGCTTCATGGATATAGCAGAAGGTTCCCCACGGATCCCGCGTCCGATCAGATCTCCAGCGGGTAATCTCATAGTCTCTCCACCGGCTGTACCCGCCGCCGGCGTTCGTGAGCATCAGGTTATAGCTACCATTACTCAGCAGTTGGGTTTTGGGTGTAGCGGTGTGTGGCGTATCGAATTTGCTCACTGACGGCACCACTTCGCCGACGTCCGTCACCGAAGGCGCCCTCTCACGGGTGGTGATGTGGTGGAGCGGAGGAAGGACAGGGATGCGTTCATGGAGCAATGGCTCGACCGCACGCACGCGTGCGTCGGCATGAAAACGGCGTTGGATGATATTACCATGGATGAAGTTGGTCAGCGACAGAAAACTCATTCCTTGATGATTAGTCATATACGCTCGTACCATCACCCCGCGCTCGCCCGGGCGGCCCGGCTGCCGGCTGAAGTCCATCGCTTCGTAATAGCCGTAATCGTTCAAAAGCCCCAACTTAGCTAAGCGTTTCAGATTCTGCACGGTCTCTCTCGGTGCTATATTCACCGCCAGAAGAGTAGCATAGGGTGCTACGACAACCTCCTCCAAGCCGCGTTTTAATCCGAGCTCCGGCACACCGAACGCCTTGTATTGATACGTCTTGTTGATGTCCAGGTCTCCAAAGGCGGACTCCGAGATCCCCCACGGCACATGGAGCTTGCGACCGTAGGCGATGTGGATCGCCACAGCTTCCCGTGTTGCTTTATCCAGGAGTGAATTCCAGTACGTTTTTTGTAAAATGAGCGGCATGAGATATTCGAACATGCTTCCTGTCCAGCTGAGCAGCACCCGGTGCCGGCCGATCGCGCCGTAGGGCCGGCTCATTGAGAACCAATGCTCAGCGGAGACGTCACCGCGCGCAATGGCGACAAAACTCCCAAGCCGCGCCTCACTCGCCAGGAGATCGTAATAGGCGCTATCCAAGCGCCCGTCGGAAACATTGTAGCCGACGGAGAACAACCGGCGTTCGGAGTCATACAGGAAGGGCATGTTGATCGATTCGGACAGTTCGCGTCCATCCTGGACCAGGCGCTCGCCCAAAGCAAGCATTTCACCCGCCAACCATTGCGCCTTTGCAAAGGCCTGCAGAAGGCGGCTAATCCACTCGAAGAGGGGGCCTGTTTCCGAGGGAGAAAAGTCCCGAATCGATTGCAGGGTCTGTATACAGCCTATATGCCCTTTGGCGAGATCGCGAAGCGACGGCGCGTGATACAGATTCTCGCGCAACGCGAGCACGGCCTCCCTGCCCAGCAAGGCGATCTCATCTTCCGCTTTTTCATCAATGATTTCGATCCAGGCGAGGTAGCGATCCACAATCTCGCGCCAGGCCAATACCTGTTTCTCCATCTGCCCGGCCCAATAGGCCGCACGCGATTCACCTCCGGTTTCACCGTCTGTTTCACCTCGGGTTCCCCCTCCGGGTTCCCCAGAGGGTCCGCCGGAGGCGGACTTACGTTTCTTACGGTAAAGACCTTTTATGCTGTCTTCTAGTTGCCGCAGCAGGCGCAGCGCATCGGCGATGCGATCCGGTGGATTTTCACAACTACGCATCAGTTCGTCAAGGCGGCGGGCATTGAGAGCGGAAACGCCTTCCTCTTCGACGACCTGCTTCAAGATTTCACCGGTGTCCCGCAGACCTGCAAAGGCTTTCGCATCCAGCATGGGGTCTTGCATCAAGTCGTCAAGACCTTGCTCCAGGGCCCAGAGGGCGCCAAGCAGGTTTCCACTGTCCACCATGGATACGTAGCGAGGTTCGAGAGGGGTCAGGGTTTTAATATCGTACCAATTCAACAGATGACCCTCATAGCGCTCGAGTTTGCCGATCGTCTCCATAGTACGCGTCAACTTTTCGATGGCCTGATCCATCGTCAGATATCCGAAATCATGGGCGGCGAGCGCGCTGACCATCCAGAAACCGATGTTGGTTGGACTGGTACGCATCGCTAGTTGATTCTTATGGGAGAACTGGTAATTGTCCGGCGGAAGCCAAGAGGTGTTTTCTCCGACAAAATCAGAGAAATACCGCCAGGTTCGTCGTGCAACCTTTCTCAGGAACCGCACATCCTTTTCGGGAAACAGTAATCGCTGTGACCTCGCGTGCGGTCTGAGGGTCAAGAGCCAACCGATCAGAGGGGATAAGAACCACAATACGAGCCAGGGACCGGCCAGGAAAATGTTCGACGGCATCCAGCGCTGCACCGCCCAACCCATGATCACGCTGAAGATGCTCGCTAGGCCCAGCAACATCACGAACGTCTGCACTCGATCCGGGGCATTTCCATGCATCACCTGGGTTGACGTCCACTCGAGCAACCCTCGATGAGAGATAAGACGACGATACCAGACCCGCAGAATGGCATCCATCGCCAGCCAGGCCTGGCGCGGAAGCAGTGCAGCTTCGACAATCGCCCGCAGCAGGTCGTGCGCCAATCGTAAGAAGGAAAAGCCCCGTGGCCCCTGGCCGGTGGTCGCCCATATGAAGGGCTGAACTAAGGGGTGAAAGAGCAGCTGCATGGCGACCACAACGGCAGATATCCACACCATCTCAGAGGAAGTCAGCCAGGACGCTATCAGTAAGCCCAGACTGGTCGCAGGTACCAGGCTACGGCGCAAGTTGTCGAAGACCTTCCAGCGGTCGAACCAGGAGAGCGGGTTTGGTCCTCGGCCTCCTCCGGGCAGGGGAACGCGCGGCAAAATCCAATCCGCAATTTGCCAATCACCGCGAATCCAACGATGCTGCCGGCTGGTGTAGCTCATGTAATCCTGCGGGAACTCATCATAGAGCTCGATATCACTGGCGAGGCCCACGCGAACATGAGCACCTTCGATCAAATCATGACTGAGCAATTGCTCTTCGGGAAACGTGCCGGAAAGCACTCGACTGAAGACACGCACGTCATAGATGCCTTTGCCATGATAGGAGCCTTCGCCAGTGAGATCCTGATTGACGTCGGAAACAGCCTTGGTATAGGGGTCGATTCCGATTGGGTCCGAGAAGAGCCGGCTGAATGGCGTGGCGCTCGTACTCGGCAGGGAGGGGCTCACGCGCGGTTGGATGATCGCATAGGAGCCGGCCAGGATGCCACCTTTGTCATCGAAGCGCGGCAGGTTGAGCGGGTGGGCCAGGGTTTCAACCATCCTGCGGGCGGTGTCGTGCGGTAGCTGCGTGTCGCTGTCCAACGTGATGACAAATCTCACATCGGACAGGCGATCCGGGTCGCCGACGTACACCAACCGATTGGCATCTTCAGGCCGCGTTCCATCAATCAGACGATTGAGTTCTTCCAGTTTCCCGCGTTTACGCTCCCACCCGATAAATTTCTGTTCGGATTCACTCCATTTTCGCTCTCGATGGAAAAGGGAAAAACGTTCGCCGCCATACCGGTTATTGAGGGCTTCGATGCTTTCGATCGTCGCTTGGAGCAGGTGTTCGTCCTCCTCGCCATGCGCTTGCTTTGAATCCGCATAATCCGAGAAGAGGCCAAAGAATACATTGTTTTCTTTGTTAGTGAGATATCTGAGCTCGAGCTTTTCCGCCTCGGCCCGGATAGTCTCCGCATCAACCAACAGCATGGGCACAACGACGAGCGTTCGAAATTCATCAGGAATCCCCGAGTCCTCGAAATTCATCTTCGGAAGCGTGCGCGGCGGAAGTAACTGCGTGACCAGGTAATTCACAACCTCGAGCGAAAGCTGGCTAATCGGAATCAGCAAAAGAAGCGCTAGCAAAAGCCGGATCACGGGTGTCTGCCCGCGCATACCAAGCAAAACGATCAGGGAGATGAATACCGCGGTAAAAAAGCCGAGCCCAAGAAAGTACACTGCAGCATGATGGCGGTAGACCCATTGCACAACGCGGAACCGGGGCGCCTCGCGACATCGTATGAGCTGCGCCAGCTCGTGTCTTCCTTCTCCAACCAGATATGTCCCGACATGGATACGCCGTTCATCCTTCACCCCTTTATGGGCCGCGCGCGTCGCTAGGTCAATGGCGCGCTGGGCGACTCGTTCTTCCGCCTGGCCTGACCTGCGGGCGAGTTCTTCAATCGTCCTACGATACCGATCTCGCGTGTCGAAATCCATCCGGGGATAGACTCCCGAAGGGTCCATCCGAAGCAACTGCTCCACTCGACTGATCTGTTCGAATATCTTCCTCCAATCCAACAGGGCGAGTTGTCGCAAACTGGTGAACGCATTCCCGATCGATATCTGATCCTTCATCTGGCGGTTTTGCTCACGAAGGTTGAGATCGCCCAGGGATTTTCGAAACATACGCTCGAGCCATGCCTTGACCGGCACCAGCGCGGCTTCTTGATCGTAGAGGTTATCGATCAGTTGAAGACTGAAATAGGGACTCGGCTTGGGTTGCGATTCGGCAAGTTCGGCAAGGATCGAAAGGATTGAGAAAGGCTGGTTGGGGTCTCGCCGATTGGCCGTAATGAGCCTGTTTGCCCAGAAGTCGGCAATCTCACGTTCTCGCAGCTCTGTCAGGGCTCTTTCGGCGAGATACAAGAGGCCCTCGACCAATGCCGCGCGCAGCATCTGGGGGACGGCCCAGAGTTCGCCAATCGACAATGGGCCGACTGATTGATAGGCCTTGATGAACGCGAGGATGTTCTCCCTATCCAGACGCAAGTCCGCATGTGAGACCAGTTCCCGTGCGAGGCCGTAGATGCGCGGCAGACCACGGTAGGGCCCGCTGGCCAGTGCCGGCAGCTCCTGGTAATAGCGCCGGGGAAGGTTCAACTGCACTTCGCGCACGTTACTCTCGATGATGTACTCATTGTCGAGGAGCCACTCGGTGGTTGGAGGCGTACTCTGACCCAGTCGACTCGCTTCGGACAGATCCAGGCAAACACGATGGATCCATCGCCGGGTTTGTTCGAGCCACTTGAGCAGTTTGATGTTCCGCCGGGGATTCGTGCTCACCTGATGGTCCTTGGCGAGGCGCTCAGCATACTCCTGGATCTGTACCCCAGAGAGCGGACTCTCGAGGCTCGCCGCCTCTCCGATGAAATCCTCTCGCTTCGGATGCAGAAAAAATATGGCGGGCGGGATCTCGTCGCTTTCCTGCAACACTGCCATGGGGGAGCGCAATGTTTCGATCGGTGCCCGGAGAATCAGGACGGTCTCCTCGGATACCAACCAGCGCGCATGATCCTCGAGCAGCCTTCGTTCGACGCCGAACCTCGATCGTCGTATCCATGCCACACTGAAGAAGATTCCGGCGATCCCACCCGCAAGGCCCGGAATCAGGGTAGACAGGCTTCCAAACGGAATCGGCACCGACCACTGAAGGCTCATAGCGGCAGCCCCAGCGATGAAGCCGCAGAGGAAGAAACCCGCGGCCACTCCAAAGGCCCGGAGCCGCAGGAAGGGATCTCGAGTTTGGATATGTCCATCCGCTGTCTTGCTCATCAAGGCAACGCGCCGGAAACCCCTCCGCTGCAACCCCTTGAGGGCCCTGCGAGCCGCATCCTGTTTTGCGAAGTAGCCTATGAGAATGCCTGCTCTCACGTCCATTCCTTTCTTAACCGTGAGGTACAGATTCCTAGACCGCGAGATTGACGCCGCTTTTGGATGGGAAGCTACGAGCTGACGCTATCAGCATATCGTCCTGGGTTATCACTGGCCTCAGGCGGAAATCTCCCTTGCACACGAACCTGCGTCCAAAAGGTGTCAGGTTGTTGAACGATGGCGTACAGTCCCTCACTCCTCCCAATGGATACACTCCACCGGGCACGCCTCTATCGCCTCCTCTATCTTGTCTTCAGAAGCCCCTTTCTGGTCAATAACCTCCACCTTGTCCGTCTTTTCATTGAGTTTAAAGACCTCTGGGCAGATCTCCTCGCACGTGCCGCACCCGATGCACTCCTCCTCATCTATAACGATATTACGAGCCATTATACCCTCCTTATGGTTGCTTATAAAATACTTTAACAAAAACCCTATAAAACTAAACTTTCATGCCCCGCCGAAAAAAGATAAAGCCCCACCTCGAACAAAGCATCAGGTCCATATTCTTCACTCATAATCCCTTGTAGGGAAAGGAGTACAAGGAGCCGTGTGGGGGCACAAGCAACTGTGTTGTTCAAACTACCATGCCCGCAGCAGTAATGGCATGCCTTTCCTGTATCACCTTTTCTATATTGTAGGTCCCCATACAGGGTGCATAGAGGTATCCCTGCAGGGCGGCGCGCGCCAGCTGCCCCCCCTCCAACCAGTAGGTCAGCCATTCGTCTGCATTATCCGCGTCCTCCTGACCGTATCCAGACCCCAGATGAGTCAGCCAGTCACAGTTGCATTGCTCATGCGCGCCGATGTGCGGCGCTATGACGACCGGAAGGCCCAAGGCGGTATAGAATGACATCTCGCTCGGTTTGCTCCATAATATATCCGTGGTGCGCAGCGTCCGGTTCATAGCCGTGTAGTATTCTTCGTAGATGTCTGCATAAACAATCGTAATGCTCCTGCCCACGTGATTGTCCAGACCGATCCGTTCAATTCCTCGCTCCAGCAATTCCTTTACTTCCGGTTTCGTGCCAGCGGCAATATTGATTTTGATCCGATCTTCCCTCAGTCGGCGCTCATAGGCCTTGATCATATCAAGGGCGATATCGGCCTGGGCGCCTGCCCCGCCGATCGCATAGGTAATGGTGAGGGGGTGGTTGGCGTGCCGCTTAAAATCTTTGAACGACGTGGGTGGCGCTGGATCGTCGACAAACAGCTTTTCGCAGATAACCGCCCGTAAGTTTTCAAAAAAAACGCCGTTAGGATCCAGGTTCACTAATCGGGCAATCAGATCGTGGTGAAGTATCGAGCGCCGTTCGCCGATATTTTCTTTAGGTAACGGAAAGCCGGTCTCGATGATCCGATGCTGCGGGACACCATATTCTCGTAACCGCAGCGATGCATGACGGCACGGCGAAAGATAGGTGATATAGCCCTTCGGCGGATACCGCGACGCCCACACGCGGTGGATATCCGTATCCGTGACCACACAGTAAGCCTCTCGGCCATGGTAATGAAATACCAGTGCCGGGATGAAATGGGTGGTGATCACCGGCAGCGGCGAGTCCCCGACGTAGTCCACCAGGCTTCGCCCAAACCCTTTCTTTTTGATGAGTCTCCTGATCTGCCGGACGCTGTAGGTAGGGCGGGAAAGGTCGCGGAACGGGAAAATAGGGGCTATGTGTTGGAGTCTATTATACAGATCGAACACAAGGTTACCCACTAACGGCACCTCCTTGAGCCGAGAGACGGTTTCGTAGAACATACGGGCACGCTCCCACAGGAACGTATCGGACTCAGGAACAATGGAATCGTTGTTGGCGGTGATAATGCGGTCCGGTACAAGGCCTTTCAGGGCATAGGCAGCCCGTTGATGGCCGTATCCCATGTCTACTGAGATGATATGCGCCTTAGGCACGGATCTCATATAAGAAACTCCGCTTGAAAATAGCAGCCCATATGGTAATGGTAAAACCAAGATGTGTCAAAAGATTTTTCAAACAAAAAACAGAATGATATTGCCATAAAAGGTTCGAGAGGCTAGAATACGGAGCGTAATGACCCTATTCTACATATTTGCATGCCTGGTGTTTTTGGGGATTGTTGTTATTGCGCTACAAAACCTCGCCATACGATCCTCCATCCCAAAAAATCAGATCATACCGGAATCTGATTTTTTGGCCGGGGAAATGACATGGAGGAAAAATATATCCCCAAAACAGTCTTTGAACGGATTCTCTCCCCCTACATCGATCCTGAAACCCCTCAAGGGATTGGATGATGACCTCTTTGATAACCTCGTGAGTTTCTGCAACCAAGATTACGCAGAGCATGAGATTATATTCGCCCTTGAAGACAAGAATGACCCTGCTCTAAAATTGGCGCAAAAAATAAAAAAGCAGCACCCCCACCAAAAAATCTCCATTATCGTAAAACAAAAAGATCGCGCCTTGAATCCGAAAGTCAACAACATGTTCTCCGCCTATAGGATCTCTCAATTTCCATACGTCCTTATCAGCGATAGTGATGTCAGAGTAGACAAAGACTACCTTATGACGATAGGTCAATACATGGAAGATCCCCACGTTGGGCTTGTGTGTAATCTCATTCGAGGCATTGGAAGTCGTACCATCGGTTCTCTGTTTGAAAATCTCCATCTCAATTCTTTTGTGATCGGAAATATTGCAATTCTCTCCCGGTTTATCAAGATGCCCGTCGTCGTCGGGAAATCCATGCTGATGAGGAAAGAGGCCCTTGAAGAAATCGGGGGATTTGAGGCGGTGCAGAACGTCCTTGCCGAGGACTATGTGATGGGTGATTTGATGCATAGAAGGGGGAAAAAGGTCATCACCTCTGGTCATATAATCAATGCGGTGAATCACAATAGAACGATGATGCAATTCCTCAAAAGACACGCCAGGTGGGGGAAAATGCGGTTTAAACTTGGAGGTATAGGATACGTTTCCGAAATACTCAGCAACACCGTGTTTATAGCATGCCTCTCACTCGCCGTAGTGGGGCCAACCACAGGCACGATTTTTTTAACCTCTACAGCCTCGCTCGCAACAATAATCGGGAATTACTGCTTGGGAAAAAGGATTGGATCAGCCCATCGCTTCTATCATTATCTGTTATCACCCCTCAAGGATATCATTATAGGCGTTATCTGGTTTTTCCCATTCTTCAGTCGGACAGTGATGTGGAGAAAACACAAATATAAAATTGCGCAAGGCTCGGTCCTCATCCCACTTCATGCTAAGGGCGTTCAACAAGAAAGTCCATTAAAAAACTTGTAATTAAATAAAACCTCTATATTCGAATCCTCTTTCTAACACCTTATTGTTGCTCGGAAATATTTCCTATGTTAAAATATCTATTTACAGTTAAAAAGATTCTTTCGTCATCAACGGCATGTATAATAGGCAACCGCCAGAACTTGAGAAAGCTGGTAGGGCAAAAAGAAGTCTTTCATAAATCGTAAGGGGGGAGAGAAGATGAGAACGGCATGGCGTATCTTCACAATATTCGGCATCAAGATCAAGATCGACTCGAGCTGGGTCTTTATCTTCACCTTTGTCACCTGGGCCCTTGCCGGATACTACTTCCCCAGCCAGTATCCCCATTGGCCCCCCTGGCAGCATTGGATCGTTGGCCTCATCGCCAGCCTGCTCCTCTTCTCCTCGGTATTAGCCCATGAGCTGACCCACTCTCTCGTGGCCCGCAGCAGGGGAGAGGAGGTGCGCAGTATCACCCTCTTTCTCTTTGGGGGGGTTGCCGAGATCTCAGAGGAACCAGGGACACCGGCCAAGGAGTTCATCATCGCCTTGGTAGGACCCGTATCCAGCCTGATCATCGCCGCCCTCTTTTTCGGACTGTGGTATGGCATGCGAGGGATCAACGAACCCATCGCCGCCATAGCCCGCTATCTATCCTTCATCAACGGTATCCTCGCAGTGTTCAACATGATCCCTGGATTCCCCCTCGATGGGGGGAGAGTCTTGCGGTCCGTAATATGGAAGATGACGGGCAATCTCAAGCGGGCCACCCGGATCGCCTCCATCACCGGGCAAGTCGTTGCCTTTCTCTTCATCGTTTTCGGCATATCACAGATCTTGCAGGGACTTTTCTTAAACGGCCTCTGGATCGCCCTCATCGGTTGGTTTATCCACAGTGCCGCCGCTCGGGGATATCGACAAGTCCTCCTGCAAGAGGTGCTCAAAGATGTCAGGGCGCAGGACCTGATGGACACCGCCTTTGAGACAATCGATGTTTCTCTCACCGTGCAGGATTTGATTGAATATCACATCCTCCAAAAGAAGGAACGGTCATTTTTGGTCACCGATGGTGGCAAGCTGGCGGGGATCGTCTGCCTGGAGGATGTCAAGCGAGTCCCTCCCGACACGAGGGGAAAAACCACGGTGAGGGAAATCATGACCCCCAAGGATAAATTAGCGGCCGTTGCTCCCGAGGCGGACGGCAACCACATCCTCGCCAAGCTGGCGAGCAGCAAGATCCACCAGGTGCCGGTAATACAAGGGGGGAAGATCAGGGGATTGGTCTGTCGTGCCGATATCCTGGACTTCATCCACCTCCACTCAGAACTGGGGACTTAAAGGGTAAGCCGTAGGTTCAAGCGGAGAGTGAGCAGACACCATGGACATCATCATCCCCACCTTAAATAAAAGCTTGATGATCACGATGTTCGTCTTTGTAATGATGACCATGGCGGACTACCTCAATGTGTTGACTGAAGGGAAGCTGAACAGGGCGATACAAGGGGGACGCGTGAGACAGTACATCGCCACGGCGTCGCTTGGGGCGATCCCGGGTTGTCTCGGTGCCTTTATGAACGTCTCTTTTTATGTCCATGGACTCATCACCTTTGGGGCGATCGTAGGGGGCATGCTCGCCACCTCAGGCGATGAAGCCTTTGTCATGCTCGCCCTATTCCCGGGCAAGGCGGTCCTCCTCTTCGCGATCTTGTTTGTCGTCGGAATCTGCTCTGCCTGGCTGGTCGATAAGCTGGTACCCCTTCTTAAGATAAGGCCCTGTGAGGGGTGCGAAACGCCCGTCCTGCATGAGGATCATAAAGGGTGGCACATTACCGTACACAGGGTAAAAGCAAATTTTCAAACGTTCTCGTTGGCCCGTTTCCTTCTCCTTATCCTCCTCGGGATATTCATCATCGGCTCTGTCTCAGGGGCTATGGGCCCTGCTGAGGGGGGTTGGGAGCGAATCACTTTTATCCTACTACTCTCGTTGGCCGCGCTCATAGTCATCACGGCCCCTGAACACTATCTCCACGAGCATATCTGGGTACATATTGCCAAGGGACATCTGTGGCGGATATTGCTTTGGAGCTTCGGTGCCCTGCTCGTTATAGAAATAGGATTGAGATTCTGGAACCTCGAGGCCTTTGTGCAGACCCATATGCCCTGGGTGTTGTTGGTGGCGGTCCTGGTAGGCGTCGTCCCTGAATCAGGACCGCATCTTATCTTCGTTATGATGTTTGCCCAGGGCTTGATACCTTTCTCCGTCTTGCTGGCCAGCTCCATCGTCCAAGACGGACACGGCATGCTCCCCCTGCTTGCCTATAGCTTTAAAGACTCCCTTTTGATCAAGGCATTTAACGTTCTGATCGGTTTGGGGATCGGGCTAGCCCTGTATCTGCTGGGCCTTTGAAATAGTTCAAGCGAGTATTTATTGAAGCGAGGGGAGTACCATGCTACTATGGAGGGTACCTTGATTTCGGTCAAGGGAACGCAGCCAGCAGACTATACAGTAAATAAAGCCGAACAAATAAACGGAGGGAATGATGCTAGACGAATTCCAACTTGCGGTGAAGGATCTCCACGTATCAATAGGAAAGAAGGAGATCCTCAAGGGGGTAAACCTTCAGATAAAGAAGGGAGAGGTCCATGCCATATTCGGACCAAACGGCTCGGGCAAGACCACCCTGCTGAACGCCTTAATGGGCTTTGAGGGTTACACAGTCAAAGGGGAAATCTTCTTTGACGGAAAAGACATCTCCCATCTCCCGATCAATGAACGGGCAAGGCTCGGCATCGGCATATCCTTTCAGCGTCCGCCGGTCATCCGGGGGGTAAAACTGCAAAGACTTATCGAGACCAGTGCCAAGAAAAATGGTAACGCCTTGGAGAAGTATGCCAAAGGCCTCAATCTGGTGGATTTTCTTGAGCGTGAGGTAAACGTCGGCTTCTCCGGCGGAGAGATCAAGAGGGCGGAACTCTTACAGCTGATCCTCCAAGACCCGGATTTGGTCCTCTTGGACGAACCTGAATCGGGGGTGGATCTGGAAAATATAGCGCTGATCGGAGAATACACCAACTACCTGCTGGGGAAAATAAGGGAGCCGAACCAAGACAAGACCATGAAGGAACTGCATCGGGAACGGAAGAAATCGGGTCTCATCATCACTCACACGGGCTACATCCTCGACTACGTGGATGTGGATGTGGGGTATATCCTCATGCAGGGACAAATCGCCTGCAAGGCCAATCCCCGGGATATGCTCCACACCATCAGGGAGTGTGGGTTCGGAGAATGCTTTCGTTGCTTCCGAGAGGAGGAGACCAGTGTCAAAAGAAAAAAAGGATAAGCCGCAACCTGCAGGTGATCTGGATCTGACTATATACCGAGAGGAAACGAAGGAACACCCCCTTCTTGACGACCTCTCCAAGCTCTCTCCTGAGGACCGGAGGATCCTCCTGATGACCGGCGTCGACCCCTCGGGCAAAGAGCGCTCCGGGAGTTTTTTTCAAAAAGACCACTCGGTAATCCACTGCCGCACCGACTTTGACGGCGCGGAGATCATGTCCACTACCACAGCCCGGGAGAAATATGACGGTCTCACCGAATATTGGGGCAAACTCGTACCCGCAGATAAGGATGTCTATACGAGGCGAGCAGAGGAACACCAGGAGCACGGTTACTATATTCGTTCCCTGCCCGGGGCCGACGTTCACTATCCATTGCAGGCCTGCCTCTATCTTACCGAGGATAAGCTCGCTCAGGACGTCCACAACATCGTCATTGCTGAGGAAGCATCGAACCTGAATATCATCACGGGATGTGCCACCGCCCCCGGCGTGCGTTCCGGCCTGCATGTCGGTGTCTCGGAATTTTTCGTCAAAAAGGGGGCGACCATCTCCTTTACCATGATCCACAACTGGGCGGAGGAGATGGCGGTCAGACCCAGATCGGCCGTCATCGTGGAAGAGGGGGGCACCTTCATCTCCAACTATATCTGTCTCGTGCCCGCCAAAGACCTCCAGATGTATCCTGCAGCCACGCTCAAAGGGAAGGGAGCGGTTGCCACCTTCAATTCGGTACTGCTGGCCAAACCCGGCTCTTTTATGGATGTCGGCTCCCGGATAATCCTGCAGGGGGAAGGCTGCCGGGGTGAGGTGATCTCCCGCGTCGTCTCGACAGGGGGGACGGTTATCGCCAGGGGCCACCTGGTTGGTGAATACCCTGGCATCAGGGCCCACCTGGAGTGCAAGGGACTGTTGTTGTCCGATAAGGGCAGGATTCACGCCATCCCCGAACTGGAAGGTACGACATCCGATCTGGAGATGTCCCATGAGGCAGCCGTAGGGAAGATCGCCCAGGAAGAGGTCGAGTACTTGATGGCCCGAGGGCTCTCCGAACAGGAGGCAACGGCCCTCATCATCAAGGGATTTCTCTCCCTCGATATCGTCGGGCTCCCCGCTGATCTCAAGAAAGAACTCGAGCGCATGATCGAAGAGACGGATACGGAGGCGATGTAGAGCTGCTATGCGAATACTGGCCGTCGTCCAAGGAAACTACGGGAAAAGGATGGTCGAGGCCTGGCAGGAGCACGGCCCGGCCCAGTGGGAGATCGCGACCCTGGAGATCACCTCCTCTTTGCCCACCATGATGGAGGACCCGTTGGAGTTTCTCCCCAAAGATATCCCTCAGGGAGATCTGGTAATCAGCCTCGGGGAACATCCCGGCGTGGCGGAGCTGTTGCCGTCAATCGTCAAGGCCTCAGGGGCACGCGCCGTCATCGCGCCGGTGGACAATCGCGCCTGGCTCCCTCCCGGCCTGGCCAAACAATTGGAGAGGGACCTTCAGAAGATGGGTGTTACGATCGTCTTTCCGGTCACCTTTTGCACCCTGGGGGAAGAGGATTCCGACGACCCGCTCATCAAGGAATTCGCCCATCTCTTTGGTATCCCGGAGGTCGAGATCACGGCGGAGGCCGATCGGGTTAAGGATGCCCGGGTGATCAGGAGCGCCCCCTGCGGGAGCACCTATTTCGTAGCCGAGGCGCTCACGGGGACCAAGGTCCAGGATGCGGAGGAAAAGAGCGGCATCCTCCATCACAATTACCCCTGTCTGGCCACCATGAACGTGGACTGGCAGTTCCACGACACCCTCATGCACCGGGCCGGTTACTTCACCAAACAGGCAGTACACCGGGCCCTGAAAAAATCCACCAAGGGATGATTTAGTGTTTGTCCTCGGCCTCATGGGAAGTCCTCGCAAGCACGGGAATACGGACCTCCTCCTCGACGCCTTTCTCGAAGGCGCCCAGGCGAAAGGGGCAGTGGTGTCGAAGATCGATGTCCCCGCTAAACATATCGAACCCTGCCAGGGATGCCGGTTCTGTGAGAAGAAGGGCTACTGCATACAACAAAAGGATGACATGGAGGAGATGAACTATCTCCTGCGCCGAGCAGACATGGTAGTCCTTGCCACTCCCATCTTCTTTTACGGCCCGTCGGCCCAGATGAAGGCGTTGATCGATCGATCCCAGACCCTCTGGTCCCGGCGGCATATCATGAAGTTGACCGACCCCAAGGCCACCTTTAGCAGAGGCTTTTTGTTGGCGGTGGGGGCGACCAAGGGGAAAGAACTCTTCACCGGGACAAGTCTTATTGCCAAGTATTTCTATGACGCCGTCAGCGCGCGCTACGAGGGGTTTTTAGGGTTCCGAGATATGGAAGCCCCTGGCGCAATAGCCCACCACCCCACCGCCCTTGCCGAGGCTAGAACAAAAGGCGAGGAGTTGACAGGGGCCTTCGTGGGGAGAAAACGAGCCCTCTTCCTGTGCCGGGAGAACGCCTGTCGCAGCCAGATGGCGGAAGCCTTCCTTCAATATTATGCCGGTGATACATTCGATGTCCAGAGCGCCGGCGACCAGCCCGCCGGGGAGGTCAACCCCCTAGCCCTCGAGGCCATGGCGGAGAAGGGGATCGACTTGGCCTTTCGCAGGCCCAAGGGGATGGATGCGCTTGAGGATGCGTCTCGCCCCTTTGACCTCATCGTGCAGATGGGGTGCGAGCAGATCTGCCCCCTCACGCCTGAGGGGAGAATAGAGAACTGGGAACTGGAGGATCCGGCAGGGAAGCCCCTGGAATTCATGCGCACCATCAGGGATGAGATAGAGCAGCGCGTCAAGCTCCTCATCGACTCCGCCGAATCGGATTGAGCAATGGCTGATATCAGGGAGATCTTACGCAAGGCCTTAGAGAAAGAGGCGGCGTCCTCCCAGGAGTATCTTGAGGCCGCAAAAAATACCTCTGACCCCGAGGCCAAATCCCTCTTAGAACAGTTGGCTCAGGACGAGTTGAGGCATCGACAGGTCCTGAAGACCCAGCTCGAACTTCTGGAGGCAGCAAGAACATCACACCCCAAGCGGCCTGCGGGGAAAGAGGTCTCTCGCGACCTGGATGGAGAGTCCTGCGAAGCGGAGTTGGAGGGGGCCAAAAGGGCTACCAGTGTGCTGGCCGAGGCCAAGCGAGAGATCGAAGAGACCCAAAAGGCCAAAGAGGAACTCTATGCCATGGCAACCCATGACCTGCGCTCCCCGCTCATCTCCATTGTGGCCTTTGCCCAAAAACTCCTCACCTCCCTGCACGGCAAGGTCTCTGAGGCGGAGCATCAGAAAATTCAATGGATCTGGAGCGAGGCGAGAAAACTGGAGGGATTCGTGAGCAACTTCTTGGACCTGGCCCGCCTTTCCGCTGGCGCAGTGGAACTCAACCGTCAGCCCATAGAGCCGCGCCTCATAGTCGATGAAGAGATTGAGGCCTTGTCCCCCCAAATCAATGACAAGGGGCTGCATGTGGAGGTAACAATGAGTGGGGTGCCGTGGGTGGAGGCCGATGCATGGGCCGCCAGAAGACTCTTTATGAACCTCATGAGCAACGCCGTACTCCACGGAAGGTCCGGCGGCACCATCGAGGTCGGTGGCGAAGGGGAAATTGGTATGGTCCGCTTCTGGGTGAAGGACGATGGTCCGGGAATTCCTGAGAAAGACTTACCCCATATTTTTGAAACGTTCCACACCGATGCCTCAAAAAGGGGAAGCGGTCTGGGACTGGCCATAGCCCTTCAGGTGGTACAAGCCCATGGAGGACGCATCTGGGTCGAGAGCCAAGAGGGTGCAGGAGCCACCTTTTACTTCACCCTCCCCAAGGCGCACGGAGAAAAAAAGGCGCGCAATGCCCCATAGAATAGAAGTGGCCATCAAGGATGATCTCAGGGACTCCTTGGGTGAAAAGACGGCGGCCAGGATGGTGAACGATCTGGGGTTCTCGGTGCAGTCGGTGCGGACTATCGAATCCTACACCATCGACACCACTCTGGACAAGCAACAGCTTGAGCTGGTGGCCCGCGATGCCTACTGCGACCCCATCACCCAAGTCTGGTCCGTTGATCGCCCTTTGGCAAAGACATTCGACTGGGTCATCGAGGTGGGGTTTTTGCCCGGTGTGACGGATAATGTGGGGAGGACCGCCCGGGAGGCCCTGGAGGCCAGTCTCTCAATTCATTTAAAGGAAGACGAAAAGGTCTATACCTCTCATCAGTACCTGATACAGGGGGATCTCTCCCGAACAGAAGTGGAACAAATCGCCACCCAGCTCCTCGGCAACCCGTTGATCAACCGTTTCGAGATCAAGAGCAAAGAGGAATGGGATCCCCAGAAGGGATTCGGCCCCCTGGTCCCCAAGGTGACGGGGCTGAAGGGGGGAGAGGTAGAACGGTTCGATTTAGAGATCACTGACGAAAAGCTCATCGCCCTCAGCAGGGAACGGTTGCTGGCCCTTTCCCTGGAGGAGATGCAAGCTGTCCAAGCCTACCTCAAGGATACAGCGATCAAGCAGAAGAGGAAAGAGATCGGCATTGGGGAAGGGATCACCGACGTAGAGCTGGAGGCCATCGCCCAGACTTGGTCCGAGCACTGCAAGCACAAGATCTTCCAGGCCCGCATTACCTACATCGACGCAGATGGTAAGGAGGAGGTGATCGAGGGGCTTTTCAACACCTATATCAAAGGCTCTACCGAGACAATCAGGCGCGCGTTAGGGAAGAAAGACCCATGCCTTTCGGTCTTTACGGACAACGCCGGAGTGGTGGCCTTTAACGACCAGTGGAGCCTTGCCTTCAAGGTGGAGACCCACAACACCCCCTCCGCCCTTGACCCCTACGGCGGGGCATTAACGGGCATCGTGGGGGTCAATCGCGACCCCTTCGGCACGGGCAAAGGGGCCAAGTTGATCTTCAACACGGACGTCTTCTGCTTCGCCCCGCCCGACTGGCCCGGCCCCCTGCCGGAGCGGGTACTGCACCCCAAGCGGATCTTCGAGGGGGTCAGGGAAGGGGTGGAGCACGGGGGGAACAAGAGCGGGATCCCCACGGTGAACGGCAGCATCGTTTTTGATGAACGCTACGTGGGTAAGCCCCTGGTCTACTGCGGCACCTGCGGGATCATGCCGAGGACCATCAAGGGCGAGCCCTCGCATATAAAAGAGGCCCATCCCGGTGATGTGGTTGTGATGGTGGGGGGGCGCATCGGCAAGGACGGGATTCACGGGGCCACCTTCTCCTCGGAAGAGCTCCACGAGGAATCCCCTACCAGCGCCGTGCAGATCGGGGACCCCATTACCCAAAAAAGGATGACCGATTTTCTCCTGAGGGCCCGTGATCGAGGCCTCTACACCGCTATCACGGACAACGGCGCAGGCGGGCTCTCATCATCAGTAGGTGAGATGGCAAAAGAGCCTGGCGGATGTGAGATCCACCTCGAGCGCGCGCCGCTCAAGTATCCCGGCCTCGACCCCTGGGAAATCCTCGTGTCCGAATCGCAGGAGCGGATGACCCTGGCAGTGGCCCCTGACAAGATAGACGCCCTGTTTGAGCTTGCCTCGAAGATGGATGTGGAGGCCACTGAAGTGGGACGCTTTACTGACAGCGGTGTATTTCACTGCCTCTGGCACGGCGAGACCGTTGCGTACCTGGCAATGGAGTTTTTCCACGAGGGGGCCCCGCGCATGGACCTCGTGGCCCGATGGCAGCCTCCCCGCCCTGAGGAGCCTGTTGTTGATCCACCGCACGATCTAACCGCAACCCTGGAAGGAATGCTCTCCCGTCTCAACATCTGCAGCAAGGAGTCAGTAGTGCGTCAGTACGATCACGAGGTCCAGGGGGGGAGCACGATCAAGCCGTTAGTTGGTGAGAACGCGGACGGCCCTGGGGATGCCGCCGTCATCCGATCACTGTTGGACTCCTATAAAGGGATCGTGGTCTCGCATGGGATCTGCCCTCGATACAGCGACATCGATACCTACCCAATGATGGCGTGCGCCATCGACGAGGCCGTCAGGAACGCCGTGGCCGTGGGGGGTGACCCGGCAAGAATGGTGGGACTGGACAACTTCTGCTGGCCCGATCCTGTGCAGTCGGAAAAGACCCCTGACGGCGAGTACAAGCTGGCGCAGCTGGTACGCGCAAACAAGGCCCTGTACGACTACACCATTGCGTATCAATGCCCCTGCATCTCAGGCAAGGACAGCATGAAGAACGACTTCATGGCCGGTGAGGTGAAGATCTCCGTGCCGCCCACGGTCCTCTTTTCGGTCCTGGGAACAATTGATGACGTGCGCAAGGCCGTGACCATGGATTGCAAGGCACCCGGGGATTTGGTCTACGTCGTGGGGCAGACCTATGAGGAGATGGGAGGATCGGAATACTTCGCCATGCACGGATCAATCGGCAATCAGGTCCCGCAGGTCAGGGCCGAACAGGCCAAGGAAATCTATCACAAACTCCACACGGCCATCATGGATGGGCTCATTGCCTCGTGCCACGACTGCTCCGATGGGGGAATGGGAGTAGCCCTGGCTGAGAGCGCCTTTGCCGGCGGGTTCGGCATGGAGGTGGACTTGAGAAATGTCCCTGCCGAGGGGATAGTACGGGACGACTACCTCCTCTTCTCCGAGTCCCAGAGCAGGTTCGTCGTAACAGTCAACCCCGCTAAAAAGGATGCCTTCCTCGCCATCATGAAAGGTATCACCTTAGGAGAAATTGGAAGGGTGCCCAAGGGCAAGGCATTCATCGTGACTGGGCTTAAAGGCAAAAAGGTCATCCAGGGAGATATCTATAAGCTGAAAGTAGCCTGGCAAAAGCCGTTGGGGGTATAGCGCAATCTGGGTAACAACGTCCCCAAAGTCCCTCCGTAGGCTGCGCACAATTGGGACAAGTAAGAAAAACTGCCAACTATGACCGAAAATGTTTGATTTAAGATGATAAAATAGCATAAAGTGATAAAAAGAGAACTTAAATGGCAAAAATAAGGAAAAATGAGAGTTGATAAAAGTATCAATTGATACCAAACTGTAATGACTAGACCTTCTCATAAGGAAATACACGGAAAGATAAGGAAAGCAAGAGAGTTAGTATCAGATGGTTATTTTGCTGTAATAGAACCAGACAGTATTGCTGCTGATGCATTAGAGTTAGGCTATTTAATAGAGGACCTTCCAAATATTCCTTCTGAGATTTTAATTGAAGTAAAAGCCGAAAATTATGTCGGCGATCAACCTCCACAGCGTTCCTATGAGAAACAAATTATAGATTGTGAGCTCTTTGCATTTAGATGGGCAAGCAAACGATTTGGTTGTGAAATCTATGTAAAGTTTACACTCAAGGATAACACAATGTGGCTTGTGTCCTTGCATGAACATAGGGAGAAGGAGGATGAATAAAATTATAAATGAAATGATAAACTGCCCGAACGGGCATGGTGAAATGCAAATTACTAGAGTAGAGAAAAAACTGAAGTTCCGTGGTGTGGATATAACTTTTCAGACAGAACATTACTTGTGCTCAGTTTGTGGTATAGAAGTAGGCTCCATCGAACAAGCATCAGTTACTCAGCGAGTAATTTCCGACGCGTATCGCAAAGCGGTTGGTCTACTGACGAGCGAGGAGATTCGTGGAGGCAGAAAGAAATTAGGCCTAACGCAAGCCGATCTTGCGCAGCATATGTGTGTTGGTATCGCCAGTCTAAAGAGGTGGGAGGGGGGAATAATTCAGACTAAGTCAATGGATAGGGCACTTCGAAACGTTCTTCAAGGCCAAGTATTTAGCGATGTTTACACAGGAAATCGATCATTTTCAATTCCAAGAGTAAAACTTGTTTTAAGAGAATTTGAGTTATCATTACAGAGAAAAATTCTGCAAGATGATAAAGGACTCTTCTCAGCTAAGTATTTATGGTACGCGGATATGGTAGCTTTCCGGGAGTTAGGTGAGAGTATGACTGGATCAACTTATGCTCGCCTTCCTCTCGGTCCCCAACTTAATAATTATCGAGACCTGATTGATGCCATAAAAGAAGCTGATGAAAGCGATGCGGAACCTCTTACGTCAGAGGAAAAAAAGATAATCTCCAAAATTTCAATGGTTTTCCCTAAGGATAAGATGGTTTTTGATGTTTCCCATAGAGAAGTAATCGTGCAAAAAAAAGCAATTGGAAACATAATTCCATATTTGGATGCGGCAGAATTGACTGGGTTATGATTAACATTGATAATTAACCCATGCCCTAGAAATGGGTTTTTTGAAAATAAAAAGGGGGCGGTTCTATTTTTTAGCTAATCCTTCTTCTTGGGTCTCCCCTATCTCCTCGTTCGACCCCTCTCTCTTCTTCGACCAACGTCTTTTTTGTTCTTAGGGCGGCGGCGCTTTCGGCTCGCTCCCGGCTTTTTTTGTCCTTTTCCTTTGTCCGACGGTGCTTCAGAGGGTTGAGGTAAGGGGGCATGGAGCATCTGCTGATAATAATCGTCCAGTAACATGGCAATGATGGCGGACTCGTCTTCATTTTCAGCCAGGGTGCGGCCAAGCGAAACAAATCGCTTGCTGCGTTCGGTTTTTTGCGCGTCCCGATCGCGCAGGCGGGCTTCGAGCAGGGCCGTTACCCGTTCTGCAACAACGGCCGCTACGTCGGCATCCGTCGGCAAAGGCCACTCGTGCAGGTCGATACTATATTTTTTAGCGATACGGTCGAGAACGAATGTTTCCAGGTGGGTTGCCAGCGTCATGGCGACTCCCGCCTTGCCGACTCGGCCCGTTCGCCCGGCCCGGTGGATATAGTCCTCTAAATCATCGGACGGTTCGTATTGAATCACATGAGAGAGGTCAGGGACGTCGAGCCCCCGAGCGGCCACATCGGTGGCCACCAGAAAACGAAGCGTCTTCTTGCGAACACGCTCCAAAACCCGATCGCGATCCTTCTGTGAAAGATCAGCTGTCAATTCATCCGCGTCATAACCGAAATTTTGCAGGACGGTCGACACATAATGTACTTCAGCCTTGGTATTGCAGAAAATAATGGCTGAAACCGGGTTCTCAATCTCGATGATGCGGATAAGGCTGCGATCTTTGTCCATGCCGGGCACGGTATAGAAGACGTGCGCGGTGTCGGTGACGTGAACGTGGTCTTCGCTGAGGGAGATGAATTCCGGTTCGCGAATGAATTCACTCGCGGTGCGCATGACATGGGGCGGGAAGGTTGCCGAGAACATACAGCCGTTGATACGGCGAGGCGGAAGGTATTTCTGCACCTTTTTCATGTCGGGGTAAAAACCCATGGACAGCATGCGGTCGGCTTCGTCAAAGATGAGCATCTCAAGATGTTCGAGAGAAAGTGTCCGCTTGAGAAGATGATCGAGTATACGACCCGGCGTACCGACGACAATGTGCGCGCCGTGGCGAAATGCGTCTATTTGCTCGCCATAACCAACACCGCCGTACACAGCGACAACACGAAAGCCTGCCTGGCCGCACAGCAGTTCGGCTGCTTGCGACACTTGCCGGGCCAGTTCACGCGTGGGGACGAGGATGAGCGCTTGACAGTGACGTTTCGCTGAATCGAGCCGCTCCAGCATGGGTAACAGAAACGCGCCGGATTTACCGCTGCCGGTACGGGCCTGGATCATCATGTTTCTTCCTGCAAGCAAGTAAGGAATGCCCCGCGCCTGAACGGGCATGAGGGTCGTCCAACCCGCGCGGGCGGCGGCATCTCGCAAGCGCGCGGGAAGTTGTTCCAGCGTTACATCAGGCAGTGGGTTGGTTTTGTTATCCATGCGGGCCTCGCAACTATTGATTTGGTCATGACTAAAACAGAAGATTCTCTTTGTATATTTATAGCACAATATCATAAATATTTTCATTGCGGTAGTTAAAGTCTTTGAAAGGAACTGGAAATTTTGGGGACACCATACTTGATTATCGCGATAGCGGATATCCCCGTCTAATATTTTGATATGGAGGGACGTATTAAAGAACGTTAGTATACAAACAATTTCTTTTGATCTCTGCCAACTATCTCTACCTTTCTCAGGCGACCATTTTTAGCTCAAAAAAGCCTGCAGCGGACGTTGGAAGTATGCCGCAATTTAGGTACACGTCCCTTAAGTTCTCAGGTCTCTGCGTCTCCTCAGGATTCATTTTTCAGCGATTGTGTGCTATAGTGTAGTTAACGTGTGACGTTTAAGTAACACTTCATAGTCTTATAGGAGGCGTCATGAAGAACATGATATATAAAATATGTGTTGCGGCGGTACTTGCGATCATATTCTGCGCGTGCGGTATAATGAGCACAGCAGGGGCTGCAGAAAAAAATGTAACTGCCAAAGATCTTATTGGAATATGGATCCAAAAGATCACGTGGACTGGCATAACCGAATCCCATCATTATCAACTAATCGCGACAGGTGAAAATTCAATTAAACTCCAGTACGTAAAAAGCACACTATCCGATCCGAGTTCATCCTCTGAAGCGCTCTTGCGGGAGATCGATGCCACTGTAAGCGCAGACGGAGAAATCACAGGAACGGCGACCTATTATCTGGATAGGATATACCAACTTGGGCCGCCCAAAACATCCGAAATATTCGGCAGTGTATCTGCCGATAAACGTAGGATCACATTGCAGGGAAAAACACCTGGATTCAGCGGCAGACCCGGTCAGTTTAAGTGGAACGGGTCATTTAAAGATACCGTGACAATACTGGAGCGTTATTAAACTTTCATGCAAGGGATGGTTCCACAGTTAGCCAGATGTTACCCTCTTTGATAAAGAGGGTAACAATTGAGGGGGATAATACAGCAAGGCAAATTTACCCGACAATCAGTGGTTAAGCAGAAAATTTATGAATTGGTTACAATTTATTTTGGGATTTGGGGCTGGCTTTGTTGTGGCGGTCCTACTTGCACTCTGGATCTGGATGAAACATGGGTACAAACATATTTATATTCAACATAGTGCGCCTGAAGAAATAAAATCTATAGTCGAATTTCAACCATATGTAAAATGGCTTATCGCTACCGAAGCAGACGAAGGAGAATTATATTTTCGAACAAAAAAACCAGTGTTCCTACTTAGGATGCAGAAGTTAAAATTTAAAAACAAACCAGATGTTATAGAAATTGACATTCGAAGCAGCGATGAAAACAACCAGCATTACTTAGCTGTTAGAGAGGGATTGAGTCAAAATGAAATAGATTTTAAAGAGCGCTTCACTCCAAAACAGAAGAGGCCTAAAGATATGCGTGTGAGAATTGAGGTTGGTGCATTTGCACCAGCTGCTGTAGCAAATATACTAAAAATAATTACAACTTCAATTGGATGCAATGCAAATGAAGGAATATATGTTAGTGAACGGCATCCAAGTTTTTGGAGCAACACCGCTTAACAATTTAATAAACGGATTGGCTGAAACACCTGCCAAGCCGGTTATCAAAACGTTGGACATGAGTCAATAAGATGAAATCAACCTGCATATCACTCGCTTCTTTGCTTCTGCTGGCGGCTTTCTGTCTCGCAGCCGACAATCCAGCTAGGGGCAAGAACGTGGCCTACCTCGGCGGCGAAATGAACAAGACCCCTGCAGAATGGATTGGGAAAAAGGTAGCGGATATTCTTCCCACAGGTACGGTCAGCAAAGTCATCATCCTTCGCTCCATGTCGAGCGCTCCACTAGCCTATCATGAAGCTGCACTTGGTCGTCTATGGACTGTCCCCCTCAAGGTAATCGCAGTGGGAAATCCAAAACTCGATGCCGAAGCTTGGTTCGACGCAGTCATTGTGCTGAAATCGGGTGACTATGTAAGGGTCACGTTCTGGAACGAGCATGGTCGCTTCGTGACTACTCAGGGAATCGGATACTTTAACCGGAAGGAAATCTATGCCCAACCCAAAGAGGGGGGAAAGTGAAAGTAACGAAGGCGATCCTCTTAATATAAAATTTGAGGTGACCAGAACCGCCCCCTTGTTTTTTGCTACTTTTCAAATAATTTCAAAAACTCTTCATATCCTTCTTTTCCCAGATCCGCAACAGGGATAAACCGCAGCGCGGCGGAGTTGATGCAATAGCGAAGACCGGTCGGCGCAGGGCCGTCAGAAAAGACATGGCCAAGGTGTGAATCCGCGTTCTTACTTCTCACCTCTGTCCTCACCATCAGCAGCGACCTATCCTTTTTTTCAACGATATTCTCCGGCACCAGAGGCCTGGTAAAACTCGGCCACCCGGTTCCGGAGTCGAATTTATCCTGTGAGCTGAAGAGCGGCTCACCTGAAACAATATCGACATAGATCCCCGCTTTTTTGTTGTCCCAGTATTCGTTGTCAAATGGCCTCTCAGTGCCGTTTTCTTGCGTGACATGGTATTGCAAAGGCGTCAGTCTCTTTTTTAATGCGCTTATATCCTTTTCCCCCTTTGTGCCCCAGATCTTTGCTAAAAATTGATCTCGGCCGGAACCGTTTCTATACAACTGATAGTGCGATGGATTTTTCTTGTAATAATCCTGGTGATATTCTTCAGCCTTATAAAACGTCGAAGCGCGAATGATGGGGGTAACAATCGGCTTATCGAAGAGCTTTTTCTTTTCCAAGGCCCGTTTTGATTCCTCAGCCAAGCGCTTTTGCTCGTTATCAAAATAAAAGATGGCTGTCGAATACGCCTTGCCTCTATCAGCGAATTGGCCGCCGGGATCAGTTGGATCTATCTGCTGCCAAAATACCTCCAACAGCTGAGTATAGGTGATGTTCTGGGGATCATATACAATTTCCACGGCCTCACTATGGCCCCCTGAGGCGTAATCTTTATATGTGGGATTTTTACTTGTACCGCCCGTGTAACCGGATGTAACTGAAACTACGCCTTCTAATTCTTCAAATGATTTTTCCATGCACCAAAAACAGCCCCCCGCAAACAGGGCCTTTTTGAGCTTTGATGTATCTTGCGCATGGGTGATGCTACCGAGTAATAACGGAAAA
Organism: Deltaproteobacteria bacterium; assembly: GCA_016927065.1. Taxonomy (GTDB): domain Bacteria; phylum Desulfobacterota; class B13-G15; order B13-G15; family RBG-16-54-18; genus JAFGNJ01. The sequence goes on from JAFGNJ010000020.1 coordinate 53,680, forward strand.
AGAAACATTGCAATTGCAGCTATATACTCCAGTTGTATATTCATATTCTTCATGTCGCACCTCACTCCTTGTAATTTTAGTATTAATTAAAATATAAGCACGAAATGGTCTAAACGAAGAAAAAAGATCGGTCCGAGTGGAGAACCCCCCACTTTCCTCACATAGTAATTCCTGGTTGACAGAGGAATAGCAGCAGGATATCTTCGGGTACTGTAGCTCAGTATTGCAAAAAGTCAAAAAAGCAAGGAATCGCCTAAATGCCCGTTCCTCTTGTATGGATTTATTGGATCGTTAGTTTGACCATCGTTACCTATGCCAGCGCTGCTATCGTCAAGCGTTTTCCCGAACACGGCTTCGCGGCGCTGGTGGCCTTTTACACCATCTACCTGGGTGCCTCTCAGATCATGGCGGTCAGAATCGTGGAGTTTGACCTGGGGTTTCATCGTTTTTTCGCCCCTGCCTCCGTATTCATCTACCCCTTTGTCGCCCAGGCCATCGATATGATCAACGAGGCCTACGGGAAGAGCAAGGCCCACCTGGCGATCATCATCGCCTTCATCACCCAGGTGTTGCTCGTTGCCTTTATCCTGATGGTGAAGAACCTCTCCCCTGCCCCCTTTTTCCCATATGAGGAGGCCTGGCAGAAGATGTTTGCATTGGGGATCAGGATCACGGCGGCCTCATGGATCGCCTTCCTGATCTGTCAGAACCTCGACGCCTATGTCTTCGCCTGGCTGAAGAAGCGGTACGAAAAGCGCATCTGGCTGCGCAGTATTAGCAGCGACGTCCTGGACCTAACGCTGGACAGTGTGATCTTTGTGACCCTGGCCTTCGCTGGTGTCTTGCCTATTTTGCCCCTCATCATCGGACAGATCGTCAGCAAAAACGTCATCGGCCTCCTGGACACCCCCTGGTTTGTCTGGTACAAAAGAATATTGGGGCGAAAATAATCTACCGTTTTGCGCTGTTCACATCTGTAACAATGTTACAAATGAACCCTATCTATTCAACTAAAACAAGCTTCGTAACTAAGAGGAGGAAGGGATGGAAATTAAGATATTTGCCGCGGTCTTTGCAAGCATCTTCCTGGCCGAGTTGGGGGATAAGACCCAACTGGCGACCCTGCTGCTTGCCTCAGATAGAGGGGTTAATAAGGTGGGCCTGTTTGTGGCTGCCTCTTCGGCCCTGGTGCTGGCGACCTTTATGGCAGTTGTTGCCGGATCGTTTGTCAGCCGCTGGGTCTCCCCGCAGGTTATTAAGGTCATTGCCGGTATAGGGTTTATCGCGATCGGTATCTGGGTATTGTGGGGAGCGAGGACATAGCTGAATAAGGGGAAACATTGTGCATGGAGCGCAAACTCTCCACCAAGCTATGCGTCATGTATAAGTAAGGTATAAGGTTTGGTGATGATGTAATAAATTTTCGTTATTTTCTTAGATACCTTTGCAAGTCTAACAGGTCAAGTGTTTCCTTTGCTTTTTACTCATGATCACCAGAGGCGTTTGATTTCTTTTATCGTCTGGTTGGTGAGGCGACGGTACGTTTGGTCAGGGTGAGCCAGCACGGTGAGAAGGATGTCATGCCCATTGATGGCAAAGTAACGACAGACGAGGCGGGTGCCGTCATCGCCCACGATGGAGATCTCATCCACCTGGGGGAGGCGTAATTCTCGATTAAGCTTGTTAGCCGTATCATTAAGCAAGGCTACCATGGCCGCCGTCATTTGATCCTCATAATAGAGCGGCGAAGACGCAAGAGGTAATCCGTCTTTGAGTGAAAGTACTGCCGCTTCGAAATTACCATCTTGGTTCATCCTGGATAAGGCCTTTTCAAAAAGCTCTTGCTTAGATCCCATAGCGCTCCTCACTATCTACGGCTATCGCCGTTAGGTTACTTAATGTTCTGTAATCTTTTCAAGCTCTTTGTCCAAAAGACGATCAAATTCTTCGTCCACAAGCTGCATCTTCACCTGAACAACTTCAGAATTGTTCATCGATACTTCATGTATGATCTCTGACAACCTGTGGCGAGCCTGTTCTACGAAAACTCGCACGACACCAATTTTTACCTCATTGCCGAAGGCCACACTCAAAATGACCACATCAGCCACACTAGTAGAAAAGATGCTGTAATCTTCCGTTTCATGCAAAAGATTGATAAAGGGTGTCTTTTTAGCTAAAAGCTTAATAAACTCCACACTCGCTGCATGGCTGCCGGCGATCAGAGCCGCGAGGGCTTCGGCCTTTTTTGCGTCGATGTGGCCTCGAGATACAATCAGTTGTCCGGTGGTGTCGGTCAGCAGTATGGTTGGTGCCCCTGTGCTGCCAACCAATTCATCAAGACACGCATCGACTTTTTCCATCTGTTCGGTGCTGAACTGGGCGGCATCAGGAATGGCAAAATCATAACAGGATGAGGACATAATCATTTCCTTTAGAATTACATTTTTCTCTGGGTGACCTGAGTAATGATGGCCTTCATGGTATCAAATACGCTCTTGCCCTCCGTCGCGATCGCTCCGAAACGGGGCTGCCCATTTAAGCCCAGCCGCTTGCTCAGCTCATCAGGAGCAGTAGCAGACGAAAGATCCTGTTTGTTACATTGCAGGACAAAGGGAAACTCGCTCAGGGAACTCCCTTTCTCTTTAAGATATCCTCCCAACTCGGTCAGACTTTCGATATTCTCTTTTAGCCTATCTTCCTGCGAATCGGCAACAAAAACCACTCCGTCAACCCCCCGCAGTACTAATCTGCGACTGGCAGTATACATCGGTTGGCCAGGGACCGTATAAAAATTAAATTTTGGTTTTAGACCGTTGATCGTTGTCAATTCAATATACAAAAAATCAAAGAAAAGGGTGCGATCCCCTTCCGTCTTAACAGAGACCAATTCCCCCCGCAGCTGAGGGTTGATGTGATCGTGAATAAATTCAACGTTTGTGGTCTTGCCACCGCCACCCACGCCGTAGTAGACGACCTTGAAACTAATCTCTCCTCGTTGATGATTAATAAGCACTGTTATTCCTTCTTCATATAGCTAATCTGCCTTGTGATTGATACCTTTTACCAAACTCTTACCAGTCAATGCACAAAACCGCAAAGTAGATGCCTTCTCTTTGCCTGCCGTTAAGTTCGCCACTCCATTACTCCTTTCAGTAGCCCTCATAATAACAGGAGCAATTTATGTGCCGAAATTCTGTTTTGCCCTTATCTAATTTCCTAGAATTATTGGACTTTTATTCTCCCCAATTAAGCAGTATCTCCAAATGAAAAAAGTGACAATTATTGTCACTTTTTTGTGAGGCAATTGTCACGTGCCCTTAAAAACCTGGGATGGGGTCTAATCTATATGTAATGAAATAATGACGCGTTAGATTTCAGTGAGGCACAACCTATTCTCATAACAGCGACAAACGGAATTCGTACGTGCTCATCCAAGAGAAAAGTTTTTATGTGTCCTGGATTTTTCTGGTCATCTCGCCTGAAGCTTTTTCTCTATGTCTTCCCGTAGGGATCGTTTGTCTACTTTTTCCGCTCCGGTATAGGGCATGGTTTTGATATATTCGATCCGCTCTGGAAGCTGGAGCACAGAGGCCTTCTGCCCTTTTAAGAAGGAAATGATCTCCTCAAAAGTCGGGTGGGACCCGGCCTTGGGCTGGATATAGGCACAAACCCTCTCACCCATGGTTTGATCAGGCATTGCGATCACGGCCACGGCTGCAACATCCGGGTGGCGGCTAATGAGTCTTTCAATTTCCGTTGCGCTGATACTCTCACCCCCCCGGTTGATCATCTCTTTGATGCGGCCGGTAAGCCTAATGTAGCCTCGTTCATCGATTTTGGCCACATCGCCGGTCTTAAAGAATCCATTCTGGGTAAATGCCCTTTTATTTTCCTCTAGATTATTATAATAGCCTGTAAATACACCGGGGCCCTTAACGACCAATTCACCCTCGCTATGAGGGGGAAGTTCATGCCCCTGTGGATCAACAATCTTGTACATGTCATAGGGGCACGTAGGTCTACCCACAGTAGAACAGATCGTTGCTAAATCATCATCGGTGCGTGTGATGGTCGTCATTCCTTCTGTTGCGCCGTAGCCATTGTAAAACTTCATCTGCAACTTTTCCGTGACATCTTTGACGAGATCAGGGTGACTTGCTCCCCCTGCACTGTGCATCTTTTTCAAGGAACTCAAATCATGCTTGTCAAGATCTTTGTATTGAAGCATTCTTTGCGCCAGCGTGGGAACCCAAATGATTGACGTAACTTTTTCTCTTGCAATGATATCGCATATCTCTCTATCTTCTGTAGAATCTAGAAATATAACCTTTCCACACGTGATGATACTCCCGATAAACCCCTTGGAGAATGTCAGATCATGTCCTATGGGACCAGCAAGGAGATTAATATCCTGGCAATGCTGCTCCCAGGCTTTTGAACAGTATTCAATGCCCGTAATGAGGCTGTTGTGCGAGCGAGGGACAATCTTCGGTGCGCCGGTTGTCCCTCCAGTCGGTCCCATGTGGGCTACCTGCATGGGATCCGGGCGTCTGCTGGCGAGCCGGGTCAGATTCTCCTCCGTCAATTCAACCTCCTCGATCAATCTTTCGAGGCTTGAAAAGGGCTGCTGATCACCGTCTCCCCGGACAGTGATGACATGCTCAAGTTCCGGATGTTCTTCCAGGACGTCATTGACAATAGGGATGTAATCTGTCTTTCTGTATCTGAAAGCAACGATCCAGGCTGTGGCCCCTGTAAGGCTCAGCAGGTGGTTGATCTCAAACTGGCGATATCGTTCAATCAATAATACCGGGATTGCGCCAATCTTTTGCAGGGCAAAATAAGCGAAAACGAACTCGTTCCAGTTTGGAAGTTGAAGCAGAACCCGATCCAGGGGTTGGATGCCCAAATCCATAAGCCCAATGGCCAGCCTATTTGTCTTGTCCCGCGCCTCCCCATAGGTCAGGCGCGTCTTCCGATCCACAAAGGCTTCTTTGTCCGGATGAATATCCGCAGCCCTGTCAAGTACATCACCAAATGTCAGTCCTGACCACCATCGAAGTCTCGTATACTTTTCTGCATCGTCTTTGTTATAGGGGGTAACTCCTTCTAGGAGTTTAGTCATACCTGATCGTTCCATTCTACTCATTAATTAACGTGATAAAAAGATAGCGTTAAGAACTTTTTTCTTCTCCTTTTTAACACCACCCGATCACCCTCTCGCGATGCAGGTCATCATACGTGAGTTACTCTATCTTTATTTAAAAGCCGATTCCTGATATTTCGATCCTAAAAAACAAACAGATCAAGGCCTCCTAACATATTCACCACCGCACCGGTCATGTACCGGGCTTCGTCCGATACCACATAGGTGATGGCATCGGCGATCTCCTGGGGGTCTGCAAACCGGCCGATAGCCGTTCTCTTCTCAACCCTTTTGAGGACCTCTTCCTGAAGGAGCGTAGAGGCATCGGTTGCGGCTAAACCGACTAATACACAATTTGTCGTAATATTGTATCGAGCCCCCTCCAATGCCGTTGACTTTGCCAGGGCGATCAGCCCCGCCTTGGCAGCACCGTAGCTCGTCTGACCATACCCACCTATAACACCGGCAACAGAGGTTATATTAACGATCCGTCCCCACTTGCTGGCACACATATCCGCCCATGCCTCCTTGATGCAATAAAAGGCGGAATTCAGGCAGACCTTAACCTCATTATCCCATTCCTCTATGGTGGTCTTAGCAATGGTGATATTATGGCCCATAAGGGCAGCATTGTTCACCAAGATATTCACTGGTCCAAGCTCATTTTTTATGGCCGCAAAGGCCTTTTGGACATCCGCATGATCCCTTCCATCCATTTTGACGGCCAGCGATTGTCGGCCAAGGGCCTTTATCTCTTCGGCCACAGATAGGGCCCCTTCCATGTGGTTAAAGCCGCTCACAGCTACGTCAGCCCCGTGTCGTGCAAAGGTAAGGGCGATGGCCCTGCCAATACCCCGGGGCATTGATGCACCAGTTACGAAAGCCTTCTTGCCTTGCAATGACATACGCGCTCCCTGTATCAACGTCCTACAGAAATAAAAAAATCCTAAAAAACAAACAGGTCAAGACCGCCCACCATATTCATCACACCACCGGTCATGTACCGAGCCTCATCCGATACTACATAAGCAACGGCATCAGCGATCTCCTGAGGATCAGAAGGCCTGCCTATGGCCGTTCTCTTTTCAATCCTTTGGCGGACCTCTTCCGGGATCGGTTCATAATAGGCCTCCGTATTGGCTATGCCGACTAAAACACAATTTGCGGTTATATTGAAGCGAGCCCCCTCCAATGCCGTTGACTTTGCCAGGCCGATCAGTCCTGCCTTGGCAGCACCGTAGCTCGTCTGTCCATACCCACCCATGACTCCGGCAACAGAGGTCATATTGACGATTCGGCCCCACTTATTAGCACACATATCTGCCCATGCCTCCTTGATGCAATAGAAGGCGGAATGCAGGCAGAGTTTAACCTCATTCTCCCAGTCTTCTATCGTGGTCTTGGCAAGGGTCACCATACGACGCATCTGGGCGGCATTGTTCACCAAAATATTCACAGGGCCCAACGCATCTTTTATGGCAGAAAAGGCCTTCTGGACATCTGCGTAATCCCTCCCGTTCATTTTAACCGCCACCGATCTTCTGCCCATTGATTGTATTTCATCTGCTACAGCCTGGGCCCCTTCTATATGGTTAAAGCCGGTTACTGCGACATCCGCACCGTGTCTTGCCAAGGTAAGGGCGATGGCCTTGCCGATGCCTTGCGGCATAGTAGCGCCTGTTACCAATGCGATCTTGCCTTCTAACGACATATACTCTCCTCCTCTAGTATTTATATTTACGATGCTGTCTGCATTCTACAGTGAGCCATATCGTACCTATCAAGGGGAGCGGATTTTACCTCCCTCCTCTCAGCCTACTTTGAGTACAAGGGCGGCCCCTGTGTCTCCTGCTGCACAGCCAGCCCACAGCCCATAGCCGCCCCCAAGCAATACCAGTTCCTCCACCAACTCGGCAATGAGCCTTCCTGCCGTGGGACTCTGGGGATGGCCATAAATCAAAGAGCTGCCATAATTGTTCATCCACATTACGTCAATATCCATCTGTTTGGACATGTAAATATCGTTTACCGTGAAGGGATTATGGGTCTTGATCGCTTTCATGTCTGTGACCGTGAGTCCGGCGTTTTTCAGGGCCATCTGTGCAGCAGGTACGGGTGCTTGAGCCATAAAGGCCTTCTTTGCCCTGGCAAAACCATAAGACATGATCTGAATCTCTGTCTTGGGATCGACGCTTAATTCCCTGGCCTTTTCCCGGGACGTGACGATAAAGCCGCAGTTTCCATCCGCAGGATGGGTCTGGGATCCGAATGTCAAGACGCCGTTAGGCTCTACTGGCTTGAGCTTGGCCAATCCCTCCACCGTGCTGGGGGTAATGCCCTCATCTTCTTCGATCATGATGGTTTGCTTTCTGGATACCCGTACCTCAACTGGGAACATGTACCGCTTCTGAAAGGCCCGGTTGTCCTTCAAGGAATCCAGATACTGCTCGTAACGCCGTAAGGCCACCGCATCGCTCTCTTGCCGGGTAATTCCGGCCTCCGCGGCCACATTTTCCGCCGTTTGAACCATCATCTTCCCGCCCCAGGGGTCAGTAAAATTGTCCATCATCCAGTTTTCTGACTCCACCTCTCCACCCGGACCCAACGGCTGCGCCCATACGGTGTGCGGACCGTTGGAACACCGATCCGACATGAGGGCAAATGCCGTTTCATACGTACCAACCTCAATATTCACCGCAGCAAGGTGAATACACGTCGCTGAAGTCGTGCAGGCCTGATTTACCATCAGCCCAGGCAGGTTCTTCTTGCCGTCAACCAGCATGCCTGCGGCCCAGTTGTGGCTGTGGAACATATAGTGCTGAGCCACGGTGATCCCATAGTACACATAGTCAACCACAGTAGGGTCTAACTCCCGACTTAAAAACCAACGTCTCGCCGTCTTCGCACCCAACTCAATGGCATTTTCATTTGCCATCTTCCCCTGCCAACGGCAAAAAGGGCTTGAATAATAACCGCTATAGGGTATATATGCCTTGGTCAACATGCCATTTCTCCTCACTAATTACATTATGTCTGTTCCTACAATAAGCCTAATAAGTGATAAAGCTCGGTAAAAAGGTAGCGATCTGCGGGAAAATAATTAATAGAGCCGTAACAATAATCAATGCCCCCAGGAAGGGGAATATCCCCTTAAATATATTCTCAAGGGGTACATCAGGGGCAATCCCCTTAATGACAAATACATTGACCCCTACCGGCGGGGTGAGCACCCCCATCTCCCCTACGAGCACAATGATGACACCAAACCAGATCAAGTCAAAGCCGAGCTCCTTAACGAGTGGGAAAAAGATGGGGACGGTAAGCACGATGAGGGCCATGGAATCCATAAAGAAGCCACCTACAAAATAGATGAAGATGATAACTATCATGACAGCCATAGGGGATATGGGGAGCCCCCCGAGCCACTCAGCCAGGACAAAGGGTATCCTTGATACCGCCATGAAGTGACCAAAGACAGTAGCCCCAGCGATAATAAATAGTACCATGCACGCAGTTCGCACGCCTTCTTTGCCGGCCTCAAAAAATGAACGCCAACTGAGCTGTCGCCGGACCAAGCCGATGAGCAAGGCACCGCCGGCTCCGATTGCTCCGGCCTGGGTAGGGCTGAACCAGCCGAGAAAGAGCCCCCCTATGGCCAGAAGGAAGAGAATGACGGCTTCGATTATCCCTCCCGTAGCTCGCAGCTTCTCTTTGAAGCTGACGGGGGCCCCAGGGGGACCAATGGCGGGGTTGCGCCAGCAAAGCAAGGCCACGGTGGCGGCAAAAAAGATGCTCAGGAGAATCCCCGGCAAAACGCCGGCGATGAAGAGTTTGCCGATGGATTCCTCAGTCAAATACCCGTAGACGATGAGGATGGTGCTCGGCGGGATAAGGATCCCAAGGGTGCCGGCTGCGGCAACGGTACCGGTGGCAAGTGTGTCATCGTACTTATACTTCTTCATTTCAGGAATCGCTATCTGGCCCATGGTAGCTGCCGTTGCCGTGCTCGACCCACAAATAGCACCAAAACCGGCACAGGCAAAGACGGTAGCCATGGTCAGGCCGCCCCTGAACTGCCCGATCCATGCATAGGTCGTCTGGTAAAGCCTTTTGCTGATCCCCGAAGCAAAAGCGAAGGTCCCCATGAGGATAAACATGGGGATAACGCTCAATGGATAATTGGTAAAATCTTCGAAGATATCGCGGCCGATAAGACCCAGTGCCGCTTCTGGGGTAGTTAAATAAGTAAAGCCAACAAATCCTACCAATGCCATGGCAAAGGCCACCGGCATCCTGAGCAAAAAGAGTAAGACGAGAAGGGCAATGCCGATGCAGCCTACGGTGACTGGGTTCATCTCTGCTCCTTCTTGGTAAGTGATTTAAGAAATCTCAAGAAAAATACCACACCGACGGGAATACAGGCGAGGGCAATGCCATAGGCGAAAGGGTAATAGGGTATGTGGATAGTGGCACTATAGTCCCCTGAGGTTTGCAATAAATAACCAAGCGCAGCGAGGCGCCACACAATCACCATGAAGAGCCCTAAGCCGAGAAACAGCACAACGCTATTGACAATTGCTCCGAGACGCCGTGGCAGCAGTTTGACAAAGAATTCTACCTGAATATGCCGGCCTAGAATCAGCGCCATGCTGGCACCAAAGGCGATTGCCACTGTCTGGGCAAGCATCACGATGTCAAGGGATCCCGGGAGAGGCCACCGAAAGACCTTGGCCCCCACGACATCGATGCAGGTAACAACCATCATCACCAGCAGCCCAAGAAACGCGAGCCACTCAAACCATTCACTTAACCGACGATTATACCGTTCTATTTTATCTAACACTGAACCTCCCTCACCATCCTCGGGGTGAGCGCGGGCTTTGCCCGCGCTCACCCCATAAGGTCTGTACTATAGAGTAATAAACAATCCGAGGCGATCACCCGTACATCCCCCAGCTTATATGCCTGGCGTTAGGGGACTTTCCTCAGAGGATCAGTTTGTTTATTTTAGCATCAGGGCCTTAGGTTTCAACTCCGGAGGCCCGACTGCTGATGGGATGCGCAATTCTATCTGCTTCTGCTTCCAGAATTCAGCTCGATCCTGCAGGAATTTGATCCACCCTTTCACCTCTGCCTCGGAATATCCTTTCCCTACCATGGTTTTCACATAATCACCGAATACCGGTTCAACAGCTGTCTGCCATCTCTTAAGCTCACTCGGGGACAGTTCAATAAATGTTACCCCTTTCTCCTTCCCAAATTTTTCACCGACGAAATCTATGGCATTCCACATCAGGATATATCGCTCCTTGTACTCTCCAACAAGCTTGTCAAAGATAGGCTTAATGTCTGCCGGCAACTTCTCATAGCTCTTCTTGTTCATCGCCAGATAAAAGGGATAGGGATGGTTAATCGGCCAGATTGACGTCTCATATTTTACCACTTCAGCAAACTTGAAGGCGAACAGTGTTTCATAGTTTGAAGCCTCCCCATCAATAACACCTTTGGCCATCGCATCATACACCTCCGGCATCGGCGTGGGGGCTGGGGTTCCACCCAGTGCCTTCATAACTTCGCCAGCCATCCCCGGTGCCCGTATGGTGAGTCCCTTAAGGTCTTCCAGCCTGCGTATCGGCTTCTTGGTAGTGGCTATACCACTCGGAGGGGATGCATTCATCCAGAGCACTTTCACCGCATCAAATTCCTTGGGCCTAAATTCTTGGTAGAAATCATTCATGACCTGACTCGCTACCCAGCCACTGGCATAGCCGATAGGCAAACCACAGGCTTCGGTAACCAGCATACGCCCGGGGGTGTAATACACATGGGAGTACCCGATGTCGGCGATTCCGTTCACTACCCCATCAAACGTCGCCGTGGATTTCAGCAATGATTGCCCTGCATAGTAATCAACCTTCACCTGGCCATTGGTGCGCTTTTCTAAGTCCCGACAAAACTCTTCTAACACCTTAGATTGAAAAGCCGGGGTACCAAAGTAATTAGCTACCTTGAGCCTTATCACCTTTGCATGGGCCTTTCCGGTAGGTAAGACAGTTGCCATAAGCCCTACAAAAAGAACCGCCACTAAGACTGCCATTAATATTTTTTCCAGTCTCATTTGTCATACCTCCTTTTTTGTTGATACATTACGTCATGACATGCAACATTCATCAAAAACTTCTTCCTCCTCTCACAGTGCACTAGAATCCATCATGGAGCAAAAACCTATGAATCTCACCTCCTTTCAAGTTCGTATATAGAACCTTGCTCAACACCTCGAATCAATCATGATGATCAGCTCAGCAAGGGTATACTCACCATAGATCTTGCACATCACTGATATTGAGTTCCAGCATCTTGATGCTGGCCAGTATACGATCCAGGTTTCTCTCCACCGCCTGAATTCCATCGGCCATCTCTTTCAATTCTTCAGCATCGTGGCGCATCCGCTGAATGATCACATCTAGCGCCTTTATATCCACACTCTCCATATCACCCTTTCTTCTCACGCAGGTCCTTAAACCTCTTAGCTTTAACCTCATATCGGGGTAACGAGCCCCAGGGATGAACCTCTATTCGGTAACCGAGGTTGGTCTTCAATCGCAACTGATCCTTTAACCGGGATAAAATGTTTTCTTTCTCTTTTTCTCTTTCAGGCCTTATCTCGATCTTTAAAAAAATATCATCGATATCACCTTTCTTGCTGACAATCACCTCATACTCATCCCCAAGTTCGGGGATGCTCCGCACCACCTCCTCTATGGCCGTGGGTGCTAAAAGAACACCCTTCACCTTGGTGATGTCATCAGCGCGCCCGACAATTCCACCATCAATGATCCGAAAGGTCCTGCCGCAACTACACTGATAATCTGCCCACCGAATTACGTCTTTGGAGTCAAAGCGAATACAGGGTTTTGCATGTCGATCCAGCGCAGTGATGACCATCTTTCCGTTCTTGCCCGGCTCGGTAATGATCTCGCCGGTCTCCACATCTTCAATCTCCACTAAGAAAAAGGCCTCGTTGACATGCAACCCGCCCGGCTGTTCCGTACATTCATAACTCCATGCCCCGATCTCAGTAGCCCCAATATGATCATAGACTTTGGCGCCCCATGCCTCCTCCATCCTTTTTTTGGTAGTGGGGATACTTGCCCCTGGCTCGCCTGCGCAGGTGATTCGGTTAATAGTAAGGTCTTTTGCCGGATCGATCCCCAGCCTGTTACGGGCTGTGTCCGCCATCCCCAGAACGTAGGTCGGCGTGGCCAAAAAGCTTGTGCACTTGAGTTCTTGCATCTTGAGGATCCTGGCCTGGGTGTCTAAAACGCCTCCGGGAACGACTTCAGCACCGAGCTTCTCCGCCGCATAATGTCCGGCCCAGAAGGCGACGAAAATATTATAGCCGAAGGGCAAAAATACCCTGTCGGTATCACGATAACCCTGAGAGTAGAGAATGTAGCACCAACACTCTGCCCACCAATCCCAGTCCTGCCATGTGTCGGCCTGGTAAACAGGCGTCCCCGTAGTTCCGCTGGTTTGTCTGAAGACGGTTACTTGCTCAAGGGGGACAGCAAGCATATCACCATAGGGGAAGGGCTCGTGCTGCTGGACTTCTCTCATCATCCCCTTCTCGATCTTCGGGATCTTCCGAACATCTTCATATGTTTTTATATCCCCCGGTTCGAAACCCGCCTCTTTATAGAGCCTGTTGTAAAAGGGGGAATGTTCATAGGCCAATACTACGATACGCTTGAATTTTTTTAGTTGTAGGGTTTGAAGTTTTTCCTGTGGGAGGGTTTCAGTAATAGGATTCCAATATGCCTGCTCACTGAGCATACGATGGTCTCCTCCGCGTATCGTGTGTATCACTCGTTGTTACAAATAACTCTTCACGAGTTATCCTCTCATAAATCTGCTCAACATCCGCTCCGAAAATATAAGAGATTTTTCTGGCGAATTCCGCTACCTTGTTTCCGTATTGGTCAGCCAAAGTCTCATCAAAGACGCCAACGACAACTAAACATGCAACCACTTTCCCATTGTGGCCAAAGACCGGGGCCGCAACGGAATTATATCGAGTATCTATTTCGCCGAGATCCTGTGCAAACCCCACCTCTCGACACCTGTCAAGCTCTTCCCTCAACTGTTCCATATTCACCGGTGAGGTATCACTGTAAAACCAGAGCTTTTCTGACGCGAGGATTTGCTCCCGTTCATCGTATGGGAGGAACGCCAAGATGGCCTTGCCGTGAGACCTGTAGGTCAGGGGAAATCTGTACCCGAGTCGTATCGATATGTTTACCCCACTGTAGGCTTCATGTTTGGCTATCACAAAGAGGTGGCTATCGACTATCAATCCAAAGAATGCTGTGCTTTGTGTCTCTTTGGCAAGAGACTCAAGGAACGGGGCTACTTTCTCCTGATTATATATATTATCCAAAACTCTCCCCGAAAGAAAAATAAGAGCCGGCCCCAAAGAGTACGTTTTTGTCTGAGGGTCTTTTTCGATAAAACCAAAATTCTTTAGGGTATGCAAGATTGAATATCCCTTGCTCTTATGAATACCTACCTGCTGGCAGATGTCCGTGAGCCTCATTTTGAACGTTTGATTCTTCGCTAAACAAAGAAGAATTTGTGATGCCTGCTGCACGGCTGGAACCAAAGGCGCATACCCTGTTTTGGATTTATTTGTTTGCTTAATCTCGGTCATTGTGAATTTTCAATGAGGTATCATTAAAAAACGACGAATAAATACTAGTATAAGTTAACCTAAATTCTATATAGAGAAAATTATTCTGTGTAGAGAATTTGTATGCTTATATAACATCTTTAAAACTAGGTGTCAAGCAAAAAACTAGATTAGGAGTAGGTTACAAGATATCTGGTATTTACGATGGCTGTTCGTATGGATTGATTCAGTTGCTATTGAGAAATACCGGAGGAGAAGGATATCAAATGTGTATAGTGCCAATATTCAGTTTTCATCACTGTATTGTTGCCAGGAGGACCAGGTGGGAACACGTTCGGCTTGTTCGACTAGGACCCTCTCGCTGTAGTCCTCCTCCAATTCACGAAGAAAATCCCCAGAGAGACCAAAGAGAGCCCCACCATCAAAAAATAAGTAAATTCCTCATTTAGAAAAATGACGCCGAAAAGGACCCCGAACATGGGGGTCAAAAAAGTAAAGGCGGAAAGCCTACTTGCGGAATAGCTGTGTATGAGCTTGAACCAGACAAAGTAACTGAGAAAGGCGACAATGACCGATTGATAGAACAGTGAGGTGGCGATAGTAAGATCGATCTTTGAGATCCATTGTGGCTCAATGATTAGGCTTACTGCCAAGAGGATGGGAATAGAAAAAACAAGCTGGTACAGAAAGGTGTTGATGGGGTGGACCTTTCCCGCCATGTATCTTTTAATATAGATTGTAGTCGCGCCCCACAGGAAGGCCGCCATAATTTCCAAGATATCCCCGATGAACATGGTCGGCTTGGCAGATTGCGGTCTTCCCTGGAAGACAATAACGATGCCGGCAAAGGCACACATGAGACCAATGATCTTTAACATAGTCAATCGATCGCCCTTTAAAAAGAAATGGGCCCCTATGGCCACCACAAAAGGACTCAGATAGACGAAAATCGAGGACCGGGCAGCATCTGTGTACAACAACCCTAAGTATAAACAGGCGAATTCCAGTCCGAACAAAAGACCTACCATGAAGCCATGAAAGAGCATGATATCGGTGTGGAATAGACGTTCACCTTTCCGTATGCAGTAGATCACTCCGCACATCGAGGCGATGATGGAACGCAGCGCACAGGCAAAGACAGGAGATATCCCTTGATTTGAAAATTTTACGGCAGTGTAGTTAAATCCCCATAGGATGGTCAAGATGACGAGGGTCACGATGGCCCTCAGATCTAAATAGTCCTTGCTCATCCCGTTTTCCATTTCTTGCTCCTGAAATGTTAGTTCACTACGAAAACCGTGTGCATAAGTAATGCACGTAGCCAAAACTCTGACAAAAGATTAGCAAAACGCGGCGTGTTTCACAAGAATTTTTGACATGATAATATGATAATAACCCATGCGCTATATAGCGAGTATACTATAGACTATGAAGTCTGGGAAAAAACATCCTGTTGGTGAAAATTTCCCACGGGGTCAAGTAAAAAGCCCCTATATGTTCCTTGAAAAACTGATGCAGAGGATCATCCACACCGTGAGAAGCCTACAATGGGATCCCCCTCCATGCCTTATCGTTTTGCTCTTTTTTAGTTTGTTCTCTGGGGCTGTAAGGAGTAAGTTTAGTTGCAAAATGCAGCCTTCTAGTGCACCAGTTTTTTATCTCTCTCAAAATTAAAGCCGTCATCCTGGTCAGGGGTGTGACATTGGAGGCAGAGATCTTGATTGACGACAGGGGGTGCATTCTCCTTTTGAGACGTACCCGATTGGAACTCGATATGCCCCTCCATCCTCCCGTGACACTGTGTGCACTGAATCCCTGCATACTCAGGCGTCTTTCCCCACGAGACAAAGCCACCCTTGAGGTAATAGGTGGTGTGGCAGATTATACATTCTGGATTCTGGTGTTCATTTGTCTCAATCAGCGACTCAATGGCATGGGCATGGGGTGTTTCCTTCCATGTGTTGTAGATATCACTGTGACAACTTTGACAATCCGTCGCCCGCAAGACCGGTGGAAACTGGGCAGCAACCTCCTCATCATGCTTTTTCGTGAGTTCCTTTGACAACTGTGCAACACGTTCAAGATACCGTGCATATGTACTAATTAGGAGGGGATCTCCCGGAACAGTTTGATCGAGAGGAATAAGTTTGTTAGCAAAACTCCACGTCCCTCCGGTGCGGTAGACATCCACCCTGCCGAGATATTGACCCTCGCTCCCCGCACAGAGCAGGAGCGAATCATCGATATTCACCGGCGTTTTTAATTCTGCCAAACAGTGAGATAGAATCACGATGTCTATACCCTTATGTCTTTTTACAAATGCGCTTGTCTGGGACATATCTCCATGAAGCATGGCGACGATGAGATCGGCATTTTTTCTTGCGTAGGCCAACTGCTCCAATGCGGTCTTTTCGGAAGCATCTAGTGCCCAGTACATTTTTGCCGCTTCCGGTATGTGGCCGCCGACAAAGAAGCTTACTATACCAATACTGACTCCACCCCTGCGGAGGATAAGGGGCTTGCTGCACAGCCTTGTGCCCTGAAATGATACATTGAGGGTTGCCAAAGGGACCCGTGAGGCCTTGGCTTTCTGCAACGCGTTATACGTATCTCGTTGCATCAACATTTCGCGCGTGCCTATACTGATAGCGTCATATTGCATCTGGTGGAACGATTCGAGGAGCGCCTCGAACTTGATCTCACCCTGCTGACTGTATATAGGAGCAAACTCTCCGGCATCAATCACAATCGTTGGAATATTTTGCCGTCTGACCTCATTGATCTTGGTAGCTCGCCGAGCTATTCCTCCCAGGGGGTTGCTCCCTCAGCCGCAGGGTTCAAGAGTGCCCTGTAGATCGTTGGTGTAAAAGATAGCTATGTGCTTTTCATGTTGCTCACAGTACGAACAAAAATGATTATGCAGCAACACCATAATAACCCCAGCGAGAAGTATGGTTGCGAATAACTTTATCGAGCTTCGCTTCATTTCTAACTATTCTCCTTATCTTGGAAATATTTCACTGTTATTGTACCTTAAAAACAACGCTTGGAGAAGGTAAAATAAAAGCTAAGCGTGTATGCTCAAAGCTTAGCACAACAAAAAACAAGAAAAAACTTTCTATTATTTTATAGCAACTTCTCAAAAAAGTCCTTTTTATTGCCTAGTCTCAGTTATTAAATAATATAATAAATTTAAACGCCTTTACAATTAAAAATAATCCCCTTATAATTTTATTAGCGGAGTTTAATCACTATGTGGCGAAAATATTCAAGAAAAAATTATCTATTCTCCCACAACAAAACATCATTGCCTATCCAAAACCAGCTGTGTGACCCTCTCTTTTTTTACAAGTCAAGCTTTTTGAGATATTTGAAAAAAATAAGTATCCTTTTTGTCCTCGTCTCCGCCCTTTTCGGTTGTGGCATCAGGACGCAGATCCCCCCTCCGGAAGTTCCACAAGAACCTCGCCCTTTCAATCAACTAACCATTGCTGCCATCGGCGACATCATGGTCCATGGCGCGCAATTAACGTCGGCATGGGATGTTGAAAACGATACCTACGATTTTGAGCCTGTCTTCTCCACGGCTAAAGACTTTCTCTCTGCCGCCGACTTGACCATCGGCAATTTAGAGACAACGCTACCCGGCAGGAAAAAGCTGTACGCCGGGTATCCACGATTCGGCACACCCGATGCCCTTGTTACAGCCATACACGGAGCTGGTATAGATATACTCACGACGGCCAACAATCACTCGTGCGATACGGGCAAACGAGGCGTGGTCCAAACAATCAAGGTCTTGGACGAGTACAACATCCTGCACGTTGGGACCTATCGTAACAAATCAGAATATGAAGCCAACCGTATTCTGATGGTCGAACGCAACTACATCAGGCTTGCCTTGCTCAGTTACACGTACGGCCTCAATGACATGCCTATTCCTAAGGGAACGCATGTAAACCTTATTGATAAACAGCAGATGACGGAAGACATTGCCCTGGCAAGGGAACAATTCCCGGACTTCATCATCGTTCTCATCCACTATGGGAAGGAATATGAGCGCTACCCCGATCAGTTTCAGAAGGAGATAGTCGCTTTCCTCTTTAATGAAGGGGTTGATATTGTCTTGGGGAGTCACCCTCATGTTGTGCAGCCTTTTGTCCTCAGACAGGTCACCGACAAATACGGCGATACAAAACCCCGCCTCGTGATATACTCATTGGGGAATTTCGTATCCAATCAAAGAGATCGCTACCGTGATGGGGGTATTATCTTTAAATTCATCCTACAAAAAAATTACACGACCAATAAAAGCATAACACGGAATATCACCAACATACACTACATCCCCACGTGGGTCTATGTCCACCGTACAGCAGATAAAAATCAATTTTACATCTTACCGATCCCGAAATATCTCAAAAACGACCAGCCGTTACACCTGCCGGAAGACGCTTATCAAAAAATGTTGACCTTTTACAAGGATACACAATTACATCTGCTATCAAGCCCAATCCAAATAAAACAAGAGATGAAGATCCCACTGCCTAAGGAGGAATAAGAGGTAGGGGTTGCACGTGAGATGGGAAAGGAACTCTGGTACAAAGACGGCCTTTGTTTTGAGTGCCTGCAATGTGGAAGCTGCTGTAGCGGATTCTCCGGTACGGTGCGAGTCAGCGATGTAGAGATTAGTGCGCTCGCTCACCGTCTTGGTCTCCCGGAGGCCGATTTTCGCAAACATTATACGCGCGTTGTGGGTGGCGGGGTGATCAGTCTCATCGAAAAGCCGAACAAGGACTGTATCTTTTTTGAAAGAGAGCGGGGGTGCACGGTGTACGAAGACCGCCCCCGACAGTGCCGGACCTGGCCGTTCTGGCGTTCAAACGTCTATTCACCCCATGCGTGGAAACGGGGGGCCAAAAGGTGCCCCGGTATGAATAGTGGCCATCTCCACCCCGCCGACCTCATTAAGGAGATGAGTGAAGACGATGGAAGTTTGGGCGCCGGTTAGGTGCTGATATAACTTGAAGCAAGTACCCTTTTATTGCCCGGATGGAGGTACCGTGTAAAGACTCATGTGCAAGGTCACCTTCTTAACAAAAACAAATAGATACCTCGACAAAATTAAACACTTAGTCGTTGTAATAGGCTGCATAACCTCCTTTTCCCAAAACCCACCTCTCAACACCCCTCCTGATGACCGGAGAGCATATTATTCTCCGGTTCTCTTTTGTGAGCTTTGGTATTATATTTGTAACAATCTTGGTTTTTGTTACGGTATGTGGTATCAGTTCAAACAGGGGTGCCATGCACAATTGTCAAGACGGATTCTAGGGTTACCAACGAGGAGGATATATTATGTTTCTTGATCTCATAAAAAAGAGAAGGAGTATCAGAAAGTTCTTGGACAAGCCGATCGAGGCTGAGCAGATCGACCTCCTGCTTGAAGCGGCACTCCGTGCCCCGTCGTCCAGGGGATTGAACCCCTGGGAGTTTATCATGGTGACGGACCGGGATTTGTTGGGAAAGCTTTCGCTGGCAAAACAGCACGGGGCTACTTTCCTCAAGGATGCCCCTCTGGGTATCGTTGTGTGCGCAGACCCTCAAACGTGCGATGTGTGGGTTGAGGACGCCTCTATCGCCTCCATTTTTATCCACCTGGCAGCCGAATCTCTGGGATTGGGGAGTTGCTGGATACAGATACGCGAGCGGATGCACAATACAAAGAAGAGCTCCCAGGAGTATATTGCTGAGCTCCTTAACATACCGGCAAAAAAGCAAGTGGAGTCGATCATCGCCATCGGACATCCCGATGAGAAACTGCCCCCGCATGAGCAAGAAGAACTATTATATGAAAAGGTACATAAAGATACCTACGGCAGGCCCTATTACAAAGTAAGGGTATAACCTCTTCATTCCCTCACATGATGAGATCAGTACATAATAAAACAGGGCATCGTCCAACAGTTGCCGGACAATGCCCTGTGCAATGGCACTACTGAACCTCTACGTCGGTTTCTCTCTTCTCTGAGGTCTTTTGTTCCTTGACCTCAATCTTCTTTGTCTTTACCTCAGTCTTTGGGAGGGCGACTTTCAAGACGCCATCCTTGTAGTTCGCTTTAATCTTATCCGACGTTACATGCTCGGGAAAGCGGAAGCCTCGATGGAATGATCCGTACTCTCGTTCAATCCGGTGGTAGCGCTCACCCTTCTCTTCCTCTTCCTTCTTTTTTTCGCCCGTTATGCTCAAGACGCCATCTGTAAGGGTTACCTTGAGGTCTTTCGCCTCAATGCCGGGTATCTCACCGGTGATGGTATATTCCTTTTCCGTTTCAGCGATATCAAATGCCGGCACCAACTCCCCTTCTCTGCCGAAGAGCGCAGGAAGTTCTAGATCACCGAAAAACCGATCCAATACAGCAAACTCAGGTACCACAGAGAGAAACCTTCCTTGTCTGGGTATTAATCTTAATAGCCTTGTCATCGCTCTCACCTCCTTTTGTTCTAAAGAGAATTTAATCACTTTAAGTCGTGTTTCAACCTCGGTTTTTCTGTGTGGTTTTTAACGGGAGCGATGAGGACAAGCGATTTTGTGGGTAAAGTTTTTATACTCCACTTTATTCCTCTCCCCTTGTCGAAGATCTGGCCGATGGGCCACCTTCGGCCTCCATCTTTTTGGTGGGAGGGGAGGATAGCTAGGATTTTTCCCGCCCTTGGCGGGGTAGTTTACCTACGAGGCAGCCTGAAAGGCGCCGTGGAGGGCGGCGAGAGTCTTCTCAATATCTTCATCTGTGTGGGCCAAGGAGAGAAAGCCCGCTTCAAACTGGGAAGGGGCGACATAGATCCCCCCTTTGAGGAGGGCCCAGAAGTAGCGTCGGAAGGCATCAATATCGCTCTGTTTGGCTGAATCGTAGTCGACCACCGGCCCTGGGGTGAAAAAGGTGCAGAACATGGAGCCCACACGGGTGCAGTATGTCGAGGTTTTTGAGGAATGGGCGACTTTCTCTGCCTCGGTGCAGAGGTACGCTGCCTTCTCTTCCAAGTGTTCATATACCCCCGCCTCTTTCAGGAGCTTCAGGGTCTCGATGCCGGCGGTCATGGCCAGGGGGTTTCCCGCCAGGGTCCCGGCCTGATAGACACCCCCTGCGGGGGCCAAGTTCTCCATGATCTCCCGTCTGCCGCCGAAGGCCCCTACCGGCAGCCCCCCGCCGATGATCTTGCCGAGGCAAGTGAGATCGGGTGTCACTCCATACAAACCCTGCGCGCCAGACCACCCCACCCGGAAACCGGTGATCACTTCATCGAAGATCAAACAGATACCTTCCTGATCGCACACCTTCCTCAAACCTTCGAGAAACCCCTCCTGCGGTGTGATCACCCCCATATTCCCGGCGACGGGCTCTACGACGATGCAGGCAATCTGGCCGGGATTGTCTTTAACCAGTCCCGTGACCGCATCGAGGTCATTGAAAGGTGCAAGGAGTGTGTTGCGCGCATAGTCCGCCGGAACACCGGGGCTGTCCGGCTGCCCGAAGGTGGTGGCCCCTGATCCCGCCTTCACTAACAGCCCATCGGAATGACCATGATAGCAGCCCTCGAATTTGATGACCTTATCTCGCTTGGTCCACCCTCGGGCCAGGCGGATGGCGCTCATTACCGCCTCAGTCCCGGAGTTGACCATCCGCACCGACTCCACCGAGGGAATAGCCTCCACGATGAGTGCGGCAAGCTCTACCTCTAGAGCCGTGGGGGCTCCATAGCTGGTCCCTCGCTCAACAGCACGCTGCAAGGCCTGCACCACCTGGGGATGGGCATGCCCCAAGATCATGGGGCCCCACGAGGCCACGTAATCGATGTATTCATTATCATCCACGTCCCAAATCCGCGCGCCCTGAGCCCGCTGGATAAAAAGGGGTGTTCCGCCCACCGCCCGGAATGCCCGCACCGGGCTGTTCACCCCACCCGGGATATATCGTTGTGCTTTCTTAAAGAGTTGTTCCGAACCCTTCATCCTTCATCTCCCTTTGTGTATGACCGTTATTACAAGCTCAGAAAAGCCTGATTAATCTACCATGTTACCGCTCATCCATCAATGGCAAATGGATGAAGGGGTTAAGTGGATCGTCCCATCCTGCAAAATCGGCAATGAACAGGAATATCCTTGACCCACTCACATCTTTAACGTAGAATGTCAGCATTCTCTTACCATATGAGCACAAAAGAAGGCAGTATGAGACGCAGCAATACCCCCTGCGAGAATCAGTGTATGCGGATTCTCCAAAGGGAAGGTGCGTAGCGCAAAACGGGGATAGTGAAATAATAAGAGAAGGAGGATTCAAGATGTGGAGGAGGAAACTATTGGGGTGGGCTATAGCGTTAGCGCTTATTGGGTGCTTTTCCGCAACCAGTATCGCTGCTGAATTCAGTGCCGATCTGCTGTTAAAGCAAGCCGGCGAGACCATCACTGGCAAGGTCTATGTCAAAGGAGAAAAAACAAGGCAAGAATATATACAACAAGGCACAAAACAGGCTATGATTTTCCGGTTTGATAAAAAGATGTTCTGGCTCCTGATGCCGGCGGAAAAGGTATATATGGATATACCGAGCAACGAGGGTGCAACAGCTAGTGACCCCACCTTAGACCAGAAGATAAAGGACATGGCCGTGCAAAAATACCTCGGCAAGGAAACGGTTAATGGCTATACATGCGACAAATATCAGTACATCTATCACGATACCTCTATGGGTACAGCGACCCAGTGGTATTCACAAAAGCTTAACTACCCCATTAAATCTGAGTACAAATCACCATCGAGCTACATGCTTACCGAGTACAAAAACATAAAGGAGGGAGGGGTCTCGGATTCCCTCTTTGATGTACCCGGAGATTACATGAAGATGTCGTTACCAGGCATGCGCTGATTACCATACGAGATAGAGAGGGTATTGAAACTGAATTTCCCCATTTGATGCGCGTCAAAAAGTAAACTGTAGACATCAATGCTTCTTTTTTGCGCGTGAGAGTTATGGTAACTTAACAGGATACCGTTGTCTAAGCGATGATCCGAGCGGTGGTATATAAATGAAAACGACCAAAAAAGTCGTAAAAAAGAAACAAAAAAAGACACGGAACACAAAGCGTCTCCTGATTCTGATCCCAATCGTTTTACTCGCCAGTGCCATAATCATCATACCTCAGATAGAAGTCAAAGCTATCAAGGCGAGAATCGCCGATGAGATATCATCGCAACTCCACGGGGAGGTGGTAATATCTCGTGCCTCTCTCGCGCTCTTGCCCTGGCCTCATGTCACCGTGAAGGGGGTAACGATCAAATCTACCCGGTTGGGCGGTGGTACCGTTGCGAAGGCACGGATATATCCACGCCTTATCCCGCTATTGAAAAAGAAGATCACGGTGAAGCGGATTGTTGTACAGGGGGCGATCCTCAATCTTGTCCTGCCCGAGGGGGCCATCGAGCGCAACAAGGATATTGCCTCCCGCGTCGATCGCGACGTGGCGCGTATGATCCCCTCCGTGGTGTTCAAGGGAGGAGTCATTCAAATCTTGAGAACTGCGCAGCAGGCCCCGTTCTTTACCATAGAAGATGTAACAGGCAATGTGTCTCCGCAGCAAGATGGAGAGGTTAGATTGGCAGTTAGTTTCTCCTGCCCCGGAGCAGAGAGAATAGAGTTGAGATTCTCGGCCTGGGCACAGGACGAAGGGGGCACATCCTGTTCTTTTCTCGCCACGGGGACAAAAGTAACGATAGAAAAGATCCGAGGGGCGGCTCTCGAGATGCTGGGAAAGCATAATAAGTCAGTTCGAAGAGTCTTCCATATCTTCCAGAGTGGTGAAATCTCTTGGATTACCCTTCACGGCACGGGAAAAGACTTCAAGGAGGCATTTGATTTTAAACGAAACGTAAGGGTCCGCGGCACCCTCGCTGCTGGGCGCATCCTGGCACCGCCGGCCGACCTGCCGTTAGAAGAGGCATCGGGTGAGTTTGAGATCGAAGAGGCGATGTTACGGTGCTGGGACGCCGATGTGCGTCTTGGCAGGTCGATCGGTAAAAAGGGTGCGATGGTGGTTGGTCTGATTAAAGAGAGAGAGCCTTTTCATTTAGATATTATGTTGGATGCGAGGGCCGAAGACCTTACCTACTATCTCCCCATGATTATCAAGGAGGATGATCTGAGGAAAGAGATTAAGAGTTTTCAGGAGGCGCAAGGAAGGGGAAAGGGCAGATTAGTATTAGGTGAGACCATTCATAATATCCACTCCCAAGTTGAGGTAGAGAGTTTCAACGTCTCCTTCCGTCATGCTCACTCTCCCGGAACAATCTCTCTTGAAGGAGGACAGCTTACGCTCAACAATGGAAAGTCATCGTGGCGGGCCGACGCCATAAGGTGGAAAGGGTATCAGTGGGAAAACGTCGAGGGGGGTATTTCCTTTGAAAAACAAGGGATTGAGATAACGGTTTCTGCCGCCGACCTCTGCGGCCTCCACTGTATCGGCAGTATGACTACAAGCGGTGGGGTGGTTACCCACGCCTTTCAGTTCCAGGCAGAGGAGGCTGATCTTGCCTCAACCCTCTTGTGTCTGTGGGATAAGGATGCCCTTATTGAAGGGACGTTCCGCTTCGAGGGCGATATGTGGGCCGAAGGTACGGAAGACCCCCTCAGAGAGGCCTCTGAGGGAAGCCTTGTGTTCATCTCAGAAGACGGTAGGATTTACCGCTGGACGCTCCTCTCTCAGCTCTTCGGCATGTTAAACGTTATCGGGCTCTTTGAAGGAAAATTCCCCGATTTTACCCAGAAAGGGTTCGAGTACGACACGTTCGTCATAACGGGTGAGCTGCGGGATGGCTACATCTATCTGAAAGAAGCGGTCATAGACGGGCCGTCGATGAAGATCGTGGGCGAAGGAAAGATAGATCTGGTAAAGGGCGAGGCGGATATTGCGGTACTCGTGGCGCCCTTAAAGACCATAGATACCGTCTTGAAACACATACCTATAGTAGGGCGGGTTATCACTGGTAAAAACGGAACCTTTATCTCCGTACCCTTCAGCGTGAAAGGCCCCATTGACGATCCCAAGGTAACGCTCCTTCCCCCAGAAGCCGTGGGGAGCGGCCTCTGGGGGGTGCTCAAGAGGACCCTGCAGGTCCCGGTTGATGCGGTAAAGACGGTCATATCCAAGAAATAATCGTCTCCTTTAGCACCTCCTCATATACAAAAGGCCTATTACAAAAAAGCGGGAGGATCCCCCGCCATGAAATCTTTTCTTCTTATTTCCCGCGAATATGGGATGTGTTAACCCCAATCAAGAATACGATACGACCCCTTGTGCACTTAAAATAAATTGTCCTCAGTCAACGGCCTGTTGCCCAAAATCAATTTTATGACTTGCACGGAGTAAAAATGCATAGGGATTTTTCCCCAAGCATCA
>JAFGNJ010000021.1 GCA_016927065.1 Deltaproteobacteria bacterium
GCGTCTGAGTGGAGCTCAGCTCGGCCATTAGCGCCGCCGTCGCCTATCATCTCTTCTCTTTTTCTCTCGCGCCCGGCTGTTGCATTAGGCGGCGCTAATGAGGCCCGCAACTGAGCTGTGGGCCAAACGTCCTTTTTCATCGTCTGCCCGAAGTGCCATTGTCTAAAAGTGAAATACTACTGCAACACCCGATTGATGGGGAACGCCGGTTGACTCTTGAATAGTTCGCTGGCAAAGTTACTACATTTAGAAACCTGCAACAATCAAAGCCTCACTTGGGCAGTCCGGTGACAAATAATTATTATAAGCCGTGGTTTTTGAGGATACCATCATTTTTTAATATTTTGAGTAATTCTCTATTGAAGATTTCTACGCCAGCTTGATTAAGATGATGTGCGTCGTAAAAATATTGATTGTCTGATAATTCTATGAGTTCATTAAAATTATAGTAATTATCTAGGCCACTAAAATAGCTGTCAACCTCCAAGTTATTGAGATATGAATTATAAAGACTGCTGGTAAGGGGAATTTGTACCAAGACTACATCAACTTCTTTTCCTCTTAGCCTTTTGAGGATTCTTTCAAATGAGTTGAGTTGATCTTGTCTTAGATTCCAACTTCTTGCAGGATGACTATTCATTTCATCGTAGTACGCTAATTTTTTCTCTACAAAGCCACCTTCTATGTAGGTATCGTCCCCCTTTTTTGCGTCTTCTACAAAATCACTATCCAAAGAAAAGGCCTCCCTAAATAAGTCATAAAGTAAGGTATTATATACTTTTATATGATTGAATTTTAGAGCCATTTTGATGATATCAATATCGTTTTTGTCATTAGCAATGATATCCATCGCAGATTCAATGCCATCACTTGAAAAAGTCCCTGGATACACTTCATATATGACCAATTTTGGGGACAATAATTCCAGGTATCGATTGACTAATATTTCAGTTTGAATAGGAGTTTGGGAACTTGACCCAAGATTGAAAACATTTATACCATTTTTCTTGAATATTCTAGGATCAAATCCCCTGTAAGCATGTGAGGAACCTAAAAAAAGAATATCCACATTGCCATGCGATTTCAAATCCTTTATTCTAGAATTCATATGACCATAAGAACCAATACGATGATTAATATTTTTGGTTAAGGCTGATGAAAAATATAGTCCCCACAAAATAGTACAGAATGAATAAAAAATTACTGTAAATCCAATAAATAAGGTGGTTTTTTTTAAGAAAAGTTTCATAGTGAACTCAGAATTGAAAATAAATAAACGGTGTTTCCTGTGTTTGCATATACATTCCTATTGCGAAAATTATAAAGGAATAAAATGACCACCGTACCATTTGAGGTTGCTTGTTTCCAATACATTCAATTGCAAATTGGTCTTCTCGTCCTACCCATTCAACGCTAACGAATGCTAATATCAAACCTAATAATAATAAAACAGGTTCTTTTGGAATATTAGGGATATGAAAAAGCGAAAATAAAAGCATTCCATTTATATATAAAAAGGCATGACCAATACTCTCTGCTCTAAAAAATATCCAAGCGAAAGTAACAAGTGAAAAAGTGATCACCATATTAATGAATTCCTTCATTGTCGGTAGATATTTTTCTTGAGCTACAATATCTAAATTATTTCTATTCCTTTTAAGTAAAAGTAGTGGTAAAAAGTATAGAACATGTAAAGCACCCCAAACAATAAATGTCCAATTTGCCCCATGCCAAAGACCACTCACCAAAAAAACAATAAACGTATTTCTAATTTTTAGTGATGTTTTAACTCTACTGCCACCTAATGGGATGTATAAATAATCCCTAAACCACGTTAATAAAGAAATATGCCAACGTCTCCAGAATTCAGCGATGTCTCTTGAAAAATAAGGGTATGCAAAATTTCTCTTAAGGTTAAACCCAAATAGCCTTGAAGCCCCGATCGCTATATCTGAATACCCAGAGAAGTCTCCGTAAATCTGAATAGAGAAGAATATTACTCCAAGAACCAAAGCACTTCCATTATAGTCGGTAGAGTTGTTGAATATCATATTTGCATATTCAGCACAATTGTCCGCAATAACGACTTTCTTAAACATCCCCCAGAGAATTTGTTTCAAGCCATCAACGGCTTTGGGATAAGCAAACCTTCTTTTAATGAAAAATTGAGGCAGAAGATGAGTTGCTCTTTCAATAGGCCCTGCAACCAGCTGAGGGAAAAAACTTACAAAAGCCGCAAATGCAATAAAATCGTTTGTGGGTTCTAATTTTCGTCTATAAACATCAATAGTGTAACTTAATTTTTGAAAAGTGTAAAAACTAATACCCACTGGTAAAATTATATTAAGTGAATTTACACTAATTGGTTTTCCCAAAAAAGAAAAAACCATTATAAAATTGTCAAGAAAAAAACCAAAATATTTAAAAAACCCCAAGAAACCAAGATTTACAAGAATGCTTATCCAGAAAAGCATCTTTCTTGCATTAGGCGATTGCTTTTTAGCTAAACCCAAGCCCACTGAATAATCAACCAAAGTACTAAATGCAATGAGTAATAAAAATCTCCAGTCCCACCAACCGTAAAAGAGATAACTGGCGACTACAATTAAGAAATTTTGTATTTTCAGGTTTCGATTTGTAACGAACCAATAGAAAACAAAAACTGTTGGCAAAAAAACTGCAAAATCAATAGAATTAAATAACATATGTTCTCAAAAAATTGGATATTATTTGGCTTATGCGGTTGGTCCGAACATTTATTTTTAAGCGTAGTCTACTATTACTATGATTTTATATAAAAGATATTTGTGCATCAAAGTTTTCTCACCTCAAAGTCGCAGCACTAGACTAAAAATTCGTCATAATATCGTCTCATTTATTTAGAATCAGCTGAATTATTAATTTTGTTATCAAGTTTAATTATACCTACTCATGGCCTGGTCTCTTCCAGACACAATAATAGCCTCAATGGCTTCAGAGGCCTGTTCCATGCTCTCCTCCACAAGAGGGAGCTGTTCGTCATCAAAGGGAGAAAGGACATAATCCACCCCCTCGGCAGGCGTTTCGGGTTTGTCAATTCCCACCTTCACCCTCACGAAGTCAGGACTCCCTATCTGCTCAATGATCGATCTAACCCCCTTATGCCCGCCATGCCCCCCCTTTTCCTTTATCTTTATCCGGCCGCATGCCAAATCCAAATCATCATGCACCACCACGAGGTGATCGAGAGAAATTCCCAATTCTCCGATTAGCTTCTTTACTACTGAGCCGCTCCTATTCATGTAAGTCAAGGGCTTTGCGATCACGACCCGTTCCGCTCCTACCCGGCCTTCTCCTACTTGAACCTTGCCCAGGCGCCTTTTTTTTAGTTTAATTCCCTTTTTCTCGGCACATTGATCCACTACCCGAAAGCCCACATTGTGTTTCGTCAGCCGATATCTTCTGCCCGGATTCCCCAGGCCGATGATGAGCCATGTCACTTTGTATAACTCCTCAAGTATACTGGTTTTTTATTGCAAATATAGTGAAACTCTTAGTTCTTGATGTCAAGAAAAATTTATATTTCCCGCCCCTCAACATTGAACTAGCTTTCACAAAAAGACGAAAAAGGCCTTGACGTCACTGGATTCGTTCTGTTAGATTAAACCACCTTATAACAAAGTTCGCGGAAAAAATATAAAAGGAGGATAGAACATAATGGTTACTAAAAAAGTTCTCGGCGCGGCATTACTAATAGTTATGGTGATGCTCCTTGCATCTCCGGTACTTGCCGGTGAAGCGGATATCATACTGCCGCCCCTTGGTGAGGTGCAGTTCAGCGCCTTTGGCGGTATGAGCGGTCTGTCCATTATGTATGGTGGCCTTTTTATCTGTATTATCGGGTTAATCTTCGCGATAATACAGTACAAGCAGACGAAGAATCTGCCGGCCCACAAGTCGATGCTTGGTGTTTCAAACATCATCTGGGAGACCTGTAAGTCCTATCTCACGCAGCAGGGCAAGTTTCTCATCGCCCTTTGGGTCCTTATCGCCGCGTGTATGGTCTACTACTTCATAGGGCTCTCCCATTCGCCCATCGGCCATATGGCAATCATCCTCTTCTGTTCGGTTCTCGGCATCCTCGGTTCCTATGGGGTTGCCTGGTTCGGCATGAGGATCAACACAAAGGCAAACGCGAGAGCGGCGTTCGCCTCTCTTACGCACAAACCCATTGACGTCGTCAATATCCCCATGAAGTCGGGTATGAGCGTCGGCCTTCTGCTTGTCAGTGTTGAGCTCTTCTTCATGATCTGCATCCTTGTATTCCTCAAGGAACTGGCAGGCCCCTGCTTCATCGGCTTCGCCATCGGCGAATCACTCGGCGCGAGCGCGCTTAGGATCGCGGGGGGTATCTTCACGAAGATCGCCGATATCGGCTCCGACCTTATGAAGATCATCTTCCATCTTCCTGAAGATGATCCGAAGAATCCCGGCGTCATCGCCGACTGTACCGGCGACAATGCGGGCGACAGCGTTGGCCCCACAGCGGACGGTTTCGAGACCTATGGCGTAACCGGCGTGGCGCTTATCGCATTCCTCGCCATCGCACTGGCTGCAAACGCAACCATGTCGGCAACCCTCATCATCTGGATTTTCGCGATGCGTATTCTTATGATAATCACATCTCTCGTATCATATTTCATCAATAAAGGTATCACCACTTCTCTCTTTGGCGACAAGAAGAAATTCAACTTCGAGCAACCCCTGACGAACCTTATCTGGATCACCTCGATCATCTCGATCCTTGTTACCTTCGGTGCAAGCTATGTGCTTCTCGGCGAGCTCGATCCCCAGTACCCCGGCCTCTGGTGGGCGCTGTCCATCATCATCAGCTGCGGCACCATAGCCGGTGCATTGATACCTGAATTCACCAAGGTCTTTACAAGCACAAAGTCGCGCCATGTGAAGGAGGTTGTCGGCGCGGCACGGCACGGCGGGGCATCGCTCGACATCCTCTCCGGATTTGTAGCCGGCAACTTTTCGGCCTTCTGGGAAGGTCTCGTCATCCTTGTTCTCATGTTAATCGCCTATATGGTGTCCCAGCACGCCGCTATCCTCGCGATCATGCCCGCGCAGTTTGCATTTGCGGCGCCTGTCTTCGCGTTTGGGCTTGTGGCCTTTGGTTTCCTCGGCATGGGACCTGTCACGATCTGCGTTGACTCCTTTGGCCCCGTCTCCGACAATGCCCAGTCAGTCTATGAGCTCTCCCGCATCGAGAGCATTCCCGGCATCAAGAAAGAGATCAAAAAGGATTTCGGATTTGATCCCGATTTTAAGCATGGTAAGGACTATCTCGAAGAGGCGGACGGCGCCGGAAATACCTTCAAAGCGACCGCGAAACCGGTTCTCATCGGCACCGCTGTTGTCGGCGCCACGACGATGGTCTTCGGCATTATCATGCTTCTTGAAAACCTCTTTGGAAACGTTGTCGCCCAGTTGAGCCTCGTAAACCCCAAGATCATCCTCGGTCTTCTGATGGGTGGGGCCGTTATATACTGGTTCACCGGCGCCGCGACACAGGCTGTCACAACGGGCGCATACAGGGCCGTTGTCTTCATCAAGAAAAAAATCAACCTCAAAAAGAAGGCGGCATCAATCAAAGACAGCAAGGAAGTAGTAAAGATCTGTACCCAGTATGCGCAGAAAGGTATGGTGAATATCTTTGTCGTCGTCTTTTTCCTTGCCCTCGCACTCTCCTTTTTTGATCCTTACTTCTTCATCGGCTACCTCATTGCCATTGCGTTTTTCGGCCTCTATCAGGCTATCTTTATGGCAAATGCAGGCGGTGCGTGGGATAACGCCAAAAAGATCGTCGAGGTAGACCTGAAAGAAAAGGGCACTCCGCTGCACGAAGCGACCGTTGTCGGCGACACCGTCGGCGACCCCTTTAAGGATACCTCTTCGGTTTCCATGAACCCCGTCATCAAATTCACCACGCTCTTCGGCCTGCTTGCCACGGAGATCGCAGTGACGATGACAAGCCGTGGTTTGAAGCTCGGCCTCGGCCTTGCCTTTTTCATAGTCGCTTTGATCTTTGTGTATCGTTCATTCTACAGTATGAGAATCGGCGAAGAGAAGCTCCGTTAACCAGCAAAAGCATACAAAAGGCGTCCCGCCTGGGACGCCTTTTGTATCTGAAGAAACCTTCTTTTCTCTCACCATTAAATCTGAATTCATCAATCCTGAATTGTTGAGAGAACGTCACAAAGAATCGGTTGAGGTCAGTTGAAATGCGGTTCGGTTTATGATAAAAAGGTGAACAAACACTATGAGAAAACGAATAAAACCATCCATGATAAATCCGAAGGTCCGACGAAAGCAGCAATCGCGACGAGGAAAACTGATCTTCCTGATCGGTATGGCAGTTGCCATCATACTCCTTATCGCTTATCATCAAAATATCTTAAGCGCCCTCGGTCGATACCTGGTCTACCAACAGGATCCCCAACAGGCTGATGTGATTGCCATTCCAGCCTGTTGGGAAGACACCATCATCAGGGCGAGGGGAGGAATAGATCTTTACAATAGGGGACTGGCTAAGACAATCTTTGTCCCGCGAATGGAGCGCATGAAAGGCCAGGAAGAAATCATAGCACAAGGGATAGATATCCCAGAAAACAGGGATATACTCATCACTATTCTCGAGAAGTTTGGGGTCCCCTTGACCAATATAGAGACATCTGCGCAAGAAGTTACCAACACATGGGATGAGGCCCAAGAGGCAAGGAATTTAGTTGAACGAAAGGGATATACAACTGTCCTCTTGGTGACATCCAAATATCACTCAAGGCGAGCCTATCTCATTTTTAAGGATGCCCTCAAGGGCAAGGCTACCGTCATCAGCGTCCCCACTCCCTACGACGCATCCAATCCAGAGTCATGGTGGAAGCAAAACGAAGATTTTCAGAGTGTGATCATGGAGTATCAAAAACTTCTGGCGTACTACTGGCTTAAGGTCTTTTGAGGAAGGAGGAACAGATGGAAGCAGGCAATACAATTGCTTTTCCTTTTGGCAAGGGTGAAAAGGAAGGGATAATTTACAAGATCTTTCCCACAACGGTATATATCAAGGCAGACTTTCCCAAACATAAAGGGAAAATCATAAAGCGCTCGATTACGGATGTAAAACCGGTGAAGGAAGGCAAGAAAACAAAGGAAGAGGGAAAGAAAGGGGCAAAAGCAAAAAAGAGGGAAGAAAAAACAAAACAAAGAACTAAAGCATCAAAAAAGGGTCGTAAAAAATAAAAGGCCATAAAGAAATCCACCACATGAAGACCCTCTCATGAGGAGATTAGAGAAAGCATCCTCGCGGGGGAGAAGGATCTATGGGATTTAGGTGCGGTATAGTGGGTCTTCCCAACGTGGGAAAATCTACAATCTTCAACGCCCTCACAGCGGCCGCCGCTGAGGTAGCCAGCTATCCCTTCTGCACCATCGAACCCAATGTTGGCATCGTCCCGGTCCCTGAGGCGCGCTTAGATGCGTTGGCCCGTTTGACCAAACCCAAAAAGGTTACCCCTACGACATTGGAATTTGTCGATATTGCAGGCTTGGTCAAAGGGGCCAGTAACGGAGAGGGGTTGGGCAATCAGTTTTTAGGGCATATACGGGATGTCGACGCCATTGCCCATGTGGTCAGGTGCTTTGCCGATAATGACATAGCCCATACCTACGGCGCCATTGATCCCCGCCGTGACGTAGAGGTGGTAAACACCGAACTCATCCTGGCCGATCTCGAAGTGCTGGACAGGAGGTTTGAAAAGGCAAAACGGCTCCTCCGGGTGGGCGAAAAAGGGGCTGAGGAAGAATCCCGTCTTTTGGAGGAAATCAAGGAATTTTTAGACCAGGGGCAACCGGCAGGGAAATTTGTCGAGGGTGCGGAAAGATCCCTTCCCTCCGATCTCCGACTCCTCACCGCCCTGCCGACGTTCTATGTCGCCAATGTGGATGATCCAGGGGAGACAACTGACAATCAGTATCTTGCGGATCTTCAGGAGTTAGCCCAAACCGAAGGGACGGCGGTAGTAGTCATTGCTGGAAAACTTGAGGCGGAGATCTCCCTGCTTACAGAGGGGGAGCAGGAGGAGTTCCGCCAGGAATTGGGGCTCGAGGATTCCGGTCTCAAACGCCTGATACAGATAGGGTATGATACTCTCGGTCTCATAACCTTTTTCACCATGGTGAACCAAGACCTCAGGGCATGGACTGTCCCTCGGGGAACCCCTACGCTGCAAGCAGCGGGGAAAATCCACAGTGATATGGAGCGGGGGTTTATCAAGGCCGAGGTGGTATCGTTTGATGACCTCATACGATGCGGCTCGGAACATAACGCCAAAGAAAAGGGGCTGCTAAAAGTACATGGAAAGGACTACGTCGTGCAAGACGGAGATATCATCCATTTTCGGTTCAATGTTTGATCCTGACGATTGTCTCTTAAACCAATATAATCCTAACCAGTAAAATAACCATGTTAAAGAAAAAATCCTTGATAAGCGCTTGTATAGTGATAACCTTATGCAGCGCCCTGCTCTATTTTTTTACACGCTCCCTCCCGGATGTGCGTCCTCTCAAGGACTCGCAGTATACCATGACGCTCATGCTTAAGGATGCGGATGGCAAGACAGTACCTTTCTTGGTGGGGCAGCAAAATCCGCACTGGACCCCTCTCTCCAACACCCCCCCCGCTCTCCAGTGGAGCGTCATCGTCGCAGAGGACGACACCTTTTACCGACACAACGGATTCAATTTCTCAGCGATGAGAGACGCCTTCTGGGAAAATATCAAAAAACGAAAACCCGTCCGGGGAGGAAGCACCATCACCCAGCAGCTCGCCAAAAACCTTTACCTTTCTAAAAAGAAATCGCTACTGAGAAAATTAAAGGAAGCAGTTATCACCCGCAGGTTGGAACGAACCCTCAGTAAAAATAGAATTCTCGAATTATATGTAAATATTATCGAGTGGGGGCCAGGAGTATATGGGGTGGGAGAAGCCAGCTGGCATTATTTTCGCAAAATCCCCTCTGATCTGAACTTTTATGAGTCCGTCCTGCTGGCGGCCATTATTCCCAGCCCGAGGCTGTATAACCCCCGTAAGTATCCAGAAAGGGCCTTGGAGCGTTATAGAACTGTCTTGGAGCTTATGTATCTATCTAAGCGCATCACCCTCGATCAGTATGAGGCCGCCTGCGCGGTACAACTCTGCGAGGACCCATTGGATCATGCGCTTTTCATCTGTCCTCTGGAGGAAGATCATGAAGAGGAAGAAAAAGAGGAAGGTTCACGCGAAACTACCAACTCCCAAGAGCTTCTCATCTAATATTCAAAAACAAAGCTGCGGCGTCAATACATCCCACCAAAAACCACTGAACGGCCAAACAGTGACCTTAGTTAGGTTCTACAAAAAGTCTTATGAAGTCTTCCGCTTCTTGGGTAAAGGTTTCTTCTCTTTTAATGTGGCGGGGGCGTGCTTTACCGTAATACCCAGTCGTGGAAAAACAACCGTCTTAAAAACGATAAAAAGCGACCAGCCACACAAGACGCCGAGTATCCAACCCCCAACGACATCCAAGGGATAGTGTACGCCCAAATAGACCCGAGAATAGCCGACGAGGAGGGCCAAGGGTATCATCACAAAGAGCCAGCGCGGAAAGAAAAAGGCGAGGAACGTGATTGCCGCAGAGATATTGGTGGCGTGGCTTGAGGGGAGAGCAGGGGACTTGGGGCAATATCCTTCTATGAGACGCACCCACTCATGGATATGGCACGGCCTGACCCTGTCTATGAGTTCCTTCAACACCGTGGTACTCATCGCCTCGCTGAGCAGGATGGTTAAACCAAGGCCAGCTACGATGAGAACCCCTTCTTTGCGTCTTACGACCACAATTACTATCAAAAGAACGATCAGCGGAATCTTCCACTTGTCAAAATGAGAAAAAAGGGGGATAAACCGGTCGAGGAACGGATGTACCAACTCCAGATTAAAAAACTTCAGGATGGACGTGTCTACATTAACGATCCAATTCATTCGTAAAACTCCCTGTGTCCACTTCTGCACACAAAGCCGGTAATCCGATAATAATCAGCTCGATAGTTTCCCTCATACAATCCATCCTCTACCTCTTTCTTTAAAAATATCCCTTGTGCTCACCCAAGCGGGCAACGGTCATCGAGGGGTTTGAAAGAAAATTATTTAGACAATTGATATAAACTTCACAGCTTTGTCGTTGTATGCTAACACGTTAGGAAAACACGGACAAGTTAAAATTAGTTCGGGAGCATCTAGCCGCTACCTTCTGTCTTTTGATTGCCAACTTTCCGTAAGAGAGCTTGAGAAAGACTAACGATTAAAACGGATACGCGGGGGTATTTCGTATAACCCAGAATAGAAGCACAACGCCTAAAAATATCCAAATGCCAATTGCCGGGACAAAAATAGGTGGGAGTAGTCTCCTTCGTGAGGTGACCAGTAGATACGATAAAAAACTGTACCCCAAAAATGGCGAAACTAATATCATCAACGGATTAAGCACAAACGCAGTTGCCACATGCCCATGCAGGAGGTGATGTATCGCACGCAACGACCCGCAACCAGGACACTCAAGGCCGGTCAGCTCATGAAAAGGGCACGGCATATACAG
Source organism: Deltaproteobacteria bacterium (assembly GCA_016927065.1). GTDB lineage: Bacteria > Desulfobacterota > B13-G15 > B13-G15 > RBG-16-54-18 > JAFGNJ01. The sequence goes on from JAFGNJ010000021.1 coordinate 10,677, forward strand.
AACTGAAGTCGAGGGATTAAAAATATAGAGTATACACATTGCAGCCATTCCCATCACCACAAGCGCCAATGTCTCCAATCGCTGATCTCTCATTACGCTCAAACCGCTTTCGAAACAAATTTCATCCACAATAAGTTAATACCTTCCTTCCATAAGGACACCGATTAGTCCAAAGACAAGATAAACGACCACAATGCCTAATCCAACCCCAAAAGAAATCCAACACCACAGCTTTGCCCTCTTGGAAGCCTCAACAGCGCCCGCATAGTCACCCCCCTCCAATTTACTATTTACCTGTGCGGCAAAGACAATAGCCGGTATGCCGAACGGCACACAGCAGAAAACAGTCGCCAAGATAGCTTGGGCCAGGTAATTCGGGACCACCCCCCCTACTGATATACCTTTACCATTGTGCTGAGGACGCAACAAGATATTGCCGCACCGGAAACAGTGAGAAGCACTGCCACTATTTTTTGTCCCGCATGTTGTACAAAAAACATGGCGCAGGTCTTTACCCGATTTATCTGCGCTCAGTCTTACTATTAATATAATGCCAATGATAATTGCCGCAGGAATCGCCAAGATAATCAGTATTATAATAAGTTCCGGCAGGCCAACACCAAACATCTCGCCCCCTATCTAACGCCTCTCTCCATGTTCGTTACTGTCGTGGCATATACCGCAGTGGCAGGGTAGAGGTGGAAAGCCACTGTGTAGTGTACCCTGTATCCGGCGCGTACGTAAGCTGTATATCAAGTGTGCAACCATTTATGTTAGAAATCGTATCATTAAACGTAAACCTATAAGTAATATCATTATCACTACCACGCTCTGTACAGCTAAACGCCCCATACGTCTGTGACATCTCTACAAGGGTATCGAGCGGATAATCTGCGTCTGGGAATTGACCGGTCTTGGCATGATACCCCACTGCTGCCCCTACTAAACCATCGAAGGCATCGTTCACTTCACTGATCCTTGCCTTAACCGTATAATCGAGATAAGCAGGGATGGCTATGGCTGCAAGTATGCCTACCACTGCAAAAAATACAAATACTCCTGCTACTACAATGACCGTCACGATAACAGCGGTATTGCTTTTTTTCTCAGGAGCTACCCGCTGCAGGATAATTCCACAATTGGTGCATCTGTAGGCATTGTCTACGTTTTGCGTTCCGCATTTTGGACAATACATGTGGCACCTCCTTTCATTCAGAACCACAGTGCTCTATAATCTTTCGTCCCACATTACAAGCTTCTGCCTCCCCACAAACATAATTTCCTGACCTCTGAAAAATAAAAAATCCCTCCGATTCTTTTAATACAAATGGAGGGTTAACGTGCTTTCTCGACCATTTTACACCCTTGTGTGATGTAAGATTGTTAATGGATAGCTCCGACTTTGATAGCAAAGTACTAAACTATACAGAGAAAGTCAACATTCTAAGCCCTTAGATACTTCGTATCCCTTGAAAAAAAATGGGGGCAGAAAGCTTTAAGATAGCCTTGACAATGCCTGTCAGAATGACTAGTATTCAGATAATTCAGATTATTCTGAAAAAGGTAGAAGGAGTGATAAAAATGGTTGAAAAAAGTGGCGATAAAACCTGTTGCATGACGATGGAGGGCAATCTAGGCATTTGCAAGGTTGAATCGGTAATCAGCATAGATGACAGAGGGCAAATGGTGCTTCCTAAGGGGATTAGGGATAGGGCAATAATTCGCCCTGGCGACAAAATGGCTGTCACTAGCTGGGAAAAAGACGGTGAGATCTGCTGCATTTCCTTAATCAAAGTGGAAAATCTTGCAAACATGGTGAAGGAATTGCTCGGTCCAGTCATGAAAGAAATATTGGCAGGATAAAATAAAAGAAAGGATAGAAATGAAACAAGGGGAAATAAAGAAAACGGTACGAAAACGCTATGCTGATATAGCCAAAGGGGAGAGTTCTTGCTGTAGGCCTACCAGTTCCTGTTGCGGAAATCTCAATGTGGTAGAGGATATAAGCAAAAGTATAGGGTACACCGATGAAGAGATAAAGATGGTCCCTGAAGGGGCAAATTTAGGTCTCGGCTGTGGCAACCCTGTCGCTATCGCAACTCTTAAAGCAGGTGAAACGATCCTTGATCTTGGCTCAGGGGCCGGCTTCGATTGTTTCCTTGCAGCAAATGCTGTCGGGAAAGACGGAAAGGTTATCGGCGTGGACATGACACCCGAGATGATCGATAAAGCTCGAGAGAATGCACGAAAAGGCAATTACAAAAATGTGGAGTTCAGGCTCGGAGAAATTGAAAACATACCCGCTGCCGATAGTTCCGTTGATTGCGTCATCTCAAACTGTGTCATCAATCTTGCGCCCGAAAAGGGAAGGGTATTCAAAGAGACATTCAGGGTGCTCAAACCAGGTGGAAGGCTCATGGTATCGGATATTGTAGTGACAAAAGAACTTCCCGAATTCATTAGAAACTCCCTTGCAGCATATGTCGGGTGCATTGCAGGTGCGCTCATGAAAGAAGAGTACCTACAAACAATTAGAGACGCCGGTTTTAAAGAAGTCCGGGTAATAGATGAGCAATTATTCCCCATTGACGCAATAGCCAACGATCCAACTGCCCAGGCAATCATTGACAAGAGGCATGTTTCTCAGGAAGGTTTAGAAGAGATTGGTAATTCAGTCCTGAGTATAAAGGTTGAAGGGAAAAAGTCAGGGTAAGAAGCTTTTAAAAACCGATACGTATTCCAACCGTAAAGATCTCGTCAATTTGTCAGACAATAAAAGCGGTACACTCCAATTTCCAGCTAATCACTATCTCTGCGACCCTAAACCCGGGTCGTTGACAAAGCATAGGGGGCGTGCTATCTAAGGGCCATGAAGCGGATAGGGATTATCGCTAAACGGAACAAGCCTGAGGCCGTCCAGGTGGTCAAGGAATTGGTGGGGTGGCTCAAAGATCACAAGGTGGAGTGTTTCGTCGAACCCGAGATGGCACAGTCCGTCTCACACGCTTCCCTCGAAGTAAAAGAGATGCCTCGTGCCGTGGACATGGTGATTGTCTTGGGAGGCGACGGCACGCTGTTGGCGGCGGCGCGAGCCCTGCAAAAGAAGCATATCCCCATTCTCGGAGTGAATCTTGGGGGCTTAGGTTTCTTGACGGAAAGCACCTTGGATGAACTCTACCCTATGCTGGAAGCAATCTTGCGGGGTGAGTATAAGACCGACGAACGGATGCTTCTCGACGTCCGGGTCTGGCGTAAAGAAAAGGTAATAGAAGAATTTACCGTCCTCAACGACGTGGTCATCAATAAGGGCGCCTTGGCCCGCATCATCGAGCTGGAAACCATGGTAGATAATGCCCATCTCACCACCTTCAGGGCCGATGGGCTGATTATCGCCACCCCCACGGGTTCTACCGGATATTCGCTCTCTGCCGGCGGTCCCATCGTCTATCCTTCCCTCCAATCCATTATCATCACGCCCATTTGTCCGCACAATCTGACCAACAGGCCTATCATCGTACCCAAGGAGGCCTCGATCAGGGTAACTCTCTGCTCTGCGGAGCATGAGGTCTTCCTCACCCTGGACGGCCAGGTGGGATTCAAGATGCAACTCAACGACAGAGTTGAGATTAAGAGGAGCGAAGGGGGTATCAATCTCATCAAGTCCCCTTCGCGGGGTTATTTTGAGGTCCTGCGGACGAAGTTGATGTGGGGAGCGGATATCGTAGCAAAGCGCTGAGGGGGGTGCGCAATGTTAGTTGAACTCCATATCGAAAATCTCGCGATCATCGATCAGCTGCGCGTCGAATTCAATGAAGGCCTGAATGTCCTCACCGGAGAAACCGGGGCGGGTAAATCAATCATCCTCAATGCCCTAAATCTCATCTTGGGAGACCGGATTAAGGACGACATTATCAGGTCTCACGAGGATGAAGGCGTGGTGGAGGCCCTCTTTGATATCTCCGCCAATCCGCGGAACAGGCAGTGGCTGGGGGAAAAGGGGATTGAGGTCGAGGACACTATTGTCATCAAAAGGGTGATTTCCAGGAAGGACAAGACCAAGATCTATATTAATGGCAATCTTGCCACCCTGCAGATGGCCTCTCTCATCGGAGAGGAGCTTTTGAACATCTACGGACAACACCAACACCAGGTCTTGAGAAAGGTGGAAAACCACCTGGATATCCTGGATGAGTTCGGCGCGCTGCTTCCCCTCAAGGCCGAGTTTCAAGAGACCTACAAGCAACACAAGGGACTGGCACGACGCCTCCAGGAGCTCAAAGATGAAAAGGAGCGCGGTGAGCGCGAAGGTGATCTGTGGGCTTTTCAACTCAAGGAGATCGAAGCCGCCGCATTAGTCCCCGGAGAAGAAGAAGAATTAAAGCAGGAACGTCATCTCTTGAAGAACGCCCAACGACTATTGCAATTGGCCGGATCGAGTGAGCGTCTGCTGTATTCCGAGGGAGATTCCATAGTTGAGAAGCTGGGGAAAGCCGAACGTGATATCGAGGCCCTCGCTGAATTGGACCCTACTGTCTCTTCCCTCAAAGAAGCCGTCTCCTCGGCCCTGCTGCAAGTGGAGGAGGCCGCAAGTCAGCTCAAAGGGTATCTCACAAAAGTCGATGTGGATCCGAACCGCCAGGAAGAGATAGAATTGCGGTTTGACGAGCTTCAACGGTTAAAGATGAAATATAAGGCTGCTACGATAGAAGAGATCATCACCTACAGGGAGAAGATCGAACAAGGAGTACAGGGAACTGCCGACCTGGAAGCAAAGATAGCACAACTGGAAAAAAGAAAAAAGGAAGAAGAAGGGGAAGTCTTGGAAGTAACCAAGCGGCTGTCTCAAGGACGCTCGGAGGCAGCGCAGAGGCTCAAAGGAGAGATTGAGGCCGAACTGGCCACCTTGGCGATGGAGCGCACAACCTTCGAAGTCCAAATAAGGGAGGTAGCTCCCTCTGCCGATGCCCTGGAGATAGAAGGCACGGTCCTCGGACCTAAAGGGGCGGAAGAGGTAGAATTTCTCATCTCCCCCAATGTCGGTGAAGAACCGAGGCCCTTGTCCAAGATCGCCTCCGGTGGCGAACTCTCCCGCATCATGCTGGCCGTCAAGAAGATATTGACGAAGGGATCAGAAGATCAGACCCTCGTCTTCGATGAGGTAGATGCCGGCATAGGAGGTCAGACGGCGGAGGTGGTCGGGTTCAAGTTGCGGGACTTGGCCCGCTATAATCAGATCCTCTGCGTCACCCATCTCCCTCAGATCGCCGCCTTTGGGCAAACCCACTACCACGTATCGAAACAAGAGGCACAGGGGAGAACCATGACCTCGGTGAAAAGACTCGATGATGACATGGTGGTGGATGAAATCGCCCGTATGCTGGGGGGCAAACGAATTACCACAACCACACTAAGCCACGCCCAAGAAATGGTGCAAAAAGCGAGGATGGAAAAACAGTGATCCGGCGGGCCACAATAGCTGACGCAGAACACATTCAGCGGCTGATAAACCAATTTGCAGACCAAGGAAGACTCCTCCCTCGTTCCTTGAGTGAGATCTACGATAACTTGCGCGATTTCCATGTCTATGAGGACAAGGACCGCTCCATCGTGGGTGTGTGCGCCCTGCACATCTCGTGGGAGGCCCTGGCTGAGATCAGATCTCTTGCTGTTGCTACAGAAGCGAGAAAAAATGGAATCGGGGCGCAATTGGTCGAGGCGTGCCTTGAGGAGGCGAGGCAGCTCGGGGTCACCCGGGTCTTTCTCCTCACCTATATCCCTCCGTATTTCGAACGGGCCGGCTTTCGTCCCGTGGACAAATCCACCCTCCCCCACAAGATCTGGGCCGATTGCATCAGGTGCGTCAAGTTTCCCGACTGCGACGAAAATGCCATGATCATCGATCTTTAGGCGGTTTTTGAAACATGGATTTCCCAAAGGATTATGACAATTTAGACCGTGGGGTGTTACGCTGCAATTTTTCGAGCTAGGGGTATTATAGAGAAACCATATATTCATTGTTGGCTGGCGATGGCGATGAAGGCAAAGAAGACCACTCTGTTTTTTGAAAATGGGTATTGACATATCACATGAGAATGAATACTATAAGTATCAAGAGGCTTTTGGGAGAAAATTGGCCCCATGGTAATACTAAAAGATAGCGTTACAGCCTCACGGTATGCTACTGTCCCAGAAGAAAAAGCGGTCGGTGCTACTTACACCCCCAAGATTCTTTCCGATTTTGTTGCTCAAAGAATTGTTGAAGTCTTTGATGACTTTCCTCCAGATCGCCCACTTCGAGTTTTGGACCCAGCCGTTGGTGACGGGGAGCTATTACTAAGCCTTCTCCAGCAACTCACTAATCACCCAGACCTCAACATCAATGTATACGGCTTTGAAACCGATCCTCAAGCTCTCAGTGTTGCCACCACACGGCTCAGGAAACAATTTCCAACCATTCCGATTCATTTCAGTCAGGATGATTTTCTTAGCTTTGTATTGGATAATTTTGGAATCGTTAACACTCTGTCTCTTTTCAATTCGACTACTCCCGAAACCTATGATTTAGTAATTGCCAATCCTCCCTATGTCCGAACGCAGATTATGGGAAGTCTTCAAGCGCAACGACTTACCAAGCAATTCTGTTTATCTGGTCGTGTAGACCTTTACTACGCCTTCCTTCTCGCAATCGCCCAAGTGCTTAAACCTGATGGGGTTGCTGGAGTGATAGTCTCCAATCGATTTATGAGTACACGGTCTGGCGCTCCCGTTCGTCGCTCCATCTTGGAAAAATTTAACCTTCAACACATCTGGGACTTTGGTGACTCAAAGTTATTTAATGCAGCCGTTCTTCCTGCTGTCTTGCTTGCAAAAGGCAAGAACGGCCATTCGCTCGAGCTGCCAGATTTTACCTCAATTTACGAAACCCATGATTCACCCGCGACAGAAGCTGCTACACCTATTGAAGCATTATCTTACTCTGGAACCGTTCAAATAGATGATGGAAGACAATTTCTTGTTCGACACGGAAAGCTTGACACAGGTAACATTCCAGATGGAGTCTGGCGTATTGCCACAGAAAGGGTAGACTCTTGGCTCGAAACAGTTAAGAGTTATACTTGGGCAACATTTGGAGATATAGGAAAAATACGAGTGGGCGTCAAGACCTGTGCAGATAAGGTTTTTATCCGCTCCGATTGGGACGATTTCTCCGATGACGAGCGTCCGGAATTACTTAAACCGCTAATTACCCATCACATTGCCCGGCGTTTTAAAGCTCTTGAGCCTGTGAACCAACGGCAAATACTCTATCCGCACGAGGTTGTGCAAAATTTACGTCGCGCAATTGACCTTTCACATTATCCCAAGAGCCAAATCTACCTGGAACGCCATCGCGCAAAACTCGAAAGTCGCAAATATATCATGGAGTCTGGTCGCAAATGGTATGAGATTTGGGTACCCCAAGATCCGTCAGCCTGGGATCAGATTAAACTTGTTTTCCGTGATATCGCTGCTGAGCCAACCTTCTGGATCAATCAAGCTGGTTCGGTTGTCAATGGAGACTGTTATTGGATTGTTTGCCATGACCCTAATCAGACTGATCTATTATGGCTCGCGGCGGCTGTAGGCAATTCAAGTTTCATTGAGCGATTTTATGACAGTTGTTTTCACAATAAGCTTTATGCTGGACGTCGCCGTTTCATCACCCAATATGTCGAGAAATTCCCATTACCTGATCCCCATAGCGCAATTGCCAAAGAGATCATCGCCAAGGCGAAGGAAATCTATGCAAACATACCTTCCCCTAAGGCCAATGAGCTTCAGGAACAACTTGAAAGGATGGTCTGGCAGGCTTTCGGGTTATTTATCGAAAAAGTCGTTAGGTAATGGTATTTGAAGCTTTTTATTGAGTACCTTCCCTTGAAATTTTGGGAAGCGATCAAAGAAGTCTTTCCCTGTAGTTAGAAAAAAGTGCGTTAGAGTAACAGCTTTACCATCTGTTTTTGCAAAAAATAGAGCATATCTCACATCACAGTGGCGGATTTGTTGACCTCTGATTTTCGGTACATCAAGTACTTCTGTACTATCGGGGCAGACCAGTCCAAGGTCAATTGTTGGAGAGGTTTGTAACTTCACTTCTAGAAGCTGGTTCCGAACATCAGGGAACCGCCCATCATCTCGGTAATCTTTATAGCCAAGGTACTCACATACTAACTGGTGCAGTTTTGCGCCGCGATTGCGTTCTTGGTCGTACCCCATATCCGTAAAGCTCTTACCCACCAATTTGCTCAGCCGGTCAAAAATGTCACCTATTGGGAGTAATCGCCCCTCAGTCGGATCGTCTACAGGACTTGCAGCAATAGTCAGATTATCACTTGCTTGTACGAAGGGCAAAAGCAGATTAGTGTCTTCTCTGCTCACAAGCTCCGGTCTGATATTACCGAGAATCAGGCGAGCTTGGTATTTTTGGGTAAGTGTTCCAGTGGTATCCAGTATTGCCAATTCCTGCCCTGTAACTACTCTAACTTTTTCGATTACTCCACTCTCATTTACCCTAATAAGCACATACCGCCGTGTTGGTGCAAGTTCCTCATTCCATATCTGTAGATTATTTGATTTCTGTGTGTACGTGTCAAAAAGTTGTCCGGGGAAACGAGGCCGAGTCTTTTTGAATGAGGAAGGGACCGGATATCCAAGTATTTGGCAAACATGCTCTTTTACGACCTTTGAGCGCGTTCGCAGTGGTAATCCAGCGAGCAAAATGCCCACTAAGCCATCATTGAGCAACTCTTCAAGTTCTGGGGTCGGAATCCATAATTTAGGGTCACCGATATCGACAGGATCATAGAGTGACAGCTTACTATTACGAATTGCACTCACATAATGCTTAGGCCCTTCACTTTTCGAGTTCATTTTCTACGCCCTTTTCAGTTAATAACGTCGGAACACTTACACCAAGAGCAGCTGCTACTACTTCCAATGTGCTGAGGGTAACATTCCTCTCCCCCCTCTCGACGGAACCTATATATGTCCGGTGAAGTCCACATCTATCAGCTAAATCCTCTTGAGAAAGTCCCTTTATTTTTCTGTAGTTGCGAATATTGCCAGCGAGTATTTGCGTCATTTTGCTACTTGGTTTTCTAAGCCTAATCTTACTGGTTTCCTCTGCCATGTCCTCACCTCGATTTGAAAACATATTATTCATTTGCACACCTTGAGTCTACACACTAAGAGTAGCAATATATCAATGATTATGCTTATTGAAAGTGTATCGCCAGCCAACAAGACATTCAAGGCGACAGCAAGGGGCGCTCTCCCTTGAGCCTCGGTTCATTCCCAGAAGTTATTCATTTTCAACCTTGCACCTGAAAGACGGTTGGCTTTATTTAAAGGGTTTTTCTACAATGGCCAAAAGGTGGTGGGCTCAAAAGGTTATTTAGCTGGCACCCTTGCTGCTCCTTAATTCCAGCGTAGTCTGCATAATTCAAGATGTATTCCGCATTTCTATAAAGCTGCCAATTCTGTTAATGTGCGTTTCCATTAATCAGAATAAAATCTGATCGTTTCTATCAGGAATTAAACTATATACAACATCCTGAGGATGTGAGGCGTACCTGGGCGTAAGCCGCAACGACGAAGGATTAAAGAAACGCGGTGGGAAAGGCGTTTTTCAACAGCCTCTTAGGCGGGGAGTCCGAGTTCCCATGCTTTTAGCACCCTCCTGATCACCGTTCCATCCTTTGCTCTGGGTATCTCGGAACGAAACTCGATCTCTTTGGGAACCAAACGGGGAGAAAAATACTTTCGTATAAATTCCCGTATCTCTTCCTGGAGTTCTTCTGAGGGAGTAGCCTCCGGCTTGAGGGTAATGAAGGCCTTGATGGTATTTCCCCTGATGGGATCTGGTTTGCCCACAACCCCGGCATCGGCAATCGCCGGATATCCCCTCAGAGCCTCCTCGACCTCGGTGGTGCTGATCATAACCCCATCCACCTTCATCTGATAGTCTTCCCGCCCCTGAAAGTAAAAATAGCCGTCGTCATCCTTGTAGGCGAGGTCTCCGGATATATACCAGGGTTCGAGGGAAAAATACTCCCGATATCTTTTTTCGTCCCGCCAAATTCCCCGCATCATGGCGGGCCATCCCTTTTGTATGGCCAGATCTCCTAATGTCAGCGGCGGCACTTCCTCCCCGCGATCATCGACGACAGCCGCCACAATGCCAGGGAAGGGCTTTCCGATTGAACCTGGTTTAATAGGCATGCTGGGGTAGTTGGCGATCATGATCATCCCCGTCTCGGTCATCCACCAGGTATCATGTATAGGGGTCCCGAAAAATCGCCGAGCCCAGAACACAGTTTCCGGCGGTAATGATTCTCCCACACTGAGGATGTGGCGTAGGCTGCGGAGATCATGCTTCTTTGCTATTTCCTCTTCTTTCATGATTCTTGTAAAGACCGTGGGGGCCGTGTACCATACCGTTATCCGGTACAACTCGATGGAACGGCACCATCCTTCGAGATCAAATCTCCCTCCCCGGACAAAGTTGTTCACCCCGCAGAGCCAGGGGGCGAATACTCCATAGACCGTCCCCGTAATCCATCCGGGTTCCGACGTGGTCCACACAACATCTTCATCCCTGAGGTCGAGAACCCATCGCGCCGTGATCGAATAACCGACCATGTCGCCGTGAACGTGGAGCACCCCTTTGGCCTTCCCCGTGGAACCAGAGGTATAGATTATATAGAGAGGATCTTCAAGATCCACCCATTCTATGTCAAACTCATAGGAAGCAGAGGATATCTCATCTTCCCAACTCACCTCACCACTTTTGAGGATAATGTTCTCAGACCCCACCAGAATGATATGGCGCAGGGAAGGGAGTTCGCTAAAGGGTACGCGGGACGCCATCTTAGGGGTCGTCACCAAAACCTTAGCTCCGCTGTCCTTGAGTCTCTCCTTGATGGCCATCTCCATGAGGGCCTCAAAGAAGGGACTAAAGACGGCCCCGATCTTGGCGCACCCTGCCATAGCGATGTAATATTCAGGACATCGGGGCAGGAATATGAAGACCCTATCCCCCTTCTCCACCCCCAGTTTTTTCAGGACGTTGGCGAATTTGTTGGAGAGGTCACGCATCTGGAGATAGGTGATCCTCTCTCTCCGGTTCTCATCCTCATAGATGAGACAATATCGATCACGGCGAATCGGATCCGCTGCATGTCGATCAATGGCTTCATAGGCAATATTCACCTTGCCGGTCTGATGCCAACTAAATTCCTGTTCCACCTCTTGCCAGTCGAAAGACTCACAGGCCTGCTTATAGTCCCGCAGATTGGCCTTGGGGTTGGCAGGAGGAAGGATGTTTTCCATCAGGTGCCTCCTTGGAATTAGATAGGACCGTGCATGGAGTCAAAAGGTCCTTCTCGCGCCTCTTCTTGTCCCTCCACTCCGATCTCATAAATGGGATATATTTCGTACTGGGACACGCCGGAGAGTTCCGTCATCAGCTTCGCCACCCCCTCTTCCTGCGCCGTCTCGATAACGGTAAAAGTGCGATTGCCGCTCAGGGTTGCATACTGATGGAGTATCCGTACTCCCGGCAGTGGCTGGCCGAATATCCTCGCAGCCTTCTCTTTGATCTCCTTCCAACGCTCCAATTCATGTTCTCCGAGGATCAATAAACGCATTATAGTATCCTCCTTTACTAAAAATCCCAATACTTGCCGTGAACAGTTTTAACCTCCTGAATAATCTCAGCTATTTCGTTGTATTGTGCATCCTCTACCTGCCGCATCTCTTCATTATTAATCATTGAACTACCCAGCAGTTCCCATAGGACCATTTCCACCGAGTCCCGTAACGCCTGCGGGTTGTATCCCCCCTCTAAAACCAGAACCAACCGTTCCTCGCAGAGTTCTGCCGCCATCTCCATCAAAAGGGAGGTCATTCTGGCAAAACCCTCGGGGGTGACGTTCATCGAACCAAGGGGGTCGTTGTGGTGGGTGTCGAATCCCGCTGATACCAATATTAACTCAGGTCGATAGCTGCGGGCAATAGGCCACAGGAGATGGCGAAAAACATTACCATAACATGCGTTGGAGCAACCAATCCCCAGGGGAACATTGACGGTATATCCCTTTCCTTTACCTGCCCCCGCCTCGCGAACCTCTCCGGTCCAGGGGAAAAAGGCTCCTCTATGCACGGAAAAATAAAGGACGTGAGGGTCATCATAAAAACTAGTCTGTATGCCGTTGCCGTGATGGACGTCCCAATCAACGATCAATACCCGCTTTAATCCATAAGAATTCAGGGCATAACGCACTCCAATGGCCTCATTGTTAAAAATACAAAACCCCATGGCCCGGTCCTTGAGGGCGTGATGCCCCGGTGGCCTCACAAGGGCAAAGGCGTTCCGAACTTGTTTTGTCAAGACGGCCTTGACGGCCTCCATCACGCCTCCCGCAGCCAACCAAGCTGCCTTATAGGACTGGGGAGAAGTCACCGTGTCAGGATCGTATCTAACCTGGGCCCTATCCGCACTATCCAGTATCAGGTCCACATAGCTAGGATCATGAACCTCCAAGATCTCATCCAACGTCGCGAACCTCGGTTCAATATGCACCAATGCCTCGCCGAAGTCCTTATGATCCAGCATATAATAGATAGACTGGAGCCGTTGGGGGTTTTCTGGGTGCATAATCCCCGTTCTGTGCTCAAGATATAGCTGATGCCTTACAATCCCCGTTTTTTTCATATCGCGGTCAAGAAACACAAAAAATGTGACATTTCTTATTCGTATATTAATCTTTCAGGGGTGCGTTGTCAACTGCATGCAGAGAAATAGATTGTAAGAGAAGATATACTAATGAGGGAAGAGGAGGGGTTGCCCTTTCTTATTTTTACTTGCTTTTACTGTCTTCCCTTGACCAGGTCATCGACTACTGAGGGGTCGGCCAGGGTAGTGACATCACCGAGATTCTCAATATCCCCCTCGGCTATCTTGCGCAAAATTCTCCGCATGATCTTTCCACTGCGCGTCTTGGGCAGGGCATCGGCAAAGTGAATCTTATCAGGGCTGGCAATAGGCCCTATCTCCTTCCTTACATGGGCCACGAGGGTCTTTTTGAGTTCATCGTTCTTGTCCACTCCCAGCTTCAAGGTCACAAAGGCATAGATCCCCTGCCCCTTGAGATCATGGGGATATCCCACCACGGCTGCCTCAGCCACCAATTCATGAGAAACCAAGGCACTCTCCACCTCAGCCGTGCCAATCCGATGCCCTGAAACATTAAGCACATCATCCACCCGACCCATGAGCCAGAAATAACCATCCTCGTCCCGCCGAGCGCCATCACCGGTAAAATAGACCCCTGGAAACTGTACAAAATACGTATCCCGAAACCGATCAGGCTCGCCATACACCCCCCGCATCAAACCGGGCCAGGGCCGCTTGATCACCAAATAGCCCCCTTCATTAACCTCTACAGGCTGCCCATTCTCACGCAAGATCGCAGGCTCCACCCCAAAGAAAGGGAAGGTGGCCGAACCGGGCTTCAGAGGGGTGGCCCCGGGCAGGGGCGTAATCAAAATACCACCTGTCTCGGTCTGCCACCATGTATCCACAATAGGACAACGCTCCTTGCCGATCACCTGATAATACCACATCCAGGCCTCAGGATTAATCGGCTCCCCCACCGAACCCAAAACCCGCAAGGAGGAAAGATCATATTTGTTTGGCCACTCATCGCCCTCCCGCATCAAGGCCCGCAAGGCGGTCGGTGCCGTATAAAAAATGCTTACCTTGTACTTCTGTACGATAGCCCAAAACCGTCCAGAATCAGGAAACGTGGGAACCCCCTCAAACATCACCGACGTCGCACCGGCGGCAAGGGGGCCGTACACGATATAGCTGTGCCCCGTCACCCACCCAATATCCGCCGTGCACCAAAAGATATCCTCATCCTTATAATCAAAGATGTACTTAAAGGTCTCCAGAGTATATAACAAATATCCCGCTTGGGTGTGCAACACCCCCTTAGGCTTACCCGTACTGCCACTTGTATACAAGATAAAAAGCGGATCCTCTGAATCCAACTGTTCCGCCTCACACGATGAAGTGATATCCTTCGCAGCCATCTCTTCATGCCACCACGTATCGCGCCCTTCCTGCATGGCAACCTCACCGCCGATACGTTGCGCCACAATCGCCCGCCGCACCCCAGGACACTGCGCCATGGCTTCATCGGCATTGGCCTTACTGTTCACGACCCGACCACTCCGATAATATCCATCACAACAAATCAATACCGTTGCGCCGGCGTCCACAATACGATCTCGCAAAGCCTCCGCACTGAAACCTCCAAAGACCACCGAATGAATCGCCCCAATCCTGGCACAGGCCAACATCGCTATCGGCAACTCAGGTATCATCGGCAAATAAATCGATACCCGATCCCCCTTCTTCACCCCCTGTTTCTTCAAAACATTAGCAAACCGACACACCTCCTCAAATAACTGCTGGTAGGTATAGGTCTTGACCTCTCCTTCAGGTTCTCCCTCCCAAATAATCGCCATTGTGTCTTTACGCGCACCCGTGAGATGACGATCTAAACAATTATAAGCCACGTTGAGCTTGCCACCCACAAACCACTCATGTCGCGCATTGGCAAAATCATCCACCATTACTTTTTCCCACGTTTTAAACCACTCTAGATCACCGGCCAAGCGAGCCCAAAATTTCTCAGGATCCTTCAAAGACTCTTCATAGAGCTTATGATACTCTTCCATGCTCTTAATATACGCACCCTGACTCATCTGCTTTGACGGCGGAAATACCCGTCGCTCATCCATCATTGATATCATGCCCTTCTCTGACGCCATTCCATCTTCCTTTTACATCGTATTATTTCATAGTATAGCAGACCTTTGGTCCCTGTGATTAATATCGCTTTCTTACCTATTTGTCAATGTGTGTTTCCATAGCTATACGCTTGTCTTTTGCCGTACGGTGTAGTGATGCGCGTAACAGAACAGAGCCATCGAGCCGCAATCCGTTGACTCCGCACGCTGATGATGATATTTTGATGTCCGTTATGCACACAATGAAACTGGACTTTCAGGAAGAACGGCTAGCGAACGGCCTGAAGATTCTGACGTTGGAGGATCCTTCTCATCCCATTGTTTCCTACCAGGTTCACTACGCCACAGGGTCGAGGAATGAAAAACCCGGAATCACCGGCATTTCCCATCTCTTTGAGCACATGATGTTTAGGGGATCCAAAGAGTTCGGCCCGGAGGAGTTCGCCCGTACCATCCAGGCCAACGGGGGGACCCTCAATGCCTTCACCACCGTCGACAACACAAGCTACTTCGAAAACCTACCCAGTGACAAATTGGAGCTGGCCATCAGGTTGGAGTCCGAGCGGCTTGAAAACCTTAGTTTGAACCAAGAAAGCTTGGATACCGAGCGGGAAGTGGTCAGGAGTGAACGGAAGCTGCGGACCGTTAACTCCCCCTTCGGTCTTCTCATCGAGCAACTCTTCGCCATCGCCTTTGACCAACACCCCTATCAATGGCCGGTGGTCGGGTGGGATCACGATCTCAGGAGATTGACACTCGAAGACTGCCTCGACTATTATCAGCGGGGGTATGCCCCCAACAACGCCGTCGTGATCATCGTCGGTGACTTCAAGAGAACCGAGGCCCTCACCTGGGTCAAGAAGTACTACGGTCACCTTACACCCCAACCCCCGTTGGAGTCCCCCCTGGCGCAGGAACGCCCACAGAGAGGTGAGAGACGTTCTGTTTTTAAAAAGGTATCTCAATTAGAGGCCTTTTTTGCCGGCTTCCATTGTCCAGGGATCAAAAATCCTGACGTCTTCCCCCTCCTCGCCTTGAACCATATCCTCTCTGGCGGCAAATCATCTCGGTTTTACCAGCGCTTCGTCAAGACCGGCAAGGCTGTGGATGCCCAGGTGGAAACAGATCCTCCGCCCTTTTGGCCCATGGATCCGGGATTGCTCCAGGTATATGCCATCGCGACGCCTGGAGTGCCCATCGGTGATTTAGAGAACGAGATATGGGGAGTGGTGGAAGAAATACAGGAGGGAAAATTCGATGAAGAGGAGCTTGCCAAGGCCAAGCGGGGATTGATCACCTCGTTCATCATGGGATTGCAGTCGGCCTTTTTTAAGGGATTGGCAGGGGGGCTCTATACGATTAAGGCAGGGGATTACAACATGGCCAATACGATGCTGGACAGCTACGAGAAGATCACCACTGACGATGTACAACGCGTGGCCCTGCGATATCTGAGTGTGGACAACAGGACGGTGGTTACTTTACAACCCATCACTCCGGAGGAGAACGAACGCCTCGAACCGATGGAATAAACGATGTTTCCTTTACGGACAGACGACATTAAAACATCACAGCTTAGCAACGGCCTTACGGTAATGGGTTTAGAGTATCATAAACTCCCACTGGCCCATATCACACTGATGATAAAAAGAGGGAGCGAGCGGGATCCCCAGGGGAAAGAGGGATTGGCGGATCTCACCGCTGAGATGGTAACCCTCGGCACAGAGGGACGGGATAGCCAGCAACTGGCCCTGGCAATGGAACGCCTGGGTGCGCGGTACTCAGCCAGTTCCGGCTGGAATGCTTCTTTCCTGGAGTTCTTTGGGCTATCGGAAGATTTTTCCTCCTTAATGGACTTGATGGGCGATATGCTCCTGCGTCCGACCTTTCCCCAAAAGGAGCTCCAACAATCACAGCAGCGAAGAATCTCCCTGCTGATCCAGCAGCGCGATCAGGCGGAGGTCATTGCCGACGAGATAATCGTTCAGCGCCTCCTCGACAATACACCCTACGCCCACCCCACTTACGGCACGATCCCTTCGTTAGGGGGGATGGCGGCGGATGATCCGTCTTCCTTTTATCACCGTTACTATTCCCCTGGGGAGGCCGTGCTGCTGGTGATCGGCGATCTCACCCCTGCAAAAATCAGAGAGGAAGCGGAAAGACTCTTCGGAGGCTGGAAGGCCAAAGAAAAGGTCGACCGTCAGCCGCCTGCACCGACAAGGCCCTCTGGAATGAAGATTATTGCGGTGAACAGGCCGGATCTCACCCAGAGCCAGATACGGGTGGGCCTGCTGGGGATTACGAGAAACGATGAGCGTTACTTACCCTTCCAGGTGATGAACTATATCCTTGGGGGCGGTGGGTTCTCCTCCCGGCTCATGCAGCGCATCAGGGCCGAGAAGGGGTATACCTATGGGATACACAGTTCTTTTCAGGCAGGGCGCATTCCAGGACCCTTCATCATCTCTACCTTTACCCCGACGGCTACAACCATCCCCCTCCTCGAGGAGACAGTGAAGGTCATGGAGAAATTTGTCGCTGAAGGAGCCCAGACAAAAGAACTTGAAGAGGCGAAGAATTTTTTGCGCGGGAGCTACCCCTTAAAATTGGAAACCCCCGGCCAGATGGCCGGGGAGCTTCTGCGGTTGAAACTCTACGATATCCCCTTTGATTATCTCTCTTCCTATCCAGAGACTGTAGGCAACGTTACCTTAGACGAGGTCAATACCTTGGCCGCTGCCTACCTCCTGCCAAAAGACCTCATCTTTGTGGTGGTGGGCAGAGTCGAGGATTTCTTGGAGACCCTGCGGAGCTGGGGTAAGGTGGAACTCATCGAATACTCTGAGATGATAAAAGATTGTTCCCCCGCCAACACCTCCAAGCACGCATCCACCACCTGAGGGTCATAGATCCTTCCCCGCCCTTTTTTGATTGCATCCATGGCATCTTTGATGCTGAAGGCAGGGCGGTAGGGACGATGGTGGGTCATGGCATCCACCACATCGGCCACCGCCAGGATGCGGGCTTCGAGGATGATCTCGTCTCCCTTCAGCCCGTGGGGATACCCTGAGCCATCCATGCGTTCATGGTGCTGGAGCGTAGCCTGAGTCACCGGCCAGGGGAAATCAATCCCCTTGAGGATCTCATATCCGGCCTGGGGATGTATTTGGATGAGCGACATCTCCATGTCTGTCAGCCTGCCGGGCTTGACCAATATCTCCACCGGCACGGCCATTTTGCCGATGTCGTGGAGGATCCCGGCGATATAGATCCCGGTAATGTCATCCTCGGAAAACCCCATGGTGTGGGCGATGGCCTCGGCAAGCCCGGCCACACCGACCGAATGACCGCTGGTATAGGGATCTCGATCCTCAATGACCTTTGCGAGGGCCTCGGTGGTCCCCAAAAAGCTGTTCTTGAGCGCCTCTTTGTGTTCCGATATGATTTTCGCAGACTCTCTCTCCTGCGTGACATCGTGATAGATGCCGAAGGCCCCCTGGACAACACCCTGTTTGTCTCGGTAGGGAGTGCCGCTTACCAGCAGATTGTGCTTATGCCCCTTCGCATCCGTCAGCACAATCTCATAGATGGTCCCCTTCCCCTTCTGTCGCTCCGTAAGGTTTCGTGCCAAAACCTTTTGATTCTCCTCATCAAAGAACGTATTGAGCAGCTTCCCCTCCGGATTCGGATCAGCCAGGATTTCTTTTATCCGCTCGTTGGCCAAGAGGATGATCCCCTCCTTATCCAAATAGATAAAACCGTCGCTGGCCCCATCCACGATGATGCGCAGCTGTTCCTCTGTTTTCTGGAGGGCTTGCTCCATCCACTTGTGCTCGGTAATGTCTCGTTGCACTGCTACACCATATACTATCTTGCCCGTCTTATCTCTCACTGCGCCGGCGCTGAGCAGGACAGTATGCCTCATTCCATCCTTGCCGACGATACAGATTTCTTGGTCTTTGATGCTCCCCGTCTTTTTCCACTGAACGATGAGCTGCTCTACTTTCGGCAGTGATTCAGGGACGCAAACCGTGTGCAGGCCCTTGCCGACCAACTCCTCTTTCGTATAGCCCAGTGTCTTGAGGGCTGCGTTATTGATATCGAGTATGATGCCCTCGGGTGAAGTCAAATAATAGTATTCAGGTTCGTTTTCAAAGAATTGCCTGAACCGCTCTTCGCTTTGTCTGAGGGCCTCCTCGGCTTTTGTCCGATTAGTAATATCGTCATAGACAAGATATTGTCTCCCATTTTTTAAATTTGTGGTTCTGAAATCAATGATCTTATCCTGGCCGTTTTTACATCGCACGGTGAAGACCCGTGGATTTTTCTTCCCGATTTTTACTTTTTTTGCTAGATCATTTTTCCAGAAAGAGGAAACCTTTCTCCTGTATTTTTCATCAGGATAGGCTTTTGCAAACCATCTATCCTTATCAGGTATATCTTTTATAGTATAACCGAAAATCTCTGTAAACCTTGGATTGAAATATTCAAAGGTTCTATCAGGTGCCATAACAGAGATACCAAAGGGTGCATTATCGGCTAATATTCTGAACCGCTCTTCGCTCTCCCGCAACTCTTCCTCCGCCTGCTGTTTCTCCTCGAAGGCACGTCGTTGGTCACGCACCTTCTCAATGACGGCAGGAAGCAAGTCCAGATATCCGCCCCCCACGTCCTTGACGATATAGTCCCCCGCCCCGAGCTTCATTGCCTCCACCGCCACCCGCTCATCCCCTGTACCCGTAATCATAATAAGGGGAGGCAACTGCCCCCGCGCTCCTAAGATACGGATTATCTCCAGTCCATCGTGGATTGGCAACGACTGATCTACGAACAGTACGTCATAGGAGCCGCCACGGTACTTGGCGATTCCCTCCTCACCATCACTGGCAGTATCAACCTCATACCCAACTCTCCCCAGCCGCTTCTGTACCAACCGGGCCAAACCGGGGTCGTCCTCGATATAAAGGATACGAATAGACTCAGGGCGCGCCATAGATATTACGTCCTACCATCCTGCCCCATCGGGTATCATCACCACCAACAAAAAGAGCCCGAGCTTACGGATGGCCTCTGAGAACTGTTCATAGTCCACCGGCTTGGTAACATACACATTACAGCCGAGATCATAGCAACGGGACACCTCCCGGGGGTCATCGGTGGTGGTCAGGACGATCACGGGGATGCGCTTGGTGCGCTCGTCGGTCTTCATGCGCTGTAAGACCTGGTAGCCGTCGAGCACCGGCATGTTGAGATCAAGAAGCATCAAGAGGTGTCCCCCGTGTTTATTGTTTTCGTACGACCCTTCACAGAACAGGTAGTCGAGGGCCTCCTGCCCATTGGTAGAGAAGACGATCTCGTTCTTTATATTGGCCCGGCGCAGGTTCTTTTCAATCAGGCGGGCGTGACCGGGGTCGTCTTCGGCCAGAAGAATGGTTACATCGTTTATCTCATGCATGGCTCCCTCCTTTGACCACACCATTGTTCTTCTTTTTTTCCTCATACATATGTCTGTCCGCTTCGTTGAGAACTTCTTCCACCGATTTAGAATCCTGAGGATCCCAATAGGTGCTGCCGATGGAGAGCGTAACGGGAAAATCAAACCTTCCGTTCTTCTTGTTGCGGAGGGCGATCTTTTTGACAATGCGCTGCTTGACAGTCTCTGATTCTCCGTCTGTCTCAAGCAGAACGATCACGAATTCATCCCCGCCGTAGCGGACTACGATGTCACTCTCCCTTACTGACTCTCGCAACAGCACGGCAACCTCCTTGAGGACCTCATCCCCCATCTGGTGGCCGTATTGGTCATTGATTTCTTTAAATCTATTGACGTCAACCATCAAAAAGGCCATGCAATGTTTATAGCGCTTTGAGCGTTTGATCTCTTGGGAGAGAACGGCGTCGAGATAATAACGATTATGAAGGCCGGTAAGGGGGTCATGAATTGCTTGTTCTTTGAGCTCGTTCTGCAGACGAACACGTTTGATCGCCGCGGCGGTGTGCCCAAGCAGCAGTTCCAGCAACCGGGTATCATCCCTAGTAAAGGCATCGGGCTCCAGAGACGCAACCTGAAAGACACCGAGGTCTCCAATGGGGGAACTGATGAGCGAAAGGTAGCGTGACGAGGATGATGAGTTTGCCACCCTTTTCCCCAGCTCTCTGAGGAAGTGCGTCTTCCCGTTAGTGTAGGTTGCGCCCGCAAGACCTTCGTCTACGGTAACCTTTTGGGCCTCATGAGATACGGGGTGGGGGTAGGCCACCTTGGTAACGATCTCCTTTCCTTCTACCATCCCTAGGCTGCAGTAGGAAAAGGTGATTATCCTCCGTGCCGCATCCACAGCCAGATGGTAGACCTCCTCCTCGCTGGTACATGCCGCCAATCTTCGGGCGACTTCATGCAGGCTCTCCAATTTATCTCCTGATTCTTTGAGCGCCTCCTCCGCCCGCTGCTTCTCTGTAATGGCGCGACGTTGATCAAGTACCTTCTCCACCACCGAAGGCAATAACTCAAGATATCCGCCCTCCACGTCCTTAACGATATAGTCACCCGCACCCAGCTTCATCGCCTCCACCGCCACCCGCTCATCCCCCGTACCAGTAATCATAACCGTGGGCGGCAATACCCCCTGAGAACCCAACTTCCGAATCACTTCCAATCCATCATAAACAGGGAGGGTTTGATCCACAAACATGAGGTCATAGGAGTCTGCCTCATACTTGGCAATCCCCTCCTCACCATCAGCGGCAATATCCACCTCATACCCCACCCTCCCCAGCCGCTTCTGCACCAACCGGGCCAAACCGGGGTCGTCCTCAATATAAAGGATACGAATGGATTCATGTTTTGTCATACATCGTCTCTTGCCTTCCCCCATCAGGTATCATCATCACCTTAATGAACAATCCCAGCTTGTGGATGGCTTCGGAGAACTCATCGTAGTCCACGGGTTTGGTGAGGTAGATGCTGCAACCGCAATCATAACAGCGGGTCACCTCGCGGGGCTCATCGGTGGTGGTCAGGATGATCACGGGGATGTGCTTGGTGTGCTCGTCGCGCTTCATGCGTTCCAATACCTGATAGCCGTCGAGCACCGGCATGTTGAGGTCGAGCAACATCAGCAGCGACGGAGCACAGTCTTGGCTAAAGAGGTAATCAACCGCCTGCTGCCCGTCCGCAGCCTTGACAATATCATTGGTCAGGTTCGCACGTCGCAGGTTCTTTTCAATCAAACGGGCGTGGCCGGGGTCGTCTTCCACCAAGAGAATGGTGACCTCTTGTGTATTAGGCATTATCTGCTCCTTGTGAAGAAGGGGTCGCGATGGTAAAGTAAAATGTCGTACCTTTTCCGAGCTCGGACTCACACCAGATGCGCCCATTGTGGCGCCGCACGAGGGTCTGCACATAGGAAAGCCCCATCCCCTCACCCGGCGTGTCCTGCTTCCCTGCCCGGCGGAAGGGGGCAAAGACCTTCTCCATATCATCCGCGGCGACCCCGCGGCCGTTGTCTCGGATTCGGAAGATCGTCTCCCCGCCATTGGCCTCCCCGGTCACCTCTATCTCCCCGGGGCGTTCATGATCGAGGTATTTGACCGCATTGCCCAAGATGTTCCCCACAATCTGCTCCACAGAGGTGCGGTCGGCAACGACCTCCGGCAGGGCCCCTATGGTCATCGTGATCCCCTTTTCTTGGATCTGGTGCGACATGCCCTCCACAATCGGCTCGACCAGGGCGTTCATATCGATGGGCTCGGCCTTGAGCTCTCGCCGCCCCAGGCGGGACAAGACCAAAACGGCATTGATAAAGCTGTCCATGCGCGAGACCGAGTTGGTGATGAATTCCAGGGCCTCGGGGATGTCCTCATGCAGGGCCAGGGCAACTTCAGAGCGCTTTTCATCCGGCAGCTGCGGGAGGACCGCGTCAAAATTGGCGCCCAGTATCTCCAAGGCCGCACCAAGCTCAGCGCTGTACCCCTTTAAGTTGACCAGCGGTACCCGCAGGTCGTGGGAGACGATATAGGCGAAGTTCTTGACTTCTTCGTTGCTCCGCTCCAACTCATCCGCGTACCGCTGCAGGCGCTCCTCAATCCGCTTGCGCTCGGTGATATCGGTGATAAAACCATAGCTCCCCTTATAGCGGCCCTCTGCGTCAGAGATAGGGGTCGGCGCGAGGATCGTGGGGACGCTTGTTCCGTTCTTCTTCTTCCAGGCGATCTCATAGGGCTCCCTGCCGCCTCCCTTCCGTTTGGCCAATTGTTCCTGTAAGATCTTTACATTTTCCTCATCGAGAAATTCGGTGACGCGGTGGCCCATGATCTCGTTCGCCGGATATCCCCATATATCGCTCAACCGCTCATTGGTATACATGATGACGCCGTTCTCGTTGATGGCGCTCACCCCTACCTTGGTCGTCTCGATCAGCGTGCGGTGCAGCTCCTCGCTCTTTCTGAGCTGCTCCTCCATCTCCTTGCGCTCGGTGATATCGCTATAGATGACCATATGTCGGTTTGCGGCCATTGCCCCCATCACTATGACGTGGTGCCGAGAACCATTTTTGCCGGTGATCACCGTTTCAATAGGCCTGCTCGCCAACCCCTCGTCTATTCGTTTCTTTTCAACGGCGGCTTTGACGTCGTACTCCTCACGGATAGCTTTGTCTGGCATGGCCCGATCCTTCCACGTCAAAACGGTGGGAATCTCCTCGAGGGTGTAGCCGAAGAGCTCCTGAAATTTGCGGTTGATGTATACAATGTTCCTTTGCATATCTGACCACATAATAGCTACGGGTGAGGTATCCATGAGGGTCTGTAACTCTTGCTGTCTCTGCCGCAGCTGCTCCTCCATCCGCTTGCGCTCGGTGATATCACGGGTTACCCCAACCATGCCCGTTGGTCGCTTATGCTCGTCCAACGAGAAGGTACTTGTCGCCTCACACCATTTTTTTGATCCATCCTTACAGATCTGTTCTATTTCCATCGTCACCGATGTATGCGTTTTCTTGCCCACGTCCCGATGAAAGAGATCCAGCGCCTTTTGCTGACTCTCCGGTGTCATAATGTCGCTGAACTTGAGCGAGAGCAGTTCGTCGGGTGTGTATCCAAAAATTTGCTCGGCAGAAGGCGTTGCGTAGGTGAAGTTTCCTTGTAAATCCATGCTCCAGACCACATCCGTCACGTTATCAGTGACTAAGCGCAATGCTTGCTCGCTTTTCTTTAAAGCATCCTCCATCTCCTTGCGCTCGGTGATATCGGTGTAAATTGCCATCATGCGCTTGGAAACCAGAGAGCCCACCGCCGTCACGTGGCGGGTAGAGCCATCCTTGCAGGTAATGGTCGTTTCTATGGGGAGGGCCTCTTTCCCCTGCTTGAGCCGCTCTTTTTGTATTGCGGTCTGGGCGCTGTACGCCTCGCGGTCGGCCGGGTCCGGATGGGCCCGCTCCTTCCACGCCGCGATGGTGGGAATCTCCTCATGAGAGTAACCGAAGAGTTCTTGGAACTTGCGGTTGATGTATTCGATGTTCCCCTGCTGGTCAGACCAGGTGATGGCCACGGGTGAGGTATCCATGAGGGCTTGCAGCTCTTGCTGACTCTGCCGCAGATTCTCCTCCATCTGCTTGCGTTCGGTGATGTCGATGTAAATGGTCATGCGGCGGTTGGTAACTACCGCCCCCATGGTCGAGACGTAGCAGGTAGCCCCATCCTTGCACGAAATATCCGTTTCTATGGGCATGGCCGCCAGCCCCTGCGCAAGGCGCTCCTTTTGGACAGCGACCTGAGCCTCGTATGCCTCACGGGAAGCCGAGTCCCGATGGACCAGTTTCTTCCACTCGGCGATGGTGGGAATATCAGCAAGGGTGTAACCGAAGAGTTCGTGGTGCTTATGGTTGATGTATTGGATGTTGCCGTCCATGTCCGACCAGGTAACGGCCACCGGCGCGTTGTCCATAAGGGACCGAAGTTGTCTTTCGTTCTCCTGCAACGCCTCTTCCATCCGCTTGCGCTCGGTAATATCGTTGTATATAACCATACGCCGGTTGGAAGTCACTGCCCCCACTGCCGCCACGTGGCGGGTAGAACCGTCCTTGCAGGTAAGTGTCACTTCTATGGGTATGGCCTTCTCCCCTCGCGCAAGCCGTTCCCTTTGCTTGAGCACCTGGGCGTTGTATGCCTCAAGATCACTCGCTTTTGGATAGGCCAGGCGACGAAATTCATCAGTAGTGGGGATATCATCAAGGGTATAGCCGAAGAGATCATAAAATGTGTTGTTAATGTATTGAATATTCCCCTCCATATCGGCCCAGGTCATAGCCACCGGCGCGTTGTCCATGAGGCCCTGAAGTTGTTTTTCGTTCTCCTTTAAGGCCTGCTCGGCCTGTTGGCGCTCGGTGATATCTCTAATGAGCGTGATGGTCCGATCAGCACCGTTCTTATCCTTGAAGATACCGAATGATATCTCACACGGGATCTTTGTCCCGTCTTTGTGCAGGTGTGTCAGTTCCCCTTGGTAATACCCCGTGCGGGCGCGTTCTTTCAAAAAGACCTGCAACTTGGGATCATTTTGATCGACAAGTTCTTTCCTCCCTGCGCGGCGTAGCTCTTCCTCCGTCCTCCCGAACAGCCGGCATGCCGCCGGGTTTGCCGAGAATATCGAGCCGTCAGGAGCGGTCAGCAATATGCCGTCCAGGCTGTTAACAAAGAAAGTCCTGAATTGCTCCTCGCTCTCCCGCAGCGCCTCCTCCGCTCGTTTGCGCTCGGTAATGTCCTCGGCAGCAATGACCACACCAGCCGAGAGGTCATGGGGATCGAGCGGCGCCGCGCTCACGTGGACATCAATGATCCTTCCATCCTTGTGCACCCATTTCGTGTCTATCTCGCCGATGCGCCCCTGCCGCGCCACATCGTACGCAATCTCCCCCACACGGGCAAACTCTTCGTCATTAAGATACACCATGCGGGGACTATTCTGTTTCAACTCTTCCGTCGTATGTCCGGTAATAGCAGCCATCCTGTCGCTCACCCAGGCTATCACCCTCTCAGCCGTCAAAAAGGCGATGCCGATGGGGGCTGCTGAAAAGATGGATTGCAGCGTGGTTTCGCTTTTTTTAAGTGCCTCCTCCGTCTGCTTGCGGTCGGTGATGTCGGTAACGATGGCAAAACTGCTCTGATGATGGGCGTGAATATCAAAGGTTGGCGTGGGCGACATAATCGTGTGAACTTTGCCGCCATCTTTTTTTGTCCACGTAAGCTCGTACGGAGGCGCATCCTTTACGCCTTTTTTGCGTTTGGCCCTCAGGTCTTTGAGGATCTTACTATTTTCCTCATCGAGAAAGTCAAAGATAGGGCGTCCAATGATCTCATTCAGCGCATACCCCAACATCTCGCAGAATTGTTCATTGGCATAGGTGCTGACAAAGTTTGAGTCTATCCCGCTCAATCCAGCCTGCATCTTCTCAATCAATATGCGGTAGCGTTCTTCACTCTGCCGCAGCTCTTCCTCCATCCGCTTGCGCTCGGTTATTTCTCCTTTCAGTTGTTCATTGGTCGCTTGCAATTCGGCAGTGCGTTCTGTGACCAACTCTCCAAGGTTTTCGCGATGTCTTCTTAATTCCTTCTCCGCTTGTTTGTGCTCGCTGATGTCGGTGATGATGGCAAAACTGCCGGTATAGTGACCATCGACACTGAAATCAGGGGTCGGCGTCACGATCGTGTCGACTGTATGCCCGTCCTTTGCTACCCACGTGATCTCATACGGTATAGGGTTTTTCAGTCCTTTCCTTCGTTTTGCGAGTACCTCTTCCTGAAGCTTTCGACTCTCCTCACTGTGAAAGTCGGTGGTAGGACGTCCGATCATCTCATCCATCGTATATCCCAAAAGCTGGCACATTTGATCATTGACGTAGGTGATTGAACCCTTCGCGTCTATGGCGCTCAACCCGACCCGCATCGTCTCCACCAGCCGGCGAAAGCGTTCCTCGCTCTGTCGCAGCTTATGTTCTACCTGCGTTTTTTTCTGTTCTTTAGCTCGTCTTTCTAATGTATCGATTTTCTTTCGCAGCATCTCCTCAGTTTGCTTGCGCCCGGTGATGTCTCGGATAATCCCCTGATATTCCAGGACGCTACCATCATCCGCCCGTTGTACCGTTACCGTGAGCAGGCAGTCCATGGCTGTTCCATCCTTTTTGCGCAATCGCACGGCATGCTCGTGCACGAATCCTTTTTTTTCTATCTCCTGCTGAAAACGTCGCGCTTCGGCGGGATCAAAATAGAGCTCCCTGGCTTTCACCTTCCGCATCTCCGCCCTGGTATAGCCGAAGAGCTTCAAGGCGGCCTTGTTGGCATCAACATATTCACCATCACCCGTGGTAATGTAGATGGAGTCTTGGGAGTTTTCGAAGAGGATCTTATATCGCTCTTCGCTCACGCGCCGCGTCGCCTCTTCTCGCCTGCGGTCGGTGATATCCTGCAGCGATGCCATGCTCTTGTGCGTCCCCGGAATCTGTCCGAGGGTCAGCACAACGTTCTTGATCTTTCCGCACCGGTCGATGAAGCGAAATTCAAAACAACGCGGCGCCAGCATCGGATCCGACTTGCGCAACAGGTGATATTCTCTCAGTCGTTTTCGATCCGGCCTCGCGACAAATTCCGTCCAGCTCTTTTTCCCCTCGATCTCTTTTTTTGTGTAACCGCTGAGCCGCTCAAACTCCGCGTTGGCTAGGGAGATGGTGGCATCCGCCTCGACGATCACCATGGGCTTGCCGTTGTTTGTAAAGAGGGCCTGGTATTCCTTCGGCAATGCAGCCTTTGTACCCTGGTGGGCGGCTATGAGCTCGAGGACACTCTGTCCCCTTCTGGTTGTCGTGCTGGCAACACACTTCATCCCGGCCTCCTCATCTCTCAGGAAAACTTGCTCTTGGGTTCATTAAAAACTGATAATTTAATGCATCATACCTAACTGAGATTGAGCATTTTCTGTGCCAATATTAGGGGTATTTTACGTCGAAAAACTCCTTATAAATTAATGGTTTATAATAACCAGCTTAAAGATTGTCGAGAACAAGCACTCATTAGCAACAGAAGAGACATTTTTTGTCACTTTTCTGGGCGATACCGTATTACAGGTTGAAGAAGAGAGCGGTATTTCTTAAGGGGGTGCAAAAAACAAGATTAAAAAAGATCTGCAAAGACTTGGAGGGGCCTCAGGCGACTCTCTCTACCGATACGTCAAGCCGTCGTCCTATTTCGGGGCATAGCGCTGGTAATTGCCTCGTCCTTTATCCTTGGCGTGATACATGGCGATGTCGGCGTACTTCAGTAACGTATCGGCATCGTCGGCATCGTCAGGATAAAGGGAAAAACCGATGCTGGTGGATATCTGGAGTTCGTGGTCATCAAAGACAAAGGGTTGACGAAAGGCGTCCAAGATCTTTTGAGCGATGGTAACCGCATCGTGGGGGCTGGCTATTTCGGATAGTAACACCAAGAATTCATCCCCGCCAACGCGTGCAATGGTATCGTCCCTGCGCAATAACCCTTTCAGCCGATCGCCGACGGCTCGCAGCAGCTGATCTCCTACATTGTGCCCCAAGGAGTCGTTCACGTCCTTGAAATAATCCAGGTCGAGCAACATCAGCGCGAGTTTCTTTTTATGACGGTGCGCCTGGGTGAGTGCCAGGGCAAGGCGGTCATTGAACAACATACGGTTGGGCAATCCGGTAAGAGAATCGTGGGTGGCCATACGGACGAGTTCTGTCTCCGCCCGCTTGCGCTCAGTAATATCCTTTGCGATCATCGTCACCGCCTCGATATGCTCATCTGCTTTCTTGACCGGGCTTAACGTCCTGAGGAAGTGCCTGTCGTCCCGCCGACTCTTATGTTCATATTGGGCAAATCGACCGGCCTTAAACACCTGGTCCACATGCTCAGAAAATTCCTTGTTGTCTTCACGAGAATGGAAGTCGCCATATGGCCTGCCGATAACCTGGCTTCGTGGTAGACCAAGCCTGGAAAGATATTTCTCGTTTATATAAAGATACCGTTTATCCCTGTCTATGAGGCATACGGAATCCTCGGTAAATTCGACTAAAGCACGATACTTCTCTTCCGATTCCCGCAGCGCCTCCTCGATCCGCTTACGCTCCGTGATATCACTATACATGACTAAGATCCGGTTGCCCACCAAGGACCCTGCCTGCAGCACGTGGCGGATGGAACCGTCCTTGCAGGTGATGGTCACCTCTATTGGTGCGGCTTCTTTCCCCTGCTGCTGTGCCTCTTTAAGCATGTCTAGCAGGGTAGGGACTTGCTTGCGGTAGGCCGGATCCGGATATGCCAGGCGTCGCCAGTGAGCAACGGTCGGCATATCTTCAACGGTATAGCCGAAGAACTCGCAGAATTTGTGATTATTGTATTGGACATTCCCCTGCATGTCGGCCCAGCTAATACAGAGCGGCGAAGCATCCATAAGGGCCTGAAGCTCTTGTTGGTTTTGCCGCAGTTCCTCCTCCATCCGCTTGCGCTCGGTAATATCGTTGTAGATAACCATACGCTGGTTCGAAGTAATCGCCCCCACCGCCGTCACGTGGCGAGTAGAACCATCCTTGCAGGTGAGGGTCACTTCTATGGGGATGGCCTCCTTCCCCTGCTCGAGCCGTTCCCTTTGTTTGAGCACCTGGGCGGTGTACGCCTCAAGATCATTCCCTTGTGGATAGGCCACCCGACGTAATTCATCAGTAGTGGGGATATCATCAAGGGTATAGCCAAAGAGCTCATGAAATTTACGGTTGATGTATTGGATATTCCCGTCCATGTCGGCCCAGGTAAAAGCCACCGGCGCGTTGTCCATAAGGGCCTGTAAATGCTCTCGATTCTGCCGCAGCGCCTCCTGCATCCGTACGCGCTCGGTGATATCGGTAATTATGGCGAAACTGCTCTGGTGTTGACCGTGCACATCAAAGGTTGGCGTGGGCGACATAATAGTATGGACCTTCCCCCCGTCCTTCTTGGTCCAGATAAGTTCATAAGGAGAGTCGTCACGCATGCCTTTTTTTCTTTTGGCCAATAGGCCTTTGAGCACCTTACGGTTTTCTGCGTCGAGAAAATCGTAGACCGAGCGCCCCATAATTTCTTTCTGAGAACGCCCCCACAGCTTGCAGAGATGCTCATTGGCATAAGTAACAATGCCTTTGGTGTCTATACCGCTTACACCCGCCTTCGTCGTCTCAATCAACGTGCGGAGTCGTTCTTCACTCTGCCGCAGCGCCTCCTCCGCCCGTCTGCGCTCGGTAACGTCGGCAAGCATCATCAGCGTCCGACCATCACCCAACAACGCCGGCCTGAACTCTACTTCCTTAATAGCACCCCTTTTGGTCCTAATGTTGAATGTCCGCGTGAACACGCGGCCGAGCCGCTTGCGGAACTCCCTGTCTGTCGCCTGTTGCGCACTATCTTTTTCCCAGGCCGCACGCGCCATATTTCGATACTGTTTTTTTGGATAGGCCAGCATGGCCCAATCATGGAGCGTGGGGATGTCTGTGATCGTGTAGCCGGTGATCGCGGTGAACGCCGGATTGACGTATAAGGTCTTTCCGTTCTTATCCCGCACAAATACCCCATAAGGGGCCCTCTCCAAGACCTCGTGTAACGATTCTCGTTCCTGCCGTAATAGCTCCTCGGTCCGTTTGCGCTCGGTGATGTCGCGGCCCATGCCACAGATCCCCACGATCTCGCCAGCGCTGTTACGTATCGGCACCTTGATAAGGTGGTATATAGCTGATTTCCCCTTTATCGAACTGTGTTCTTCTTTGTCGACAAATTCCCCCTTAAAGACACGGGATGCTTCCTTCTTGATGCGTGTCGCACCTTCCTTAGTAAGAAAGGCGGCGCCTGTTGTCCCGATTATTTTTTTTGCGGGTATTCCGAGGTGCCGTTCGAAGGCCGGATTAACAGCGGTAAACCTGAGATCACGATCTTTGAGATAAATGCTGTCTTGAGCCGTTTCAAAGATAGCACGAAATCGCTCCTCACTCTCCCTGAGCGCCTCCTCCGTTTGCCTGCGCTTAGTAACATCGGTATTCGAAACAACACATTCTTGAACGATCCCTCCACGAGAGTACATAGGATAGAATCTGGAAAGCATGAATCGCTGTGTTCCATCTTTGCATCGATAGCTTACATCCTGGTCATGCAGCGAACGCCCCTTCCAAATTTTGGCCATTTTAGCTTCTAGAATGGGAATATCTTTTGGATTCCATAACAGTTTATGATATCGCTGGCCGATAATCTCCTTACGACTATATTGGAAGAGCTTTTCGCTGGCACGATTCCATGTCTGAATTTTTCCGTCTCTGTCCACCGTAAAAATCTGGTTGGGTGAATTATTCATGGCCTGCTGATAGCGTTCTTTCTCTCCTCTCAGTTCCTCCTCCGCCTGCTTGCGCTCAGCGACTTCCCGTTGCAGTTGTTCGTTGATCGTTGTTAATTCAGCGGTGCGCTCTTCAATCAACTCCTCTAGGTGTTCCTGGTATTTCTTTAATTCTTCTTCTGCCCGTTTGCGCTCGGTAATGTCGCGTATAATAGCGACAATGCCGAAATTCTTCTCGCTTTTCTTAAAAAGAGAACTAGTAATCTCGACAAAAATTCTTTCACCTATTTTAGTACGCACCTCTACTTCAAAAGGAGGCATCTGCTGACCGGAAATCGTTTGAGCAAAGGCGGTGAGAATTGTACCAATACTCTTGGGGGGAAACATCTTTAAGAATTTTAAGCGCTTTCCAATGACGTCTTCTTCCGTATATCCGGATACTTCTGTTATTCTCGTGTTTATTTTTAGGACCTTGCCCGTCAAATCGAGCATGACAATACCGTTTTTGACGCCGTTAAAAATCGCTTGATACTCTTCCTCTGCCCCTTGCAGCGAATCTTCTCCCTTGTGCCTAGCTGCCACCCCCCGCAGTTCGGCGACTCGTTGGCGCAGTTCGGCCAATTCCTGTTTCAACTTTTCTTTCGTCTTATCGTTCTCTCTCATCCTGGGCACTGCACAACCTCTATTTTAAGACATCGGCATCCGTGTTTCATGCAATGCCTAAAGATACGCCCGCCCCATTATTTGCTCAGCATTTTTTGTGCCAATAATGCGATTATTATTCGAAAGAAAAAATGATTAAAAAACAATAACTTATTTATTATGCACCATAAGATAAGAGAAAAATGTTATTAGAGGACACTATTTTGACACTTTTTGTCACCCGTCGATAGGGCATTCAGGACGAAGGAACCGGAACGTTGACTGGAGTTTCCTGAGTTTTATGTCTGGTGAGGGTTTTTCTCCGTTTCTGAGGAAAACCGTTCTCCCGTAATGGCGTCACCGGCACACCATAAATCCCCCCTTACCCCTGGCTAAAGAGCCACCTTCGGCTTTAGCAAAGGGGGGATTTGCAACCTATCTTCACCATGATGTTCAAATCGCTATCGTGAAACTCAAAAAAGGGAGATTCCATATAATCGTATCCTTACCTTATCGATATTGTTACACAATAATGATTTCAGTATTAAAAACCGGGAACGTTGAGGTTTGACTTTTCACATTCGTTGGTATACAAGGCTTAGAGATATTCCCGAGAAAATGCCATAACGAAGGAGATAGCTTGGAAGTTAACGCTGTCAGGGGGTTTAACGACATCCTTGCTCCCGAGATCGAACGATGGAGGATTTTGGAGGAGTATGCCCGGCAGGTCCTGGAGGAATTCGGCTTCTCCGAGATACGGGTGCCGATCTTGGAAAAGGCAAAGCTCTTTTCGCGCAGCATTGGTGAAGAAACGGATATCGTTGAAAAGGAAACATACACCTTTGAGGATCGTGGGGGAGATCTGGTTACCATGCGCCCTGAGGCCACCGCCTCCATTGTACGGGCATATATCGAACACAAGATGTATGCCGCCGAGCCAATGGCCAAGCTGTATTCCATCGGCCCCATGTTCAGGCATGAGAGACCGCAGAAAGGGAGATTTCGCCAATTTCATCAGATAAATGCGGAAGTCTTCGGCATCTCTCATCCTATGATAGATGCCGAGGTCATGGCCATTGTGATACACTATCTGTCACTCGTGGGTGCTGCGGATTACAACTTGCAGATTAACTCCCTCGGTTGCCGCCGTTGTCGTCTCCCCTACAAGAAAGACCTGCAGGTCTTTCTCACTGATCGCCTCCCTCAGCTCTGTGGGGATTGCCGGAGGAGGATGGAGCGAAACCCCCTGAGGGCCTTCGACTGCAAGAAACCGGGGTGTCAAGAGGTAATGACAGAGGCCCCTCATGTCGCTGACTATCTCTGTTCGGAATGTACCGAGCACTTCAAGGGGGTACAATACTATCTCGAGGTCCTTGACGTCCCTTTTACAATAAACCCTAGGATGGTGCGGGGTTTGGACTATTACACCAAGACCTCTTTTGAGGTGATTGCGGGGGGGCTCGGGGCACAAAACGCCGTGGCTGGAGGTGGCAGATATGACCGCCTCGTGGAGGAATTGGGGGGACCGGATATCCCCGGTATTGGATTTGCCATCGGTATGGAACGTTTGCTCCTTACCCTGCCAAAGAGGCGCCCTTCTGTTGATCTGGCACTCTTCATCGCCGCCTTGGGGGAGGAACCGCAGAAAGAGGCCTTCAGCTTGAGTTATAAATTGAATCGTAGCGGAGTGCGGACTATGATCGACTATGAAGGGCGCAGTCTCAAGGCGCAAATGCGCAGGGCGGATAAATTCGGTGCGCGCTTTGTACTGATCATCGGCGAAGATGAGCAACGCTCAGGAAAGTCTATCCTGCGCGACATGAAAAAGAAAAAACAGGAAGAGGTCCCCCTCCACACAATTTTCGAGGAAATAACTCGTAGGTTGGGAGGGGGCTCTCCTTAATTATTGTCCACAAAACCCTTCAACTGCTTGCTCCTGCTGGGATGGCGCAGTTTCCGTAAGGATTTGGCCTCGATCTGCCGAATCCGCTCCCTGGTGACGGAGAAATCCTGCCCCACTTCCTCCAGGGTGTGGTCGTATTTCTCACCGATGCCGAATCTCTTCCGTAATACCCGTTCTTCACGCGGTGTAAGGGTAGCTAAAACCTTCTGAACCTGTTCCAACAAGCTTTTGTTGATAACGGCTTCGCCAGGGGAAACGGTCTTTTTGTCTTCGATGAAGTCACCCAGATGACTGTCCTCATCTTCCCCGATGGGAGTCTCCAGGGAAATCGGTTCTTTGGCTATCTTAAGAATTTTGCGTACCTTTTCCACAGGCAGCTCCATCCTTCCGGCGATCTCTTCAGGATGAGGCTCCCGCCCCAACTCTTGTACGAGATAGCGTGACGTCCTGATTAATTTGTTGATGGTCTCAATCATATGTACGGGGATACGGATGGTCCGCGCCTGATCTGCTATCGCCCTCGTGATGGCCTGCCGAATCCACCACGTGGCATAGGTACTGAATTTATAACCACGGGCATACTCAAACTTATCCACGGCCTTCATAAGTCCGATATTACCCTCCTGGATGAGATCCAGAAACTGGAGCCCCCGATTAGTGTACTTCTTGGCGATACTTACCACCAATCTCAAATTGGCTCTGACCAATTCGTTTTTCGCCTCCTTGGCCATAATCTCGCCGCGCCAAATACCCTCAATGGCCTTTTTCAGCTCTTGTACGGAGAGACCAGCCTCCTGTTCAATGCGTTGGACCTTGCGGTAGGTATTCCTCACACCCTTTGCCAGTTCTACGAATTTTTCTTCGTTCAGCTTCTTTTGTTTAAAAAAGGTCTTCTTTATTCCGGGGTCCCGCTTCACTGCTCGGAGAAACGACCTTAATTTCTGTACCGGGACCCCGACCTTCTTGCCCACTAAAACCAGCTCTTCTTCCGCTTTCTCGATCTTGCGCACCAACCCTCGTATTTTTTCGACAATGGCCTCCAACTGTAGCTCTTTGAGGTTGAGCTGGGTGAGAAGCGTGATCATTTCGTCTCGTTTCTTCTGCAGTTTTTCTTCGCTTGCCGCCCCTTTTAATTTTAACTTTTTGATATCATCATCGAGGCGCCGAACTCTGTCTATGGTCCCCAGCGTTTTTTCTTTATAGAACTCTTTTTCCTCGGTGTAGCCTTCATCATCCTCAACCTCATTGGTAATATCCTTGATATCTATTTTCCCTTGCCGAACTCCTGCTCCGATGCTGAGAACCTCCTTCACCGTCATAGGACAATTGAGGATAACCCTGATAACTTCTTTTTTACCCTCCTCTATCCTCTTAGCGATCGTCACTTCCCCTTCTCTGGTCAAAAGGGAGACACGCCCCATCTCCCGCAGGTATAACCGAACGGGATCACTGGTCCTGCCGAGGAGATCGATATCCTCGATCTCCGCCACCCGTTCCTCTTCGACAAAATCATCCTCCTCAACCTTCTGTGAGCTCACTTCCTCATCGTCTTCAATCCCCTCGATGTCCATCTCGTTGAACATCGTCAGCATATCCTCCAACTGATCAGAGGAGACAGATTCCGAATCCACACTCTCATCGACCTCTTCAAAGTCTAAAACTTCCTTATCTTTCAATGCCATAACTCCTTTCGCTTTAAGGCTTTTATAGTTAGTAAGAGCCTTTCAGCCCTTCTTTTTGGAGCTTGTTGATCTGAGAGTTCAAGGTCTCCCACCGCAACGACAGAGAAGTCCCTAAGGCCTCATCACCCTGTACCTCTGCCTCTTTGATCTTTCTATTGATTCCTTCTCTTTGCCTCTTCAGGATATTTAGTTTGATATTACGAAGGCAGTCCATCACGATCCTTTCCGCCACGTTCTCATCCAGTTCTTCTTCCTGAAAGGCCAGCGCGAAGGCCAGCTCGCTCAACCCCCTCTCTCCTAATTGAGGGGCGAGCCTGTCCAACGACAAACCACCGTGATGTTGGAAATCATGGATCGCCAACTCACCGATGAACCGTAGGTTCCGGTCCTTAAAGTCCTCTACAACCCCCTCTTCAGCCACGCGAGGAATGAACTCTGGATACTGAATCATCATTTGTACAAGCTTTTTCTCCGTCGATATGTACATCGTGGTGGTCGGTTCTTGCTCTGCACCGTGCTTGCGTACTTTACGCATGGCGAAGGCGGCATCCCGAATTTCTACTTCTTGCACCCCCATCTTCTCGGCCAAGCGCTTGAGGTAGAGATCCCTGCTCACGCCATCCTTAATCTGGAGGAGAAAGGGGAGTACGGTTTTTACCACCTTGGCCCTCCCCTCCACGGTGCCCAGATCACAACCATACATCAACGCCTCCATGGCGTATTCCATTCCAGGGACCGCCAGCTTCAGCAGGGCCTGTCGGGAACCCCCTTGTTGAAAATAACCATCGGGGTCGAGCCCATCAGGCAGAGGTATCACCAGAGGGAATATCTCCTCTTGAACGAAAAGATGTAATCCTCTAAAAGCCGCCTTCTTGCCGGCCTCGTCGGGGTCAAAGAGGAGAAAAAAATCCTTGCCGAACCTCCTCGCAAACCTGACCTGTTCAGGCGTGAGGGCCGTCCCCAAGGTGGCCACGACGTTCTTTATCCCATGTTGTGCCATACTGAGGAGGTCAAAATACCCTTCCACAATGAAGACCTTTTCATCCTCCTTGTGAATATACTTTCGTGCAACGTTTATCCCATAAAAGCTCGCCCCCTTTTTATAGAGGAAGGAATCCGGGGAGTTGAGATACTTCGGCTCTTTACTTTCATCCAGGACACGTCCTCCGAAGCCGATGACCCTGTCCCGCAGGTCAAAGATGGGGAACATAATCCTATCCCGGAACCGATCATACCACCCCCCTTTCTTGGGAATAATGAGGCCCAGGGCCTCGACCTCTTTTGCATTCACCCCCTTCTTTTTAAAATAGGTTACCAGGGCATCCCAGCTGGGGGGGGAATATCCGATTCTATAGTCCTCCCATACACCCCGTTCTATCCCCCTATGTGCCAGATAGTCTCTGGCGTTTTTCCCTCCCTTTTCTTCCCTGAGTTGGTTGACGTAAAAATCCAGGGCGAGGGCGTTGATATTCAGCAAACGCTCCTTCCGCTGATCCTCGGCCGTCGCCTTGACCTCGGGGATTCGCACTCCGTACCTTTGGGCGAGAGATCGAACCGCCTCTGCAAAGGAGATCTGTTCATACTTCATGAGAAAGGTAAAAACATTTCCTCCGATCCCACACCCAAAACAATGGAAAAGCTGTTTCTCCGGGCTCACCATAAAGGAAGGAGTCTTCTCTTGATGAAAGGGGCATAACCCCTTATAGTTCCTCCCCGCCTTTTTAAGAGTCAGGTGGTCGGATAGGACTTCAACGATATCAGCCTGTTCCCTGATTTCTTCTATGACCTTGTCGGGGATAATCCCTCCCATTTCCTCATCTCAACTCAACAATGGTGACTGCCGGACCACCTTCGTTTAACTCCCCTGCCCTAAAATTCCTTACCCATTGGTGCCCTTTCAGATGTCCCTGTATCGCCTCTCTGAGTTTCCCTGAACCGACCCCATGAATGATCTGGACCCGATCATATTCATGCACGAGGGCGTCATCAAGAAACTTGTCTACCTGGGGGAGAGCCTCATCTACCCTGCAGCCAATCACGTTCAACTCTCCGTGGATTGCGGAGCCTGATGTTTCCAGAGAACAATGATAGGCTATTGGCTGCTGTGTCTCTTCTTCAGTATGAGAAACAGGCCGCAACTCCGCCAACGGGGCCTTAACGCGTATGCCACCGCAGGATACCTCTGCGCGGGGAGGATCATTGAAAAGCCCTACCACTATCCCTTCTTTGCCTAAGGATACGACCTCCACCCGATCCCCTTTGAAAAATTCTCCGTCGCCGCCTCCACGACGTCTTTCTTGCGGGAAGCGCCCCATGAAGTCGTCTTTTATTCGTTTGGCCTCGCCCTTTAACACCGAAGCCCCTTCTTGATTTTCCTCGGCCTTCTTCAAGACCTGCCTGAGACGAACCTCTAAGGCATGAATGATCTTCTTTCCATCTTCCTCAGTTCGCGCAAGAATCCCCTGTTTTTTCTCCCGGATCACCTCCGCGGCACGGCACAGCCGATCCCGATGCTGCACGGCTTCTTCTTGTGCCCGAACCGCTGCCGCCCGCTCCCCCTCCAGCTCATGGTGCAGGCGCTCAAGCTTTCCCATGAGTTCCTCCAGCTGACCGTGGACTTCATCCTGATACCCGTGGGCGTCATCCAAAATCTCCTTTTTGAGTCCCAGCCTCTGGGCGATAAGAAAGGTTTGACTCGTTCCCGGCCTTCCGTAAAGGAGGCGATAGGTGGGTTTGAGAGTCTTCTGATCAAATTCCACGGCTACGTTTACTACACCCTCATGACGATAGGCATAGGCCTTC
Organism: Deltaproteobacteria bacterium; assembly: GCA_016927065.1. GTDB lineage: Bacteria > Desulfobacterota > B13-G15 > B13-G15 > RBG-16-54-18 > JAFGNJ01. Next base: position 48,922 of record JAFGNJ010000021.1, read on the forward strand.
AAAGGATTAAAGTGACTGGTGACTACGGCATATCCGCCGCTCTGCCTGATATAATCCAGAAGCCCCATGGCAAGGGCAGCCCCTTGAGAGTACTCTGTCCCAACCCCGATTTCATCTATGAGCAGCAAGGTCGTATCATCAATCCCATCCGTGACCCGATTAAGCCACTGGACAAAAGAAGAAAAGGTGCTCAGATGTTCCTGAAGATTCTGCTCATCCCCGATATAGGCGAATACGTTTCGAAAGAAGGTTACCTCACTATCCGGGGCGGCGGGGATGTGTAATCCCGACTGTGCCATCAATGTTAGAAGGCCGAGGGTCTTCAGCGCAACGGTCTTCCCTCCTGTATTGGCCCCACTGATCACCAGGATTCTCTGACTATGGTCAAGGTGTAGATCAATGGGAACCACCTCTTCCCCCTTCCCTTCCTTCTGGGCCTGGATCAAGAGGGGGTGTCGTGCGGCTATCATCCGCACCCGTCCCTCTGTGTTTATGGCGGGGTGAATACCATTCAGATACATACTCAATGTGGCCTTGGCATAGATGGCATCAACCCTCCCCTGGAGGGCCATGTCATGAAGGAGTTCATCTCGTTGTTCTCGGACTAGCGTGGTCAGTCCCTTAAGGATTTTTTCCTCTTCTTCTTTCTCTTCTCTCAGCAGGACGTTTAACTCATTATTGAGCTCTACGACCTCCAGAGGTTCCACATAAAGACTCATCCGTGACTGAGAGTAATCGTGAACGATCCCTTTAATCGTTCCTTTACAATCGGCTCTGATCAAGAGCACCGCGCGGCCATTCCGCTGAGTAATTACCTCATCTTGGAGGGCCCCCTGTAATTCTTTGCGGTGCACGAGGGTGTCCAATCGCTCCTGAATACCCTCCCGGACCTTCTTTATCTTCCCCCTGACCTTTTTAAGGTGGGGACTTGCCTCGTCATATATCTCACCCTTCGGACTAATGGCCCGCTCAATCTCTTTGAGCAGTCCTCCGGGGGCGAAAAAAGATTCCCCTATCTCCTTCAATGAGACATACCGTTCGTCCAATTCTCGAAAAAAGCGTTTCAGAGCATTGGACGCCCGAACAGAAGCAGCCACCGTCAAGATTTCCAGGGGGGAAAGTATCGTCCCCTCAATTCGAGTCCGCTGAAGGGGGGGTTCAATGTCTTCCATCCCGTGTAAGGGTACATGTGCCCCACCCTCCAGGATTTCTCTGAGGGCTGTTATCTCTATCAGGAGATCTTCAACCTGCCGGGGATCAGTGAGGGGCCAAATCCTCTCACACGCTCTTCTGCCTAGATCAGAAGAGGCAAAACCCGTAAGCAGGCTCACTATTTGATTATACTCCATCGAGGAAAGCGCGTGGGCATCCATCTCGTGAACGATTTCCTTGGGGATATAATATGCACCCCCTCAGTGCATTATGTGTCACTTACCTTAACTAACTATGTGAACCATGCAATAGAATTACAGTAAGCGAACTGCAGCTCTTTTGATTATCCCGAGAGCCTTTTGTGAACCAATTCGTTGACCACCTTCCCCTCAGCCCTACCGGCGATCCGGGGCATCAGGACCTTCATCACCTTCCCCATCTCTTGAGGGGTAGAGACCCCCGTCTCCTCCAAGGCCTTGGAAATCTCTGCCTCCAGCTCTTCGGGGGTAAGCTGTTGTGGTAAAAAAGCTTGAAGGACTTCTAATTCCTTCTTCTCTTTGGCCACCAGATCTTCCCTCTGGCCGGTCTTAAATTGCTCTATGGATTCCTTGCCCCTTTTTATTAATCCCGATATTACTTGGATCTCTTCCTGCTCCGATAATTCCTTACGAAGCTCCTTTTCCTTATTTTGGACGGCCGCCAGAGCTAATCGAAGGGTAGAAAGCTTCGATTTTTCTTTTTCTTTGGCGGCAGACTTCATATCCTCCATTAATCTCTCTTTAATGCCCATTAAGACCTCTCTTAAAATCTTATTTACTTAAATTTATAAGTATAACACCATAAAACAACAAGTCAAGAAGCCGATACAATTTACCAAAAAATACTAAATACTTGACAACAAGAAGAAAAAACTGTAAACAAATAAAAAGCTATTGCAACACGGTCTTGTCTTAAGCCTTAAAAAGTATACAATGTTACTATATGGAAGCTTATGGTTGATGAAGAGAAAGAGAGACGAAGATTTCAACGCATTTTCTTCTCTTTAAAAGATGAGATCATAGGTATCTTTAGCTTTCCAGACCTTCAAAGAGGTGTATTAGCGGCGCATATCATCAATGTAAGTGAAGGTGGTATGGGTCTCGTCCTCAACAAAGAAGAGAAGAACAGAATTAAAAAAGGGGATCAGCTAACCCTTGCTCAGGTCAGGGGAATAAAAGGCCTCGAATCCCTCAGACACGTAGAGGTTGAAATTAAATGGATTCTTGACAATCCATCCTTAGAATTAATCGGATTTGGCTGTGAATTCGTTAACTTCACTGAGCTCTTGCAAGATGCACTCAGGGTTTTTATCGATTCTTGGTATAGGCTTAAAATGGGGGAACCAAAGGATACAGCATAAAGAAGTAGTGACTGCCAAAAAACATAATCCCATCGTGCCTTCGTGATCAAGGAATTTTTTTATGGGGGCTAGCCGCAATTGACTGAATAAAAGGAGGTATATATGGGTAAGAATAACGTCGTTTTTTTGGAGGTCATAGAATGGTTCGACGAGACCGGCCGGGAACTGGTGCACCGGATACCGGAAGAGGGATCGGGTGAGATCAAATTAGGGGCCCAGCTCATCGTCAGAGAAAGTCAGGCTGCTGTTCTGTTTTATAAAGGAAAGGCCGGCGATGCCTTCGCTCCCGGCCGTCACACCCTGACGACGGCCAATATCCCGGTCTTGACCAAGATCTTGGCCATTCCCTGGGCCATGACCAGCCCCCTGCGTGCCGAGGTATACCTCGTCAACATGAAGGTTTTCCCCAACCTCAAGTGGGGTACGAGAGATCCAGTGGCCTTCAAGGACGCGGATCTCGGCCTCATCCGCCTCAGGGCCCACGGCGTATTCAACATTCAAGTGGTCCAGCCGGTGCTCTTTATCAACACCCTGGTGGGGACCATGGGGATATTCACGGCAGATGAAATCGAGGAATACCTCAAGCGGGTCATCGTCTCGCGCTTCAATGACCATTTGGGAGAACACCTGGACAGCCTCTTCAACCTCCCCGGACGCTATGACGAACTCTCGGAAGGTCTGCAAAAGCGACTGCAAGCGGATTTCAGCCGCTTCGGCATCGGGTTGGAGCACATCTATATTACCTCCATCACCCCGCCGCCCGAGGTGCAGCAGGCCATCGATGATAAGAGCCGTCTCGGTGTGCTTCAGGATCTGGACAAATTAATCAAGATGAAGGCGGCCATAGCCATGGAAAAGGCTGCGGAGTCGACCGCCTCAGCCGGTTCCGGTATGGGCATGGGTATGGGGCTCATGATGCCGGCCATGTTTGCCGAGGCACTGAGGCCCCAGGCCAAGGTACCTCAGCAAACAGCCACATGCCCGGACTGCAACAATCCTATACCCACAGACGCCACCTTCTGCCCCCACTGCGGTCACCAGCAGGTGGTGTTCCATCAATGTGCCACCTGCGGCAAAAACATACCGCCGAACGCCAAGTTCTGCTCCAAGTGCGGAAGTCCGACGGATACAAAACCGGCGCCCAAGGTCTGCCCCCAGTGTAAGGTCGAAAACCTACCCGACGCCATCTTCTGCAACCAGTGCGGGGAAAAATTGACATAGATGGGTTTCACCATTGAGCAAGAGTGTCCCCAATGCGGTGCCCCCATTGACCTGGACGAAACCGATCACCTGATCCTCTGCCCCTATTGCCATGTCAAAAATTACCTCTTCGCCCGAGACTATTTCCGCCTGCTCTTACCCCATAAGGCGCCTGATCACGATATTATCTATGCACCGTATATACGCATGAAAGGCGAGGTATACCTCTGCAAGGGCGCGTCTATCCGCCACAGCATTGTGGACGTCACCCATCAGGGCTCGGGATCAAAGCAGTTGCCCGTTTCACTGGGGATCAGACCCCAGGCCATGAAGATGCGATTTGCCACCCCGGAGGTACCGGGGACCTTCCTGCAATGCACGCTCAGCCCTTCAGATGTGCTGACCACGATGAACAAGCGCACGTCGGTTTTCTCGCCGGGCAAACTCTTCCACCGTGCCTATATCGGTGAGACCTTCAGCCTTATCTACCAACCCCTCTTTGTGCACGACAACAGGGTGTACGATGCGGTGATCAACAGACCTCTGGCCCAACTGCCCGATAGCGAAGATGTGTTTCCCCCAGCAAAAGATGCACATCCGAAGTGGAACATCACCTTTATGGCCACTCTATGCCCGCAGTGCGGCTGGAACCTCGAGGGAGAACGGGACAGCGTGGTCTTGACCTGCGGTAATTGCGATACGGCCTGGGAGGCGTCAGAGGCTCATTTTACCCCCGTAGCCTTCGGTGTGGTTTCCGGCAGGGGGGACAATATCAACTATCTGCCCTTTTGGAAGATAACCGCCCGAGATGAAGGGCTGGGTATTAACACTTATGGTGATTTTATCCGAGTCACAAAACAGCCCGCGGTGATGCAGAGCGGTCTAAGCAACACAGCGTTGTCTTTCTGGATCCCGGCCTTTAAAATTCGACCAAAAATTTTTTTGCGTCTGGCCAAACAGATGACCATCTTGCAGAGAGACTGGACCATGGAAGAGCGCATCCCCAAGAAGACCCTCTATCCCGTGACGCTCCCGCACAGTGAGGCCATCCAGAGCTTGAACGTCACCCTGGCCAGTGCTGTGATGACCAGAAGTAAATTCTTCCCACTGCTTCCAGACGTCAACTTTACCGTCATACAATCCCACCTGGTCTACCTTCCTTTTAGGGCCGTAGGCAACGATATGATCGAGGAACACCTAAATATCTGTATCAACAAAAATACTCTTAAGTACGGCCATTATCTCTAGGCAAATGGTACTGTGGGGTCAGGATACCACAATTATTGCTTGACTACGCGGGATAAAGGCGTTATTCTCGGCTACCAGACAAAAAAGAAGGGAGATTCCCCTAAAACCTCAGAAGGACGTAATGGGATCGAAGAGATGTCTGAAATATGGTTGTGCTTATTAGAAAGATCCTTTTCTTCGACAGTGCCTTACTGCTGTAAGATGGCGAATCCTATACGTGACTGTGCAACCGAGTAGTAAGTTTAGAATGGGGGTTATCGTATTAGTAATCAGTCAGTTCCTTGGATGGGGGGGTATTGTTTTGTTGTGTTCCTTGGTCATCAAGACAAGCAAACCTGCTATGCATTTCTTTGGTGTCGGTATCTACACAGTAAGTTGGGGATTGTTCGGTGGGGGAGTAATACTGGCGGGTCCCAAAGGAATCCACATCGTACGAAATATATTAAAGAAATATTTGGTATTTTTGTCTCCTCGATTCAAGGGTGCTAAAAAAGACGGTAACCTTTGAATCTCAATACCTCGAATTTCTTCTCTGTTAAATACTTGACAATAATAGTTATTATATGTTAACATTTTCTATACGTTGCATGCAAAAATTGTTTTTTGGAAGACAATAAATCAAGAACAATATAATAAAAGAATAAACAGTGCCAACAAAAATCCTCATTGCCGACGACAGCACTACAATTCAAAAGGTCTTCGAGAGGACCTTTCCTCTCGATGAGTTTACACTCAGCTTCGCCAACAATGGTGAAGAGGCATTGACCAAGGCAAGAACGGAAAACCCGCAGCTGATTATAGCAGATATCAACATGCCGGCAAAAAACGGATTCGAAGTATGTGAGGCGGCAAAAAATGACCCTACCTTGAAGGCCATCCCTATTTTGCTGCTGATAGGGATCTTAGACGACTTTGATGAAGAGGAAAGCCGTCGAGTAGGTGCTGATGGTTTTATCATCAAGCCCTTCGAAGCCAATGCCGCAATTGGAAAAGTTCGTGAGATCCTAAGCAAAGGAGGGATCAATCCTCCACTGAGAGAATCTCTAGAGGGGCAAGCAGAAGAACTACTTGAACTCACAGACACCATCGAAGGAACCCCTGCCATGCCGGCACCACCCTCTCAAGGGAAAGGAACTGAAGATATATTAGACCTAGAAAATTTCTTAAAGGAACCTACTTCTACACCAACACCACAAGAAAAGGTAACTGAAGACATATTAGATCTTGGAGATATCGTAGCGCAATCCCCTCCTAAAAAAACACCGCCACCTCAAGAAAAGCAAGATGATGAGTTTGTCCTGCATACTCCCCTGAGGGACCTCGAGACAGAATTAATGTCGGAATTCCCAGAGGAGGAAGAAAAAAAAGAGGCAGAAACGCCCTTAGTGCATGCGGAAGAAGAAGTGAAAGAGTCTTTAAGCCTCGAGACAGAATTGAAATTTGATTTGCCGGGGGAGAGCAAAGAAGAAGTGGGAGCTCCTTTAGTGCAGGAAACGGGAGAGCCTTTAAAGCTTGATCTGGACCTCCCCTTCGATGAGATGGAGTCTGAACCTCAAGCTCAGGATTCTGACTGGACTAAACTATTTGGCGATTTGAATATTGAAGGGTCTGATCAGGAGATCAAAGATGAAAGACTCGGTTCCATCCTCGGCGAGAGCGCCTCGGAACTGGAGAAAATAGAAGGACTGACTCAAGGCAAAGTGGACGATACCGAAAAAAAAGTAGAGGAGTTCGCAGAAAAGTTCATGGATGAATTTGAGCCTGTCTTTGAGCCGGAAGAAGAAGTGCAACAGATCGGAATTAAAAAAGACGTGGGCATCCCTGCAATGAAGGATGCAGAAGACCTGGGAGAGAAGGTACCCTCATCAGTGGGCCATGAATTGAAAGAGGTTGTAGAGGAAATTATCAGAAAAAGGGTTCCTGAATTGGTGCGTCAGGAGATAAATCGGTTGAAAAAGGAGTAAGGAGGATGAAAGACTATCGTCATGACGGAGACGTGGGAGAAGGTCTATGATCCGACGAGGGTAGAAGAAAAGTGGTATAATGTGTGGTTGGAAAAAGGGTACTTTCAAGCGGAGTTAGGCTCCGCGAAAGAACCCTTTTCTATTGTCATTCCGCCGCCGAACATCACCGGCTCTCTCCACATGGGACACGCCCTCAACAACACCCTCCAGGATATCCTCGTGCGTTTCAAGAGGATGAAGGGGTATAACTGCCTCTGGATGCCGGGCACGGATCATGCGGGGATCGCCACCCAAAATGTGGTGGAGAGGGAGCTGGCTAAGGAAGGCTTAGACCGTCATCAACTGGGCAGAGAGGAGTTCATCAAACGGATCTGGCAGTGGAGGGAGAAATACGGTGGGGTGATCATCAATCAGTTGAAAAAACTGGGCTCTTCCTGCGACTGGAGCAGGGAGCGTTTTACCATGGATGAGGGGCTTTCGCGGGCGGTCGGGGAGGTCTTCGTGCAACTGTACGAAGAGGGCCTCATTTATCGCGGTGATTACATCATCAATTGGTGCCCCCGCTGCCACACCGCCCTCTCCGATCTTGAGGTGGATCACCATGAAATCCCCGCCCATCTCTATCACCTGCGCTACCCCCTAGAGAAGGGGGGACATTGCTTGGTGGTCACCACCCGTCCCGAGACCATGATGGGAGATACGGCTGTGGCCGTGAACCCCAAGGATAAGCGCTATAAAGACCTGATCGGTACGTACGTAATCTTGCCGGTGGTGAACCGGCGAATCCCCATCATCGCCGATGCGTATGTCGATCTTGAGTTCGGTTCCGGGGCCTTAAAGATTACCCCTGCCCACGACCCCTATGACTTTGAGATCGGGCAGCGACACAACCTGGAGTCGGTGACGGTCATCGATGGGGAAGGGAAGATGACAGCAGAGGCCGGCCCTTACGTAGGCATGGATAGGTTCCAGTGCCGGGAAAGGATCGTCGAGAACTTCCAAAAAGACGGTACCCTCGTGAAGATAGAGGACTACCAGCACAGCGTGGGGCACTGTTATCGCTGCAAGACTATGGTGGAACCCTTTCTCTCCAAGCAGTGGTTTGTCCGGACCAAACCCCTGGCCGAACCCGCCCTCAAGGCCGTGCAGGAAGGGCGGACAAAAATCATCCCCCCCATGTGGGAGCGGACCTATTTCGATTGGATGCAGAATATCCGCGACTGGTGTATCTCCCGCCAGATATGGTGGGGGCATCGAATCCCTGCCTGGTATTGTGAAGAATGCGAAGAGGTAACCGTGGCCAGGGAGGAGCCAAAAAAATGCGCCCATTGCAATTCCGCAAAGCTCAGGCAGGAGACCGACGTCTTGGACACCTGGTTCAGCTCAGCCCTCTGGCCTTTTTCCACCATGGGGTGGCCGGATGAAACGGAGGAACTGAAGCTCTTTTATCCCACGTCGGTCATGGTCACGGGCTTTGACATCCTCTTCTTCTGGGTAGCGCGGATGATGATGATGGGGCTCAAGTTTATGGACGCAGTCCCCTTCCACGATGTCTACATACATGCCCTGGTAAGGGACATGGAGGGGCAGAAGATGAGCAAGACCAAGGGGAATGTCATCGACCCCCTGGTGATGATCGAGCAGTATGGCACCGATGCCTTTCGCTTCAGCCTCGCCGCCTTCGCCGCGCAGGGGAGGGATATCCGGCTCTCCGAGGAGCGAATCGAGGGATATCGCAACTTCGCCAACAAGATCTGGAACGCCGCACGTTTCTCCGCGATGAATCTGGCGGATTATCACGACGACGGTAAGGGGATAGCCCTGGCCCAGTGCAGCTCCCCTGATAAATGGGTCCTGGCCAGGCTCAACCGCGCCATTGCCGAGGCCACACAGGCCCTGGAGGAATACCGATTCAACGAGGGGGCTCAAATCATCTACCACTTCATCTGGCATGAGCTGTGTGATTGGTATCTGGAACTGATCAAGCCCTATCTTTATCATGATGATAAAAACCGGCGGGCCATCACCCAGAAGACCTTGGTGTATGTTTTAGACAAAACCCTGAAGCTCCTCCACCCCTATATGCCCTTTATCACGGAGGAGATCTGGCAACAACTCCCTCATAACGGTGAGAGCATCATGATAGCCGACTACCCCGAGGTAAAGCCGGAGCTGGTCGATGACGAAGCAGCAAGGGAATTGGAGCGCATCATGGGGGTGATCACCGGCATTCGCAACATCCGGGGGGAGATGGGCATCCCCCCTCTTGCCACGGTCGATGTCATCCTCATCGCCGAAGACGAGGCGATTGCCGCAACGCTCAAAGACCACCTGGGATTTGTCAAGGACCTGGCAAGGGTCAATGAGGCCGAGATTGTAGTGCAGGGAGAACGCCCGCGCGCCGCGGCCACGGCCCTGGCCGATGGGGTGGAGGTCTTCGTCCCGCTGGAGGGGGTGATCGAAGATCCGCAGAAAGAGCAGCAGAGGCTGACCAAGGAGTTGACCAAACTACTCGCTGACCTCGAGTTCACCCAAAAAAAATTGGGCAACGAGTCTTTTCTCCAAAAGGCACCCCCTGACAAAGTCCAGAAGGAGCGGGATAAGCTACAGGAGTTCTCCTCCCTCAAGGAGAAGCTGGAACAGCGATTGGCGATCTTCAAGGAGCTGGTGGAGGGCACCTGAGACAAGTCTAAAAAACACGGCAATGAGGTAAGAAATGAAAGTTGAGATAGGAGAGGTCGAGCACGTGGCGCGCCTGGCGCGGTTGAAGCTCTCTGAAGACGAAAAAGAGCTTTTCACCGGCCAGCTCAACGCCATCCTGGATTATATGGAAAAGCTCAATGAGCTCGATACCGGTTCGATTGAGCCGACCTTCCATGTGGTCTCCCACCAGAGCGTCATGCGGGAGGACGCGGCAAAAGAATCTCAGCCGCAGGAGGCCGCCCTGGATAATGCGCCGGACAAGGCCCAAGGGTGTTTCCGGGTCCCCAAGATCATCTAGGGAGAACAAAGCATGCACCGCCTTACCATCCATGAGCTCCATAAAAAATTGAAGGGCAAAGAGGTCACCGCACAGGAAGCCACCGAGGCCCTCTTGAAGAGGATTAAGGAGGTCGACCCAAAAATCAAGGCCTACCTCACGGTGACCGAGAAGGAAGCAATAGCGGGGGCACAGGAGGCCGATCGCAGGATAGCCGATGGCAAGATATCACCCTTGACGGGAATCCCCCTGGCGATCAAGGACAACATGTGCACCCAGGGTATCCAAACCACTTGCGCCTCGAAGATCTTGGAAGGGTTCATACCCCCCTATGACGCCACGGTCGTCAAGCGGCTCAAGGACGAAGGGGGAGTCCTCCTCGGCAAGGCCAATATGGACGAGTTCGCCATGGGGTCCTCCACGGAGAACTCCCGTTTCACCGTCACCCGCAATCCCTGGAACCTGGAGACCATCCCCGGTGGGTCAAGCGGCGGCTCGGCCGCTGCCGTGGCTGCCGATGCCTGCATCGCGGCCTTGGGATCCGATACCGGAGGTTCCATCAGGCAGCCTGCTGCCTGCTGCGGCGTGGTGGGTATGAAGCCGACCTATGGGAGGATCTCCCGCTACGGCCTGGTGGCCTTCGGCTCTTCTCTGGATCAGATAGGCCCTATCACCAAAGACGTAGAAGACTGCGCCATCCTGCTCAATGCCATTGCCGGGCACGACCCCCTCGACTCCACCTCCATCAACCTTCCTATCCCTGACTATAGCAAGGCCTTGATTAAGGACGTCAAGGGGTGGACATTAGGGGTGCCGAAGGAGTTCTTTGTGGAGGGGATGGATCCCCAGGTGGAGGAAGAGGTAGGCGCAGCCATCAGGGTCTTAGAAGGACTGGGGGCAACAGTAAAAGAGATTGCGCTCCCCCATACCGGTTATGCAGTGGCGACCTACTATATCATCTGCACCGCCGAGGCGAGCTCCAACCTGGCCCGGTATGACGGGGTGAAATACGGCTTTCGTGCACCCGAATCCAAGGAACTCATGGAGATGTACCAGGAAACCCGCTCCGAGGGGTTCGGGCCCGAGGTAAAGCGCAGGATCATGCTGGGGACCTACGTCCTCTCCTCCGGTTACTACGACGCCTACTACCGCAAGGCATCCCAGGTGAGGACCCTCATCAAGGAGGATTTTGAAAAGGCCTTCGACCAGTGCGACGTGATCATCACCCCCACCGCCCCTACCCCCGCCTTCCGCCTCGGGGAGAAAATGGAGGACCCGCTCCAGATGTACCTCTCGGACATCTTCACCATCTCCGTAAACCTCGCCGGTGTGCCGGCCCTCTCCATACCCTGCGGCTTCAGCAACGAGGGGCTTCCCATCGGTCTCCAGATCATCGGCAAGCATTTGGAGGAAGAACGAATCATCCAGGCCGCCTACACCTTTGAGCAAAACACTGACCACCATACCAAACGACCTAAACTTTCTTAATTGCAGGACCAATAATTCTGCAAAACGAAAAATATTGACTCTCTGCTTCTATCAATACTAGAATAATAAAATGAAATTAAAAATGTCCACCCAGTAAAGAAAATGCAACCATTCTTTACCTGTGCTATAATCATGTTGGAGGATCTCAAAGATGACCAGAGAATTCAACGTCGTTATTGAAAAAGATGAAGATGGCTATTTCGTAGCATCCGTCCCCGAACTGCGAGGATGCCACACGCAAGCACGATCCCTTGATGTGTTGATGAAGCGGGTAAAAGAAGCTATCGAGCTTTGTCTTGAAGTGGAGAAACCCGTATCCAACGAATTCATCGGAATTCAGCGTGTGGTCGTCTCTTCATGAGTAAATTTCCTTCAGTTACCGGTTCACAACTTATCAAGGCCCTTCGGAAACACGGTTTTGAAATAATCCGTGTTAAAGGAAGCCACCACTACATGCGCCATCCCGATGGACGGAGCACAGTTGTACCTGTGCATCGAGGTGAGACGATCGGACGCGGACTTCTTGCCCAAATCTTGCGTGATTGTGAACTCTCCAGGGATGACCTTCAGAAAATTCTTTGATCGCCATCCTTCTTCCAATCTAGCCCTTGAGAAGAAAGATAACATATGAGAAACATAAAACTCTTTTTGCTCTTGTTGATAGTTGCCGTTGCCTTGGTCCTGGTCTTTGTAGTCCTTCTGCCGAAGGGTCCCAAGATCATTGTCCTGCACAAAGACGATTTCAAGGAGACTGTCTATGCGCTGGAGGATAACTCCATCAGCCTGACGACGTACGAGACCGAGCTTAATAAAGATATCCTGCGCCTGCGCTCAAGTTCAGAGCTTCCCCTTAAAGAGCAAGTTGGGATCATATCCAAGATCCTCAAAAAAGTGCCGAGGGAACGGCAATTCCGCACCTTCTTTATCGGCAGATTAATTAATGCCTTTGGCGCTGACCGGACATTATCAGAACGTTTATCCCTTGCCGCCGATGAATCACCCCTCTGGGATACAGTCAAAGGCTGCCCGTTCACCGGCCACGAGAACCAATGCGTCAAGGAGATCGCCAACCAGACCATGATCTATCCGGAATTGAGAGAGATGTTCGCCAGGCATGGATATGAGATTGAGGTCTCCGGCGTGGAAAAGGTCCTGATCGACCCCCAAACCAAGCTCCCCTATGACTGCATGACCTGGTTCTCGCTCAGCAAGCCTTGATGCATATCAGATAGTAATAACCATCATCTCCTCTCCCCCAGGGGAGAGGACAAAGGTGAGGGGGAAAGCCATAATGATAACCACCCTCACCCCAACCCTCTCCCGCCAGCGGGAGAGGGGAACGCTATTGCAACATTGATAACAATGTCTCTCTGGGCTCTTTATAAAAGGAACTAATGGGTTAATTTCACCTACCTTTCAAAAAAAGCCTTGACCAGCACCCTTTTGCTCAATAGAATTGATCCATCAAGGGGATAAGCCTAAAAAATAATGTTCGACTGTTTACTAATTACTAATGGAGGGAATAATGAAGAAAACGATTATCCTTTGTTTGGTGTTAGTGCTCAGTGGAGCTGCTTTAGCGTTGACAGTAGGAAAATCTGTACAGAGCGATGATTCAGTACAGGTCTTTTGGCAAAAGTTCAAAACAGCGGTCATCAAGGGCAATAAAGAGGCCGTCGTTACACTGTCACAATTTCCCATTGAAATGCCTTATGGTGTGGCAAGCATCGAGAACGAAGATCAACTCCTGGGACGTTATCGCGAACTTTTCAATGTACAAACCAATGCGGCACTATGCTTTGCCAAAGCAAAACCGGAAATGGATGCGGAAGACCCGAAACAATTCGCCGTCGCTTGCCCTGATGCGGCTGGCAACCTCGTTGTTATTTACTACTTCGAGCAAACCAAGGCTGGTTGGAAATTCGTCGCGCTCGACAATATTAACGAATAACTAAAAGGGGAATGTTGGATAAAATTGTCAAAATATCAGCATAACCACAAAGTGAAAGCACTGAATAACGTCTCTCTGGTTCCCTCCTAAAACAAATTTTTTCCTTGACATTCATAATATGTGGTATTAAAATTACCACGTGGTATGATTATTACCACAGAAGGTTGTGAGGCCATAATGGCAAAATGTAAACCAAGGAGGGTGAAATGTTTGGAGAATTTATTAAAGAAAGGAGAATCAACAAAGGCATAACCCTCAGAGAATTCTGTAAACTGATTGAAACAGACGCCAGTAATTGGAGCAAGGTTGAACGGGGGTTACTTTCACCCCCGCAGGACGAAGAAAAACTAAAGAAAATAGCGAACGTCTTGGACATTGAGATAGGATCTGAGGCATGGAAGGAGATGAAAGATCAAGCACAGATAGATGCCGGCATTATCCCAGAGGATATCTTATCTGATGAGGAGACAGTGAAATCACTGCCGATGTTTTTCCGAACGATACGGAGTGAAAAACCTACGCCTGAAGAATTAGATCACCTCATACAGATAATTAGGAAGGGGAACTAGTATTTGGAATACGGTGACTTCAAGTGCCCGTGGATTGGCACAGAAGCCCTTTGGCAGAAGGGGGAATTAGCGGGTTAATTGCACCTGATTTTCACAAAAAAGCCTTGACCAACACCCTTTTGCTTAATAGAATTGATTCATGGGGGGAATAAGTTTAAAAAATAATGTTGCGCCAAAAGAAAATAGACGAAAGACATGATCTTGAGCAAAGTGCTGTGACTCAACTCGTTTCAGTTCTGTCGGAGCGGGAACCAACGCTCCTTTTCGAGTTTATCGAGCTACTTAATCCACCGATGCCCGACGCAAGGTGTAAAGCCAATGCCGCCGATGTGTTTGTTGAAGTCACCCACATTTACGGTACCGACGCTGATGCACGATACATACTCGGTCGTCAAGGCAAGGCTGCGCCAACGAAACGAGAGGGACTCGACTCCTCACGCATTCCTCTTCGTTACAGATATCTTGCCCCTCTGAATGAACGCCTAAGTATCAAGGCTTCCAAAACGTACCCCGTCTCACCCGTATGGCTGCTCATTAGGAATGGCTTGCCACTCTGGACAGAAACTGATTTCCGGGAGCATAAGTCGGATATCGTCGTCCCAGCGACTCACCCGTTCCAGAAAATCTTGTTCCTTTGTGGGCCACGAGACTGGTTCGGAATGATTGAGTTGACAAAATGACATAACAAGAAAGAGGAGCTTACAAGTGGTCCGAGGCAGATTACTTAAAGCTCATCTCTGACGTTCGCACTCGGCGGGACTTGAGCGGAAATCCGCATAACTCCAAAATACCACTCTTCCTCCATTATTTAGACTCCGCTTAGCCCGGCCATTGGCCGAATAAACTCATTTATGGGGGGAAGCATACATGCAAATACAAAATGGTTTGCCGGATGAAGCATTAGACTATTTATCCCTATTAATAAAATTATATCAAAACTATCGTGAGATAAGATCTCATGAAGAATATATTACAATGATAGGAAGAGATAAGATTAAGGATGTATCAAATTATCCCCAATACATAATGATGGAAGCTGCCGATCCACTCCCTCCGGGATTTGAAAGACGAGTATATCATTTTAAGGATAAATCACATGGCGGCGGAGTTATGGATACTGTTTTTAAGGAGAATGCGTTGGTTAATATTCGGGCTCAGCTTTTTTTAGGGGGCTATTTGCAAAAAAAGAAGCTAAAAAATACCTGCTCAATTCCATGCTACCAACATTTAAATCTATATTTGGCGAACCATATCAGAGCGATCCAGATAATTATTATTTCAAGGTATCAGGGATTATAGCAACAGCATGCTATGTTCCAGGTACACCATCAGTGTCATTTTATCTTATTAATGAAAAATACGCATAAAAACAGCCTAACAAAGCAACGGGAATTCAAATCCCTACCCTTGAGTTTTTAGCCCCGATTGCTCATCTCATCAAACCTCAAAAAAGCATGCCACACTCACTACAATCCCCTCAGAAATTCCTCAGGCATCCTTCTTGGCTTACCCTCTTTGGTAATGCAGACCATCTGGTTCTTCCCTTCGGCCAGGAGCCGACCCGTATCTTTTAACGTAACCCGATGCTGGAAGGTAAATGCGGCCCTCGTCTTCTCGGAGACTTCGGTCTCTACCTGTATGATCTCCCCGTACCGTGCCACAGAATGATAGTCCACCTCCACCCGCTTGATGATGAAGTAAATCCCCTTTTCTTGCCACTGTGCCAGGGAGAGCCCCCTGGCTGCCAGATACTCAAACCACGATTTCTCAAAATACTTGAGGTAGTTGGCATAATAAATCACGCCTCCGGCATCGGTATCGCCATAATAGACCCTGGTCTCCCACATACTTCCTCCTTGACCCCATCAATCGTTTTGTGTTAATTTTCTATGACTTACGTTCCTGTAGTCTAATGAAAGACACGCTATCTTGTCAACGGGAGGAGGAATGGAGGAGTTCCATCGCATACAGCGGCTGCCGCCGTATGTCTTTGCTCAGGTAGATGAGCTGAAGATCACCGCCCGTAGAAAGGGTGAGGACATCATCGACCTTGGGATGGGGAATCCTGATCTCCCCACCCCGCAGCATATCGTGGATAAACTGGTGGAGGCGGTCCAAAACCCCCGCAACCACCGCTATTCCGCATCCAAGGGGATCTACAAGCTCAGGCTCGCCATCACCGATTGGTACCAGCGCAACTACGATGTAGAGCTCGATCCCGATACCGAGGCCATCGCTACCATAGGATCAAAGGACGGGATCGCCCATCTCGCCCTGGCCACCCTAGGGGCTGGGGACGTGGTCTTTGTACCCGACCCCACCTACCCCATCCACAGCTACTGTGTGGTTATTGCCGGGGGCGATTTGCGCAGCATCCCCGTGACCGAGGATGAGGACTTCTTCGAGCGCCTGCAGGCCGCCACCAAGCTGACGTGGCCCAAGCCCAAGATGCTGATCATTAACTTCCCTCACAACCCTACCACCAAAGTGGTGGAGCGTCCTTTTTTCGAAAAGGTGGTGGAGTTCGCGCGGGAAAACCAGCTCCTGGTGGTGCATGACCTAGCCTATGCCGACCTGGTCTTCGATGGGTATGAGGCCCCCAGCATCCTCCAGATCCCCGGGGCAAAGGATTTGGCGGTGGAATTCTACACTCTGTCTAAGAGCTACAGCATGCCCGGCTGGCGGGTGGGTTTTGCCGTGGGGAATAAGAGGATGATCAACGCCCTCACCAGGCTGAAGAGCTACTTCGATTACGGGATGTTTCAGCCGATCCAGATCGCGGCCATCATCGCCCTGAACTCCAAAAAGAAGATCGTGCAGGAGATCGTCGAGACCTACCGCTCGCGCCGGGACATCCTGGTAGACGGCCTCAACCGGGCGGGATGGCAGGTAGAAAAACCCAAGGCCACGATGTTCGTCTGGGCCGAGATACCCCCGGCCTTCCAAAAAATGGGTTCCCTGGAGTTCTCCAAGTTCTTACTGAGGGAGGCCAAGGTGGCCGTCTCGCCAGGGATCGGGTTCGGCGAGTGCGGCGAGGGTCATGTGCGGTTTGCCCTGGTGGAAAACGAGCATCGCATCCGGCAGGCCGCCCGGGGAATAAAGAAGTTACTGCACAAATGAAAGAGATCAAGATAGGCCTTATCGGTTTTGGCACCGTGGGCGCCGGCGTAGTGAAGATACTGGGGGAGAACGCCCCCCTGATAGCGCAGCGCCTGGGGGGTGAGGTCCGTCTGCACAAGATCGTCGACATCGACCTCAAGCGGGACCGGGGGGTGCAGGTTGCCAAGGAGATTTTGACCACCGATGCCGATGCCGTGCTCACTGATCCGCAGATCGCCATTGTCGTGGAACTGGTTGGTGGAATCGAGCCGGCGCGCACCTTCATCCTCAAGGCCATAGAAGCGGGCAAACATGTGGTCACCGCCAATAAGGCCCTTTTGGCCCTGCATGGCGCGGATCTCTTTGCCGCTGCTCAGAACAAGGGTGTGAGGATCGGCTTTGAGGCGAGCGTAGGCGGGGGGATCCCCATTATCCGCTCCCTCAGAGAGGGGCTGGTGGCCAACCGAATTATTTCCATCTTCGGGATACTCAACGGAACCTCCAATTATATCCTGACCAGGATGACCCAAGAGGGGAAAGGGTTTCGCGAGATCTTAAAGGATGCGCAGCGATTGGGCTATGCTGAGGCCGACCCGAGCCTCGATGTGGAGGGAACCGATGCCGCCCACAAACTCGCCATCCTGGCCGCCCTGGCCTTCGGGATCCGGGTGGATTTTAACGATATCTTTGTCGAGGGAATCGCGCATATCACCCCCCTCGACATCCAGTACAGCTCGGAGTTCGGCTATCGTATCAAGCTCCTCGCCATCGGAAAAGGGGATGGCAAAAAGGTGGAATTGAGGGTACATCCCACCATGCTCCCGGCCCATCACCTCATTTCTACGGTGGAAGGTGTCTACAACGCCATTTATATCTCCGGGGACGCTGTTGGCCCTACCATGTTCTATGGACAGGGGGCTGGGTCGCTCCCTACCGGCAGCGCCGTAGTAAGTGATGTAGTGGATATGTGCAGTGACATCATCCACGGTGTCGAGGGAGGAGGTTCTTGTATTCCTTTCTGGGCATCCGAAAAGGGGATGATCAAGGCAATGGATGAGGTAGTAACCCCCTACTACCTTCGGTTTACCGCTGTTGATCGTCCCGGCGTCCTCTCTAAGATCGCGGGCATCTTGGGGGAGCATGAGATCAGCATCGCCTCGGTGATACAGAAGGGGAGGAGGGTAAAGGGTGCGGTGCCCATCGTCATGATGACCCACGAGGCGGTAGAGAAGAATGCTCGTCAGGCCCTCCGGGCAATAGATGGGCTTGACATCATCCAGGCCAAGACCACCCTGATCAGGGTGGAGGGAGACATGATATAGGGTGTACTACTATTCAGTATCCGCTCTCGATGTATAACTGAAATATGCCACCGTGTTTCTTTTACACACCTGCTTCAAACTGAGCGCCCATACCCGCTCTTACTTTATAAAAACTTTCATTGCTGATGGCTTCCCATAGCAGAGCAAGTGATCTTGTGGCTGAAGGCGCTCATTCATGCTGGGGAGGGAAATAACCTTCTTGCCTCGTTTGAGGGCAAGGATAACAATATCGTGCTTTACGAAACCGATATCTTTCACGCGACGACCGCTCATTCTAGCGCTTTCAGGCACCTGAAGGCGAACTACGGCATAGCCGCCTTCCTGGTGTATGATGAACGGAGTAGAACGAGTATCCCTTCTTCGCACAAGGGCTAGTACGGCGTTGGTGATTTTGTCCACCAATCCCAACCTGAAGGCGAACATGAGGACGAGCACAACAGCTACAATGATGCCGGAGAGGAGTAAGGAAGGCCATACCAGTCCGGCACGGATATAGAGCACCAAAAGAATAAGGAAGGCTATGATTCCGGCATTCCCCAGGAAGATAAGGTAGCCGGCGATCCTGCGACGCTGAGGGTGATTGACGACCGACTCAGCCTCCTGCGTGGTGAAACCGGTGCCGGAGAAAGCGGACAGGGCTTGAAAACGGGCTTTGCTGCGTTCCATACCTGTTGTTTCGAAGGCGATGGACCCAAGCCACCAGATTAAAAGCCACAGGGCCAAAAAGATAAACATTGCACCAATCTGCATATTGATCTCCTTTCCACCTGAATGAATTGACAATCAAAATATAACACACCCACTAGCAAGAGGGCAAACCTGCTCGTATTCTATTTTGTTTATTGTTTCCTTTCATCGTTCGGCGTTTATAAGTTTTTTGAAGCTTTCCCCTGTCTCATTGAGTGTATTGTCGAGGATCCTTTGGCCTGATATCTCGTCAACGCTATTGATCAACTGCTGAGGACGAAGATTCATCGTTTGAGTGTTATAGTCAAGGTATCCGTAGAGATATTTCATCCAAAAAAAGGAGCAGAATTCAGCATCAATAAGATGGGATATGTTTACCGTCATCTCCAAAAACAATTGATCCAGGGGTCCCCAAAAAGAATAGACATCTCGTGTAAATGCCTCTACTGGGCTAATACCCCCTAACTCGCGCGTTGAGACCTTGTAGAGCCACGCCTCGCCAATAGAGACAGACTTTTGGTGTTCTCTTGCCATCACAGCCACCCTCATAACTCTGTCTACAACAAGGTCGTTTTGAATAGGGTAAATATGCAGATTAATATCATCCAGTTCAGGGATATTCATCAAGGCCTCAAAATAGGCAATATCATTCCATGTGCCTGCTCCGGCACCCAATCGAACCCCCTTATGCATGAGTCCTTGTGCTGCGTAACGCACAGTAGCGGCGAAGTTTGACACGGTGAAATCGAGGCCTGTGTTACGTGAGTGGGTATCCGGCTCTGTAAAAAGGGTGAGGTGGTCGGGGCGCACATCCTCAATGATCGCCTCAGCCATCTCCCGCAGCTCTTTCTGGAACCGCTCCATAGTCAGCCCACGGTAATCCACCCGCACCTGGCTAAACTCCGGTTCGTGAAAGATCGTTCCCATCTCAACGATGAGAAGAAAACCCCTGCGGCGGACTTCTTGGGCGACTCGCTGGTAGAACCGGCGGTACTCGGACGAATGCGGAAAAGACCGTGTCAAAATAGGATATTGAATGCTCAGGGCAATACCCTGGACGCCAAGATCGCGCAAACGGTCCAAAGTGAGGCAGGTTGCTTTAAACGCGCGTTCCTTTAACAGGGCCTCCCCCCGGTTGCTATTTGCCGCCAGCAACTCTACACCAAAGGCCGTATCGGATTTCTTGTCCTGTCGTTGAGATTTAATGAGAGCGTTAAGATCGGTTAGTTTGGTAAAGAGCTCACCATACAAGGCGTAGTAAGGATAGGGGACCAAGGAAGTATTCATCTGTTCTTCTTTTACTGCGGGCGTTCCGCCACAGGACGAGAGCACGAGCAGCAACGCCACTGAAACTATGACAAGCGAATTCCTCAGCATATATGGCCTCCTCATTATTTAACGAACTTAATTAAAAGTTCGTTCTTGTAAATAATTTTGAGAGAAATCAAGTAGCCTTTTTCTTGCCGACAAGAAAGCTGTGATCAACTAGGATATAATTACAATCCTTACATCGCCATGCCACATTTTCTTTGATTGATATCGACATGTTCATCGTATTCTTCAGTAACGTCTTAGATCCGATGAATTGGCTCAGAGGTTTCGCTTCATCGGCCCGATAACAGATCCCTTTGCCAGCCATAACAAAACCGTTCTCCATTACCTTCCCGCACTTCGGACATGTATAGGTAACGTACCTATCTATTTCATCATAGCGTTTATATTCTTTATTTAATGTATAAAGCTTTTTTAACGTGAAGTAAAAAAACACAAGAACAACTATAAAGACGGTCACTGTACCAATCATATAAGCTAGCTTTTCCATAATGTTCTCACCGTAGCAATATGGGAAAAGTCCCCCTTAAGTTCTCTTACGATACAGCAGCTAATATTTTGTTACTTCTCTTCTCATACGTCTTCTCGAATTTCGCTCTCATAAATGGTTTTCCATGACCAGGATAAAAATATTCGCATCCAACTGCCAATAGTTTCTCCCAACTGCTCAGTAATGTCTTCTGATCATTGGCGTAGGGGGGAAATACACTGTGCTTAACGATGTGAAAGAGGGTGTCTCCTACTATTGCGTGCTTCTCGTCAATGATGATGCTGATTGAACCTGCGGTATGTCCGGGGGTGGGCAGGACGTAGCCATCTATGCCATATGGGTGCAAGTCAAACCGCCTTGAGATCGTTATATCGGGGTCGACGGCATCGTATTCCGCCATTTTTTTTGCAAGGGTCCTTCCTATCGCAGCCATGGCCTTGGAGAACCACATCGTGCCTTTGGGAAGGTCACAATACCCCTCCTTGAGGCATTCTGCCTCTGCCTTATGGACAAGAATTTTTGCCTTGGTGATGTCCTTAAGGGCCTTGAGGCTCCCACAGTGATCATAGTGGGTATGGGTGAGAATAATCAGTTTGATATCACGGGGGGATACATTGATTCGCTG
Source organism: Deltaproteobacteria bacterium (assembly GCA_016927065.1). Taxonomy (GTDB): domain Bacteria; phylum Desulfobacterota; class B13-G15; order B13-G15; family RBG-16-54-18; genus JAFGNJ01. The sequence goes on from JAFGNJ010000021.1 coordinate 70,428, forward strand.
GAGGGCGGCTATGATCTTCTTTTCCTTCTTTTTCATCCCGGTATCGATCAGAATGGCTTTGCCTCCACTCTTCACAACATACACATTGGATGACGTCATGTGAATTCTGACGATGTGGGTTTTATCGCCTTCTTTCATTATTAAAATTGGTTTTGCCCCATGTTGAATTTGTTGGTTTCAATACCTGCTATTTGCCTTTGATGGTGGCATCTGCAAGGGCGCAGATGTGTTCGGGAGAAGTACCGCAACACCCGCCGACCATAGTAGCCCCGGCGCTGATACACTCCATGATCCCCTTTGCGAACTCTGGCGGGGACATATCAAACACGGTCTTATGATCAACCATTCGCGGCCTCCCCGCATTCGGCTTGGCCAGAAGAGGGAGCTCGGTGCCGCTGCGCATTACCGATACAATTTCGGCCATTTGAAAAGGGTCGATATCGCCACAGTTCGCCCCGACGGCCTCTGCGCCTGCCTCGGTAAGTGCTGTCGCGCATTCCTTGGCTGCATTGCCCATAATTGTCCGACCTCCGTTTTGAGACGATGAAAAGGCCATGGTAACGATTACGGGAAGCGCGGAGACCTCTTTGCATGCACGCAGCGCACAAAGAGCTTCTTTCAGATCAGTCATGGTCTCAATGATGAAACCATCAGCCCCCCCTTCCTGCAATAATGCTGCTTGTTCGGCAAATGCCTCATAAGCCGCAGACTCTTTAAGATCCCCATAAGGCTCAAGAAGTTTACCAGTAGAGCTCATATCCCCCAGTATGTATTGATTGTGGCCCACTGCCTGTTTTGCCAACTGCACTCCAGACACATTCACTTCGCGCACGTCTACCCCTATCTTGTGGGTTTCGATATAGACTCGATTCATAGCAAAGGTATTTGTTATCAAGATATGGCACCCGCATTGGACATAGTTCTTATGGATTGCCAAGACCTGATCCGGGTGGGAAATCGTACTCTGCCCTCCCATGACCGCCCCGCGCTCCGCTAATTGCGTGCCCATGGCACCATCAAGCAAAATCAGATCTTTTCTCGTCAAGAACGTCGATAAATCCATTTATTGTTTTCCGGAGGATCGTTCGGTGAACAGGGCCGACCTTTTTTGATCGGATCTGGTGACCAGCCACCAGCTTTGTCTGCTGCGATTGCTGTAATCCAAATAGATCTCGAAGACGTCTCCATGCGAATCTCGAACCACAAAGTAGCGACGATGCCTTCGCGTGTACCATTTACGGCTGCGGGGTGGAAGGCCACCATATCCAGTATCAACTCGTTCACCCAGCACTTCCACCACATCATGGACTTCCCCGTTCCATGTGAAACGCAGGGGTTGCGGCGATGTTTCTGCCCTTTCCACCTCAATTTGTTCTCCGAAGAAATTTCCCATAGGGGATAAGCAATCTTAAATATTACTGTACGATGAGATTCAGGTTGGCATTATAGAACGAAAGTGGCATCGACTGTTCATCCTCATGTGTGTGCCCTGTTCTCGTACAATACGTACCTCTTAATCCGTTCTTCCAATTCCTGCGGGGACAAGGTATGCCATTCCGGGATCGTTTCTTTTAGGTTTACCTTTTCCCCTTTATCAACGAATGGAAGTAACAATACCAACCCCGGCCCTACAATATTTAAAAAACGACCGAGACGAAAAACAGCTATCCTCTCATATTCTTTTACAACCTTCAGGGATGCTGCAATGAATATTATCGAGAGAATAAAAAGAATGATAAATTCCATTTTTATATTTACTCAATTATTACTCTGAAAATAGGTTTCAAATCTCCCCATCCCCTGTATCGCATAGCGATACATCCCGACCTCTTTGATTTTTGCATAGCAGTGCGGGACCTTTTCTAAAGCCGGAGGTGGCTCTTTAGCCAGGGGGCGAGGGGGGATTGGGGTTTGCCAATTTCTACCATACGTGGGTGACTTAACCGTCATGGAAATTACACAGACTTTTCCCTTATCATAAATTACTACTTCAGTTTGTCGCGTATCTGCGATGGAACCTTATCGGCCAAATCAGGATACACTTCGAGCAAACGCGCTATATCCGCCAAATCCTTCTGCCTCTTACTCATACGGCGCTGTTCGTCAGAATACGCCCAAACCTTGCCTTGAAGCACATCATCAACTTTAGCCACTTTCATTTCATATCCTAGTACGTCTCTGACTGTTGCGTTGTGAATGAACTCCTGATATCGATGATCGGTCTGTAATTGTATTCGGAGGTCAGATTCGCTACTGCTCAGATTTATGCTGTGGGCGAATCGCTCAATGGTGAAATGTTTTTCCACAGCCGCGCACACCGCCTCTATATCACTCGCGGCGACGACGACATCTAAGTCCAAGCTGACAACCGGCTCGGTATAGGCGTTGACGGCAAGTCCGCCGACGACACAGTAATCAGCCTCAATGCGGGATACTGCGTCAAGGAATAGTTGCAGGACATCTATTTTTCCGTTTGCGACGGTGTTCATGAATTCTTTCTTCGTCATCGCGCCCTCAATAGTTGTCTACCCTTTCAGACCCAAGACATCCCCCATATCATACAGACCTGCTTTCTGCTCCACTACCCATTTAGCTGCCCGCACTGCACCTCGGGCTAAGGTGTCCCTGGTATGGGCGCGGTGGGTGACCTCCAGCCTCTCCCCCATACCCCCAAAGATGACGGTGTGCTCCCCCACGATGTCTCCTGCCCTGATTACCTGTATCCCGATCTCCTCTTTGCTGCGCTCACCGATCAAGCCTTTTCTGCCGTAGACACCGACCTCCGCCCAGTTTCTTCCCAGGCCACGGGCTGCCACCTCGCCGAGACGCAGGGCGGTACCACTCGGTGCATCCTTTTTCATGCGATGGTGTGCCTCAACGATCTCCACATCATAGTCATCCCCCAAGGTGCGGGTAATCTCCTCCACAATCTTAAACATCAGGTTGACCCCCACACTCATGTTGGGTGCGAGGCAGCAGGGGAACCCCTTGGAGAGCTTTCTGGCCTGCTCCAGCTGCTCAGAAGAAAATCCGGTGCTTCCCACCACCATAGGCGTGTGGTGCTGTGCGGCTATTTCCATGTTTTTCAAGGAGGCCTCGGCAGTGGTAAAGTCTATGACCACTGCACCCTGCTGGATCACCGATTTCAGATTATCTTCTATTGTCACCCCGAGTTCACCCACACCGGCCAACACTCCCACATCCTGTCCTTGTGAAGGATGTCCAGGGATCTCTATTGCCCCGGCGCACGTTATACCATCGGAGTTCTGTATGGCGTTGACGATCATGCGACCCATCCGACCAGCCGCCCCTATTACGATGGCTTTGATCATATCTATATTTCCCCCTCACCCTTTCCCTCTCCCCTGTCCCTCACCGCAACAAAAAATATTGACAACGGGATGCCGTACAGCGGCAGGGGAGAGGGAAGCAATAGCGTTCAAGCATAGGATTTCAACGTTTTCTTAAAATCCTTAAACCTTTCTATATCAAGCTGGTGCTAAAGTAACGCTCTGCCCGGTCCGGCAGGACGGTAACGATATTACCTTTCCCCCTCTCCGCTACCCTGATAGCGGCCCAGACATTAGCACCTGAGGAGGTCCCGACTAAGAGACCTTCTTCTTTAGCCAATCGGCGTGTCGTCTCGATGGCGTCTTCATCGCTCACCGTGATTACCCCGTCGATGAGTGAGGTGTCCAGAACAGCTGGGATAAAGCCATCGCCGATACCCTGGATCTGATGAAGCCCTGGCTCGTGGCCGAGTAGGGCGGCACTGTTTTGGGGTTCCACGGCGATAAGCTTGACCTTGTTCTTGCGCTCCTTGAGATATTTCCCAACTCCGCCCAGCGTGCCTCCGCTACCCACCCCCGCCACGAAGAAATCTATCTCCCCATCCATCTGCTCCCATATCTCCGGACCAGTGGTAAGGTAGTGGATCTCAGGATTCTTGGGGTTTTCGAACTGCTGGGGGACGTAGATAGCGGGGTCTTTGGCAGCCAGCTCCATGGTCTTTTGCACCGCCCCGTCGATCCCCCCCTCGGCGGGGGTCAGGATCAGCTCCCCACCGAAGGCGCGGATGATCTTCTTGCGCTCTTCGCTCATGTTTTCCGGCATGACGATGACCACCCGATACCCCTTCTGAACTCCCACCATGGTAATACCGATACCCGTATTGCCTGACGACGGCTCCATGATGACGGAACCTTTCTTGAGCTTCCCTTCCTGTTCCGCCCCCTCAATGAGATATTTAGCCACCCGATCCTTGACGCTTCCCCCCGGGTTGAGAAACTCCGCCTTGGCGAATATTGCGTGCGCTGTTATCTTTCTGAGCCTCACCATGGGGGTGTTCCCCACGGCATCGAGAACCGTATCCACGACATTCACAATAGTGCATCCTCCTCAAGCCAACCGTGATAGATCATTCTCACCTCCCCTTCGAGAAAGACCTCCTTGATTTTGTTTGACCCCTCGTAATAGATGGTCAGGGGCTCTCCGCTGCGGGGGATGACCGTGGTGGGTGAAGTGGTCAATCCCCGCAATCCGGCGATGAGGGCGACGGCCACTGCGCCGGTGCCACAGGCCAGGGTTTCATCCTCCACACCCCGCTCATAAGTGCGGATCTCGACGCTGCTGTTCTCGACCCGCATGAAATCCACATTGGTTCCAGCCGGTTGAAAGGCCTGGTGATGACGGATTTGCCTTCCCACACCGACCACATCGACCTCCTGGAGGTCAGGGGCAAAGATCACCGCATGGGGAACGCCGGTGTTGACGAAATCCACACTTATTTCCTCCTCGCCGATCGGCAGGGCGATCCCCAGCCTCATATCGGAAGGAGGGGGAAGAAGCAATTTCACCACTCTTCCCTTCACCTGAGCCCTAATGAGACCAGCGGCGGTCTCAAAGGAGAGGTCGGCAGGTGCCATCCCTAAGATATGGGCCAGCCGGGCGGCACACCGCCCGCCATTGCCGCACATCTCCGCCTCGCTCCCATCTGCGTTAAAGAAGCGCCAGCGAAAGTGGGCCTTTTGTGAATCTTCAAGGATAATCAGCCCATCCGCCCCTACTGAAAACTTACGACGGCATAGCTGAGGTATAACGGGGCGCAGGGCATCGACATCGAGTTGCCCTTCTCGGTTGTCGATGAGAATAAAATCATTTCCCCCGCCGGTCATTTTATAGAACTCAATGTGTCCCTTCATCATTCTTCCAAAAACGAGGGGATATGCTCTTCGCGGATGAGATCGGCATATGACTCCCGTTCTCTAATTACATGGAACACTCCATCCTTAACCAAGACCTCCGGCACGCGAGGTCGGGAGTTATAGTTGGAGGACATGACAAACCCGTAGGCCCCCGCGCTCATCACCGCCACCAGATCTCCCGGCTCAAAGCAGGGCATCGCCCTGTCGCGGGCCAGAAAGTCACCGCTCTCGCAGATGGGGCCCACCATATCCGCCACCATCTCATCTCCCTGTTTTGCCGTGACCGAGACAATCTCCTGATATGATCCATATAGGGTAGGTCGGACAAGATCATTCATGGCCGCATCGACAACCACGAAGTTCTTGTCACCCTCTTTGGTATACAGAACTCGCGTAACGAGAATTCCGGCGTTGCCCACAATCACCCTCCCCGGTTCAAAAATGAAAGTACAGGGGAGGGCCTTCCCCTCCGTAATGATAGCGCTGGCATATTCCTGCGGATGGGGTGGTTCTTCTTGGTGATAGGTGATCCCCAATCCCCCGCCCAGGTCCATATATTCCACCTTAATGCCCTCATCACCCAGTTTCAGCACCAGCTCTTTCACTCGCTTGAGGGCCTCCACAAAAGGACCTATCTCGGTGAGTTGAGAGCCTATATGGCAACTCACCCCTCTGATGGTCAGATGCGGTAATCCTTGAGCCTCCCGATACCATTCCAGGGCCCGATCAACATCAATCCCAAACTTGGCCTGCTTAATCCCTGTGGCGATATATGGATGGGTTTTGGGATCGATATCGGGATTGACCCGCAGAGCAATAGGGGCTTGGATTCCCATAGTACTGGCAACTCCGTTAATAACATGGAGCTCCTGATAGGACTCCACATTGAACATCAAGATTCTCTCTTGAAGAGCATATCGGATCTCATCCTCCCGTTTTCCCACCCCGGAATAGACGACCGTGGCGGGATCGGCCCCGGCGTGCAGGGCCCGGAAGAGTTCGCCCCCGGAGACAACATCCACCCCTGATCCCTGGTTTATGAAGGTCCTAAGCACGGCCACATTGGAATTGGCCTTGGCCGAGTAGCAGATGAGGTGGGGGAGATCTTTGAAGGCCTCATCAAAGGCCTGATAGTGGCGCACCAGGGTCCGATAGCTATAAAGATAAAAGGGTGTCCCTACGTCGTGGGCTATCGATTCCACTGAGGTCTCTTCACAGTGCAGGACGCCGTTTTTGTGTTTGAAAAAATGCATGTGCTCCTCTTACAGCAAAGATTGCCGTGTATGATAACACAGAAAGGATTGAAATTAAACGTTCTCGATTACTTTCTGAGGGTCGCTCGATGTCTGAGAGGTTTGAGGATAAGATCAAGGGCATCTATCATTTCATTGACCACCACATCGGCGTTGGCAATGGTCTCCCTGGCTGCTCCTTCTCTGCCGATGACAGCAATGCCCAAGGCCGCTTCTTTCACCATCAAATGATCGTTATACCCGTTCCCCACGGCGATGGTCTTTTCAGCGCCGATCTCCCTGATAAACCGCTCCTTCTGCGGGGCCTCATCACCTGCTTTAAGCCTTACCAATTCTGCATTGAAGCGCTCTATTCGCTCCTGAGCGTCTCCCATTGTATCTGCAGTAAGTATATATACCTTCAGGTGTTTTGCGAGGAGGCTGATCTTGTCCCTCACCTTGCCGGAGATTCTCCCATCGGTGGCAAGGGTCCCGTTCATATCCAAGACCAAATATTCTATGGTATAGGCACCCCTGCCCGGTATCTCCATGCGCACCATACTTCCCCCAATGATTGAGAAACTCCTTAAAGCTTATGATGTCGATCGAATTATTACAATCGCTGAACGGTTTGCCCCTTGCAACCAATGGCCGTAATTCTCCGCTCGCGAACGCGGTCAATCTATATACACATCGTAGGCCCTGTAGTAACCCTTGGAGTCGATTATGTATCGAATTCTAACCCAGTCACCGGCGATTGGCCAACGCGGGGGATGGAAATTTGTTTTTATTCCCGTATAAATCGTATATATTTTGTCATTAGATTCAACGGTCATCGACCCTTTGCTGCCAAATACGGGGTAAATGGCCTGTACTCTTCCGCTCACTATTCTGACTGATGCTGCTTGGACAGAGGTTTGTCCTGCCACCAGTGAGATAAAACTACCGATAAGAATAAGTACTACTAATATCGCTATGCCTCTCCTCAGCTTTTCCTCCTTTACTGTTGTCTTTTCACCAGAAGATCACCAGTTTATTTTTCACTGACATCTATGCAGTCTATCGTTTCTTCTCTTTTGTCAAACTTTCTATGGAAGTATTGTAACTCGCCAGAGAAAAAGGTTCAACCTCCTCAGCTCTTGCAGGCCTCATGCTACGAGATCTTTTCTACCCTTCGTCTTCCCGCTCATGTTCCCCGCTTCGGAGCCAGCGAACGCCCTTTTCGAGCAGTTCGATGCCGCTGAGTATACCGACGGTAACGATTGCAAGAACGATGGCCGCAGCAAAATTTCCGAATCCAACAATCGCCCCGATTCCCGCAAGCACCCAGATAACAGCAGCAGTGGTTACACCCTTCACGAGCCCTTCACGGGCAATGATAACACCAGCCCCGAGAAACCCGATACCGACTGCTACTTGACCGAGTACGCGCGTCGGATCGGTTTGTGGCCCCGCAAAGGTGACGCCGAGTTGAACAAATATGCTGGTTCCGAGACAGATAAGGATATTGGTCCGAATCCCGGCCGCTTTTCCACGAATCTGGCGCTCAAGCCCGACAATGCCGCCGCACAGCACGGCAACACCGATCCCAATCCAGAACTGCGATGTCAGTGGGTTCATGAAGCATCCCTCCTTATCGCCCATGATAAATCTGGATACGTTCCTCTGTTCATAAATGCTCGGTTATATATAGGCGGTTCCGACTACTCCTCGCTCAGGTATTCCAGCGTGATGGTCACCGTGCGATTAAACGACCGGGCTTCCGGCGACAGGTTGTCGTACAGCGGGGTGTTCGGACCGACGCCCGAGTAGCGGATGCGCTCACCGGTGTCTTCGCCATAGGCAGCCGCCAGCAGCTTGTAGACTGCCAGTGCCCGGCGCTCCGAGAGCTTGATATTATAGGCCTCCTTGCCGATGTTGTCGGTGTGGCCGACGATCTCGACCATGGCCTGAGGCAACTCCCGAATGCGGGCCGCGACCTGGTTGACGATCTCCTGGTTGCGCGCGTCGATCGTATCCTTGTCAAAAGCAAACAGGATCAGAGCGTATTTCTCCTGCACCTTTTGCTCCTGCTTTTGCGCAAGCCGCTGGCGGATCTGGATGAAGTTCACCGTGATCGGCTCCGAGGACAATACCACGCTGCGCCCCTTGGTATTCTGCAGCTCCATGGTCACCGCAATAACACCACCGGTGGCCATCGCCCCCAGATCCGTTGTCGGCAGCGGGACCTGCAGTTCCAATGCAGGAGTGCCTTCTCCTATCACTTCGGCCAGGTTCCCGCTGGCATTGGCGGCTGTGATTCGCCAGCGTGCGATGTCACGCGGCCAGGCCACGTTCGGACGCACCGTCAACACAGACGTATTAATCTGGTTCACCAGATAGACGCTCGGGATCGGACTCAGGATCGCTGGTTCCGTCGAGTGGATCTCCACACGCCGGTTTTCCGCCTGCCCCTCCTTGAGCCGACTAGCGCTCGGCGTCTCCGGCAAGTTACGCGCCTCGATCGCCATGCGCTCGGGAGCTATGGTCCAGATCTGCTGGAGGTAATCCCTAACTGCCTCGGCGCGTTGGGTGGAAAGCGCTTTATTCCCCTTCTCCGTGCCGGTGTTGGCATTGCACCCGACCAGCGTGATCGTGGCCTCTGGATTATCAATCAGCCGTTTGCCGATGATATTGAGCACCTGGTAGTACTTCTCGAGCGTACCGCGGAGCTTCTGCGGATCGAACTGCGTTGTTTCCTCCGACCCGGAGAAACGCACATACTGAGGGGAAATCTCGCTTGACCCCTCGGCGAAGTAGATATGCCCGAGCATCGGCGAAGAATCGATGGTCTTGACCTCTTCAATCGTCAGGCTGCTCGGGGCAACAGTGGGTGGTAACACATAACTAACCACGTAGTAATATTGCATGGTCGAGGCAACGCTCTGGAAGATGGGGACGAGGTTCGTTGTCGATGCCGCCTTCCACATCTGTCCGTGGTGCTCCCTGGCGAACTTGGTCAGGAACCTATCCTTCAACGGACCCGGCATAAAATCGATTGCATAAGCATTGAACATCCCCTGCTCCTGTGCCACCTCGAAGACATCATTGCGATTGTAGGCGCTGTTCAGGTCTTGCCCGTCGGAAAAGACCACCATGAAGCGGGGTTCAGTGGCCGGTATTTTACCGATGAGCTCAAGGCCGGCAATCATCGCGTCATACAGTACCGTGCTGCCGGTCATGCCCTTGCGGTAGGCCTTCGTCACAAAGTCCTTTAACTTGGCCGGCTGGTTCGATTTGAACGTCTCCACACGCAGTTCGCGGCCGCCCATTTTCACCTTCTGCTTCATGTTGAAGACAACTATCTGCATCTGGTCGATCGGCCGGATGGTTTTTAACAGCTCGTCGACGCCGGCAAGCAATGGCTCAACGGCGTCGCGCTGATCCATCGAGGACGAATTGTCCAATATCAGGACAATGTGCCGGGGTACTTCAAGGGTCTCGGTGATTGGCAGTACCGAGAGGACCTCCGCCTTCATACCGGCTTGCGTTACCGCAAAATCCTCGGCACGCAACCCGAATAGCGGGTTTTCCCCGGCATCGACGACGCTGACGAGCACCTTGCCATGCTCGATGACCCGGTCGATTGTCACCGTTGCACCGGGTTTGGCGACCCGGATCTGCACATCGGACTCCTCGGCGGCAACTGCCGTCATCGCCGAACCGCATACCATCAATGCCACTAAGATTACATAACGGAATAATTTGATACTCATGGCACCCCCCCCCTTGATAGATGTTGAATCGTTTTATTCTTTCCCTTACAACCTTATTTCTGATGGTAAGATAAAATATGCTCCCTTGTCATATGTGCCGCTTTTTACGAGACTTTTAAGCGGCTTCGGATTTCGGCAGGCTGGTCTTTTCTGATCCCAGCAAAACGGCAATCCAGCGCGTGTCTTCTGAGGTTTCCAGGGCGATCTTTACCGTCATGGTCAACGGGACCGACAGGAGCATACCGATAGGCCCCAATACCCACCCCCAGAATATCAAGGACAGAAATACCACTAACGTCGAAAGCCCCAATCTCCGGCCCATAAGGCGCGGTTCGATAGCGTTACCCATGATCACATTGATCACGACATAGCCGATGGCAACCACGAGGGCCCTGCCCAGTCCCAGTTGTATGATCGTCAAGAGGATAACCGGCACAGCTGCCATGATAGAGCCGATGTTCGGAATGTAGTTCAGGAGGAAGGCCAACAGTCCCCACAAGAGGGGATAATCCACCCCGATAATGGTGAGAAAAACGGCCACAAAGGCACCGGTAGCAAGACTGATCCATGTCTTGATAGCAATATACCGAATGACCGTGCTGGCAAAATTCTTCACGCGTCCCAACGACGCTTCGGGGTCTTGAAATATGGCGCGCAACTTGGTGGGGACACTCGATGCCTCCAGCAGCATAAATATGACTGTGAGGAGGATCAAAAAGCCGTTCGTGAGCACTCCGCCCAATTCGTTGAGCAAGCTGGCAACGAGCTTCATGACGGATGCGGAATTGAATATCTTGTTTAACTCAAAACGGGCGACATCTACACCTTTTCCCTCCAACCAGCCCAAAACAGCATTTGTCAATCCCCTGAGTCTGGCCTCATAAAAGGGTAATTTGCTGGTGAAATCATTCACCGATGACCCTATCAGGCCGGCTATGAGCAATAAGAAAACGAGTATCCCGCCCATAACGATAAGCAGGGCAAGCCACGCCGGGACTTTACGCTTTTTGAGCCAAAAGAGGATCGGTGAACCGCTAATTGAGATAAACGCCGCTAATAAAAAGGGGACGATGATGGCCTTGGCAGCCCCCATTCCAGCCACCACTATGACGAACGCCGCGATGATTATCAATATTTGGGTAACGGGGAGTATGCCGTCACTGTTTTGCGGACTCTGCCTTTGCTCTTTCGTTCTGGCCATCTTACTTCCTCGTTGCGGATAACAGGGACACGAATTGTCACACCCTATAATACTTAGGCTGTGCCGCTCGCACTTGTCAAGCAAAAAAATCGGGCTTGTATTCCCAACCTAACCGTTTTGGGGCTTTTTCCTCATGATAAGGCAACAGAGAACACCGGCAAACCTCGTACTACCCTTACTGAATAAAGAGGTCTCAGGGAGTAACTCAAGCGCCTCCCGGCTATAAAAAGGCTCTTCAAACGCATGCATCCACAAAAGCACTATCCGTAATCTACCGAAATCACGTGCAGCTTCTTTTAGTACCGATCGTGGCGTATCACTCACCACATCATACAAGAGGGCGTATCCACCATCCTTCAGGACGCGATAGATCTCATTGAGTGCCCGTGTCGGCTCCTTCCAATGATGTATAGAGCCGGTGCTCACTACTATGTCAAAAAAGGCATCCGAGTACGGGATAGTACATACCTCACCTTCCCTCACCTCAACAACGCCGGAAAGACCGGCCTTTTCTACATGAGCCGTGGCCTTCATCACCATCGAAGCTGAAATGTCGATGCCATAAACATGCAGCGTCGGTGATTGCTCGTAAAGCTTGATAAGCAACCAACCGGGGCCTGTCCCAACGTCGAGGAAATTCCCCTGATTACCATAACTGAGAATATCGTGAGCCAGTAGATCATAGTTTTGTTGGAAGATGACTGTTTTACTTACTAGGTTGTAGAGCGGCGTTCCGAGCTTCGGGATAGCCTCTGGATGGAAAAACTTCAACAGCCTTCGAAGGGGGGGCAAATGCGCCATGGCTGAGGTGATAATTCAGTTTTTTTATCAAATTACATTGCTGCGCTGCCAGGGCACATCAATCTCATTTTGCAGTTTATACAAGCTTGCTTCCTGCTAACTGCCCCACTGTAAATAGAAACCGCCAGCAGCAACACTAGCACGGCTATCCGTATTGCCGTGAATTCCTGTACCACCGCTACGACAGAAAAGACAAGGGGGATCAAGGTCAGCAGGCCATAAGTAAGGGGTGCACATTTGACACCGGCGCATGTGCTGAATTGTTCAATGCTGCCTTGGCTAAAGAACAGTACCGATAGCTTACCCCAGCCGAGAGCACATCGCTTGTCATAGTAGTAACAATTAGTGCAGACCAGCTTCCGCAACACGACAAATACCATAAGCGCTGCTGCCCCAAGATAGATCCATGCCACCACTGGATAGACAAACCAGCAAGCGATAGTCCCCAACCCGATCCACACAAGCATCATAATATTGCCAAATATAACAAGGGGGAATGGGAAAGATTCACGTCCCTTCTTATAAATCTGCTTTTCCTCTTTCATGGTTCCTCCTAAAAAGGATGTTCCACGCTATCTCACCGATGAGGTTCAGCTCATAATATGAAAGCATAGCACTACAATTTGTTTACAAAATCAAGCACGGCCTGGTTAAATGCCTCTGGTGCCTCAATGGCTGAAGCATGACCTGTCGAAAGAACCTTTACGGTCACGTCTTTGATGGCCTCCGCCATATAGGTAATCACAGCTTCACCCATAATGCCGTCATACTCACCGGCGATTATTAACGTCGGGCATTTCAATTTCGTCAGGTCCGGGGGGTTGGCCATGGCCTCAGCCGTGCCCTGCATGACTTTGGGATAGTACGTGGGGTCATTCTGCATCTTGACTTCTTTATACCGCTGAAACACAGCAGGTTCCCTATCCTTAAAACCGGGGGAAAGGGAGTTCTCAGCCATGGTATCGGCGATGATCTCGATCTTCCCGGTTTCAACAAGATCCATCATCCGCTGCCGGTGCTCCTTTCTCCCGGCCATCTGTTCAGGCGTGAGCTGTACATCGGGCCCCATTACGCCGCTGTTGGCGAGCACCAGCCCGGTCGTCATTTCAGGATGTTTGATCGCAAACTCGAGGCCGATCCTCCCTCCCATAGAATAACCGACTATGCAGGCCTCTTTGATATCCAATGTCTCCAGAAGATTGAAGAGGTCATCAGCAAAAAGTTCCATGGAAAAGCCTTCTCCTGCCATCTCCGTTTTACCATGACCCCTGACATCATAGGTGAGTACCTTAAACTGTTTGTTGAATACGGGAACTTGATTGTACCACATGGTGAGATTATCACTGAATCCATGGATAAGGACTAAACACTTCCCCTCCCCGGACACCTCATAATTTATCTCAACATCCCCTACCTTGATTTTCATGTTTCCCTCCCGTGCCGGAAATTATAATAAATTCTGTTTTAATTAGCTCGTAAGAATTCTCCATATCCCCTTGACTGGTTAGGTACCGATTTGAAACCCCTGATCAATAATTGATAATCGGATAGCGATCTATCGCTTTGTCAATGGTTTCAAGACACGAATCCTTTTGTATCTGCTCGGTTTGCGCTCTTCCACAAAGTCCCAAATATCATCCGGACTTGCCATCCCCGGCTCAACATCAA
>JAFGNJ010000022.1 GCA_016927065.1 Deltaproteobacteria bacterium
CCTTGTTATTCTTTTTATGACGTCGTCCTGTGTTTGCACCTGTTTGTTGTAATAAGGCGGCGCGAACGCCGAGCATGAGGGGCTGGGGAAAGAGGCGCAACCGAAGAGCGCGCCGCTTTTCCCAGTCCCTCTCAATGCTTTTGTTCGGGATTTTGTTTTGATAGTTCGCCCAGTTCGATAGTTGGCTTAAGCGTAATGATTTCTCGAATAAACATCAAAGAGAAATATCCGGCCATAATTTCAAGAAGCATATTGCCTCTATGTAAAACTATTACAACAGCCACAAGCAGCAAATTCCCAGCCCAAAGAAAAGGGATATATCTTTTGCCCCATTTGGTTTCCTTTAATTTTTTTCTAACATCAAGCATGCTTGAGGCGTCTAAAAGCTTTTCTTTTGATTCAGCGAAAGCATAATATTGCATTGTGCCACCAATAGCACCCAGTAGCGCACCTATGGCAATAATTATTAAGGAGTGAGGTGCAGACAGATAAGCAAATATGCCCGCAAGGGCTCCCCAAAGGAAAATCATTACAGTATTTGTAGATGTTTTAAGTGTTGAATGAATTTCAGCCATATTTATATCCCGAACATTTATTTTTAAGCTTATTCTACTCTTGGTAAGAGTTTAAACAGAATATGGGTGCGTGTCAATGATCTTGTGTTGATAAAGTATCACACTATGGTTATTCATTCAGTATAACACCATACAATTTATTATTATGTGGAATCGGTTGATTTTTTGATCTTGTTATACTTAATACGTCCACACCGTTGTCTCGGTTATGACTTATACTGAATCCCCAGCTCCCTGATCTTATCACGCAACGTTGTGCGCGGGATCTGGAGGGCCTTTGCGGTGCGGGCAACGTTCCCTTGGAAGCGGGTCAAGGCGGCTCTTATGTGTTCCTTTTCTATCTCTTCTAAGGGAAGAATTTCTTTCAACGGCGGGGTATTATCCAGTGGGAGGTGCTGCCTCCCAAGCACCTCTCCATCGCACATAATCACTCCCCTTTCTATCATGTTCTTAAGCTCTCGCACATTGCCCGGCCAATGATAGTGGAGAAAGGCATCTCGAACCTCTGGTGAAAGCTCTTTGATCGTTCTCCTCATACTTTGGGAAAACTCCTGGAGAAAATAATCACCTAAAATCTTTATGTCCTCCACCCTCTCGCGTAAAGGCGGTATGGCAATGAGAAATGTGGAAAGGCGAAAATAGAGGTCCTGCCGTAACCGCCCCTGCGTGAGCATGACTTCAGGTTCGCTATTGGTCGCTGCGATGATCCTCACATCAACCTTGAGGTTTTGCCCCTCCCCAAGGGCCCGAACCTCCCCCCGTTCTAAGACCCGCAGCAATTTCGGCTGAAGGTCCAGCGGCAGGTCGCCGACCTCATCAAAAAACAGAGTGCCCCCATCGGCCCATTGGGCAAGCCCTTTTTTGCTCTTGACGGCGCCGGTGAATGACCCGGCTTTAAAACCGAATAACTCACCCTCGAACAGATCACGTGGAATAGCGCTGCAGTTTATATCAACAAAGTTGCCCTTACGACCCGATGCCTTATGGATTAACCGCGCCACTACCTCTTTCCCAACCCCTGTCTCGCCCACGATGAGTACCGGGGTGTTGTGGGGGGAAACCTTATCAATCAATTTCCTAATTTCTTCTATGGGTTTTGATTGACCGATGAGGACAAATTCTTCTTTAGCCTCTAAAAAAGAAACTTTATCTTGGAGGGAAAGCATTGCCTCCGCCCGCGTCAACGTGAGGACAAGCTCTTCGAGGTCCACGGGTTTGGTGATATAGTCATAGGCCCCGGAACGGATAGCCTCAACAGCTGTTGAGGCGTCATCCCGACCGGTCAATACAATAATAGGCGCAGGGGCTGATAGTTCCCTCAACTTTGGAATTAGCTTAATTCCATCGACATCGGGAAGCCCCAAATCTAAGAGGATACACCCATACCCCTTTTGCGCCTCATCTACCCCTTTCCCCCCTTCATTGACTACAGTCAGGGTATGCCCCCTGTCCGTTACGTACTCGGCGACTGAGAAGGCGAAGGCCTCATCATCCTCTATCAACAGCAGATCCATATCCCTATACCTCATCAATCCGTAAGAGCGGAAGGGATATCTTGACACGTGTACCACGCCCACTTGGCCCTTGAGCGAATTCCAACGAACCGCTACACCCTTTTGTAAGGGTCTCTACCACAAACACCCCTAAACCCATGCCATAGGGCTTGGTGGTAATAAAAGGTTTTTTGCCGAGAGAAGACAGGACATCTTTAGGAATGCCTTTACCGTTGTCTATTACCTCAATTATGACCGTATGATTACGTAAGGACAAAAGAACCTTTATCTCGCCCCCGGTGCTGTCGATCAAGGCCTCCTGAGCGTTTTTGATCAGATTTGAAAGTATTTGATGAAAACTATCGGGATTCCCCCTAAAAATTATATCCTTTTTCTCAAGCTCTAAGTGAATATTAATATCTTTCTGCCGCAGTTCTTCACGATACAGGTCTACAACCTCGTGGGCCACTTCAGAGAGGTTAAAATTGACCATAAACCGAATGACTGGTCGTGAAATGTATTTAACCGACGACAGCAAAGAATTGAGACGGTCAATCTCAGTGATGATCCTCCCCGTATAGGCCTCGATTTTATCCTTATGCACATTATTAGATTTAAATTTAGCTTCCAGCGATTGGGCTAAAGCCCTGATAGCCCCTAAGGGATTTTTAAATTCATGAATGAAAACTGAAAAAAACTTGATAAGTTCGTCTTCAGGAGGAAAGACCTTGATAAGATACGTCGTTGTCCCCTCCTTGTCTCGCAAGGGTATCTTCTCAAATCGGTAGTGTCCAGGTGATTTGGATTCAAAGGCATCCTTCAGGATGTCGTCGGTATAGATTAGCTCTCCATCTTCGTCAACAATCATGATATACGGTCCGCTCATCCTTTACCTCATCCATCACGCAGTGTACGATATTAGTCTGAAGAGTTCAACTCTGTTATTTCACGAAAAAGCAAAGAAATAGTTAAGACGCAAGAGAGGAAAACACCGTGTGATAAAAAGCTTCTTCTAAGATCTCCTGTTTGATGTCGAGGATATACAGGCGCATATCATTCAACGGAAAGCCTTGTAGCTTAACAAAATCTTTCTCCGTCGTAACAAAGAAGTCTACCGTGGTACTGTATTTCTGCATCATCATAATATCCGAGGAATCATAGGTATAATGGTCGGGAAAATGGATTTCGTGCACGACATCCGCTCCTAATTCCTTCAAGAGATATATAAAGTACTCCGGATCAGCAATCCCCGAAAAGGCAAACACCTTTTTCTCCCGAATAATGTGGGGAGGGAATCGCTTTCCAGTGGCAGCCTCACGGAAAAAGTTCGGTGCATATCTGCTGTGATAGAGCGGAATGGACGGGGCATAACAGCGAAACAACTCTTCTATCTCTTTGAGGGGGATTGAAGGTTCTGCCTTGGTAAGAATAAGGGCAGAGGCGCGGTGCAATCCCCCCAACGGCTCTCTGAGGGGACCCCGGGGGAAGAGGTACCCGTTACCAAAAGCGTTTTTCGCATCTATGAGAACAATATCCACATCTCGTTTAAGCATGAGATGTTGAAATCCATCATCGAGTATCAACACATCGAGCGCAAATCGCTCATGGGCATACACCCCCATCGCATATCTCTTCTTGCCAACGAGCACGGGTATGCCCGATAACATCGTAGCCAACATAAAAGGCTCATCCCCTGCCTCAGTAGAGGTCAGGAATATCCGCTTGCCGTCTGTCACAATCCCGCCTTTTTTTTCCCTTGCCCCCTTATATCCTCTGCTCAATATTCCTACTCTCATCCCCCGCTTGTGCAGTTGCTGGGCAAGGGCGGCCACCAAGGGGGTCTTGCCCGTCCCTCCCAGTGTTATGTTTCCCACACTGACGACCTTACAGGGGAGTTCCCGTGTCGTAAAAAAGCCCCTCTGATAGAGCACCGACCTCACCCTCATAACCACACCGTATACTGAGGAGCAGACAAGAAGAGGGAAGAGGATGACCTTTCTCCACCATCCAGCATCCTTCCGGAAGAGATAATTTAGCCAACTCCTTTTCCGTAGTCCTCTCTTCACCCTTGATATATTCCCTCCATTATCTTCATCGTCCTTTCCAACGCCCCTTGCTGTTCTTGGAGAAAGGCACGTCCTTTCTTTCCCATCTGCGCCCTGAGGGAGAAATCGACAATAAGTTTCTTGAATGCTCCCTTCAACTCATCAGGCGTCTTCACTTGCATCCCTGCCCCGTACTCAACCACAAGTTGTGCAACATCTCTGATAGTTTCCACATGGGGACCAAAAATCACCCCCTTGCCCTGAGCCAAGACCTCCAAGATGTTGTGCCCCCCTACCCTGCCGAAGCTCCCCCCCACAAATATGGCCGTTCCTAGACCGTAGAGAGCCGTTAGTTCTCCTATGGTGTCCAACAAAATGACCTCTTCTGGTCGGCGTTCCTCCCGTATCATCGTCCTCTTTATCCACCGAACGCCCTGTGATCTCAAGATCTTCTCCACCCTGGGGATCCGCTGGAGATGTCGGGGGGCGAGGACTAAAAGGAGCCGAGGGAAATCGGCCTGCAATTCCTTAAATATCTGCAGAACCATTCCTTCCTCCCCTTCGTGCGTACTGCCAGCGATCACGACAGGGGCATTGAGCGGGAGCCTTAACTCCTGCTTTAATCGCTTCTTCTCAACCTCGGCCAGCGTAGACAGATGGTGAAACTTAATATCACCGGTCACGTGAATAGACTGCGGTATTGCCCCCAGATTCACCATACGCTCCTTATCGATGGTGGACTTAAGGCACAGGGCATCGAAATTTTTCAAGACACCTCTAAAAAAGAGACGCAGGGGGTGGTAAAAACGGTAGGAACCTCGCGAGATCCTCCCGTTAAAGAGAACAATGGGTATACCTTTTTGCTTTACCCCTCTCAGCAAGTTGGGCCATAGCTCTGTTTCCGTCACCAACAAAAAAGATGGTCTGATGCGTTTCACCGCCCTTCTTACTATCCACGGTATATCGAAAGGGGCCAAGAGGGCCGCATCAACCACATCATCCTGTGCAGCACGTGCCCTCCCTTGGGGGGTTGTCGCAGTGATCACAAAACGGTGGCTGGAATAGACCTCTTTCATCTCCCGCATAAGAGTCAATGCGACCATAACTTCTCCCACCGAGGCCGCATGGAACCAGATGGTCCGCCCTTGCCTTCCCTTTTGTAAAAGATTTTGAGGATATATCCCCCAGCGCTCTTTATGGGGTGAATCTTTTGAAAAAAGAATCTTCAGGAATGAAACAGGAATGATGAAGAGGGAAAGAACAACAAAAACAATCGTATAAAAGAGGTGGCCTAATGCGCTCAATCGTGCTCTCCCGTGACGAAGCTTATCTCCACTTCCGATAGTGGCGATCGGCCAACTCCGTAATCTCTAACAAAATCTTTTCTAGAAGCGCGGCCTTCGCCTCCATTTCTTTCTTGCCTGCTGTGGGACCGACCCAGATGGGATCACCCCAGATAAAAACCCCGTGGGAAAAGGGCAAAGGAATCAGAAACTGATCCCACGTAGCTAATACCTTGCGAAGAGAAGCGCTGAAAGTGAAAGAGAATATCGGGCGGTCGCTCATCCGCGCCAATTGAATTATTCCCGACTGAACCTTGTGACGCGGCCCTCGTGGACCATCCGGGGCAATGGCCACATCATATCCCTCCAGCAAGGCCCGAGCCAGCCCCTTGATCCCCGCAATTCCCCCTCTCGTGCTCGAACCCCGAACCGTCTCCAGGCCAAAGTGACGGACTGTTCTGGTGATCAGTTCTCCATCTCGGTGACGGCTGGTGAGGATTTTTAATCCCCCCCCTCCATACACCAAGGGCGTCATCAAAAGCCTCCCGTGCCAAAAGGCACCGATGACATTTTCACCCGCTCCCAAAATCCCCTCACCCCCTCACCATTCACTTCCTCAATCCGCATGGTTATCTGGAGGAACTTAATAAGAAAAAAGGCCGCGCTGGGCCCCACTCGCAACATTACTTTTTGCCACAACTTCCGCATTTCCCTCTACGCCACCTCCTGTAATGGCCGATCTTCATCTCGGAACTGAAGTTCGTAAAGCTTTTTGTATTCGCCGCCAATGTCCATGAGTTCTTTATGATTCCCCTCCTCAACAATCAGTCCATCAGATAGAACGAGGATCCTATCGACATTCCTCACCGTTGAGAGGCGGTGGGCAATGACTAAGACGGTCCTCTTTTCCATCAGTCGGTCCAAAGCCGCCTGCACCTCACGCTCCGACTCCGTATCCAGCGAAGAGGTGGCTTCATCCAAAATGAGAATAGGGGCATTCTTCAACAGGGCCCTGGCGATGGAAATCCTCTGCCGCTGTCCACCGGAGAGTATGACCCCCTGTTCACCGATGACCGTATCATATTTCTGGGGGAGCTTCTGGATAAAATCGTGGGCATCAGCCATCTTGGCCGCTTTGATCACCTCTTCTTCAAGGAGGTCCGGTCTGCCGTAGGCGATATTGTTTCGTACGCTATCATTAAACAAAAGGGTCTGCTGGCTCACTACGCCGATCTGATCCCGCAGAGATTTCAAAGTCGCTTGGCGAATCTCCATCCCATCGATCATGATCTTACCCTTGGTCACGTCATAGAACCTGGGGAGGAGGTTTACCAAGGTGGTCTTCCCTGCCCCACTGGAGCCAACCAGGGCTACCTTCTCCCCGCGCTTGACGGTAAAGGAGATACCTTTGAGTACCATCTCATCTGCATAGCGGAAGAAAACATTCCGATATTCGATCTCCCGAGAAAAAGGAGGAAGGACTTGGGCATCAGGGGTATCGGTTACCTCTGGTTTGAGATCTAAGATGTCAAAGACCCGGCGGGCAGCCACAATCCCCTCCTGGATGAGGAGGTTAACCTTACTCAGACCCCTCATAGGATCGTAGAGGAGGGCCATGGCGGTCATGAAGGAGAAAAACTCCCCTACGGTCATGGCCCCAATAATGACCCTCGATCCGCCGATCCAGATAAAGGCGCCTATTCCAATGTATGCCAACCATTCCATGATGGGGTTGGAGAGGGCCCGTATCGTTACCCGTTTCATGAGATACTTAAAGTATTGCTCATTGGCATCATGAAAACGTCTATTCTCATAAGCCTCCATGTTAAAGGCCTTGACAATCCGGTGGCCGAAGATCGTCTCCTGGAGAAACGTACTGATGTAGGCCACGGTCTGCAAAGTCCGCTTGCTGATCTTGCGCAGTCTTCTGCTGAAGTGAACAAAAGGATAGACCGCAAGAGGAAAAACCAAAATGGCCACAAGGGCAAGCAACCAATCTCGATAAAAGACGACACCTATTAAGCCTACGGCGGTAAAGACGTCTTTGATAATCCCCGTCACCGCATTAGAGACAGCTCCCTGTATGGAGTTCACATCGTTGGTGATGCGAGCCATCAACACACCCGTTGGGGTCTTATCAAAAAAGGATAGTGAGAGGGTTTGTAGGTGATTATAAAGCCGCTCCCGTAAGTTCGCCACCACCCGCTGTCCCACGTAATTCATCAGATATCCTTCTCCGAAGGTGAAAAAACCCTTAACTATACCCAGGCCCATAACTACCAGCGGAATAACAGTCAACAAAAACCTATCTTTATTAATAAAGATATCATCCAACACATTTTTGGTGAGGAGGGCGAAGGCGGCGGTAATCGCCGACACCACAAGCATACATATCATGGCCAACAGGAGCCTGGTCCAATAGGGTCGCAAGAACTGCAGGGTACGGAGATAGATATCCTTGCCGTTCATAGTGTTCCCATCATCCGCAGGGCAATCCGGGCGACTCGCTGAGAGGCCCCTGTGCCACCCAGCTTCTCTGTGACGCGTTTGAACTCATTTTCGATCTTCTGTCTTTTAGCCCTGTCTCGCAGGATCAGCCTCGCCTCGTGAGCGATCCGCTTCGGGGTCACCTCATCCTGAATCAGTTCGGGCACTACCTTTCTTCCAACAACAATATTTGCCAGGCCGATGCATTTGACCTTTACCAACATCCGGCCAACAATATAAGAGAGGGGGCTTAACCGATAGATGATGATCATAGGGACTCCCGCAATGGCCCCTTCGAGGGTGGCGGTACCCGAAACCACCAATAAAAGATCAGCAGCCTTCATCACCTCAAAAGTTCTTCCCTCGATGATATCGAGAGGTAGTGGATTCTTCGCAGTAAGCTCTTGGGCTACTTCTCTCTTGATAGTGGGAGCGAGGGGGATCATGAAGCGTGCCGCAGGAAAATCATCTCTGAGGATTTCCGCGGCACCTAAAAGGGACGGCAAGAGAACCTTCACCTCCCGTCCCCTGCTCCCAGGCAAGAGCCCGATGTGGAGTTCATCGGTAGCAACCCCCAACCGCCTGCGCGCCTCCTCACGGGTAAGCTTTTTATCAAGAATATCGAGGAGTGGATGACCTACGAATTCCACATCCACATTCTCTTTTTGATAGAGAGCGGTTTCAAAAGGTAAGATAACCGCCATCTTCGTCACCCGCTTGGCTATCTTTTTAATACGACCAGACCGCCACGCCCAGACCTGAGGGCTAACATAGTAGAGGACAGGCACGGCATTATCCTTGAATACCTTGGCCAATCGCAGGTTGAACCCAGGGTAATCGATTAAGACAGCCAGGTGGGGTTTATGATCCTTGATAAAGCGCTTCATCTGCTTCCAGGCCCGCCAGATGTGACCTATTTTTTCTAAAACTTCGGTTAACCCCACCACAGCGAGATCGGAAGATGAACAGAGAAGCTTTACGCCACTCCTCTCCATCTCGCTCCCCCCGATGCCATAAAATTCCACGTGCGGTGATACTGATGCCATCGCCTCAACTAATTTCGCGCCATAGAGATCACCCGAGGACTCTCCCGCTACAATCACTACCTTTTTCTTGGAGCCCTTCAACTCCTGTCCTTCAAGGCATTATCTATGACTGCGGCAATCTGTAGGGCGACCTCTAAGGCCCGTTGACCATCTTCACCGGTGACGACGGGAGGGGTCCGCTCACGGACGCTCTGCAAAAATGCCGTTAACTGAACCTCTAAAGAATCTCTCTCGTGCACAATCTCATCCGTCTGTACCCCATCTTTTCCACCCTCACCTCTTCGAGTAATTATCAAACTCTGCTTGATGTAATCGACTGAAAGGTAAGAATCTTTTTGAAGGATAACCATCTTGCGCACCCTCTCGGGGGCGATCCTACTGGCAGAAATGTAGGCCACACAGCCCCCCTTAAAGAGGACTCGAGCATGGGCTACATCAATTTGTGGGGAACAAAAAGGGGTCCCCACAGCCTCCACTCCCTCAATCTCAGGTCCTAGGATATTAAGGATGATATCGATATCGTGGATCATCAGGTCTAAGATAACATCAACATCGGTCCCCCTACCGGAAAAGGGGGAAAGCCGATAAGACTCTATCAATAAGGGGGCTTTTAAGACTCCATTCATGGACGCCAAGGCACCGTTAAACCGCTCTAAGTGTCCAATCTGAAATATTAATCCCTTTTCCTTAGCTAAGACATTGAGTTCTTGCGCCTCCTGGACTGTAGAGGTTATGGGTTTCTCCAGCAGGACATCTATGCCTCCCAGAAAAAAGTCTTTGGCTATTTGATAATGAGAACAAGTTGGAACAGCGATACTTACCGCATCAACCTGACCTAACAAATCACGGTGAGAGTACAGGGGCCGACACCCGGTGTGTACGGCCACCTCTTGACAACGCCCTTTATCTATGTCAACCACAGCAACAAGTTCCGCCTCTGGCATTCGGGCGTACTTCTCTGCATGGATCTTACCCAGATACCCAACACCAACCACACCGACCTTAATAGTATCACTGCCCACGGCTACCTTCTCGTGACACCTCGCTTCGATCCTTTAATAAAATCCACCATATGCTTTACCTCCGGCAAGGCATAGGCTGGGTCGTCATGCACTTTCTGGATAGCTTCCTCCATGGTGAGTTGGGATCGAAAGAGCAGCTTATAGGCCTTCCGTAACCCCTTGATGACCTCTGCAGGGACGTTGCTTCTCTGCAAATTGACGACATTAATCCCATAGAACTTGACCTTCATCCCCGAGGCCGTTATATACGGAGGAATATCTCGTGTGAGGGCTGTTGCCCCCCCTATAAAGGCATAGGTTCCGATCCGTACATACTGATGGATAGCCACTATACCCCCGATAATGGCGTGATCCCCAATCTCAACGTGTCCACCCAAGGCAGCGTAACTGGCCATGACGACGTGATTCCCTAAAATACAATCATGGGCGACATGGGCATAGGCCATAATGAAATTCTCATCGCCCAATACGGTCTTTCCATTGCCGAAGGGGGTACCACGGTGGATGGTTACGAACTCCCTGATTATGTTGTTATTCCCTATGATGACAGAGGTCTCCTCCCCTTTATATTGCATGTGCTGAGGAGGGGGACCTAACGAGGCGTACTGGTAGATCTGACATCCTGTGCCGATCACCGTCCATTTATCGATGACGCAATGTGATCCAATGCTCGTCCCTTTTCCGATTTTTACCTTTTCTCCTATAATGGAGTACGGTCCTATCTCAACATCATCGGCAAGTTCAGCTGTCGGGTGTACGATCGCTGTCTCGTGAATCATTTAAAACCAACCTCCTTGTCCATAATAGTGGCCATGATCTCCGCCTCCACAGCAACCTGATCCTCAACCAAGGCCTTACCCTGAAATGCCCAGATCATTCCTCGATGTTTCACCACATCGAGCTCTAGACGAAGCTGATCCCCGGGAACGACCGGTCTGCGAAACTTCACTCGATTGATAGACATAAGATAGACCCCCTTCCCCTCCGCCTCTTTCCCTATGGCCCGGAACGCCAGTACACCAGCGGTCTGTCCCAAGGCCTCAATAATCAGGACACCGGGCATCACCGGTTCGCCGGGGAAGTGTCCCTGGAAAAAGGGTTCATTGAACGTAACGTTTTTGATCCCCACGATCCTCTTGCCTTCTTCTAATTCTACGATGCGGTCGACAAATAGAAAGGGATATCGATGGGGTAAGACATCCATGATCCCTTGCACGTCAATCATCACGCCCTCCTCGCTATTTTTTTTGTGATCCTTTCTCTAATGCCTCCACCCGTTTAAGCAAAAAGTCCAATTCCTTTTTAAGTTCTGGTAGTTTGGACCATACTGAAGCCACTCGCAAAAACTGTCGGTGAGGCAGGTGGGGGCTCCCCAAAACAATCTGGTTAGCGGGGACGTCCTTCGTTATACCGGATTGGGCACCCACCATAACATTATCACCTATCTGAATATGATCGACTAGCCCTACCTGCCCCGCCAAGGTAACATTCTTCCCCACCGTTGTGCTCCCTGAAATCCCCACCTGGGCCACGATGATGCTGTGCTCACCTACCTGCACATTGTGAGCGACTTGAACGAGATTATCTATCTTAACACCCTTCTTTATCAGTGTCTTACCGAAGGTGGCTCGATCAATGCAGCAGTTTGCACCGATCTCCACATCATCTTCGATTTCGACAATACCTACCTGGGGAATCCTTACATTCGTCTCACCATCTTTCACAAAACCGAAGCCATCGGCCCCAATGACAGCACCCGCATGGACGATAACACGCCTCCCCAGAACGCAACGGCGATAAATGGTCACATTAGGATAAATAACGGTGTCGTCACCGATAACGGCCTGGGGGCCGATAGAGGAGCCGGAATAAATGGTGACCCGCGAGCCGATCTGTGCCTCATCCCCAATGGAGACAAAGGGGGAAATGGCAGCGTCTTTGCTCACCTTCGCCGAGGGGCTGATCCATGCCTGGTCAGAACTCCCCCCTCTGACGGATGATCCCTGGGTAAAGAAGGCAAGGATCTTGGCCATAGCCAAGAGGGGATTGGAAGCTATAAGCAGAGGGATTTCTGTATCCGGTATCTCCTCTGCAACTATAGCTGCAGAGGCCTTCGTCTTCTTGAGCAGAGGGGTATATTTCTCGTTGCGAACAAAGGTAATATCACCTTTGTTCGCAACTTCTATACCGGCCAGCCCCGATATTAACACCGAACCATCCCCGCTCACCCTTCCACCAACATCGCGGGCAAGGCTTTCGAGGCTCCGTTCCATTGGCCTTAATCCTTGGCGGCATCAAAGGCCTTGATCAGCTGATCGGTAATATCAATCTCCTTGGGGGCATAACCTACTATACGTACCTCCAAGATCAAGGTATATTTTTGCTCTTCACCAAATTTTTGGACCACTTTGCCGAGGCTCAACATGAATCTAGTATAAATATCTTTATCCAACTGTTGGAGTTCATTATTGGAATCCTGCGCAAAGCGTTGTAGTTCCGTATACTTCTGTTGATACTCCTTTTGTTTTTCCATCTTGGCCTCAGCGCTGAGCATGGAGGCCTTCTTCTCCAGCGATTCTTGCAATGCCTTTAATTCTGCTTCCTTTTTTTCACCAATCTTCTCCAACTCAGCTTTCCTCTTTGCAAAAGCTTTAAGCTCTTCTTGCCCTCGTTTAGATCCGTTAAAGACCCTTTCGTAACTAAAATAGCCGATTTTGGGCGTTTCGGCATACGCAAGGGGGGAAGCCATCAACAGTCCCAAAAAAACAAACAATGCACAAACCTTTTTCATCAACAAACTCCTTTCTCTTTATTCTCTTTGATGTTAAAACATTGCGCCCATGGAGAAATCCCACACATTGGTTTTTTCTCCACGATGCGATATGGGCATAAGATTGTACCCCCAATCGATGCGGATGGGGCCGAAGGGTGAATACCAACGAAAACCCACCCCGACAGCGTTCCTCAAGGGAGTAATATTATCCCAGTCATCAAACCCTTTTCCAATGTCATAAAAGACGGCTACCTTCAACCCAATGGTCTTGCTCAATGGATATGTAAGCTCAGTGGTAAAAGCCACCATATTGAGGGCCCCGATGGGCTCGAGTTTGCTGTCCAGAGGTCCGGCCATCCCATATTCAAACCCCCTCAGAGTCTTGGCCCCACCACCCACAAAGAACTTCGAAGGCAACGGTACTTCCGAGTTGTTATATCCTCGGATAATACCGATGTTTCCCCGGAGGTTTACAACCAGGTCACCGATGATGGAATGATACCAACTCGCTCCCCCAGCGGCAGTATAAAAATAATTGTCTCCTCCCAAACCGGCAACAGTACCAGCGACCCATATTGTTGATCCCTTTGTCGGATTGTATACGTTGTTAATGGTATCTCTCGTGACGGTTACGGTGACCTTGCTGGTAGTGGTCCATCCACGCAACTTCTCCTTATAAATGTAGTCGTTAGGACCATAGCTATAATCGATATCGTATATCCTCACCCGTTCAAACAAATAATCAAGGTCCGTCCGGATGGTATCGGTGATTTCCATGCCAAAATTTATGGTCCCTCCTATTACATCGGCATCGTACGTATTGTACTCATAGGTCCTATTATAGGCGCTCAATCCAACAGACAGCGGTGTATCTAAAAAGCGCGGGTCGGTAAAACCGACTTCATAAGTCATCACCTCTTCCCCCAGTTCCCCCTTGAGGTATGCCTTATATCCACGACCGAATAAATTCCCGTGGGAAACACCAACAGCTCCCACTACTCCATACTCATTGCTGTATCCTGCGCCGAACTCCAGCCTCCCCATCTGTTGTTCCTCGACCCGAATGTCCAGGTCGATAAGCTCCTTCTTTTCTGTGGGGCTGGGAGCAAAATCCACCTCCTTAAAATATTGTGTCCTCGCAACCCGCTGGCGACTCTTGCGTATCCGGGTAGAACTATAGCGATCACCTTCACCTATCTTTAACTCCCGCCTGATCACCTTATCTCTGGTCATGGTGTTTCCAGCGATTTCTATACGGTTTATAAAAACCTCAATCCCCTTTTCAATCTTAAAGTTCAGATGCACCAGCCTGTTCTCTGAGTCAAGCATGGTCATAGGGGATACGTCAACATAGGCGTATCCCTGATCGGCATATTGGTCGCTCAGCCAGAGGAGGTCTTTCTGTACAAGGGAAGCATTATAGACCTTTTCTACCCGACTCTTGACTCCCTTTAAGAGATCCTCTTTGGTGGTCAAGATATCTCCCGTGATATCGAGGCTCCCCAATCTATATTGCTCCCCCTCTTCGATCCTGATGGTAATCTGAATGGATTTCTTATTTTCACTAAGAGTGATTTCCGGGTCGTCCACCTTCACCGTCACATAGCCGTAGTTGTAATAAAGGCTCCTGATGCGACTAACGTCTACTTCTAAGACATCAGTCTCCAACCTGCCCGATTTGGTAAGCCACCAGGTCCACCCCTTTTCTTTGGTCTGCATAACGCTTTTGAGCTTTCTCGCCCCGAGGACCGTATTGCCTATGAAAATTATTTTGGTGAGGTACCCCTTTACCCCTTCGACGATGTCAAAGTACACCACCGCTCTATTTCCCTTTTCAACTTCCACCCAATGATTCACTTCACTGCCAAAATAACGCTTCGAGGTATAGAGTTTTTTAATCTGCGTCACACTGGACTGCACCTTGTCCATCTCCAGGACAGTATCCCTCTTGACCTCTATAACATCTTCAATCTCCTCCTGGTCCAGCTTGACATTGCCGGAGATAACGATATTCACCACGAAGGGCTTCTCGATCACGGCAAAGGTAAGTATTATCTCTCCCTCCGTCTCAGATACATCAACCTGTACGTCTCGAAAGTAGCCCAGGCGATAGACAGCCTTGACATCCTCACGAACCCTTTCTTGGGAAAAATCCTCCCCCGCTTTACTCCCTATCTCTTTGAGGATCACTTCCTTATCTACCCGTTCATTACCGAAGACTATGATCTCTTTAATAACCCCTTCCTGGGCAAACCCTGAACAAACAGACGTTGCAAGGAAAATGGCTAAAAAAAGCCCTACTATGCTCAACACTCTCACGTGACGCGCCCCCTTTGGTTTTAAATGCACCCTTCTTATAGCAGATATTCTCCCGTTTGTAAACTACTTTTCAAGCCATCCTGCCGTCTACCAGGGAGATCCGTCGAGGGAAGCGCCGTGCTAAGGCCTCATTGTGGGTAACGACGATCAGGGTAATTTCCTTCTCCTGGTTGAGGGAAAAAATAAGCTGGATAACCCGTTCCCCGGTCTCGGTATCCAAATTACCGGTCGGCTCATCGGCCAACAGAAGGGTGGGATGTAAAACCAGGGCCCTCGCAACAGCCACCCTCTGCTGCTCACCCCCGGAGAGTTCCCCGGGTTTATGCCTCATACGGTCCTTGAGGCCCACCTCCGTCAAGACCTCCTCTGCTTGGACTCGGGCCTTCTTTTTATCCACCCCCTGTATCAGGGCCGGCATCATGGTGTTCTCCAAGGCGTTGAACTCGGGCAAGAGATGGTGAAACTGAAAAACAAAGCCTATTTCACGATTCCTCAATGCGGCCACCATCCTATCCGGGCGAGAAAAGACATCCTCCCCCTGGTATAAAACCTCGCCCTGGGACGGCCTGTCCAAAGTGCCGAGGATATGAAGCAGGGTTGTCTTCCCCGCCCCCGAGGCCCCTACAATCGCTATCCGTTCCCCCCTCTGCACGGTAAGGTCAATCCCCGTGAGGGCATGGATTTTTAACCCCCCCTTTTTTGTAAACATCTTCTGGAGCCCGGACACCTGAATGAGAGGAGCAACGTGACGGCGCTTTAAACCCACTCCTTTTCCTCCTCCCGCGAAACAAGTACCCTCTCGTGTGCCTCTTCCAGTCTTTCTCGACTATATTTTTTTAGCTGCTCCTTAATCTGAGCATAAGCTCCTAATATCTTCTCCACGTCTTCCTTGGTGGCCATAAGAAGCTCCGTACGGGTCACCGTCCTCACCGAGGCGCTATGATTCCTACCAAGCAGGAGCGATATTTCACCGAAGATATCCCCGGCGGCAAGATGGCCTACGATAATCTCCGTTCCTTCTTTTTCAACAAAGACTTCCGCCCTCCCCGACTTAATGAGGTAGAGAAAGCGCGGGAGACTCCCCTCCCGTATTACTACCGTATTCGGATCCATCAACTGACCGGAAAACCGCTCCACAAGGCGTCTCCTATCCTGTGGACTCAGGACGTTAAACGGAGGAGACAGCGCAAGGATGGTATCAACCACCCTCTTTTTATAGAGGGTCAAGAGGACATCGGCGATATTGGGATAGACCTTTTGAACTTCGTCAAAATCCTCCCGCGTTATCTCCAAGAGGGTACAATCCGTGAGCGCCTTGGCAGAGGCGCTCCGTCTCTGACGGGAGAAAAAACTGAATTCCCCGAAGATATCCCCACCTTCAAGAACATTGAGAAGAACTTCTTTCTTCTCTTTTATAGTATATTTGTATATTCCTATCTTTCCTTGACTGATGACGAAAATAGAATCTCCCTTCTCCCCCTCCTTACATATCAGGCTCCCGGTGTTGACCTGAACGGATTTAATCCGCGCCAATACCTGCTCGAACTCTTCCTCCGAAAAATCGGCAAACAAAAGCGGTGCACTCGTCTCGTGCACCCCGTTCCGAACAAGCAGGTTTTCCCTTTGAGAAGAAAGGTCCTTGAGAACTTGGATGGTTTCCTCATCCTCCGGGTCGAGCTTGAGGATGAGCTTGCCGAGGGCGATAGCCTGAATAAAAAGCCCCTTTTTGACGTATTCAGACAGGACATATTTATATCGGACAAGGGATTCAGGTTCTCGTCCCACTTTTCGCAGCATATCCCCGATGTGGACCTGAACCTCAAGATCCTCCGGGTTAATCTCCGCCAGGCGCTTGAACTCCACCAGGGCTTTCGCAAGTTCACCACGCTCTCTATACCGTTGGGCCCGTTCGCTGAGGGCCTTTTCTTCATCAGATTTTTCAATCATGGTCACTCGTAACGCAGGGCCTCTGCAGGGTCAAGCCTCGATGCCTTCCAGGCCGGATAAATGGTCGCCAGCAGGCTGATCACCATGGCAATACAGATCACGATAAGGACATCCACAGGGTCCACCCGGGAGGGAAGTTGGCTTAGCAAATAGACATCTCCCGGCATTGCTTTAAATCCAAGCAACCGCTCCAAAAAGTCGACGATCGCCTGCATGTTGTGGGCGATAAGAAGCCCAAAGATAACACCCAAGGTAGTTCCCACCAGGCCGACGATGAAGCCCTCAAAGACAAAAATCTTCATGATACTGCTGCGTCTCGCCCCCATGGACTTGAGAATGGCGATATCCCTGTTTTTCTCCATCACCACCATGATGAGGGTACTGACGATGTTGAAGGCCGCCACCCCGACAATTAGAGACAAGAGAATGAACATCATCAATCTTTCCGAATTAAGAGCGGAAAAAAAATTTTTATTCATCTCTATCCAATCTTGGGTGAAGTAAGCGGGTCCCAATTTCCCCTTGATCCGCTCTGCGATGACGCCCGCCTGGTAAATATCCTTCACCTTGATCGCAATGGTCGTGGCCACATCCCCTTTCCTCAGGAACTCCTGCGCACTGGGGAGAGAAATATAGGCCATTTTGTAATCATACTCGAACATCCCGAACTCAAAGATCCCCGTGACCTGAAACCGCTTCACCCGCGGCGTCATCCCCACAGGGCCCATATCACCCAGCGGGGATATAACGGTCACCGTATCATCGAGGAAGAGGCCCAAACTCTTGGCAAGCTCCTTTCCCACGATGATGCCGGGGAATTTTCCCGGTGCATCCCGGTTCAGACTGTTGATGTCCCCCTCCGTGACGCTCTGCTTCAACGTGGACACCCTGCTCTCGGAGAAGGGGTCGATCCCCCGTACAAATGCCCCCGCTACCCCCCCTCGGCTGGACAACATGACCTCAGCCGCCATTAAGGGGGCACCAGCGAGGACACCTGGGACCCGTTCAACCTGCGTGATGACCTCACGATAATCCTTAATATCATCTCCATATTTAGAAAGAAAAACATGGGCACGAGCCCCCAAAATCTTTTCCCTAATCTCGTACCTAAATCCGTCCATTACTGACAGGACAACAATCAAGGCCATCACCCCCAACATGATCCCAATGATGGACAACAAGGTGATAATGGAAATAAAGGTCTGTTTCCTTTTGGCCTTGAGGTAGCGCAGGCCGATGAAGACTTCGTACGGGGGCATTAAGACTTCTCCCTCATCTGGGGAAAGAAGATGACGTCCCTGATGGAAGGGGAGTCGGTCATGATCATCACCAGCCTGTCTATCCCAATCCCCTCACCCGCGGTAGGGGGCATACCATATTCCAGGGCATTAAGAAAGTCCTCATCGATGAACGCGACCTCTTCTTCCTCCCCCCCTTTTTTGGCGGCTTGTTCCCGAAACCGTCTTCCTTGATCTTCAGGGTCGTTGAGCTCGGAAAACCCATTAGCTATCTCCCTCCCCATGATGAAGAGCTCAAACCGCTCCGTGACCTTCGGATCATCCCCCTTTCTGCGGGCCAGAGGGGAGACCTCCACCGGGTATTCGGTGACAAAGGTGGGTTGGATGAGCTTGGGCTCTACGGCCTCTTCAAAGACCTTGACCAAGAGTTCTCCATGGCTCTCGTCCCCCAGCAGGTCCAGACCCAATTTCCGCACCAGACGGGAAGCGGCTGTCTTATCGGAGAGGACCGTTCCATCCACCCCCCCAAACTGTACCAGGGCCTCTTTGAGGGTGACGCGCGGCCAGGGCGGGGTCAGGTCCAATTCGACCCCTTGGTAGGTGATTGTATGAGAGCCTAAGATACCCTCGGCAACCGCACCGATCATCTCTTCGGTCAAGGCCATCAGGTCCTCATAGGTGCTATAGCTCTGGTAGAACTCCAGCATGGTGAACTCGGGGTTGTGCTGGGAGGAGACCCCTTCGTTGCGAAAATTTCTGTTTAGTTCAAAGACCCGCTCCAGCCCGCCGACCACCAATCGTTTGAGGTATAGCTCAGGCGCTACGCGCAGATAGAGGTCCCGATTGAGGGTGTTGTGATGGGTCTTAAAGGGGCGCGCCGTCGCCCCCCCCGGGATATGCTGCATCATAGGGGTCTCGACCTCCAGAAAGTCACGCTGGAGGAGAAATGTCTTCATCGCCTGGATGATCTCATTCCTTTTATAAAAGATCTCTTTAACCTGAGCGTTCACGATGAGGTCCAGATACCGCTGTCGGTATCTCGTCTCCACGTCGGTCAGGCCATGCCATTTTTCAGGAAGGGGACGGTAGGACTTAGCCAATAACTGCATGAATGAAGCCTCGATAGTCAACTCCCCCGTCTTGGTTCGAAAGAGTCTCCCCCTCACCCCCAAGAAATCACCCACGTCGAGCCGCTTGGTAAGTTCGAAGGACTCCTCACCCAACAGGTCTTTACGCAGATATACCTGTAGCCGCCCCTTTCTGTCCTGCAGGTGGGCAAAGGCGGCGCGGCCGAAATTCCTCATAGCCATAATGCGTCCGGCGCAGCTGAAGACCGTATCAAGATCCTGGAGGGCCTCCGCAGCCCAATCGCCATACTGCTCGATAATTTCCAGGGAAGTATGTTCCGCCCTGAAGTCGTTGGGGAAGAGTTCAACCCCGCTGTCTCGCAAGGCCCTGATCTTTTCCCGCCGCTGTCCTAGGAGTTCACTCTCCTCCATCTCCGCCTCGAAAACAAAAATAGTATTAAGTATATCAAGCTATCGTATTTAA
Organism: Deltaproteobacteria bacterium; assembly: GCA_016927065.1. Taxonomy (GTDB): domain Bacteria; phylum Desulfobacterota; class B13-G15; order B13-G15; family RBG-16-54-18; genus JAFGNJ01. Next base: position 19,780 of record JAFGNJ010000022.1, read on the forward strand.
AAAAGGAGGTCAATGGCAAATTATAGTAGCTTCTCGGACTCTCTACGGAAGAAGCTAACAATGTAGAAGGTCACTCCCCAGATAGCCTCAGACTTCGAACTCAAGAGCCGGGTTGCTTTCATTATTGATATTTTGTCAAACAGCCCTGCTGCTTAGGCAGCAGGGCTGCGCAAAGGGAACTTCATCATGAACTGTGTTGATAATTAAGGGGCTAAATAATCAGGTTATTTGTGGTATGCGGATAACCCCGGGCCTCAAACAGTTAGGGGCTGGGTTTCATCCCAGCCCCTGATCTATCTACTCCCCTTTGAACTGTGGTTTGCGCTTTTCAAGAAATGCACCCATTCCTTCCTTTTGATCGTGCGTGGCAAAAGAATTGCCCCAGGCGGTCATCTCAATGACTTCCCCCTCTTCTGCGCCCATATCGTACCCGGCATTCACTGCATCCTTAGCCATGCTCACAGCCATTGGCCCATTCTGGGCTATGGTGCGGGCGACCTGAGTAACCTCCTCCATAAGTTTGTCAGCGGGAAAGACCTTATTGGCGATCCCCTGATTATAGGCCTCCTGGGCATCGATCATCTTCCCCGTATAAATCAACTCTTTTGCCCGACCCTTGCCGATCAGGCGGGGAAGCCGTTGGGTGCCGCCAAAGCCGGGAAAAATGCCAAGGGTCACTTCGGGGACCCCTAACTTGGCCGTCTCTGAGACATAGATGAAATCGCACGACAGGGCGATCTCCAATCCTCCGCCAAGGGCATAGCCGTTCACCGCAGCAATAACGGGCTTGGTGAAATTCTCGATCATCCCCAAGGTCTCATGCCCTAAGCGAGAAAAGGCGAGTGCCTCTGTAGGGTTCATATCCTTCATCTCTGCTATGTCGGCGCCGGCCACAAAGGCCTTGCCACCCTCCCCGGTGAGGACAATGATCTGGGCATCCTTCTTCCCCTGTAACTCCTTTAGGGCCTGCTGAAGCTCTAAGAGGGTCTCCCGGTTGAGGGCATTCAGGGCCTTAGGGCGGTTGATCTTTACAAAGGCAATACCGTCCGCAACCTCAACAAGCAGGTTTTTGTAGCTCATCGTACTTCCTCCTAACCTTCTACGACCATGGCCATACCTTGACCACCGCCGATACACATGGTGCACAGACCATACCGAGCACCTCGGCGACGCATCTCATTGATGAGGGTCACCGTAACCCGCGCACCGGTGCAGCCGATGGGATGACCCAGGGAGATACCGCTGCCGTGGATATTGGTACGTTCCATATCGAACCCTAGTTCCCGGATACAGGCGATTGCCTGGGAGGCAAATGCCTCGTTGAGCTCTACGACATCGATATCCTTGATCTGCAAACCCGTGGCCTTGAGGACCTTCTTGACCGCCGGTATAGGCCCCAGTCCCATATAGGCAGGGTCTATCGCGCCGGAGGCAAAGGCCTTGATAGTGACCAGGGGCTTCAGGCCCAATTCCTGGGCCTTTTCTTTTGTCATTAAAACCACCGCTGCCGCCGCGTCATTGATCCCCGAGGCGTTCCCTGCGGTAACGGTACCATCCTTTTTAAAGACAGCCGGGAGTTTGGCCATCTTCTCAAGGCTGGTATCCATGGGGCGTTCATCGGTATCAAAGATGATAGGGTCCCCTTTGCGCTGGGGGATCTGGACCGGTATAATCTCCTCCTTGAAGATACCATCGGTGATGGCCTTGCGCGCCCGCTGATGGCTCATGAGGCCAAGCTCATCCTGTTCCTCTCTCGAAATGCCGTATAGCTTTGCGATATTTTCTGCCGTATTCCCCATGTGATACCCATAGAATATCTCCCAGAGTCCATCATAGACCATCAGGTCAATAAGCTCTCCCTTGGATGAGACATCCATTCGGTACCCCCACCGCGCCTTGGGAAGGATATAAGGGGCAAAGCTCATATTCTCCATACCCCCCGCAACGACGACATCGGCCTCTTCCAGCGCAATCTCTTGGGCACCGAGGGTCAATGCCTTTAATCCCGAAGCGCAGATTTTGTTCACGGTAAAGGCAGGGGTCTCCTTGGGTATACCCGCAGAGATGGTCGCCTGCCGGGCGGTATTCTGCCCCTGCCCCCCCTGCAGGACATTCCCCATGATCACCTCATCCACCTGAACGGGCTTCAAAGACTGATCCCAATCGCCGTGCTTCTTCTCCAGCTCAATCAACCCCTTACCCTTGAGGGCTTCCGGCCCCACTTCCGTCAGTGCAGGACCCGTCTCAGGACGCAAGCCCGCCCGCTTCAGGGCCTCTCTGATCACCAAGGCCCCCAATTGCACCACCGGCGTAGCCTTCAGGCTGCCACCGAAATTACCAATAGGGGTCCTGACACCGCTGACAATAACCACTTCTCGCATTGCTCCGTGCTCCTTTCCTTAAATACTATGCTGAGATACTACATCACAGGTTAGTTAAAAATTTCACAACACTATACATAAACATAAAGAAACACCTTGTCAACAGGTTTCTGTTCTTAAATGTTATACTCCCCTGCTTGACTTTTTCAGCGTGTATGATATATCTGTAGGCATTCTGATAGTCTTTTGTTCAGTGTTAACGTAATATCCGAGTTAACTTAACAAAAGGAGGGGTAAGATGGATAAACATTTTTCCTGGTTAAACAAGTTATTTTTGCTTGCAGCCTTAGTCGGTTTCATCGTGGCGATCATCGACAAGATCGTCGGGTTAGGGTTAGGAGCCTCTTGGGGCTTGTACCCCCTGGGTTATCTGCGGTTCACCTGGACCTGTCTCTCCTTCGTCGCTGCCATCAGTCTCTATCAGATGGCAGGGGCAAAGGCGCCAAAAAAGGCAGCAGCAAAGAAGAGAAAGAGATAGCCGGCAGGTTATGGTTACACCAAAAAAGACGGGCGCCGTGCCCGTCTTTTTTTATGCATGCTTGTTGCATTTTAAGAGGATGATAAGTAAAGTATCACAACAACACAACACGTATTAAGGAGACGACATGGCTCATCGGAATATGCAGAAGAGAACGCACCACCAGCGGGACGATCTTATCGGAGAGCATAAAATGAGCGATGCCGGACAGGCCGTGTTCGCCTGTCTGTTTGTGGCAATATGGATCATTGACACATTTTTTTTAAAGTACACGACCTTTCCCACCCAGTACGTCCCCCTTGTTGTCAGAATACCATGCGGAGTCGTTCTGTTGGTTCTCTCAGGCTACCTCGCGAGCACGGGCCTTGCTATCGTGTTCGGCGAGGAAAGAGAGAACCCTGCTGTGATCAGGAAAGGTGTATTCAGTGTCATGCGTCATCCAATTTACCTGAGCGAGGTCCTGTTGTATCTCGGCCTCCTGATGCTGAGCATATCACTGGCCGCAGCTGTGGTGTGGGTCGGTGCAATCGTGTTCTTGTATTACATCTCGCGCTATGAAGAAAAGCTACTCCTTGAGCACTTTGGCAAGGAATATGCGAAGTACATGCGGGAAGTACCGATGTGGATCCCGCGACTCCGTAAGAATAAAACGGGCTAGCCATCTCGGCTAGCCCTGTAGTTGTCTTTGGTGGAGCTGAGGGGGATCGAACCCCTGACCTCTTGAATGCCATTCAAGCGCTCTCCCAGCTGAGCTACAGCCCCATTAAGTATAATAAATTATAAAGCCCTCTTCCTCCTGTGTCAATACCACCAGCTCCGAGACGTTCCCCAACAATATTCCTTTAAGATATAGTCATGTAATGTCAATTAGTTACACTCTCAACAACCTTGAACTCAGTGGCAAATGTTGCAAGCTATCAAAATTATTTGGCCCAGGCCAACCTGCTCTTCGGTCGCGCTATTTCTCAAGCCTCACATGGCCAGCTTGACCCAAATTGGATAATGATCACTACCTTCTGCCGCCTTCAGCGTTCCCCACTCACTGAGTATAAATCCTCTCGTATAGATGTGGTCAGTAGTCGCGGTCATGAAGAATTTACTCGCTGTCGGCGCGTTCTGACCCTGCGGTCTCACCAAATCAAACGCCGCCATCTGCTCATCAAGTTGTTGGATTTCTTTCGCCCCGACTGTATTGAAATCACCACCCACAATGACATATTCGGCACCTTCAGTCACATCGTTCAATACGGCAACCCATTGTTCTTGACGTTTTTGCCAGGTGGTCAGGCTTGTCTTCCCATGAACACTGTAGACTAACACTGGCTCACCATCAATCTCCACAACGGCTTTCGTGGCCGTCCTTTGAATGCCAATCCGGACATCATGATGTGGAAGGATCAACTTGCTTGCTTTGGTGATTGGCCACCTCGATAGGATGGCATTCCCAAAATTACGTCCACTCCGCGGGTGTACACCCGCCGGGAAGTAAATGTAATTGTAGCCACGTTCTCGCGCAATTCTTTCCGTGCCGATCTCATCCATCTCCTGCAACAGGACGATATCAGCATCTTTCAAGGCCTCGCTGCCACTGAGGTCTTGCATGGCATCCTCGATCTTCTTGCCGTGGAAAATATTGTACGATGCCACAATTATTTCTCCGTCATGCTCAGCACCCTGAGAGTAGTGACCTTCGAACCGGGGTGCTTCAGGATCCTGATAGTTATACCGTCGGCTGCTCTGCACCACATAGAGCAGTGCCAGGACACAAATCAAGATCATCAAGATCACCAACCATTTGCGAATATTCCGTTTGACCATAGACTGACCGCTATTCATTCAAAAAAAGAATATGAACTCTTTAAACAACGACAATTATGCGCCTATTCATTCCAGATGCGAGCGGTTATCAGGCTGTAGCCAATGTTAGCGGTTTTAATTTTTAAATATCGCATTTAGTAGTATTTAATTACCCTGAACCCAACTTCGCCATTCTTCGTCCAAGAGCTTAAGAGATTTTCCATAGGTTTTGCTATAATCCCCGGTTTCATAGCAATTTTTAAATTTTGCCAATCCATATTTTTCAATGAGGAACCCCACAAATGAACCGCTCACAATATAAACACTTTCATCTATTAAGTAAGTCCCTTTGCGGGTAGGTTGTGCGAGTTGTGCATTGTCAAGATCCTCAAGACTGCTGAATCTAGGAACTATATCCCGTGCTAGTATATTAAGATCTTTGCCAAAATTAGGAATTGCCGGATTGCCTCCTAATTTTGCCTGAAGATAAACCGCTATCCCTTCCGCTAAAAAACGATTACTGTTAGGCGCGTATATGTGGACGATCTCGTGCAAAAGAGCCCCATCATTATTTTTCACACGGCGAAGTGGCATTTCCATAAACCCTCGATTGCCATGAAAGCTCATAAGTAATGCTCTCGATACCCGGTAAGAGCTGTCCACATGAATACGTATTGGTTCTTTCCATGTCGGACCCCAGAAGGCCTCTACTTTAGCCCGTTCACTCGCAGCATATTGACAATATGCTTCCGCCTCCTGCATGCTCAGTTCTTTAGAAATGATCTGGATATTATCACAATGCGAATTTATTTCAGAAGCTGAGGCGCATTGGATAATCGAGAACAAAAACATGTTCGCTATAATTAAATAAAAAGGGGACTTCTTTTGGAAAATCATCATAGTTCTTCATGTGTATCAATGTAATTATTCTTAAACAACATCAAGAATTCTTCGCTGCCCGCTAACGCTCCCGCTCACTGGCCACGAGGTACGAGCGGTCCTCTGTGAAGCAGCATGTTATAAATATTGTGCCAACAATTTTTCCGTCGTTGTTATTGTTGCCCCTATCTCTTTGAATTCTCTGATTTTCTTCATTAAGCGGGCATCATCTTTAGTTGCGATAGCATCGTTAATGACTGTTGCTTTATACCCCCTGTTTAAAGCAGCTTTAAGAGTTCTATCAACACAAGCTCTCGCATCTACTCCGGTAAAAATGATATGATTAACTTTTTTACTGCATAGAAATTTCTCGAATTCCTTATTTGAAAATGCATCCATTACATTTTTTACGAAAAAATTATCACTTACAACTTTAATTCTTGGATCTAGTTTTGAACCCGTGCTTCCTTTTCTCAATGCCCCTCTTGTGATAAAGTTAATAATAAAATTTGGTTGAAATTCATGCCTAATGTATATAACGATTATATTATGCTATTTTGCGCTCTCTATAATACTATTTACATTTCTTATTGCTTCATCTGTCTGTTTTAGGTTTATTATCGCTTTACCTTTTTTATCCGTGAGATCCTTTTGGAGGTCAATTACAAGTAATGCTTTTTGAGAAACATCATATTTTGAAATTTGTGTTCCTTTAATAACCGATGAAAAACTCTTGAATTGAAAAAATAAGAATAGCCCACTAAGAATTATTACAATTAGCAGTAAAGACAGAACAACCTTCATTATTCACCTCCGAAAATTATATTTATAACATAGAGTAGACTGACCAGTATAAAACGCCGCTTAAACCTCGTCTATCGGCCCCTGATTCAGCACATGGGTGCAAACTAGTTAAAAATAGGCTAACACTTCTATGATGATTGTCAAGAGCCCAACATGACGAGAGCTCTGAAAATGTTCTGAGAAGACAATCTGCCCAAGCAGTACTTTTCCATTGACACGCCATGAGGGAATCCCTATAGTTTTATACACTGCCGGAGTGGCGGAACCGGGAGACGCAGGGGACTCAAAATCCCCCGGGCCTTGCGCCTGTGAGGGTTCGAATCCCTCCTCCGGCACCAGAGATTACAAGGGGCTAGCCAATCTCGGCTAGCCCCTTTTGCTTGAAAATTCACGGGCTACGCCCGTAGCGGAAAGTTTAATTAACGCTGAGTCTATCGAAGTGCACCCCTATTTACGTTAAACTCCTGCCAATTGCTCCATGGGGCACCAGGGGCATCGAGTTTGGCACGAACCCGCCATTGGCCCGTCTCACCGGTCGAAAATTCAACGGCTGAAGTACCCCTGAGACTTCTCAGTTTGATCGATTTTACGTCCGCCTTCTTATACGCTGACCTGGTACTCGTGCGGTGCTCAAACTCAAATACGACATCATAGCCGGGCTCGTGTTTGGCCTCCACCTTGATCCTAACAGGCGCCGCGGAAACCGTAAAGGCCATATTATGATCAGGTGACAGGATTTCAGGAGCGGTCAACTTCTTCTGTGTGACTGCAACAGGCTTTTTTGCTTTTTCTGCTTTGCTCAATGCCTTTTCTTGTTTGAGGGCGAAGTTCAGAAACTTATCATAGACATACTGATTATTTTTCGTCGCATCTTTAACCATCGACTTTGCGGCAGAGTAGGGCATTGTTGGCTCGCCGATCCAGAACTGGCGCCAGGAAGTCCAGGTGGTCTCTCCCGCACCACGGACACTCACCTGATAGAGCGTGGGCTCGCTTGAGGTAAAAAGGGGACTGATAGGTATTGTGAAGGGAAAGTAGTTCCATGACATCATATTGGGTCCTGCAAAAGACTGCCACAATTTGCCGGTTCCAGGCACCTTGATATCGCCGACCCACCCGCCCGTGTCTTCCATCCGGTTCCATTTCATCTCGATGACCTGGGGAGGCGTTGTGAGATTGGTTTGTAGAGCGAGCTGAAAGGAAGTAGCAGTGTCCGGGATTACCTCATACGGGGCTGGGCTCACAATCGTCAGCTTATCCGTGCCTGTGTCCGGTGCATAGGGATTCCAGTCGGAAAGTTCGGGCTCGCTTAACATATTTTCTTCCCACGCGACAAGCAGTGGCCGCATTTGGTCGGGCATAAAAAACGAAGACAGGGGGTATTGGTATTGTGTAATGATACCTGGTTGGGTTATACCTTTTTTAATCTCGGTCACTTGACAACCCTGCGCTCCGTACCTCTTGCCATGTACCCAGGGATTGTGCGAGCATTGGAGTACCACGTTTGTGTACTTCTTATCCTCTGGCAGGGAATAAACTGATGCCTCGGATTGTAGTATAGTGGCGTATACGCGCTCCTTCGCTATGCCGGTGTTGTAGTCGTATTCGCCAAAGGCGGTGACGACGAAAGCCGCTTCGGGCCAATTGGGCATATTGCTGTGATAATAGATAACAGTCCCAGCTAAATGGATGTTGAAGACAGGATGCCCACCTGCGGACTTTAAGTTGATGTTCGTTACCGCAAAATTCAATTCCGGCGCAGTCCCTGAGGAATCCAGTGTTACTCCTACTGCGGTCCCTGAGAGCACACAACATAACATTAAACCAAAAACCATCATAACAATAAATCGCTTCATATTCTCCCCTCCTTTTTAAGGTTTATACCTCTCAAACAACACATCAACGATTTTACTGAACTTCCCTTAAAGATCACCCTGACAATAATAAAAGCTGCCAGGATCGAAAAAGACATAAATACAAAGACCTCACCGTGTGCGGTATAAAACGTCGCTCTGTACGCTACAGGCACCTCGGCCATTGCCACCCCTGCGGTAAAGAGCTGCGGAATACTATCACAAATGCGGCCAAAAGCGTCAATGATTTGTGATGGACCGGTATTGGATGCTATCACTACGGGGACACGGTTCTCGACGGCGCGCAGTACAGAAGCCAAGTTGTGCTGACGAGCGGCGGCCGTGCGCCCGAACCAGTTGTCATTGACAAGCTGTACAATTACCTGCGTGTCTTTCCTTGCCAGCAAACGCACATAATCGGTAAAAAGGTTCTCCCAGCAGATAATAGGGCTCGCCCGTACACCTCCGGCCAGCGCATAATGTTTGTAACCATCACCCGGTAAAACATTGGATGACTCGGGCACAAACCAGGAGGGCCACGGTATGAAAGAATCCAGGGGCATATATTCACCAAAGGGGACAAGTATTCGCTTGCGGTAGGGTGCAGCCACAAGAGACTCTTCGGGAGTAATAAAATATGCGGAGTTATATTGGTATTGTTCCAGCGACAAGATATTGTACTGACTATCCGACTTTCTGGAGAATTTTATACTCTCAGAGGCTCCGGTGAGGATCGGAGCATTGATGCTCTGAGAGATCGCCTTTACTTGCGCAAACAGTTGAGCGTCTTTGCCCAGATCACGAACAGCGGTTTCCGGCCATACAACAAGTTCCGGCTCAGAGGCCGCCGCAGTGAGCGTGAGGCGTTTTAGACGATCGAAAGAAGCTGTCATGCCGTCGGGTGTTTCCCTCTCGCTGCGAAGAATGCTCGGCTGAACCACAGCTACCTTTAATTGTTCACTATGGCTAGTATCAGAAAGTATAATAAACCCCCATCCATGTATCACGGCAATGATAAGCGCAGCCGCAGCCACCCCCTGCCATTTTTTCTGAATAACGGCGACTGCAAGCGCAGCGCTCGCCATCACAACCAAAAACGTAACACCGTACTCCCCGGTGAAGGCTGCAATCTGAAGCACGGCGAGGTTGCTGTGCTGACTGTGCGCGAGCAGAACCCAAGGGAAGGCCATAAACCCTGCGTGTGTTTTTACATAATCAAGTGCTACCCAGAGGGACGGTGCCAGGATAATCAAGGCAATCCCGTTTAGCCGTAACAGAGGAAAGGCTAAGCACCAGAGGGCCGGGAATAGTCCGAAATAAACTGCGATGGGCAGGGCATGGTAGATGTGAAAAGCAGAAACCCCAAAGAGCCAACCGCAAATACCCCATAATGTCACCATGCCGCTCAAAAGCCCCAACAAAAAGGCGCTAAGCGGCCGTTGATTATGGCACGCAAGGATGAGAGGCACCAATGCGATCCACGCAAGCCACCCCTGATCGGGATTTGGAAAGGAGAACACCAATAAAAAAGATGTCAATAGGGCGAGCGTTATGCTGCCTGCAATTTTTAAGAGACTAGGTATGCGGCCTTCTTGTGTGTACTTGGCTATCACGCTGGTATGTCTCCGTCTCCTTAGATTATGCCACTTCCAAACGTGCAAAAGCGCGGTTCATCTATCCGACACCATAGGTTATTAACAGTAAGTGCCCTATTTCTAAAAAAGGTTCATTCAATGAAGAAGACGATACCGTATTGAGCCGAATTGCCGCCTTCCCATAGACCAGATAGGATGTAAAGCTGGAAATTATGGGAACAGAATGGTTAATATGTTACATTCAATGAACAAGTGCAATACTAAAAATCCTCACTAACCAACTACTTTTCAATATCCTGAATCATAGAAAAACCTTGCAAAATTAATAACTTATTGTCTGCATTAGTTTTGGGAGCTGGCTACCCGTTCGGGTCACGAGGTTTATATGCTACAGGAATACGCCTGACGTCTGTGGAATAGCCTCCTAACTGACTATAGCGACTCGTACGCAAGCTGTTCACAAACCGTGGCACGTCTCTCACCGGCCTTCTGTCGTTACCGCTAAATACAGAGAATCCCAAATATCCCCTCGACAGCAAAAAAAATCCTTGACATGTAGCGCCTACACGGCTAATAATTTAATAGGAGATTATCTACCGAGTGATCGGTAATCTTTGTTACACAAAAGATATAAAAGCGAGGACTCATATGTCAAAGAAAGAGACAATCATAAAAGCTGCCACCGAGCTGTTTGCAACCAATGGCTTCGAAAGGACCTCTGTTCGGAAGATTGCTGAGGAGGTCAATCTCAGTGTACCCGGGATGTTTCACTATTTTCCTTCTAAGGAGGATATCCTTAATGAGATCATGATCGGATTTATGGATGAAGGGTATGCGAGGCTTGAAGAGATCTATAACAGCGATCTCGGCCCTGTCGAAAAATTAGAGGAGGTCTGTAAATGTTACGTTGAATACTATGCAGGGCATAAAGATCAGTTAACCATTTTAGTGTCGGAGGCAAAATCCCTCTCATCGGACCACCAACAAATCTTTATTAAAAAACAACGAATCTACGTAGAGGCCTTAAAAAGACTTTTTAGCGACCTGGCCAAAGATGGTCTGTTAAAAACCATAGACCCCTCAGTCCTTGCCTTCATCTTCTTCGGCATGGTCCACTGGACGTATAACTGGTATAACCCCCGAGGGAAAATAGGGCCGGAGGTATTGGGGGCGATATTCAGCGAGGTCTTTCCCCGAGGAGTACTCAAGGACCATAAGGAAATCAAGTAAAATAGTCAAATGTAGTGTACATAACCGAGGTCGGTAAAAAACCTAATAAAAAATCATGATTGTGCAATGAACTTTTCAAAAAAAGAGGAGGCAAAGAATGGCTGATTTTACATCGGAACAAAAAGACATAAAAAAGGCGGCGAGAGAATTCGCCGAGGGTGTCTTTAGGGAAGTAGCACGAGAACTGGACGAGAAGGAGGAATTCGATGATCGCATTTGGAAGAAAGCAGCGGAATTGGGTTTCCTCGGAGTATTTATTGAAGAAAAATACGGAGGTGCAGGCTACGGCTATGTAGAACAATGTCTGATCATGGAAGAGTTTGCCCGCGTGGATTTAGGGATCGCCCATGCGCTCGACTCAGTCTTCTTCGGTTCACAGATCATTCAGGTGATCGGCACCGAAGAACAGAAGCAAGAGTATCTTCCTGGTGTGTGCTCGGGGAAGACAAGGATGGGCATGGCAATCACAGAACCAGATGCGGGAAGCGATGTGGCATCCATCACCACGACAGCAGTAAAAGAAGGTAACGAATATGTGATCACGGGAAACAAAATGTTTATTACCAATGCCACCGTTGCCGATTTTCTCGTTGTCTTATGCGTCACCAATCCCAATGCTTCGAAAAAACACGAGCGACTGAGTACTATCATGGTCGAGACAAACAGACCTGGTTACGAAGCAAATAAATTGAAGGGAAAGCTTTCGTTACGCTGTTCCAATACCGGCGAGGTAACCCTTAACAATGTGAGAGTCCCAAAGAAAAATCTCCTCGGCGAGGAAGGCAAAGGTTTTTATAACATCATGGAATTTTTCAACCGTTCTCGTATACAGGTTGCCGCTTTCGGGGTTGGAACCGCCCAGGGGGCCTTAGACAAATCAATCGCGCATGTCCGACAAAGACAACAGTTCGGACAGCCGCTTGCGGCGTTCCAAATCATCCAGGCCAAGATTGCTGATATGGCGACGCTCGCCGAGGCGGCGCGTTCGTTGCTTTATCGCGCAGCGTCAAAGATAGACGACGGCGATGTCGACCCCGCCCTCATCTCCATGGCAAAGTGGTACTGCGGTGAAGTGGCCGTAAAGGTTGCCGATGAGGCGATCCAAATCCACGGTGGATACGGAATCCTACAGGAATATGATGTGGAGCACTACTGGCGGGATGCCAAGGTTATCGAGATCTTTGAGGGTACAAAGGAAATCGAGAAAATTCTGATCGCCAGAAAAATATTAGGAAGGTATTAATCGATGGACTTCTTGGAAAAACATGAACTGTACGCATGTCTCCAGTGCGGCAAGTGCACGGGTGGTTGCCCCGTTTCCCTCAGGGCGCCCCTCAATATCCGCTCTCTCATGCGCGAAGTCCTGATGGGGGGGTCGCCGGAGGTGGCGCTTGATTGTCCGGGGCTGTGGGATTGTACGACATGCGCGATCTGTACCCTTCGGTGTCCCCGAGGACTGAAACCCTCGGAGGTCATCGTGGGCCTCAGGGCAGAGCTTGTCGAGGGGGGGAGGGTTCCCAAGACAATTATCGATGCCCTCGAAGGTACCTTTAAGCACGGGAATCCATGGGGACGGGCGAGACAGAAAAGGATCGAATGGAAGGGGGACACGGCGGTCAAGACTCTCTCCGACGAAGGGGAGGCTGAATGGCTCTATTTCATAGGATGTGCCCCTTCCTATGATCCCAGACTCCAGAGAATCCCCCGCATCCTTTGCCGCATCCTCGAGACAGCGGGCATAGACTTCGGCAGCCTGGGGACGAAGGAAAGCTGCTGCGGCAATGAGATCAGGCGGATGGGAGAAACAGGACTCTTTGAGGAATTGAGGGAGGAAAACACCAAGAATTTTAACGCGTCGGGGGTCAAGGCCATCCTCACCACGTCTCCACACTGTTTCAATACCTTCTCAACCGAGTATGACCTCGATGGATTCAAGGTCCTTCACTATACGCAACTCCTTGCCGATTTAATCAAAGAAGGGGAAATAACGTTTTCCAAGGAGGTGAACAAGAAGGTCGTCTATCACGATCCCTGCTTCCTGGGAAAACAGCATGAGATCTTCGATCCGCCCCGGGAGATACTGAAGGCGATCCCCGGCCTTGAACTCCTTGAGTTTGACAGGTGCAGGGAACGCAGCCTCTGCTGCGAGGGGGGTGGAGGAAGGATGTGGGCCGAGGGAGCGGGTGAGGGAGAGCGGAACAGCGAGGTCAGGGTGAAGGATGCGCATGCCATGGGCGCTGAGATCATTGCCACGGCCTGTCCGTTTTGTCTGTTGACCCTGGAGGATGGCGCAAAGACAACAGGTTTGGAAGAAGAAATGCCCATACGGGAGATCTTGGAACTCGTTGCCGAAGCCATGGGTTTCGACGACGTTTAAGATATCAAAATATCAAGGGAGGTAAAACAATGGATATCATTGTCTGCATCAAGAGGGTACCGGAGGTGGCGGAGATCGACCTGCAGGTGGATCAGACGGGTAAAAGTATTAAAGAGGAAGGGTTGGTCTTTGGTGTAAATGATTGGGACAACTATGCAGTTGAAGAAGCGGTGAGGATAAAAGAGAAACATGGCGGCAAGGTCACCGCCATCACGGTGGGTTCCGCGGAGAGTGAAGAAGTGATCCGGCGGGCGCTTGCCTTGGGGGCCGATGAGGCCGTCATGGTCACGGACCCACAGGCAGATGGATCGGATGCCTATGCCATAGCAAAGGTCCTCGCCGCCGCTATCAAGGAAATCCCCTATGACATCATCCTCACGGGCGTGCTGGCGGATGATGACGGCTGCGCCCAGGTGGGGGTGACATTGGCCGAACTGCTCGGCATCCCCCACGCCACCCTGGTAACGGCCATTGAAATTGAGGAAAAACAGGTGAAGATCAAGAGAGAGCTTGAAGGGGGAATGGAGGAAGAATTGGTCGTCGCAACTCCTGCCCTCTTTACCATCCAGAGCGGGATCAATGAGCCGAGATACGTCTCCATCATGGGTATCAGGAAGGTTGCCAAAAAAGAGGTGGCGACACGCGATCTCGGCACCCTCGGTCTTTCACCAAACCAGGTAGGCCCAGCGGGGTCTTTCACCACCGTAGAACGGATCTTTCCGCCGCCGGTGGGTGAGGGGGCACAGATACTTGAGGGAAGCTCGGATGAAGTGGCGACCAAGGTCATGGACGTCTTCCAGAAAGGGGGTGTGATCTAATGGCAGAGATCCTTGTCTTGACGGAACATCGTCAAGGAGAGATGCAAGAGATTAGTTTAGAAATGCTCGCAAAGGGACAGCAACTGGCGGAACAGACAAAAAAAGAACTGACGGCGGTCCTCTTGGGCAAAGGGGTTGCTTCTATGGCGGATGAGGTCAAGCGCTATTGCCATCACATCCTTGTGATGGAAGACGACCTCCTCGCTAATTTTAACTCAGAGCCGTATCAGGATGTCCTCAGCTTCTTAATCAAGGAAAGAAAGCCGTCCCTCGTACTCATGGGACATACCGCCTTCGGGATGGACCTTGCCCCCCCGTTGGCAACAGCAGCAGGAATCCCCCTTGCGACCGATTGTTACGAGATAGAAGTAAAAGGGGATGCGGTAATCCCCTACCGGCAGATGTATGGCGGCAAGATGTGCGCAGAGGTTCATTTTAAGGAGGCCCCCTGTCACATGATCACGGTCCGCGCCGGCTCTTTCCCCGCGGAGGGTCTAAAAGAGATCAACGGCGCCGTCGAACAAGTGTCCTTTCAGTTTGACAAAGACTACGCGTACAAAAAATTCCTCCAATACGTTGAAGCAGCGGTAGGAGACGTGGATATCACCCAGGCCGATGTCCTCGTCGCCGTGGGGCGGGGGATCGGAGATTCGGAGAACCTCCCCATGGTAGAGGAGTTGGCGAAGTTGCTCGGCGGGGTGGTCGCCTGTTCACGTCCGGTGGCGGATAAACATTGGCTCCCCAAGGAGCGACAAGTGGGTACTTCTGGAAAGACCGTGAAACCGAAGCTCTACATTGCGTTCGGTATCAGCGGGGCCTTTCAGCATCTTGCCGGGATGAAAAACGCGGCTACCATCATTGCCGTCAATAAAGATCCTAAGGCCCCCATATTCAGTGTCGCCCACTATGGGATCGTCGATGACCTGATGAAGGTGGTGCCAAGCCTTGTGGCAAAGGTTCGTGAGCGAAAAGGAGCGTAGGTGGCAGCAGTTCCGACAGTATTGGTAATTGGTGGCGGTATCACCGGCATGCAGACTTCCCTCGCCGTGGGCGATGCCGGGTATAAAGTCTACCTGGTGGAGCGGTACCCCTGGATCGGGGGGCATATGTCTCATTTTGACAAGACCTTCCCCACCAATGACTGTGCCATGTGCACCATATCCCCCAAACTGACAGAGGTAGGGCAACACCCGAACATAGAATTGCTCACCGGGACAGAAGTAACGTCGGTAGAAGGCGAAGCGGGGCACTTCCGGGTGCGGGTGCGCACCACCCCACGGTACATAGACATCAGCAAGTGTAATGCCTGTGATGAGTGTATCAAGGCATGTCCCGTCAGCATCCCCTGTGAGTTCAATGAGGGGCTCATGGGTCGCAAGGCCACATACAAGGCCTATCCCCAGGCGATCCCCAATGCGATGGCCATAACCAAGCTGGATCATGCGCCCTGCAGGCTGTCATGTCCGGCAGGGGTCAACGCCCACGGCTATGTCGCCCTTGCCTCCATAGGTAAATTCAAGGAGGCCCTGGACCTGATCAGAGAGAGGAATCCGCTCCCCTCGGTCTGCGGAAGGATCTGCTACCACCCCTGTGAGCAGGCGTGCAACAGGGGGGAGATCGACGAGCCTGTGGCCATCAATCCCATCAAGAGATTTCTCACCGACTATGCCCGGACACACCCTTCGGAGGACAAAGCGGAGAAGCCGGTCATCGATCCTGAAAAGCCGAAGGTGGCCATTGTGGGGGCAGGACCGACCGGCCTGACCGCGGCCAGGGACCTCGCGCTCATGGGGTACCCGGTTACCATCTTTGAGGCCCTCCCCGTTGCCGGGGGTATGCTCTACACCGGGGTGCCCGCCTATCGCTTGCCGAAAGATGTCCTGGATTACGATGTCCAGGAGATATTGAAACTGGGTGCAGAGCTCAAGACCAATGTGAGGATCGGCACGGACCTGACCATCGACGACCTACGTAAGGACGGCTATAAAGCGATCTTCGTGGCCGTGGGATTGCACAAGAGCCGAGGCCTCGACATCGAGGGTAAAGACTTGGAGGAAGTCATGGGCGGGATCGAATTCCTCCGCAAGGCAAACCTCGGTGAAAAAGTACAACTTCCCTCCCGAGTTGCGGTAGTCGGAGGCGGCAATACCGCCATCGACGCCGCGCGAACGGCTACACGCACAGGGACCAAGGAGGTCCTCCTGATCTATAGGCGCAGCAGGGCGGAGATGCCCGCCGGAGCAGAGGAGGTGAAACAGGCGGAGGAGGAAGGGGTACAGATGAACTTCCTCGTAGATCCCGTTAAGGTCATAGGGGAAGGGGGCAAGGTTAAGGCCGTTGAATGCAGGAAGATGGAGCTGGGGGAACCTGATGAATCGGGGCGGAGGAGGCCCGTGCCCATCGAGGGCTCGGAATTTCAAATAGAGGTTGGATCGGTAATCCTGGCCATTGGGCAGGCGCCCGACCTCGATTGGGCGCCGAAAGTAGGTCTGGAACTAACCAAACAGGACACCGTGAAGGCGGATCCCGTAACCCTGGCGACAGGGGCGGAGGGTATCTTCGCCGGCGGAGATGTGGTGTTAGGCCCCCGTTACGCCATCGAGGCCATAAACCAGGGACGAGAGGGGGCCATCTCCATCGATCGATACCTCCGTGGCGAAGACCTCGGGGCGGGGCGAGAACCGCGGGAGAGGAAAGAAGTCCCCGTCCCCGATCGGCCCGTTGAGGTGCAGACGCGTGCCAAGACCCCGCACATCCCGGTAGAGGAGCGGAAGGGAGACAAGGAAGTCGAGCAGACGCTCACCGAAGAAGAGGTGATTGCGGAGGCCAAACGGTGCCTGAACTGCGCCATCTGTTCCGAGTGCCTGCAGTGCGTGGCGGCCTGTGAGCAGCAGGCCATCGATCATACGATGATCCCCCAAGAGCGGGAGCTTGAGGTGGGCGCCATCATCGTAGCTGTCGGATACGAGCTCTTCGACCCTACGCAGAAACCGGAATACGGCTATGGGAAATATAAGAACGTTATCAACAGCTTGGAGATGGAGCGCCTCTTTTCCCCTTCGGGACCGACGGAGGGAGAAATTATCGTACATGGAAAGGTCCCCAAGAGCATAGCCTTCATCCAGTGTGTGGGCTCACGGGATCAGACAGTCGGCAACCCATACTGCTCGCGGGTCTGCTGCATGTACACGGCAAAACACGCCTATGGCGTCGTCGATCGGATACCGGAGGGCGTGAAGGCGACCGTCTATTTCATGGACGTTCGCGCCTATGGGAAGGGGTATGAGGAATTCCACGAGCGTGTTCAGCGCAGTGGAGTCATTTACCGTCGTGGACTGCCCTCAGAGATCTTTAGCCGTAATGGAGATGGGGCCCTGGTGATACGGGGTGAGGATACCCTGCTCGGGAAGCCCTACGAGGAGGAAGTGGATGTCGTGGTCTTGGCGTGCGGCCTGCGGCCTGCTCGCGGCATGAAGGAGGTCGCCGATCTCCTCGACCTTGAATTAGATGAGAACGGTTTTTTGAAGGAACTGAATCCCAGCGACCCCGTCGTAACGTCACGACCGGGGGTCTTCCTCGCCGGCTGCTGTCAGGCGCCGAAGGATATCACCGATTCGGTTGCGGAGGCAAACGGGGCTGCGGCAAAGGCCTTGGCAATCATATCAAGGGTGCATGAATGAGCAAAAAACACAAAGTAGGGGTCTTTATCTGTCACTGCGGAAAAAACATCGGGGGCTATATCAATATTGCCCAGCTCGTGGAGATGGTCAAGACGATTCCCGATGTGGTCATCTCGACGGATCAAAAATACATGTGCTCGGACCAGGGGCAGGCGGAGATTAAAAAGGCCTTGCAGGAAGGACTCATCGACAGGGTAGTTGTTGCCTCCTGCTCGCCAACCATGCACGAGAAGACCTTCAGAAAATGCGTCTCTGAAGAGGACTTCAACCCGTATCTCTATCAGCAAGTGGACATCAGGGAGAACTGCTCATGGGTCACCAAGGATATACAAGAAGCGACCTACAAGGCCTATGAGTTGATCAAAGCGGGGGTCTCCAGGGTCAAGACGCTCGAGCCCTTGTGGTCCACGGAATATCCGGTAACCCCTACCACCTTAGTGATCGGAGGGGGCATTGCCGGGATAATCGCCGCCACCGATATCCTGGAGGCCGGCTTCAAGGTTGTCTTGGTGGAGCGGGAGGATCAGCTCGGGGGATGGGCACGGCGGATCGGAAAGGGATTTCCCCACTTGACCCCCATCAAAGACTTTCTGAAGGAAAAAATCGAGGTCTTACAATCTCACTCGGGGCTCAAGACATATCTCTCGAGTGAGGTAGTAGGCCTCGAGGGCTTTCCCGGCAACTTTAAGGCGACCATCAAGCAAGCCGATGATACGACTGTTGAAGAGGAGATCGGGAGCATCATCGTGGCAACCGGCTTCAAGCCCTTCGACGCACGAAGAAAACCAGAGTTTGCCTACGGGGAGAGCACACAGGTTATAACGACGGTGGAGATGGAGGAGTTGCTCGAGAAAGGTGAGCTTTCCACCAACGGACAGCCCAAAGAGGTGGCCTTTATCCAGTGCGTCGGATCCAGGGATAAGAGTATCGGCAATGAATACTGCTCCCGTACGTGTTGTATGGTGGTGGCGAAGCAGGCACTGTTGCTCAAGGAGCTCATCCCCGATGCACGGGTATCCGTCTTCTACATGGACGTCCGGGCCTTCGGCAAGGGGTATGAGGAGTTTTTTGAAAAGGCGCAGCGTAGCGGCGTCATTTACATTCGAGGGAACCCATCGGAGGTGTACAAAAGCGGCGACAAGATGCTCATACGCTATGAGGATACCCTCTTGGGAAGACCGCAGGAATTGGCGGCGGATTTAGTGGTCTTGTCAGTGGGCATGGAACCGGCGGAGGGGGCAGCGGAGTTGATCAATACCCTCCGCGCCACCGCCGACAAAGACGGCTTTTTTCTGGAGGCCCACCCCAAACTCGGACCGCTGGATACCTTTTCCGACGGGCTCTTTATCGCTGGATGTTGCCAGGGGCCGAAAGACCTCCCTGATACCGTCGCCCAAGCGCACGGTGCTGCGGCTCGGGCCACCGTCTACTTCCATCAGGATAAGGTGATCAAGGAACCGGTGGTGGCCACTATAGACGCAGACGTCTGTTCTGGATGCGGACTGTGTGAGAGCATCTGTTCATTTGATGCCCTGCACTTAGATGAAAAGAAAAAGCGGATGACCGTCCAAGAGGCGGTCTGTAAGGGGTGCGGCGCGTGTGCAGCGACCTGTCCTTCGGGGGCGATTAGTCTCAAGCATTTCCGTCCTTCACAAGTGTTGGCGTGGGTGGAAGGATTTCTCTCATAGGGGTTGAAGAATGGCTCAGGCTAAGGAAAAGGGTGTATTAGTCATCGGTTCTGGAGTCGGCGGTCTCAAGGCCGCATTGGAGGTGGCCGCGCGAGGGACACAGGTCTACCTGGTGGATAGAAGCCCATTTTTGGGGGGGGAGATCGTACAGCTGGAGCGGCAATTCCCCACCAATCGCTGTTGTCTCTGTCAGATGCTGCCGACCACGAACAGGACGGAAGAAGGGGAGTATTGCATGCGGAGGGATTTTTATCATCCCTTGATCGAGCTCATACCGCAGGCGGAAATCGTAAAATTTTCAGGCAAAGAGGGGGACTTCAAGGTGACCCTGCGCAAGCGGGCACGCGGCGTGGTGGAAGATCTCTGTACCGCATGCCAGCGGTGTCTTGAGGTGTGCCCTGAAGAGGTGATTGATGAGTTCAACCTTTTTGCCACGAGAAAGGCCATCTCATTGCGCGGTCCCATGCCGGTGCCGCCGATCCCTGCTATCGACTGGGAGGCATGCACCCGCTGCGGCAAATGTGTAGAGGTCTGCCCCACGGATGCCATTGACCTGAAGATGGCGGATGAGGAACGGCAGCTTCAGGTCAGTTCCGTCATCCTCGCCCCGGGGTTTGATGAGTTCGACCCGCAGGCCCTCACCCAATACGGATATGGGCGCTGGAAGAATGTGGTCACCAGTATAGAATGGGAGCGGATAGTGAGCCCGATCGGCCCCCTTCCTGAGCGGATAAGGCGCCCCTCCGACGGCAAGGCGATAAAGAAGGTGGCCTTTGTGCTCTGCGTCGGCTCCCGGGAGCGTCGGTGGGATTTTTGCTCGGCGGCCTGTTGCATGTATTCCGTCAAGGAGGCCCTCTTGGCCAAGGAGTTGCAGAAGGACCTGGAGGTAACCATCTTCTACATGGATCTCAGGGGGTTCGGCAAGGGGTATGAGCGCTACATAGAACAGGCGCGGGCACAGGGCGTGCGATTTGTGCGTGGCAGGACCCCCCGCATACAGGAAGATCCAAAAACGAAAAACCTTATTGTGAGCACGATGCCGAAAGATGAGGTGGTCAAAGAGGAGTTTGATCTTTGCGTCCTCGGCATCGGGCAGAGGCCACCCCGGGGGAGCGCGGAGCTTGCGAAGACCGTCGGAGCCGAGCTCAACGAATGGGGTTTCTGTAAGACGGTGGACCCCGCAGGGATCGAGACCACACAACCAGGGGTCTATGTATGTGGGTCCTTTTCTGAGCCCAAGGACATCCCCGACACCGTCACCCAGGCAACGGCCTGCGCCCTGCAGGTGCTCGAAAGCACGCCGGAAAAGGCCGCCAAACCCCCGAAAGAAACTGAGCCGACACCTGAGCCGACACCTGAGCCGACATCTGAAGAGGAAACAAAGATCGGCGTGGTGCTCTGTCAATGTAAGGGAGAGGTCTCAAAGGGTTTAGACCTGAAGCAATTGCAGGAGGCCGTCGGTAAACGCCCCTCCGTCAGCGCCGTCATGGAGGTCGATGCCCTGTGTGTCAAAGACGCGGCGAAGGGGCTGTTGGGCGAGATACGAAAGGGGGGCATCAATCGTCTCGTGGTTGGTGCGTGTTCCCCCTATTTGTTCCGCAGGCGCTTCTTGGAGGGGATGGGGGACATGGATCCTTGGCTCATCGAGTGGGTCAACCTCAGGGAAGGGGCGATACAGGCCCACGACCAGGATGGGGCCCAGGAAAAGGCCGAGGCAATGCTCCTTATGGCGATCGAACGGCTCAGGAGGAAGGAAGCCCGCACACCGAGCGCCTCAGCCGTGAAAAAGAGCGCCCTGGTGGTCGGAGCGGGGCTCGTCGGCCTTGCGACGGCATCGGCCCTGGCAGGCAGGGGTGTGGAGGTCCATCTCGTAGAACGAGAAGCGGAGCTGGGTGGTATGCTCAAGGGGAGGCCGGACAAGGCCGAGCTCCTTGAGAAATATATAAAGGAAATTGAGAAGAATTCCCTCGTGCAGGTCTATCGCAAGAGCACCGTGACCGCATTCAGGGGGCAGGCAGGTGACTTTTGGGCCGTGATCAAGGCAGAGGATGCTGAGCAGGAGGTCGGCGTCGGCGCCGTGGTCCTGGCCACCGGTGCCGAGGAGTATCAGCCGACGGAATTCCTCTATGGCAAAAACAAACGGGTTGTTACCCAGCGGGAATTAGAGAGCGGCCTTGCCTCAGGAGATATTAAACCGCAGGCAATCAGTTCGGCCGTCATGATCCAATGCGTCGGATCGAGGGATAAGGAACACCCCTGGTGCAACCGGTACTGCTGCGCCGAGGCCTTGGAAAACGCCCTCCTGCTCAAGGAGAAAAATCCTGAATTGAAGATTTTCGTCCTTTTCAAGGATATGATGACCTACGGGTTCAAAGAAAGCCTCTACAGTCGAGCGAGGGAGGCCGGGGTGGTCTTTATCAGGTACCAGGACATAAAGGAGATAAAGGTCCAAGGGACCGATCGATTAAAGGTGGCCTCTCCGGAGGGACAGCTCGATTGTGATCTCCTCGTGTTGAGTACGGGCGAGGTCCCCAACAGAGACAACGCGGCCCTTGCCCGGCTCTTTGATGTGGAACGTACTGAAGACGGTTTCTTCAAAGAGGCGGAGGTAAAATTCAGGCCCGTGGACGCCTTGCGTGAGGGGATCTATATCTGCGGCGGGGCCCACTCCCCCCGAACGTGGCAGGAGGTAGTCCAGCAAGGGGAGGCGGCTGCCCAACGGGCCCTGGTCCTCCTGGAGCAGGAGCGGGTCATGGCCTCGAGCATCGTATCCGCGGTGAATGAGCGACGGTGTTCCGGCTGTGCCTTGTGCGTGGAGGCCTGTCCCTATGGGGCGCGGGCCTTTGACGAGGAACGGCTGGTGGCGGTGGTAAAAGAGGCCCTGTGCCAGGGATGTGGGGTATGCTCGAGTATCTGTCCGAACGGCGCCGCCTTTATGCAAGGATTTAGTGAAGGCCAAATCATGGCCATGATTGAGCAAGTGGTGTAAGGAGGAAGAGGATGGCCGAGAAGAAGGATCAAGACACGAAGAAAAAAGAAGAGACGAAAAAAGACAAGCCGGATAAGGATGTTACCAGGATCGTGGGGCTTTTCTGCCATTGGTGCACATCCACGGCCGCTGACCTCGCCGGGACCACCCGAAAGGCGTATCCTGCGTCGGTCAGACCCATTCGGGTGATGTGCTCAGGCACGGTGGATCCGGTCTATATCTTGGACGCACTGGTAAAGGGTGCGGATGCGGTATGGGTAGGCGGGTGAGACCTCGGTGAATGCCACTATGTTAGTGGCAACTATAAGGCGCGGAGACGTGTGGGGATCATTAAGACGATCTTGGATGTCCTCGGCCTGGATTCCGACAGGGTCTATCTCACCTGGATCAGTGCGAGTGAAGGACCGCAATTTGCGGAATGGGCGAAGCGGATCGAAGAAGACATAAAGAAAAAAGGGAAAAATCCGCTCGGTGGTTTATTAACGACGTGAGGGAGAAACGATGGCTCGAGGCGTTTTTAGGGAATATAAAGGTAAAGGGTTAGAGGAAGGATTACAGGAACTCTGGCGGGAATTGCTGGAGCGCGATGTCGTCCAGGCCATCCTCCTTCCTATGGAGGTGGAAGGCGGGCTTGTCGCCCCGGGGCTCTTGACAGACGCGGCGAGGATAGGGGAGTCACGGGTTGTGAGCCCCTATATGCCGGTGAACACCGCACGGGTGCTTCAGATGATGACCAAGACCATGCCGCCGTCTGAAAAGGTGGCGGTCGTACTGTGTCCCTGTGAAGCGCGGGCCCTGGTGGAACTGGTAAAATTAAAACAGATCTCACAAGAAAACCTCATCGTGATCGCGTTCGATTGCCCCGGCACCTATGCCGTGGATGACTATAAAAAACTGCTTGAAGGAAAGGAAGATCCGGGCGAGCTGCTCGTGGAAAAGGTGAACAAGGGAGGCGAAGACGCTCAGCTACGGGAGGCGTGTCGGACCTGCCCGTATCCCTCCGCCCCCTGGGCCGACATCAGGATAGGCTTCCTCGGTCTTGATTACAAGAAGCGGTTTTTGCTCGAGGCATTGACGGAAAAGGGCGAGGAACTCATTACAGGGCTTGGAATGGAGATTGCCGACGTCCCCCTCAAGGAGCGCGAGGCCTTGCTCGACAAGCTCGTGGCACAGCGGAAAAAAGCCCAGGAGCAGCTCCTGAAAGAACAACAGGAACAGCTGAAGGGGCCTGATAAGCTCCTCGCCGCCCTGTCTTCCTGTATCAGGTGTCACAATTGCATGACCGTATGCCCAGTGTGTTACTGCAAGGAGTGCTTCTTCAAATCACCCACCTTCGAGATGGAGGCGGACCGCTATTTGGGGTTGGCACACAAGAGGGGCGCGACGCGGATGCCCTCCGACATGCTCCTCTTTCATTTGACCCGCATGGCACACATGGCCCACGCCTGTGTGCAGTGCGGGATGTGTGAGGAGGCTTGTCCCATGGGTGTGCCGGTCTTCCGGCTCTTTAAGGCCACGAGCGCGAAGGTACAGGACCTCTTCAATTATGAGCCGGGAAAAGACATCGAGGAAGAGATTCCCATTTCCGCGTTCCGTGAAGAAGAGCTCGACAAGATCCAGGAGCCCAAGATATGAAGAAAAAGGACTCTGATTTTATGCGTAGGGTAGCGGAGGAGGTTCCCGAGGTCAATCGGTGCTATCAGTGTCTCACCTGCACCCTGGGGTGTCCGCTTGTATTCGCCATGGACCTCAAGCCTCACGAGATTCTCAAATATGTTCAGCTGGGCGATAAAGAAAAGGTATTGAAGGCATCGACGTGCTGGATATGTGCCTCCTGTGAGACGTGTGCGACCCGCTGTCCCAATGAGATACCGATCGTAAAACTCATGGACCTCTTGCGGCAGGAGGCGGTGGCGGAGGGAGTGGTGACGGAGCAGGGGCCCAAGGTCAACGACGCATTTCTTGCGGCGATACGGAACCTGGGAAGGGTGCACGAGCTCTCGCTGATCATTGATCTGAAGCGAAGGACCGGTGGGCTCTTTAAAATAGATCCGGATGAAATCCGTCTGGGCATCGGGATGTTTCGCCACGGTAAGCTGAAGCTCCTCCCGATTAAGATAAAGGAAACAAAAACCATAAAGAACCTCTTTTCCCGATTGGAGAAGCAGAAGTGAAGATAGGATATTTCCCCGGTTGCTCCTTAGAGTCTACGGCTGTAGAGTACGACCGGTCTGTGCGGGCTGTCGCCGCCAAGGTTGGTGTGGAGCTGATTGAACTCCCTGACTGGAACTGCTGCGGTGCGTCTTCAGCCCACGCGGTGGATCCCGTATTAGCAGTCGCCCTTCCGGCGCGCGACCTGATGATCGCCGAAGCAATGGGGTTGGACATCGCCGTGCCCTGTGCCGCCTGTTTCCTCCGTCTTATGGAAGCACAGAAGCATCTGAAGGAAGATCCCTCCTTGAAGAAAGAAATAGAAGAAACCTTGGGAAAAAAGTACAAGGGTACTGCTAAAGTATATCATCCCCTGACCGTCTTCTCACAACCGGCGGTAAAGAAAAAGATCAAAGGTGCGGTGGTCAACAAATTGAAGGAATTAAAGGTCGTCTGCTATTACGGTTGTTATCTGGTGAGGCCGCCTGAGACGACGCACTTTGATGACCCGGAAAACCCCGTGGTCATGGATGAACTCATGGCTCTGACCGGGGCGGAGGTCCTCGATTGGGCGTGGAAGGTGGACTGCTGCGGTGCGGGGCATACCCTGCTGCGTCCCGAGTGGGTCGAGCGCCTGGTCGGTGAGATCGTGGAGGGCGCGCGCAAGGCCGGCGCCCAGGGGATCGTCGCTGCGTGTCCTCTGTGTCAAGCTAATCTGGAGACACGCCAGAAGGGCAAGAATATGATGCCTATCTTTTATTTCACCGAACTCCTCGGCCTCGCCATGGGCCTGAAAAAGGAGGCAGAGGGGTGGTGGAAGAAACATTTGATATCACCGCGAATAATATACAATCAGGCACGCGAACCCAGGTAACCCCTTGCAATAAGAGGTCTTGCAAAAAAATGGAAAAATGCCTATATTTTAAGCAGTATAATGATATTATGTACATAAGCGTGTACGCATAAAGAATGGATCTTCCGAGCCTACTTCCTAAGTCCGCTGAGGATAAGGAGGGTGGCCGATACGGTGTGGTGGGAAACGACCACGCCCCCCGTGCTTGGAAAGGAGGTCCACCAGGAGGCATTAAGGGCCGATGGCCGGCACGGGGTCATGGGCCTTTACTATTATAAAAACCATGAAGCTGCTGCTCGACAATTACGATCGAACGATCAACTACCTGCGGTTATCCATCACCGACCGGTGCAATCTGCGCTGCCGCTACTGTATGCCTGAAGAGGGGGTGGAGTTGATCGAGCACGGAGATCTTCTCACCTATGAGGAGATCGTCAAAACAATCGAGGTCTTCGCCCGCAACGGCATCTCCAAGGTCCGCCTAACCGGCGGGGAGCCCCTGGTGAGAAGGAGTGTGGTAGACCTCATCAAGGCTATTGCTCGGATCGAGGGGGTCCGTGACCTAAGCCTCACCACCAACGGTGTCCTCTTAAAGGAATACGCCGAGGATTTAGTCGAGGCGGGGCTTCACCGCATCAATATCAGCCTCGATACGCTGCGCTCTGATCGGTTCGTCTACATCACCAGGAGGGATAAGTTTAAAGAAGTCTGGGCGGGGATCGAAGCCGCCTTAAAACAAAAGCTCTCCCCCATTAAGATCAACGTGGTGATTATCAAGGGCTTCAACGACGACGAGGTAAAAGACTTCGCCCGCTTGAGCTTAACGTATCCACTCCACGTCCGCTTCATCGAATTCATGCCCGTAGGTGAAAAAAACGACTGGAATGCAGAGGAGATGATCCCATCATCCCAGATCATTGAAGAAATCACCGAGCTTGGAGAGCTGATCCCAAAAAGCCCTCAGGAGAGCGACGGTCCGGCTACGAGGTATTACATAGAAGGAGGAAAAGGGGAGATCGGATTCATCTCACCCATCAGCAGCCACTTTTGTGCGCGGTGTAACCGCCTCCGGCTCACCCCAGAGGGACAGATCCGGCCTTGTCTCTTCTCCGATAAGGAGATCGACCTCAAGACCACCTTGAGATCGTCCGGAAACGAAAAGGACATTGAGGAGGTCCTCCACCAAGCACTGAAGGCAAAACCACAGAGGCATCAAATTGGAGATATTCGCTTTAAAAAGTGCCAGCGGGGAATGCACGCCATAGGAGGATAGAAGATGAAGGAGTTTACCCACCTTGACGAGAAGGGGAGAGCACGGATGGTCGATGTCACCGAAAAAGATATCACACTAAGACAGGCCGTGGCCCAGGGAACGGTCGTCATGCAACCCGAGACCTTTCAGAAGATCGTGACGGGAGGGATGAAAAAAGGGGATGTCCTGGGAGTGGCTAAGGTGGCGGGGATCATGGGGGCCAAGCAGACGGCAGAACTCATCCCTATGTGCCATCCGCTCAACATTACGAATGTTGAGATCACCTTCAATCCGGTGGAGGAGAAACACTGCATAGAGATCGAGGCGCAGGTCAAGGTGGAGGGAAAAACAGGGGTCGAGATGGAGGCCTTGACGGCAGTGGCCGTAGCCGCCCTCACTATCTACGACATGTGCAAGGCCGTGGACCGCGAGATCGTGATCACCGACATCCGCCTCGTGGAGAAGAAGGGGGGAAAGAGCGGGCACTTCGTGCGGGGAGGATAAGATGCAGGGTAAAGTAATTGCCGTCAATCAGGCCGAGGTCAGGGGAATACCCAAAAGAAATGTGAAGGAGGGATATCTCCGAGAGGGGTGGGGATTGGAAGGGGATGCGCACGCAGGCCAATGGGACAGACAGATCAGCGTCTTCCCCCTGGAGGCCATGGCCCTCGTGCCCCCCGATATCATGCCCACCATCGCCGAAGATGACTACTCGGAGAACATCACCATCGAGGGGATACCGTTGGAGGAGCTTGTGATCGGGCGCAGATTGAAAATCGGCGAGGCCAAGGTACTAATATGTCACATCGGCAAAGAGAAGCCAAAACCAGAGGGTCGCCCCTACATCGTCAGCCGCGAGGGGCGCTTCGGCACGGTGACTAAAAGCGGCAGGGTAAAGGTGGAGGATCAAGTGGTCCTCCTCGAGGAGGCGTAATGGACTTTTTCCGGGTCCAGACCACGCAACAGGTCAAGGAGATCATCAAGAGCACAAAACCCCTCGATGAAGAGGATGTTGCATTGGAGGATGCCGCGGGGAGGATTTTAGCCGAAGAATGTATTGTCCAGGATGCCTTCCCCCCTTTTGACCGTTCCGCTATGGACGGGTATGCCGTGCAGGCCCAGGATACCTTCGGGGCCTCGGAATCAAACCCCACGCCCCTAGAGGTATTAGGGGAGGTCAGGATGGGGGAACGTCCTTCTTCCTCCATACAACCCGGCGGGGCGATAAAGATCGCCACCGGAGGGATGCTCCCCGAAGGTGCCGATGCCGTGGTCATGGTGGAACACACCCAGGTTATGGACGAGCACACCATTCAAGTCTTGCGGGGCGTGGCCCCTGGGGAGAACGTGATCCACCGTGGTGAGGACCTCAAAGAAGGAGAAAAGATCCTAGAGAAAGGCCATCTCTTGCGTCCCCAGGACCTTGGGGCCTTGGCCGCCCTCGGCAAAGTGAGGGTGCGGGTATATCGCCGGCCGCAGGTAGGGATTATTTCATCAGGGGACGAGATAGTCCCCCTCGAGGCCATCCCGAAAGATGGGGAGATCAGGGACACTAATCGCTACACCCTCTGGGCCTTGATCAAGGAGGCAGGGGGTATACCCTTTCACCTCGGCATTGCCAGTGATGATTTAGAGGACTTACAGGGAAGGATCGCAGAAGGACTCTCCCAGGGGGATGTGGTCTTGATCTCCGGTGGAAGCTCAATAGGGACCAGGGACTTTACCGTCGAGGTTATCGAATCTCTGCCAGGGGCCCAAATCCTCCTGCACGGGGTGGCGGTGAGTCCTGGCAAACCGACCATCCTCGCAAAGACCGGAGAAAAGATGATCTGGGGCCTGCCCGGACACCCGGTATCGGCCATGGTGATCTTCATGATCTTGGTGGCCCCGGCGCTCTGGCGCATGGGGGGGAGGAAGAATTGGGAGACGCCGCGCCCCTGGGCACTCAAGGCCCAAACCTCCCGCAACATCCCCTCGGCCCAGGGGAGGGAGGACTACGTGAGGGTCAAACTCCGGGAGCAGGACGGCATGCTCATCGCCACACCCATCTTCGGAAAATCAGGCTCCATCTCCACCATGGTGAAAGGGGACGGCCTGCTCAGAATAGCGATGGAGTCCGAGGGGGTCCAGGAAGGTGAAGAAGTAGAGGTCTGGCCGTTTTGAAAACTAAAAGGGTTCGATCCCGATCCTTAATTCAGATTTTATGGACTGCGGGATCCCGCAAAGCGGGAGGATTCAATCCCGCCCTGCTATATAAATTTACGAAAACGGGATGTGTCGCCTGCGACACCCCATCTATAAGAATATCCGAATGTGTCGCTTTTTCCGCATCGAGATCCCGCAATCCTTATCTCTATATTGAAGAGCGGGAGTAACATCCTGCTTTCCATAGACTTATAAATTTAGGGGCAGGAGTAGGGGGCCGCTGGCGGCAGGATTCAGGGGTTCAAGAAGACAATTAAAAAGGGCGGGGAAGCCCCCGCCCTGAGAAGTCACCGCCCTGATACTTTAGAGATCAAACAGGACTGAAACCCCGTTGCCGGTTGACCACTCGACGCGGGTCTTGCCCATCTTCAAGAGATTAAGGACGTTATCGTCAGGATCTCTCCTCTCTCCATCGTCATCCAGATAGTAGTAATCGGTAAAAGTGCCGGCGGTATTCAACTGATCCAGGCTATTATCTTCCCCGTCATTCACACCAGTATAGGTGAACAGGTAGTCATCGTAGAACCTGATTCCTTCTCCTCGAGCGATTTTTGAGGGATGGGAGAGGAGGTCAGATTCATCGTGGAGCAGACCATACGGGTCATCCACCTTTCTCTGCCCGGCCTGCGAGACCCCTGCAAGGGCGATGATCAGCAGGGGAGCAAGGACCGCAACTATGATACGTTTTTTCATAACCACCCTCCTCAAAATTTTTTATCCATGATTCTGCACTATCTTTACCATCTCCATCATCCCGCATGCGGCGCCACAAACCACATCCATAAAGGAGCAATTCTAATGCCAAAAAGGCAGAATAAACCTCTTGTTAACTTATTGATATTAATAAATAAAAAAATCAAGGGCGTCATTGCACATTCCCTGGTGCGGACAATCCAACAAAATGAGGAGGCGAATGTGACAATAATTGTCACTACAACAAAGCCTTGGTACAAAGTGGGAGTTTTAAATGAACAAAATCGGATCGTGCGTAATGCCTAGAGGGGAAGGGCAATAAAAAAGGCGGGTCTCCCCCGCCCGTGCGACCAGGTGTAAGGACAGAGCAGATGGGTGTTCCTTACCTACCTGTCAGACCCAAAACCCTATCATCATAATCCCCCCCGCCACCAGGGGGATAGTAAGATTGTCGTCCAAACCCGTGGGGATGAGCTCAACCAGGGTGGCACCCAGCACCGCTAATACCCCCCACAAGAGGTGATCGTGCATTGCCGATTGCCCCCACAGGGGTTTATCTTGCAGGGCGAGAACCACTACGGCGATGCCGCTCACAAAAAAGGCGATGCTTCCTTCCAGAGTCTTTGCAAAGATCCGAATCCTCCCCCACCCGGTCCCCACAATGGCCGCCACGGCATCGCAAATAATGAGAATGTAGAGGCTGGCGATGGTCACCGGCTTGGGGAAAATGATGATGGCCAAGAGCGCCCCGAAGATGAAATATGAGGACCCGATGAGGCCATGCTTCTCATGCTCCCGCAGAAAGTGAGAGGTGATGACCCGGTCGAAGAGGTTTCTGAATCCCTCGTGAAAGTGTCTAAAAATATCGCAGAAGACATAGATCGCACAGATGGGAAGCATGATCGTAAAGGCTGTCTCCTTAGAGACGAAGCGATAGGCAATGGGGATGATAATGGGCCAGGTATGCATCATCTTTCTGCGGATCTCCAGCCAGGGCACCTTGTTTTGATTCATAATCCTATTCTTACTCATACAAAACCTCTCAAGTGGTCTATCTCTTCCGAAGAGAGTGGCCGGTAATCCCCGGGCCGCAGCCCCTCCAGGGTGAGTGAGGCAAAGCTGATTCGCTGGAGCCTGAGCACAGGGTGTCTGATCGCCTCAAACGTCCTCTTGATCACCCGATTCCTCCCCTCGTGCAGGGTAACCTTTAACCACGAGTTCTTGCTCAGCTTCTTGACCGGCGTGACCTTCACTGACGGGCTCATCCCATCTTCGAGCATAACCCCTTGCGTGAGCCGTTCCATCTCCCCAGGGGTCACTACCCCCTTTACCTTTACCAGGTACGTCCTGGGGACCCGGTAGCGGGGATGTGCCAGCCGCATGGCCATCTCTCCGTCATTGGTGAGCAACAAAAGCCCCTCGGCGTCATAATCGAGCCTCCCCACGGGAAATACCGCGGCCTTTATCCGCGGGATAAGATCCTTTATCGTAGGCCTCCCCTCCGGGTCTTTCAAAGACGTGATAACCCCCGGGGGTTTATAGAGGAGATAATAGACCTTGGAAGAGGGTCGAGGAATCATCTTGCCCCCCACCCGGATTTTGTCCCTCGCGGGATCGGCCTTAACCCCCATCTCCCTGATAACCTTGCCGTTGACGCTGACCTTCCCCGCCAGGATCAGCGCCTCCCCTCCCCTTCTGGAGGCGACCCCCGCCTCGGCAAGGATCTTATGCAGCCGCATCAATACCATCCCTATTCCTCTTCCCGCTCTTCCTCTTCATCCACTTCTTCTGATATCTCTTCTGCCTGGGTTGCCGGCATCTCCTCCTCCTTCAGGGCGTCCAGCTCCTGGAGCGTGGGCAGCCCACCCAAGTCGCGCAGCCCGAATACCTCCAAAAAACGCCTGCTGGTCCCGTATACCAGCGGTCTGCCGGCAACCTCTTTCCGGCCAAGGATCTTGATGAGCCCCTTCTCCAACAGGGAGTTTAATACCCACCCCGAATCTACCCCCCTAATGTGCTCGACTTCTGCCCGGACCAGGGGCTGACGATAGGCGACAATGGCCAAGGTCTCGAAGGCGGATTTACTGAGCCTGGCCGGTTTTACCTTGCGCAAGTTCCTGATCCAGGGGGCGTACTCCACCCGCGTGCGCAGCTGGTACCCCTCCCCTACCTCCGCCAGGTAAAAACTCCTCCCCATCTCCTCGTATTCGGCCACAAGCTCGGCAAGGGCCTCCCTGATCAGCTTCTTTTCCGCCTCATCCCCCAGGATCCGCCCGATATCAGCCACAGTGAGGGGATGTTGATGAACAAATAGGAGGGACTCAATAATCCCCTTGACCTCCCCCTTCTGCACGCTATTCCTCCCTCTCCATCGGGATGATGGCGGCGACGGCGTGTTTGTAGATCAGCTGATCCCCTTCCCCCTTCAGTTGGATGCAGAAGTTGTCGAACCCGGCGATGGTCCCGTACAGCTTCTCACCCGAAAGCAGACTCACCGTCAGCCACGCCTTTTCTCTGCGCATCCTGTTCAAAAACTGATCCTGGACATTCACGGGCCCTGTCATGCTAGCACCTGACCGCTAATTGCGCCAAAACCCCTCGATCATCTCTTTCACAACAGACCGATCCCTGGGGTACTCGATCCAGTGGATCTCGGGATCGGCCTTAAACCAGGTGATCTGCCTGCGGGCGTATCTTCTGGTATCCCGCTTAATTAATCTGATTGCCTCAGGGAGGTCGTACTCTCCGTTGAGATGGGCCGCCATCTGCTTGTATCCCAAAGACTGCATCGCCTTGAGTGACGGAGCATACCCCATTTCCAAGAGCCGCCCCACCTCCTCTTTCAGTCCCTGCTGAATCATCTCGTCGACCCGCTCATCAATACGCCGGTACAGCTCCTCTCGCTCCATCCCCAACCCTATCTTGAGTGTTTCATAGGGTCCTTCCTTGAAGCGATGTCTCCCCCGCAGGGCCGAGATGGGTTGTCCTGTCCTCTCGTAGGCCTCCAGGGCCCTGATGACGCGGTAGGTATCATGGGGGTGCAGGCGAGCGGCGGTAGACGGGTCCACCTCCACCAGGCGCTGATAGAGCCGTTCCCTTCCGCCTGCTTGTGCCTCGTCTTGCAAGCGCTTTTGGATAACCGGGTCCGCCTCCCCGCCCCTGATCAGGCCCGAGGTCAGGGCCTTGATGTAGAGCCCCGTGCCGCCCACTACCATGGCCCGCTTCCCCCGCGCCTCTATATCGGCGATTGCTCGCTGGGCCTCTTCTCGATAGTGGGCCGCGCTGAACTCCTCATCAGGGTAGAAGATATCTATAAGATGATGCCGCACTACATTCCTTTCTTCACGCGTGGGCTTTGCCGTGCCGATATCCAGGTAGCGATAGACCTGCATCGAGTCGGCGTTGATGATCTCGGCCTTGAAAAACCTCGCCAGCTCCAGCCCCACGGTGCTCTTGCCGCTGGCAGTCGGGCCGACTATCACCACGATCTTGGGCCTTTTCACCGCCCAAAGTCTAAACCACCGATTGATTTTGTTCAAGGGAAAATATGCGGCAGAGTACATGATTTACTTATAGGCCGGTTCGTGCTATGGTGTGACGCAAAGGGGGAAGAGGAGAGAGCGGTGAAATTTCTCAATGTTCAGCAAACGCGGGCCGGGAAGCCCTTAGATGTTTTTCAGATAGACCCCCTGATCAAACAGCTCTGTGAGCAATACCGGCTTTTACTGTGCTATGTCTTCGGTTCTTACGCCTCAGACAATGCTTCAACGCTGAGCGATCTGGATATCGCAGTCCTTGCGGAACACGAACTGACACTGAAAGAGTTGCTTGACCTCACAGAAGGATTCCAGGAAATCTTTGAGGAAGAAGCAATTGATCTCGTAGATCTGAGAAAGGTCCCCCTTACCCTCATCCACCGGGTCTTGCGGGACGGGAAATGTCTCTTTGCCAGGGACCTTGGCACGAAGATCGAACATGAGATGAGATGGGAAACACTCTACTTCGACGCCGAGCCCTTGCGCAAAGAATCCTTTGAGGCCCTCACGGAGAGGCTCGACAATGGCACCTTCGGGCATCGATAAAGAAAAATTTCTTATCCAAGCCGAGAGGCTCGAACAAAACTATGCCCTGCTCCTCGATGTGAAGGCGCAGGTAGGAGATGCTTCCAACGACGCCATCCCTCTGGTGGCTGCTGAAAGGCTTTTACAGATATTGATAGAGGAATGCCTGAATATCGGTAATCATATTATTTCCGGCCTTAACCTTGAAAGGGCAGATACCTACAAAGAAATATTCGTCAGGCTTCAACAAAAGGGGGTCATCTCCAAGGAGATCGGCAAAGAACTTATTTCCTTCGCTTCCTTTAGAAACAGGCTCGTACATCTCTACTGGCGAGTGGAGCGGGATGAAATGTTATCCAAACTGGACGACATTGAAGTTGTCAAGCAGTTCGCTGAAGGCGTCTATAACTATCTCAAAAGCAACAAGTTGTTATAGCTCACTATACCATTAACACTTGTACTAGTCCTACCGGACACTTACCAGAGAATAGGATGTACTTCGCATAAATGGAGATAGCGTGCAGTGATAGAATTCATCGTCGCAAAATTCGATGCGATAACGAAGCAGGCTGTGGACCAGTATGCTGTTAATCCTGTGATCTTCCTGGTCATTTTCCTTGGGTGCGCGCCGTTTTTCTATTACTCCCTCTTTCGCATGATGCGGGCCCTTGCCAAGAAACGCGGAAAAGAAGTATGGGTCTGGAGCACGGTATTCCTCTGCGCGACCGCAGCGCCCTTTATCTACGTGCTCTTCTTCGGCAGAAACCTGCCGTGGTGGGTATACGGCATCATCGCCCTGCTCATAGGCCAGGGTATCTTTTCCCTGATACGGAAACTGAGAAGTTCAAAGAAGGCCACCCCATCGACACACTGAGTGCCCCTGTAAGATAAACTGTCCCGCCCGTGGCGGGATGCCCTAATATAGACAGCTTAAGGTGGGGCACTTTTACTTTTCTTTTGTATTGTGGTAAGGTGCGGCCAGTAACGTCAAGGCCTGAGGGGGTCAAGAGGCATGACGAAAAGGGGTGTAAACGAAAACCAAATTCAATAATCCAAGGGGCTTTTTTTGCCCTTTTTTTGTTTGAATAAATAGGGTTGTCAATGACGTATATATTATGGGAATCATATATTGAGCAGTATAAAACCTAAACCTTATGTCGACAAAGGGAACAATGAAGAATCCGGGGAAAAAACAAACAAGTCCGACGTCAAAGACCGATGCTCAACACCGGGCTGATCAGATCAGGTATTTCCAGGATGAATTAGAACTGATCGAGCATGAAAGTATTGTATCGCTTACTAAAAAGCAGCGCTCTGCGATCGCCGCGTACCATGAAAAACTTCTTTCGCACCTGTCAGACCTTTTCGATATAGATATAAGTAAGCGTGAGAAACAGCTGAGCCTCGGCATGAAAATCGCGTCCTTCCTGGGGGCACTCGGGTTGGCTGCCAGCGTCTTCTTCCTTTTTTACCAATTCTGGGGAAGGTTCTCGACAGACGTTCAGGTGTTGATATTAAGTGCCTCACCCATCATGGCCCTGGCCGTCACGATGGTTGCCGCCCGACGTGAGCGCACAGGGTATTTCTCAAAACTCTTCGGGATGGTCGCTTTTGCCTGTTTTGTCCTCAATCTTTCCATGTTTTGGCAGATCTTCAACATCATTCCGTCATACACGGCCTTCCTGGCATGGGGGGCCTTTGCCTTGATACTGGCCTATGCTTCCAACACACGATTACTCTTGGCAGCCGGCATTATCTGCCTCGCCCTCTTTTTATCGGCTCAGGCTGGAACCTGGACAGGCGTTTACTGGATTCATTTTGGGGAGCGTCCGGAGAATTTCCTTCTGCCGGCCGCACTGATTTTCTTCCTGCCGTATTGTATTCCCCACAGAAAATTCACGGGCTTCGAGGTAATATACAGGGTCTTTGGAATGCTCTTCTTTTTCATTCCCGTGCTCATTTTGGCCAATTGGGGACGCATCAGTTACATCCAAATAAACAATAGTACGATTGAGGTAC
Source organism: Deltaproteobacteria bacterium (assembly GCA_016927065.1). Classification (GTDB taxonomy): domain Bacteria; phylum Desulfobacterota; class B13-G15; order B13-G15; family RBG-16-54-18; genus JAFGNJ01. The sequence goes on from JAFGNJ010000022.1 coordinate 55,583, forward strand.
TGTACCAAATCGCAGGGTTTCTTTTCAGCGCGTCGGCAATCTGGCTCGGTATTCGAAAAAACTGGCCCGACGTCATTAACACCGGCAACGTATTCTTTGTGCTATTTCTCTATACGAAGTTTTTTGACTGGTGGTGGGACTGGATGCCCAAATACCTCTTTTTCCTGGTCATCGGACTTACCGCAATACTTGCCCTGTTCATATTAAAACGGCTTCGTAAAACAGGGATAGATAACGGGGAGGAGGGATAAACATGCAACCTATTTTTTCTCCGAGCCGGTTATTTGGTGTGGGATTTGTCCTGCTTCTGGCCGTCAACGTCTTTGTACTCCTCGGTGTCTCAGCGAATCGCTCGGAAAAGCCTGAGACCCTGATAGAACTGACGGAACGGGAGCTCTCGCTCCCCTATAAGTGGAATGACGAAAACAGCGGCCTGGCCCTTAAACTTGATTGGAGAATTATAAGTGATAATAAAAATGATACGTACCGCTTTTACGGTCATTGGGGGGTTCCAATCTGGTTCAATGCACGGAAATTAATTGAATTGGGATTTACGATTGATGAAACCACGTGCTCTTACAAGTATTCAAATCGAGAAAAGGAGCCGCTTCCAAAAAACGCCTTCATTGTGTTTGAGTATGACGGTAAGGCCTACCAGGAAGCCTTGAGGGGAGCCGAAGAGTATCTCAACAAGACTGCGGCCGAACTCAAGGCACACACAACAGATAAAGATACCCAGGACCGTTTTGAAGAAGCGAGACGGCGCTTGGAACGAGAACGCGTAACGGAATCCCGCCTCTTTGCGATTGATGCTGGGCTTGATCCAGGCACGTTAAGGGAACAGTATAGTAACAGATCCAAATTTATCATAATGCCGGGCGTCGTGGAATTAACATGCCGCTCTTATAACAAAAAAAGAGAAGTGGCTGGACGTATTTCAGATATTCGGGTTGATAAAATAAATGTGCCGCTTAAGCACCGGAAGCTGTTCGATGCAATAGTGGCTCAAGATAAATTCGGCAACCGTAAACAACAAGGTCCCCGTTACAAAGTTGAAGTGGCTTACGGCAGCCGCTTTGAGCCCTGGATTCGAGCTGTGAAAGAGATCGGGGTCAGCAGGCCTTGAGGGGGGTTAAGAGGCATGACGAAAAGGGGTGTAAACGAAAACCAAATGCAACAATCCAAGGGGCTCCTTTGCCCCCTTCTTTTTAATGGCCCTTGCGCCCCCCTCTTTTTGGTGGCCCCTGTGCCATTCTTTTTAGTGGCCCCTGTGCCATTTTTTGTTTGGTGGATATAAGACAGTAGAGAAATGGAAAGGTTAAAGTAAAGCTGAACCTTGCCCCCACAAGTAAGTAGACTAATCCCATGGCTGTTTTTATTAGTCACATAACGGAAGAAGCCACAGTTGCCAAAACCCTGAAAGATTGGATTGAAAGTACATTTTTAGGGAAAGTAAAAGTCTTTGTTAGTAGCGACAGTGATGATATTCCAGCCGGTGACCAATGGTTTGATGATGTTGACAAAGCCTTGGACGAATCACAAGTTATGATTATTTTATGCAGTCCGGTCTCTATCACCAGGCCCTGGATAAATTTCGAAGCTGGCTACGCTTGGATAAAACACATACCTATTATCCCTGTATGCCATTCCGGTCAAGATAAAGGTAGCCTCCCTGTACCCTTATCAAGATTTCAGGGCCTAAACATTGACGAAGACGCCCAAATACTGTTTAAGGCCATAAACAAGCATCTAGAATTAGGTATAACTAAGTTTCCACGTATCGACAATGAGGCCTTCACGAAAGAAATATCTGATGCTTTGTTAAAAATTGCTCCTGCTCAAGCTGAACTGGTTCCAGCGAAAAAAGTTAGTGATAAGGAACAATTTGAAGAGATTGAAATAAATATCCTTAAAGCCTTAATTCCTGCAGACAAGGAAACTGAAGAGTATGAACCTTTCGGAAGTATGCCTGGCTTCAACGCAGATTACTTAGCAAATGTCCTTAATATGCATGTGACCAGGGTGAAATATTACTTAGACAAGTTAGAACAAAATGAGTTTGTAAATGCACACTATAGTATGATGGAATCTACAACATATACATTAAGTAATAAAGGACGGGGGTTTCTAGTAGAGAATGCTTTAATTTGAACAAGCTAAAATATATATGGGTTTGAAAGCGGCAATGTTACCTGGTTAGGTAAAGATCGAGGTCAGGCCTTGATTGAGGATAAGGTGAGTACGATACAAAAAATTTTATCTATAGGCATTATAAGGTTGTAAGATAAGAATATTACTAATGGCAAAAATAAAACAGGATAGTTTCAAAGAATTTGACGAAGTTCTTGATAATTTAAAGGACGCCTCTCCGAAATCAAAGGACTATTATAAATTTATTATTGGCCTTGCAACGGGAACTTTAATTTTCAGTGTGACTTTTTTAAAAGAGTTTCACATTTTTCCTGAGTATAAACTCATTCTAATTATTGGGTGGCTTTGCCTTCTTGTTTCAATCATTGCAGGTGTTTTAGTCTTACCCAAGCTAGATCATTTGCACGCTAGAGTCCAAAGCCTTAAGGGGCTATTGAAGTCTTCAGAAGAAATTGGTGTAATTGTAAAAAAAGAATTACAACAACATTATATAAAGACTTGGATCAAAAGTTTTATAGATCCTGTTTTTAAAGATGATAAAAACAGGAAGGAGGAGCTTTATAAGACCTTGGATAAACTTTCTACCAAGAGATTGAAGAAATTTTTAAAAAGCTTAGGACTAGCGGGAGTAAAAGACTCCACAGCTATTCATTTCATTGGAGATTTTTTTAAGGAAATGTTTAAATTCCTCTCTCTGATAAAAATGGTAGAGCGAGAAAAAAACCCAATTTTTGTCTTCAAAAGTGTAAGACAAAACATTCTGCAAATGTTTTGGTTTGACAGGGTAATGAAATACACGTTCTTTGTTGGAATTATCGCTATTAGCTTTTTTTCAATAATTAACTTTCTGCGATGAAATCTGAGCAGTTTAGGGAACAAACAAGGGGACGTTGTTGAAAACTTACACTTTTCATGAATCTGAGGTAAAGGGGGTAGTGCAATACCGCGGCAGGCTCGATTATGGAAAACGAGGGGGACGTTGTTGAAAGCTTACACTTTAGAATCTACAATTTGCCGAAATTTGATAATAGTATCTATGGCTAAGGCTGGAAAGGTGAACGTTTTCAACAACGTCCCCTTTCTTGTTCGATGTCGCATACATTATAGGTAATATAGGGATCGCTATAACCCTAATTATAACTAAAAAATATGAATAGAAAAATAAAATTTTTGGGGTGGCTTCTAATAGCATATGCTATTTTTCCAATTCTCTTGAATATTGCTAGGGAGATTTTAATTCCCTCACCGCCTCAAGGAACATCAATACCTCTTATGCATCCAGCAATACTAAGACATTTCTCAATTCCAGAAATCCTAGGCTTATTATACACAATTAGTATAATAATAAATGGTCTTCTTAATCTTGGAGTCTTAATCGGTGGTATAGCATTATTAAAATTAAAAAAATGGAGTAGAAAATTAATTTTGATAATATTTTCTACAGAAGTTCTATTACAAATTGCATGGTTATCCGTATCCCTATATTATCCATACTTTAGAAAAATTATGTTTTTACATAAACTGGGTGTTGTTATTATGAGCTTTTATTTTATTTTTGCTATTTTAATGCTTTATACATTTTCTAAAAATGACCTCATAATAGCCAAGCAATCCAGATGAACATCTCGGCACAAAAAAGATCGAGGTCTGGCCTTGACCGAGGACAATTAGTAAAATTGTCGCATACATTATGTGGATTTTATTTGGATCGGTATAAACCCTGCTAGAGGACAAAGACAAAAATTATGAACTATATTTATTACTTCTTGCATTACTTTATGAACCAATATTTTTGGGTTTCTTACAGCATATGGGTGTTAATATTTATTATGTGGATAATCTATTTGATCAAACAAATATCAAGGAGTCATTTTCCGAAATTCATTGCATTTAATTTCGTTCCCTTTTTGACATTCCTTTTTTTTACTTATGTATTCATAATAAACAATGGTTCAAATGTCGCACAGTTTGTTGTTGGCAATGATACCGCTAAAAAAATGTGGGTATTATGGCTTCATCTTTTTGAACCGCTCTATTTTGTGAATGTAGCAAGTGGTGCAGGTATAATAATCGCACTATTTTTCCCGCCGTATCCACCACAGCAATGGGCACTCTTCATCCTAAAAATATTGATCCTTTTAACAATAACAATAAGTTTCTGTTTTTTGATGGTATTTGCTCCAACTGCATAAAAAGAAAAGAATCGGAGGCCTTGTGAGGACAATGTATTTTAAAGGTAAAATTGTCGCATACATTATGGGGGTTATATTTGAATCAGCATAAAAGCTGGAGGAGTACAAAATGAGCAACGATGAGGTCGCACAACAAAGCAAACAAACAAAAAGAAAACGAACAATCTTCATTGGCGTTGCACTCGCCATCTTGGTCGTCGGAGGGGGAGTATTTGCGGTTGTCATGGGGTTCAGGGCCGTGATGCGATCCGGCATCACTCAAGGACCGGATGCAATGTTTGGTGACCAACATCTCAAGACATCCGTTGCTCTTATAGAGCTCCATAAGGTAAGATATGGGAAGTATCCTTCGTCACTAAAGGACTTGAAGTTCATAGGACAATGGGACCAGATTCATATTCATAATGTTCGATACTATCCCAGCGATGATCGCATGTCGTACTACATTGAGGTTACTAGAGGCTGGGTGGGCAAGCCTGCGCTTGAGATGCCGGACGAGTTCTGGAAAGGCACTGGATACAACAAAAATCTAAAAAGATCAGGGGGCAGGCCTTGACTGAGGACAATTTAATTGAAGTGGAAAAGAAGAGGACGTAGTTAAAACTATCAAACAACTTGGAGCATGAAATGAAAAAGAATACTCTGAGCAAGCTGTTTTGGGTGTTTTGGTGTTCCACAACGATATTGACCGGCATCCTGGCCGGGTTTTTGGTTTCACATGCCATCATGCTGGGGCGGTTCTTCCAGTGGTTTCTGGAATCAGGCAATGAAAATTTACTGCACCAGACATATACCGTCTTCCGTGCAGCCAGCAGTCCGCACATCGCGTACAATATCCCCCTGTCTCTGGCCTTTGTCATTGGCATTATTTGGACCGTGCTGGCCTTTATTGTAAAGAGGGACAGAATCATTGCTGTGACTGCGGGGTTATCAACGGTATGGGTGAGCGCGATCTTTTTTGGCACCAACTTTGGCGAAGCGGAAGAGGCGGTGATGACCGCCACGGCGGATGCCAGGCTGACACAGCTCTACACCGCGCTCAACCTGCCGATCCACACGCTCTTCGCCGCCATGTATGTGGTCAGCTTATTCCTCCTGCTCCTTGTCCCCCTTAAAGGCCAATGGCCCAAAGCCCGGAAGAGATAGACCGGTCTGTGAGAGAAATTTAGAAAAGAAGAGTTCAGACTTTTATGCTTCATAATGCCCACAAAGCACTAAACTGCTATTACTGCCATTCCCGGCGTTGATAAAAAGGAAGCGTAGTATGTTGGGCAGACTCTTGCCACTTTTTGTTGGATTGATCTTAATTTTTGGAGGGATATACACCTTTTTCTTCAGAACATTTGATAGCTGGAAATATGGCCTAGTAGATATGGGGCCATTTCATTCAGTAATAGGGGTGATATTTGTGATGATAGGACTATTTTTGAGTTATACAACAGTAAGAAACATGATTAAACGTAAGTAAAACAGCAGTAGAGATCGGGATCAGGCCTTGACTGAGGACAAGTTACTTCAAAAATAAAAATGCTCAGGAAGGATACGTGATGGAAAATGTAATCGCAAAGGTATTCAAAATTGTATGCACCTCCGCACTCATCTCTGCGGTGGTTTATTTCGGTATTGTTGCTGTTTTCATGCTGACGGGCAAATACGAAAAACCCGATCCAGCGCACCGTGGCCCGGCCTTCGATGAGTTGTATATCGATTACTCAAGCCTCCCTGCATTAAAAAACTTCACAGTCAGAGACGGCACACAGTTGGCGTACCGCCACTATCCGGCAGAATCCGATAAGATTGTCATCCTGTTACACGGCGCGGGCGGGCACAACCGGTACTTTCTACCGTTGGCCGAGTTCATAAGCTCGGAAGGTTTGGCCCAGGTATACACCCCGGATTTGCGGGGACATGGGCTCACACCGAAAAGACGAGGGGATGTGGACTACATCGGCCAATTTGAAGATGATCTGGCTGATCTTATCGCTCTGATCCAGAAGGATAATCCAAAGTCAATGCTGATTATGGGCGGGCATTCATCCGGTGGCGGGCTCGCCGTACGCTTTGCCGGAAGCCAATACGGGCATCAAGCCGATGCCTACCTGCTTATGTCTCCCTACCTGAAATATAACGCGCCAACGACGCGGCCTAACTCTGGTGGATTCGCGATGCCGAACACCGGCCGCATCGCTGGGCTTGTCATGCTCAATAATATAGGGATTCGTTGGCTTAATGATCTGACGGTCATAAAGTTTAACATGCCGGAAAGGACTCGTGACGGGACCGAAACCCTATCGTATTCTTATCGTCTTATGACGGCGTACGCCCCTCATAACTATACAAAAGATCTCAGTGCCATCACCCAACCCCTGCTTGTTGTTGTTGGAACACAAGACGAAAGCATGGTCTGCGATCAATATGAACCCGTTATTTCGCAATACACACAAGTTCAAGTGAAGCAATTGGAGGGTGTTTCACACATGGGCGTGGTTGTTTGCCCTGAAGTCCGACCCGTTATTAAGGAATGGCTGGAAGGTCTCGGCGAACCATAGAAAAAAATGGGAATCGAAATATTTGTTAAACAAGTATACAATAAAGACAATACCAATATTTTTTCTGGCACTATTGACATTTCTAACGGGAATTAATGCATGTGGCAATCATGGGGGAGAAAATAAGGTGACGCACACGACGATAAAAGAAATAACCTATCATTTCGGGGATGCTTCAGTCCCTCCGAATTATCACAGGAGCTATACGGTGACGATTACTGCCGATAGCGTTAAAATTGTCGTAGATTCGTATGGAGATATCTTAGTTGAGGAGGAATATGAAATTACATCAAAACAATTTGATGATATGCAAAGGTCTCTGGAAAGATATAACATTAGAAATTGTACATTGGGTGATAACGAAGGGTGTACGGGGGGAACGAGCGAAAGTATTTCATACGTGAACGATAACAATGAAATATTTTCCGGAACAGTGTATCATTGTGGCGGAGAAGACACGGGAAACCTGTGCGGTGATATTGGAAGTTTTGCAGATGATGTCAAAAAGTTGGTGCCAAACCTGGAGAAACTACTTTTATAAATGTTCGTTGATAAATATAATAAATACAACAGGAGGCAAAAATGAGCGAAGACGTGATGGCAGCCATCGATGTAATGGCGTATGGCTATGAAGTGACAGTCTTGATTAACGGGATCGACATCGGAGTAAAGGGCGGCAAGTCAGAATCAAAAAGGCTCTTTGGCGCGAACCACTCCATGGTATCTGAACTCCCCGAGGAACTGAAGAATCTCGCGTGTTTGAAGTCCGGGGAAAATGAACTGAAAATCACGTACAAGCGCCTCAAGGAGGTAGATTCCACTGGACTGACCGTTGAGGTCAAATCAGAGGAGCAATTTGCGAACAATGAACATGCGTTTTTTCATAGAGAAGACCCAAATGAGGATTATGACTTAAAAAACATAACAGGGAAGTTTACGGTCTAATATGGCGGGTGTTCAGCTCAAGATCAGAAGGGAACCCTAGTGTAGTCTATTATGAATTGTATCGATAATTCCAATATGTTACCTGCATTAAAAAACCGCATATGGATAGGAAGCGTATAATTTCAGGAGTTATAGTTGGTGCCATACTTTTCGGTATTGGATTCTTTTTTTTAAAGCCGGCGGGTTTCAATAATAGAGGCAAACTTAACCATTTGAAATCCAGAGACCAAAAACCTCTGATCCTAACCGCCAACGATGGAACACAGAAAGAAAAGCATAAAATCAAAGAGTATGCCTCGATGATGGGAGACAAGCAAGAAGCTAAGGAAATTGGACGAGATGGTAACTTTATCGCCTATGACAACGGGGTGGTGTATGATACCAGGACCGGCCTTGAATGGTTTGTGGGCCTTGATAAAAATACAAATTGGAAAACCGCCAAATCCTGGGTTGAAAATCTTGATGCGGCAGGCAGTGATTGGCGCATGCCCTCTACGGAGGAGTTACGAACCCTTTTTAAAAAAGGCGCTGGCGAGAATAATATGAGCCCTCTTTTAAAAAGCAGGGGGTGGTTTGTCTGGTCAGGTGAGACTGGGAAAATAAAGGGTTCGTTTTGGTCCAGGTGGGAAGCGGGCTGCTTTGACTTTAACTTCAACGGTGTCGCCAGCCGGGAGCTCCGTTGGTTTTCCAGCCTCTTCAGGGCATTTGCGGTGCGCGTCCGTTATCCAGAAACCCTGTTTACAGCAGCCTATCAAGGCAACCTAGATGTTTTAAAAACTTTATTTGAAAAAGGTGCGGATGTGAACGCCAAAGACCATGACGGTTACACGCCATTAATGATGGCTGCAATAAACGGACAATATGATGTTGTTAAGCTTTTGATAGACTATGGTGTTGATATAAATGCTAAACAAAAAGATGGAAAAACCGCATTGTCTTTTGCGTCGGCAAAGGGTTTTGGCGGAATTGTCAACCTCCTCAGAAAATATGGGGCAGAAGAGTAGGACATTGGAATCGGGTCTATTTTCTTTGCATCTACTTTCTTGGCTCACGGGCAGACGTCAGATTGAGGTCAGGACTTGACGGCCTGTTGCCCAAAGTCGGTTAAAAACATGAATCATACTGGGTTAAAAGTCATAGGGAGTTTTCCCCACAGCATCATGAGTAA
>JAFGNJ010000023.1 GCA_016927065.1 Deltaproteobacteria bacterium
GCCCGGCTGATTCAAGAGCTGTTGGCTGAGGGAGGGGGTGCACGATTTCAGTTGGAGTGCGTTGATCGGCTCTCGGCGGGGCTGGAGTACCTGGTCAGCAATGATATCGGGGCAGTTTTATTGGATATCGGCTTGCCCGACAGCCAGGGGTTTGATACCTTCGCCAGGACATACGCACAGGCCCCACGGGTGCCGATTATTGTGTTGAGCGGTCTCACCGATGAACAACTGGCCATTAAGACCGTTCAGGAAGGGGCGCAGGACTATCTGGTCAAGGGGCACGTGGATAGCCACGCGTTGGTGCGCACCATCCGCTATGCCATCGAGCGCAAGCAAGCTGAGGAGAAATTACGTGGACAAGCCCTCATCTTTGAGAATATACACGACGGCATCATCGTGACAGACCTGGAAGGCAACATTATACATTGGAATCCGGCAGCAAAAATGATATTCGGCTACTATCAAGATGAGGTCCTTAAGAAGGCGCTCGGTATACTGTCAACGCGGCTTATTAAAGGAAAATTACGCGATGGGCGCTGGACCGGTGAGATGAACTTCACCCGCAAGGATGAAACTGAAGGCATTTGTGAGACAACCGTAATCCCCTTGTGCGATGAACAGAATAACATCACCGCTTTCTTCGGGGTATCCCGCGACATCACCGAACGCAAGCAGGCAGAGGAAGCGCTGCGCGAATCTGAAACCAGGTTCCGAACGCTCTTTGAAGGGATTCCCGATACCGTCCTGGTCCACGATCATGAGGGCACCATCCTCCACATCAATGAAATCGGCGCACAAAAACTCGAATGGTCTGCGAAAGACCTGGTAGGCAAAAATCTGCGCGACATCGTGACTCCCGAGAACCGTGCCTCAATTGCCGATCACATCGGGGAAACCCTTAAGGTCGGCTGGTGCAGGTTCGAGACGACATGCGTTTCGCGCAGTGGATGGACGATTGAGGTTGAAGTCAACGATCGCCCTATCAAGTTCGGCGAGAAGAAAGCCATCCTGCGCGTGGCGCGCGACATCACCGAGCGCAAGCGGGCGAAGCAAGAGCTACAAAGAAGCTACGATAAATTGCGGGAAACCCTGATTACAATGATTAATACCCTGGCATCGACTGTCGAAATGAGGGATCTTTATACTGCGGATCATCAGCGGCGGACCACCATTCTCGCCTGTGCCATTGCGGAAGAGATGGGCCTGACGGAGGAGCAGTTTGATGGGCTCCGCATGGCCGGGCTGATCCATGATATCGGCAAGCTCAGCGTGCCCGCTGAGATCCTCAACAAACCCGGTAGTCTCAGCGAGACCGAGTTCAATATCATCAAGACTCATCCCCAGGCAGGATACAATACATTAAAGCAAATAGAATTTCCCTGGCCCGTTGCCCAGATCGTGCTGCAGCATCACGAGCGGCTGGATGGCTCTGGCTATCCTCAGGGGCTTCGGGGGGAAGAGATCATGCTGGAAGCGCGGATCTTGGCAGTGGCTGATGTGGTGGAGGCCATGGCCTCTCACCGGCCATTCCGACCTGCCCTCGGTATTGAAGCTGCGTTGGAGGAGATTACAAAAAACAGGGATATCCTCTATGATCCTGATGTTACTGATATCTGTCAGGGGCTCTTTACTGAGAAGGGGTTTGCGTTCGAGTAATGGAGAGCAACCAACACCTAAGATAAATCTAAGGAAAATTCGCTTTTCAACAGACAGATATTGCTGTATACTTTTTATACTTAGGTTGAGCGGAGTAGACTATCATAAGTATTGTGTCGGCCGTGCGAACCAGAGAATGATCGAAAGATTCTTTTCACACGCGTTACGTGCGGCGGGCGCACTGCGGATTGCGGATACGATTTCAGGGCTGAACAGCAGAGCCGAGGCGTTCAAGTAAGGGTAAACAGTAGCTCTCACTTTCCTAACTACTCCTAAATATTCGTCCCGGAGAGCACGGGTGGGAAGGGTAATTCTTAAAGGATGCCTTTCATCTTTCACGCAAGCTCAGGAGAAGCGGGAATATTTTTCTTCTGACATGAGGGGTGCATTAGTATATCTTGGATGAGTGAGCGTATATGAAAAGCAAAAACCCTTTTTTGGAATTGTAAACAATTTTTTAAGCTGAAGGAGGTTATATTATAATGAGTAATTTGGAAACACCCGAGTTTTTTAACGCCGCGGACTACTTTATAGACCGCAACATTCGTCAGGGTAAGGGCCACAAGGTAGCCATCTACACCGAGTACCGCAACTATACGTATAGCGATCTTGAGAAGATGATCAACAAAACAGCCAACGGTATGCGCGACATTGGAATACGCATTGAAGACAAGGTAATGATACTGATGCTCGATATACCTCAGTTTTATGCCATCTTCTGGGCATCAATCAAGATCGGCGCCGTACCCATTCCGGTTAATACCATGCTTACCCCGTCGGATTACGAATTTTACCTCAACGACAGTCGTGCGCGCCTGCTCGCCGTGTCCGAGGAGCTTCTCCCGCTGATCAATGATATCGAGGGTGACCTCCCTTATTTGCGCGACATCATCGTTATCTCGGAGCAGAAAGGTGCATTGATCCCGTTTAAGCAGAAATATAAAGGCGCAGCCGCTACCATCAAAACCGCCTTTACCACTCATGACGATGTCGGCTACTGGCTGTATAGTTCAGGCTCTACCGGTTCCCCCAAGGGGGCCATCCATTCCCAGGACGATATGGTAGTGACCTCCAAGGCCTATGGCCAGGGGGTGCTGGGGCTCACCGAGGACGATATTTGCTTCTCGGCAGCCCGCCTCTTCTTTGCCTATGGTCTGGGTAATGGGATGTATTTTCCCTTATCAGTGGGGGCCTCGGCCGTCTTGAGTCCTACACCGCCCAAACCGGATATTATGTTCCGATATCTCGAGAAATTTCGCCCCACGATATTTTTCGGCATCCCCACCCTCTACGGCCAGATGTTGGAATATCAGGACCGTTTAGATAAGGAGAAAAAGGAGAAACCTGACCCAGATGCCGATCACGTCTTTTCCTCGGTGCGCATCTGCGTATCGGCAGGCGAGGCCCTGCCCGCTGACATCTATCATCGCTGGAAGAAGCGCTATGGCCTTGATATCCTTGACGGCATCGGTTCCACCGAGATGGGGCACATATTCCTCTCCAACCAGCCGGGTGCGATAAGGCCGGGTTCAACCGGCAAGCCGGTCCCGGGATATGAGCTCAAGATAGTCGATGATGAGGGCGTGCAGGTGCCCCAGGGGGAAATAGGAACCCTTATGGTCCATGGCGACAGTGCGGCGCAGTTTTACTGGCGCAAACGGGAGAAATCGCGTCAGACAATGATGGGAGAATGGATCAACACGGGGGATAAATATTATATCGATAAAGATGGGTTTTACTGGTGTGCGGGGAGGGGGGACGATATGCTTAAAAGCGGTGGTATATGGGTCTCGCCCCTCGAGGTGGAAAATTGTCTTGATGGACATGAGGCAGTGTTTGAGTCTGCGGTAGTAGGCTATAAGGACGAAAAGGGCCTTGAAAAGCCCAAGGCGTTTGTCGTCCTTCGCGAGGGTTTCAAACCATCAGAGGAGTTGGCTGAGGAACTCAAGAAATGGGTCCTGGAAAGATTGGCCAAGTTTAAGTATCCTCGATGGGTAGAGTTTGTTCAAGAGTTGCCTAAGAGCTCAACTGGGAAGACGCAACGTTTCAAACTGCGCCAGGAGGGTGTAGAGAAAACAACATAGGTTCCCCCATTAACAGAAACTATGAAAGGTCACCTCGATAGTGGAAGTTTTCAATGGGTGACCTTTTCGATCGCCACACTATGCAATCTTTTTTGTATGGCATGAGGATTTTTAGAGATTCATATGACTAACGATATATATCAAACAAAGATATTTTTTGGCTGGTGGGTAGTATTGGTAACTGGAATAGTCTCGGGTTTAAGCATGGGATTCTATGTTTATGGTATCTCGGCTCTGTTTAAACCCATCGCTTTGGAGCTTGGTTTGACTCGCGCGGCTACGTCCGGTGCTGCGGGTATCGGCATAATGGCAGGCGGGCTCTTAGCTCCGCTGGTAGGCCGGATAGTCGATACCTTCGGACCGCGACAGCCCATCCTAGGCGGTCTGTTCCTTTTTGTTGCAGGTTTAATTTTAATGAATTTTGTTAGTTCCGTCTGGGGATTTTATCTGGTGTGGGGGGTCATGATGGGTGTAGGCGTTAATCTTGGTTTGACCATTGCGATTGACAAGGCCTTGACCGACTGGTTTGTAAGAAAGATAGGTTTGGCTATAGGAACAAAATTTGCCGTGATAGGCATTGTGAGCGCCGTCTCCATACCTGTTATATCATGGCTGATCGCACAGGTAGGGTGGCGAACGACGTGTTTGCTTTGGTCGGTTCTTCTCCTTATTGGCATACCATTTATACTGACCTTTGTGAAAAACAAAAGGCCGGAACACTATGGATTACTTCCGGATGGAGACAAAGATGATCTCCTGTCCGCCATGAGGCAGGGTCTTTCCTCTATCAAGGGGAGAACGCATGCCTCCGTGTTAGGGACGGTCGACTTTAGCCTCCGGCAGGCTATACGTACCAATGCCTACTGGCTTTTAACAGCAAGTTTTATCATTCAGTTTTTTATCATTGCGGGTTTTACCACCCATTGCATACCGTTGCTGACGGAAATGGATATCAATCCAATTGTTGCGGGCAGTATGATGGGGATGATGCTGTTGTTTACTATCCCCTCACGATTCATAAGCGGATTGTTCGCTGATCGCGTCAGAAAGGAACGATTGAACCTCTTGATGATTGTGCCATTTCTCCTGATTGTCATAGGAATAGGAATATTTCTGATCACACAGAGATCGGTTACGATCTTTATCCTTTTGATACTCTATGGGATAGCCCATGGTTTGCCCACGCCACTATTTATCGTCATCGTGAGCCGTTACTTTGGCCGCAAGGCCTTTGGTTCGATCTTCGGCATCACCTTCATGCTCATGTCGCCGGTAGCGCTGCTGTCCCCTATCTTGACCGGGTGGATATTTGACACAACTGGCAGTTATACAATCGCTCTCATGTTGTTTGCGCTGTCATCAGTTTTTGTCGCGCTTCTCCTGAGTTTCCTAAAAGCTCCTCTACCTGTGGATAGATAAGATACTATATGAGCCATTAAGGAGATGCTTTGTATCTAGAAACTAAAATATGCCTCTGAATCACAGGCGGGCTACTTTTTTCGTTGACAGGCACAGATAAAAGTCCTAAACTGTGTCATTACGATACAGGGCATGCATCAACTCGACCATGGAGTGAAAGGGGGTGATTGAGCTATTATGAGCAGTATTCCCATGGAAAAAGGATGCATATGGCTTAAAAAGGAACTTATGGTTCGGAAAAGGGGAATGACTTTCATTAAATCCCTTGACAAAAAGAGAAAGCGTAATATATAACACAACAAGGTTACGTGAAGTCGTTGGGTGGGTTGGAAGAGGATGTTGGTAACTCAAAACTATAACAACATAATTTAAGGAGGGAAACGATGAAAAGGTTACGGTTATGCATTGTTTTGTTAGGAATGCTTGGACTTTTTGTTGGACTCTCACCAGTTGGGGCTCAAGCTCAAAAAGCAGCACCCGCAGGGACGGTTAATATCGCCATCTCCACCTTGCATGAGGAGACATTCCTCCCCTGGAACGGAGGCGGCCCACGTAAATTTTATCTTGATAACATATATGAATACCTCTTTTACGTTGATCCCGCTACCGGGAAGGCGATACCTGGACTGGCGAAAAAGTGGAAAGTGTCCCCGGACGGCAAAACGTGGACCTTCACGCTCCGCAAAGGGGTCCCTTTCCATGAAGGCTGGGGGGAGGTCACGTCGGCGGATGTGAAGTATTCGATCGAACAGATCGTTGATCCAAAGTCAGTGGTAGGCCCGGCCGGCCAGATGCGCAAGCTTATTGCAAAAGTTGAAGCGCCGGACCCCTACACGGTCGTTTTTCAGCTTACGAGAGCGGACGCAGAATTTGATTTTGGTTATATGGGTAATTCTATGTGTGCACCGATCTGCTGCAAGAAGTATGTAGAAACGGTCGGTGATGAAAAGGCCAATGCCCACCCCATCGGAACCGGCGCCTATACCCTTACCGAATACAAGAAGGGGTCGTCCATGACGTTCACGACCGTGAAAGATGTTGAAAAGCACTGGCGTGTAACCCCTAAATTCAAGACCATCAAGATCCTCGCCGTGCCTGAGGAAGCAACCCGTGTCGCTATGTTGAAGGCGGGTGAAGTGGATCTCGCCCCCATCTCCTATGATTCGGTTGATACCGTAAAGGCCTCCGGTCTTCACATCCTCCCGGGTTCATTTTGGGCGCCGCTTATTCGATTTGGAGGGATTGTCGCAACCGATCCGAAGCGGTATATTCCAAATATCCCCTGGGCAAAGAAAGAAGTTCGGCAGGCCTTAAACTATGCGATTGACAGGGATGCTATTGTAAAAAATATCTTCCATGGATCAGCGGTACCTTCCTTTGGGAGCATAAGTTCACCATTATGGAACGACATACCTGCCTATCCCTATGATCCGGAAAAGGCAAAACAGCTCTTGAAACAGGCTGGCTACCCCAATGGATTTAAGGTGACCTTGAAGGTCTTCACCACGACACCAGGGGCGGAGTTGCCGTTGCTCGGTCAGACTGCGGCCATGTATTGGCAGAACATAGGTCTTGATGTGACAGTCATCCCGACGGATTGGGGCACGGTGCGCTCAGAGTGGTCTGGCGGTAAGATGGTTCCGGATTATGTGTGGACCCACCGAGGGCTTTATTGGTCTAGTCTCAATAGTGGTTTGATGGTTGAAACTACCAGCAAAACCCCGTTTTCATCTTACGCCACCAAAGAATCAGAGGCCTTGTTTGACAAGATGGCAACTGAGCTTGACGCGAAGAAAAGGGCGAAACTTGCCGTTGAGATGGGGGAATTCCTTCGCGAGGAGGCCTTTTGCGTGGGCCTGGTTCACGCGTATGAGCCCCATGGCGTAAGCAAAAAGATCACGGCATGGCCTACTAACGTGCTTTACCCGAATAACCTTGACCAGCTCAAATAAGTAGCTGATCTGAGGATGCCGCTTTTTTAGCGGTGATCTTCTGTATTTTCCTAAAAATCCCCTCCTCTATTGCTGAGGAGGGGATTTTTAGGTCAAGAAAATGTATTATTGTAGTTGCATAAATTTTATGATTATTATATAAAGTTCAACAATATGATTTTGTATTTTTGAGAAGGGATTCGTGAGATAGCAACATAAAAAGATGCAACGATACATTGCGCAGAGATTGGTTCAGGCGGTCGTTACCATCTTTCTGATGAGTATTATTGTTTTCCTTATGGGGAGGATGACCGGTGATCCGGCAACCCTGCTCATGAGCCAATACAGTACCGAAGATGACAGGATCGAAATAACCAAAAGATTGGGTCTTGATAAGCCCCTCCCCGAGCAGTATCTAATTTTTATAACCGATGCACTGCACGGAGATTTCGGCCGGTCCGTCAAAGGCGATAGGAGACCGGCCCTTGAGATCGTCTTGGAAAGACTGCCTGCTTCCTTGAAATTGGCCGCAGTATCTTTGGTCATAGGTTTGCTTTTCGGATTGGCCTTGGGAATAACGTCAGCGATAAAAAGAGGATCAGCGCTGGATACGGCAGCGAGAGTGTTTGCTCTGTTTGGTCAATCAATCCCTGTTTTTTTGCTGGGGATTGTCTTAATGTACGTTTTTGCGGTTCTCCTTCATTGGTTGCCGACTTCAGGGTACGGCGGGTTTAAGTATTATATCTTGCCCGCCATTACCATGTCATGGTTTACGGTAGCCGCCATAACCCGGTTGGCCCGCACCAGCATGCTGGATGTCTTAAATTGCGAATACATCAAGCTGGCGAGGATAAAGGGGCTGAGCGAATCAGTCGTTATCTTAAAGCACGCCCTGCGTAACAGCCTGATACCTGTCATCACCTTTATGGGGACCTTTTTCGTAATCATGATAACAGGGGCTGTGGTCATCGAGACTGTTTTCAGCTGGCCCGGCATCGGCCGCCTGGCCGTTGAGACCGTTATGGACCGCAACTTTCCCATTCTTCAAACAATTGTCTTGTTTATGACAACCCTGTATATTTTTGCCAATTTGTTTGTGGATATTCTGTATGCCTATGTTGATCCCCGCATCAGATATGATAAGTAGTAATGTTTCATAGCACGACACGCAGGTTTTATATATGTAAGGTATAGAGGAAAATGATCATAAAACGCGCTCAACTCAAAAAAATAAAGGCTCCGATTATCGTTGCCGGTATCATAGGGTTGTTTTTTATCGTTACGGCTATTTTCGCACCGCTTATTGCCCCCCATGAACCCCTCAAAGGTTCCTTGAGTGAACGACTCATACCTCCTGTCTGGCAAAAAGGGGGAGATCCATCACATATTTTGGGTACCGATATCCTCGGGAGGGATGTTCTGAGCCGACTTATCTACGGCACAAGGACAACGCTTGCCGTGTGCGTACTGGCCATTTTTATCTCAGGGACCATTGGTTCGCTATTAGGAATGATATCAGGTTATTTTGGGGGGTGGACGGACATTATCATTATGCGGGCCGTCGACATGGTCCTTTCAATCCCCGTGATACTGCTTGCCTTGCTCTTTGCCATTGTTTTTGGGCCCAGTTTTTTAAATATCATCGTGGTGATCAGTTTGATCCTATGGTCACAATACGCAAGGATGGCGAGGGGGGAGACCCTCAAAATCAAGGAACTTGATTATGTGAACCTTGCACGGACAGCAGGGTGTTCTCATGCAAGGATTATGGCCCGGCACATATTGCCTAATATTGCAAGCCCCCTGGTGATTTTGGCGACATTGCAAGTGGGGACGGTAATCATACTTGAATCTTCGTTGAGCTTCCTGGGGGTCGGTATTCCGCCAACGACACCGGATTGGGGGAACATGGTAGCCGAGGGTAGGTCGTATATTGTTTCTGCCTGGTGGCTTTGCATGGTCCCTGGTGCAGCCATTTTGCTCACCGTCTTATCATTCAACCTAGTGGGCGATTTTTTGACGGATTATATCAATCCGGAGCTTCGACGAGAGTAGATGAATTTTTTCTTAAGAAAAGAGTGTAGGTTGAAATGACCCGGAATAGAGGAGATAAACAAAAAGATGCTCGAAGTGGCCGTGGTCGCCGGGGAAAAGAGATGACGACTATTTTAGAGACCCGACAGATCAAAAAATATTTTCCGGTAACAAAAGGATTCGTCATTTCAAAAGTGACCGGCTTTGTGAAAGCCGTTGATGGTGTGGATTTGTCTGTGACAGCCGGAGAGACCGTGGGATTAGTCGGAGAGTCCGGCTGTGGAAAAACAACGGTGGCTAAACTCATCCTCTTACTTGAAACTATTACAGACGGCTCCATTCTGTTTCATGGTAAGGATTTGAAGGGGTTCAACAACGAAAACCTAAGAACATATCGCAAATCAGTACAGGCTGTTTTTCAAAATCCCCTCTCTTCTCTTGATCCCCGAATGCGCATTGGTAGCATCATAAAAGAGCCTCTTGTGGTAGAACGATCCCGTGACAACGCCCAGATGAATCAAAGAGTATCTACTGTACTGGAAGCAGTGGGACTTGATCCAAAAGATGCGAAAAAATATCCGCACGAATTCAGCGGGGGGCAGCGCCAAAGAGTGGCCATTGCCAGGGCGTTGGCATCTGAACCTAAGATTATCATTCTCGATGAGCCGGTTTCATCTCAGGATGTTTCGATTAGGGCACAGCTCATGAATCTCCTGAAGAACCTCCAGGCCGAACTGGGCATCAGTTACCTTTTTATCGCTCATGACTTAGCAACCGTCAGATACATGAGTGACAGGATTGATGTCATGTACCTGGGAAAGATCGTTGAGAGCGCCCCGAGCGATGATTTGTGCACTAATCCGCAACACCCCTATACTCGAGCGCTGCTAGCGGCAAGCCTCCCGGATGACCCCGATTCCGGTGGGATCAAAAGTCCCCTTTCCGGAGAGGTGCCGAGTCCTTTGAATCCTCCGAGTGGTTGCCGTTTCCGAACGCGATGTATCGAAGCCAAAAAAGAGTGTTCCGAGGTTGATCCTCAATTGAAGGAAGTCAGCCCCGGGCATTATGTGGCCTGCTGTTGAGAACCGGCAAAAACCCTATAATAGAAGGAATCGATGGCGAAAGACACCGACAAAGAGATCCTCTTATATGGAGTAGGTGATATCGCCCCTGACCGGGAAGACCCTCTCACCATCTTTCTCCAGGTTCAAGATCTTTTTAATAAAGGCGATATTGTCTTCGGTCAGCTTGAGACCAGTTTTTCCAAAAGAGGGATCCGTTTGCCGCAAGCCAGACACGCGGTGCGGGTTGATCCTAAGGCAGCTGCTGCCATGAAAGATGCCGGTTTTACGGTGGTGTCGTTTGCTGGCAATCATTGCATGGATTGGGGCCAGGAGGCCTTTTTTGATACCATCGAGTCTTTGCAAAAGCAGGATATTGCAGTTATCGGTGTGGGTAAACATATTGAGGAGGCCCGCCGCCCGGCACTTATTGAATCAAAAGGAAGCCGCGTAGCGTTTTTGGCCTACAATACAATTCTGCCCATGGCGTATTGGGCGGAGGCTGATAGACCTGGTTGTGTCCCCTTGCGGGCGTGGACCCATTACGAGCAGATAGAACATGACCAACCGGGCACGCCATGCAGGATCCATACCTTCCCGCACGAGGAAGACCTCGGGGCAATGGTCGATGATATTACCAAGGCAAAGGCCAAGGCCGATATCGTCATTGTGTCCATGCACTGGGGGATTCACTTGGTACCTGCCGTTTTGGCGGCATACCAGCGAGTAATGGCGCATGTCGCCATTGATGCGGGGGCAGATCTCATACTGGGCCATCATGCCCACATCCTGAAGGGGATCGAAGTGTATAAGGGCAAGGTCATCTTTTATAGTCTTTGTAATTTCGCGATTGATCTGCGCTTCGATAAGAACCTTGCTGAAAGCAAGGGATTTAAAGAGATACAAAAACTTAATCCCGACTGGCTCCCTGAGTTTGACCACCTGTATAATTTCCCCCGCGATTCGCAAAAGACAATTATTGTAAAGAGTACCATTGCCAATGGCGCGATACAAAAGGTTTCTTTTCTTCCTACCTATGTCGACAAAAAGACGGCGCAGCCTGAAGTGCTTGCCTCAAAGGACAAGCGGTTCGCAGAGGTTATCAAATATCTGGAAGATGTTTCAAAGGATCAAGGACTGGATACAACGTTTAACGTTGCGGGGAATGAGGTGGTCATTGAACATTAGAGGATCGTGTTTGCCTTATGATCATGCCTGACTTGAAAAGGAGTCTGGTGTGAAAGTATCTAACACGTTAGCACAGTACGTCGTTGAAACTGCTTACAATGATCTTCCTGCACACGTCGTGGAGACGACCAAAAAGAGTTTCCTTGATGCGCTGGGTGTCACACTTGCTGCGAGCGGTTTAGTCGATGCGTGCAAGGCCTTTGTGGAACTAGCGCGAGAAAGCGAGGGGAAAAAGGAGAGCACTATTGTGGGATTCCAATCCAAGGTCCCGGCGCCGATGGCGGCATTTGCCAATGGCTCTATGGCTCATGCCCTTGATTTTGAAGATACTCATGACCGAGCCTTGGTGCATTCTAACGCTGTACCCATTCCTGCGGCGATGGCAGTGGCCGAGTCCATCGGAAATATACACGGGAAAGATTTTATCACCGCCCTTGCTATCGGAAGCGATATCGTGTGTCGGCTGGGCCTTTCCTTTACTGAGAGTCCCTTCGAATATGGATGGTATATCCCTCCTATTCTGGGCGCCTTTGGAGCTGCCGCGGCGGTCGGCAAGCTCTTGCAACTCACTGCCGATCAGATCGTGGATGCGTTTTCATTGACGCTTTGCCAGGCGACGTGCAGTGCGGAATTACGGGATAGTCCGCATTCAGATATCAGGGCTGTAAGAGATGCCTTTGCGGCGCAGGCCGGAGTGGTATCCGCCATGCTGGCCAAAAAAGGCATTAAGGGATTTGATTTCCCCTTCGAAGGTAAGGCCGGATTTTACAATCTCTATGCGAGAGGTCATTTTGAGGCCTTGATGCTCACAAAAGGATTGGGAAAAACCTTTGAAAGTGGCAATATCAGCTTTAAGCCATGGCCCGCATGCAGGGGAACCCATGCCTATATTGAGGCAGCACTTACTATTATGAAGGAGCATGTTGTAGCAATACAAGACATTACTGAGATAAAAATAATCATCAGTTTTGTGAATAAGATGCTGTGCGAGCCGATGGAAATTAAGCAACATCCCAAAACGGCTATAGATGCCAAATTCAGCCTACCCTTTGTGGTAGCGACGGCATTATGTCATAACGATGTCAACCTGAGTCACTTTACCGTAAAGTCCTTGAAGGATAAAGATGTCCTTCAGCTCGCACGGAAGATGACATATGAGGTGGACTCGAAACTAGGGTTACAAGAGGCAACACAGGGATTTCTGGAAATCAGGACGCAAGACGAACAGGTTTATGCAAAGCGGGTTGAGTATGCGTATGGTCATCCCAGTAATCCTATAAGCCAAGAGGCCCTTGCAACAAAGTTTTTGGACTGCGCGAAAAATGCCGAAGAAAAAATTCCTGAGGAACATTTAAAAAAAACCATTGAACGTATATTCTCCTTGGAAGAGGTAAACGATATCGTGGAGGTCCTAGAATGTTTTTAGAAGCTGGCAGAACTATACTGTAATACGCAGAGGATATTTTTGCTGCACAGCATTACCACTGGACCTCAGGGATGTGATCAGGGGTAAAAAAAATTAGAAGATTGCGGGAGACCTTATGGGGAAAAGACTGCTTGAGGTAAAAGATCTCAAAACCTACTTTTATAAGGAAGACACTATCATTAAAGCTGTCGATGGGGTGAACTTTCATGTCGACGAAAAGGAAACCCTCGGTCTTGTCGGCGAATCAGGGTGTGGAAAGAGCATGACGAGTCTTTCTATTTTACGGTTAATCCCCAAGCCGGCAGGCCGTATTGTAAGCGGGGAGGTTCTTTTTGAAGGCCAAGATTTATTGAAATTGAGTGAGAAGAAAATGAGAGATGTTCGAGGGGAACAGATCTCAATGATCCTTCAGGACCCGATGACGTCTCTTAATCCTGTCTTTAAGATCGGCAACCAAATAGGTGAAGCCATCGCTACCCATAAGGAGGGGCGAAAAGGGACTTTGACCTCAAAAATTATTGAAATATTACGATTAGTTCGTATTCCGTCTCCTGAGACCCGAATCGACAATTATCCTCACGAATTGAGCGGCGGTATGAAACAGAGGGTCGTTGGCGCAGTCGCTATATCATGCAGACCGCGGTTGCTTATTGCGGACGAACCAACAACCTCCCTCGACGTAACGATTCAGGCACAATACTTAGAGCTTCTGAAGGACATTCAACGTGAATTGGGTATGGCGCTCATATTTATCACCCATGATTTTGGTATAGTAGCGAGTATATGTGATCGTGTTGCCGTCATGTATGCAGGTAAAATCATGGAGATCGCTCCTGTGCGAGACATTTTTCATGATCCGGCACATCATTATACGGCTTCTTTGTTAAAAGCGGTCCCCAAGCTTCAAAAGAAGGTCGACCACTTAGTTTCAATTCCTGGGCAACCTCCCCGGCTTGATAGCCTTCCTGCTGGATGCAGGTTTGCGGCACGGTGTGAAAGTGCCGACAAAAAATGCAAAACAAAAGAACCGCCCATGCAGGAGGTGGGTAAAAACCATTATGCCATGTGCTGGCATCAATTACACTAATATATAAAACCCCTGATACAGGGGGCACGTGAGCAACCCTGTTACCAGGTAACTCTTAAGCGATAAATTCCCTTTGCCGCAAGCAACCGGCAAGGGGAATTTTTATGCCACTACATTATGAGAATAGCTTTGTAGCGATTAATGACTGTTCAATACGACACACCAACAATACGGAGATTTATCAAGCGGAATGCATGAAAAAGCAGGATGAGGCTATTGGAAGACAATTTTTGTCACTTTTAGGGACACATTAGACCATGATTTTGTACTGTATGAGTGTCCAAATGCGATGATTTGATATTTTCCTTATAAATCAAGATCTTAGAGAGATAATGGGAGGAGTTTTTGGCACCTAAAATGCAATGATTTAATCAGGGAAGATTTAAGGTCAGTAGGAGGAAGATGCGGACGGTGTAAAAAGGTGGCATTCCGTAGGGGATAGGTTTCATTTTTCGTGATGAGAAATCGTATAAGTACTGCTACTGCTGGTAGCGCAAGGAACCCTTGTTCTTCGTAATTTTAATGAGATGAGAGATATTAGTCTACAGGTTGAAAATATGATAGAATCTATTATATTTAATATAGGTATATAATATAATCTTTGTAGATGTTACAGGTGTAAGTAAGTGGAAGGGAGGCAGTTTATGGAAGATAGATTAAAAAATCTGAAGAAAAGCATTGAGGTTGACAGATTCCCCCTCTGTATCGAAAAAAGTCGACTCCTAACAGAATCATATAAAACGACCGAAGGTGAGCCGATGATACTCAGGAGGGGGAAGGCCCTCGAAAACGTTTTAGATAATATAACGATATTTATAGAGAATGATGAACTGATTGTAGGTAATGCCGCAAGTAAGCCTATGGGGCTCGAGTTTGATTTTTACGCGGGGTTATGGTCTCGTGATGAGATAGAGGGGTTGAAAGAATCAGGCTATAGTATATCGGCGGATGAAGAGGCAGAGATACTCGAAATTAATGAATATTGGAGGGGTCTAAATCCCAATAGACGCATGGGCCAACTCTTTGATGATAAAGTATGGGCCTTCATGCAGTCGGGCATGCTCCTCCCTCCGTGGAAGAGCAAGGAAGAGGGATCAGGAGGGGGGTATGCGGAAAGTGGCATGGGACTTGGACCCGGGTTTTTTCTGATGACGGTTGATTTCGAAAAAGTCCTCACATTTGGATTGAATAAAATCATTAAAGAGGCGGAAGAAGAACTAAAGAAAGTAAAGGCTGACAACTCTGATTCTCAAGAGAAAACCGACTTTCTGCGATCAGTGATCATCGCCCATAAGGCCATTATTCGGTTTGCCCATAGGTTTGCCGATCTTGCGGAAGAGATGGCGAAAAAAGAATCTAATCAAACACGAAAAAAGGAACTAGAACGGATCGCCAACCTCTGCCGGCAGGTACCGGCAAAACCGGCACGGACATTTTATGAAGCAATTCAATCCTTTTGGTTTATCTTTTTGTTGACGACACCTTCTCCCGTAGCGTCTATAGGCCGATTTGATCAATATATGTATCCCTTCTATAAAAAGGATATTGAGTCAGGAGCAACTACAGACGCGGAGGTTTTAGAACTCCTTCAGTGCCTGCGGATCAAGGATATGCAGATCAACCGAACTTCAGGAACGGTGGCTCGACAGAAGAACGCAGGGATGGCCAAGTGGCACAACATGACGATTGGAGGCGTAACGCCCACGGGGAAGGACGCGACGAACGAACTCTCCTATTTGATTCTTGATGCGATAAAGTTATGTCCCACGCCGCATCACACCGTTACCGTGCGCGTGCATGAGGGCACTCCAGAGCCCTTGATGCTGAAGGCCCTCGAAGTCGTTAAGATTGGGATTGGTATGCCGGCCTTTGTGGGGGACAATTCGTATATAGGGTTTCTCCTTAAGGAGGGGGTAGCCCCGAAAGATGCGCGGGATTACGCAATGTCAGGGTGTATTGATGCCGCTATCCCAGGCAAGTCTCGTATTGGTCCCTATGGAATGTTCATTACGACAAAAGTGCTTGAGGCAGCTATGAACGACGGGATAGATCCGAGAACCGGTGTGCAACTGGGGCCCAAGACCGGAGCGTTTACGAGCTTTAAGTCCTATGACGATTTCTATAATGCCTTTAAGAAGCAACTGCAGTATTTCTTAAAGCTTCATGCGGCCAAAAATAACATTGAATTACAAGTACTCGCTGAACTTTTTCCGGATCCTGTTCGGTCTTCACTGGTGGACAATGGTATTAAAGAAGGCAAGGCCCTGCTCGATCGCACCATGCCCTTTGAAAACGGAGCGGTGATGAACCCCGTCGGTTTGGTTAATGTCATCGACTCGTTAGCCGCGATCAAGAAGCTTGTGTTTGACGAAAAGAAGGTCTCCACCGAAGAACTAAAGGCAGCCCTAACGGCAAACTGGGAGGGTAATGGATATGCGGATATGAGGAGAATGTTCCTGGCTGCCCCCAAATACGGTAACAACGATAAAGAGGCGGATTCCATCGCACGGGATGTGTATAAACTCTGGGCGGATACGACGGTCCAATTTGAAACCCGCCTTGGCGGACGGCACAAGCCTACGGGTGTATCCATTTCTGCCCAATGGCCCGGTGGGGCAATGACCGGCGCAACTCCGGACGGGAGGCTTGCCGGTGAGTGCTTGGCCGATGGAACGGTATCACCCATGCGCGGTATGGATAGGCGCGGCCCCACAGCCGTTATTAACAGCGCGTCTAAGATAGACCAAGTGCCGTACCAGGCCGCGCTGATGAATATGAAGTTCCATCCCTCGGCATTAAAGACGACGGAGGACCTCCGGAAGCTCTCGTTCCTTATCAGGACCTATTTTAGTCAAAATGGGAAGCATATCCAATTTAATGTAGTGAATAAAGATACCTTGGTTGATGCCCAGCAGAATCCTGAGAGACACAAGGACCTCATCGTGAGGATTGCCGGGTACAGTGCCTATTTTGTAACTTTGGGAAAACCTATGCAAAATGAAATCATCGGCCGAACTGAGCACGAGCAAGCGGCATGACGGGAGGAGCAGATACCAAGGGCGTCATTTTTAATATACAGCATTATTCGATTCACGACGGTCCTGGAATTCGAACAACGGTATTTCTTAAAGGGTGCCCCTTGCGGTGTTTCTGGTGTCAAAATCCTGAATCGCAAACCCTTGAGCCCGTTATCTTTTTAAATACGGAGCGGTGTACGGGTTGCGGGAGATGTGTGGATGTTTGTCCCGAAAGGGCTATTCAAATCATAGAAGGAAAATCTCAGACAGATCGAAACCTGTGCAAAGGTACCGGAAAGTGCGCTGAGGTTTGCCCCAATGAAGCCAGGAGTCTGATGGGACGAACGGTCACCGCTCGTGAAGTGTTTGATGATATAAATCAGGATGCTATATTTTATCATAATTCAGGCGGTGGCATTACACTGTCCGGTGGTGATCCCGTAGCGCAACCCGATTTTTCGATCAGTATCCTGAAGCTTTGCCGGGATGCCGGGATACATACCGCGATAGAGACATGCGGATTTGCACGGTGGGGAATCTTACAACGTATCTTAACATATGTTGATTTGGTACTCTATGATTTTAAACATATGGATTCTGCAAAACACGAAGAGTACGCGGGTGTTCCTAATGATATCATCCTCGAGAACGCAAAGAAGATTTATCATGAGTTGCGTCTCCCCTTGCTCGCGCGGGTACCCGTCATATCTGGGTACAATGATTCTTCTGAGAACCTAAAAAAGACCGCCGCATTTATCGCCAATGATCTTGGAACCGATATTAAAGTCCATTTATTGCCCTACCACCGACTTGGTGAGACAAAATATGAGAGGATGGAAGAACCGGAAAAGGCTGTTTCTATTCAGCCACCCGATGATTCGAAGATGGAAGAGATCAAAAAGATTTTTGAATCAAACGGTTTAACCGTGCAAATCGGAGGGTGACGCCGTCCGATTTGTGGTCAGATAACTAACGTTTATTATAAGAGGAGTTACCATGAATGCAAGAGTAGAGCGATTAAAAGAACGTCTGAAGATGGAAGAATATCCCATCTGTGTTGAGAAGCCCCGGCTGATTATAGAGGCCTACCGGCAGGCGGAGGGAGAACCGGCGATTGTGCGCAGGGCGAAGGCTACGGCGCACTATCTTGATAACAAGACCATATTCATTGAAGACGATGAACTCATCGTTGGTAATGTGGCAAGCAAACCAATGGGGCTTGAGGCTGGTTCCCTGGGTCCGACATGGCCTAAGGAAGACATAGAAGACTTGAGAAAGGCAGGATTAGCACTCTCTGATGAGGATGAGGCCGTGTTACGGTCAATGGATGACTACTGGAAGGGGAAGGGGCGGACCCTCGACGAAAGACAGGGGCAATTCTATGATGATGAGCGGTTATGGCCGTTTATTAAATCGGGAATCTTGTGCCCGCCCTGGAAGAAAAAAGATGAAGGTCGCGGCCAGGGGGCTGCCGGGGTCGGTTGGGGTTTAGGCCTGGGCTTGGCCCTCATTGTTGTGGACTATGCGAAGGTGATCAATGAGGGTCTTAATAAAATTATAAAAGATGCAGAGGAAGAGTTAAGGAATCTGAGATATACAGACGCCGACAAAATCAAGAAAGGGGATTTTCTCAAGTCGGTCATTATTGCCCTCTCCGCAATTGTTCGCATTGCCGAGAGATTCGGTGATCTGGCGGCAAACATGGCGTCAAAGGAAAAAGACACAACCAGAAAGAAGGAGTTGGAAAGGATAGCAGAGACCTGCCGTTGGGTGCCGGGCAATCCGGCAAGGACCTTCTACGAGGCGTTGCAGTCCTTCTGGTTTATTTGGATCATGATCGCGAGCGGTACAACGCCGGGAGGGCGATTTGATCAATTCATGTACCCCTTCTATAAAAAAGATAAAGAAGAAGGCAGGATTACCGACGATGACGTGCTGGAATTGTTGGAATGTCTTCGTATTAAGGTAATGCAATACAACTTTGTCGGCGGGGGTAAACTACAGCGAGACAAATGGGCAGGCATGGCCAGATGGAATAACTGGATGATCGGTGGTGTGACCCCTGAGGGTGAAGATGCCACCAATGAGCTGTCCTATCTGATCCTCGAAGCCGCCAAGGACTGTCAGACCCCCCATCATACTATTACGGTGAGGGTCCATGAGGGGACACCAGAAGCCCTTATGTTGAAGGCCCTCGAAGTGGTGAAGACCGGCACTGGGATGCCGGCGTTCATCGGCGACAAATCGTACATCGAGTACCTAGTGGGGCAGGGTGTGCCGCTTCACGAGGCACGGGATTACGCCCTTGCAGGGTGTCTCGATGTCAACATACCCGGCAAATCACGTATCCATGCCTTCGGCATGTTCATTACGACCCGCGTCTTTGAAATTACCATGAACAACGGTTTTGACCCCAGACTTGGTGTGCAGCTTGGTCCGAAGACCGGAGAGTTTGAAAAATTTAAGACCTTTGATGATTTTATGCAGGCATTCAAGGAACAGCTGAAATATTTTATGGGTTTGACGGTAGAGGAACACAACATCCTCTTGATGGCCCAGACCCAACTCTTTCCTGACGCCGTCCATTCAGCCCTTATGGTTGATGCCATCAAGGTGGGCAGGGATGCCCTTGACCGCACACTACCCTTTGAAAATGGTTCAGCCCTCAACCTTGTGGGCATGATAAACGTGGCCGATTCCATGGCGGCGGTAAAAAAGCTCGTCTTTGACGAAAAGAAAGTCACCAAAAAAGAATTGAAGGCCGCCCTTGCGGCAAACTGGGAAGGGAACGGATATGGTGAAATCAGAAAGCTGTGTCTGGCTGCTCCCAAATACGGAAACGGTGACCCCTTTGTTGATTCCATAGCCAAGGAACTCTACCAGTTTTGGGCGGATACGGCAGGTACCTTTACCAGCGCTTGGGGCGGAACAGTAAAACCCACCGGCATTTCCATCACCGCACATGCGCCGGGCGGGGCCTTAACCGGCGCAACCCCTGACGGTAGATATGCGGGCGAAACGCTTGCTGATGGAACAATATCGGCTGCGCAAGGGAAGGATACCCATGGACCTACGGCAGTCTTGCGAAGTGCCATGACAATAAACCAGATACCCTTCCAGGCCACGTTACTGAACATGAAGTTTCATCCCTCTGCCTTGGCGAGCGAGGAAGATCTAAGAAAATTGTCACTTCTCATCAGAACCTACTTCAGCCAGGGGGGGAAACACGTGCAGTTTAATGTGGTTCAGAAGAAGATGTTGGTGGACGCCCAGCAGCAGCCAGAGAAACATCGTGATCTCATTGTGAGGGTAGCCGGTTACAGTGCCTATTTTGTGGCCCTGGGAAAACCGGTACAAGATGAGATTATTGGACGAACCGAATATGCGGGCATGTAATAAGTAGTTGGAAAGAGATACCTTGTACGTTCCGTCGTTGTTGTTAAGTAAGTGTTAGATAAAAATTGAGGTAGCAAGTATTATTTCCACCTCTTGATTAAAGACAGAAAAGGGGACGCTAAATGTCGTCCCCTTTTCTGACAATTTGTTTAGGATTTCAGGAAATACAACTCACACAATCAAATCCCTTGACGCCTCATTTTTATTAAAGCGGCACATCACATTGCGAGGAGTAGTGCACATATCCGTGTTTCCGGCGTAGTTTTCTCGACAAGTCACTTTATATCTCTTATGGCCTATTTTTTTTACACGTAAAGACCCTTTTGCAGGTTAGGTATCGCTTATAAAATAGACTCTTGACATATGCGTTCAGTTATGATGATAATACACGGCAACTATAATAAAAAAGCAGGAAAGGAGGGTTTAGACGAGGGAATAGAAGGTATGCATAATAACCGCAATAAAAAAGTGTGATGAGAGGAGGGTTTAGAACGATGAAAAAGAAGATGTTGAAGGTGTATGTTCCGCTTGTTATTGCCATTGTTTTTTGTATTTCATTAACTATCCCATCCGGGGCATCGGCGAAGGCCGCCAAGGTGCTCACCTTTAGCAGCTATCTGCCGATTACACACGAAGCTTCAAAGGCCTTGGATGCAGCGGCTAAAGAGATTGCAGCCAAGTCCAATGGAAAAGTTACACTCAAGATTTTCCCATCTTCCCAGTTGTACAATATCATGCAGACCTTTGATGCCGTGTCGGAAGGCGCCGTTGATATGGGCTTTAACGGCCTTTTCGGTGAAAACCGTAAGAATCCTGTTTTTGGCGCGACGGGCCTCCCTTATGTCTTTCCCTCTTTCGACGCGACCATGAAATCCTGCCGGGGAGGGTTGGATGACTTCATGGACAAGGAAGCGAACAAACTGAGTGTAAAGGTGGTTGCCGTTGCCTTTACAGATTACGCTCAGTGGTTCACCGTCAAAAAACCTCTTCTGAAACCCGAGGATTTCAAGGGAGCCCAACTCAGAACTTTCCCTGGTTATGTCATTGATGCGGCCAAGGTCTTGGGTGCGGCTCCGGTAAAATTGCCGACCTCAGAAATCTACACCTCACTGCAGCGGGGTATCGTGGACGGGCATATTGGAACCGTGGAAAGCGCACTTGCAGGGAAATTCTATGAGGTGGAAAAATACGCCGTCATCGGCCCCTTCTCAATTGCCCCGATCCATGTGATCGCTAACTTGAAGTCTTGGAATGGGCTCACAAATACAGAACAGAGATTGATCACGAAGACCTTTGATGACATGGCGGATAAACTGGTGGCTATTTTTAAAGAGAAAACCTTGGTCTCCGGGCCTGCAGAATTAAAGAAAAACGGTGTGACGGTTCATATCCAGACCCCTGCGGAGATAGATGCCTTCAAGAAGGCGTTGCAGCCGGTATATGACATGTACCTGAAAGATGCCGGGGCAATGGGGAAGAAGGCCCTCGAGTTGACCCGTTAGTATTTATTAAAAGGATAGATAGTGTGGGAGTAGGAGAGGATTAATTATTAATTAATCCTCTCCCTCCCATCTCAGTACAAAGTAGTGCTAAGGGTTTGAGGAGAGAAGCTGGTGGGGAAGAAAAAAGTAAGCATGGCGAGTAAGATTTTCTACGCAATTCCCAAAGTGATGGTGTGGCTCGGGGCATTGAGCGTCCTCGTTATGGCGGTACTTATTTGCTATAACGTGGCGATGAGATACTTTTTCGGCGCGCCCAAGGGTTGGACCATTGAGGTCAGCCAATTCCTGATGTTGGCGGTCTTTTTCTTGCCTTTGGCCTATGTCCAACTGGAGCGGAAGCACATCAAGGTGGAACTCTTTGTATCTCACCTGCCCCAGAAGGTGAGGAACATCCTCAGGGAAGTCGTTATCCCGCTGCTCGCCCTTGCGGTAAACAGTGCGCTCCTCTGGCAGGTCGGTCGCCTTGCCTGGAAGCTTTTAAAAAGAGGAACGGCATCCGACGACGTCGGAATCCCCCTTTTCCCCATATCAATGATCCTGGTCGTGTCGTTTGCCGTCGCGATTGCGGTCTTCCTTATGCAATTTAGAAAGGGATCAGGCGAACAAAAGGAAAAAAGTGAATCCCCGATATAATAAATCATTAGGCAGGTGTTGATAAGAGGAGAAAATTAGCTGTGCTCTTAACGATTATTATTATTATTTGCGCACTACTCTTTTTCTTGTTCCTGGGATTACCTGTGGGCTTTACGCTTCTGCTCCTTTCTATAGCAGGTCTCTATCTTGTGACGGGAGGCCCGGAAGCGCTTTTTGCGGTTGCCTCTATTGCCTTTACGCGGGTAAACGGTGTTGGGTTTATGACCATCCCGCTCTTTGTCCTGATGGCTTCCATCATCAACCGAACTGGTATGAGCCGCGATCTTTTCGATATTGCCAGCAAGTGGCTGGGCAGGTTGCCCGGGGGACTGGCCCAGGCGACGGTTGCCGGATGCGCCGCCTTTGGGGCTACCACAGGGTCGAGCGTTGCCTGCGCCCTCACTATAGGCAAGGTGGCCTTGCCGGAGATGGAACGCTTCGGATACGGAAACCGCATGGCGGCGGGGGCCATTGCCGGAGGGGGGGCTCTTGGGATGCTCATACCCCCCAGCCTCTCGCTCATTACCTATTCTGTAATCACGGATACCTCCCTGGGCAGCCTCTTTATTGCCGCCTTTATCCCTGCGTTGATCATAGCTATCATGCTGATGATCTACATCTCTCTTGTCTGCACCCTCTTTCCAGCCCAAGGGCCAAAGGCGCCGCCTGTGACATGGAGATCAAAAATATTTGCCCTTGGGAAGACCTGGCCCTTGATCGTCCTTGTACTCGGAGTCTTAGGGAGTATCTATTTTGGGATTTGCACGGCGACTGAATCAGCCGCGGTGGGCGTTCTGGTGGCTGTTGTGCTCGGGATATTCCCCTATCGGACACTTAATTTTGGAAGCCTCTTTGAGGCAGCCGTGGATGCTGCCCTTACCACTGCGACGATCTCTTTTATAGTATACGGAGGTTTTTGCTTTGGGCACTTCTTTACCGTGACCGGCATCGCCCAGTATGTGGCAGAGGGCGTGGTGGCTATGAACGTCTCTCCCGGGGTTATCTTGCTGATGATGAACCTGGTTATGTTGGTGCTCGGATGTTTTCTCGATGTTGGCTCGATCCTCCTCCTCACCATGCCAACGTTTTTTCCGCTTGCCCTGTCCCTTGGTTTTGACCCCGTCTGGTTTGGAGTGATTGCGGCCCTTAATCTAGAGATCGCCGTCATGACGCCCCCCTTTGGGCTGAACCTTTATGTGTTGAAAAATATCAGCAAAATTCCGCTGAAGGATATCATTTTTGGTGCTATGCCCTTTGCTAGCTTATACGCCATGGGGCTAGCCCTGGTTGCGGTATTCCCTGCTCTCGCCATGTGGCTAGTTGGGACGATGAAATAAAAGAAGGAAAATCAGCAGATACTGTTGTAATATCCAGCCTTGTTATCGGCAGCAGCTACTAAGTAAACCAATCTATGCCAAGATTTTAAATCGTTTTCAAATCTTTATCATCATATTGCCCTTCTCTTTAATCTGTGGTATCCACATAAGTAGCACTACCATCACGTAAAATATTGTATAATTAAAAAGTCAAACCAACCGAGGGGGAGGAACAGGGGATGTCTTCTCACAATGGGAAAGATCGGGCAGCTGAATTGACAGCAAAAGGGCACGATCAGCTTAAAGCGGGTGATTATGAGGGGGCGCTTCAGCTATTTTCGGAAGCCGCTGAGGTGTATGCACACAGTTCAAATCACCACGGACAGGTCTCCCAGCTTCAGATCATTGCCGAAATATATCGCCTAACCAACAGGATTGATCAGGCTATTGCAACATACACAAATCTGCTCGAACTAGTTGAAACCATGGGGGATGAAGAGGCACAGGTTCGGTGTCTGAGTAACATAGGCTTTCTTCAGGTAATGAACAAACGGTACGATCAGGCCCTCGACTTTTTTCAAAAGGCGCTTG
Source organism: Deltaproteobacteria bacterium (assembly GCA_016927065.1). Taxonomy (GTDB): domain Bacteria; phylum Desulfobacterota; class B13-G15; order B13-G15; family RBG-16-54-18; genus JAFGNJ01. The sequence goes on from JAFGNJ010000023.1 coordinate 24,342, forward strand.
GGATAGCAGAACGGCTGGGTAACAAGCAGTATATGGCTCAGCAGTGGGGGAACATCGGTTCCGTGTACCGTGACATGGAGGAAAGCGGAAAGGCCCTAGAGAACTACAACAAGGCCCTCCCTCTCTATGAGGAATTGAGCCATAAGGAAGGGATCGCTGACCAGTGTACCAATATCGCCTATATCCATGTCATGGAGAAGAGATTTCAAGAGGCGTTACACTGGTACCGCAAGGCCCTTCCTCTTTACAAAGAGATTGAGAGCAGGGAAAAGGCCCAATTCACCGAACAGAATATCGAGAACCTTGAAGCGAGTTTGGAGAAGAGCGGGGGATGAAGGGCCTTGATCTCGCAGAGGCGTACTATCAAACACACGGCGCCCCAATGATCAAGCGAAGCGCTAGGGCCTACACAGACCGTATAGCCGTCGGATTAGTCGGGCCTGGATCAGAATGTTTTGGGTTCGACGACGAAATATCGAGGGATCATGATTGGGGGCCAGGGTTTTGTATGTGGCTGACAGCAGAGGATTACGGGAATATCCGAACGATCCTTCAGGAAGCATACGAAAAGCTCCCGAAGGCCTTCATGGGGTTTGGCCCACGCAGCGTGAGTCCTGGTGAAGAGGGAAGAGTAGGGGTCTGCGAGATAAAGACCTTTTATAGGACGTATACTGGTTTTGACCATGCACCCGCAGATCTCGGAGAGTGGCTCTCCATTCCGGAACAGTCCTTGGCATTGTGCACTAACGGGAAGATATTTGCAGACACACTCGGCGTATTTTCCCAGTGGCGCGAGGCCCTCATCGGTTTTTATCCTGAGGATGTGCGGTTAAAAAAAATTTCTTCCCGTTGTATGACCATCGCACAGGCAGGACAGTATAATTTCGACCGTTCCCTCAAAAGAAATGAACGATTCGCGGCACATTATGCTGAAGCGCAGTTTTGTGCGGATGTCATATCGCTCGTTTTTCTCCTCAACAGAAGATACACGCCCTTTTATAAATGGATGCATCGTGCGGTGAAAGAACTCCCTATACTAGGAGAAACAATTCATACCATGATTGCAGATCTTATCGCAAGGACCGATTATGATAAAAAGCGATTAATAATCGAAGAGATTTGCTCAATCCTCATAAAGGAACTGATAAACGAGGGGCTTTCCGATCTTACGAGCGATTTTTTGCTCGACCACGCACACTGTATACATGGGAAAATACAGGACAGTAGACTGCGGGAGCGATTCTCGGTAATAAATTAATGGAGGCTTATATTATTTTCGATATTAGCTGATAATTTTTTATGAAGTAAGACTAGGGGATGAAATCATGAAGGATAAAAAAGAAATTATAGAGCACATCGTTGAGATCGAATTGCAGATGTTCTTATCGGTGCCGACAGAGCACAAGGCAAGCTGTCAAGACTACCCTGAGAGTTTTCTCCTGCATCGCCGGGCCCAGTTCAGCGCCTGGTCAGATGATACCTTGGAAAGTTACCTCGCGGACCTGAACCGGGCCACGGATGCTGGGCAAAACCTGATGACGCAAAAGTATGCCCGCATGGAGGATCTTATCCCCCGCAAGGACACAAATTCCCTCATTGATGAAATAGTTTCTATACAGTATCGCTGGCAGCAGGAGATGATTAAAAAATATCCTCACCTCATGGCAGCAGGTCGCCCCTTGTCCAGCGAGGATGATTCACTCTACAGGACATCCTTTGAAACCTACCTGAGGGGGGAGCTGGAGACCTACTCCGACAAGACGCTCTCCCTCCTCTACCGTGACATGACTGGCAAGGTGGCCGACGGTATCAATATGTCGGAGGAGATATATGAGTTTTTGGCGCACGAGATGGGATATACGTCTCTTGAAGCGGCAGATCAGGCTCAAAAACGGTGAGGATAAAACGAATCGCCGTTAGCTGATATTCCCTACTATTTCATAGGGTTACGCACGAAATACTGTAAAAAATCCACGTGTTCTAGCGGAATGCGAGCGTGTTTCGAGACCTGGGTTTCATACATGACAAAACGAAAATTATTTACTTGACATTGTCAATTGGTCAGACATATGATATAAGCCCAATTTTCAATTTCGTCAGCGAGAAGGGAATTTGATGAAGGCCTCTCCATTTGTTCCCTTACCATCCAAAAGGATTTTCGAACAAGTAGCAGATCAAGTGCGCCATCTCATTTCTTCCGGCGTTTTCAGGCCGGGTGATAAATTACCTCCTGAAAGAGAACTTGCCGCTCAGTTTAATATCGGTAGGTCCGCCCTGCGTGAGGCGTTGCGGGTACTCGAACATGAAGGGCTTATTGTCATCAAACAAGGGAGTGATGGTGGTTCCTTCATTAGACAACCACATATCAACGACGATACAAAAACCGTAACAGACCTATTTCAAATAGGTGCGCTGGATCTTCAGCACATAACTGAGGCACGACTCGCCCTTGAGCTTCGCGTGATGGATTTTGCAGTGCAAAGGATTACTGAAGAAGAACTGGCCCTTTTAGAAAAAATCATTAATGACGCCGAAGCATCTTTGAAAAGAGGAGACCTGCCCCCCGTATCAGCTATTATCGATTTTCATGTGATTATAACGAAGGCGAGCAAGAATCCAGCACTTGAAATGCTGGTGGGATTCCTTATCAACATGGTTGTCAATATTCTGGGAAAGGTTCCACTGAAACAGGATTTATTGGTTCAGCACCTCGATCAGCATAAACAGATTCTAGAAGGCCTACGAGAGAGAAATCTTGAAAAGGCAAAACAGAGCCTAGAAAATCACATTCTGGCGATTGGCCGAAATCTTGAAAATTCCATGAAAAATCAAAGACCAGCGCTTAGGAGGTGAAGAGGTGTTGCACTCATTTAAGGTTCCAAGGAGAGGCAACAATGAGTACGGATAAGAACATAGGCGAGCAGCAGGTTCTCAGCCCCTGGGCGGATGCTGATCCGGTGCCGGCACGCGGCATTGCTGAACGTCTCGATGATCTTAATGGGAAAACAATCGGGTTATTCTGCAATGCGAAAAGAGCGGCCCATCCGATGTTACAAGCAGCAGAAAAGTGGATGAGTAAGCATTTCCCGAAGACTGAGATCAGCTGGTATCGTGCGTCCGTCGCAAATGTCCCCGAAATAGAGAGCAAAGGGAAAGAAAAGTTTGAAAAATGGGTTGATTCAATTGACGGGGCCATACTTGCTGTAGGGGACTGAGGGTCGTGCACATCGTACCTTGTGTGCGATTCGGTATCTATCGAGGAAAGGGAAAAACCAACCGTTCTTTTAGTGAATGAAGGTTTTATAATCGATGCCACATCTGCGTCGTCCAATAATGGAATGCCGAAGGTGCGAGTCGTCCCGGAATCAGTCCCTTGTGAATGTAGTGTTTATGAAGAGATTGAAAACAACATCAATACAGTAATGGATGATGTTGTAGCTGCTCTGACACGTCCTCTCTCAGAGGATGAAAAATCCCCCCAAACCAAAGCACCAGAAGAGACCGCTCGGATTGTTTTTAGCGGCGTTACAGATGAAGTTAATAGATTTTTCTACCGTCAGGGATGGGGTGATGGCCTTCCTCTGATACCCCCTACCGAAGAAGCGGTTAAAGAAATGCTCACCGGTACAGACTTGCCGGCTGATCATGTTGTCGGCATGATCGTTCCCCGTCTTGGGAAGGCCACGGTGGAGAAGATAGCGATTAATGCCGTCATGGCTGGGGCCCTGCCGATTCACATGCCGGTATTGATAGCCGCGGTGAAGGCCCTCGTTGACTCAAAGGCTTGTCTTGGTACGTATGGGACCAGTACGGGATCTTGGGCGCCTATGTGGATTGTGAATGGCTCCATACGAAACGAAGTTCATATCAATAGCAGCTCCGGGGCCTTGAGCCCGGGGGATATCGCCAACGCCGCCGTCGGGCGGGCCATGGGGCTTATTATTAAAAACATCGGGGGTGCCCGTAAAGGCGTTGAAGATATGGGCGTGCTCGGCAATCCAGGGAAGTACTCCCTTGTCATCGGTGAGCATGAAGAGAAGAGCCCTTGGGATCCACTGCATGTTGAACAAGGATTGGCTCGGGATGATAGCGCCGTCTCCCTCTTTTTCCCCAATTCCTTTTCGCAAATTTGGCCGTACGGATCGGATGATAAAGGAATTCTGTCCGCAATAATCTATAATCTTCTCCCCGCCAAGAGAGGGCTTACCTGTATTATCCTGACACCACCACAGGCATTAGCGTTATCCAAGGCGGGGTGGACAAAAAAAATGATACAGACATTTATCTCACAAAACGCTACAGCCATGGCCTATCGTCATCCGTCCTATTGGCACCCTCGCGAGGGGAAAGAGTGGTTGCCAGTGAACGCAATGGATTCTGTTCGTTTGCTGCGAAATGCTGAGTTGATTAGAGTCATCGTTGCCGGGGGGCCGGGAAATTTTATGGGTATTTTTGCTGGAGCTGCCCTCGAAGGGAGCGGGGTTGCATGGGTAACGAAAAAAATCGAGAAGCCGGCCGATTGGGGAAGAGTGGTGAATAAGTATAAGGATCTTGTTCCCCACTACGCGCTTTATTGAAAGAGAGGAAATGAGTACGGATTAAACAAGAGAGAGGAGGCATTTATGAACTACTTCGACAAGACGATAGTTATATTTATTTTTTCCATTGTATGCTGTGTTACCTTCGCGATTTCGACGATCAGCAATGCGCAGACAAAAGATGAGACGCAGTATGCCGCGCTGGACCCTAGTGGTGAAAAGCCGGAGGTACAGTTAATTCCTCTTGCCCCCCGAGGTTCGGATTTGAATGGCAAAGTGGTCTATATTATTAACTCTATGCCGCATGGTTCAGGGATGGACAAGTTTCTCGATGAGGTGGGCAAGGCTCTAAAAAAGCGCTTTCCCAAGGCTACGGTTGTTTCCATGAACAGAGGAGATGGTTATATGCGGGACGACCCTAATCAGAGAAAAGAGATTGCCGGCAAGGCCAATGCATATGTCTATGGGGGTTCCCCCACCGGTTCGTTGACGGCTTCGGCCTTTGCTTATGCCTCCCAATTGGAAAAAGCGGGTGTGCCTGGTACGGTCATTATTTATGATACCTTAGCCAAGGTTGCAATCAGTACACGAGAATCTATTGGATCGCTCATAAGGTATACGGCAATCCCGTTTCCACCCGAATCTATGAAGGGGAAGCAAAAGTCTGCCGCACTGGACAGTATTATTTCGGCACTGACTGTATCCTTAACCGCCGATGAAAAGAAGAGCGGAATGTATAAACCACCCGCCCCCCCCAGGGTGGCTATAACCGGGACCCTTGATGAGATTCAGGACTTCTTTTATAACAAAGGGCTCAGTGATGGGCTCCCCATCATCCCCCCCACGGAGGAAAAAGTCGCCGCAATGCTCAAAGGCACAAAGCATAACCCTCAAGAAGTGGTAGCGGCATCTATGGCGCCTGAAAAACTCAAGGTGACGGTTGAAAAGGTTGCCATCAACGCCGTCATGGCAGGCGCTAGACCGGAATATATGCCGGTACTTCTGGCACTCGTTGAGGCGTACAACAAAGACGCCAGGGGTGCCGATTCTTGGGTGCGTTCGACCAATTCCTTCTCATTCATGCAGGTGGTGAACGGGCCGATCCGCAAGGAACTGAAGATGAATTGCGACACGTATGCACTGGGGCCCGGCAACCAGGTGAATTCCGTTCTTGGTCGTGCGCTTCAATTGTTCATTATTAACCTCGGAGGCGGCGAGGTCGGTGTGAACATGATGGGTGTGCAGGGCAACCCAAGCTGCTATTCTTTTGTCTTTGGTGAAAATGAGGAAAAAAGTCCCTGGAAGGCATTCAGTGTTGATAAGGGTTTTAAATCCAAAGAAAGCACCCTTTCTCTTTTCAGCGGAGGCTGGAGCCATTCGGGAAATTATTATCAACCGGAAGATGGCCTAGATTTTCTGGCGAAGGACATCGCGGCCTTCGAGTATCCTAGTGCGGCTGTCGCGTTGATTTCTCCTCAAAGGGCAGCGATGTTGAACAAAGAAGGGATGAGCAAAGAAGAGGTAAAAGAGTACATCTGGGAAAACGCTACATCGACTTTACAAGAGTTTCGGTCAAGCGGGTATTTTGGAGGGTTAATTAAGTCAGCTATCAGCAGAGGCGGGTCGTGGCCCAAGGAATATCTGACCGACCCTGATGATACAATTGTGCCGGTTTACCCCTCTGGGAAGATTGAAGTGATCGTGGTAGGGGGAGACGCAGCGCCTATGATGCAAGGGTGGAAGATGTCCTATGTGACAACCGTTTCTATTGATAAGTGGCGATAGCCGATTTTTGACAAACCGCTGATTCAGTGGGAGCCCGGCAGTCCGTTGGAATCGAAAACGTGCTATGGGGTGAGGGGTGATGAGGATGGATTGCCGGGTCCCCTGAGCTCAGTGTATTCTTTAGGGTAAAAGAAAATATTAATTGTTTACGATACAGAGAGAGAAGGTCAGAACGAAAATTTGGAAAAGGAGGTGAGATAATTATTGGATGCTTTAGGAAGGGTTTGAGAAAAAGTTTAACCTTAATTGGTAAGAAGGAGGTGCATTATGAAGGGAAAGTGGTTCTCAGTGGGTAGTATTGGTTGTCTTGTGTTACTGATAGTCGCCTTATTGCTGGTGGGGGGCTATCCTGCGCACTCGCAGGATAAACCGCAGTATGGCGGTATTCTGAGAGTCGTTGAGGGGGCAGGGCCTCGAGGGTGTATCGGGTGGCCTGCAAATGCGGTCGGCAACGACGCCTTAGGCATGAAACCCTGCATCGAGTATCTCGTGAACCAGGATAATATGAATAAGATCCTCCCGTGTTTGGCGACCGACTGGAAGGTCGCTCGGGACAGGAAGTCCATCACTTTTACCTTGCGCAAGGGCGTCAAGTTCCACGACGGTTCAGACTTTAACGCCGAGGTAGCCAGGTTTAACCTCCAGGCAGTGAAGGATGCAAAAGCGTCAGGGACCGCTTCTTGGACCTCTGTAGAGGTGGTGGATGACTACACCGTGCGCATCAATCTGAGTGAATACAACAATAACCTCTTAGCCCGACTTTCCGGCAGTCCCGGCGCGATGGTATCAAAGGAGGCGGTCGAGAAAAACGGCATAGAATGGGCCAAATTAAATCCTGTTGGGACGGGGCCGTTTAAATTCGTCAGTTTTCAGCGGGACGTTGTTGCGAAATACACACGCAATGAAAATTACTGGGATAAAGGGAAACCCTATCTTGATGGTGTAGAACTTCATTTCATTAAGGACCCGATGACGCAGCAGGCGGTCATGCGTGCGGGAGAGGCGGAGGTGCTGGGTATAGGACTTGGCAAAATGGCGGCGGACATGAAGGCTTTGGGGTTTAAGATTATCTCCGCGCCCTCTGGGACGGTATCGCTCCTCCCCGACAGCAAAAACGCTGATTCTCCCTTTGGCAATAAAAAGGTGCGCGAGGCAGTGGAGTACGCGATCGACCGGGAGGCAATTGTAAAGGGAAAGGGGTACGGCTTTTTAAAGGCCGCATATCAGCTTCCTCCCTCTAATTCAATGGCGTATGACCCTAATTTTAAGGGTCGCCAGTATGACCCTGAAAAGGCAAAGAAGCTTCTGACAGAGACGGGGTATCCCAACGGGTTTGCAACCAAGATCATCCCTATGTCTTTTGATGTTGATCGGGATGTCATGGTCGCGCTACAGAGCTACCTTGGCGAGGTAGGGATCAAGGTTGATCTGGACTTCGTGGACTACGGTAGGTACTCTGAATACCGCAGAAAGGGATGGCACAATGCCCTTCTCTGTCAGCCGATAGCGGTGTTCCCGAATTATAACCAGACACTCGATTTCTATTTTTCAGCTAAATCTCCTGATTTTCCGAGTCTTGCGAGGCCGGCGGGATTTGATGAGCTGATCCAAAAATCGATTTCTACCGTTGAGGCAAAAAAGAGAAATATTCAAAATGTATTGGAGAAGATGTTTGATGAGACAATGGTGATACCTATCAATGAAGTTGGACGGGGTTATGCCGTTCAAAATTATGTTCATGACACGGGTCACTTGGAGTGGGGGTCCTGGACGAATTGGACACCGGATAGAGCCTGGATGAGCAAGTGATGACACAAGACCTGAGACTGCAGGCACGCTATTACTCGGCCTGTAAAGCGACTAGTGTGTCTGCAGTCTCTGGACTTGTCGATTTCGGCCGAAAGTACATGCGGTACATGTCGATGACTCTTGTCTTTGAGCAGCATCATTGACAATAAGGATAGTATAGCAATGACCACCTATATCATTCGCAGAGTGATTCAGTCCATGCTTGTTCTCGTGATGGTCACAATGATCGTCTTTCTGGTGATGCGCCTGTTGCCGGGCGACCCTATTTACATGCTGATCACGGAGGATGATCTAATCCAATCGTCGGAGGAAAAAATTGCCGCACTCAGGCATGAATTCGGTTTGGATAAACCCATACCTGTACAGTATATCAACTGGTTTTCCGCCGCCGTGTGCGGAGACCTCGGCGTCTCGATTATACACAGGGGCAAGGTAGCAAAAGAAATTATCGGCCGGTTGCCCATAACCCTCCATATTGGACTGTTGGCCTTTATCATCAGCATCGTTGTTGGTATACCGTTGGGTGTGGTGAGTGCGGTGAGGCGGGGCAGATGGCTTGATACCGGGGTAACTCTGCTGGCAAATTTGGGAATCACTATTCCTGTCTTCTGGCTGGGTATTTTGATGATCTACTTTTTTGCTCTGTACCTCGGGATACTTCCAGTCCAGGGCTACACGTCACCCTTCGAGGACTTCTGGATGAGCACGAGAAAGATTATCATGCCGGTCTTTTGCCTTTCAGTCTTTCCTATCGCATCGGCAGCACGTCAAACCCGATCAAGTATGCTGGAGATCATGCGGCAAGATTATATTAGGACTGCCTGGGCCAAAGGGTTGCGGGAGAGGCTGATCATTGTCAGACATGCCCTAAAGAACGCCCTTATCCCCGTTGTAACCTTGAAAGGCCTTATGTTCCGCAACATCATCGGCGGCTCGGTGCTGGTTGAGACCGTATTCAATATCCCCGGTATGGGGAGGCTGGCCGTAGATGGTGTTATCTCCCACGATTACGCCATTGTACAGGGTATCGTTTTACTGATCGCTACGGTCGTCCTAGTGGTCAACCTCGTTGTCGACCTCTCGTATGGTTGGCTTGATCCCAGAATACGGTACGGATAAAGGGAACGAACGATGTCAGTAGATAATATGCAGCGCACAGATATGACGGAAACTCCACTCCATGCCAGCGAGTTTCGGCGCATCATGAAGGTATTATTCAGCCGTGGGGTGGTTGTGTTCGGTATTGTTGTGATCCTGGCGCTTTTCGTAACAGCCATTTTTGCCCCCTGGATAGCACCTTACGATCCCTATAAGCTTGACTTAAATCAGACCTTGGTTCAACCGTGCAAAGAGCATCTCTTGGGAACCGATGCCCTCGGAAGAGACACATTAAGTCGTATCATCTTCGGCACACGGACTTCTTTGATGGTCGGTGTGGTCGCAGTATGTATCGCTGCCTCTGTCGGCATGACCATGGGATTGATTGCCGGATACTTTGGCCGTTGGGTACACGCAATTATCATGAGGTTTATAGACGCGCTTATGGCTTTTCCTGTGATCTTGTTGGCCCTGGTCATCGCTGTTTTGCTCGGGGGGGGACTCAGGAATGTTATGATAGCCCTCGGCATCGGCCTCTTACCGGCATACGCCAGGTTAATGTGCGGTCAGGTTCTTTCGGTCAAGGAAAACGATTATTTTTTGGCAGGACGCGCGATGGGAGCCGGTAATCTACGTATTATGTTTCGCCATGTCGTTCCGAATTGTTTTCCGCCCCTTATCGTATTGATAACGATGATGATGGGATTGACGATCTTGGCAGAGGCCGGCCTCAGTTTCCTCGGTATCGGCATAGAGCCGCCTGGCGCCGCCTGGGGCGCCATGGTTAACGACGGCTATCAGTATCTGCTGACGCATCCGATACTTTCTTTTGCCCCTGGCTTTGCCATCATGCTTGTCGTATTCAGCTTCAATATGGTGGGTGATGGATTGAGGGATGCGCTCGACCCCCGGCTCAGAGGTGTATTATGACCTGGGAGCAATCCATGATATTCGTTTAGGAACGGATCATGCCAGTACTATTAGAGGTTAAGAATTTAAAGACATATTTTAAAGTATACCACGGTCTGGTAAAGGCGGTGGACGATATTTCCTATCACATCAAAAAAAAGGAGATCGTTGGGCTCGTGGGTGAAAGCGGTTGTGGCAAGTCGGTAAGCCAGTTATCCGTTTTGCAATTAATCCCGACACCGCCAGGGGAGATTGTAGCAGGCCAGATTATATTTGAAGGACAGGACTTGCTACAATTTGAGGCCAATGGAGATGAGATGCGCTCTATTCGGGGGGGGGGGATCGCTATGGTCTTCCAGGAGCCGATGACGTCACTTAACCCGGTTTTGACCATTGGCAGACAGCTCACGGAGGGACTGGAGCTTCATCTTGGCATGGATGTGAATGAAGCCAGGAACCGGGCTATTGAATTGCTCAGCATGGTGGGTATTCCGGATGCTGATAAGCGTATTGATGATTACCCCCACCAGTTCAGCGGCGGTATGCGGCAACGGGTGATGATTGCTATGGCATTGTCGTGTAACCCTAAAATCATCATTGCGGATGAGCCAACCACCGCACTGGATGTGACGACACAAGCTCAGCTCTTGGAGCTCATGACGGACCTGGTTTCACGCTTTAATGCCTCGCTCGTTATCGTCACACACAACTTGGGTGTTATTGCCCGCTATGCCCAAAGGCTCTATGTCATGTATGCCGGGCGCATTGTTGAGTCAGGCACCGCAAAGGAGATCTTTGGTAATCCCCGTCATCCCTATACTATCGCGCTCCTTAACTGTGTTCCGAGGCTGGATGAGGAGGAGGGAAGGAAGCTGGTCCCTATTGAGGGTATGCCGCCTAACCTGCTTAACATGCCGATAACGTGTGCTTTCAAACCACGGTGTCCTTATCATATTGAACGATGCGGCCAGGATCCATGGCCAGATCTAAAACTGATCGAGGGGCAGCACTATGTTCGCTGCTATGTTGAGACATGAAGGATAGAGTAAGGATGAAGAGCCCGTCCCGCAATGGCAAAATTGTGGAAGTAGATGATCTCAAGATGTACTTTCCGGTGACACGTGGTCTTCTGCGCCACAAAGTTGCAGATGTCAAGGCTGTTGACGGCGTGAGCTTCCATATCAAGAGAGGGGAGACCCTTGGCCTTGTCGGTGAAAGCGGCTCCGGCAAGACGACCGTCGGGCGTTGTATCATGAGGCTCTATCAACCAACGTCAGGGCACATTATCTTTGAAGGCCAAGACATTTCCCAATTGTCCGAGCACCAGATGCGACCATTACGGAGCCGAATGTCTCTTATCTTTCAAGATCCCTATGGGTCGCTCGATCCTCGCCAGAGTGCGGGCAGTATCGTGGGGGAACCCCTAAAGGTTTTTCATCTGGCTAACAGCAGACAGGAATATAGGGAAAGAGTAGAGGAACTTTTTCGCATTGTAGGACTTGATCCCAGTATGATGGATCGGGTGCCCCATGAATTCAGCGGCGGCCAAAGACAGCGCATCGGTGTAGCCCGGGCACTTGCAAGTAATGCATCATTGCTCATCTGTGATGAGCCTATTTCAGCCCTTGATGTGTCGATTCAGGCCCAGATCATCAACTTGCTGGAAGAACTACAAGAGAGATTAAAGAGATTGACCTATCTCTTCATCGCCCATGATCTATCGGTTGTTCGCCATATCAGTGATCGGATAGCTGTCATGTACCTGGGCCGCATAGTAGAGGTCACGGATCGAAAAACCTTGTATGAGAACCCCCTGCATCCCTACACTAAATCCCTACTTTCGGCAGTACCGGTGGCAGACCCCTTTTTAGAAGAGAAGCGAAAACGCATTATCCTCAAGGGTGAAATCCCCAGTCCTTTAACTCCCCCTTCCGGTTGCAATTTTCATCCCCGCTGTCCCATGGCTATCTCAAAGTGTAAGAAAGAGGTGCCGCCGCTGCGTGATACAGGAGGAGGCCATGAAGTGTCATGCATTAGGGTATAGCAATTTATTGAGGAGGCAATGAACGTAATGAATACGGTGATAAATCCCCGAGGTCAGCTTCCTGTAAAGCAACAAATAGCTATGGCGCCTCGGCTCGATAACCTTGATGGGAAAACGATATATATTGTTGATGTACGGTGGCCCTATACCCACCAATTTTCCCAAGAGATGTACAATGTGCTTTCTGGACGATATCCGAAGACGACATTCTTGCTCAGAGACAAATCGGGGTCCTATGGAGAGGATGATCCTGGGTTATGGGCTGAGATACAAGAGAAAGGCGATGGAGTGGTCATGGCGGTCGGACACTGAAGTACCTGTGCGCCGGCGGTCGTCGTGCATTGTACAAAACTGGAAAGAATGGGAATCCCCACTGCTCCTGTTGAGGCCAAGGTATTTGAGGATCTTGTAAAAATGCACGCCGGATTGGTCGGTATGCCCAACCACCGCTTAATTTATGTCCCTCACCCTATTTCTCGAGAACCATCATCAAAATGCCGAGAATATATAGAGGGTAACGACCCGGTAACAGGGAGGCCGGTGCTTGATGAAATTGTCGAGGCCCTGACCAAGCCCTTGACGAAAGAAGATATGATTGAGAGTTTAGAGGAGAGGCCGGTACCAAGACTCCTCGGGCCGGATACCGACGAAGGTCTACAACGCCTCTTTTTTGAAGAAAAGATGACAGACTACCTTCCGATAGTGCTCCCCACAGAAGAGAGAGTAGCCGAAATGCTCACGGGAACCAGCCATAAACCCGACGAAGTCGTCGGAGAGCTCAGGTCTGGATACGAAGCGCTGAGTTTTACCGTTGAGAAGGTCGCTGCGAACGCTGTGATGGCAGGGGCTCGGCCGGAGTACCTGCCTGTTATCTTGGCATTAGCGGCATCGGGGGTGCCCGCAATCGCAACGTCAACACAGTCTTTTGCCAGGATGATAGTTGTTAACGGGCCGATAAGGCATGAGATAGAGATGAATTCAGGCTGTGGAGCAATGGGTCCTTTTAATCAGGCAAATGCCGTTCTTGGAAGGGTCGCTACATTTATGTCCCTCAATCTAGGGGGAGGCGGTGTTCCAAATTTGACCTATTGGGGTTCTCAAGGGAATAGTCTTAATTATAACCATGTCACCTTTGCGGAAAACGAAGAGGGTTTGCCTTCAGGATGGAAACCGTTCCATATACAAAAAGGCTTCAAACCGGGAGACAGTGTTGTAAGTTATTTTCATGGATATGGAATCTGGCATTGGAAAAACACCTACGACGAAAAAAGACACAAGGCAATCCTGCAAATGGCGAATTGGGTTTTGCCTTCCGGAGCATATAGGAGCGGCCTTGGGCTTTTGCTCGACCCCATTGTCGCGCGCGATCTCGTGCAGGAGGGCTTCCCAAGTAAGGGGGCGTTGAGCGAGTATGTGTATGACAACACGAAGCTGCCCTTTAGGGAATATTGGCGATATCACCTCGTCGAAGGGATGACGCTGCCGGCTGCGCAACAGGGCGTTGAGCCGTATGCCTCGTGGCTCAAAGAGCCGAAAAAGACCATGATAAATAGGTATCGCAACCCGGAGGAGATCAGCATACTCGTCGTCGGCGGAAGTACAAATGCCTTCTGGCAGGCTGGCGATTGGCGCTATATCGGGAGTTTTTCCATCGATGAGTGGCGTTAGTAAAGAGGCGACAGCAAAATCCCCCTCTATCCCCCTTTGTCAAAGGGGGATGAACTCCGCACTTTATACAGGGAGTTGAGGAGGGATTTAGTTGATCTATTGTCTAGATAATGTCTCGCGGCGGGTTCGCAATTGATGAATCATAAAAGTTCTTTCTTATCCCCCCTTTGCTAAAGGGGGGGGGATTTGAGGATTATTCGCTAAAAATTTAAGCGGCAGGATGGCGGAGAAATGACAGCAAAACATGACCCGGGTAAAGACTTACAGGCAGTTTTAGGCACCTCTCCCCGCAATCCGGCTCCCCTCGGAGTGACCATCAAGACAAAGATCGAGCGTGGGGATGCGTACGCCGCTCCTGAGATCTATGATATCGTCATTACTCTTCTGGAAATTGTGCGGGGAGAGGAGGCGTTACAACGCGTCAAGGAGGCTGGGGTAATGGCCGAGCCCCCGCCGAACGGCTTTGAGTATTTCCTTGTTCGTCTGACTTTTGGCTATTCGCGCAGAGGGAGGGGGATTGGCGAGGAACCGTACCAACTGCGGTCGGGACAGTTTGCCGCCGTCTCCGCGGACGGCGAGACGGTCTATAAAAATCCTGTAACAGCACGGCAACCGCAGCCGCCGTTAATCGGAGAGGTCTTTCAGCCAGGGGAATCTCGTGAGGGGTGGATCGTCTTGCAGGTACCACAAGAGGAGAGCAAGCCCCTCTTGATCTTCAACCGCGAATTTGTCGAGGGAGTCTATGGGCTGTGGGGGCATGTGTGGTTTCAGCTCAGTGAAGCATAAACATTTGATCCTACCCCATGAGCTTCGCTGATAACTTGTAATGGGTATTCTTAGCAGGCTTTTTGGCTAATTTTCGTCTTCTCGTTTTTTGAACTTTCTTTTGCTTATCGTCGCCTGATTTATCTTTTTACCAATACGGCAAATGGACTGGCCAATAAGATTGATAACCATCCAAGGCCGATGAGTAGCATAAATACAGCGATGATGTTAATGCTGGCGCACAACTTATTTAATTTCCCATGTCGATGCATATAATAACCCGATGAGATCAGAATTGCAGATAGCAAATAGGTAATTATTGTCATTTCGAATGATAAGTCTGTTGGCACTCCTCCGCCATAATCTTTAAATTTGTACCACATCCACCACCCATGATAAGTTCTTTCACCAATTCCGTACCATTGAATCAAAGCCGCAATGAGGATACCAACTGGCACGATGTTTTTTAGTATTTTTATCATTATCTATTCTTGAACACTTATTTTTAAGCTTATCCTATATATATGTTAGCATTTTATGTAGAAGCTGTTTGCGAGTCAATGAATTTTTCTTTCAAAATATATAGATCGGCTGGATTTGTTTCATTGTTGTGGAGTATATCAATCTTGCCATAATGCTTAATGCATTGTTCTGCTATTGCCAATCGGTTCTCTCTCCAGAAACTCTCTGCCTAGATTGTATACAACTTAATACCTTTCAATCCCGCAAGCTGGGTATTTTTTACTCAACTTTACCTTGTCTGTCATCGAAAAAATCAGAGTCTAAGTCCCAATATATTGTAATAATCATTTAATATTAGTCACTTAAGAATGGCTGCTCATTTTGGCACGCGCTTTGCTCTCCTATACATGCAAATAAAAACCTAGGAGGGAAATACCATGAAGTACACAGACCGTAGGAGAATAACATCAGTGATAATTCTTTCCGCTTTTTTGGTCGCAGCTTTGTTACCCCAGATTGGTCTTGCTGAGACACTCAGGGGGAGAGATTTTGTTCGTCTCGGAGAGATGAACACGCTGCACGGGACACTGGTCCAAGAGGGAACCGAATGGACTCTAAAGGTTAGTGACAAAATATATGCAATCCATCTTGGTCCCAGTGAGTACAGGGAGTATGAAGGATATGTATTGACAGATGGGGCGGAAGCCACGGTGAAAGGATTTATCTATGGTCAGGATGTGGCTGTAACGACAATCGAAACAGGTGGAAAAGTAATAACATTGAGAGACGAAACAGGACGACCTGCCTGGGCAGGGACACGATTTGGCAAAGGGAGTGGGAAATCCCAGTCAGTTGCTAGAAAAGCCGAATAAGACAGTCCGGCAAAGTTTGCAATAAGGGTCAGCAATTAAAGAGTAGTAAAACATAGTTGTTGGGTCTCGGATTATAATAGTTCTAATGACGAACATGTAATCTAAGACCCGACAACTATATGTTTTAGGTTAAGAGGTACTGTTGCGGATAATCATGTAAGGCACCGAACGCAGCCTTTCATTACAGAACATTATTAATGGCGTGTTGTTTTTTTGAAAGGAGGAGTAGTAACTATGATGATTGCCGATACAACAGCGACGGCAGCAAATGCAAACCAAGCACCGCGATAACTCCCCGATGTGTCATATGCCCATCCGGCCAAAGGCGCCCCTGCTATGTTTCCCAACATCATGACACCCGTGGAAAATCCGAGGATAGTGCCCAATCTGCTCCTGCCGAAATAATCCCGCAACAGAGCTGCCCGTATTGAGACGTTGCCCCCATACCCGAGGCCAAAGAAGATAAGGAAAGGCAACAGGAGCCACATTCCCACAGCAGCATAATTAAAAAAGATCATCGCCGCCGTTAACAATAGAAAGCATATAACCGCTGCCAACTTTTTGTTGACCTTGTCGCCAAGCCATCCAAAGCCGAGACGCCCGCAGATGCTTACCACTGGGAGGATGGCGGCCACCCAACCAGAGATAGACCTGGTGATGTCGACGCTGCTGAGGTAGGGCATGACATGCGTCATGACGGCACCTATGACCAATACACTGCACATATATGCCAGCGCGATGTGCCAGAATGTACGGCTCCGCAGAGCAAGTCCAAGTGCAATACGTTCTTCATCGCTATTTTGCACCGGCGGCTGACCTTTTCGGACAGCAACGGTATCGCTGACATCACCGTCAGGCAGATAACCGTATTGTTCCGGCTTATGCCGCACGAGAAGCGCAAGCGGCACATTTATGAGCCACATGCCTAGGCCGAGTACTACCAATACCGCTCGCCATCCGAAGGTATCTATACATCGGGTCACAGTTGGTACCAACAAGCCGCCGAGAGCGTGGCCACTGGCCACGATCCCGATAACCAACGCTACTTTTTTATGAAACCAGTTGGCCACTGCCGTCATTTGGACTGTAGAACCACCCGGACTCATCCCAATAGCCAGTAAAAAAAAGATGCCGTAGAACATGCCAAGAGAGTTAATACGGCTCAGGAGGATAAAACAAAAACCGGATAAAATTGCCCCGCCGAGCATCAATCTTCGTGGCCCCCAGCGGTCAACCAGTACACCTAGAAGGGGGGCGAGAATACCGAATTCCAGCCCACGCAGTGAAGCGGCGATGGATATCTGTCCGTAGCCCCAGTTGAACTCCCTTGCTAACGGTTCAAGAAATGCGGTGAAGCTATAGGTGAGAGCCCCACCTGAATAGAGCGAAAAAAAGAAACACCCAAACAAGACCCACCAGCCGTAGAATAGTGTATCGCGTTTCTGATTTACTGGCATCTTCCGCTAGTCTCTATCCCTAGTGTGGTGGAGGCTGTATGGGGGAGAAAATATACAAAAGCGATATCGGTTCCGCAGAAAAGTAATCATATGTGTTCTACCTCTTGTCCGTAGGCAAGGAAAAACCCAGGTATGCCGGGGGACTCCAGATGGTTTGCCTTGTGAGGCGGTACAACAAATACTTCCCACAAGAATTAAGAAAATCCTCCTATGGGAAGGTACGTACGTAATACTCTATAAGTATAAATCTGACGCGATGAGATTGCAAGTATCATGAAAAATGGATTTTATATTTGAACCTTTTTGCTGTGGATCGGCACTCATAGATAAAAAGGAAAAGGGAGGTACTACCATGATCCACAGAGAAGCAGCTCAAATTACTGCTGTAGACATCTACCGCGGGATCGTTCTCGGATTGACGGGTCTGTTCTTCGGGTTTGTAGTTTTTTTGATGTTTTGGTAAGGAAGGGCTGAAGGCCCCTTTCTCTATGGGGTATACCGTACGGTATTAAGCGGATTTGAACTAACAGCACCAGTGTGATATATCAAACGTAATGGAACATGCTTCTAGAGGAAGAGGAAAGAATCAACAGTACAATGAAAGGAGCATTGTCATGAAGACGCTACGATTGTTGAGTATTATGGGAATTGCGCTTGCGGCCGTGATGGTGGTGTGTTCACATGCCACGGCCGCGCCGGACCTCCTGATCCTTCGTGGGACCTTCAGCTGGACCCCGGAGTGGATTGAGGACGGCGCCATGATCACCATAAATTATGCGGTGGCCAATACTGGCGATACAACGGCGGATTCGTTTCATGTGGGGCTGCGCGTCGGCGATACGATCGTTGCGAAGAATCTGCATACTGGTTTGGAGCCGATGCGTAACCAGGGGGGGATGTTTATGTGGCGTGCCGCCTGTACGGAAGCAACTGAATGGGCCGTTGTGGCGGATTGCGACACAGAGGTCACTGAAGCAGACGAGACAAATAATATCTATACCCATGAGGCCTTTGCCTGCTATATTCCACCGCCCCCGCCTAATCTACGACTGGACTATATCAACATCCATAAATCCGGGAGCCAGACAGACATCAGCGCAGATGCGGTATATACCTATTCGATCAACGTGTATGCAGATGATGCCAGAGCGGATAACGTTCGCGTGAAGGCCGGCATTGTTGGGGGAGCGGTGATCTATGACCACACGTTTCCCACCATACTGGCAGGAGATTCGAGATATATTAAGTTTAAGTATATGATGCCGGTTGGCTTGCATACCATGTACGAGGAAGTCGATCCTGAGGACACCATCGAAGAGTCAAATGAGGAGGACAACCGGGTGACAAAGAGATTCAATGCCTTAGGCCCGGAGGGGTCGCCAGTTGCTCCGGATACGAGCCCGGCAGAGACAGTGGCCACCTTCAATCTCAAACCCAAGGTAACCAACAAGGCTGCAATCGAAGGCAGGACATTTGACAGGGGAGAAACAATTTATGTCGAGGGCTTAGTGGACGTCAAGGGCGATCCAAAAGTGAGATCCGTCAAGGTAATTGTCTTTTTATTTCCTCCTGATCCTCAACCGGCTCTGCGCAAGGAACAGACGGTATCTATTCGGCCGAATTCCACTGCGCCGTTCAGGCTATCATGGATATTGGAAAACTCGGGCAGCAATTCGATTACCGTCAGTGTTTTGGAGGTAGCCGGGGAGACCTCTACCTCGGACAATCATTTGCGCGCGATGAGGTTTACGGTAGGCCCCATTGGCCATGCTGGATCACCTGGGTCTAAGAAAAAATAGGGAAAGAAGTTCTTGAAGAAACAGGGGCCAGGTCGCCGAGAGATTGTTGCGACTTGGCCCCTGTTTCTTAGGCCACGAAAAACTCCGGTTCATTTTTCCCCTTGGGTGATCAAACAAAATCTGCCGATGACATTGTCGTTCATTTCTGGTATAATGGATTGAAAATCCTTTTCACCGGAGGGAAGCTATGAAAACGAAGATGCGGACTTTAGGGTTTTTGTCTGTCCTTTTCATCCTCCCGTTCCTATGCGGATGCCCGTACGAATCCAAGGTCCCCTTGAGTGGGGTCAGTAAGGCCACGATCGATCCGGCGCTGATAGGGGATTGGGAGCACACAGATGAAGAGGAGCCCTTCACCATGATCATCCAGCAGTTCAACGAGCATGAATTCCTGATCATGGGCATCGAGGAAGGGGAGGTCCAGCGTGATGTGATGAGGGGCTTTGTCACTGTCATAGAAGATGAGCGATTCCTGAATGTGCAGGATACCGATGTCCCCCCCGACAAGAGGGTGTGGTATCTTGCCAAATATACCATCTCTGGAGACACCCTGACGGCATGGACGGTGGATGACGAGCTTTTCACTAAACCCGTTACTTCTTCGAGGGCGCTCTACAGTTTTGTTAAGAAACACCTGAATGACAAGGCCCTCTTTAGTGATGATCCTTTTTTGGTCTTGAAGCGTGTGGGGGAATGATACCGAGGATCGAAGACCACGGCGCGGCGCGTCTCCCTCAGGCGCTTCCCATACTACCCGTTCCTTGACACAGTAGGAGAATCACTGGTAAAAGGAGGACGTTATGAAGATCAGCGCCCGGAATGTTTTTAAAGGAAAGGTAAAAAAGGTGGCGCACGGGGCGGTCAACTCAGAGGTCACCGTGGCGCTGCCGGGCGAAATTGATATAGTATCAGTGATCACCAAGGCCTCAGCCGAGAATTTGGCCCTGGGGGAGGGGAAAGAGGTCTCGGTCGTCATCAAGGCGACCAACGTGATGATTGCGGTGGAGTAACTGCCTTTTCTTCCTTGTGGGGCTGGTGCCTATTAACTGAATTCACTCTTTATCTACCCCTTCCCATTGGGGGAGTGCGAGAGAAAAAATATTTGTTTTGAAAAAAGAAGAGTTGCCGGAAACCCCTGTGATCCCTGTTGCCTACAGGGCATGACTCAACACCAAGAAATGCTTGTAATGGAAATGGTTTGGAGTATAGTAACATGAGGATTCGAGGGGTCGATGGTTTAGAGAAAAAAGAGCGCTACGGGAACCTTTTTATTCTTGTCACTTTGTAAGTTAAGGAGGTATGGTATGTCTGAGGGATTGGACGTCATCATCATCGACGACGACAAAAATCTCTGCATAGTAACCGCTGAAACCATCAAGCGGTTCTATGTATGGGGTGATGTGATCAGCTTCACCAAGTTCGATGAGGCAATTGCTTATTGCTTCAGCCAGGAGAGTAGTATCGCCATATTCATCTTAGATGTTTTTCTCGGCGAACAAAGCGGCTTTGCCTTTCTCGACGGCATCAAGGAAAAATTTACCTCGGCCCCCCAAGACACCATTGTCATTACCGGAAACGCCAGCGAAGATGTTGTGAATATGTGTGTAGCCTCGGATGTCACTTATTTACTTGAAAAGCCCGTTAAGCCGTACGAACTTCAGTTGGCGGTGCGGGCCATTGTGGCAAAATACATGAAGTTCGCCCGAAAAGTTTTGCATGACCCTAATTTTGCCGAGGTTGTGGCGAAATTCGAACCGGCGGGTCTTGCCGGTGGCACGGGATGACAATACTACACAATGCTGTGGCTTCAGTTTTCTTTAGCCGCCCTCATCATCATCGGTGCCGGGTATAAACTGTCCCAGTACGGCAATCAGATCGCCGCACGTACCGGCATCAGCCAGACATTTTTGGGGATCATCCTCTTCTCGACTGTCACCTCCCTGCCGGAGCTGACCGTCTGCATCACCTCCGCCTCGGTGGTCGGCGAACCGGATCTGGCACTCGGCAATATCTTCGGGAGCAACCTCTTTAACCTCCTCCTGATCGCGGCCTTTGATATCGTTCAGGGAAGGGGAGCGATTCTTGACCTCCTCTCCCCGGGGCACGTCATCGCTGCGAGCTTCGGTGTGGTGTTGGCAGGGATCGCCATACTCGGAATCGGCCTCGGGCTGAACCTTGAGTTGGGATTCATGGGGATCGAGAGCATCATCCTGGTCTTCATATATCTGTTGGCAATACGGATCCTCTACCGCCACGAGGTCCTCGGACTACACGGCGAGATCGCTCAGACTAAAGAGACTGACCAGAGAGAAGGCGGAAAATATCTGTATCTCTTCTTTGCCATCGGTGCCCTCGCCATTGTGGGCGCCGGTTTTTGGCTCTCGAACACGGCCGATGCCATCGCACAAACCACGGGGTGGGGGCGATCGTTTATCGGCAGTTTTATGCTCGCGGTGGTCACCTCCCTGCCGGAACTGGCGGTGGGTATCCCCTTGGTGAGGATGGGGGCCTTCAATATGGCCATCGGGAGCCTGTTGGGGAGCAACCTCTTCAACATCGCCATCATTCCTGCAACCGACATCTTCTTTACCCAAGGGCCTATCTTGGCCCACGGCTCCCCGAACCACATCCTGACGGCCGTGCTGGGGATCGTCATGACCAACATCGTCATCATCGACCTCATCTACCGGGCCAAGCGGGTCCCCTGGCGGATCGGCTGGGGGTCCATCTCCCTGATCGCCCTCTACGTTGTGGGAAGCGTTACCCTCTTCAAGTTGGGGATCAGGTAAGCGGGGCGTGGGCTAGTGGACGATTGAAAAAACTAGAAGGGTGAAAAAAAGCTTGCGAAATCTATAAAAGGTGCTATAAGAAAACAAAAGGCGTCCCCGGGAAAGGGGACGTTTTCGCAGAAGGAGGTAGAACATGGAAGATCAGACATCAAGCGATAAACCTCTGCAACGGAGGGAAAGCGGGAAGGTCAAACAAAAGATCGTCGGACCTGACCAAGACGCTGAGGAGCACGAGCATTCCGATTCGCTGCGCAGCAACTCTAACAATTTTTCCCTGAAAACCGATAGAGAAACCAAGGCATCAACCGATAAAGCCCCTCAACGGGGAAAAAATGGGAAGGCCAAGCGGAAGATACTCGGCCCTGTTCAAGACCTCGAAGAGCATGTCCACCCCGATTGGTGGCGCAATATCTTTAATTATCTGTACCTGAAGACCGATGCAGATGTCGTTGATGACCAGAACCTCACCCGGCAAGAAGTGGACCTCCTCTGTGAGATGTTTACGTTATCCCCGGCGGAAAAAATACTGGATCTGTGTTGTGGGCAGGGGAGACATGCCCTCGAACTGGTGCGGAGAGGATATAGAAATATTGAGGGGTTGGACCGGTCCCATTACCTGATTCAAAAGGCCAAATCGACCGTCAAGACAGAAGGTTTGAAGGTCAGATTCCGCGAAGGGGATGCGCGCAAGATCCCCTATCCTCCAGATACCTTTGATGTGGTAATGATCCTGGGGAACAGTTTGGGATACTTTGAAGCCGCGCAAGAAGACTTGAAGGTATTTAAAGAGGTATTCAGGGTGCTGAAGCCGTGGGGGAGGTTTATTATCGATATAGCGGATGGCGAATATCTTAAGGATCATTTCAAAGCTCACTCCTGGGAATGGATAGACAAGAAGCGTTTTGTCTGCCGGGAACGCTCCCTCTCCGCTGACGGAGACCGCCTGATATCCAGGGAGTTGGTCAACCACGTTGAAAAGGGTATTATCGCAGACCACTTCTATGCGGAAAGGCTCTATACCCGAGAAGGTCTTTCCCGGCTGTTAAAAACGGTGGGCTTCAGTACCATTGCATTTCAGACCGAGATTGCAACCAACTCGCAGCGGAATCAAGACTTGGGCATGATGGAGCGACGCCTGCTGGTGACTAGTGTCGTGAAAAAGGAATGGACGCCTCTCAAACGACGGCAAAAAGGGGCGCTAAAAAATGTGGCCGTGCTGTTGGGAGACCCCAACAAACCGGATCCCTTAAAGCCTTTGCGCATCTTCGATGATGACGACTTCTACACCATTGATCAGCTAAAGTCCGCCCTACGGGAGAACGACGGCTATCATTTTAGCTACCTTCATAACCACGATACCATTATCACTGAATTGATGAAATGGGTCGGAAAGATCGACTTTGCCTTTAACCTGTGCGATGAAGGGTATAATAATGATGCCACAAAAGAGCTTCATGTCCCCAGTGTCCTGGAAATGCTCGGCATCCCCTACACAGGTTCCGGGCCGCAATGTCTTGCCTTTTGCTACGACAAGTCCTTGATCCGCGGCATTGCGAAAGAGATGGAGATCCCGGTCCCCGAGGCCTTTTTTATCAAGCCGGAGGACAGCACCTTTGAGCTCCCCTTTGGCTTCCCCGTGCTGGTGAAGCCAAACTTTGGAGACTCCAGTTTTGGCATCACTCAGCGGAGCGTCGCCAATACCATTGAGGAACTCGTCGACGCCATATCAGAGATTAGAGAAAAATTCGGATATGACAAACCCCTCCTCGTTGAGGAATTTCTCACCGGCAAGGATATCACCGTTGGTATAATTGGAAATCCCCCGGAGTCGTACACTGTTTTGCCCATTCTTGAGGAGGATTATTCGGCCCTCCCGCCGGACCTGCCCAGGATTTGCGGGTACGAGGCCAAGTGGCTCCCAGAATCACCGTACTGGAAAATCAAGTCCGTCCCCGCCGAGCTCCCTGATGAGACCCAGAAGTTCATCGAGGAATGTTGCGTGAAGTTGTTTGAGCGGTTGGAGTGTAGGGATTACTGTCGGTTTGATTGGAGGCTGAATGTCGATGGTGAGCCGAAGCTCCTGGAGGTGAACCCCAATCCGGG
The DNA here is from genome assembly GCA_016927065.1 of Deltaproteobacteria bacterium. GTDB lineage: Bacteria > Desulfobacterota > B13-G15 > B13-G15 > RBG-16-54-18 > JAFGNJ01. The sequence goes on from JAFGNJ010000023.1 coordinate 48,440, forward strand.
GTGGTGCTGGGACGGACATATGGCAAAGATGGCAAAGATCGCGGCTATGTCATACAGTGATATGCTGCGGGCCATCCTGCGGGCTGCTGAACAACGGCTCGGCATCCAACAAGAAGAGGAACAGATCGCAAAAGCCGCGTCGTAGCGTATACACACCTTATTCTCTCGATGCGTCTGAAGGGAACTTTGCTGTCTTCCTTCAATCATTTGACAGTATTCTCTTGCTCACATATGATAAGACAAGGGGTCCAGGGTCCTAGGATTCTAGTGAAAAAATGGAACTCTAACCCTTGACCCCTTGAATCCTGGAACCCTTTTGAGCGACTTCTTGGAAGAAATTTGATACTATTGAATTAATTTCCCAATAGGTGCAATTAAGCGGTGTTTCCCCAAACCATAGCGTGGAAGGATAACAAGGTCGTCATCCTCGATCAGCGCCGACTCCCTGCGGAGGAGGTCTACCTGGAGTGCTCCGACGCCGATATGGTGGCCGAGGCCATCACGACCATGGCCATCAGGGGGGCACCGGCCATCGGTATCGCCGCGGCCATGGGGCTTGCCCTGGGGGCCCTGGGGATAGCACACAAGGGCTTTCCTCCCTTTTATAAAGAACTGAATGCCATCTACGCAACCCTGAAGGCCACCCGTCCCACAGCCGTCAACCTCCATTGGGCCTTGGAACGGATGAAGGGGGTGTGTGTGATCAATAGGGAGAAGGGGGTAGAGACTATCAAAGAGCTGCTGGTGAACGAGGCCCACACCATCCTGAAGGAAGACATCGATATCAATAAAAGGATAGGAAGGCACGGCAAGGACCTAATCAACGACGGCGATGCCATCCTGACTCACTGCAATGCCGGGGCCCTGGCCACAGGGGGATACGGCACCGCCCTGGGGGTGATCAGGAGCGCCTGGCAGGAGAAGAAGAATATCGCGGTAGTCGCCACGGAGACTCGTCCCTTGCTGCAAGGGGCCCGCCTCACCGTCTGGGAGTTGACAAAGGAGGGAATCCCCGTGACCCTTATTACCGATAGCATGGCTGGTTACCTCATGCAGCGCGGAGAAATCGACCTGGTCATCGTGGGGGCGGACAGGATCGCCCGCAACGGGGATGTGGCCAACAAGATCGGAACCTATACTCTGGCAGTCCTGGCCAAAGAGCACAAGATACCCTTTTACGTCGCCGCCCCTCTCTCCACCTTCGATCCGACCATCAAGACAGGAAAAGGTATCCCCATCGAGGAAAGAAACCCAGATGAGGTGACAGCTCCCTGGGGGCATCGGATAGCCCAGGAGGGGATTGGGGGTCGCAATCCCGCCTTTGATGTCACCCCGCATCGTTATGTGAGCGCCATCATCACGGAACAAAGGGTTATCAGGCCTCCTTTTGAAAAGACAATTGAGCAAGTTCTGGGAAGCACATGGCAAATAGACCGATCATCACCCTGTTGACCGATTTCGGGTGGGGGGACGGGTACATCGGCGCCATGAAGGGAGTCATCCTCGGTATCAACCCCGACTGCCGCATCGTCGACCTGGCCCACAAGATCGCACCCCACGACGTGATAGGGGCCGCCCTCGTCTTGGGGCAGACCTATCCCTACTATCCCGCGGGGACCATCCACGTGGCCGTCGTAGACCCCGGGGTGGGGGGCACGCGGAGACCCCTGGTCCTTGAGGGAGGAGGTTATATCTTTGTGGGGCCGGACAACGGCTGCTTCACCCTCATACTGAAACGGGAGCAGGCGGTGCGGACCTATGAGCTGACTGAAGAGCGGTTCCGTCTCCCCCGGGTGAGCCAGACCTTTCATGGCCGGGATATCTTCGCCCCTGCGGCCGCCCACCTCTCTTTGGGTGTCTCAGCAGAGGCAATGGGGCCTGCCGTCGATATCGCCGAGTTGACAAGACTGACAATCCCCGAACCGCTTCTGAATGGAGCGATCCTCCTCGGGGAGGTGATCCGTGTCGATTCTTTCGGCAACCTGGTCACCAATATCTCCCAAGAGATCCTAGGGGAATTCGCCGGGGACAACATGATCGAGCTAGAGATCAAGGGCGAAAGGGTCACGGGCCTGAAACAATCGTATGACGAGGGGGGCGAAGGAGAGATCATCGCCCTGTGGGGGAGCGCGGGGTTTCTGGAGATCGCCATAAAGGAGAAGAACCTCCACCGCGAGCGTGGGTGGGGGAAGGGAGAACAGGTGAGGATAAGGAGGAAGACATGATCGCTTCCAGGGCCAAGGAAATGAAGTCCTTTATCGTCATGGACGTCATGGAGCGGGCCGCGGAGATGGAGCACCGCGGCGAGGATATCATCCACCTGGAGGTGGGTGAACCAGATTTCGACACCCCGGCGCCCATCAAGGAGGCCTGTCAGCGTGCCATCAGGGAGGGAAAGACCCACTATACCCACAGCCTGGGCCTGGTGCCCTTGCGGGAGACCGTCTGTGAGCACTATGGAGAGAAATACAGGGTGAAGGTCTCGCCTGATCAGGTTTTGATCACCTCGGGGACCTCTCCGGCCATGCTCCTGCTCTTTTCCGCACTCTTGGAAAGCGGTGAAGAAGTAATCCTCCCCAATCCCCACTACCCCTGCTACCCTAACATCATCTCCTACGTGGAGGGAAGGTCCGTCCTCGTGGAGACAGAAGAGGAGGAAGGCTTTCAATATCTCCCCGCTGCGATCAAGAAGCACATTACCCCCCGCACCAAGGGGATCATCGTCAACTCACCCGCTAACCCCACCGGCATCGTCATGGGCAAAAAGAGGATGGAGGAAATCGCCGCCCTCTCCCCCCTTATCATCTCCGATGAGATATACCACGGCCTCGTCTACAAGGGGGAGGAGCACACCATGCTGGAGTTCACCGATCGCTGTTTTGTGCTCAACGGCTTTTCCAAGCTCTACGCCATGACGGGGTGGCGTTTGGGATACCTCATCGCCCCACAGGAGTACATCAGGCCCATGCAGGTGATGCAGCAAAACCTCTTTATCTCCCCCAACTCCTTTGTCCAATGGGGGGGGATCGCCGCCCTGCAGGAGACGCGCGAAGAAGTGCAGGAGATGAAGGAGATCTACAACCGCCGCCGGGAATTTATGCTCAAGCGGCTTGCGGAGATGGGCTTGGGTGTGGCGGTGGAGCCGACCGGGGCCTTCTACATACTGGCCAATGCGCGGCGATACGCCGCCGATTCCTATAAACTAGCCTTTGACATCCTCAAAAAGGCCAAGGTAGGGGTGACACCGGGGATAGACTTCGGGAGCCAGTCAGAGGGGTTTTTGCGCTTCTCCTACGCCAATTCCCTCGATGACATCGAGGAGGGGATGGAGAGGCTCCAAAAATACCTAGAGGGCCTCTAATTCTTTGAGGGCCTCGTTGAGAAGGCCGTTGAATTGGATGATCGCCTCCATGGCGTCGCTGATCCGGGTCTTGACCGCCGTCAGACCCAGTTCCTCCGCCTTAGTGGCCCACTGGCGGTACTCATCCATATGGCTTTCGTTATGCTCTATCCAGTGTTTGATGATGATGGGCAGTTTTTCCCTGTCGTCCATTGAGACCTCCCCTGTGTTTGTCTGATTATATAACGTTACCACATATGCCGACTGATTTGCCAGAACCTTCTCGTTATCCACCGGCGAGTATCATATTGTTCATTAATCTTCCAAATGCAAAGGAGCCGCCCTGCTGAAAAAGTCAATTGAGATACTCTAGAACTCTTACCCTATTGAAGGTTGGTCTTCGCTAAAAGATATATTCTCGGTAAGCTTAGGGAGGTCGGTCAGCAAAGAGCCCAGGGGGAGGCTCTTCGCTGAACTGCACCCCATACATCAGAGGGCATCAAGCGGGCTCTGCGGCGCGTTTTTCATATCGCGAAGGACATGAGTGTAAATCATGGTCGTTTCAACATTCTTGTGCCCGAGGAGACTCTGTACCTCCCTGATATTGACGCCATTTTGGAGCAGATGCGTCGCGAAGCTGTGGCGGAATGTATGTACCGTCGCATGCTTGGCAATTCCGGCCTTTTTTACGGCGTTTCTCACTCCCATCTGGACCGTTTTTTCGCTGATATGGTGACGGCCGATCCGTCCGCTTCGCGGATCCACCGAAAGTTTGGATGACGGGAAAACATATTGCCACGTCCACTCCTTGGCGGCATTCGGATACTTCCGGTCCAACGCATCCGGGAGATACGTCTCGCCGTATCCCTGTGCGAGGTCATGGTCATGTTGACGCTTCACGCCCTCAAGGTGCCTTTGCAGCGTCTCTTTGACCACCGCCGGAAGCATGGTCGTTCGGTCATTGTCCCCCTTCCCGCTCCTGACAAAGATCGTGCTGGCGGCAAAATCAATGTCTTGCACGCGCAGACGGCACAGCTCCATGAGTCGGAGGCCGCAACCATAGAGCAGTTGCGCAATGAGGAGGTTCGTGCCGCTCATGTGGGTAAAAATCCGTTTCACCTCATCGGTTGACAGCACGGTCGGCAACCTTATGCCACGCTTCGCACGGACCGTGTTGCTCAGATTCTCGGGCTCTTTATGAAACACAAAGCGGAAGAGGAACAAAATCGCATTGAACGCCTGGTTCTGTGTCGAAGCAGAGACCTTTCGTTTGAGAGCCAGGTGACTGAGAAAGTCCTTGAAATCCCCTGCGGAAAGCTCGGAGATCTTCCTCCCCGGCTTCAGCGCATAGGCCAGGAAGCGTTCGACCCACTGCAGGTATGTGCGTTCCGTGCTGTAGGAATAGTGCCTGATCCTGATCAGCCGCCCCATCTCCTGAAGCACTCCTGGAACATCAGCAGGCATGTCCCCGTCCGACGCCCGACTTCCTGTTTTACCGAGGTAATGGAAATAATAAAGGCGCAGGGCGTCATCGGCCTGGCGATGCTGCCAGTCCTGAATGCGCTTTTCCGATTGCAGGGCATCCAGAAATTCGATGACCGTCGATTCTTGATATTCCACGGCAGAAAGGTCGCGTTTCCTGGCATAGTCGAGAAACCGGCTTACCCAGTGGGCAAAGAACGTGACGTTCTTTGCCGGCACGAGCTTGCGCTCCAGAAGAAACTCCTGGAACTCCGGCAGGGTCACTTTTGCCTTATTAGACATATTTCCCATATTATACGAATTTCGCTTTTAGTCCATATTACCGAAAAATACGCAATAGTATACCTCCCCCTGTGTTATTTTTAAAGGATTTTTTTCTTGCCTTCATACTTTAAATATGCTTGAATATATCTGTTTCAAGGACAAACAGGAATTTCGTATATTAATTGATGGGGCGAAGATTAATATGATGTCACTGCCCACGATAACGACAAAAACAATGGGCAGTGA
>JAFGNJ010000024.1 GCA_016927065.1 Deltaproteobacteria bacterium
GTACTTATGTAGATCACGAACGCGAGCGTTCGCTCCCTACACACCGTCTGCGGTTGCCGCTCAATTCCGGCGTTATGTGAAAGGTTGTCTATCAAGGAAATACCCTTTATAATGGTTTTTCAAGCAATCATCAAAAATAGAGGAGAGAGGAGGGGATCTTGATGAAATTAGTTAACGTTAATAAAAATCTTATAAGGGAGGATAAAATGGGCAGAAAAGAAATTACGTGGGTGGTAGTGGGTATAATAGTATTGTTGATAATTTTAATCTTCAATCCCATCGTGATTGTTCGGGCTGGGGAGCGTGGTGTTGTATTAAATTGGGGGGCGGTATCTGACATCATCTTTGATGAAGGATTCCACTTAAAGGTGCCGGTTTATCAAAAAGTAGAAAAAATGGATGTGGCGGTACAAAAAGAAGAATATCCGGCATCGGCGGCATCAAAAGACCTTCAGATAGTTTCAACAAAAGTGACTATTAATTATAGATTACTTCCCTCCCGTGTGAATTGGGTATACCAAAATCTTAGAAGAGATTATAGCGCCCGGGTGATTATCCCCACCATTCAAGAATATGTGAAAAAGACGACTGCCAGATATACCGCAGAGGAGCTTATTACACGCCGAGAGGAAGTGAAGGAGGATTTAAGAATAGCTCTGTCGGATAACCTTGCAAAGAGCTATATTGAGGTAAGAGATATTTTTATAACCGATTTCAACTTCTCTGACGAATTCAACAAGGCTATCGAAGCCAAGGTAACGGCGGAACAAAGAGCACTTGAGCAAAGAAACATACTTGAGCAGGTTAAATATCAGGCAGAGCAACGAATTGCTTCTGCTAAGGCTGAGGCGGAGGCGATTCGTATTCAAGCGCAGGCCATAACTCAGCAAGGTGGTAGAGATTATGTGCAGTTGAAGGCCATTGAAAAATGGGATGGGAAACTACCTGTTCAGATGATTCCTGGCGGAGCAGTCCCATTTATTAATGTAAACCCACGGTAATAGGTTATCCTGAAGCAGTTATAATTAGTTAAGACGTGTGGGCGGTGGAACGGTCGTAAGGCGAACGCGCAAGTGGTGAGAGGCGGCGGAGTGAAAGGGCAAGTTGCGCTTGTGATGGACGCTGTAAAATCTTTGAACGAGGTGGAGAAAATATCTGACATTTTCTCCACCTCGTTAGTGCAGCAAACATCCCTCCACTAGAATAAGTATATTAAGCGATTATTTTTTCATGCTTGAGTGATTCTATCTCTTTCCAGCTATAGCCCAACTCCACAAGGATCTCCTCTGTATGTTGGCCAAGTTCAGGGGTTGCAAAATTAATCTCAGGCTTTATTTCGCTGAGCTTAAATGGTGCACCAGGGGTCTTTCGTTCTTTTTTTGTGATGGGGTCGGTATAGGATACAACAAATTCATTCTCAACAACTTGGGGATCGTTCCAAGCTTCCTTCAGGGTTTGAATCGGCGCCCAGACAAGGTCGGTTTTTTCGAAAATATCAACCCACTGTGCGAGGTCTTTTTTAAGGAAGGCTTCATCAAGAATCGCCTTAAGTTCCAGTGAGTGTTCGCAGCGCGTGATGTGATCGGAGAAGCGCTTGTCATTTTCGTACTGGGTTATGTCAACAGCTTCACAGAAAACGTGCCAAAATTTATCGGTGTGATGCATATTTAATAAAATCCACCTGTTGTCTTTTGTGCGATACGTAAAATTGAGAGGGTTGCCCGGTTTATTACTGTCGTATTGTGGGTAGTCCTTATCCGTAGTCAGGCTCACCTGCAGACAAAGTGCCTCCATAACGGTAATCATGGAACCAAGGAGTGAGACATCCACTTTTTGTCCCTTTCCCGTTCGTTCGCGATGAAACAGGGCCATCGTTATACCATAGGCCATGCTTATAGAAGCGACCAGATCACCCATGCCGGGCGGGCAAACCGGGGGGTAGCCGCTTTTATCCTGCAGGATATACATCAGGCCGGACCTTGCAAAAGCAGAGCCGTCCCATGCAGGTTTGTCCCGTAATGGGCCCTTTTCACCCCAGGCACCACAGACCGCGTAGATTATCCGAGGGTTGATTCGGCGCAAGGTTTCATAATCGATCCCCAATTTTTTTTGAGAACGCGGCCTCTGCGCGGTCATAAAAACATCTGCCGTTTTAATGAGCCGGTAAAGAATTTCTCTTCCCTGTTCCTTGTCAAGCCTGACAGCCAACCCTCGTTTACCTCTGTTTAACAATTCCACCATCGGATTACTTGTACCCAGAGGGAGGTCCCTGGTCTTATGCACATACCTTACGCCATCTCCTGATTCAGGGTCTTCCACCTTAATAACATCCGCTCCCATGTCGGAAAGGCAGGTTGCGCAAAAAGGACCAAAGGCCCATCTCGTCGTATCAATCACCTTTATTCCCTGTAATACCATTTCTTCACCTCCCTTCCATATGGCCGCCATAGATTTAGATCACTTCGTCATCCCTCAACCGTTCGATATCTTCCCAGGTATATCCGATATCAAGAAGGACCTCTTCAGTGTGTTGTCCGAATTCAGGCGCCGGTCCTTTTGGCCCGACAGTTGCTTTGCTGAACCCAATTGGGAAAGGCTGAACCTTGATTTTACCAAGCACAGGGTGATCATACTCAACAATATATCGGTTAGCTATTACCTGAGGATCATTAAAGAGGTCTGGAATACTTTGGACACATTCCCACGCTACAAAGCGTTTGCCTTGTTCTCTAAAGATTTCCGCCCATTGGTCTCTGGTCTTTTCTGTAAAGAGTTTATCGAGCAGAGCTACTAACTCCTTGGCGTTGTCTCTTCTTTTCCACTCATCTGCAAACTTAGGATCCTTTTCAAGATGAGGAATACCCATAACGTTACAAAATTGCTGCCAGTATCTGTCTGACTGCGGCTCTGCTAAGGCTATCCACTTTTTATCCTTACATTGATAAACATTTGCCAAGGGATTTTTGACCGCCGTTCTTGAGTATCTGCCCATCGTGTGGTCGCGCAGGGCGGTTAACGATATGTTTGTAAATTGAGACCACATGGCGGAGCCTAACAGCGATGCATTTACCTCTTGTCCCTCTCCTGTGCGCTCCCTCATAAAGAGCGCGCTGACAATGCCAAAGGCCGTCATTGTTGCGCCCAGCGTGTCGACAATCGCGCCTGCTATCTGACCGGGAGGGCTATCCTTTTCCCCCGCAACGGTCATCAAACCTGATCGTGCTAGTCCCACCGGGTCAAATGCCCGCTTTTCACAATCGGGGCCCTCCGGACCTAAACCTGTGGCCCTGCCGTAGACAAGTCTCGGGTTATGCTTCGCGAGGGTCTCGTAGTCCACACCTTGTTTTACCGCAACACTCTTTCGATAATTGGTATAGAAAACATCCGATTTCTCTGTAAGTTTATAAATAATCTCCTTACCCTTTGGCTTATTTAAATCGACGCGGATGCTTTTTTTGTTCCGGTTACTGAACTCAAATACATAATTTATTCCCTGGGGGCTCATGGTTTTTACCCCTTGAAATGCCGAAATGCCGCGGGAAGGATCGCCTGCCACCCTGTCTTCCAATTTGATTACCTCTGCCCCGAGGTCTCCAAGCATAACACCAATGATAGGGCCGTTGCCGAATGTGGCCCATTCAACAGCCCTGATTCCGCTCAGAGCCCCAGGCATTAAATTGCCGGCTTTATCAATAGTGTTCATTGTTGTCCCTCCTTAAATTCATCTAATTCTTTAAGCCCCAAGCTTTCAAGAAAAAAATCCAGCCGATTTAAGGTTGCGATTTCATTGTAGTCTCTGAAATCCGCATGACTGCCTTCATATACCATGGTGGGTATTCCGGCATCTTTGAGCTCAACGATCTGTTCTTCCTGTCCAGCGGACAAGGTTTTGCATCCACGATCGATCATCAACACCACTCCGTCAACATGCCAATCGTGTATCATTTTTGCCGCTTCTTTTTGATTTACCGTAAGAGTACACCGTGAGGCAGGTAAATATCCGAGATACAAATCTGCCAGGGCTTCCAGTGCTGCCTCTCTTGTTGAAATATTCACACCGCGTTCATGAGGCATCTTGGCCGCTTCCCAGGTTCCGTCTTCATGGATCATCCAGGCGCCCATTGAAGTGAAGGCCCCATCGCCTCCGATAAAAGAAGCACCGTATTTCCACGGTTCTTTAAAGATGTTCAGGGCGTAGAAAGGCGGCAGGAACTGGTGAAACAGCCTGGCAGTTTCATAGGGTGTCGCTGAAATTCCTTTTGCCACTCTTTCTTTTACCTCATCAAAGAGGATCCTATATAATGTTACGGTCTCTCTTTTATGTCGTGAGGTTATATTGGGAATCCTCAGCGACCACATTTGTCGGTAGTCTAACGGAGATGGTATTGTCTTTGTCATTTCGCATATTCTGGCCCACAGCACCATACATTCCCATTCATTTTGAACCGCATTGATGAATAGCTCATCGTTAAATTTTCTATCAGTCTTTTTTTCCATCCATTCGATGGCTTCCTGCATTTCCGTAGTCAAATAAGCACGCGTATTTCCGCTGTCTTTTGTGGGGAACTCAAGATTAAGATAAGGTATCCCCAGCTCTTCACTTACAATCTGGCCGGTCTTGCTCATGGCGTAACATGCCGCAGGCTGTAAAATAAAGTCAGGCTTTACTGTATCTCCTTTTGGGCTTTTTTCGGTCAAGCCCATGTAGAGCTGGCCGAGATGGCAGCGCATTGAGGCGCATATATCCCGTTTGAATCCCTTGCTTTCAGCAGTATTAAAACATGTAAGGGCCTTCTCTTTGTCCCTCAATATCCCCGTATAGTACGGGCCGTATGACGGATTTGCATAGTCCCCAAACCCGGCGCACAATGCCAGAAACCATTCAAAAATACCCATGACAACCAGATCGCCCTTTTCCCCAGCCTTCCATGTATGTTTGAAATGATCTCTGCGCAGTTCCTTCATCATGGGCCAGCAGTCAAGCAGCGCGGTTTTGTATTTTGTTTTATTCATTTAATAAGTATCCACACGCAGCATGTCGATGAGGGACTCGACTCTTGTTCTTATTTGCGCCATCGAGATAGGGGCATCGATTTCAATAACCACGCTGGGGATATGAAGCTCTTGCAAACCTGATTCTATAGCCGGTAAGTCATATTGATGTGGCTCGCAGAATTTTTGGAGTATTATTACAGCAGTTTGGACTTTAAATTCTTTGATTAAACCAAGGATATGGGGTAAGCGCCGTCTGAGAGGGAAATCTTTTGTCGGGCACGGTGGTCTCTCTATATACCGTTTTGCTATTGCTCGTAAACGATCCTCGTGTGGGGTGATTTCTCCCCAAAAATATCTGCTGCCCACGCAGTGGTCATCAATAACGATATTTGCGCCCCATGACTCGATGGCTCTTAATAGGTCGATGTCATTATTTTCACTGCCCAACACCATTAACCTTATTGCAGGCTCAACGTTATTTTTGCCATCCGACAATTGAGCGAGGACCTCTTTCAGGATATTATTGTGTTCTGATTTATCCATGAGCTGGCTGGCCAGTACGGTCTGCATGGCTTCAGATCCCGCCAGCATCGGAGGCTCGTACTTTCTTAATTCATATAATGCCTTCATCAGTTGACGGTTCTTGTTATAGGTCTCAATAGCTCTATCGAGTGCCTCGGTTGTAATGGAGGCGCCAGTCCACGTCTCAAGAGAACTTTTAAATTCCTCAAATTCTCCAACCAGGCACGTGTCTGCTGATGTACTCTGAAGAGAACCCGGTATAAATAAGTAATGCCAGAAAGAGAGCGGAATATGTTTTACCCAGGCGGCAAACACCTCCTGTGTATGGAAACAGGAAGCACCCAAAACAACACCGTCGAGGTAATCATAATTCCCTAAAAGCCCCTCAGCCAAACAGTTCCTGCTGAACGGGCACCATTTATTACGTGAACAGAGTCTATCGGTTATTGTCTGAGGCTCATTGTTACCGATGATCCTCACAGGAAGGATATTTGCCGCACAAATTATTTCCTCAGGTACATACGTGCAAAAGTAGCCTATTACTTTACCGCCTGTTTTTGCTTTCCATTTTTTAGCGTACTCATGACGATCCGTAACAATTTCGCGGAAAGGTCTAAATATCTTTGGCCTGGATATATTCATTTCATTATGTGGTTTAGTTAGTGCTTGACAATTAACCGAAATAAGATATCTGAAACCTCTTCCAGAGTTAGGGCCCCTTCCTCTTTAAACCATCTCGGAACAGAATTGAGCATGCCGAGAATACCAAAAGATACAATCTTCGCATTCATGCCTTCAAAGTAGCCCTTTTCTTTCATTTGAATCACAATTTTCTCAAAATATTTTTCGTAATCTTTTCTTCTTTTCTCGTATATTTTTCTGTATTTCGTCGGCAATATCTCGAGTTGGTTCAAATAGATATTTAACCCACTTATATCCTGCACTACCGATTGAAGATGATTTGCAAAAAACGCCTTCAGTTTTTCCTCAGGCTCCAAATCTTTTGCATCGAGTATCTTGTCGAGCCTTGTTGAAGCGATACTTGTCGAACCCTCAAGAATATATACGAGCAGCTCTTTTTTGTTTCTTAAATAGTGGAAAAGCGTGCTTTTATGTATTCCGACTTTATCCGCTATTTTTTGCAGGGATGCAGCTTTATACCCTTCGGTACCGATGATTTCCCGTGCAGCTTCAACTATTTTGTCGTGTTTATTGTCTCTCATATTATTAATCCTAATTTATTATTAATAACCAACCAACTGTTTGGTTTATAACATAAACCAGAAGTGCTGTCAACAGAATCATCTCAGTGGCACATAACTGGTCCATTGGTCAGTGCCCCTCTATCATACTTTTCAGGTGGCGGTATCCGCCATTTGATGCACTCCTCACATTTCTCTTTATTAAAAAACTCTATAATATTAGATATTTATAATAGTACGGGTATTGGCACATTCCTTGCTGAATCAATATCACAAGGATAGGAGATCATGGGGAAGAAAAAATCATCAATTCTCGTGGTAGATGACGAAGAGTCCATGGTATTCAGCATACAGGACTATCTCAGTGCGTATGCTGAGTGCTTAGGCGCTACAAGCTATGATGATGCTATCGCTATCCTGAAGGATAACGAGGGGATATCTTTAGTGATCTCGGATATCAGGATGCCGGGCAAAGATGGATTTAATCTCTTAATGTGGCTTCGAGAAAATCGTCCCCAGGCGAAGGTGGTTATGATCACGGCCTATGGTTCTCCTTCGGTGAGGGCATTGGCTAAACAAAAAGGCGCAGTAATGTACCTTGAAAAACCCCTCGACCTCAAACAACTCCTACAGTTGGTGAGGCAGGTAATGGAGCACAGGGGGTTTTCGTTGACCTTGAGTGATATGGAACTTACCGATGTGCTGCAATTTCTTTCCTTTTCGAATAAGGCAGCGAGAGTACAGGTATTCAACGCTCAAGGTGAAGAGGGTGAAATCAGCCTCGAAGGAGAGAAGGTATACCGAATCGAAAGCAGAAAGAATGTGGGTGAGGAGGCATTTTATGAGATCATGAGTTGGGAAGGTGGTAGATTTGAAGTTTACCCTTTGGACAATGCAAAGAAGTCCTTCGCAGGTGAAAAGCTGTCTGTTCCCCTCTCTTTTCTTCTCCTTGAGGAGGCCAGGAGGAGGGATGAAGCCGTTTTAAATAATGAGAAAAATGAAAAGAAAAACATTACCGAAAAGGAGGAAAGTACTATGGATATAGGCAAGGAATTGGCAGAGTGGCAGATAGGTGTAGATGGATTTGTAGCTTCAGCCTTCATAAAGGCGGATGGAACGTATGTTGCTGGGACTAGTAATTTACCCGATGTCGACCTCTCTGTTCCTGCCGCCTATTGTGCCAAGGCGCTCAATTCCATCGTGGAGAACTTAGATGCTACCAAGCGGGGACTGTGGAGGGAGGTTTTAATCACTACCGAGACCCATTATATGATTTGGCAGAAACTCACCGACGACATATTTTTATCTCTTACCGTGAACAAAGACCAGGGTAATCTGGGTATGGGTCGCTTGCAGATGCAGCAATTGGGCAAAAAAGTGATCAAAGAGCTGCCCTAGGTAGAGAGGAAGTACATTTAAACGAGTAACTCTTTTATCTTGTGAGCGATTTCGCGAAAGCGAGGGGAAAATTGCTCGTAATCTATGCGCCAATCAGTTACTGAACCGAGCATGAGAGATTCGTTGATATATATGAGATAAAAGAAGCCCTGATCGGTTACGAAAATGGCGGATTGCAGGTTACCTAAATTAAAACGTTCTGTCTCCTTTTTTCCATGACTTAATACGGAAGAAAGAAAGGCGCTGTATTCTTTATGTCGCTCCACTTCTTTCCCCTTGGCTAGGAGGGTTAGCCCGTCTTCACCAGTGAGGAATATAAGACCACATTGTGGGAACGCGGTGACGATATCTTCCAAATATTCTTCTAGTTGTTCATTTAAGGACATAGTAGTTTTACATGGGTGTGTGGTGTCACGCTATTTATATACTGTGAATTGTAAGGTTGGTCAATACCATTTTTAAAAACTTCCAATTGTGAAGACGACCCTATCAGTAGGGGCTCAGAGTATGGCATAGTTCATTTTACCTTCAGAATGCTTTACTAGTTGGGGTTATCTTGCCAAATCATCCTATTTATGGTAAATATACTGTAGATCTAAATGTTAGGTTTATATAAGTGTCTGATAAACACTTCGGAAGTGTGTAGGTATTGCTCGGTGTCGTCGTAAACAACCGCATATAAGGGATGTGCCCGGCTTGGGCGTTCATAGTATTATAACACAGCTTGTCAGTGATCTGTTCAGTCTCAATGGGAGACACGTTTTATAGCATGAAGGGTATAGAGACAATTGCAGTATGCATTCGAGGCGTCCCAAAATACTCTTAGTAGATAATGATGAGGCAGTAATTTCCGGTGTCAGGGATTGCCTGGCTTCTTATGCCGATTGTATCAGTGCTACCAGCTATGATGAGGCCATCTCCTCGTTGGAGCAGGAAGCGGGAATCGCTTTGGTCATCTCCGACATCAGGATGCCGGGCAGAGATGGATTTGATCTGCTGATGTGGCTCCGCGAAAACCGTCCGAAGGTAAAGGTGATTATGACCACGGCCTATGGTTCTCCTCTGGTTAGGTCCCTTGCTAAACAAAAAGGGGCCGTGATGTACTTGGAAAAGCCCTTGGATCTTAAGCAACTGCGTGATACGGTGCAAGTGATCTTGGAGCGCAAGGGATTCTCCGTAGACATCCAGAATATGGAGTTTACCGATTTGCTCCAATTTCTCTCATTTGCCGGTAGGGCGGTAAAGGTGCTGGTGACCGATAACATAGGGGAAGAGGGTGAGATCGGGCTAAAGGGAGATACGGTTCTGTGGGTGCGGTCGCGATCACGGGAAGGAGAAGAGGCTTTTTTTGAGATTCTAACGTGGGAAGGGGGCGGGTTTGAAATACAACCGCTCAGTGAGGAGGAGAAGCAGAGAAGGGAAGAGGTAAGTTCCCTCTCTTACCTCCTACTCGAAGGGGCACGAAGGAAGGATGAAGATCGTCTGTCGCAAGCAAAAGAGGAGCCAGTGGGGGATGAGGAGAAGACAAAGCCTCCTGGCCCTCAAAAAAGTACGAGAAGGATCAGTTCTATCAATGGTATTGTAGAGGAATTGGTGCGTGAAGTTCCAGATTTGATCGCGGCAGAAATAGTCAATATCGATGATGGAACCCCTCTTGTTGCTACAGTGTATGATTCAACCCTCGATCCCGATATGCTTGCTGCTTATTACGCCGAGGTGCTAAAGGCCCATGAGAAGGCCCTCGATGCCTTGAAGAAGGCGAGTAAGCTTGAGGAAATTCTCGTAACTACCGATGCGTTTTATATCATCATAAGGATATTGCCGGGCACTCGTTTCTATGTGAGCCTGACTATGGCACGAAAGGGTAATGTAGGGATGGCGAGGATGGTCATGAAGCGATATGAAGAGAGATTCGTTGAGGCCGTACCGTCTGATTAAGAAACCATTGCCATCCAGACGCTCACAGGATACGTGGAAGCTGCCATCCTTTTACAGATAACCTTATTGTCACCCTATCTGTGGCAAGCAAGATAAGGCTTCGGAGGGGCACGTGATAGTTTTTCGAAGGTTCTATTCCGACTCATAGTCGTCTCGACGGGATTTGATTGATATCAGCTGGATTGGGGACCCTTGAGATGGATGATTACCGTGTCATCGGTCAATGGTTACCGAGAAGGCCGCATCTTGACAGCCCTCCGGTCATTTATCATAATGACGGTGAGAAGAGAAAGGGGGATTCGTTGAAGGAAAAAATATTGCATCTGGCACAAGAGGGTTTGCAGGTAAAGGAGCGCTTTTTCCAGGACAATGTTGATACCATCGTGGAGATAATCAATTGTATAACGGATGCCCTCCGTCAGGGCAACAAGATTCTTATCTTTGGCAACGGCGGCAGCGCCGCCGATGCCCAACATATCGCCGCAGAGTTCATCAGCCGCTTTCTCTTCGATAGGGCTCCTCTGCCGGCTATCGCCCTGACCACCGATACCTCCATCTTGACCAGCATCAGCAACGATGCGGATTTTTCCCACATCTTCTCCCGGCAGATCGAAGCCCTTGGCAACAAGGGGGATATCGCCTGGGGGATTACTACCAGTGGCACGTCACCTAATGTGATCGAGGGATTTTGCATGGCCAAGGAAAAGGGAATGACAACCGTTGCCTTTACCGGCAAGGATGGTGGGGAGGCCTTGAGGGTGGCAGATTATGGCCTCAACGTCAACTCCTCTAGCACCCCCCGAATTCAAGAGGCCCATATCACCGCGGGTCATATCATATGCGAACTAGTGGAAAGGGGACTTTTCCCTCAAGGAGGCCGGCGATGAAGCGAAGGTCTAACTGGCAACCATTGGACCTCACGGTGATACAGACTTCTTCTCTCCGCAAGAGAAAGAGCAAGGTCGATGTTTCGCATTTCGCCTCGCCGGTTCTTTCTGGGTCATCCTTTCAAAGGTTTATTCAATCCCTCCCGCGGATTTTAGCGGCCGGGGATTTCACGGAGGTTGTCTCACGCATCGTCACGGCAGTTAAAAGTGATCAAATGGTCCTGTGGGGGATGGGGGCCCATCCCATCAAGGTGGGTCTGAATCCAGTTATTATTAATCTCATGGAGCGGGGTGTGATCAAGGGATTGGCTATGAACGGTGCGGGCATCGTACACGATGTGGAGATCGCCATGGCGGGGAAGACCTCTGAGGAGGTGGAAGAGGGGTTGGGTGAGGGGGCCTTCGGGGTAACCAAAGAGACGGCCGAGTTTATCAACGGCGCCCTGAAGGCGGGTTACAATGCGGGCTGGGGTTTCGGTGAGGCCGTGGGGAAGGCCCTGAACGAAGAAGAATTACCTCATAAGAAAATGAGCATCGGTGCCGCGGCCTGTCGATTGGATATCCCCCTGACCGTTCATGTAGCCATCGGCACTGACGTCATCCATATTCACCCTTCCACGGATGGTTCCATTATTGGGGAAATGACCTACCGCGATTTTCGGCTCTTCGCCTCCCTGGTGGCCTCGTTACAAAAAGGGATCTATATCAATGTGGGATCAGCGGTGATTTTACCCGAGGTCTTTCTCAAGGCCCTCAGTGCGGCGAGGAATCTGGGGCATAGAGTGGAGGACTTTGTCACCCTCAACATGGACTTTATCCAGCACTACCGCCCTACACAAAACGTCGTCCGTAGACCCACGGCCAAAGGTGGGAAGGGCTTTGCCCTGACCGGTCACCACGAGATTATGGTCCCCCTGTTGGCCGCCGCAATTTTAGAAGGATTGGAAGATACGGCTTAACAGGCATTCTTTTCCTCCTCCATCCCCTTGAAAAATAAGGATGGAGTTATATATTGTAATAAAGTATATTTTTAGTGAAAGGTGAAATTGATGAAGGCCCTTATCTGGATTATCGTGATCGTGGCACTATGGTTTATCATGAATAAATTCATCCTCCCCAAATTGGGGATGGATACCTGAATGAGCAAAAGTTGCCGGATCGAGGATCGATCCGCAGAAGCCGGCGAAACGGAAAGAAAAAGCTAGG
The DNA here is from genome assembly GCA_016927065.1 of Deltaproteobacteria bacterium. GTDB lineage: Bacteria > Desulfobacterota > B13-G15 > B13-G15 > RBG-16-54-18 > JAFGNJ01. The sequence continues at coordinate 12,149 of JAFGNJ010000024.1, forward strand.
TTGGAGGTCATGAGGAGACCCAGTGTACCCTCGCACAAGGTAAAACTGCACTGTAAAAAGTTTGACCAATGGGTGGACGAGGAAGAGGCGACATGTACAAAGCCGGATGATTATTGTGAATTTAGGGAAAGATGTGCTATATATTTTTTGATGACCGAACGTGATAGAGAAATGAAAAAGAACGCAAAGGAGAAACAGCATGCCTCTGTATGAATACCGATGTCAGGCCTGCGGCGATACCTTTGAGACCATCAGGGGACTCAGTGATAAGGATGTGGATGTAGTGTGCCCGAAATGCGGCGAGAAAAAGGCGGAAAAACTCATGTCTGCCTGCACCTGCACGGTAAAAGGCACGTCATCCAGTTCATCGACGAGCTCATGCGGATCAGGCAGGTTTACCTGAGGCACGTAGATGGCGATGGTCCATCGCCGTGAACAAATCTGTAACCGGGTAGGTTGCATCAGCGGTGATAAGCACATCTTATGGTGTGGAGTTTTGGATGAGGATATAAAGAATAAAAGGAAACCGGAGTAGTTTTTACTCTTCTTTTCCCCCTAATTCTTTTAATCGGGTCTTTGCCGCCGTTCCCCACGGCGGCGGAATTTCTTCTTTGAGCGATTCTTGGTAGGCCTCAATGGCTTTATTCTTCTCCCCTAGTTTTTCCCAGCACATACCCATATTAAATAAGGCATAGGGTTTCAGCCACTCGTCTTGTGAGTCGAGAAGTTGCTGGAAGTAGTTTATGGATTGTTGATATTCTTCCTTTGCCCAATATGCGTGGGCCAGGGCGTTGAGGGCAATGACCTTTAGGGTGGGCTGCGATGACTTCTTTAATAAGAACCCCAACAAGGAAGACCTCAATGATCTCTTTAAAAAGAGATCGAAATCCATGATGGCGTTATCATAGTCTTTTTGGAGCATATAGCTCCTTCCCCGATAGAGGAGGGCTACTTTACCGGCCGTTGTTTTTGAGTAGTCATTGACCAATTCCGAGAATATGGGGAGGGCTTCCGTACGTGTTTCCTCCTGCTGATAGAGGTTGATCCCCCTGCCCAAGAGAGTAAAGGCCATCTCTTCCCTGATAGTTTGGTCCTGGCGCCATAGAAAAAGAGCCACGATAATCGCTGCTATGAGCACAACACCCAGCACTATGTACCCGATGTGGGACATTACATAGGCCATAGCCTGGGAACCCCAGGTAATAAATTCGTCTGGCCTTTTTAGTGTCTTTTTTGTGAGTTTCCTTCTGGCGACCATTGCTTGTCCTTAATCTGTTGCCCATTTTTATATCCTCTCACGCCCTCTTTGTCAACGCATTTTACACCCGGAGTTTCCTGAGTTTTATGTCTGGTGAGGATTTTTCTCCGTTTCTGAGGAAAACCGTTCTCCCGGAATGTTGTCACCTGCAAACCACAAATCCCCCCCTTACCCCCCTTTAGCAAAGGGGGGATGGGGGGATTTGCAACCTATCTTCTCCATGATGTTTAAATCACTCTGGTGAAACGCAAAAAAGGGGGATTCCAGATAGTCATATCCTCAAAACAAATCGATATTGTTACACAATAATGATTTCAGTATTAAAAACTCAGGAAACTCCAGATTTTACACCGATGCGTATGCATACGATGGGATTAATGTGATGACAAATTTTAATCGATAGATGACAAAGAACGTCACCTGTTTCACTTTGGACCTCCCTGATGCTAGAAGAACAGGATTTTTGCAGGTTTTTAGGATAAAAAATAAAGATTTTTTGGCAAATAAATTGCATGAGTTCTCATAGAGGTCTTTTTCGGGGTAGGTATTGAGAAATGGTGATGGTTAACCAAGCAGAAGAAAAGATTGTTTGTCCTGTAAGCGGCACGTTTCCGCACGGTCCGTGCACCTATGCCGAAATATTAGAACATCTAGATTTAGGAATTATTGTACTTGACACAAATAATGAAGAAGTAATTTTCCATAATATGGCGTTTGAAACTATGCTTGAGGGGTCAGATGAGCCTATCGATTATAATTCCATCAGTACTTTGTTCCTGCAGGATATGGGGAAGGGAAATGTTTCTGATGCTTTTGGCAAGGCTCAAGCGCTTCATTATAAGAATAAGCTTTTAGGTTATACCGCCTATTTCATGTCGCATGGCTTCATCGTGATACTTATTCGTGACATTACAGAGAGTGCGAGGCTTGAATCTATAGCTGAGGCAGTCAATGCGATGGAAAACATTACCTACATCTTCTCCGGCATCAGACACGAGTTAGGAAATCCCATTAATTCTATTAAGATGACCTTGAGTGTCCTCAAAAAAAATCTGGGCAGATATTCTCGGAATACCGTTCACCAATACGTGGATCGGACTCTTGCGGAGATAACGAGGGTTGAATATCTCTTGAAATCCCTAAAGAGTTTCAGCATGTTTGAGAATCCAAGTATCCAGAATATAGATCTGTCTGAATTTATGGATCTCTTTCAGGCTCTTGTTGGAAAAGATTTAGAAAAGAACGGAATAACAATAGAAGTCATATTATCTCTCAATGCGCAATGGGTGCGCGCGGATCCAAGGGCGCTTCAGCAGGTTATGTTAAACCTCATTGCCAATGCTGCTGATTCTCTCGAAGGTAGAGAGGATCCTACTATCACAATTACCACGCAGAAGAAAAACAATTTTATATGGCTATGCGTTGAGGATAATGGCGTCGGTATCCCCGCTGATGACCAGAAGAATCTCTTTAAACCTTTTTACACGACGAAATCAAACGGAACGGGGCTTGGCCTGGCGATAGCGAAGAAAATGCTGGCCAAGATGAATAGCAGGATAGGGATTGAAAGCCGTGAAGAGGTAGGGACAAAAGTAACCATATCTATCCCAGAGGGACGCAGAAAAGATGCGTAATCCTGCAAGAAACATTTTGATTATCGATGATGATAAAGGATTGTGCGATACACTCTCCGATTACTTCGTCGGCGAAAAACGGAATGTTTTTACAGCGCATACAGGAGGTGAAGGGCTTTCCATCTGTTCACAGCAAAAGGTCGATGTGGTTTTGTTGGATCAGAAGCTTCCTGACGTGGAAGGCGTATCCCTCTGCCCGACAATCTTACAGCACCATGAGCAGACCAAAATAATATTCATGACAGCATATCCCAGTTTCGAAAATGCGGTGGAAGCCGTAAAGATGGGAGCCTACGATTACCTTTCGAAGCCTTTTGAGCTGGAAGAGCTGGAGCTTACTATTGAACGGGCGTTGCGGACTTTGGAATTGGAGGGGATAGAACAGCTTCAAAGTTATAAACATGATAAAGAGAATGAGGAGACGGTTTTGGTTTGTGATAAGGGGGGATTGGCAGAAACCATGACGTTAGTAGATGTTGCGGCCACTGAGAATGCCCCGGTTTTAATCACGGGAGAAACGGGCACCGGCAAGAGTGTGGTAGCGCGTATTATACATTTCAAGAGTTCCGCTCACAAAAAGGCATTTCTTTGCATAAACTGTGCTGCTTTTCCGGAGAACCTCGTTGAGGCGGAACTCTTCGGTTACGAAAAGGGGGCCTTCACGGGGGCCGTGACTGCACGAAAAGGTATCTTTGAGCTGGCAGAGGGGGGAACCCTCTTTTTAGACGAAATAGGGGCGATGCCCCTTCACCTCCAGTCAAAGCTCTTGGGTGTTTTAGAGGAGAAGAAGATACGGAGGATCGGAGGTGAATCCATAAAACCGGTTGATGTACGGATTATCGCTGCCTCTAATACCGATTTAGAAAGTGCGGTAAAGAACAAGTTGTTTCGGGAAGACCTTTATTATCGCCTTAGTGTCATAAGAATCCATATCCCTCCTTTGCGAGAGCGGAGCGAGGATATAGTGGAATTGTGTGATTATTTCATCCGCACGATGGCCAAGGGGCGTGAAGTTACCCTTCCAGATTCAGAGGTGAAAAAGTTGATGGAATACGAATGGCCGGGTAATGTGAGGGAGCTTAAAAACCTCATGGAGAGATCCCTCATCCTTCAGAGGGAATCTGTGCTGAAGCCTTCGGAATTTTTGAGGGGAAATGGTACGGTTACTGCTACTTCAGCCTTTTCCGTGCCCGGCGGTAATGGGATTATCCCCTTAGAGGAAGTTGAGAAAGACTACATACGACACGTGCTCGGTCGATTCTCAGGCAATTATACCCACACCGCCAAGGCCCTCGGGATATCCCTCTCCACCCTGAAGCGAAAGCTCAGAAGTTATGGTCGCATTTCTCATCAAACCAAAATAAGTCACTAGGTCATAATGAACCATCCAAAATGATGTATTTCAACGTTATTTCTTAGGGCGTACCGTATAACCTATTAATTTTACACACCATTTCTAACAGAGCTTTGTGGCATAGTATTTGCTGCTATATGGTCGTGAAGAATATATTAATAGTCGATGACGAAAAACCTTTTCTTTTAAGCCTTACTGACGGTCTTGCTGCGTATGCCGAGGAGTTTACGGTCGTCACCGCCTTGAACGGGAAGGAAGCTATAAAGGTCTTGGATTCCAGTGAAATTGATCTCGTAGTGACGGATTTAAGAATGCCTACGATGGATGGTTTTGAATTGTTGGCCCATATGAGTAGTAATTATCCGGGTATTCCGGTTATTGTGATGACCGCCTATGGTACCCCTGCAATAGAGGAGAGGCTTCAAAAAATGGGAACCTTTCAATACCTGGAGAAGCCGTTGGATCTCAATATCTTGGCAGATAAAATTACGGATGCATTGGAGAGCAGTTCCTCTCCAGACCACTTACATGGAATTACTCTGGCTGCTTTTTTACAATTGCTTGAAATGGAGAGTAAGACGTGCACCCTTACGGTTCAATCACAAGACAAAGAGGGATGTCTCTATTTTGTAAAGGGTGAGTTGATGCAAGCTGAGACAGGGAAAGTGAAGGGTGATGAGGCAGCCCTGGATATCGTAGCATGGGAAAACGTCGCGATAGAGATACAGTACGTGTGCACTGTTAAGAAAAAAGGCATAGGGATGCCCCTGGCCGAAATATTAATGGAGGGTTTTAGATTAAAGGATGAAAAAAATGAAAAAGAAAGTGTAGCAGAAAAGGAGGAGAAAATGGACGTAAAGAAATTAAACGGGATCATCAAAGAGATTAAGGAGGACCTCGGTGAAGCCCTTATATCGACAGATATTTGGGCCACTGCTGATGGTCAGACTCTCGCAGGTTTTAATTCCAACGCAAAGGCGGCAGCCCTTCTGAATCGGGTTGGCCAACAGTTCATCGACGCGATTACCGGTGCCAAATTTCACGCGCTTGACAAATATTATATCTTAGATCTCCAGGATAACAAGCTGGTTATCTGTCTTATGTTTCCCGACTATTGGTGGGGGATGCTGCTGGATTCTGACAAGGTCCAATTGGGGCTTCTCTTGAATGTAGTTGTTCCGAAAGCAATGGATGGTTTTAACACAGCAGTATCAGCATAACATAAGAAGACGCGTGGTTGCCCGTGACCAGTGACAACCATGAAAAAATACCATTCACTGATATGAGGGAACATATGGCGAGTTTCTCGCGAGCATGGGCGCGAAGAACACTGGAAGCGGAGATAACGGAAGCCTTTTATGCGCACCATTACTGATGGCGGTTGTCGTCAGGTCCATGATCAAAAGGATTTTTTAATTAAGAAAGGAGAACACAATGGATATAAAAAAGTTAAACGAGATCCTTGAGAAGGTAAAAAAAGAGTTGGGGGATGGTCTGCTCGGGACAGACATATGGGTTGCAGCCGACGGTCAGGCCATTGCCGGTGTTAACCCCAATCCAAAGGCGAGCGCCCTTATGAACCGCATGGTGAATATTACCAATGAGGCGCTCAAAGATGCAAAATTCCCTCTTTTGGGCAAGTATTTTTTGCATCACCTTGAGGGTGAACATATTGGGATGACTACACTCATCGGCGATTATCGATGGGGAATGCTGGTTGACGGCACGAAGGCTCAGCTTGGTCTTTTGTTGAACGTTGTCGTCCCCGAGACTATGGAAGCTATCAAAGAGGTCGTGTCCGCATAAAGAAAGCGTTGTCGCAGAACCTGTTTTTGGGTTGCGGATAACTGGATGCTTCTCGTGTAGCGTGATGGCCGAGAGGCATCACCTCCAAGGAACCATCTGTGGTCTTTGTTAGAGTGGTCTCCTTGTTCACGCTGTGTATGATGTGAGTATTTTTCAACATCAAACACGCCTGGATAAGACATATTGCGTCACGAAGCCAGGCGGCAATAATTCCTTTGCGGTAGAAGAGAAGCGAGCCGATCCTCCCTCGTTTTACAATCCTGCGCGTACCTTTGTGAATACGCCTTGAGAGAGAACGAATCTATCTTTTCCCCAGTAGCTCATAAGTTTCTTATAAGAGCACAAGCTTATCATCAAAAAAGAGTGTTGACATGAGGTGAAGAGTATGTTTGTATGATTTCAAATTGAATAAAGCGTCACGATGTGGGTGCCGCGTAAGGCCTGAGAGGGAATCCCGTTAAAAGCGGGAGCGGTCCCGCCGCTGTGACCGGGGACGAAACCCGTAGAAGCCACTGTCCCGGCAGACCGGGATGGGAAGGCGCGGGGAGTAGGGAGATCCGGGAGCCAGAAGACCTGCTCACATTGGTGCTCATGATTCCCTTCGAGGATTGAGGGGAGGGGTAAAGGGCGAAGAAACTGGGTGCAGCCCTCATGGAAAATCCATGAGGGCTTTTTTCGTGGTCAATAGAACAGAAAGGAGGATGTTGAAGATGAGGTCGAAGTGGCAGTGGATGATTGTTGTTCTGTGTAGCATTATGGCCCTGTTTGGTTCATTTTCGCAGGTATTCGCGGAAGAGGAAGAAGAGAGAGAAGCAGTAGAACTAAAGGAGGTGGTGGTCACGGCCACCAGGGACTGGGTTGAGGAGTGGAAGGTGCCGTATAATGTCTCTATGATAACCGAAGAAGACATCAAGCGTTCGAACGCCCAGAACGTGGCTGACTTGCTCCGCACCGTCCCTGGAGTCTTTGTGTCTGATTGGACGGCCAACCGCAAATCCGTTACCGTTGATATCCGAGGGTTCGGCGAGACAGGTCCCCTCAACTCCCTGGTCTTGGTGGACGGGAGGAGGGTCAATCAGATAGATATCAGCGGCACCGACTGGACTCAGATCCCCCTCGATCAGGTTGAGCGGATCGAGGTGATCCGGGGGGGAGGAAGCGTCCTGTATGGGGACAACGCTGTCGGTGGTGTGGTGAACATCGTTACCAAAAAAGGGAAGGGGAAGCCCTCGGTACAAGCGGAGGCTCTAGGAGGGAGCTATGGGTTGAACATTCAGCGGGCCTCTTCCAGGGGGGCGTTGGGGGATTTTCGCTATGCTGCCCATGCGAGACACGAAAATACCAGGGGATTTCGGCACAACGGAGGCTACGAAGGGTATGACTTCGGTGCGAGCGTGGGGTATGATATCGGAGATATTATCAAGCTCGACATCGATAGCAATTATCACTATGATACGTATGGCCTACCTGGTCCTCTGAGTTATCAAGATCTGCACACCTGGGCGGATAGCAATGATACAAAAGAACCTGATAACGAGGGAGAAACGGAAGATTATTTCGTCAGGTTTTCAGGGGAGTTAGACCTTAAGGCGTGGGGTAGAGTGATCTTGGATACCTCATATCGAGAGAGGGAATCCAAAGGAGATTATGTTTCTTGGGGAGGCTCTTCCAAATATGACATCCCCACATTTGGGGTGACGCCGAGATGGGTGTGGGAACAGGAGTTTTTTGGGTTTCACAACAAACTTATTGCGGGGTTTGATTATTACCATAGTAACGCTGAAACAGAATCTCGAGCCCCATGGGGGGATCCGGCACGAGGACTTCTATCGGATTCGACTGATATAGAAAGAGATAATTGGAGTATATATTTCCATGATGATTTTTCTGTTTTAAAAAATCTTATTTTCTCCTTCGGTTATCGCTATGATGAGGTTACAAATGACTTCGAGGGTTCGACTTACACCGGCTGGCCTCCTGCATGGGTTTATCTTCGTGATCATAAGGACGAAGTCATGAATGCCTGGGAAGTGGGTCTTACTTGCCTCTTTGTAGAGAACTCAAAAGTCTACGGCAGGATTGCAAAATCTTACCGATACCCCGCTATTGATGAATATTTCTCCACGTGGGGCGGTCTGAATAGGCTGTTAGAACCTCAGGGGGGGATTACCTATGAGGTTGGGGTAGACCACTATTTTACGGATACGATTAGGTCAGGCCTCACGTTTTTCTGGATGGAACTTGAGGATGAAATTTATTACAATCCTATGGCCAGATGGGACCCTATTTGGTTAATGTGGGTGGGAGAAAATCAGAACTATGATAAAACCAGACATTGGGGCATAGAATTTTCAGCTGAAGGCAACCCCTGGAACTGGCTCAGGCTCTGGGCTAATTATACCTATATTGAGGCCACCTTCAGGGAAGGGGTCTATGAAGGTAACGACGTGCCTAGTGTTCCCAACCATAAGGTGAGCTTTGGGTTTGATATTACCCCTGATTTTATTGCTTTTTTGAAAGGGCTTGAATTCAACGTCTGGGCTACCTATGTGAGCGAGCAGCGCTTCATCAGCGACCAACCCAATGTCGTTCCCAAGCTCGACGATTATATAACGGTAAATGCCAAGCTCTCCTATGCTTGGCGGTTTCTTACTGCCTTTGTGGGGGTTAACAATATATTCGATGAAGAGTATTCTGAATATGGGGTGTGCAACCCCACAAGCGGGGCCAGGAATTATTATCCTTCAGCAGGGGTAAATTTCTCAAGCGGCTTAAGCGTGAAATTTTAGATTTCTCTTTTTTTGTTATGAATTTGAAAAAGACATGAAGGTAATGAGACATATCGGTGCTGTGCTCTTATCGGGGATGGTGGTTTTGTTTCTTCATACCCTTGCCTTGCCCGCCCCATCCATCCCCCAGCGTATCGTCTCCTTGGTCCCCAATATCACTGAGGAGCTGTATCTCTTGGGTGTGCAGGACCGCGTCGTCGGCGTCACGATCTATTGTCAGAGGCCGCCTGAGGCTCAATCCAAGGAACGGGTGGGGGCTGTTGTTGAAGTGAATGTAGAGAAGATCGTAAGCTTGCGACCGGATCTCGTCATCGCCTCCCCCCTCACCGACCATAAACAGACACAAAAGTTATTGGATCTGGGGGTGAGGGTGAAGGTTTTTCAGCCCCCTCAAGATTTCGAAGATCTCTGCGCAGAGTTTCTGCAGCTTGCCCATCTTGTGGGAAGAGAGAAAGAGGCTCAAGAGATCATCAAAAGCTCAGAGAGGGAATTAGCTCATATAAAAGAAATGATCAAGGGATTGCCCACGCCGCGGGTCTTCGTCCAGATTGGGGAGAAGCCCCTCGTGGCCGCGGGGAGTGATTCCTTTATCAATGATCTTGTTGTCTGTGCCGGGGGGGTAAATATCGCCCACGAGGTCAAGACGAGCGTCTACAGCCGCGAAGAGGTCGTCCGAAAAAATCCCGATATCATTCTTATTGCCAAGATGGGTATTGCAGGTGAACGTGAGAAAAAGACGTGGATGAAGTACACGACCATCAAAGCGGTGCAGTCCAATGCCATCTACACGGTAGATCCCTACCGCTTCTGCAGTCCGACTCCCCTGAGCTTTGTCGAGCAGGTAAACGAGCTGGTGAGGTTGTTCCATGGGACTGGATAGACGTTCATTTTGGTTGTGGTGGATCTTTCTTCTGGTTGTGCTTCTCGTAGCTGTTAGTCTCTTTTCCCTCGGAGTGGGGGCGGTGCATATCCCCATAAAAAAAGTTTTGCAGGCGCTCACCACAGGCAGGGGGACGTCGGAATATGCCATCCTCTTTGCGGTGCGTCTGCCGCGCATCCTCCTCGGCTTGGCCGTGGGCGGGGGATTGGCCATCGCGGGGGTAATCCTCCAGGGTATGTTTCGCAATCCTCTGGTGGAGCCCTATACGCTGGGCATCTCAGGTGGGGCGGCATTGGGAGTAACCCTTAGTATGGTGGTCGGCGGTTCCACCGGGTTAGGTCTTTTCTCTCTCCCCGTGAGCGGCTTTTTGGGAGCAGGAGGAATCATGGCCGTGGTCTATATGCTCAGCGCTAGGGGAGGAATGATAAAGCTCTCTCTCCTTCTTCTCATTGGGGTAATGATAAGCTTCATAACCTCGTCTTTGATCATGCTGCTTATGGCCCTGACAAAGGTGCAGGATCTCCATGGGATTATCTTTTGGATTATGGGCTCTCTTCAGGAGCCAAACATTACCTTGATCAAGGTCATCCTCTTCATCTCCCTTGGGGGGTTGGTTGCCGGTGTATTCTTCGGTGTAGATCTCAATGCCCTCTCCCTGGGTGAGGAAGAGGCATTCCACCTGGGGGTGGAGGTGGAGCGGTTAAAGAAGATTCTTTTCCTTCTGGCCTCCTTTATCACGGGGTGCTGTGTATCGGTGACGGGGATTATCGGATTTGTTGGCTTGGTAATTCCTCATCTCATGCGTCTCGTGGTAGGAGGTGATCATCGGATACTGATGATCACCTCCTACCTTGCAGGGGCGATGTTTCTTATCCTCTGCGATACCCTCGCTCGAGTGGTCCTGGCGCCTGTGGAACTCCCCGTTGGGGTGATCACGGGTCTTGTGGGAGGCGGGCTTTTTATCTATGTCTTAAACAGGAGGGGGGCTTCTTTGTGAGTAAAGGGGCGATGCTGGAGATTAAGGGGCTTGTCTGCGGTTATGGTAAAAAGACGGTCCTGCGTGATGTGGGCTTCGGAGTGAAGAGGGGTGAGTTTGTGGGGGTTATCGGCCCCAACGGTTCAGGCAAGACCACCCTTTTACGGGCGATTAATGGTTTTCTCCCCTCCACAAAGGGGGGTGTCTCTATAGAAGGGAAGGGGATATATCAGATGGCCCGCCGGGAGCTCGCACAAAAGGTGGCGGTGGTAACGCAATCACCTGAGGGGGTGCCCCCACTTTCCGTGGAGGAATTTATCCTGTTGGGGCGGATCCCCCACTGGGGCAGGCTCCAGCTCCTGGAGACCAAACAGGATGTTGAGACGGCCGGCAGGGTCATGGATCTGACAGGGATCGGCGGTCTCAAGGGGCGGAGGATAAAGGAGCTGAGCGGCGGCGAACGGCAAATAGTCTTTATAGCCCGGGCACTTGCCCAGGAACCCCACCTGCTGCTCCTGGACGAGCCCACGGCCCACCTCGACATCGGTCACCAGGTCCTCATCATGGATTTATTGAGGGAGTTAAACAGGGAGCAAGCGCTCACCATCGTGGTGGTTCTGCACGACCTTACCCTCGCCGGCCTCTACTGTGACAGACTCATCCTGCTCCATGAAGGGCGGCTCCATAAAATCGGCCTTCCCATCGATGTACTGACTGCGGAGGTTATTGAGGAGGTCTATAGAACTGCGGTGACGGTGATGGAGACGCCGGTAGGGGGAAGACCTGTTATCCTGCCGGTTTCGCAAAAAGGTGTTTAGTTACCAGCCTCAGTTGATACTTGAACGCTGAGGGTTCTTTTAATCAATCCTTTAATTGAAAGGTGACCGGGACAATGACCGTCGATTTCACCGGGACGCCTGCGAATTGGACGGGGATGAATTTCCAATCTTTAACAGTTTTCAGGGCACTGCGGTCCAGCGTCTCGTAGCCGGACGATTCCGTAATCCATATTCTTCCAACTTTACCACTAGCCAAGACCTCCACTTTAAGCCTCACCGTACCCTCGTGTCCCTTGCGTCTTGCGACCTCCGGGTAAGCTGGTTTGGGATTTCCCTCTTGTTGGGGGATGGCCAAGGCGGAATCCCCTCTGAGGTCTGGTTGTTTTGTCTGTGTGGCATCATTCTCTTCAATAGGGGATAGTGGTGGTTCCGAGGCCTTGACCTCTTGTATGGGGGACTTGGTTTCTAGTGTCTTCGATGAGAACCGTTCCCGCTCTGCCTCTTGATAGGCCCCCAGTGATATCTCAATGGAACCGGGTATTTCTTGTACGTGCGGAAAGGCCGATATGGGGGAGATGGGTGCAAAGAAGAGAGCAAAGTGAATACTCCCGGAGACAAAGGCACCGATAATGAGTCCTTTTATCTCTCTTCCCATTGGGTCTCCAGGGCAAGCTTATGGATGCCTGCCGACCGAACCAGGTCCATGATCTCCACCGCCCTCTGGTAGGACACGTCCTTATCCGCCCGCAGGTAGACCTGAATATCAGGGTCTTTATTTCTCTTCTGCATAAGGAGAGATGAGAGGGTATGCGTATCTACCGCGCGATCATCCAAAAAGAGCCCCCCGTCCCGTTGAACGGTTATGGTGATAAAGGCCTCTTTGTCCACCATGGAGGTGGAGGCGGTGGGGAGGTTGACGGGAAGCCCCCGGTGAATTGTCATAGAGAGCATGGAATAGATGAAGAAGACCAGGAGCAGGAAGACCACGTCGATGAGGGGGATCATCTCGATTCGGGGTCTCCTGATGAACTCTCGTTTGATCTTCATGGCGTAGCCTTTAGTGTCTTGGGACCCCTGGCCCTGTTCCTCTGCCGTTCGAAGGTAAGTTCCAGGCTGCTGGCGAACTTCTCTATCTCGCGCGTCGAACGCTTGATGCGGGAGAGGAAGTAGTTGTAGGGGATCAGGGTCATGATGGCGATGGCCAAGCCGGTGGCCGTGGTAATCAGGGCCTGGGCGATCCCCTCGGTGACCACGCGGGGACTCTCGATCCCCGCCGCCCCCAGGAGGTGAAAGGAATCGATTATCCCCATGACCGTGCCGAGGATCCCCAAGAGGGGCGCCAGGGTGATGATGGTATCGAGGATGGTGAGATTCCTTCGCATCCGCTTTATCTCCTCCTCGGCACCCATTGCCAAGGCCTGGGAGAGGGAGTAGTTGCGGTGGACGATACCCTCCAGCAGTATTCTGGCGATGTAATCCCGGGAGCCCCTGGCTTGCTGGGCCGCCTTTTCATACTGATTTTTTGCGGCCATCTGCAGCATATCGCTGATCAAGAGGGTATCCCTGTTCCTCTCTGCGGACAGCCAAAAGATTATGCGTTCCACGATAATAGCGACGGCGATGAGAGAACAGATCAGCAATGGGTACATGATAGGTCCGCCCCTGACAAAGAAATTCAACATCGTTTGCTCCTCTCAGGTAATTTTTTAGAGTGTTCAGAAAATAGGTTTCAAATCCCCCCCGCCCCCCCTTTTCTAAAGGGGGGTGAGGGGGGATTATCGATTTTTCTCGCCAAGACAGGATTCTTGGGTGACGAACTGTCATGATGAATTGCGTTCAAAAAACCCCGTTCTCTGAAGGAGACCGGGGCAGTGATCTTTAATGCCTCTGTCTTCACGGCCTTACCTTCGAAGACCTCGGTGTGAAGCATAGTTAGGCAAGTGTTCTGGCTCGCGCATCATCCTACTCCCCGCGCCTTCCCATCCCCATGCTTCGGGACAGTGGCTTCCTACGGGTTTTGTCCGCGCTCACAGAGGCGGGTCCGCTCCCGCTTTGAACGGGATTCCTTGCTAACCCCCTGCCGAGGGGACCTAACTATGGATTTTATATTTTTTACATATCAGGAAAGCCATCCCTTGTCAACTCAGGGGGCATGAGGGGTTGCTGAGGACGGAGGTTGTTTTTTACTGATTGAGGGTTACCGCAGAGCCGTCTACCTCCAATTGGCTGAGGGATGAGAAGACGATGAATATCCGTTCGTTGTTGCTCTTTGGATCGGCAGGGACGAGAAAGAGACCTGGTTGGTCCATTTTGATGGAATGGGTATATCCGGTGATGATCTCTCCGTCTTTAAACATGGCCCGTATCTTTTTGCCTGCGGGGAGGTTGTCAAACCCCTTGGATTCCTGACGGTTTTTGTCACCCTCAAAGTCTTTTACGAAGAAGACCGCTTTGAGGTTGTCTATGACGATCTTCTTGATCTCCTCGCCGTGCATGCCTCCGATGGCGAGGTGAAACAAGGGTCTCTTGGGGAGAAAGTCGGCGGTTGTTCCCTTTTCAACATTTCCGCTTTTGTCATGCACCACTATCTTATTTGTGATCATCGGTACACCTCCTTTCAACAAGAAGGTCGGTTACTGTATTAAGCTGTACGGACTTTTTTGGGGATTTTTCACAAACATTAGTCAAGAATGAGGGGGTTGTCAAGGGAAAAATAAGGAGAAAGTGTAAGCTTTCAACAACGTCCCCCTCGCTTGGTCCTGCCTTTACTAATTGCTCTCTGTTAGTTCTGCCATGGTTCGCTCTCTTTTGCCTCTCGTAAAAATGGACGCATCATAAATTCACCGAGATTCTCTAAGATCGGCATTACCTCCAGGGCGAATATAAAGACATAGAGTACAATCGTATATTTCCAGTTCAATATCAGAAGGACGATGAATATCGCCCATCCAGCCCAATGAATAAGACCCACCCATTTAGGGAGCATACGTCCCTCTGCTCTAGTTGCTACTCCACTTTCAAATCCTTTCTTTTTAATTTGGATAAGTCGAACATCATAGATTCTGATTGCCTGCACTAGCAAGTACAACACGGATAACACTAGTATAAGCGTTGAGTCTATAGGCGCTCTAAAGATATCTATAATAATGCTTTCTAAGGTCATTGTTCCCCCTCTTTTTTTATTGTTCTTGGGTGTTTTGTTAGAAGATTGTTAGAAGATAGGCTTTAGAGAGATAGGAGGTCTGTGTAATCATTCCCCTGTAGCTTGACCCCCTGGCCCTTTCCCCGCAAGACACACAGGTCTTTACCACAAGCCCCTAACTTTCTCGATGCATCTACTATAGTCAACAATAGCAATGGAAGCCAGTATTCCCATGATGGCTAAGCAGATAAGCAACTCAATTAAGGTAAAACCCCTATTGTTCATCGCTCACCTCCTCTGTAAAGACAATAGACCTGATCCTTTGACCTGTTTATTCATCAGGGGAAAAATCACCCACGAACAAAAAGTCTAAACATTTTCCAGTTGCTATGAAAATGTCTGATGATGCAATCTCAATTTCTGCTTCCTCACCACTTATTGGATATGCTTCTACGGTAAATTTTGGTTTTTGAACTTCCTCTATTAGAGCTACAACGGCAAACTTATCAAAAAACATCCTGTATTTAGACTTGAGTAAGCTTTCGACTTGGGCTTCATTGCTTTGAAGTTCAAAGCGAATGTTTGGACGTGATAATAAAGTTTCAAAAAATACAGTGTATTTTTCTTCGCACTCGATTATATCTTCTAAAAATGCGTAGAAAAGAATTGGTCGGTCCTGAGTATTGCACAAAGCTTCTTTTACATGGATTGTAAAGATAGGCTCTAAATAGTCTTTTTTCTCAAAGATAATCTTCCAATTGTCAACGGCACCGTATTTTACAACCATATCTGAGATAGCCTTTTTTATTTTAATTTGATCCTCCGGTTTTCTTTTATCCTTCTCGACTTTTGATGAATCTTGACAAGATATTAAGTTTGAAATTGCATATAAGAACATTACTATTGTTATGATAATTAAAGTAACTTTAGTAGCACTCTTCATCTCTTCTCCTTTTATTCATACTCAAATTAAAATAATTCTCTACTGTTTATCACTCAGTAGCTTTTTCCTCTTCTTTTAGGGTCAAGTGGTTAGGCCATTATTTATTCTTTACTTCATATAAGGCAACCATCCCCAGGCCGCTCTCATGACACTCGGCACAAAAGCAAACACAAAAAACCCTAACAATGAAACCAAAAATGTAAAACCCAGAGCTTCTACTTGTGCATTTCTACTTTTTTGTTCCCTAGCCTCTGTATTCGCTCGACCGTGAGCAAGCCATATTGGAATGAAGACAGCAAAGAATGCAACGGGCCAGACCACAAAACCCACAACATCTTCTCGCCTTGCAGCAAGCATTGTCCAATTTACTATAAAAGCAGTGAAGGTAAGATAGACATAAGATTGACCAAGCGCAGACACGATTGAGCCGAAGATGAACCGTCTTTTACTATGCTTACCAGGAGCGCCTGCTAACAACGCACCAGGGAGACCGGCGATATTTAGAAGGTATAGGGAAAGAAAACTAACAATTACGCCGAAGATGATTAGCATCACAATAGAGAATATAGTTTTCAATGTTATCCTCCTTTCCGGCAATCAAGGATTAACAAGATAAAAGCCCCTAAAGGGTACAAAACCCCTCAGAGGCTACATTAATACTCCCTTCCCTGAACTCCCGCTTCGCGGGATCTCCCGTTTTATGGGACCCCGTTGTTCACAAAAATCATATTGAGGTGCGGGGCAGCATTCCATAATCTCTAAATCAAGGAGCGGGACATGTTCCATCAATCCCCCCAGAAGGTTAGAGGTTATGTTGTTCGGTTACTTAAATCCCCATAGAAATATACACAAAAAATAGGGGAAAATGGGGATATTGTCAAGCGTGGGCTTGAAGTTTGGTTGTTCCTCTAACTAGAGAGACTTTACTGCCACGTACTTATAGTAATGCATAAGTTTTTGTTGAAACGGGTTAAGGGGTGTTGCTGTTTTGAGCGTTTAATAAACACTATTTGTTGGTAGCTTCTCAATTATCCAGCAACACCCCTTGCCTCCTCATCAACCTTGAGATTTTGCCTTAAACAGAAGCGATGTAATTAATTCAATAAGAAATCCGTAGATCATACCCATTACCACCGTCGCAATGAGCATGCCGGCCTTGCTCCATTCTGGGTTCTCAGGGGCCATCAGCCCGCTGAAGGCCAACGGGATGCTGAATATCAACCCCATGATTAATCCATGTATGGCCCAACCCCCCATCGTAAGGCAGCTGATGCCGATAGCAAACCCTATGAGGGTACGGCTTGTAATAATCTGGATAGCCACCGGCCATGTGAGGTCTGGACTGCTTGAAGCAAACCAGCAACAGACGAACCCAAAGAGTACCCCTGATAACGTTGCGACGATAACGCGTTTCCCCTTTTTCTGTTTCTTGGTTTTCTTTGTTGCCTTCTTCATAGTCTCCTCCTTGTTGTTTTAATGTTTGACTCTGTTTACTTTTTTGCTATGTTTTTTTCTTCTCTTCATCCTCGGGCTGCACAAAGATTGTGAGGCCCTGGATCTCGATAACCCGAACATACGTGCTTTGTTCGATCGGTGGAGCGCCTTGCATTATTTCACCTCGCCAGAGTTCACCGCGCACCTGGACGTAGCCCGTGGGGGCCAGTCTTTCCGTGACAGTGCCTCGCATACCGATGATGGAGGTAGGGTCACCGGGGCGGCTTTGATCGTAGGAGCGCCAGACAACAGGGAACATAACGATATCCTTGATGGTCCAAAACCCGATGATGCACCAGATAAGCCAGAGAGGGATATTTAGCCACTGGCGCATCGCGAATAAGACTATGGTCATCAGCACGATGACCGGCAGCTGCAACAGCGTATATTTCACTAATGCATGGGTTGACCAATCTCGTTTCATTGCACCTGGATATCCAACGCCCGGCTAATGAGAGTTGACAGTTTGAGGAATGCGGTACGTGCATCGTTGACTATTGTATCCTCGTTGGACATCTGCCCGAGCAATCTCGATAGATCGGCGAGCTGGACCTTAATCTGGAGTTTGAGATCCTCTATATTCTTTGAGTTTCCCTCTGCCATTATGTGCCTCCTTAATTGTAAATCTCGATTTTGTCCTCAATACTCAGTATCGAAATATTTTAAATCCGTGCTCTTGAACTGCCACTCAGGCGTTCGGAGAATATGCCCAAAGTCGAGATCATACCACGGTGACAAACCAGCGTTATTGGGATTCTTCAACACATGGATGTCCTGGGCCGGCATGTAGCTCTGGGCCAGGAGGAATACCTTTTTGCCGTTCTCTTTGTTTTCGGCCATGTCCACCACAATGACGGCGTGGCCGGGGAACCCCGGTTCTATAATTATATCACCGATTTCCATTTCGTGGATGTCTTTTCTCGATGTTAGTTCTCTGTTCAACGAGTAAGTGCCCGCATAGATAAAGACGGTGGTGAGATAGCTTCTGAAGTTGCTATAAGATGAGTCTTGACCTGCACGTTTGACCCATTGGACTTTGTTGCCGTTCACAATGGGTCGATACCCAGCAGCCCATTTCGTAAACGAGGCCTCGTCACCGCTGGTAAAGTTGAAGTGGATCGCGGGATAGAGGTTCTTGGAGTAGAGGTACTCCGCCCGCAGTCTGATGACGGCGTCGGCGCATTGCTGAAGGTCCCTGGTGCCGGTATCGATATCGACGACGGCAACGTGCGCATCCTGGTTTATTTTCTTAGTGCCGTTGTAGAGATAAACAGGGATGCCCTTGTTCTTGAGGGGGAGATGGCACAACCAGTGTGCAAATGAATTTGTAGAGGTCTCTATCCTTTTATATCCCTCTGGGGGAGGGATCTCCGTCGCGATAGTAGTTGTGGGTTCACGTTCCCCTAACCAAGGATAGTTTTTTGGCTGTCCTGGTGAATTTGTAGTAAAGAGAACGAGCGTGCAGAATGTGAGGGCTATGATCCTGAAAGTCATTTTTATGGTTTTAACGTATAGAGCATAAAAAATTGAGGAAGGTATGGGGGATCAACTCAATTTCTTTTTCAGGATCTGGTTCACGAGCTGGGGGTTGGCCTTGCCCTGGGTGGCCTTCATGACCTGGCCGACGAAGAAACCGAAGAGCTTGTCTTTACCCCCCTTGTACGCTGCTACCTCGTTCGGGTTGTTTTGCAGGACCTCATCGATCGGCTTGGTCAATGCCTCCTCGTCGGTGATCTGGACCAGCCCCTGTTCTTTAACGATTTCCTGAGCCCCCTTGCCGGTCTTATACATCTCCTCAAAGACGGTCTTAGCGATCTTGCCGCTGATAGTGCCGTCCTTCATAAGCCCCAGCATCCCGGCCAGGTGTTGGGGGGACAGAGGTGATTCCTCCACCTCCTTTTCATCCTCCTTTAACAGGCGCAAGAGATCACCCATGATCCAGTTGGCCACCTGCTTGGGCTCGGGGAAGAGCCGCACACACTCCTCATAGTAGTCGGCCAGGGCCTTGGATGCGGTTATAACGCCGGCATCGTACTCCGGGATCTGATACGCTTGGATAAAGCGCTCCTTGCGCTGTAAGGGGAGTTCCGGAAGCCCCTTTCTGATTTCCTCTATCCACTGAGCATCAATGGCCAGGGGGACGAGATCGGGATCAGGAAAGTAGCGATAGTCATGGGCCTCCTCCTTGCCACGCATGGCCTCGGTGATCCCCTTCTGCGGATCCCACAACCTGGTCTCTTGAACCACTGCCCCCCCGCTTTCCAGGACCTCGTTCTGCCGCTCGATCTCGTAGGCCAGGGCGCGCTCCACATGGCGGAAGGAATTCATGTTCTTGACCTCAGTTCTGGTCCCTAAGGTTTTCGAACCAACGGGTCTAAGGGAGACGTTGGCGTCGCATCGAAAACTCCCCTCCTCCATGTTGCCGTCGCAGATCTCCAGGTATTGGAGGATCGCGCGCAGCACGCGCAGGTAGTCGGCGGCCTCCTGGGGGGTGCGAAGGTCGGGTTCACTCACGATCTCCAGCAAGGGCACCCCGGTGCGGTTGAAGTCGACGTAGCTGAAGGGTTTGGCCTCGTCGTGAAAAAGTTTGCCCGCATCCTCCTCCATGTGGATGCGGGTGATGCCGATGCGCTTCTTTCCCCCATCGGCGCTCGGGATCTCCACAGAGCCTTGGACAGCCAGGGGGAGTTCATATTGAGAGATTTGGTACCCCTTGGGCAGGTCGGGATAGAAATAATTTTTGCGGGCGAAGAGGCTCAAGGGCGCAACGTGAGAGTCGGTGGCCAGGGCCAGCTTGATGGCGAACTCCACGGCCTTCCTGTTTAAAACAGGGAGCGAGCCGGGCATACCCGTGCAGACCGGGCAGGTGTGGGTGTTGGGCTCCGCACCGAAGGCGGCGGAACAGTTACAGAAGATCTTGCTTCCGGTTAGGAGTTGGGCGTGGACCTCCAGCCCTATGACTGCCTCGTATTCCACCATCGCCTCCTCGTATCTTTTCGATTTGGCAGGATAGTACGGTGTTACCATCATGTCAAGCTTTGAGGGGTTCAATGGCATTTTTTTGGCTAAATCGCTGTTCTTCTCGAAACTTTGCTGCAGATAGGTTATTTTTCAGCCTAAATATCCGATTTTCCCTTCAAAAATCGTGCATATGTGCTATACTGTTATACTTGGACTGAGACCTATGATGGATCTTCCCGAACGACGCATCCTGACGGTAAGCCAACTCACCGCGGGGATAAAAGATCTTTTGGAGTCCACCTTCGGCGAGGTATGGGTGGAAGGGGAGGTTTCGAACCTCAGGCGTCCCCCCTCCGGGCATCTCTATTTCACCCTGAAAGATGAAAACAGCCAAATCAGGGGGGTGATCTTTAAGCAGCAGTCGCGTTATCTGCGCTTCGAGCTGGAGGACGGCCAGCATGTGATCTGCTGGGGGAGGGTGGGGATCTACGAGCGGCGCGGCGAGTATCAAATCATCCTCGACTATGCGGAGCCCAAAGGGATTGGGTCGTTGCAGCTCGCCTTCGAGCAGCTGAAAGGCAGACTGGCCGCGGAAGGGCTCTTTGACGAGGAGCGCAAGAGGCCCCTACCCGCGTTACCAAGACGGATCGGAATCGTTACCTCTCCCTCAGGTGCGGTCATCCGGGACATGCTGCACATCCTGCGCCGGAGGTTTGAGAACGTCGAGGTACTCCTCTATCCTGTAAAAGTTCAGGGTGAGGGGGCGGCACAGGAGATCGCTCAGGGAATTGAATACCTCGGTGAGTACGGAGCGGTGGATGTCATCATCGTGGGGAGGGGAGGGGGGTCTCTGGAAGACCTGTGGGCCTTTAATGAAGAGGCCGTGGCCAGAGCCATCTGCGCCTCCTCTATCCCCATCATCTCGGCGGTGGGGCATGAGACGGACTTCACCATCGCCGACTTTGTGGCTGATGTGCGCGCGCCCACCCCCTCGGCAGCGGCAGAGGTGGTGGTGCAGCAGAAGCGAGATCTCGTTAGATTAATCAATGTGCTGACGGAGCGAATAGGCAGGGGGATGGATCGGCACGTGGTACGCAGGCGGGAGCAGGTCTTCGGAGTACAGGGGAGGATCAAGGACCCGCGCCGTAGGATAGAAGAACTCCGCCTCCGGCTCGATGAATATTGGGGGAGGTTTGCCCAAGCGACGCTGAGGACTTGGCGGGAGAACCGGGGACGGGCTGAACGGCTCTCTCGACTTCTCTATGCCCAGGACCCCCGCCATGAGATCCGATCTCTCCGCGAAGCCTTGAGTCAGTTGACCAAGGCGTTGAAGGTTGGTATAACGACCCTTTTAGATTACAAGCGAAAGGGATGGGAAAAGGAGGGGGCGAGGCTCGACGCCATGAGCCCCCTGGCCATCTTGCGGCGGGGATACAGCATCACCAGGCGTCTGCCCGACGGCCTGATCCTGAGGGAAGCCGATGAGGTGGGGATACACAGCCAGGTTTCGGTGCGACTTCATCGCGGTGAACTTTTATGTCGAGTGGAGGAAAAGGGATGAGGGTATATTTTCGTATTACGCTCTGTTGTATGCTTATTTCTTTGTTTCTTGTTGCCTGTTCTGGAGGAGAGCGAGAGCTGGTCAAGGTCAGCTGGTCGCCCCAGGAATTGAAACAGGGAGAGGTCCTCTTCGTAACGGTGCGGCCTGAGGCTGAGATTACTTCTGTCGCAGGTGACCTGGACGGGACCCCCATCTACTTCTATAAACAGAACGAGGGTGGACTAGCTGGTATCGTCGGGGTGGACCTGGCAACTGCGCCGGGGCAGCATTACCTGAGGATGGAGGTCAAAGATCCCAAGGGGGAGTCCTTTGAGCAGGTCTTTCAGATTATGGTAAGAGAGGGAGGATTCGAGGTCCAACGGTTGACGTTGTCCGAGAAGATGGTGACATTAGAAGGGGAGATCCTTGAGCGGTATCTGGCGGAACATAGAAAGACGAAGGAGATCTTTAACCAAGTCAGGCTAGAGCGCTTGTGGCACCAGCCTTTTATCTGCCCTGTTGACGGGCCGATAACGAGTTCCTTCGGCCTGCGCAGGATACTCAATGATAAACCACGCTCCCCTCACAGTGGAGTGGATATCGGGGCCCCGATGGGGACCAACGTGGGCGCTTGCAACGATGGGATCGTCGTCTTGGCCCAGGAGTTGTACTTAGAGGGTAAGACCATTATAATAGATCATGGTTTCGGCTTATATTCCATTTACATGCACTTGTCGGAGATGCAGGTGAATGAGGGGCAACGGGTACGGGCCGGTGCTGTTATCGGCCTGATAGGGGCCACCGGCCGTGTCACCGGACCTCATTTGCACTGGGGTATAAAGTTGTTGGGTGCACGGGTAGACCCCTTTTCCCTCGTGAAGGCTGTTGCTCCCAGAGAATGATTTCCATGGCTTTTTTGTTACCGACGAGCAATGAAAAACCCCCTCTCGGAAGGAGCATGGGGGGTTGAAACCTATGTTCTGATTAGCAGGTAATACGATGAAAGAAAAGACCTTTGAAGAATCGCTGCAGGAATTGGAAGAGATCGTGAATCGCCTTGAAGAGGGGGACTTACCCCTGGAGGAGGCCCTTAAGCTCTTCGAGGAAGGGGTGCGGCTCTCCCGCTCATGCCATACTAAGCTCGATGAGGCGCAGAAGCGGGTGGAGATTGTCTTCAAGGACGAGAGCGGAAAGATGACGACACGCCCCTTTGAAACGGCGGAGGATGGAGAGGATGACTGAGGGCGAAGTGGTGACCACGCGAGTCCTCGACCGCATCGATTCGCCGGCCGATGTGAGGAACCTCGAGCGAAACGATCTCGTCCGCTTGGCCGAAGAGGTCAGGGAGGAGATCATTTCCGTCTGCTCCCAGGTAGGAGGACATTTAGCCCCCAGTTTGGGGGTGGTAGAATTGACCTTGGCCCTGCACTATGTCTTCGATACCCCTCAGGACAAACTCATCTGGGATGTAGGGCACCAGGCCTATGCCCACAAATTGATCACCGGCAGGAGAGAACGGTTCAAGACCTTGCGACAGGAAGGGGGGATCAGCGGTTTTCCTAAGCGCGCGGAGAGCGTCTATGACCCCTTTGGAACGGGGCACAGCGGCACTTCAGTCTCTACGGCCCTCGGTATGGCCGAGGCCCGTGACTTGCGGGGCGATGACTACAAGGTGGTGGCAGTCATCGGGGACGGCGGATTGACGGCGGGCATGGCCTTTGAGGCCCTCAATTGTGCCGGTGAACAGAAGCGGGATCTCATTGTCGTGGTGAACGACAATGAGATGTCCATCTCCAAGAGCGTGGGGGCGGTATCCGCTTCTCTCAACAGGATCATGACGGGTCAGCATGTCAACCGCTTCCGTGAGGATATCAAGAGATTTCTGCAGGAGATTCCCGGTATCGGAAAATCCGTTTTAAAATTCGCCACGCAGGCCGAAGAGTCGTTGAAGGGATTGATGGTACCCGGCATCCTCTTCGAAGAACTCGGCTTTCAGTATTTCGGTCCTCTCGATGGTCACCACCTTGAGCATCTCATTGAGACCTTCCGAAATATCAGAAAACTCAAGGGGCCGATCATTGTCCACGTCATCACCAAAAAAGGGAAGGGATATACCTCTGCCGAGGAGAACCCCGATATATTTCACGGGGTGGGCGCGTTTGAAAAAGACACAGGGCGAATCTACAATAACCCTTCTCCCCCGACCTACACCCAGATCTTCGGCAGGACGTTGGTGGAACTCGCAGAAAAGGATGAGCGAGTAGTGGCCATCACCGCCGCTATGCCCCTGGGGACAGGGCTTGTGGAATTTTCTAATCGTTTTCCTGAACGTTTTTACGACATCGGTATTGCAGAGCAGCATGGGGTGACCTTCGCTGCGGGATTGGCTTTGGAGGGTATGCGCCCCGTGGTGGCCATCTATTCCACCTTTCTACAGCGTGCCTATGATCAGATCGTTCAAGACGTCTGCCTCCAGAGGATTCCCGTGGTCTTTGCCATGGATCGTGGGGGGATTGTGGGGGAAGATGGGCCTACCCATCAGGGCCTCTTCGACCTCTCGTATCTGCGCCATATCCCCGGGATGGTTTTGATGGCCCCCAAGGATGAAGATGAGCTGCGCCGAATACTCTTAACCGCTGTCAAGTATGAAGATGGCCCCATCGCCTTTCGCTATCCGAGGGGGAAGGGGTATGGAGTTGTCCTTGATGAGGAAATAAAACCCTTGGAAATCGGCAGAGGGGAAGTCCTTCGGGAGGGTGAAGATGTCCTCATTCTAGCCATCGGCTCCACCGTCTATCCCTCTCTCCAGGCAGCGGACATTCTTGATAAAGAGGGGATTGGGGCGACTGTGGTCAACAGCAGGTTTATCGTTCCCCTGGATGAGGAATTGATCAGCGATTTAGTTGGCAAGCACCGGATCCTGTTGACTGTTGAAGAGAATGTGGTGGCAGGTGGTTTCGGAAGCGCTGTGTTGGAGTTTCTCCACGCGAGAGGTTGCTCCCTTCCCCGTGTGCATTGCCTTGGTATACCGGCACGCTTTGTGGAACACGCTTCGCAAAGCATACTGAGAAAGAAGTACCACCTTGATCCTGAAGGGATTGCCCAGGAGGTGCGGGAGGCCTTCAAACGTGGAACGAGAACGCCTCGATAAGGTATTGGTGGTACGTGGGTTGGCCCCGAGCAGAGAGCGGGCGCAGGCCCTGCTCCTGGCAGGTACCGTCTTGGTCGATGGGCAGCCTCAGACAAAGGCCGGGACCCTGGTTCGACCGGAGGCAGCCATCCGCCTCACCCATGATCCCCAGCCGTACGTCAGCCGTGGTGGTTTGAAATTGGAGCGGGCCCTCGATTTTTTCCACATCGACCCGCGGGGAAAGGTGGTTATGGATGTCGGTGCGTCCACCGGTGGGTTCACCGACTGCCTGCTGCAGCGGGGCGCCCGGTGGGTCTATGCCGTCGATGTGGGATACGGGCAGCTGGCCTGGAAGCTCCAACAAGACCCCCGCGTGATCAACCTCCAGCGCCGTAACATCCGCTCCCTGGCCTGGGAGGAGGTGGGTGATGAGGTAGATTTGGTTGTCGTCGATACCTCTTTTATTTCGTTGACATTGGTTATACCCCCCACTCTCTCTTTTCTCAAAGAGGGGGGGGAACTGGTGGCCTTGATAAAGCCCCAATTTGAGGTGGGAAAAGGAGAGGTTGGAAAGGGAGGGGTAGTGCGGGACAGCGAAAAGCACAGGCGGGTCGTTGAGCGAATCACCACATGTGCCGAAGGGCACGGTCTGATTCCCCACGGGGTTATGGAGTCGCCCCTCAAGGGCCCTAAGGGAAACAGGGAGTTTTTTCTCTACTGCGAGCGTCCCCATGGGAGTCATAGGGGTACCGAAGCCGGTTAAGTTGATTATGAGTCTTATTACGTCCGATGATCTTCTTTTGCGCCAGGGCGTAGAGAAGTTAAGGGGCAGATATGGTGAGATTGATTTTGAAAGTGATACGCTTCCCTTTGATTGTACCGATTACTATACCCCGGAGATGGGGGAGGGATTGTTTAGACATTTTGTCACATTTCATTCACTCATCCCCCGGGAATCTTTGGTGATGATTAAACGGAATACCAATGAAATAGAAGAACAGTTCTCAGTTAATGGGAAAAGGAGGATAAATATCGACCCAGGGTATATCTGCGCGGAACACTTGATTTTGGCCACGACGAAAGGGTATACTCATCGTCCTTACTTGGGTGGAGGGATTTATGCAGATCTCACCCTGATGTACCGCGATGGAGAATTTTGGCCCCTGGAGTGGACGTATCCTGATTATGCCTCGCCGACGGTACGAAAGGTCTTCGAAGGAGTAAGAAAACAGTATTTGCAGGAACTCAAAGAGGAGAGCGGGTGATCAAGAGTATGACTGGATATGGGGTGGCGGAGCAGGAGCTTCCCTTGGGGAAAGTTGCTGTAGAGGTACGTTCCCTCAACCATAAATATCTGGATATCGCTCTCAAGCTCCCGCGAGGTTTCTTCACCCTCGAACCCAAGATACGCGACCTCGTACAGAAGCGGGTGTCCCGTGGTCGGGTGGACCTAACGGTGAGGGTTGATCCGACATCTTCCACCATACCCCGATACCGACTGGAGGCCGATACGGCCTTGGCCGGAGAATACCTTCGTCTCTTGAATTCGATCAAGGAACAGTACGGCCTCAAGGGGGAGGTAAGCATAGATCACATAGCAGGGATACGGGAGATCATATCCTTCCTCGAAGTGACTGATAATACAGAACTTTCCGGGGAGGGTGTGATAGCAGTAACGGAACAGGCGTTGGAGGGATTGGATAAATCGAGACAGAAGGAGGGAGAAGTTCTTGAGGCGGATCTGCGAGGGAGACTTGGTGAGGTTCAACGGCTGGCGGAAGAGATCGCAGGAAGGGCCCCCCTGGTGGTCGATGCCTATCGGGAGCGGCTGCGTGAACGGGTGAGGGCCCTCTTGGAGGGGAGTGACTTTGATGAGCGCAGATTCCATCAGGAGGTGGCTTATTTTGCCGAGCGGTCCGACATCTCCGAAGAGGTGACCAGGATGGAGAGTCACCTACGCCAGTTTGAATCTAAGATCACGGAAGAGGGACCCGCGGGTAAGGGGTTGGATTTTCTCCTTCAGGAGATGAATAGAGAAGCAAATACCATTGGGGCGAAGTGCACTGATGCCGATATTGCCCATAAGGTGATAGAACTCAAGAGTGAGTTGGACAAAATGAGAGAACAGGTACAAAATATTGAATGAGAGGGTTTACGATGAAGACACAATTATTGAATGTCGGGTTTGGCAACGTGGTAGTGGCTGCGCGCGTTGTCGCTATTATCAGCCCCAGCTCAGCGCCCATTAGGAGGCTGAAGGATCACGCCAAGGAAATGGGAAAACTTGTTGATGCATCCCAGGGGCGCAAGACCAGATCCATTATTGTTACCGATAGCGATCATGTAATTTTGTCGGGGATTCAACCAGATACTTTGGCACAGCGATTGGCCGCTGGCGTGAGTAAAGAATAGTACCGGGCGCTGACAGGGGAACGGGTGGTACGAGAAGAAAGAGGGATCCTCTTTGTAGTCTCAGCCCCTTCAGGGGCTGGGAAGACAACGCTCGTACGCAATGTTATCTCCCAAGTTCCAGGGGTGAGCCTATCGGTTTCCTGCACCACCAGGACTCCGAGACCGAGTGAACATGAGGGGGTTGATTATTTTTTTATCACACCCGAAGAATTCAACGCCATGGAGCGAGCGGGGAAGTTCATAGAGTGGGCCAAGGTGCACGGTGATTTATATGGTACCCCACGGGCCAACCTGGAAAAGCTCCGGCACGGTGAGGACCTGGTTTTGGAGATTGATACGCAGGGGGCGAAGCGAATCAGCGAAGCGTTTGATGACGGTGTTTTTATCTTTATTCTCCCCCCCTCCCTTGAGGTCTTGAAGGGGAGGTTGAAAGACAGAGGAGGGGATTCCGAAGGAGCAATTCAGGCTCGCCTTCATAATGCGCAAAAGGAACTTGATCAAAAGGTCTGGTACGACTATATTGTTGTCAATGAGAAGATCGAGGAAGCGACAAGGGCACTGGCCTCAATTATTCTCGCTGAGCGGTGCAAGACAACGAGGTTATTAGGTGAAAAGATAGGAGGGACGTATGGCGCGGATAACGGTTGAGGATTGTCTGGCGCGAGTAGAGAGTCGTTTTTCGTTGGTAATCCTGGCTGCAAAACGAGCCAAGATGCTCCTGAAGGGGGCGACCCCTTTGGTGGATACGGATAACAAATTCATTGTCAATTCCTTACGAGAGATAGCTTCAGGAAAAGTCTTGTATACGTATGAGCCTGAAGGCGGGGCAGAGACTGAAGGCTCCAAGGTTAAGTTGATGGAAAAGGACGAAGAAGGGGTAAAAAAGGAGGATGCCGATTGAGTGTTGAAATCCTCCCCTTTTTTAATCTAATTGTAAGGAGGGAGAGCTGATGGGAGTGAAGATAGGGATTAATGGTTTTGGCAGAATAGGCAGGATTATCATGAGGGCTGCCCAGCGTATGGACACCGATCTGGATTTTGTAGCGGTCAACGATCTTACGGATGCTCAAACCCTTGCCCACTTGCTCAAATACGATTCGGTGCATGGCGCCTTTCCAGGGACGGTACAACCAAAGGGTGACAGCATCGTCGTCAACGGTAAGGAGATCAAGGTATTGGCAATTAAGGATCCTGCCCAGCTTCCATGGAAAGACTTTGGGGTAGAGGTTGTGATGGAATGTACCGGGTTATTCCGGGAAAGAGATAAAGCTGCAAAACACCTTGAGGCAGGGGCGAAAAAAGTTATTATCTCCGCGCCCGCCAAGGAACCTGATATCACCATCGTCATGGGGGTCAACCACCATGAGTATGATCCGGGCAAACACCATATCATTTCAAATGCCTCTTGTACCACCAATTGTCTGGCGCCAGTGGCCAAGGTCATCCTCGACAATTTCGGTATCCAGCGAGGATTGATGACAACCATCCACGCCTACACCAACGATCAAGTAATCTTGGACTTTTCCCATAAGGATCTGCGCAGGGCCAGAGCCGCCGCCCTCTCCATGATCCCTACCACGACCGGGGCGGCAGCGGCCGTCTCGTTGGTCCTCCCTCAGCTCAAGGGGAAACTGGACGGCATGGCCATGAGGGTCCCGACCCCCAACGTCTCTGTGGTAGATCTGGTAGCAGAGGTGGAGAAGGAGACGAAGGTAGACGCAGTGAACGCAGCCCTTAAAAAGGCTTCCGAAGGTGAGTTAAAGGGCATCCTGGGGTACACGGAAGAACCCCTTGTGTCGGTTGATTTCAACGGGAATGCGCTCTCCTCCATAGTCGATGCCCTTAGCACCACCGTCATCGAGGGACGGATGGTGAAGGTCCTGTCCTGGTACGATAATGAGATGGGCTATTCATCCAGAATGGTGGATGTGGCTAAGTTCGTCTCCGCGTAACCGGAATCGTCGCAAGGAACGGCGCTGTGGCCATTACGTGCATTGATGAGATCGAGATAGCGGGCAAACGGCTCTTTATCCGGGTTGATTTCAATGTCCCCTTGGGGGATGACGGCGAGGTGAAGGATGACACCAGGATCACCGCCGCCCTTCCCACCATCCGGTATGCCGTCGAGAAAGGCACCAAGGTAATCCTGGCCTCCCACCTGGGGCGTCCCAAGGGGGAGGTGGTGCCGGAGATGAGCCTTGCACCGGTCGCCCGCCGCCTCTCGGAGTTGCTGGGGCGAGAGGTAGTGATGGCCCCTGACTGTGTCGGCGAGGAGGTAAATACCCTCGTGGAGAAGATGGGTGAGGGGGATGTTCTATTGTTGGAGAACCTCAGATTTCATCCCGAAGAGACCGAGAACGATACGGAGTTCGCCAAACAATTGGCGGAGCTCGCCGATATTTATGTCAACGACGCCTTTGGCGCTGCCCACCGGGCCCATGCCTCTACCGAAGGGATCGCTCATCACATGGAGGTGGTGGCCTGCGGATTTCTTATGAAAAAGGAGATAGAATATCTGGTTACTGCCCTGGCCTCGCCTGAACGCCCCTTTGTTGCCCTCTTGGGAGGGGCCAAGGTGTCCGACAAAATAGGGGTAATCAAGAACTTGATGGGCAAGGTCGATACCATCCTCATCGGCGGCGGCATGGCCTATACTTTTTTACGAGCAAAGGGGTACGAAGTGGGCAGGTCGCTGGTTGAGGATGATAAGATTCCGTTAGCAAAGGGGATCCTCAAGGATGCTCAAGAACGCGCCATGGACCTCCGCCTCCCTCTGGACCATGTGGTGGCTGAAGACTTTACCCCCGATGCGGATTATAAGGTGGTTACCAATGAAGAGATACCCTCTGGCTGGACGGCTATGGACATTGGGCCCCAGACCATTACAGCCTTCACCGAGGTGATCATGAAGGCGAAGACCATCGTGTGGAATGGGCCCATGGGCGTCTTTGAGGTGGAGACGTTCGCCAAGGGCACCGAAGAGGTGGCCAAGGCAGTGGCCGCATCCGGGGCCGTCAGCATTGTGGGTGGAGGGGATTCCCTCGCTGCCCTTAAGGCCGTAGGTCTAGCCGGCAAGATAACCCATGTCTCGACGGGTGGAGGGGCAAGCCTTGAACTTTTGGAAGGGAAGACCCTTCCAGGCGTAGCCGTTCTGGACCGTTAGGGTAAAGGAGCTATAGCTATATGATGAGAACGCCCATCATGGCGGGAAACTGGAAGATGCATAAGACGGCGCGTGAGGCGGTCGATTTCGTGACCAACTTGCAGAAAGAATTAGGGGATTGGAAGGAGACCGAGGCAGTGGTGGCCCCTCCCTTTATGGCTTTGGCTCCCGTAGCCGAGTGCCTTAAGGGGGGAACAATCGCCTTGGCTGCACAAAACTGCTTCTGGGAAGAGCAGGGGGCCTATACCGGCGAAGTATCAGCCCCGATGTTACGAGACGTGGGGTGTCGCTATGTAATCATTGGTCATTCAGAGCGCAGGGCGTACTTTGGCGAGACCGATGAGACGGTCAATAAAAAGGTAAAAGCAGTCCTCTCCTCCGGCTTACAACCCATCATCTGTGTGGGGGAATCACTTGAGGAACGGGAGCGGGGTGATACTGTTCAGATAGTGGAACGGCAGGTGAAGGAGGGGCTGAAGGGGTTAGACGAAACGGCGGTCCCGTCGATAGTGATCGCCTACGAGCCCCTCTGGGCCATCGGGACGGGGAAGACGGCCACCCCAGAGCAGGCTCAAGAGGTACACGCATCCATTAGAGGACTCTTGTCCTCAATCTTCAACCCTGAAGGAGCGCAAGATATCCGGATCCAATATGGAGGAAGTGTTAAGCCGGGTAACGTCGATGAGTTGATGGCCCAGCCCGATATCGACGGCGCCTTGGTGGGAGGAGCAAGCCTTGACGTGGAATCCTTTGCCAGGATTGTCAGATTTGAGAAGAAATAGGAGGTAATTATATGTCGGGAATCCTTACGTTTTTACATGTACTTGTATGTTTACTGATGATTATGATCATCCTTTTGCAAACGGGGAAAGGGGCTGAGATGGGCGCCGCCTTCGGCGGCGGTTATAGCCAGACCCTCTTCGGCAGCGCCGGTCCTGTCGGCTTCTTAAACAAACTTACCACGGTGGTGGCTATCTTGTTTATGTCGACATCCCTCTTTTTGGCCTTTTTGGCTGGTCATACCCCTACCCCTACCAAATCTTTGATGGATGAACCGCTGCAGCAGGAGGCCCCCCTTACCCCTGGTCCGATTGAGGGGTCTGAAGGAGGGGCAGAGTAAAAAAGATTTGGTGGAATGATTTCTTTTGTTATAATAATGCTAAAGAAAATGTGCCGAAGTGGTGGAATTTGGTAGACACGCCATCTTGAGGGGGTGGTGGGTAACTCCCGTGCGGGTTCAAGTCCCGCCTTCGGCACCATACATGCAAGGAGAGAGAGGAGATGATCAATCATCTCCTCTTTTTTATGGAAGGCTGAGATTAGGAGCGACTGATATTGACAGAAAAGAGGGTTACCCTATAGAATGCAAAGGCACAAACAGATGATTCCTGATCAAGGGGGAGAAGCGGCTGTTGACATAGTTTGGTTTATGGAGAAAGAACCGATGATCTTGCAGGAAAATTTGGATAGGCATCTGGCAAAGGAAAAGGAATGAGATTTTCACAGTTACTCGTGCCCACCTTGAGAGAAGAACCGGCCGAGGCGGAGGTGGTGAGCCACAAGCTGATGCTGCGCGCCGGTATGATCAGAAAGCTGGCTGCGGGCATTTATACACTTCTTCCCTTGGGGGTGCGGGTTATGCAGAAAGTTGAACGCATCATCAGGGAGGAGATGAATAGGGCAGGGGCCCAGGAGGTGGTGATGCCGTGCGTCCTGCCGGCCGACCTCTGGAAGGAGAGCGGCCGGTGGGATCACTATGGCAAGGAATTGCTCAGATTAAAGGATAGACATGATCGCGACTATTGTTTCGGTCCGACCCACGAGGAAGTGATCACCGATCTGGCCCGCCGCGAGATCAGTTCATATCGTCAACTCCCCATTAACCTCTACCAGATCCAAACCAAGTTCAGGGATGAGGTGAGGCCGCGGTTCGGCGTGATGCGCGCCCGGGAGTTTGTCATGAAGGATGCCTATAGTTTTGACGCCGATGAAGCGGGTGCGGAGCAGAGCTATGAGCGGATGTATGACGCCTATACGAGGATATTCCAGCGCTGCGGGCTGCGATTTAGGGCCGTGGAGGCGGATACCGGCCTCATCGGGGGGAGATTTTCACATGAGTTTATGGTCCTGGCCGATACGGGTGAGGATGCCATCGTCAGCTGCGACTCATGCGACTATGCGGCCAATATAGAGCGGGCGGAGATCAGGAGGGCAGCGGAAAAGACGAACGAGAAGCCAAAAAAGTTGGAGCGGGTGCAGACCCCTGACCGAAAGAGCGTAGAAGAGGTGACCACATTCCTCGGCGTCCCTCCGGAGAGACTGGTGAAGACCATTATCTTTGAGACGGAGGAGGGTGCCGTGGCCGCACTGGTGAGGGGGGACCATGAGATCAATGAGGCGAAGTTACGGCGTCACCTGGGGGTAACGCAGCTTGAGCTGGCTGGCGATCAAGTAGTAGCTGACGTGACCCACGCCCCTTTAGGCTTCGCCGGGCCGGTTGGGCTCGACCTCAAGATGATCGCAGACTCCGCCTTGGAGGCAATGAGCAATATGGTGGTTGGCGCCAACGAGCTTGATGCCCATTTGATAAACGCCAACATGGGACGGGATTTCCACGTCGAGGAGTTTGCCGACATCCGCCTGGCCCAGGCAGGTGATCCCTGCCCCCGGTGTCAGGGGAAGCTGCAGATCTCTCGGGGGATCGAAGTAGGGCATATCTTCAAGTTGGGGACAAAATACAGTGAGGCCATGGGGGCTACCTATCTCGACCAAGAGGGTAACGAGCGAAAGCTAATCATGGGGTGTTACGGCATCGGTGTGGGGAGGACGGCGGCGGCAGCCATCGAGCAGAACCACGACGAGGACGGCATTATCTTTCCCTTTGCCATCGCCCCCTTTCATGTCCTCATTGTGCCCGTCAATAATAAAGACGCTCAGGTTATGGGCGCAGCGGAAGATCTCTACCGCCACCTCTCAGAGGAGGGGGCGGAAGTCCTGTTGGATGACCGAGATGAGCGGCCGGGGGTGAAATTTAAAGACGCCGATATCATCGGCATCCCCTTACGCCTGACCGTAGGAGAGAAAAATCTGAAGCAGGGAAAGGTGGAGATCAAGGTGCGGAGGTCCGGTGAGATCACCGTCGTAGCCCTCGAGGATGCGCCGAAACAGATCATGGGGATGATTCGTGCGGAGGCGGAGGCATGAGGTGCAAGAAGCGAGAGAGAGGGGATGAAGGTGGATCTATTAGGTGATTGGCGGCGCACCCATACCTGTGGTGACCTGAGAAAAGAGGATACCGACACGCAGGTCTGCTTGCTGGGTTGGGTTCAAACCCGCAGGGATCACGGCGGGTTGATATTTGTGGATCTGCGGGATCGGTATGGGGTGACCCAGGTGGTCTTTAACCCCGAGGTTGCCCCTCAGGCCCATGAAAAGGCCCACTCCCTGCGCAGCGAATACGTCATCGCGGTCCAGGGAACCGTGGGGATGCGACCGAAGGATATGGAGAACCCTCGCATTGCCACGGGGGCAATAGAGGTGGTAGTGCGTGAATTAAAGATTCTCAATGAATCCAAGACACCTTATTTCCCCATTGATGATGAGGCAGATGTAGCCGAGAACGTCAGGCTCAGATACCGCTATTTGGACCTGCGCAGGGAGCGGATGCAGGAGAACCTCCTCCTAAGGCACCGGACGGCCAAGGTCGTGCGGGACTATTTCTCGTCTCACGGCTTTTTGGAGATTGAGACACCCTTCCTCACCCGCAGCACCCCTGAAGGGGCCAGGGATTATCTCGTCCCCAGCCGTATGAATCCGGGTAACTTCTACGCCCTTCCCCAGTCACCCCAACTCTTTAAACAGCTCCTGATGATCTCCGGGTTCGACCGGTATTTTCAGATCGTCAAGTGCTTCCGCGACGAAGACCTAAGGGCCGATCGCCAGCCGGAATTCACTCAGATTGATGTGGAGATGTCTTTCGTCGGTCCCGAGGACATTCAGGAGTATATGGAGGGGATGTTGGAGACCGTATTCAGTGAAATCCTGGGGGTCCAGCTTACCACGCCTTTCCCCCGGATGAGTTACCAGGAGGCAACGACCCGATACGGCTCGGATCGCCCTGATATGCGCTTTGGGATGGAGTTGGTTGAGGTGACCGATGTGGTTGCCCGATCTCAGTTTCAGGTTTTTACCCAGGCAATAGAAGAGGGGGGGATTGTCAAGGGGATCAACCTCAAGGGGGGCGGGGGACGCTCGCGCAAGGAGATCGAGGACCTGGTAGGAGTGGCTCAGTCCTATGGCGCAGGGGGATTGGCCTGGTTTAAGGTAGAGGCCGAGGGCTGCCAATCACCTATTGCTAAATTCTTTCCCACTGAAGCCTTGCAGGAGATTGCCGCCCGTATAGAGGGGCAACCTGGTGACCTTCTCCTCTTTGTCGCCGACCGCTCGCCAGTTGTCCATGAAGTCTTGGGCCAACTACGCCTTCACCTGGCCCGTGAGGAAGGATTGATAAAAGAAGATACGTATCAGTTCCTGTGGGTGGTTGATTTCCCCTTATTGGAATACGACGATGAGCAGAAACGATATGTGGCGGTTCATCATCCCTTCACAGCCCCGCGGGATGAAGATATAGCGAAGCTCACTGATGCCCCCTTAGAGGTGAGGGCTCAGGCATATGACATTGTCCTCAATGGTTCGGAAATCGGAGGGGGGAGCATCAGAAACCACCGGACGGAGGTTCAACGACAACTCTTTGATATATTGGGTATCGGAAAGGAGGAGGCAGAGGCGAAATTCGGCTTCCTCCTGGAGGCCCTCGAGTATGGAGCCCCTCCCCATGGGGGGATTGCTTTTGGTTTTGATAGGTTGGTAATGCTGCTGTGCGGTGCCGACTCCATTCGGGAGGTTATTTCTTTTCCCAAGACACAGAAGGCAACCTGCCTCCTCACCGGTGCCCCGGCTTCGGTGGATCCCCAGCAGTTAAAGGAACTTTTTCTCAAAGTGAAAATCTAACTGTTCTTGATCAGCTTTTTTCTTTACTAATTCTTAAAACGAGTTCATCGTTGGGGTGGATGATATTGCCCCTGAGATTGTTCCATTGTCGTATATCTTCTACCCTGAGATTGTACATGAGAGCTATATCCCAAAGGGTGTCACCTTCTTTCACCACGTAACGGATCTCCGCGAAAGGTCCTTCATTCTTCTTTGGGACAACAATCTGTTTCGGACTGATCTCGGGGGCCTTAATCTTTGGTTCTTTACGGGATATGGCCTTATCTGCGGGGATGGGGATGATGATGGAGCTTCCTGCCCGGAGGTGTTTGGGGTTTTTGATATTATTCATCTGCATGATGGCGCTTACCCCTGTTCCGTATCTGAGGGCGATCTGGGAGAGGGTATCACCCTGCCGCACGTAGTGTCGGCGAAAGGTAATCCGCTCAGACGGCTTGAGCTGGGCGAAATTTTGCGCAAACGTTTCCGTTTTTCCTTCTGGTATTTTTACCTCGTAGTTCGGATAGTCGGGGGGTGTACACCACCTCATGAGTTCCGGATTGAGGGCCTTAATGATCTCATAATCTGCTTCACAGCAGCGGGCAATCACCCGCAGATCTGTGGCATCGGGAACCGTTACCTTTTCGTAGCGAATGGGTTCGTCATACACTATGTCAACAAAGCCATATTTTTCAGGTTCCTTGGCAATGAGGGCGGCGGCGATCATCTTGGGGACGTAATTTTTGGTTTCGTTTTTTAAATATTTATATTTGGTTAGTTCCCAGAAATCTTCAGTATTATAGCGCTTTATGGCCCGTGAGATCTTGCCCGCTCCGGCATTATACCCAGCGGCTGCCAGATACCAACAACTAAACTGGTCATAGAGATCCTTGAGGTGTCTGGCGGCGGCAATGGTCGATTTTTCAGGGTCCCTCCGCTCATCGATCCACCAGTCGACCTTTAATCCGTATTTCTGCCCTGTCCGTGAGATAAACTGCCACGGTCCTGAGGCCCTACGGCGGGAATAGGCCTTGGGATTGAAGCCACTTTCAATCAAGGCCATATAGACGAGGTCCTCAGGGAGTCCGTTTGCCCTGAGATGCTCCCGCATCATAGGTATATATCTCCCCGATCGTTGTAGCCATAAAGTAAAGGGTTTTCGATGTTTATTCTGAAAATACTCTAAAAAATACTCCACCTGATCGTTGACTACGATGGGAATATCGAAGGTAACTTCTTTTTCTTCCTCCCCTATTTCCAAAGGGGTTTTTCCTTCCTCTCCCACGACTGCATCCGAGGGGGGTGCTTCTTTTTTGAGAAAAGGGGTTGTGCAGGCAACTGTGAAGAAGAACGGAAGGGCGATAAGCGCAAGCGATCTTTTTATCATTACTTTTTGTACCTCCTCATGATGCTCATTAAACGTGCGATAGCGTAATAGAGATAAGGTCTTTTGTCAAGAGTGTGTACTCTCATGGTGATAAACGAGGATGTTATTCTTTTTTAAGTTTATATTTCTTGATCTTATTATAAAGAGTAACGCGGTCGATTCCCAATTGCTCAGCTGATTTTTGAATGTTCCAATTATTTTCCGCGAGAATTTTTGTAATATGTTTTTTTTCAATCGATTTTATAGTCTTGTCATCTGAAGATGACACAGTTCTTTTTCCTTTTCTTGCTTGAGGAGATAAATGTAAATCTTCTGTCTTAATGATTTTTCCCTTGGTGATGACCATGGCACGTTCTATAGCATTTTCCAACTCCCTTACGTTTCCCGGCCAGTCATATGCCATTAAAAGGTTCAACGCGTCTTCAGAAATTCGCTCCGCCTTTTCTCCCATTTCTATGTTACATTTTTCTATAAAGTGATGAACAAGGAGTGGAATATCCTCCTTGTGCTCTCTCAGGGGGGGGAGTTCTATGAATATAACATTCAGACGGTAGTAGAGGTCATTTCTAAAAGTGCCTTCATCTACAGCTTTTTTTAGGTCACGATTAGTAGCGGCGACGATGCGTACATCAACCCTGATCGGTTTTGTTCCTCCTACCCGCGTGAATTCCTTCTCTTGGAGAACGCGGAGAAGGTTCAGTTGCAACTTGGGGCTAATATCTCCAATTTCATCGAGGAATATGGTTCCTCCCTCGGCAAGCTCAAATTTACCTTTTTTTTGTGCAATGGCGTCGGTAAAGGCCCCCTTTTCGTGACCGAACAACTCGCTCTCAAGCAAGGTTTCGGTGAGGGCAACACTCGAAAAGGGAATAAAAGGACCAGTAGCCCGCAGACTTTCATTGTGGATTGCCCGTGCCAGAAGTTCTTTGCCCGTCCCGCTTTCACCGAGGATGAGGACATTAGAGTTACTCTTGGCTATGGTATTGGCCAAGTCGAAGACCTTCTGCATCTTGGAACACTTGCTTATCAGATCGTGAAATTGATACTGTTTCTTTAATTCCTTGCGGAGATAGGATATCTCTTTGATCAGCGATTGGCTCTCAACCAGCCGTTTGATGAGCAAGGACAACTCTTCGGGGTTAAAGGGTTTGACCAAGTAGTCATAGGCCCCTACCTTCATGGCCTGTACCGCTGTATTGACGGTTGCATAGGCGGTGATAATGATTACCTGGGTCTCGGGCCAGTTCTCTTTGATTTTCCCCAGCAGTTCCAGACCGTCCATTTTGGGCATCTTGAGGTCAATGAGGGTGATATCCCAAGACTGTCCCCCGAACTTCTCCAAGGCCTTAAATCCATCCTCAGCCGCCTCCACCTGATATCCGTCCTCTCGCAACCAATCAAGCAATGATTCTCTTACTATCTCTTCATCATCGACGACCAATATATGAATTTTTTCTCTCATTGTTCTATCTCCGCTGTGCTTTTATCAGAGATCCCCCTTTACGGGTTTCTTTATTAGGCTGCACCTGTTCTTTCGGATCATGGGTTGTCTTGATTGCCGTTACCTCCGCAGGCAATTTAATGATGATGATTGCCCCTTTTCCTCTTTCGCTCTTCACCTGGATAGTCCCGTTGTGAGAGTTGATAATCCCATACACCACTGAAAGCCCCAATCCCGTTCCTTTCTCTTTGGAGGTAAAGAAGGGATCGAAGATCTTGGAAATATCTTTATCATCGATTCCCCCCCCCGTGTCCTTGATCTCCACCTGTACCGCCTTCTTCCGTTTTGTTACCAAAGCAGTATCGACGGTTAAGACACCTCCGTTGGGCATCGCCTCGCAGGCATTGAGGATGACATTGAGAAAGACTTGCCTCAGCTGGAGTGGGTCGGCCATTATGGGGAGGAGTTGGCCGTATTTTTTTTCTAACGTAATCTCTTGCAGTGTTATCTGATTGGCCAGCAGCGAGAGGGCCTCATCGAGCACTTCGTTGATATCTACGTCAGGTTTTAATGCTGGTTCCCGCTGACGGGCGAAGTCAAGGAGGTTTCTTACGATCGTGCTGCACCGCTCTGTTTCCCGTTCCATAATCTCTAAATAGGAACGGAACTTGGGTACCTCATCCTTCTTGATGATGCCATCGCTCAGCTTTCTCTCGATCAGCTTGGTATAGGTCAAGATGCCATTCAGGGGATTGTTTATCTCATGGGCGATGGTGGCGGACAGCTTTCCAATGGAGGCCAGTTTCTCTGATTGGAGGAGTTGGTATTGGGTTTCTTTGAGTCTCTGGGTCATGGTGTTGAAGGATTTTGCCAATTGACCGATTTCGTCCTCGGAGCGGGAGGGGATTGCATGGTTGAAGTCTCCTGACGCTACCCTTGTTGTCCCTTCAGCCAATTCCCTGACCGGTCGATAAACCGCCCGTTGGATAAATAGAACGATAATGGCGGAAACTGTCAGGATGGTGATGGCCATGAGCAGTATGGTTGTACTCCGAATGCCCCTTATTCTTGTATCAGTTGCGTCGAGTGAAAGGGAAATATCAAGTACTCCCAAGACCTTCTGATCACGGGGATGGACATGGCAATCGGCGGTATAGCAATCGGGTTCATTGTAGATGGGAGTTATCATCCCCAAGATTCGGTATTCATCTGTCATGAAGATTCTGCTTCTCTCGGGGATGGCCAGCCTCTCCAGCGGTTCCTTCTCGGCGTGACATGCGTAGCAGGCCTCGGCATGTTTGTCTACCATCTGCCCCATTTCTCCCTTGTCTGAGGAAAACATGATGGCCCCTTCTTTGTTGAATATACGTATCTTCTCTATCCCTTCTTGCGCGCCGATAGTCTCGATGGAGTTATAGAGGGCTTCTCTATAGTTGTGCAGCATGTCGAACCAAAGACTTCTCATTAAGGTACCACTCAATTGTTTGGCCCCCAAGATGGCTTCATCAAGGAGATGTGCCCGTTGAGCGTTTAAATTAGCGTAGTTAAAGATGCCTATTATAATAACCGTGATGGCCACTACCCAAAAGATAAGCTTAACACTCAGTTTCCGATATGGCATCTGATATCCCCTAGGGATAAGAATATCATATTAATGTATTAAAGTCACGGGATGAGTTCTGAATGCATGCACGGAAGCTTTACTCGTAGTATCAACTCCCTTAATGACATTAAGATAAGAGGTTTCTCAGCTTATGAAGAAAAACAATGTATTCTCTTCAAGAGCAAAGAAATCATATGATGATCAAATACCTGTAGCAACTCACGATAGATCTTGTGATGAAATCACCGTAAAAATCACATGAGCGAAGGTTGGAAGCTATACAAAGGCCCTACTTTTTATTCTTCTTTTCATGGCAATCAGTACATCCCACCGGGCCGCTCTCTATTTCTTGATGGCAACCAAGACACTGTCGATGATAGGCACCTTTAAGCCCTAATCTTGGGCCTTCCTGAGCAGGGTCATAGTGATAGACGATTATAGGTTCATGGCATTCTCCACACGAAGGGGTAGTTCCCTCTGGGCTATGATGATGGCAGCTGGCACAATCGCCGGCCATCTCGGCATGATACCCGTGTGAAAATTCGACCGGCCCATATCGTTTGGATAAGAGGTCTAAGGTGATGATCTCCGGCGCATCCGTAGGGTATGCCAGGGTAATGAATAAGAAGATGCTCACACATAGCATGGAAAGTACGGTCAATCTCATCATCGCTTTACCTCCTTGTGCACAGATGATTTTTTTGCTTGCATACCATCCGATATCAAACAAGCCCTTACAGTCCTTTATGCTGCATGTCTGTCCTCTTTAATAGTCCATGCAGGCGGCTTCCGGTATACTGCCATCCTGTGGACGATCCACCGAAATACCCAGATATGCGCAAAGACAATAGTGAGGGCCATTACGACCTCTTGCCATGAAGGAATGTATCTTTCGCTTAAGGGTACATACCATTTGTAGGCGATAAAGACATAATTACACCTATTGATGATAATCCCGGCCATGGTGAGAATAGCGGCCATACGGATGATCTTTATATTTCTATCTCGGAAACCCCGTAAGAAGAGTATGCAGGGAATGAGGGTGAGGCCAACTACCTCTGTCAGATACCAGTAACCCATGGGAGTAGCTATCAAAGACCAATTGGCCCCATGTATCAGGACGAGGGCTTTTAGAAAGAGATAGACGAACATCACCGCTGCGCATGTCTTGCCAAGACCAAGAACAATATCGTCATAAGACCTTCGAAAGTCATCGGTGAGCTGATTGCCGAAGACACGGGTACTTATGGTTCCTTCAAAGATGACCATAGAAAGTCCTGCAAAAACACTGGAGACCAAAAATAGTACTGGGATAAACTCGGTATACCAGAGGGGGTGGATATTGGGTTTTGCCATCATAACCAGTGCTCCCAGACCTGATTGATGAAGAGTCGAGAGGGTGATACCGAAGATTACGGCTCCGAGGGTAAAAGAATGGAGTATCTTTCTGATTTTCTTCAGCCCTAGCCACTCAGCAAAGGCTGGGGAGAATTCGATAAATTCAGCTATCATATAGAGCAAAAAATGCCAGGCCACGAGGAAAAGAACGGAGTTTACCCCGAATTTGTTCCCGATGAGCGGATTTACAATGTTCCACCAGCGGCCTAGATCAAGAAAGATAGCGCCCGCATAAAAGACATAGGCGAGGAAACCGTTGAGGATCGTCGCCCGTATGATGGGATGGTATTTTTCAGATCGCAGGATATAGACGACGAAGGTGAGGACATAGGCCCCCCCTGCAAAGGCAACACCCACCATGACGTTGAAACCAATCCATATGCCCCAGGGGAAGCCGGGGGCCTCGGTGACAACCGAACCTAACCCATTGATAAGGCGATATACGACGAGGATTATCCCGAGGGCCAGGATAGGGGCAGTAATAATGTTAAAGGGCGTAAAGATTTTGCCCCGTGGTTTTAGCTCAGCGATAATGAAAGCTATGAAATCCTTCAGCGTCCTTTTCTGCAGTGGTGTTTGTTTATCTGTCATCGCAGCCTCCTTTTTTTCGTAGTTTCAATCCTCTTCCTTCTGTGTAGCACGGTGGACGCCGAGCAGAAAGGCTGGCCACAAGACGAAGATAATGGGAACGGCGTAGAGGAATCCTGTGCTCAATTCAGGGAGAGAGGTCGTTCCGAGGTCCGTACGAAAACCAAGCTGTTCAAACGGTACTGCGGAAA
Organism: Deltaproteobacteria bacterium; assembly: GCA_016927065.1. Classification (GTDB taxonomy): domain Bacteria; phylum Desulfobacterota; class B13-G15; order B13-G15; family RBG-16-54-18; genus JAFGNJ01. The sequence goes on from JAFGNJ010000024.1 coordinate 54,007, forward strand.
GGTACATAACGGAGGTACCACCCACTTCGGTTTCTCCGTAAATGTGGTGAACATAGCGATCGGGATGCTGATAAATTCGTGTCCTGGCCTCTTCTAAGAGCTCTCTCCTGGTGCCAAAGACTAAGGCCTCGGTTGGACAGGCCTCAACGCAGGCGGGTATCTCTCCCTTAACGAGCCGTTTATCCCAGCAGAGTAAACACTTTCTGATTCGAGGCGTAGGACTATGGGTTTCAAGCACCGCCTTCTCAAAGGGGCACGAAAATGCGCACATCTTGCAACCCATACAGTTTTCCGCCCACGTAACAGGGCCTTCTTCTTCTTTCTTCATCGCTTTCACGAGGCATGCCGCTACACACGCGGGTTGATTACAATGCATGCACCGCTTCACGGCATATACGGTCCCTTTATCCGTTTCATAGCGATTGACGACCGTCCACTGAGTTTCTGTTGTGCGCCTCTCTTCTTTAAATACAGAGTCATCCTCGATATCAGGAATCGGAAGATCGTATGTTTCTGCACACGCCAACTCACAACTGCGGCACCCAATGCACCGGGTGGTGTCGATGAGGATACTGAGAAACTCTGTTTCCTCAGCAACTCCTTGAGCATTAAGTCTACCTGGTGCTAGGATACCACCACACGTCATCCCTGCCATTCCGATTCCGATCCTTTTGAGAAATGTTCTCCTATCCATGAGCGTTCCTCCTTCAGTTTTTCGTCAAAAGGTTCAGGACTTTCTTTTTGCAACGAAAGATTTTTCTTCCTTTGGTGTGGTTGCCACCCTCGGCCATAGTAACTCCCTTGTATGTGTTAGGGTCGAATCATTGGTAATCTTCAATCGCTGATCACCATGTTTCTTAAGCATCTAAAGCCCTTTCAAATGGTTTGTAATAGGGGGAAAAAGGCGGTGCAGGAGGTGTAGGCGATAAGGCCCCCTCCCGCCCCGAAAGCGATGGTTGTTTGGTCTCGTGGTAATGTTCCCTGATAAGGCGATCCTTCCCTCCCTCGTCGAGCATATATCAGGGCAACGAATTTGCCCCGCATTGTATGCTATTTTTTTTCTTTGAACAAGCCTTTTTTGTGTAATATGTTATTAAACATATTTTCTTTCTGGGATATATTATTTATCGTAATACTTTTTTGTATTATCGATAATTTTCAAAATAATAGGGGCAAACCCTCGTTTTTTTTGGGGGTTGCCCCCATGAGATGACGCTCTTGTTAGCTATTCTTGTGTCAGAAGAAATTCGCTCGCCATCTTATCCCATGCATCGGGAGAAAGGGCCTTGGCAATGCCTGTTATGGGAATACCACCATCCTGATATACGACCCCAACTTCACCGCCCATGCGCTCCCGGAGTGCATCCGCCGTTTTCTCCATCCATGCTGTTGCCAGTTTACCTGTCAAGAGGTTTTTTACCGTTGCACGTTTGTTTTCGGGTTTGACTATCATAAGCCATCCCTTTCCGTAGGGATCCTGATTGACTAGGTCTGGGTTTTTTGCGATATCTTTATTCACTGCCACGATATCGCCGGTTACAGGCGAGAGCATAGTAATCGTTTTTGCATCAATCCCCAGTTTCCATCCAACATCGCCCTGCTCAATACGCGAACCAACCTTTGGAAGACTTATCCTATTGGACTTGCCCACAAGTCTCTGAGCGAAATCGTCTACACCGACCTTGACCAATTCAGCACCCTGTGGCATGACCCACGTATGTCCCTGATGGTAGAACAATCCCTCTGGGAGAGAGAACCATTGAGCAACCGACGCCATAGCCCTTCTGACCGCTTCAATACCTGACCGCGCAGGCACACGTAAAAATCTCCAGAAGGGGACAATGATTATGAGAAAACCGATCACGAGAAGATATTCAATACCTTTCGTCGCAAAGATGTCAACGTAAGTGAAACCTTCCATAACTACACCTCCTTATGATGTTTTTGTGCCGCTACTCCTAGTTCAGTATGAGGTACGAGATCGTTATCGTTTGCTCTTACTCTTACGGGACTTTTTCTTGATGCGGTCGCCGCCATCAGCCATGGTGAGCCCCAGTCGAGCATGAGGGGACAGGATATAACCACGCTGGACATCCTTTATTCGCTGTTCGCCGTAGTGCTTGAGTACCTGGAGCCCGCCGCCGATGGTCCTCGCGAAGGGGTAAAACGTAATGTAGATGGCATAGGCCAAAATGGCTATGCCCAAAACAACCCCTACGCTTACCAATACTATGGTAGTAATGGTCGCTAACATGGCTCATTCCTCCTTTCTTAATTTTCCAAAAAGGTCTTTATTAGTATGCCCCACTGGCTCTGAGTGACGACGTCCCGCAGGGTGTCTATCAACTGCCCGCCATCACTCATGGTAATCCCGATCTCCGTTTCCAGTACACCGTGGAGCCGATCTATCTCATCCTCCAACCACCTGCGTGCACCAGGGGTTGCTATAAACCCTTCTCCCCCTTGTTCCAGACGGTCTAATTCCGCTTCGGCTAGGCGCAACTCCACCAACCATCCCGCACCATAGGGATCGGTATTGATCAAAGACGTATCCCGACGAACCTCCTCATTGGCATTCATCAAGGTGCCGGAAAGGGGGGAGGCAATTTCGGCCGTGCCGTGGGAACAACGTATCCGAAGAAGGGGTTTATTGCGCTCCACATGTTCCTTACGCCTCGGGAAACTAATTTTGTCTATATCCCCCAACAGCCACTGGCCAAAGTCATCCAGTCCCAGCCGTACCTTTCCGTTGACTCGCTGCAGCCAGAGATGGCCGCGGTGATAATAGACTGTATCATCCAAAAGAAAACCTCGCACCGTCATTGTCTCACCGGAGGCTCTATCACCCTGAGCGATCTGGCAATAGGCAGGACAATCGATGTAGGCCTCAGTGGTACAGGGACACTCCAGCTTGAAGGCGCTGGACGGTATCATTTTCTTCACCGGATAGACCTCACAAAAAAGAACCTCCTCTACTTCCAAATAGGGACAGACCTTCTTATTACTGGAATGACCAGAAAGCCGCTCAGCATCTTTAGCACGATAGACAGGACAGGTAAGATGTTCCTCTTTTATACAGATATTGTCCTGGTGATAGAGTCGATCGTAAGGAAGCATCTTCCTGACGGGGAAGCCCTTGCAAAAGGCCATCTTCTCATCTTTTAAAAAAGGACAATATGTTTCCATCATAATCCCTCTATCTTTTCTTATTTATTAAACAGCATTTTTCATGCCATAAAAAAATACCACCAAGAAATTTTTTAAGTAGCTTAATTTATTAAACATTTTATGATAGTGATCGGAAGCTGCCTTGCTCCTCTATCAAAAATTTGTTTAATATTTAAACAAAAAGACCTTTTATTTTATAATGTATTGTTTTTATTATGGTTTATATGTTGATTAATTAAACAAGCTTTGAGTGTTGATTCAACATATCTTGGTCTGGGCGCTTACTGTCCTTTTTGGCTGCGTCGCAGTAGCTCGTTACACCCTTCACAAAAGGTGGAACCTTTTGCATCTACGTCGGCGATATTGTTGGCCACGGACATCACACACTCCCTGAGAGAGCAGTGGATGAGTCCAAAGGTATGTCCTAATTCATGTTTTATTTCCTTGATCAGTCTTCTCTGCAGAAGGGCTTGATTGGGCGGCAGGCCGTAAAACTCCTGTTGCAGGCGGGCGAATGAGACGATTCCCACGTTTCCATCCAACTGCGCCTCGCCGAAGACAAAGGTTAAAATCGGTATGAAGAGATCATGGGAGATGATACCGATCATCTTCGAGGCATCGGCAGGGAGCTCGTCCAACATCTCCTTGAGGATCTTGGTAGAGTGATATTGTTTGCGACTCGGGTCGTAGAAATTTTCCGGATTAATCGTGCTCCGTGAAATTTTTGTCGCGGACCTAAACTCTTTCCTTATAGTCTCCTCCACTTCTCTGAGGCCTATCACGGTATCCGCCTCTCCGATTATGTGGATATCAATATACGTGTCCTTTTTCATATATGGTGAAAATATCATGGTATAGGGAGGGGTTCAAGGGTGTTTTCCGGCACGGCAGAGGGGGCCTCAGCGCGGCGCATCACCAAGAGGCCTTGTTCTCTCAGTGCTTTTAAAGTTTATCTTGACAATGAGGGAGCATTTTGTTACAAAACGCACAAGCTTTACAGTAGAAACTTATAGGGGAAGTAAAAAAATGATTTGGGTTGCAAATAAGAGGAAGCGAGGGGGCGTTGCTCGCTTTTTCGTCACTGTTAGTTTAGTGTCTGCGGTCCTCTTTGTGTGGACTGGCATGGCTGTTTCCTTCGATAATGAAACATGTCTCGAATGCCACGGGAGCCGGGATATCCTCGAGATGAGCAAGGAAGATCGACTCGAGATGGTCGTCCCTACCCCCGACAAAAAGGAAGTGTATAAAGGTGAACTTACCCTTTATGTGGATTATGAGCAGTTTCGTTCCACAGTCCACCAAGATCTGAGTTGTGTTGATTGCCATAACGATATCGAGGATGTCCCCCATCCACAAAGGCTGGAGATGGTTGATTGCTCGCAGTGCCATGAAGTGATAGTCGGTCAATACAATAAGAGCAAACATGCACAGGTCAGCCTCAGCCTCTGTTTTGAGTGCCACAACCCCCATGCTACTACTTCTTTCAGGCAGCTCTCCCAAAAAGAGCGGACGGGAATCTGTCTGCAGTGTCACGAGAAAAATGGGCATGGGTGGTTGCCCCAGCAAGAGCTCCACTTCCAATATTTGGAGTGCACGGCCTGTCACTCTCCCCAGGCAGTAAAGGGGCTTTTTTTCTATCTCACAGCCCAGGGAAAGGATGGAGAGCGGTTTAACCTCTCCTACCCTCAATTGGAGGAAGCCACCCGTGGATATCAGGGCGATGTGGCAAAGGCCATTGATCACAATGGAAACGGCATCGTGGAAGTGCATGAGATCAACAGGTTTATCGCCAAGCTACAGGAACAGGGGATACAGTCCCCTCGTCTTCAGGAGCGGGTGCTGGTATTACAGCCGTATCATAATTTTACTGATGAGGTTAAGCAGATTAAGGATTGCACGATGTGCCATGTCTCAGGTGCACCTTTTTACTCTCAGGTGATGCTCAGGATACCTGAGGTGAGCGGTGGATGGCGCACGGTCAAGATGGACAAGGCCATCGTCGGCAAGCTCCCATCTATTCCCTCTAAAGACTATTACTTAACAACGGTTCATGGCCAGAGTGGTGTGGAATGCGTTGATTGCCATGCTGATTTGACCGTCTTGCGTGCAGGGGAGGGATTTGAGGTAAAAGGACTGAAAACGCCCGTCTGTGAACACTGCCATGCGGATGTGATGACAGAATATGAGGACAGCCTTCATGCCAAGGTCAGCGAAGAAATCTGTTTTGGTTGCCATGATCCCCATTCCAGCGTCCCCTTCAAAGAGCTGAATGTTGAACAACGCCAAGCCATCTGCACCAAGTGTCATGATCCAGAGCGGGGACACGAGTGGCTGCCTCAAAAGGAACTGCATTTCAAGGCCCTGGAGTGCACCATGTGTCATGCCCCTCAAGCGGAAAAAGGGATTGTCTTTTACCTTCAGAGGGTGGATCAAGAAGGAAAAGCGGAGCGACTTGAATACGGTGAGCTAGCCACGTTGCTGGATGTGCAACAACCTGATTTGACAAAGCTCCTGGATAGCGACAGCAATGGATTTTTGGAGGATCGAGAAGTCCTCACTTTTCTCACTGCATTAAAGGAAAAGAGTCCCGGAGAAGAGATAAAGCTGGGGGTGAGGATCTTGGTTCTCAATCCTTCCCATAACTATACCGATAAGGGGACCAAGGCAAAGGATTGTTCCCTCTGCCACTCCTCCGGGGCGGGCTTCTACTCGAAATTGATAATGGAGATACCTGAGAGCGAAGGTGGTATCAGAACCCTCCCCATGGACAAAAGCATCCTTGCCGGGATGTATCGCATTAGCGATATTTATTTGTTGGGGGAGGGTAAGATTTCTAAGCGAGATATCGCAGACCTCATGTTTGCCGTGAGGAAGATCGGTTATAAGTGGCTGGATGTGATTGGTATATTGTTCATTTTAGGCGGCTTAGGTTTTGTTGGGGTGCATACGTTTCTCAGGATAATCACCATAGGGACGCGAAGAAAAAGACGGAACAAATAAGGTCAACGGAGGGAAGGAAAAAGAGTTTATGGCGCGGCGAAAGAAAGTCCGGCAGAAGAGAGATCAGGAGAAAAAAGAAATATTGCAACCCCTCGTGGTACGAATTTGGCACTGGATCCATGCCCTTGCCATCGTCCTTTTGGTGCTGACCGGAATACAATTGCGATTTCCAGATTTGATTTCCTGGTTCGGGACCTTCAAAACCGCAGTGGACGTTCATAATATCTTTGGGTTCATCGTGTTGTTCGATTACGTGCTCTGGTTTGGATTTTATCTAATAACTGGGGAGTTGTTCAAACAATATGCCCCTACGCCTGAGGATTTTACCATCGGAATCCCGACGCAATCGACGTACTACTTTGCCCGCATCTTCTTTGGTGATCCCCCACCTTTTGAGCCTACACCAAAGGCCAAATTTAACTCCTTGCAGAAGACCACCTACTTCGGCATCATGTTTGTTCTTGTCCCCCTTCAGGTAGTGACCGGTGTTCTCCTTTGGGATTTGGAGAGATTCCGTCCTTTAATAGCGGCGCTGGGTGGCGTAAGGGTTCTTGATGCCTTTCATATTATTCTCGCCTATATATTTACGTCCTTTTTGATTGTTCACATCTACCTTTCTACGTTGGGGCATACCTTCTTTTCCCACTTTAAGGCCATGATCGTGGGATATGAGGAAAAGGAGACAGGACATACTCAGACGTCCGCATAACGCATGGTTGCATTGGTGTGCAGGCGGGTTCCCTGTCGCGTCCCTTTTTGAAAGGGCCATAGTTTAAAGAGACAAAGATATTCATTGTGAGTTCAGGTAGGTTCGGTCGTACCGGGAGCTGAGATGCCGAAGGCGTTACGTATGACCGTTGGTGATAACCTAACAAAGAGAGCCAAGGGAAGCTCATATCCCCTGGCTACTTTTTTTGGAGGTGCCGAATGCTTGCCGAGAGATTAAAAATGATTAAACCTTCAGGGGTCCGACGCATTTTCGACAGGGCCAGCCGAATGAAGGATCCTCTTGATCTCAGTCTTGGGGAACCGGATTTCGACATCCCCGACGAGATAAAACGAGAGGGTATCCGCTGGATCGAGAAAGGTTTCAATAAATATACCCTGACTCAGGGGATTCCCGAGCTGAGACAGAAGGTAGAGGAGTACCTCACGGATAAGGGAATACGGTTTGATACCGTTATGATCACCGCCGGTGTTACCGGAGGTCTTCTTCTGAGTTGCATGTGCCTTATCGATCCTGGTGATGAAGTCTTGATCCCCGATCCCTATTTTGTCATGTACGAATACCAGGTTTTGCTGATGGGGGGAGTGCCCCATTATATAGATACATATCCTGATTTTCGCCTGCACGAGGACACGATCCGCAAGGCCCTCACTCCCCGAACGAAGCTTATTATCATCAATAGTCCTGCGAATCCCACGGGAACCGTTTATTCAAAGGAAGAACTTGAAATGGTGGCTCGTATTGCCGGTGAGAGAGGGTTGATCGTTATCTCCGACGATATCTATGAACGTTTTGTCTATGATGTTCCGACAGCGCCCTGTATAGGGCAAATGTATGAAAAGACCATCACCCTGAACGGTTTCTCTAAGGCCTGGGGGATGACGGGGTGGCGTTTAGGATATGCTGCCGGACCTGAGGAGATTATACAACAGATGATTACCCTTCAGCAGTATTCTTTTACCTGCCCCCCGTCTTTTGCTCAAAAGGCGGCCCTGGTTGCCTTCGATTATGATATGGGGGAGTATATACGACGCTATCGCGAAAAGAGGGATTTCGTCTACGATGCCTTGCACGAGCGGTATCGAGTGACGCGGCCTCAAGGGGCATTCTTTATCTTTCCCGAGGCAGATGATGGAGATGGAAAGAAATTGGTAGAGCGGGCCATCAGCAAGGGGGTGTTCATCATACCGGGAGGGGTATTTTCACAGCGTCGCAGTCATTTCCGCATCTCTTTTGCCGCCCCGATGGATGTGTTGGAGCGAGGTGTGGCAATACTCAATGAACTGTGATCTTTATCCTTGCTTATCTTTTTTATTAAGCGATAACCCTTTTTCAATAATATCGACTATCCCACCTATGTCGGTGGTGCTGAGGCAGGGTATAGTCTCTAGGGTGAGGGGGTCATCACTCACCACGGCGATCACGTTTTCCAACTCCGGGGCGAGGGGGTGCGGATGGATCGCTTTCCTGAAGACCTCTACCTTGGGGTGTTGTTCTCTTTTAAACCCCTCGGCAATGATGATATCTGCCCGATGGATAAATTGAGAAGCTAGTTCATTCAGGGAGAGGTCGTGAGAGACGTCTTCTACCAAGGCGATCTTCTGCGGTGATGAGATGACCACTGTGTGGGCACCGGCCTGTTTGTGACGCCAGCTATCCTTTCCCTCCTGATCCATCGGAAAGTCGCTCTCGTGGTGTTTTACCGTCGCTACCCGATAGCCGCGCTTGATGAATTCCGGGATCAAATGTTCAATCAGTGTAGTCTTCCCGCTCGCGGATCTTCCCACAATGGAGATGATAGGCGTCATTGCAGTTTTTCCTTTGCCACCTCTTGAGGGTTCTCATACTACAATCGTCATTGAGGATAGTCAACAGAGATCTCTTTCTTGTTGAGCTTCAGCGAGCGCTGTGTTAAATATGGGCCATGGGCTCCTATGAAGAAAACCCCCAGGACATAGACCAAGCAGATATCGTTGTCGGCATTCCCTCATACAACGAGGCAGAGACTATTGTGCACCCCATCACCCAGGCCAGCTTGGGCCTCCTCCAGTTTTTCGGCGACAAAACAGCTGTGATCATAAATTGTGATAACAACTCCTCCGATGGCACGAAAGAAGCCTTTTTGAAGACTCCCACAGAGATTCCCAAGATCTATCTCTCTACCGCTCCCGGTATCAAAGGGAAAGGGAATAATTTGATGAACCTCTTTGCCAGGGCCGCTGAGTTGAGGGCCCAGGCCTGTATCATCATTGATGCCGATCTCAAGAGCATCACCCCGCGGTGGATACGAAACCTCGGAGAACCACTCTTCATGGATTTTGGGTTTGTTGCGCCTCTTTACGTGCGACACAAACATGATGGTACCATCACGAACAATATAGCCTATCCGCTGATTCGCTCCCTGTATGGTCGTCGTGTGCGTCAACCAATCGGAGGGGACTTTGGTATCTCAGGTGAGCTGTTGCGAATCTATTTGGAACACGATTTTTGGAGTGAAGAAACCGCCCAGTTCGGTATCGATATATGGATGACCATCCAGGCCATAACCCACGATATACCTATCTGCCAGTCCTTCATGGGGCGTCCAAAAATTCACCGCCCCAAGGATCCGGGGGCTGATCTCGGACCGATGTTCGGCCAGGTACTGGGGACTCTTTTCGATATGATGACACCGTGGGAGTCTTATTGGAAAGAGGTGAAATGGAGCAAGCCCACCGCCGTGTTTGGATTCGGCCTGGGGGAGATTGAGCAACCCCCACCGGTAGAGATTAACCAAGAAGGGCTTTACCGGCGCTTTGCCGAGGGGCATAAAAAATTTCAGGGGACTTGGCAGCGGGTGCTGACACCAGAGGTCTTCGCTAAGCTGATGGAGGCGGCGGCAATAGGGGAGGGGCGTTTTGATTTTCCCACGCAACTGTGGGCCCAGATTCTTTTTGATTACGCTGTAGGATATCATACGTATACCGATGAGCGTGCGACGCTGCTGGCTTCCCTCATGCCCCTCTATTTTGGCAAGGTCTATTCCTTCGTCCTGCGCACTGAAAGGATGTCCACCCAAGAGGCTGAGGAATATATCGAGGATCAATGCATGGTCTTTGAGGAGGCCCGCCCATATTTGGATGAGAGGTGGGGGAAAAGGGGAGAAAAAGATGCCCAAGGTTCTCGTAGTCGATGACGAGGAGCCCATACGATTCCTGTATAAGGAAGAGTTAACGGAAGAGGGCTATGAGGTGGTCGAGGCCGCCAGTGGCCAAGGACTCTTAGAGCGGATTGAGCAGGAGAATCCCGACGTCGTGATCCTGGACATCAAATTGGCCGATGCGGATGGATTGGATCTGCTGCAGGAGATACGCAACCGATACTATGATCTGCCGGTGATCCTCTGCTCAGCGTATGAGGTCTTTAAGGGGGATCTCAAGGCCATCTCCGCCGACGCGTATGTGGTCAAGTCATCGGATCTGACACCGCTCAAAAAGGCCGTCCGCAGGGCCCTGGAAGGAAGGGGTGGCACGGAGCGCAAAGGGAAAGGCTAAGTAAGAAATGAAGGAAGATCTGGATATCGCGTTGTTCGATCGGCCTGAGATCTCCCAGGTGATCTTCTACCCTCGCTCAGATTCCCCTCCGCAGGATGACAGCACCCTCTATCCTGTGGAGGTAGAGGAGGCTATCTCTGTCGTATGCCGATTCTATCCGGCCCATAATAGTATCGCCACCATACTCTACTTCCACGGCAATGGCGAGACGGCAGGAGACTATGACCTTATCTCCTCTCTCTACACCGCTTTGGGGATCAACCTCTTTGTGGCCGACTATCGGGGCTATGGATTGAGCACAGGGACGCCCACCATAAGCACTATCCTGCACGATGCGCACCCCATCTTTGAGAGGCTTAAGACGGTCTTGAAAGAAGGCGGTTATCCCGAGGCCGTCTTCGTCATGGGCCGCTCCCTGGGGAGTGCCCCGGCTATCGAGGTGGCCTTCCGATCGCAGGATGCACTGTGTGGGCTCATTGTGGAGAGCGGCTTCAGCGATGCCTTGCGACTGCTCACGTACATCGGGCTGCCAATAAAGGTCCCGCCACGCCGCGAAGAGGGGTTCCCTAACGGAGAAAAGATACACTCCATCCGTATTCCCACCCTTATCATCCATGCAGCGGAGGATCATTTGATCCCCTTGTATGAGGCTGAGGAGCTGTTGTGGTTAAGTGCTGCCGAGGAAAAGGACTTGGTGGTGATACCCAGGGCAGATCACAACGATCTGATGATGGTAGGGAGGAACCAGTATTTTCAGGCGATCAATGATTTTATAAGGAGATTCACCTGAGGCGCGGTGTTCAGCTACCGATATTAGATTTAAGGCATCCCCGCGGGAAGGCTAGGTGACTTCGTAGGTGGTAATGAGCACCTCGCTGGCTCGTCGTTCACCCACTGCAACCGCGACAATACCATTGAGCCACGTATATTCAGGGGAGCCCGTTTCAAAAAACGGCGTTGTCCGAAAATAATATTCACGGGGATCAACCTTCTCGCCCGCGGCCACTCTTTCTATGACCTCTTTGGGGCCATGACGTACACCCCGATTATAGATATAAATCAGCGCGCCGTCATTTGTCTCAAGGGTATATCGTGCTTCCAATTCGGCGATGCCGTCTCTTCGGATGATTTGCCAATCAGCGCCGCCGGGCAATACGCGCCCGGAAAGACGGGGGCCGTCAAAAACGCCACCTGTTATGTTAATGATGCGCCTCTCGCCGTAAGGACCTTGGCCCACCGGCAAGGGTTTTGCGACGGTGATGAGCGAGCTATAAAGAAAACGAAGAGTTGGTTCTACGGAGACCTTCGGAACTGGTTCTTTATTCATATTGCCGCCTCCTTGCAGTATAAAAATCTTTAGGACTCACGAGCTGATTGTATAAACCAAAAAATCTTCTCTTTTTTGCTTCTGTCAATTCCGGCATCGGAATAAATCTATGACATATAATTTTCAGGTGTAACCATAGACCTTTTGCAGTTAAATATCAAGCAGTTTTGCCCTCGTTTTCTTTATTGCCCATTCATTAGTTGGGAACATTTGAATTCAGGGGCCAAAGGGCACAGCCCTGAGATCCCTTGAAATAAATGGTTGTGATCAGAATTTATACTTTACTAATGAATTTGTTCTGCCAAATTCATTAATTTTCCTTTGCTTACAATATTTATATTGCCATTTACTGTAATATTATCTATTTCCTTGCCATGATAGCTATTTTCCAATGTAATATAAATTTCTATATCTTTATTTGTTTTATAAATCATTCCTCCTTCACCATCGCCATGGTCATATTGCAACCCCATTTTCCCTTCCAAAAAAGTCCTAAAAGTTATCTCACCATCATAATCTGTCCTGCCTTGTCTTTTTTTAGCTTCAAGATGAGCAAGCCATTTTTTATATAAAATCGCTACACACAAAGCGGCTCTTTTAATATCATCGCGCAAAAATTTCACCAATAGCCCTCCGAATTCAACTTGAGGGTCAGACGCGCCTTTAGATTTTAAAAAATCATACATATCTATTGCGCCTTTATTAATTGCCTTAATTACAGGTGTATCCCCATCATCATTTACGGCATTAACGTTTGCGCCGTGGTTAACTAAATACTCAACAACCGGTGGAATTTGAGGATATAAAATCCTATCCATAGCAAGCAATAAGGCGGTATTCCCGTTTATTCCCGCAGCTTCAATATCTGCTCCATTTTCTACAAACATTTTTACTGCTTCTAAAAAACCTCTGGAACTGGCAAGTGAAAGAGCTGTCCCCACCTTTTCCTCGCCAGAAACACCTTTATACCAAGTATTAACATTTGCTCCTTTATTTATTAAAGATTCTATTATTTCGGCGTTATCAAAGAAAACTGCGTAAGAAAGCAGCGGATGTTTACCATCACCCGGCAAAGAATTAACGTCAGTTACTTCTTTTAATAATTCTTTAAATGTGGCAACGTCTACTTTCTCGATAGCTTGGCATAACTTACTATTGATCTCCTGCACAGATAGGCTACTCATTTATATCCTCCTTATTTAGTTTATAATACCAGTTTCAGCTGCGTTGCCCAGAGCGAGGAACGAGCGGCGGGTAACGTCAGCTGGAAACACTCGTTAGCTTATAAACGTTTACCAACTGCTACAATATAAGTTGGTGTACCAAGTTTGCTAAGTAACCTGACTTTCACAAGAATGGCCTCAATGTTTTTAAACTCAAGCAACGCCAATTCATGTAACTGATTTTTAGGTGGTTCGTCGTTGTATGTTGAACCGATATAATACCCGCAATTAGATAATTCGTTTTTTATAATTAAAGGTTCAAGCGTAGATTTAAACCCGGAAAGTCCCAACTTTGCTACAGCGAATGAATGAGCAATCTTTGCTAGCAATTTGCAGAATGCCGAAATATCAGCTTTTGATTCTGGAAAAACCGAATATGCATGCAAGTCTTTTAAAAGTAATTCAAGCAAATCATGAAAAGAGTAATAGGGTGAAGCCCCTCGTATCCAGAGCTTTTTAGTTACGGCTCCTTCTAACTGATCAATTGGTTTCTCATTGATAATCCCAGGAGTATCAAAATATGGAAAAGTGATTAAAAATGGAAACCTATTTTGTTCTACTAATATAGTTTGCCAATCTTTCTCCTCTGGCCGATACTTTACTTTTAACTCAAGCTTCTTTGGTCTTTGTTTAGGTCTCCTTGTAGGAAGACTGTAAAGTATACGAAGAGGCCCGTACATTGTCCTCATGCATGTTTGCTCAAAATCACTTGTTATCTTTGCACATGACGGACAACTTGATTTCTCTAATACTAGCTTTCCCCCTAAAGAAAAGGGGATAATATGCTCATCAGAAAGATCATTGCTGGAACCACAGTATATACATTTGCCAGGGCTAGCAAATATCTCTTTCGGTTGTTCAGGAAGAAAACCGTCTAATTTTGGTAATCCTTTCGGAAGCATATTATTGGAATTGTATAAAAGCTAACGCAGAACTAAGGGGCCGGGAAACGAACACGTAAAAGCCTTCAAAAAAGCCACGACATTCCACAATACAAATGCTATTTCTATAGTGGCACGGCTTTCCCGGTCCCTCTTGAGTGACTTGTTCTGTGGCCTTCATCAGAAGTCCACTTTCCATTCAAACATATCCTTAAAATCATTAAAGCATTTGGTACAAACCCAATGATAATTATCATCGGTTGCGTAACCTTCATGTAGGGTTCCATGATGATTTTGTTCCATAAATTTTGTATTGCAAAAAGAGCAATGATCGTGATCCCATTCCTCCCGATACTTTGAATAAGATTTGAACGTTAGAGAGACACTTTTCAGGTATTTCTCCTGTCCTTGTAATCTCCAATCATTCTTATCGATCATGATATTTCTTGCCACAGAACGCCGGGGCTCTGCGGCGAGGGAACCGAGTCCGACAGAAGCCCCTTGTTCGGTGAATTATTTTTCATAAAAGCCGAAGATAAACAGGAACAGTTCCATCCTTTCCAACATCCCAATATTGAGGATGATGTGGCACTAATTTCCCGTTGTTATAATTTGCTCCAAAAATCTCTTTTTCTATAATTGCCAGATCTTGCAGATTTTTTTTGGCGATTTCCTTAAATGGGATTTTTGCAACTTTAGGATTCATATGATGCACATCATTTCTAAAGCTTCCCCAAATCTTTTTTGATGCCTGAGCACAATTTGAAGACATAATTTTCTGCTGCACAAATTCGTTCATTAGATCGCTATGTTCTTTCTTTTCTTTAATACCATTTCGCTCTGCAACAAATTTTACGATGCCTTCATTGACGGCCTGGCTGACCATTACAGCGCTGATGAAATAGCCATCGCGGTAGAGATTTAAACATTCTGATGATGCTGAGGCGAAATGGTGATTACCAATTATGCCCTGATGATCGATTTCCATATAGCGATCAATTCTTTGGTCAACATTTTGCTCAAGCTCAGATAAAAGACTATCCTTAAGCATTTGTCTTTTCATAACTTTTTGAGGATTAACGCTATTACTTTGCTCATTCACCGTAATCACCGAACGTCCCGCTTCACCAGCTTGTCTGGTGGAAGCGGTTGTTATACAAGGAGGCCACATGAATTTATTAAAAGTTGTTTTTAGGGCTTTAATTGTAACCGTAGTTGGAACGGGTCTTTTTTATGTAATTGGACCACTTTTCCAACTGTCGGCCCTTACATCTGGAATTATTGGTGCTATTTGGGCACTGGTTTTTATTCCTTGGATTTGGTTGCCAGCATTTCGTTAGAATTAATGGAATTGCCCAAATGAAGAGATTCTGTTATGGCCAAATCAAAGACCATACCGATAGGTTCACCTTTTTCATCTCGGCGAAATTTGGCGGCACCAGATTCTTCAATGCCCCTAAGAATGAGATTAATTAGTTTCACAAGCCGTTTGACTTGTTTAGAGAGCTGGCAAGAAGAAAGAATAAATGCAATGAGTGAGCAGGCTAATGTAACTAAAATACCCAATAAAAAAGCCGTCGTGTTGTCCATTTCAGGTTCTCCCTTTTTTATGTTGGGGTTAAGTATAACGGCGAGCGTCACGCGCGCCATCAGGCGTCGCGTGCACGCTCTTGTTCGACATCTTTCTTCACTCAGCAAGAATCTCCCACCGGTCTTCATATTCCTTAATCGCCGTCAGAGGCATGAAGCCGTTCTGTCTCCAGTCATTCGGACGATGAACATGGCTCGCGACTTCGCTGTTTTTGGTTATGAAGTAGCGTACCGGCTTCTGAGCCTTCTCGTCGCCCAAGAGAACAAAGATGGTCAGCTGGTCTGCGAGTGCATCCGAATAGCTTGCGAGCTTCACGTACCAAGGTGCCGACCTAACGGTCTTGACCTGCAGCTTCTTCAGAACTGTGTCGGTGGGTTGGCCAACGAGGATATCGTAGTCCTTCGTATTGCGATCAGCCAGCTGAGCATCGAATCCACGCCGCAACAGTTCTCCCATCACGAAGTACTCGCCAGCGTTTCCCGTGGGAATACCTGATTTGCGTTTCTTCTTCTGTGGCTTCTGGTTGCTCATGTCTTCTTTTCCTGAGTGTCGAACATTTATTTTTAAGCTTATTCTACTGTTGCTAGCATTTTATGGAGAAGATGTCTGTTTGTCAATGTTTTTTCACCTAAAAAAGGTTGAAATAGGGCTAAGAATTCTCTATAATATAACTCAATTTATCATTATATAGAATCGGTTGAATTATTGATTTTGCTATGATTACTGCATTTAAAGAGTATCTTCACCGTAGGGCTTCTCTTAAACCCGCGTATATTCCCTATTACTTAAAATGGGTTTCCGCGTGCTATGAATTCCTTGATATTGATCTGTCCTCCCGTCTGATGAGCGAACAAAAAAAGCAATTTCTCACTCACATGACAAAACGCTATGAGGATTGGCAGGTAAAGCAGGCCGATACGGCGCTGAGGCTTTTCGACTATTTTCTCTCCGTTGAGGGAAGGAAAGTGCGCAAAGGCGTGGATGACAACGTGAATGAATGGAAGTACTGTGAGGAAAAGATGCGCGAGGCCCTGAGGCTTCGCCATCGATCCCTGAGCACGGAGCGGACCTATCTTATGTGGGTGCGCCGGTTCCAAGGCTTTGTCGGAGTGAAGCAACCCGCCGGTCTTGAAGGAAGAGATCTGCAGGATTTTCTCAGCTACCTCGCCGTTGAGAAGAAGATTACTCCATCAACCCAGAATCAAGCCCTCAATGCAATCGTCTTCTTTTTTCGCCATGTGTTAGAGAAAAACATTGATAATGAGCTGAATGCGGTCCGTGCCAAACAACGAAGGCGTTTACCGGTTGTGTTAACGGTGAGAGAAGTAATGACGATCTTTGAACATCTGATAGGCACTTCCAAGCTCATGGCGATGCTTATCTACGGCTGTGGCCTCAGGCTACAAGAATGTTTGAGGTTGCGGATAAAAGATATAGACCTTGAACAGGGCGTTATCATTGTGAGGGCTGGCAAGGGGGATAAGGACCGCAGGACCGTGCTGCCGGAGGTCCTCAAGGACGACCTTATCCGGCATATGGCAGAGATACGGTCGCTCTACGAACATGACAGGAAGGAGAATGTGAACGGCGTTTGGCTCCCGGGTGCCCTCGATAAGAAGTACCCTAAGGCGGGCAAAGAATGGGGCTGGTTCTGGCTCTTTCCTTCAAAATCTCTTGCTGTGGATCCGCGAAACCTCATCGTGAGAAGGCATCATGTACACCCGGCATCGATTCAGAAAGCATTAAAAGTCGCTTTGGGGAAGGCAGGAATTGCAAAACAGGCTTCCGTGCATACCCTGAGGCATAGTTTCGCTACTCATCTGTTAGAGCAGGGATATGATATCAGGACTATTCAAGAACTGCTGGGCCACCAAAATCTTCAAACGACCATGATTTATACCCATGTGGCCAACAAAAACATCCTGGGGGTAAAAAGCCCGTTGGATGTCATGTGATGTGAGGTTGTCGTGCTGGCACGCAACTGTGGAACATGGGGTGAGGGGCGATCATGCGATGATAAAAAAACGGACCTCCGCTCTGGAGGTCCGTTTCTCTCTGCACTGACCCGTGCATTTTGCTTTTTTACGTCAGATGACGTTTTGTTCTCAGTCCACCTTTTCCAACTTTGACTTTAACTGATCCTTGGGTACCACTCCGGTGATCTGCTCCACCACCTCTCCTCCTTTGAAGAGGATCAGCGTGGGTATGGCCCGAATGCCATAGATGGTAGGGGTTTTAGGATTTTCGTCTACGTTCATCTTGGCGATTTTTATTGTTTCGCCCAACTCCTGTGCCAGTTCTTCCAACATGGGGGCGACCATGTGGCACGGCCCGCACCATGGCGCCCAAAAGTCCACGAGGACAGGCTTCTCAGCCTTGATGACTTCTTGTTCGAATTCTCCATCATTGATGTGTGTGATTATCTCTTCACCCATAGATGAACACCTCCCGTTGTATTGATAGTAAGATATATATCAAACCGCCTCTTTTCAAGGAGAAAATTGCCCCTCACGGTTTTCCAAGCTTAGAGGGGGTTCGTTGACAATAGGTTTAACACCATTATATCATATTTGGCAAGGGAGATCGAATGATAAAGGACCTTTTGCCGCTGGTGAGCAGGCCCACTCGCTATATGGGCGATGAGGTAAACGCTTGCCACAAGGATATACAAAGCGCCCGGCTGAGCTTTGCTCTCTGTTTTCCCGATGTCTACGAGATCGGCATGTCCCATCTTGGGATGCAGATCTTGTATGGACTGCTTAATGCCCAAGAAGGGGTCGTCTGCGAGCGCGCCTTTAGCCCGTGGTTTGATATGGAGGCATTATTGCGCTCGCGGAACATCCCCCTCGACACCCTGGAATCCGGCACCCCCTTGCGTAATTTCGACGTCGTCGGTTTTTCCCTCCAATACGAGCTCTGCTACACTAACGTCTTAAATATCCTTTCCCTTGCCCAGATACCCCTGCTGGCGCGGGAGCGGGATGCTGATATGCCCGTGGTCATCGGCGGGGGGCCGTGCACGTTCAATCCTGAGCCCTTGGCCGACTTCTTCGATGCCTTTGTTCTCGGGGATGGCGAAGATGCGGTCCTGGAGGTGACTGATCTGATCAGACAGTGGAAGGAGGATAGGGGTGACAAAGATACACTGTTAAAAAGACTCGCTTCCATCGAGGGGGTCTACGTCCCCTCTTTGTTTCAGGTCAGCTACCTGCCCGACGGCACCATAGAGGAAATCAAGCCCCTCATGCCTCATTATCAGGGGGTGCGCAAGAGGATCGTCTCCGACCTCAATGAGTGTTACTATCCCCTGGCACCGGTGGTCCCCTTTATGAAGGTGGTCCATGATCGATTGAGTGTGGAAGTGACGAGAGGATGCACGAGGGGGTGCAGGTTTTGCCAGGCGGGGTATATCTATCGCCCCGTGCGGGAGCGGGACCCCCGCGCCCTGTTGGAGATTATCGATAGTTCCATGAAGCGGACGGGGTACGAGGAAATCTCCCTCCTCTCCCTGAGTACGGGTGACCATACCTGCATTGCCCCCCTCATGCAGGCCCTGATGAGGAACTATGAGAAGGAGCGGGTGGCTATCTCCCTGCCATCGCTGCGGGTGGGCACCCTGACGGAAGGGCTTATTGAAGAGATAAAGAAGGTGCGGAAGACGGGTTTTACCCTGGCCCCTGAGGCGGCAACCGAACGATTACAGCGTGTCATAAACAAGATTATGGACGAAAAGGAACTGGTGGAGACCGCGGCCCAGGTTTTTGAGGCGGGGTGGAACCTGATTAAGCTCTACTTTATGGCGGGACTCCCTTCTGAGAGGGAAGAAGACCTCCAAGCAATCGTCTCTCTCTCTCAGCGGATCGCCCGTCAGGGAGGGAAAGGGAAGAGACGAGGCAATGTGAACGTCAGCATCTCCACCTTCGTTCCCAAGCCCCATACCGCTTTTCAATGGCAGCCACAATTGCCGCTGGAGGAGATTGAGGAGAGGCAGCGATATTTCAAGGAGGCATTGAGGGGGAAGGGGCTGCGTTTGAAGTGGCATGATGCCAGGATGAGCTTCTTGGAAGGGGTTTTCGCCAGGGGTGACCGGCAACTGGGTTCGGTCTTGCTGAGGGCGCATGGACGTGGCTGCTCGTTTGACGGCTGGACAGAACATTTGCGGTGGCGTGAGTGGCAGGAGGCATTTGCTGAGGGTGGACTCGATCCTTTCTTTTACGCTTGTCGAGAGCGGAAACCCTCTGAGTTGCTCCCGTGGAGGCATCTCGACTGCGGAGTAGAGGACGAGTTCTTGAAGAGCGAATGGGAGCGGGCCAGCACGGAGTTTCTCACCCCTGACTGCCGTGAAGGGGTGTGTCAGCATTGCGGGGTCTGTGATAATGGTGTTACGATGGTTTTGTCGGATCCTTCGTTTTCTTCTCCGAGCCGGTTATCTTCCAATCAAGGGATTGCACGGCAGCGGCCTTGGGCGAAAAAGATCCGTTCTCACTTTATTAAGTTGGGACAGGCGCGGTTCCTCGGTCACCTGGAGATGGTTGATGTCTTCGTCCGGGCAGCCCGGAGGGCCGCAATCCCCATGCGCTTCTCCGAGGGGTTTCATCCCCTGCCCAAGATATCGTTTACCAATCCTCTCCCCGTCGGCACGGAGAGTCTGGCCGAATTTATGGATCTTGACCTTACCCACTATATATCGGCAGAGGAGTTTCAGAAACGGTTAAACACAGAACTCCCCCCGGGATTGCGGATCATCCGCTGCTTTGAGATGGCCTTAAAGGGGAGGCCGCTTCCCACGGTGTTTAAGGCAGACCGCTTTCTCATATCGCTTGAGGCAATAGGGAGGGTGCTACCAGAAGCGGAGGTGCGCGAGAGGCTTGAGCAGGCCCTTCAAGGGGAAGGGCTTATCCTCATCCAGGATAAGAAGAAGGGGGAGAGGAAAACGAATATCCTGGACTGCCTTGAGCGGCTTCAGGTGGTGAATAAGGAATCTTATTCTTTACCCGCCTCTCTGCAGATGCAGGACGGAATTCCTCCCCTGAAGGAACTTTTTGACGCGGATTTCTTGATAGAGATGGGGATCAAAAAAGAGGGAGGGGTGAGGCCCGCTGCCATCCTGCAACACATTCTCGAACTCACGCCTGAGCAGACCGATCTGCTCAGGGTGGTCAAGATAGAATCCCTGCCGCCGTTGTCGTGAGATTACGTTTGGATAAGCGACCGTATGCGTCGTTTTGGCTACTAAAATACAGGGCGTGTACGACAGGACCTACTTCATCCTCAATATCATAACAGTCGCCAAGCCGGTCAAGACACTGAGTATGGGCCAAACAAAATTATAACTTCCGGTCATATCATATAATCCACCACCCATAAGCGGCCCGATAATCCCACCGAACCCGCCGGCCCCTAAGATAATGCCGATCAATTTCCCGAATGATGCCCGACCGAAATAATCCCGGACAATGGCCCCGCGCAAGACCATACTGCCGCCATGGCCCAAAGGAAAACACAATAGAAAAAGAAAGATAGGCCATATGGCCTGCGCATAGGCAAACGCCAGTGTCCCCAGGCTCAATAGACCATATGTCATGGCAAGCACATATCTTTTGCTTATTTTATCACTAAGCCAGCCAAAGCCTAATCTGCCGGCGATACCGCACAAAGGAATTGCCCCAGCAATAACACCACCGATTTTTACTGAAATCCCAATGCTGTCCAAATAGGGCATGACATGTAGGGCCACCGCCGTAATGGCCATCATCCTCATCAATTCTGCGATATTGAGATAGATAAAGGTTTTATTCCGAAGGGCCTCTTTGAAGCCCATTTCAATACCCTTATCTGCATTTCGTGATTGACGAACAGAAGAGGCGGCCAGGTTGCCGTCCGGCACCTCTCCATATTCCTCCGGCCTACTGCGAATCATAAGCGCTAAGGGAATACACAAAACCCACGTGCCCAAAGCCAGGATAACGAGGGTTGTTCTCCATTGAAATTGCTGAATTAAGGGGGGGATCAACATTACTATCAAACCACTTCCCCCAACGCCTGCGCCCATGAGACCCAGGGCGGTCCCGATCTTTTTATGAAACCAATTGGCTATGGCCGTTGTCAGGACCACGGCCGTGCAGCCGCCGGCCCCGAATGCGGTGAGTAAAACTGAGAGATAAAAAACGAAAAGGGTTTGGGTTCGGCTCAGGATAAGGAGCCCTATGCCGACGGTGATAATCCCCCAGATAATGAGCCTTCTTGCCCCGAACCGGTCTGCCAGAAATCCCGCCAACGGGGCAAAGAGGCCTACCTCTGCGATCTGCAGGCTCCCGGCCAGGGATATCAGGGTGTGACTCCAGCCGAACTCCTCTTTAATAGGCAGAAAAAAGGCCGTGAACCCATAGAAGACCG
The DNA here is from genome assembly GCA_016927065.1 of Deltaproteobacteria bacterium. Taxonomy (GTDB): domain Bacteria; phylum Desulfobacterota; class B13-G15; order B13-G15; family RBG-16-54-18; genus JAFGNJ01. The sequence goes on from JAFGNJ010000024.1 coordinate 75,853, forward strand.
TCCCGCCTACATAGAGACCAAGCAGGGAGCTAGAGAGCACAATCCACCAGCCATAGAAGATTTTTTTAGTCATAGATTGACTCGACAGATGTGTGAGGGGCGTATCGTGGTTGTGTTACAGGAGTTCTTGAAATCTGTTCGGTTATCGTCACCTTGCATATATATATGGATACACTTAAAGGAAGTATGATAAAACTATTGTTCCTGATGTGCATTACATCTTGTATTTTCCAAAATCATCGGGTTTGAGGCCTTCCAGCCACTTTTTTAAATCCTCAGATTCATCAAAGTCGCCGCGCTGTTTGAGCAATCCCAGATCGGCCGCCGCCTGCATGACCCCTTCGGCACAACAAATTGGAGCTTCTACCCTGACGGCCAAGGCAATGGCGTCACTGGGGCGCGAATCAATCTCCACTTCTTTCCCATCGACGATCAGATGGATTACAGCATAGAACGTATCGTCTTTCAGCTCGGTGACTATTACCTTTTTTACCTCAACCTGGAACTGATCGAGGAGGTTTTTCAGCAGATCATGGGTCATAGGCCGCGGGGTACTCACCTTTTCCATCCCTATGGCTATGGCGTTGCCTTCCATAGGCCCGATCCAGATGGGCAGGACCCGTTCCCGTTCAGCATCGAGCAGGACTACTACCGTGGTGTTGAGATTGGGGTCAAAGATCAGCCCTAATATTTTCATGCTGACTATTTCTTTTTCCCCTTTATGTTTTTTTTGTGTCATCGGTACGTATCAATTTTTATTGTCCCACATCTCGTGGGAAAAAGATACCCTCTTTATGATTTCTTTGTGAGGTTAAAAGTTATCCTGGAGCCGAAGACTTTAAGAAGAGGGGTGGGATTAAACCTTTTATCTAAAGTCCTTCTTTGGTCAAGCCCTCGACTAATTCCTTTTGTTTGGCGGTCAACGTTTTGGGAATACTGATAACGATACGGACATAGGCATCACCTTTGCCCTTTCCCTTCAAACGAGGCATTCCTTCCCCTTTTAATCGTAATTTTGTGTTTCCAGAGGTACCGGCGGGGACCTTCACTTTTTTGACACCATTGAGAGTGGGCACCTCGATGGTTGTCCCTAAGGCGGCCTCACTGAAACGTATCTCTCGATCGATAGTGATATCATCCCCTTCTCTGCGGAAGAGGAGGTGATTTTGCACAGAAACGCGCACGTAGAAGTCTCCGGGTGGGCCTCCTCCAGGCCCCTGTTCCCCTTTCCCCGCTACCCTCAGTTTTTTTCCCGTATCAATACCTGGGGGGATTTTTACCGAGATTTTTTCAATCTTGCCGTTTCTCTGGAGGGAGATGAGTTTTTCCACACCCATGGCCGCTTCCTCCAGGGTGATGGTAATATCAGAGACCATATCTCTTCCCTTTGAGCGGCCGGCTCCTCCCTGAGAAAAGTAATCGGCATAGTCAGGTCCCCCTCCTCCGGTGGCATACTGGCCAAAAGGACCGGTAAAGGTGGTATATCGAACCCCTTTCCCTCTCCTGCCACCGCCACCGCCGAAGAGGACGCTGAAGATGTCCGAGGTGCCGAAGCCGAAATCCTTAAAGATATCACCTATATCGAACCCCCGGAAGATGTCTTCTTGTGAGTATCGCTTACGGAATCCCTCGGCCCCGAACATATCGTATTGACGTCTCTTTTCTTGATCACTGAGTACGGCATAGGCCTCATTGATCTCTTTAAAACGCTCTTCGGCCTCTTTATCACCCTTGTTTCTGTCAGGATGATATTTCAGGGCCATTTGACGATAGGCCTTTTTTATCTCATCTGCGGTTGCGTTTTTGCTTACACCTAACAGCGTGTAGTAGTCTTTCATACTATCGATTCACCTCATATCGCTATTGTTTGTGTGCGTAGACATCCTTTATGAGACTATCAAAGTAGGGTTCAGGGTTTGCAATACCTTCTACGGGGATTAAGAAGGTATTGGTCCCTACCACGTCCTTTAATAATTTCAGGGCTGGTTCAAAAAAGTTATCCAGTGAAGTGAGTATGTCTTTGCCGTTCCTCTCATCTTTCACGATCCGGGTCAGCAAAAGGTCCACGGCCTCATCGTCGAGCTTGACCTCAATGGCGTGGCGCTCTGAGAAGGATCTTTCAAACCCCCTGATCTGGTAATAGGTAGAGAGGACTTCTTCAAATGCGGAATTTACGTCCGTCTCCTTTTTTATCACCCGGTCCACGACGATATCCAAACGCGGGTCGGTAAAGATGGCCCCGTAGCGGTTCAGGAATTCGGCCTTCCGGTCCTTGATATAGTTCTTCATCTCTTCTCGCTCGTGAGACAGAAGTTCCTGGTATCGCCTGAGCCGTTTTTCATCAAGGGGATTTTGCAGTAGTTTTATGAGCTCCTTTTGAGGATCCTTGGCCATTTCAACCGTGACCACGAGTTCGGTGATATCGGTGGATGGGAGTTTTCTCTCAAATTTCAGCAGGACTTTTTCGATGGCGCTGATAAGTCCTCTGGCCCCGGTACCTCCCTGATAGGCCATCTGTGCCATTTCCATCAGGGTATTATCCTCAAACAAGAGGTTGATACCGTATGATTTGAAGTCCTTTTTCTTACTGTTTGTAATAGGGCTATGGGGGTTTTTGAGGATTTCGTAGAGGTCTTGAGCCTCCAATAGATGAAAGACGGCGACTACCGGAAGACGCCCGATAAATTCAGATTCAAAACCATACGCGATAAGATCCTCTGCTGAGACATGTTTAAGGTATTCAGCCTTATCATCCTTGGACTTGATCTCCGCCCCAAAGCCGATACCCTCTTTGCGCAGTCGTTTCTTGATGATATCTTCTAAGCCGTTAAAGGCACCGCTCACGATAAACAAGATATTTCTGGTGTTTATGGTTTTCTTTTCCCGCTTGCCGGTTCTGCGGTATTTCTCTATGGCCTCCATCTGGGAGATGGGATCATGGGGAACCCGGAGGTCCACCTCCGTTTCTTCCATCGGTTTTAATAAGGCCCGCTGCACCCCAGTACGTGAAACATCAGGGCCGATGATATTGCCACTGCCAGCAATCTTGTCTATCTCATCGATGTAGACAATCCCATATTGGGCGCGTTCTATATTGCCGTTGGCATCATAGACCAAATCCCGCAACAAGTCCTCTACATCACCCCCTACATAGCCGGTTTCGCTGAACTTCGTGGCGTCTCCTTTTACGAAGGGGACGCCGATCTTCTGGGCAATGAGTTTTATCATGTACGTCTTACCCACGCCTGTGGGGCCTGCCATAATGATATTGTTTTTTATGTTACCAATACCGGGATCAGCCCCCCCCCTCTTTTCAGCGATGAATTTTATCTTGTTATAATGGGTACAGATCTTCGTGGCCAAGATCTCTTTCGCCTCATCCTGTTTGACGATAAAGGTGTTAAGATAGGAGATGAGCTCCTCGGGCTTCATGTCGAACTTGATCTGCGGTGAAGCCTTGTCAGAAGGCTGTTCCTTCTCACCATCGTGCTCTGGGTATGCCTTGGGAACAAGGGTAGAAACCACCAGTTTCACCTTGTCACCATATTTTCGTTCTAAATATTTGTTTAATTCCTGCTCCAGCTTTTTTTGATCAGGAATATTTTCGAGTGGATCTTCCATAATGAGCTTTTTATGCCTCCCAATCATAGTCTTGTGCTAATATAACAATTGTTCCCCGGGGTTTCAATGCCTCTCAACCTTTTTCATGCTGCATTATCCGTGAGGATGATGTCAATGGCTTGTACTCATTTCCGGTAGTGTATCACGATGACTTTACTTTTTCCAAGTGAGGTTATATTGTTGTAGTGATAAAGATTTTAAAAGCTATAAAAAGGATATCGTTGTCATATGTCGAGAAATGAGCCCCGCAGAGATAATCTCGCCCTGAAGATCAAAGAAATGCTTGCACATCGAGAGGTCAAGCAGTTAACAGTAGGGCCTGACCATACCCGGGCCGCGGTATTGGTTCCCTTGTTTACGAAAGATGGTTCTTGTCATATCCTCTTTACCAAGAGGTCCGATAAGGTGCGATACCATAAGGGTGAAATCTCATTCCCCGGGGGGAATCACGACGCAACTGACGAAGATCTCTTGGCCACCGCCCTCAGGGAGGCGCATGAGGAGATCGGCCTGAGGCCACAGGATGTTTCCCTGCTGGGGGCCTTGGACGAGATGACGACTATGACCGATTTCGTCGTCTCACCCTTTGTGGGCCTCATTCCTTACCCCTATACCTTCGTGCCATCAGTTGATGAGATCGAAGAAATCATCATTCTCCCCCTGGCCGCTTTTCTCACTACAGGGGTTTTAAGCGAGGACTATCGTACTTACAACGAGCGCACCGAAAAGGTATCTATCTATAAAAGCGGCAAGCATGTTATCTGGGGGGCGACAGCCAAAATTTTGCGTCAGTTCCTCGAACTCGTTCCTGCGGAAGCGCTCAAATAATAACCGTCCGTTTGATGTATTTGATGATTTCATTGGGGTCATCGATGACCTGCATGATCTCGAGGTCTTCCGGTGAGATGTGCTCTGCCTTCAACAGGGTACCCTTTATCCAATCCAATAGACCTTGCCAATAGTCCCGTTCCACCAGGATGACGGGAAAGGGCTTGATCTTTGCCGTCTGGATGAGGGTGATTGACTCAAAGAGTTCATCGAGGGTTCCGAACCCACCGGGAAAAATGATGTAGGCCACGGCATATTTGATGAACATCATCTTTCGTACGAAGAAATAGCGAAAGCTCAAGCGGATGTTTGAGTAGGCGTTGGGCGGTTCTTCTTTGGGGAGGTCTATGTTTAGCCCGATCGACTTTCCACCCTTTTCCTGGGCTCCTTTATTTGCGGCCTCCATTATCCCTGCTCCACCGCCGGTGATGACGCTAAAACCATTTTCTACCAAGAGCTTCGCCACCTGCACTGCCTTATCATAGGTAGGATTGCTCGGGCTCATGCTCTTTGAGCCGAAGATGCTCACCGCTGGCTGGACATCCGCGAGGGTCTCAAATCCTTCCACGAACTCGGAGAGGATCCGAAAGAGCCTCCAGGAGTCTTTGATGGTGATGTCGTCGATGAGGTATTGTCGTTCTGCCATGGCGTTGCCTTTCTCGCGTTATTTTAAAAATTAATCTTGAAAACACTACGACCCGCCTATATTATGGCAAAGGCCTGATGAAGTCAACGATATGCGTACATAAGGAAGAACGATGGAACTACTACGGATAGGACTTGTCTTCGCCCTTATCGTTTTACTCTTGGTGCGAAGGGTGGAGCTGTGGATTACCCTGTGCATCGGCGGGATCGCCCTCGGATTGATTTACAGGCTCCCGTTGTTCATGATAGGTGAGCAATTTTTCCACGCAATTATAGAGCCCACGTCCATATACCTCGTTCTAGCCCTTTTTTTTATCCTGGTGCTCAGTGAGGTCATGAAGGAAACCGGAAGTATGCGTAAGATGATCGATTCCTTCCATGCCGTCACCGGCGACCTGCGGGCGGTTGTGGCCTTATTGCCTGCGATGATAGGGTTGATGCCTATCATGGGGGGCGCGTTGGTCTCGGCCCCGTTGGTGGTCGAGGCGTCTGATGCTTTAAGACTCTCCCCCGAACGGCGGACCTTTCTCAACTACTGGTTTCGCCATATCTGGGAGTATTTTCTCCCCACCTATCCCGGGGTAATCCTGGCCTCGGCCCTGTTGGGGGTGTCACTGCGGGAAATCGCTGCCTATCATTCCCCTCTGACCCTTGCGGCCATTGGAGGGGGCATCTACTTCGGGTTCCGCCGCGTGGGCAAGGGGAAGGAGGGTAGGGCAGACAGAGGATGGTGGAGAGGTGTTATGGGGATAGGTTCCTCTCTCTTTCCCCTGCTGGTGGTCTTGTTCATGGTTATCCTCCTGCGGGTGGAATTGGTATATTCCCTCTTGGTGGCCATCGGCATAGAACTCCTGCGCTCGAAGGGTGTATGGAGGAAGATCAAGGAGATCATCGTGCGCACGCTGACGTCCGCGCAGGTCTTGATAACCGTGTTCATGGTCATTTATTTCAAGCAGATGCTGGAGGCCACCCATGCGGTAGACGGTTTTCACAGCGGCCTGTGTCAGCTGGGGGTTCCCCCCATTATCTTATTGGTGGTACTCCCCTTTTCCATCGGTCTCATGACGGGTGTGACCATCGCCTTTGTGGGGGTTGCCTTTCCCATCCTCGTGCCTATCATCACGGGAGGGGATAATGTGCTCGTATATCTCATGCTCGCCTATGCCAGCGGTTATTGTGGCGTGTTGCTCTCTCCGCTGCATCTGTGTCTGGTTTTGACCAAGGACTATTTTAAGGCGGAATTAAAAAAGGTCTATCGACTCCTGTGGGCACCTGTCGCTGTGGTATGGGGGGTCGCTCTCCTGGTCTTTTTCATCGTTGTCCTGGGACTGTGCGGATGCAGTACGATGTGATCATTATTGGCGGAGGTATGGGGGGATTGACGGCCGGGGCCCTCTTGGTCAGATGGGGGTTAAGGGTGTTGCTCCTGGAGCAGGGGGAAAGGACTGGGGGATATGTGACCTCCTTTAAGAGGAGTGGGTTCACCTTTGACGCCACCGGCGCCTTTCTCGGTGGTTGTGAGGAGGGGGAGGAGTTTTATACGATCTTGGAGCAGACAGATGCCCTGCGGCATCTCAGCTTTCTTCCCATTGAGACCTCTCGGAATATCTACCCCGATTTTACCCTTGATCTCAACCTGCAGGGGGGGTTTGAAGCGTATATCAGCGGGGTGAAGGGACTCTTCCCCCAGGAGCAGAGGGGCCTTGAGCAGTACTTTTCGTTGATCAGAAAGATAGGGGAAGAGATCAATCGCTTTGAGGGGCGCACGTGGTGGCATACGATCCTCTTTCCATTCTTTTTCTGGCACCTTATCAGGTATCAGCGGGCCTCGTTAGGGGCGATCTTAGACCAGTACTTTCGAAGCGCAGGGATCAAGCAGGTCCTTGCAACGCTCCCCGCCCATCTTCCCCCCTCTCGCCTTTCCCTTTTATTCACCGCGACCCTCATCACCAAGGTCCTGGCCCAGCGGGTGTGGTATCCGCGAGGGGGAATGGGGGCCATCCCTCAGGCATTGGAGCGGGCCTTTGTGGAGGGGGGGGGTAAGGTGAGGCTCAAGACGGTGGTGGAGCGCATTGAGGTGAAGGGCGGCAGGGTGCAGGGAGTTATTACCAAAGAGGGAGATTTCTTTTCGGCCCAGCGGGTGGTGGCCGCCATCAACATCCGCCGCGCGCTCCACGATTTGTTGCCCGAGGCATATAGAAGACGGGTCTCCGGTGTGGTCCGTGGCTTGGAATATTCCCTCTCCTCATTCTTAGTTTATCTGGGCGTGAAAATAGATTTGGATCGCCGTGCCTACCCCTACTTTACCTATATAAGTCCGGGGGATGCGGAAGTGGAATATGAACAGTTGCGCAAGGGAGAGATGCCTGACGATCCCTCAATGATCATCACCATACCCACTCTCCTTGATTCCTCCCTCGCTCCTGGCGGGCACCACATCGTGCGCATCATGACCCCGGCTCCCTCTGCATTCCGTAATGAATGGGGGTGGCATGATCGATCCCGTTATCGTACTATAAAAGATGAGATGGCACAGCGGCTCATCCGCCTGGTGGAGGTGAGGTATATGCCTGTCCTCTCCGAGCGCATCAAAGTCATCGAGGCCGCCACCCCTTTTACCTTGGAGCGGTATACCGCCAATGAGAAGGGGGCGACCTATGGCCTCGCCCCGACGCCCGGTCAGATCGGGGTAGGGAGACCTGCCAACAAGACCCCTCTGAGGGGGCTCTATCTGGCAGGCCACTACACCCGTCCTGCACATGGAATCGTGGGGGCGGCCCTCTCAGGGAGGTTTGTCGCCGACACGATTATGGAGGAACAGAGAAAGTAACCGTGGATTGCCTCTTTGTCCATTGCCCCAAATTTGAGAACTACTACCGGCCCATCGGCGAGTACACCTTTGTCAATTACATGCCCATGGGGGTCTTGGCCCTGGCCGATCTCCTTTCTCGTGAGGGGTACGAGACCGCAGTCGTCCACCTGGGGGTGGAGTGGATAGAGGACAAGAGATTTTCCCTCCTTGATTATATCGCTGAAAAAAAACCACGGATCGTGGCCCTCTCCCTCTTCTGGCATCCCCAATCCTATGAAGTATTGGAATGGGCACGGAGGATCAAGGAGGCCTTTCCCGATGTCTTTGTCCTCCTGGGGGGTATGACCGCCAGTTACTACCACCGAGAGATCATGGAGCATTTCCCCTGGGTGGACGCCGTTATCAGGGGTGAGGGAGAAGTCCCCCTCCTCCAGGTGACCGAGGCGGTAGTCAGAGGAGGTGCCTTTGATACCATACACAATCTCACGTGGAGAAATGAGGGAGGGATTCTAGAGAACCCCTTGGACTATGTTGCCTCTCAGGAGATAGTGGACGGATTGTGCTTCACTAATTTTGCCCTGCTGAAAAATAACCGGACCTACATTGATTGGGTCCTTATGCCCTTCTTTGTGAAGGGGTTCTCCAAAGAAAGAAATCGTCTTTTCTTTTCCCTTAAAAGTCCCATGTTAGATCTGATGATCGGAAGGGGTTGTCCGGTCAACTGTACATGGTGCGGAGGGGGCAGGGATGCCCAGCTATTGATTGCCGGGCGTCGAAAGATCATATTCAGGGATATAGAGCGGGTGATCGATTCTATCAAAGAGGCCCTCAACTGGGGGTATGAAACCATGCATGTGTGTTTCGACCCTTATCCCCGCCGACCGGACTACTATCTCGATCTCTTCTCGCGAATCCGGGAGGAGCGACTCAAGGTGGAGTTCTTCTTTGAATCCTACGGGCTCCCCACGAGGGAGTTCATCGATTCATTTGCACGGACCTTTGGGCCTCGGTCCCTCCTTGCCCTGTCTCCGGAGAGCGGGTCTGAGGAGGTGCGCCGGCGCAACAAGGGTTATTCCTATACGAATCAGGAACTGTGGAAGTGCTTGGAGTACACGAAGGGAAAGGAGGTAAAGGTAGATCTCTTTTTTGCCATCGGCCTTCCCTTTGAACACGAAGAGGACCTGGAAGAGACCGCACGACTTATCGCCCGTATCAGGAAGCAGTTTCCCAATGTCCAGGGGATCAGGACCTTCACCATCGAGATGGAGCCGGGGGCCCCTTGGCACCTGCAACCCGAGCGATTCGGGATAGAAACGACGCTCAAGACCTTTGCGGATTTTTATCGCTATCATAAAGAGGAAGGGGAGGGCTTCAGCGCTTTCGGCTACCATATACCGGGGTATTTCCCTGATCTGGGCTCAGAGAGGGGAGAGGAATTTCAACAAAGGTTACAGGAGATAAAGTGCCGCCGCTTCTGCTTCATCCACCCTGATGCCCGCAAAACGAGCTCACCTTTTTGGGGGAGGATGTTGTGCCGCGCCTCATCCCTGATGGCGAAGATAGGGAAAAGGAGGCGGCGTGCCAAAGGTGCCCATGCTATTACATAAATAAGCGTTGCATTTGCTTTTTGTCTCCGAGAGGTCTACATTATATGTGTTTGATCAACAATTGAGCTGACTTACAAAAAAGGAGGTCGAGTATGTGCCAGTCTACGGCCTATATCATCAAGGGCGATAAAGAGGAAGAGGTCATGACCGATATCGCCACCATCATCCCCGAGGGAACAACTTTACGGCTTATTAGCCTTTTCGGAGAGGAAAAAAAGGTAGAAGCCTCCATAGAGCAAATCAACCTTTTAGGACATAAGATCCTCCTAAGGCCGAAATAGAACGTTCGCTGGAATGCGAAAATCACGATACCATCTGGGTTGTGATCTCCTAGAGAGAAGGAATGGTGTTTCTGTAGATCCCAAGAGGTTCCTCAATGGGAAATATGTTTTCTTCTATTCGATCAAAGCTTATCGTTAGTATTCTCGGGGTATCCTTCGTAGTAGGAGCCGTTTCTCTTATGGTCGGCGGCCAACTCCTTTATACGGTATTCCTTAACGAAGCAACAAACCGTACAACATTGGATCTGAACGCCGCTCGTGAAATTTATCTCAATCAAATGAGGAGAGTGGAGGTTGCGCTGAACACTACCACATTGGGATCTGGGTTCAGATCTGCGCTTAACAGACAAGATACGCCTGAGCTTATCAATCGGCTTAAACGCTTAGCTCAGCAAGCCGAGTTGGATTTCGCCGGTATTATTACTCAAAATGATATGATACTCTGCCGCATTGGTCCTCATGCCGTCCCCACGAAAAAAACTCAGGTTACAAATACCATCGCTAGCCAAGCATTGAAAGAAAGAAATCCTGTGGTAGGGACTGTTATTCTGAGCAAGGATTTTTTGTGGGCTGAGAATCCCGTACTTGCGGACCAAGCCAATATTCCGATTCTTCCTACCCCGAGAGCCGCCCCAGTGGATGAAGAAGTGGTAGAAGAAGGGATGGCGCTTGCAGCCGCCATCCCAGTTCTAGAGGGTACAAAGCTCATTGGAGTTCTCTATGGGGGGGTCCTGCTTAATCAAAATTTTTCAGTTGTTGACCAGGTGCGCGGTACGGTCTTTCAACATGAAATTTACAAGGGTCGCAATATCGGAACAGCTACTATTTTTTTGAACGATGTTCGTATCTCCACTAATGTTCTCACCCCCGGCGGAGAACGGGCCATCGGGACACGAGTATCACAAGAGGTTAAAAACCTGGTTCTTGATGAGGGGGAAAAATGGACGGGGCGGGCCTTTGTTGTCAGCGATTGGTATATCACTGCCTATGAACCCATTGAGGATATTTTCGGGAAGAGAGTGGGTATGCTCTATGTGGGGGTACTGGAAGCGAAATATACAGATATTAGGACGAGAACCTTTTTTATTTTTTTCTTGCTGACCATTATTGGTGTCCTTTTGGCCATTGGACTGGGATACTTTATGGCTAGCAAGATTTTACGACCGGTCCATCGGTTAGTTAAGGCGAGTAACGAAGTTTCGCACGGTAATTTTTCCCCTGAAATTGGACCAATCTCGAAGAGTGAGATCGGAATGCTTCAGGCGACCTTCAGATCAATGCTCGCCTCACTCCAGGAGCGCGACAAACGTATGCGGGCAGAACATGAGATAAAGTTACTTCAGTCTGAGCAACAGGCCAGTATCGGGAGGCTGGCTGCTGGGGTGGCCCACGAAATCAATAACCCCCTCACAGGGGTATTGACCTTTACGCACATGTTACTCCAACGTGGGGATGTCGTGGATGATATTCGTTCAGACCTCAAGGCGATTGCTCAACAGACTGAGCGCGTTCGCAGTATCGTTAAAAATCTGTTGGGTTTTTCTCGGCAGACTGAGATTAATCCTGAACCAACGGATGTTAATCGAGTTGTCAGTACCGCCGTTTTGCTGATGAGAAACCAGGCGCTGGTAAAAGGGGTAAGCATAAAATTTAAACCGGGCGAAGATATTCCACCTCTTGTCCTCGATGCCAACCAAATGCAGAGTGTTATTCTTAATTTGTTACTCAACGCCCTTGATGCCACGAAGCGAGGCGACAGTATTATGATAACGACCGGTATTAGTGGATCTGGTAATGGGGCGAGTGTGCGGGGCGTCGAAATTCACGTGAAGGATACGGGCTGTGGCATACCACCCGAGAACCTCGATAAGTTGTTTGCCCCTTTTTTTACGACGAAGGAAGTAGGTCAAGGTACGGGGCTCGGACTGGCAGTTTCGTCTGGCATTGTTCAGCGTCATGGGGGAAGCATTAAGGTACAGAGCACGGTCGGTAAGGGGAGTACTTTTACCGTTTGGCTGCCGTTAGAGGATCAATATGAAAGTGACAATACTCGTCTTTGATGACGAACGATCATACGGTATATCTTTTCCGAGCGTTCATAGTGAGTCGAGAGAGGTAAATTCCTTACAGGACAGTACATCATTGATGGCTTTACACGGATTGGGAGAAGAGGTAGATTTGGCGATACATGACCAAGGTTTCTGGTTTTTGAAATAGCACAGAAAAAAATTCATTATACAAGGAGATATTGTTATGGCTGATACAATGCTCGTGATCGATGATGAAGATGTTGTCCTTGAATCGTGCCGCAGGATATTTTCCGCTGAAGGCTTTGAGGTGACGTGTACCACCAGTCCCCGCGAAGGGCTCAGGCTTATTGAGAACTTGGTTTTCGACGTGATATTGTGCGACTGGAAGATGCCGGGGTTTGATGGGATGGATGTATTAGCGGAACTCAACCAGCGATCACCCGATTCCACCGTTGTTATGATCAGCGGATATCCGACTGTGGGCCGGGCGACCGAGGCTATGAAGCGGGGAGCGATGGATTATGTTGCGAAACCGTTTACCCCTGATGAAATCGTCGAGGTCGTCAGGAAAGCACTCAAACGCAAGATCAGTGAAGAGAAGAGGGCTATCGGAAAATTCGAACGGATAATGAAAAACTGGGAGTTTCCTGTGCCGAGTATAGAGGATAAAGCGCCGAAGACAATTGCGGAGACGGTTGCCTCCACGGTGAGCGTCGGCAAGGCAACCTCTCCCTGGCTGTCTGTTTTGGTATTGGGTATTCTGGCTGGAGCGTACATTGGGTTTGGCGGTCTTCTTTCTACAACGGTGACCTTTGACGTGGCCGCGCAGCTCGGAATAGGGCTGAAAAAATTCTTGGCAGGTTCGGCCTTTAGCCTCGGCCTCATGCTGGTCGTCATCGCAGGGGCGGAATTGTTTACCGGTAACAATTTAATGGTATCGAGCGTTATGACCAAGAACATTACCTTCGGCACCATGGTCGAGAGATGGGGCCTTGTGTATGGTGCCAACTTTATCGGGTCTATCCTTCTCGCCTTCATCTTTTACTTTTCAGGCCTCTGGAAGACCGGCAACGGAGCATTGGGCTCTGCAGCGGTTGGTATTGCCTATACCAAGGTAAACCTTAGCTTTGTTGAGTCCCTTGTGCGTGGGATCGGTTGTAACTGGTTAGTGTGTCTGGCTGTTTGGATGGCACTCGCCTCTCGTCAGATCATCGGTAAGATATTCGCCATTTTCTTCCCCATCATGGGATTTGTTGCCATCGGTTTTGAGCACTGTGTCGCCAACATGTACTTCATACCCACCGGGATATTCTTACATCAATGGGCTGGGATTGCTGGGCCGGCGGCATTTGATCCAAGTTCCCTGAGTTGGATCGGTTTCTTATGGAAAAACCTGTTACCTGTGACTATCGGCAATATTATCGGTGGTGCAGTATTTGTAGGGATGAGCTATTGGAGTGCATACCTCTGGTCGGCGAGAACGCCAAAGAAGGCCTGAGAGTTCTCCGATGGTACCAGGGGGCAGTAGGCCGTTTCAAGACGTGGGAAGAGAGGTATTTTCCGTGCGGCCATTTTTCCTCTATCCATGCCCGGAGATCTGTTACGTTGTTAAGGTGGGGAAATGAGCGGTAGAGACGGTGTAATGCATATACGTTCCATCGGTGAAAAAGAGCGATATGGGAGGATAGCGTTCATGGTTATCCTCTTAATTGCTTCCTGTTTCCTCACCTACTATTTCCATGTGATTCTGAAAACAGGGGAGATATTTACCCACTTTTTTTATATTCCTATTATCCTCGCGTCTCTTTGGTGGAAGAGGAAGGGGATAGGGGTGGCCATTTTTCTGACAGCATTTCTCATCTTGAGCGACCTTGTCTTCAGGACGAATGTGTTGACAGCCAACGATTTTTTTCGTTCCGCTATGTTCATCGCCGTCTCTTTTATCGTTGGTCAGTTGCGTGAACATATCTCTCAAGCGAAGCAAGAAAGCAGGAAATCCTTTGATGAAAGCCAGAAGGCGCACGAGGCACTTCACGAATCGGAGGAGCAATATCGAACTATTTTTGAGACGACTGGGACTGCGACCATGATTGTTGAGGAAGATGGGGTTATATCGATGGTCAACTCGGAGTTTGAGAAGGTTTTCGGCTACCTCAAAGAGGAGATTGAGGGGACGGCGAACTGGGGGAAGTTTATCATAGGGGATGACTTGGAGCTGATGAGCGAGTACCATAAGCTGCGGAGAAATGACCCCACCGCTGTTCCCAGGAGATATGAAGTGCGGGGTATTGACAGAGAGGGCAACATCAAAGATCTCTTGCTGACCATTGCCATCATTCCGGGAACGAAAAGGAGTGTTGTCTCCATGCTGGACATCACCGAACGCAAAACGGCCGAGGAAAGATTGACACTTTTGGCGACGGCTATTGAACAGGCGGCGGAGGGGATTGCCATAGCGGACAAAGAGGGCATGATCCAATATATCAATCCTTCTTATGAGCGCATCAGCGGATATGATCGTGGAGAAGTTGTCGGTCGGGATCACATCATACTTAAGCGTGCTGGGGAGAAGACCTCTCCCGGAGATATGGCAGATACCCTCGTCCGTGGGGAGGTCTGGACAGGCCGCATGACCAATAAGAGGAAGAACGGTACCTCCTATAATGTTGAGGTTTCGATATCACCCATCCGGGACAAGACTGGTACTATTAGGAATTATGTGACCATAGAACGGGATGTCACCCACGAAGCAGATCTGGAAATGCAACTCCGCCAGGCACAAAAGATGGAGGCTATTGGTACGCTTGCTGGGGGTATTGCCCATGACTTCAACAATATCCTCGCGGCCATCATGGGGTACGCTGAAATGGCATTGTATGATGTGCCAGAAGGGACTCAGGGTCGACGTAATTTGGAGCAGGTCATCAAGGCCGGATATCGAGGGAAGGATTTGGTGAAGCAAATTATTACGTTTAGTCGAAGGAGCGAGCAGGAACGCAGACCGATGCAGGTAAGCCCCATCGTTAGAGAGGCTCTTAAACTCCTGAGGGCGTCATTGCCCTCGACTATTGATATTCGTCACACCATTACAACTCAGTCAGGTATGGTACTGGCAGATCCGACTCAAATCCACCAGGTGTTGATGAATCTCTGCAGCAATGCCGCCTATGCCATGCGCGAAAAGGGTGGTATATTAGAGGTAAGCTTGACCGATGTTGATATCGATTCCGATGAGAAGAGTTCCTATCAGAATTTGCATGGCGGGGCATACCTGAAGTTGACCGTGAGCGATACCGGCCACGGTATCGACCGCGCGATCAGGGAACGAATCTTTGATCCCTTTTTCACCACTAAGAGAACCGGCGAGGGGACCGGTATGGGATTGGCCGTAGTCCATGGTATTGTCAAGAGCTATTGCGGAACGGTTATGGTAGACAGTGAGGTGGGGAGAGGATCAACTTTCAATGTTTTTTTTCCACGTGTTGACGGTAATTTTCCCCTAGAAGTTGATACTGCTGCACCATTGTCCAGGGGAGAAGAACGCATTCTATTCGTCGATGATGAGGAGGATTTAGTTTACATGGCCCAACAGATGCTGGAGCGCTTTGGCTATCGCATCGTGGCTAAGGCAAATAGTCTTGAGGCCTTGGAAGTGTTTAAGGCACAACCGGACCAATTTGCTCTTGTTATCACCGACCAAACCATGCCGCATATGACCGGAGCGGATTTGGCTCGGGAACTTCTGCGTATTAGGCCCGATATCCCGATCATTCTCTGTACGGGCTTCAGCGAGGTAATAACTGCCGATGAGGCCAAGGCCTTGGGTGTTCGTGAGTTTGTAATGAAACCATTTACTCCGCATGAAATAACTGAAATAATTCGACGCACACTTGATAGTCAATAAGTGATAGATTTATTAGGAGATAGATGTGGCACATGTTCTGATCATCGATGACGACGAGATGATGTGTGAAATGTTGTCTACTTTGGTGCGGCAAATAGGACATAGTGCCACATGCGCTTCCACCCTTCAGGAAGGACTTACAGTATCAGCCTCTGAGGATGTGGATGTTGTATTTCTCGATGTTTTGATGCCCGACGGAAGCGGTTTGGATGTATTACCACGCATTCGTGAAGCCCCGTCCTCTCCGGAAGTCATCATCATTACCGGTTTTGGTGATCCTGATGGAGCCGAGCTTGCCATTAAAAACGGCGCTTGGGACTACCTTGAAAAGCCGTCTTCTATTAAGGCAATGACGCTGCCCCTCGTTCGTGCCCTTCAATACCGGGAGGAAAAGAAGGCACGAAAATCGCCCGTGGTCTTAAATCGGGAGGGAATCGTAGGTAATAGCCCCTCCATGATGGTGTGTATTGACTTAGTGGCCCAAGCGGCCAACAGTGACGTCAACGTTCTCATTACCGGTGAAACCGGTACTGGAAAGGAACTCTTTGCTTATGCCATCCATAACAATGGTCCACGTGACGGCAAAAATTTTGTGGTCGTTGATTGTGCTGCTCTGCCTGAAACTCTTGTGGAGAGTATGCTCTTTGGTCACGAAAAAGGCGCTTTTACCGGAGCGGATAGGGCGCAGGATGGTCTCATCAAGCAGGCCGATGGCGGTACTCTCTTCCTCGATGAAGTAGGCGAACTTCCCCTTTCAATGCAAAGTTCTTTTCTTCGGGTCCTTCAAGAACGCCGTTTCCGTCCCATCGGGGGGAAACAAGAGATAAAGAGCGATTTCCGGTTGGTCGTGGCGACCAACCGCGATCTTGATCGAATGGTCAAAGAGGGTCAATTTCGGAAAGAACTTCTCTTTCGCCTCCGTTCTTTCACTATTGAGTTACCGCCTCTGAGAGAACACCCCGAAGATATCAAGGAGTTGGTCCTATTTTATACTGCCAAGATATGTGAGCGATATGGGACGGAGACAAAGGGATTTTCTCCCGATTTCTTCGAGGCACTCGATGCCTATGACTGGCCTGGAAATGTACGGGAGCTGGTTAATACGTTGGAACGAGCCATTGCCGCAGCACGCCAAGATCCCATTCTCTTTCCAAAACATCTGTCGCCTCATATTCGCATTAATGTAGCACAGACCTCTTTGAGAAAAGAAGCTCCGGTTGGATCAGGGCAAAGGGAAGGGGATGTAGCACTTCTTAAGGAGCTTCCTCACTTGCGTGATTTTCGGGAAAGCGCTCTGTCCGAAGTAGAGCAAAACTATTTACGCGATCTGATGTCACGTACTGGCGGCACTATTAAAGAGGCCTGTAAGATATCCGGTCTATCCCGTCCCCGCCTCTATGCCCTTCTCAAAAAGTATCATATAAACAGATCAAGCTGATTTCCCTCCAGCAGTGCATCTTACGGAACAAAAAGGTGTCTTGTTTCGCAATACTTAGTCTTTTTTGGTAAGACAGATTTCAGCGATTTCAGGCCTCTAGACATGACTATCATAGTTTCCTCAAATCATATAATATATTGTAATCAAATAGGAATTTTTCTAAATGTGAATTTTGGCACGATTCTTGTTATTAATAAAGTGACAGGTTTTTTAGTAACTATATTTATAACATAAAAGATAAAAATTTTGTTTCACGAAAGGAGGAGCAATAGGTATGGCATCTGAGAAGGGGATGACCACAATGATGGAGGAGACACGGTTATTTCCTCCACCGCAGGAGATCGTTGACGGCGCGTATATCAAGAACATGGATGATTACCAGAAGATGTACAGACGTTCCCTCGATGATCCAGAAGGATTTTGGGCCGAACAGGCTGAGGAATTCATAGACTGGTACAAGAAATGGGACAAGGTCTGGGATTGGAGCTTCGACACCCTCGATATTAAGTGGTTCGAGGGTGGTAAGCTCAACATCACGTACAACTGCCTTGATCGACATCTCGAGAAGCGGGGAGACAAAGTCGCTATTATCTTCCAAGGCGAACCATACGATGACTACAAAACGTATACTTACAAAGAGCTCCATGCGGAGGTCTGTAAATTCGCCAATGTCCTCAAGAAGCAAGGGGTCAAGAAGGGTGATCGCGTCTCCATCTATCTGCCCATGATTGCAGAGCTTCCTATCGCTATGCTGGCTTGCGCCCGCATCGGCGCCATCCACAGCGTGGTCTTCGGCGGGTTCAGCGCCGAGGCCCTGCGAGATCGGGTGCAGGACTGTGAGGCGAAAGTGCTTATTACTTGTGACGGATACTGGCGAAGCGGCAAGACCGTCAACAGCAAGGCCAGTGCGGACAAGGCCATGGAAGAGTGCCCTCTGGTGAAGACGGCGATAATCGTCAACAGGATGGGGATGGATATCCCTATAAAGCAGGGCAGAGATTTGTGGTGGCATGAGGAGATGGCGCAGAAGGATATTGAGCCTGTCTGTGAGCCTGAGCAGATGGACGCCGAGGACCCCCTCTTTATCCTGTACACCAGTGGAAGCACGGGGAAGCCCAAGGGCGTGGTGCACACAACGGCAGGGTATTTTCTGCACACCATGATTACCCTTAAGTATTGCTTTGACATACATGAAGAGGACGTATGGTACTGCACCGCTGACATCGGGTGGGTTACCGGACACAGCTATATCGTCTATGGCCCGCTCGGCCTAGGTACTACCAATTTGGTGTATGAAAGTGTGCCGACCTTCCCCGAACCTGACAGATTTTGGCAGATAGTTGAACAGTGGAAAGTCACCCAGTTTTACACCGCCCCCACTGCCATACGGGCCCTGATGAGAGAGGGTGAGGACTGGACTAAGAAGAGAGACACATCCAGCCTGAAGATTCTTGGTTCGGTGGGTGAGCCCATCAACCCCGAGGCTTGGATTTGGTATCACACGAATGTCGGCAAGGGAAAGTGTCCTATTATGGATACCTGGTGGCAAACCGAGACAGGCGGGTTTCTGATCACGCCTATTCCTGTTACGCCGCTGAAACCCGGCTCGGCTACTTTCGCGTTTTTCGGTGTCGAACCCAAGATTTTGAGAGAAAATGCCTCCGAGTGTGAGGTTGACGAAGGTGGTTCACTCTGTATCGCAAGGCCGTGGCCGGGGATGCTGCGCGGGTTCTGGAACGACCCTGATAAACAGCGCTTTAGGGATACCTACTTTACCATGTTCAAAGGATATTACTTCACTGGTGACGGGTGCCGCAAGGATGCCGATGGCTACTACTGGCTCTTGGGCCGAATCGATGACGTCATCAATGTCTCGGGACACAGGATTGGTACCGCTGAGGTCGAAAGTGCCCTTGTCTCCCACGAGAAGGTTGCTGAGGCGGCAGTCATCGGCTATCCGCATGAGATCAAGGGACAGGGTATCTATGCCTTTGTGACCTTGAAAGCAGGTATTGAGAAGAGTGACGACCTCCTCAAAGAACTTCGCACCCACGTGCGGACCGTCATTGGCCCCATAGCTACCCCCGATAAATTGCAGTTTGCCGATGGTCTGCCCAAGACCCGAAGCGGCAAAATCATGCGGCGCATCTTGCGGAAGATAGCCGAGGGGGCCATCGACCAATTAGGCGATACCTCAACCTTGGCCGATCCTTCAGTGGTTGATGCCCTGGTGAAGGGAAGACAGTAGAGGTAACGACGTTTATATCAAGTTTTCCTCCCCTCCTTCTATGAGGTCGGGGCTGGAGAGATCGATGTACACTGAGTATTGCTCCATCCCCGCCTCATAGAGGCAATCGATTGAGGAATCATGGACCGCATATATCAAAATATCGGGAAGATTGGGTGCGAAGATAACATCCCTATTTTTACTCTTAGTGAAATGTGACGCAGAACTAAGATGAGCGGACGTTTCTCGGTTTTTAAGGAACGGTGGATCGGTTATCATCGAATCCTTTTTCACGTTGAGAAAAGGCTAGATTTATAAAAAATCGCTAGAATACGTTGGGCAACCTATTTGCTATTTGATTGTAAGGGGAATGTTGAAGCACATGAATATCTCAGAAACAGTTATCAACAGGCTCTCCATGTACATGCACTATTTGACGGAACAGGAGGAACGAGGAGAAAAACTGACGTCCTCCTCCGATATTGCACAGGAATGTGGGGTAACAGCTGTCTTGGTAAGGAAAGACCTAGCTCGTTTT
Organism: Deltaproteobacteria bacterium; assembly: GCA_016927065.1. Classification (GTDB taxonomy): domain Bacteria; phylum Desulfobacterota; class B13-G15; order B13-G15; family RBG-16-54-18; genus JAFGNJ01. The sequence goes on from JAFGNJ010000024.1 coordinate 95,784, forward strand.
GGAAGACTTGGCGTTAAGGGCATTGGTTATTATATACCCGATCTGTGCCAAGGGATTAAAAGCATACTCGGGCTGGAGAGCAGGCTACATATCGCGATAATCGGACGGAGTGATCTTGGACTATGTGGTATTAGTTTTAAGGAATTTTTAGATAGCAACTATGTGCTCGTTGCTCTCTTTGACACAGAAACTGCAGCTACCGACCGTAGTGTCACGAGCGATATACTACCGTCAGTAGATATTCTGCCTCTCAATCGTCTCGATGAGGTTGCACAGAGTAAAAAGATCGATATAGCCATTGTCAATACCATGCCATCTGAGGTGCAGCAAGTGGTCGACCAGGTAGTTAAAGGGGGTATCCGAGGGATCATTAATCTGTCTCCTGTTTATGCGAGGGTACCTAAAGGATATATAGTGAAGAATGTCTGTTTTGCGACAGAGCAGGATAACTTAATTTATCTCCTGCAGTCACAAGGGATAGGTGATGGACCATGAAATTTTCATTGTTTTTTGATCGCATGTTAGTAATAAACGCCCCCCTTCTGCTTGGAGGACGTACAGGTAACATCTAGACGTAACAGTAATTTTGGCCACGATCTAAACTATAGAATGATAAATCGTGAGTATATCATGGAGCAAGTCAAGGTCTTATTGTGTAAGAATATTTCTTGTGGCACAAGACAAGTTTCTAATTTTCTCTTTTATTTACTTATTAAAATATTGTAACTTTCTGAAATAAAAGAAAAATTCCTATCATTAAATTTGGCATAATCTTTGTAATTATACTTTGTAGTGAGAAAATGCAGCAGTCCTGAGGGAATAAGTGTTCCAAAAGTATGTCCTGCTGTAAGATTGAGTTATGGGAAATAGGTATCTTTGTAGCGATAACTAAGGTGTGACTATCCAATGCGTTTACTCTTATACGTTTCGGTGAACGAAGGGGTTGGTAAACGGCTTCAAAAAAAGGTTGAAGATGTCGTTCCCAAGAATAATTTGGAGGTTTATCGAACCATAGAAAACCTTTCCCGTCGGTTTCGTCAGCCTGCGGATAATTTGCCTATTACTGCTGTTCTTCTTGCAGCTCGTAGTGAAGATCTTGTAGGTTTCCTCTCCATTAGAGATTTACTTCGTGATGTTCGTATTATCCTCATTCTGCCTGACAGAGATGAAGATACCATCGCTCAGGGGCATACGTTGCGCCCGCGTTTTCTGAGTTATACAGATAGTGATTTTTCGGATATCGTGGCAGTATTAAAAAAATGTCTTGCAAGTTATGCTATAAAAAGATAAAAAGACAGTTGTTGTAAAGTGAAACAATAAGTGCTGAGCCGAGTGAAAGATAGGAGGGATAAGCGATGTTAGAGGCAATGACTACGTTAATCCTGGTGATAGTAGTGGTTGTGTTAATCATCTTTATCTTAGTTTATGGTATTTATATTACCTTTTACCCCCTTACAAAGACCGTTAAAGGTGGGTTTGATGCTATGAAGGAGCATGTCGAAAAAGAGAGAGGTGCAAAAAAGGGACATACTCGAACCGCTAAAGGCCCAGTCCGTCGAACACGCAAGGGGGGGCAAAGAAAATCCCAGAAAAAGGGGAATAGAATGGAAAATAAGAAGGTTTAATCGAAGGAACTATTTCGTAGGAAGATACCTTCATGCACAAAAAGAATTGAATAGGTACTGAAAAAGGAAAAAGGCGGAAGGTTATAACTATAATTAAGGAGGGAAAATCATGCAGTTAAACATCGGGAAGAGACTGGGTTTGGCTTTCGGTGTGGTTGTGGTAGTAATGGTTGTGGCCGGGGGATTCGCCCTGTATCAGTTGAACACGTCGAGTACTGCCTTTAGGGATGTGTCGGAGCATGAGATGACCGTGGCGCTTGCTGCCTTCGGCATCAGGTCTAATTTCGACGAGATGGTGTGGGCCACGAAAAACATACTCTTGCGCGGCACGGACCGGGAGGCCTTCAGCAGGGAAATAGAGACATTCAACTATAAGAAGAATCGCCTTGAGACCATGTGGCAGCCTATGCTCGAGTCGATTCTTGCAGGGCCGGATATAACGGACGAGCAGAGAAAGTTCTATGATGATTTCAAGAATGAGTATGCTGTTTTTTTAGATGCCTGGGAACAGTCCCTGCCGGTTTACCAGTCTCGAGGCCGGGAAGCTGCGGATGCGATCATGAAAGGTAAGGGACGGATGACTAGTGATCATCTCATCGAGCTGGTGCGGTCATTACGTGCACAGGCCTTAAAAGATATGGAAGATGCAGCGGCCCGGACCCGAATGGTGGTCATTACCATGTTGGTCGCATTTCTTGTTGCCGTGTTGATCGCGGTCATATCGACCTTCTATATTGCGAGGCAGTTGGCTACAGCTATCGAGGGGATGACCGCAGGTGGCCGTGGCAAAAAGAAGTAATCTGCTTGCCGAGCATCTCACAGGCAGTGAGGGAGGAGGATTGACAGACTTCTCGCGCGCATAATAAGGGTTTTGATAATCCTTCTTTAAAAAAATATACTATCCAAAAGGGGAAAGGGGCAGGCCATGTTGAAAACGACATGTATGCCCCTTTTTATTACTTGCGAATACTAGTTGTGAGCCATAGATATGTCCAGAAATTAACATTCGAGCTATGGAAAAAAAGATACTAGGGTTCTCCCGATGAGAATTTTCTAGGCAAAGGGCTATGTTTTGATTACAATAGAAGAAGATAATGGATAGGAGATAGAGATGCCGAGACGGTGCCTAATGTGTGGAAGGACGATGGATGGGGAAGGTGACTTTTGCGAGACGTGCAAGGAGAACATTCGAGCAGAGGCATTGGGAAAACAGAGAAAACTTGCCAAGGAGGTTCCCAGGGAAGGGGGAAAAGTGGGTATGCGCGACAAGGAGGGAGTAAATGATAAAGAACCTCTTTCTCCCTCTCAACATGAGGAGGCACAGAAAAAACCCCATCATTTCAAGAGCATGGCTGAATATCTGGAATACTTGAAAAAGGGGGGAGGATGAGTGGACTATGTAATTTTATATTCCAAATTGATCATTTGGCCTCTGTCAAACCCCATCGCCTTGAAAAAACACATCAGATCCCAGTCCTCCCACTGAACCAAGGTATAAATATTTTCTACCCCTTTGTTTTTGAATTCTTGTAAAATCGATTTAAATAAAAGAGTAGCCATTCCTTGTTTTTGGTACGCAGGTTTGATTCCGATGGTATCTATCCAGCCAATAGTGTTGGGGATGCCGAATTCCCAGCCGCTGACTGTTCCCATAATGAATCCTTCCACCTTTCCATCGACTTCAGCCACCAGGGATTTAGATAATTCTTCATCACCCATGTCTTCAATCTTTTGTTGCCAATACGAAGGTCGTTTATTCCCCAGTACCAAGTAGTCTATTTCAACTATGGCGTCCAAGTCATCTGATTTGAGCTTCCGGATTGTTACTCCCTTTAATAGATCTTCTTTCGACACCGTAATCCTCCCTTACTTGACTTTATGTTACAAACCGCTAACATATTAAAAATGACGTGTCAATAATAGATTTTTAATTTTCTTAAAAAACTCTGTTAAGGTAGCAATGGATTAGTTTTGCTAGATTGACTACATTTGAACTTGACAAGAAAGTCTGTTGAAGAATATCCTATTCTTGTCTAATTCTAAGGAAGTATTCTTTATTTTCCTTCTCATTTTTCCCTCAGAAGGGGGCCGCCAGATATACGGTAGTATTGGCTAGATTGGAAAAGTGCGTCAGCTCCCCTATGCAGGGTATGAGTATATATAGATGGCGAAAGGCGACCAACACCGTTTCTTGATTCGCTGGGAACTGATGAATTGTGCTCGGAGATGTATAGGTCGTTGGATTTTTGGCAAGGTCAACAGAAAAGAGGGTAAATCTCCGCATATTTATGTCAGGAAATGATAATAAGACCCTATAGATCGATACCGCCGTGGATTAAGTCGTAAAAAAGGGGGATGGATGCGGACTCAGTGATGAGGAGGAAACTTCTTCCACCTTTTTGCGTAACCAATATCTCGAAAGAAGATCTTATGGAGAAGTTTTGGACTAGAGAGGATTTCGGCCTTGCCAGCTTTCCTTTGATGGAGGAAGGGTTGGTGGGGTTTATGGACTTTGCCGTTTCTCTCGGATTGAGGTACGTTGAAATAAGGAGTGAGAAGCCCTATGCCTTTCCTCAGGATATGCACGCAAAGGAGGTGGAGGGTATACGGGAGAATCTTGCCTCCCGTTCACTGGAGCCCATCGTCCATAGCGCCGTGTATGATATTAATTTGGCCAGTCTTAACCCACTGATCAGAAGGGCCTCCATACGGCAGACGATGGAATCTATTCGGTTTGCCGCGAAGATCGAGGCAAAGCTCGTGATCATCCATCCGGGAAGGCTTCCTAAAGATTATCCACCGGCTTACCTGAAGAACTCCCGTATCAATCTACTGACCAGTCTAGATATCATGGCGAGGATGGCAGGGCGCATGGGCGTGATGCTCGCCATAGAAAACAGTCCCCGGGGAAGGGCTCATCGATTAGTAGCCACCCCCCAGGAGCACCTGCATATTTTCCGACGGCTTGGGTCACCTCACCTCGGTGCCTTGCTCGATCTCGGCCATGCCCATACCTGGGGGCTCAACCTCCGAGAGTATATCCGGTCTATGGCCGACTATATCCTCCTCTTCCACCTCCATGACAATCGAGGACAGGGAGATGAGCACCTCCCCTTGGGGAAAGGGAGTGTCGACCTTAGGGGTATCGCGGAAGAGTTTCAGCGGATGAAGAAGCATCATCCCTTAATTTTGAGCATGCGTCGCAAACAGGACATTGAAGAGAGCATACGGTTTTTAGAAAATATGCGAAAAGGTAAAGGATTGAGTAGGATTTTAGGCAGGCGGGGATTTTGGGCTTCAGAGGTGCACTGATGGAAGCACATGAATTGCGATACCGTGAAGGAACATCCTCGTAGGCAATAGTGCCACGTCCACGCTCCCTGATCCCCTGAAGAGGAGAAATGTCCTGTACGGCAAGGATATCCCGGAAGAGGTCCTGTGTAAATACGGCGATCTCTACCTCCAAGTAAGGTAAGCCAAACGATACAGTGGAATTTTTCGGCTAGGCATGCTGCAAAAAAGGTCTTCAGCGCATACGCCAAATAGTCATAGAGGAAGGGGACCTCTTTCTTTTTTCTCGTGCTACGGAGTTTTTGCAAGAAGCGGCACCCCCGATGATTGGTGCCCTGGAGAAAGAGCAACATTTCTTTGCCCTAACAAGCTTTGAGGAGATTGGTAACGGTGAGGGTATCGCAGAGGTCAAGAAGAAACTCGGAGAATCAATAAGGGGGAATACACCATAGATATGGCGGATGAGACTATGGAACGAAAGGATGAATTGCGTAAGATGCTCATCGAACTCCAATATGAGATCGTGGGCAAGATTGCCCAGGAGATGGGGAAAAAATTGGAAGAAGACCCACGGATGTCCTCGCTTTCTCCCATGGATGTCGGTGATTTATCCCACCTCGATCAAGATGAGGATGTCGATTATGCACTTCTGAATAGGCACGTAGAGCGGCTGCGAGAGGTAGAGGATGCCTTAGGCCGCCTGGAAGGGGGAACCTATGGTATCTGTGAAGACTGCGGTGCGACCATCAAGCTGGAACGGTTAAAGGTCCTACCTTTTACCACATGTTGTGTGCGATGCCAGGAAAGACGCGAGCAGACGGGGCAGGGGAGTAAGCTCAAGCAGATGAAGCTGGGAAAAGATTTTGAACTATAATCAAAATTTCTGGAGACGCCCTTGACAAAGGGGGGAGGCGTAATTATATTTTTGGAAAATTAATAGAAATCCCAATAATAATATCTCCATTACCAGGGAGAACAAAACAAGGAAAAACACGAAGGAGGAAAGGAGGGGGTCATACGATGAAGATCACACCTTTGCAGGACAGGGTCTTGGTGAAACGACTCGAGGAAGAGGAAAAGACCAAAGGGGGGATCATTATTCCTGATACTGCCAAGGAGAAGCCGATTGAGGGCAAGGTTGTTGCCGCCGGCAAGGGGAGGGTTAAGGAGGATGGTACCGTCATACCCTTGGAGGTCAAGGCAGGGGATAAGATATTATTTAGCAAGTACGCGGGTACCGAGATAAAGTTGGATGGTGAAGAACACCTCATCATGCGTGAGGATGACATTTTAGGAATCATCAAAGACTAAAAATTAAGCAAAGGAGGGAGTAGACGATGGCTGCCAAAGAGGTAAAGTTTGACCAGCAGGCGCGCGATGCCATCTTGCGGGGAGTCGATGTCCTGGCCAACGCGGTGAAGGTTACGCTGGGACCGAAGGGGAGAAATGTGATTCTGGAAAAGAGCTGGGGGTCCCCTACGGTGACCAAGGATGGTGTTACCGTGGCCAAAGAGATAGAGCTGGAGGATAAGTTCGAAAATATGGGGGCCCAGATGGTCAAAGAGGTTGCCAGCAAGACCAGCGATGTGGCCGGTGATGGAACCACTACTGCCACAGTCCTTGCCCAGGCCATTTATCGTGCTGGTGTTAAGGTAGTAGCCGCCGGGGCTGATCCCATGGACGTCAAGCGGGGGATCGACGTGGCGGTCAAGACCGTGACGGGCGAACTCCAAAAGATGAGCAGCCCCACCAAAGAGCAGAAGGAAATCGCTCAGGTAGGAACGATTTCGGCCAACAACGATGAGACCATTGGAGAGATTATTGCCGAGGCGATGAATAAGGTGGGCAAAGAAGGTGTGATTACCGTTGAGGAAGCAAAGGGGATGGAGACCACCCTTGAAGTCGTGGAAGGTATGCAATTTGATCGGGGCTATCTCTCGCCGTATTTTGTCACTAACCCTGAGAAGATGGAGGCCGACCTTGAAGACTGCTATATCCTGATCCACGAGAAGAAGATCAGCAGCATGAAGGATCTCTTGCCCCTTTTGGAGCAGATCGCCAGGACAGGCAAACCCCTCTTGATTCTCTCTGAGGACGTGGAGGGTGAGGCCCTTGCCACCCTCGTGGTGAATAAGATCAGGGGAACCCTCAAGTGCGCCGCTGTCAAGGCCCCCGGATTTGGTGATCGCCGCAAGGCCATGTTGGAAGATATCGCCATCCTCACCAATGGACGTTTGATCTCCGAGGATCTGGGCATAAAACTGGAGAATGTCGGACTCGACGACCTTGGCACGGCCAAGAAGATTCATATCGACAAAGACAACACCACCATTGTTGAAGGGGCCGGCTCACGAGATGCCATCGAAGGAAGGGTTAGACAGATCAGGGCCCAGATTGATGAGACCACCTCCGACTACGACCGTGAAAAATTGCAGGAGCGTTTAGCCAAGTTGGTCGGCGGGGTAGCGGTCATCAATGTCGGCGCTGCTACTGAGACGGAGATGAAGGAGAAGAAGGCCCGAGTCGAGGATGCACTCAATGCTACCAGGGCGGCTGTTGAAGAAGGTATCGTTCCGGGTGGCGGGGTGGCCTACCTTAGGTCTATCGTCGCCGTCGATAAGATCAAGGTTGATGGTGATCAGCAGATCGGGTTGAATATAGTGAAGCGTGCCCTGGAGGAGCCGGCGCGGCAGATCTCCGAGAATGCTGGCAGAGAAGGATCTGTCATCGTGGAGAGGCTGAAGAACGAAAAAGGCTCCTTTGGTTTCGATGCCTCCAAGGAGGAATTCACCGATATGATCAAGGCGGGGATTATCGATCCCACCAAAGTGGTCAGATTCGCCCTGCAGAACGCTGCCAGTGTCGCGTCTCTGCTCATTACAACGGAGGCCATGATAGCTGAAAAGCCTAAAAAAGAACCTCCGATGCCCCCCATGCCACCCGGAGGCGGTATGGGCGGTATGGATATGTACTAAAAAACATCGTGTGCAACAACCGGGGCCTGTCCCCATTAGGGGGGCAGGCCTTTTTTTTACCTAAAAAATAGACTTTCATTATCTCCTCTCCCCACGGGGGAGAGGATACAGGTGAGGGGGAAACATTATATCCACCCTCACCCTAACCCTCTCCCGCCAGCGGGAGAGGGGGTTTCAAGGTCACAGGATGTAGAAGCAGCTATGAGGAATTACTATAACTTTTTTTGTTGAAAATCCTTGACAAGAGGGTGAAAAGGGGTTAAATAATTTACTCGTTAAACATAAGGAGGAAAATACCCATTGGCTGTACATAAATCTGCAGAGAAGAGAATGAGGCAGAACGAAGCCCGCCGCATGAGAAATCGACACGTCAAAACCGGTATCAAGACCATGATCAAAAGGGTGCGGGAAGCGGTTCAGGCAAAGGACAAGGCCAAAGCGCAGGCCGCATTGGCCCAGGTGACCCCCCTCGTTGACAAAGCGGTGGGCAAAGGAGTGCTTCACTGGAGGACCGGCGCTCGCAAGATCTCGCGGCTGACCAGATTGGTCAACACTTTGGGGGCAAAATCATAAGGAGTGGGCGAACGCTACACTCCTGCTAAACCCCCTTCCAACCTTCCCAGTAACAATTTATCTCTTTAAAAAATTCCGCCATCCCCTCATTGCACGCCTTCACAAAAAAAGTACTTGACAGATATTTTGGTTTTCTGCTAAGGGAAAATCAGATGTATCATAGTCTTACTATCAGCACGTTATAGCTAAATGGGGTAATTATTATAGGGGTATAACCTTTGGCCAAGGGGCCACCTTCGGCTTCTTCGGGGGGTGTAGTGAGAAGGGAAGGGGAAAAGATGAACCTCCCCCAGTTTAACGGACACTTCAAAACGTATACAGATGAGTATACAATGAAGCAGAAAGGAGTGTCTGATGGGAGGGAAA
>JAFGNJ010000025.1 GCA_016927065.1 Deltaproteobacteria bacterium
GCTCAAGGCCAAGGGGATTTTGGCCTACAGGATATCGGGATCACCCATAGCGATGGCACTCAAAGACAGATTGTGGGAGGACGGTATAGGGGCCACGAGTATGGCCGCCGGATCCTACTACCTCACGAAGCCTCAAAGCGTCTTTACCTATTATCCCATCTATACCGATTCCATAGCCGCCATCGCAGACTGGTTTAAAGAGAACTGGAAGGAAAAACGGAAACCCCGGGTTGCCTACCTGACTGCCGATAACGCCATGGGGAGATCGATTGAGATACCTGAGATGCAGGCGTATCTCGAGAAGATCGGTTATGAGTTCGTTGGCACCCAGTATGTACCCCTGGTGCCCACCTCGCCGCCGACGACCCAGCTTACCTGGCTCAAAGAAAATGGCGTCGACCTCGCCCTCGGCTGTATGATCAACCCCGGTTCACAGCCGACAGTGAAAGAGATGGTCAGGCTGGGTATGGGACCCTTTAATCAACCCTACAAGATGACCTTTGGCGTCGCCCTTCCAGGCCACGGTGCCGTGTTCGCACGGGACATGGGTAAGCTGGGTGATGGGTATGTCTGCGCTGGTAGTTTTCGCCCCTTGGACGACCTCGAGACCCCGGGGATAAAGTTCTGTAGCGACCTACAGGATAAGTACCGCCCGAACAACCGGATTAGCCACATCATGTATGAGGCAGGAGTCCTTGAGGCCATGATCCAAGCTGAGGCGGTACGGCTGGCCCTGGAAAAGGTGCCTGTGGATAAGCTCACACCGAAAGACGTCCTTGAAGAAGGCTTCTACAAGATCAAAAATCTGGATACCGGTGACATAAGCAGTACGCCACTGACCTACGGTAAAGGCGATATCGAGGGTGTTGATGAGATACGTATTGACCAGGTGATAGACGGCAAGTCGGTCAAAGTCGGTCTCGCCCCTACGCACGGTATCTATACAAAAGAATAGCTTCGACTAATTCCGATCCAGGGACTCTATGCTGAAATAGCATAGAGTCCTTGGACGACCTCTTTGAAGCAAAAGACAACTTTTGCTTATACAATCAGCGCCTACAGATACAGCAACAGTAACAAATAATTAAAAGGGGGCTATTTTAGATGGTTCTTGGCAAAAAAGAATTGGCTGTGTTGGACAAGTTTGACTTCGACGTAATACCGGTCGGCGTGAAATTTGTGGCCCAACGGCCAGACAAAGTCGAGAGGCTTGATGAAAACATCGCTCTCTGTGAAATGCTTAAGAAGGCACAGGAAGGAAACGCCTTTTTCGTCGACGCAAAAAATCATACCTGTGAGGCTGGCCTGTATGTATTGGGACAAGCAGATGCTCCCGGCCCTTTTATAAGTGGAGGGTTTGGAGCCGGGTTAAAAATTTTCGAGGAACCGCGTTCCGCCGGTAGGCTGTACCACTATCTCCCAAGGATAGAAAAAAACGTGGTTAATTATGTCGCCTTTGCACCGTTGGACAAGCTTTCCTTCGACCCGGATGTTCTGATCATCCTCGCCGAGACAAGCCAAACGGAAATTTTGCTTCGGGCCATGAGCTACAGGACGGGAAAAATGTGGATGAGCAAATTCTCAGCTGCGATAGGATGCGCATGGATTTTAACGTATCCCTATCTCACTGGAGAACTCAATTATACCGTTACCGGTCTTGGTCATGGAATGAAGCGTAGAAAACTCTTTCCAGAAGGTCGACAATTTGTATCTATCCCCTTTGACATCTTGCCTACCCTGCTACAAACCTTGCAGACAATGCCGTGGGTCCTTCCTGCGTATCAACCAGATGGACTTCAATTTGTCGCGAAACTGCTTAAGGAATTAGGCATTACCCCCCCCACATAATTTACCAAGCCATACCGCTACGTTAGGTGTCAATAAAAAACAATTGTCACCGATACAACAAAAGCATCAAAGCGGTAATCATTTGGGCATCAGATAACCAGCTTCACGGTAGTAAGCCTAAAAGAATGCACAATAAATAGCTGGTCTTGAATCCTTAACCTAAACATGGTATTTGTACAAGAGTGAAATGTAAATGAATCTGGTTGTCTTTTAGGATAGAGGGTTACGTACATGAAGATCGCTATTGCGGGTAAGGGAGGAGTAGGGAAAACGACATTGTCGGGGGTGATGGCTCGTTACCTGGCTGAAGAGGGATATACGGTTCTTGCTATTGACGCCGATCCCGATGCCAACCTCGCTTCGGCCCTGGGTTTCCCCCCTGAACTCATAGAAGGGCTTACTCCACTGGCGGCAATGACCCCCCTGGTAGAGGAAAGAACAGGTGCTGTTAAAGGGACATTCGGAGGGGTATTCAAGCTGAACCCCAAGGTCGCCGATATCCCCGACACCTACAGCGTTGACCACCATGGTGTGAAACTCCTGATTTTGGGTAACATACCCCAGGCGGAGGGGGGGTGCTTTTGCCCTGAAAACGTCCTACTAAAAGGGCTGCTCCACCACATCCTGGTCGGAAGGAAAGAGATAGTTATTATCGATATGGAGGCAGGGTTGGAACATCTCACCCGCGGCAGCACCAAACACGTTGATGCCTTTATCATCGTGGTGGAGCCAGGGCAACGGAGCATCGCCACGGCCCACCAGATTTTGCGATTGGCTCAAGACCTGGGCGTACAAAGGGTGTATGGGGTGGGTAATAAAGTAAACTCACCGGAAGACCGGACGTTGATTACAGAAGGGCTCAGCGCGATATCGTTCTTGGGACACCTCTCCTTCAATCAAAAGGTGATAGAGGCCGACAAGCGGGGAATGTCCCCTTATGACCTGAATGGTACTCTCAAAAAAGAGGTACAAGGAATCATCAAACGATTACAGCAATTGCAAGGAGAAGCACTTGATTAGAACGGTATGCGTCTGGACATGTATTGTGATCTGTACGTTGGTTTTGGGAACGTTAGCCTTTATGACTTTTCTTTTTGATCGCCGTGGGAGATTGATCCATTGCTATGCCAGATTATGGGGCTGGCTGATTCTCAAGGTCAACGGAGTTAAGGTGCAAGTCTTGGGATTGGAATATATCGACAAAAAGAAACCCTCTATCTACATGTGCAATCACCAAGGGACCTTTGATATTTTTACCCTCCTGGCCTATCTCCCCTTACAATTCCGTTGGGTGGCTAAGGTGGGAATTTTTAGGATTCCAATCCTGGGATGGGCCATGAGCACGGCGGGATATATCAGCCTCGATCGATCAAAGCGAAAACGGGCCTACCAGGGCATGGAGATTGCGGCTCAAAAAATCAAAGAGGGGACCTCAGTGGTTATATTTCCAGAGGGTTCCCGTTCCTTTGACGGCGCACTACAACCCTTTATGAATGGGGGGTTTACCTTGGCCCTCAAGGCAGGAGCGCCCATCGTACCCATTACTATTGACGGGTCATGGCACATTATGCCGAGGACAACCCTTCGAATTAAAAATGGAAATATACAACTCGTCATACAACGACCCATTGAAACCAAAAACCTTACCATGAAAGATAGAAAGCAATTAATGCGAAAAGTAAAGAAAAAGGTCAGGCTCAATCTTACTCCCCCTGCCAGGAGGCATACCGATGCAACTTGATGGTTTGCGTGTAATCCCCTTAGGGGGGTTGGGGGAAATCGGCCTCAACATGATGGTTCTCGAGTACGGTGATGACCTTATAGTTATAGACGCAGGGCTGATGTTTCCCGAGGACTACATGCTCGGAATTGACATGGTGATTCCCGACTTCACCTATCTCCGTCAGAAAAGGGATATGCTACGAGCCATCATCCTTACCCATGGACACGAAGATCATATAGGAGCCCTTCCCTTCATACTCAAAGAATTGAAGGTGCCGGTCTACGGGACCCCCTTTACCCTCGCCCTGGTTAGGGAAAAGTTACAGGAACATGAGGGGGTGGGAAAAGTGATCTTCAAGACGGTAAAGCCACGGGATAAAGTGGAAATCGGATCTTTTCAAGTGGAATTCATCAGAACATGCCATAGTATCGTTGACGGCTTAGGGCTGGCTATTACAACGCCGGTAGGGATTTTAGTGCATACGGGGGATTTCAAAATTGACCAAGCCCCAGCCGGAGGCGAGCTGACCGATCTAAGAAAATTCGCCGAATACGGCGAACGGGGAGTATTGGCCTTACTGTCTGACAGTACCAATGCCGAACGAGAAGGATATACCCTCTCAGAACGGGAGATTGGTCAGCGACTGGAAGAAATCATCAGGGTGAGTCCAAGGAGGGTGATCGTAGCTCTTTTCGCTTCCAATATCCAACGCATACAGCAGTTGATGAATACCGCGATTAAGTATGGTCGCAAGATGGCGTTGGTGGGAAGAAACATTGTAAATAATACCAGGATTGCTCGAGAACTCGGTTATATGCATTTCCCCCCTGGAGGGGTTATTGACGTTAAAACAATGGATAAATACCCTCCAGAAAAACTGCTCCTTTTTTCAACGGGGAGCCAAGGAGAACCCCTATCCGCCCTCAGCCTTATGGCCACGGACAACCACAAAGATGTCCAGATCCAAAAAGGGGATACTGTCGTCCTCTCCTCACGTTTTATTCCAGGAAACGAAAAAGCTATCACTCACATGATCAACCACCTCTGTCGGCGGGGAGCAGAAGTCATCTATGAAAAGATATCCGCTATACATGTCTCAGGTCATGGCTACCGAGAAGAACTGAGGATGATGCTCAATGTAACTCAACCCGAGTATTTTATCCCCATCCATGGTGAGTACCGGCATTTAGTACAGCATATTCAACTGGCCAAGGAGGTGGGAATACCCGAAAATAAATTGATTTTAGCCGAAGATGGCGATGTCATTTTTCTTAGAAACGGAACGGGCAAGATTATTGATCGCGTCGAGGTCGGCAAGATCTTCGTCGACGGAAAAGGCGTAGGCGATGTCGAGGATGTAGTCTTACGAGATAGAAAACAACTCTCCGAAGACGGAATGGTAATCCCCGTCATGGTCATCAATGAGCGCACAGGAGAGGTAGTCTCGGGTCCTGATATCATATCTCGGGGTGTCCTCTTTGAGGAAAAGATGGGTGAGGTTCTAGAACAGGCAAAAGTGGTTATTAAAGAATCTTTGGAGGGCGTTCCAATTGAGTCTAAGACTGATGATCTTGCGGTGGAGAATGAGGTCCGCCGTGCTCTCAAACGATTCTTCCGTAAGGAAATGAATCGTCGTCCCGTTATCATCCCCGTAATTATTGAAATGTAGAGATTCGTAATGACTAGAAGGGAACTACTTAAAGAGATTGTTGGCCTTATCACTATCGGAGGAGGGATTTTTCTTATCCTGTGCTTGAGCTCCTTCCACCCCCAAGATCCCTCCTTCAATTTCTATCAACCCATCTCTTCCCAAATCCATAATTTGGGAGGATTGATCGGAGCCTATCTCTCTGATATCCTCTGGCAGATCTTTGGCTTCACTTCTTTTATTTTTCCCATTGTCCTTATTATCAAGGGAATTACTATATTCACCAATAAAACAATCGAACAGGCTGGGCCACGCTGGATCCGATGGGTGGGTTTTATTACCTTGCTTATCTCCACCTCCATGCTCTTGAATATTCTCTTTGGAGAGATAATAATCTTCTCCTACGTCGGATTAGCCGGTGGGGTCGTGGGAAAACTACTTGGAACTGTCTTAGAGCGATACTTGAGTGTGGTAGGGGCATCATTTTTTATTATTCTACTGTTCATTTCCTCGGCCATGCTTACCACAGGTATCTCCCTGAAAAAGGGATTACTGGGAACTACAAAAGCAGTACACATCTTCCTCCGGTGGATAATACACGTCAAAGACCTCTATCTTGGCAAATGGAAAAAAAAGAGAGAGCTCAAGCAACATATAAAAAGCAGAAAAGGCCCATTACATCCACCCATTATCGAATCTCATAAGGTACAACGGGATATCGGGCCTAAACAGGAACCACTTCCATTTGTCAAGCCAGCTACCGGGAAGTATCATCTCCCTTCCCTCTCCATCTTGGAGGATAGAAAAGGCAAAGAGGTAACTGTATCCGATGATGTCCTGTGGGCCAATTCACAAATCCTTGAGAACAAACTCAAGGACTATGGCGTAGAGGGAAAGGTGGCTGGTGTGAGGCCGGGCCCCATTGTGACGGTCTATGAAATTGAGCCGGCTCCAGGGGTCAAGGTCAATAAAATCCTCAACCTGGATGACGACCTGGCATTGGCCCTCAGCGCCCTCAGCGTAAGAATACAGGCCCCCATTCCTGGTAAACCCGTGGTGGGAATCGAAATACCCAATCCTGTACGTGAAACCGTTTGCCTGAAAGACGTAGCAAGCTCCAACCTTTTTCAAAAAAGCGGTTCAACGTTATCTTTAGCCATTGGCAAGGATATCTCCGGCAATCCCTTTGTAATCGATCTAGCCCGCCTCCCTCATTTGTTGGTAGCTGGCTCCACAGGCTCCGGTAAGAGTGTGTCCATCAATGCCATGATCTGTAGCCTTTTATTAAGCACTACGCCCGACGACGTTAAGTTTTTACTCATCGATCCAAAAATGTTAGAGCTTCCATCATACGAAGGCATTCCCCATCTACTATTACCGGTGGTAACGGACCCTAAAGAAGCTGCCATTGCGCTACGATGGATGGTGGAAGAGATGGAGCGACGATACACCATGATGGCGGATCAGGGAATTAGAAATATCGAGAACTACAATCAACGCGTAAAGGAAGGACTAATCCGTCCTGCCGAAGGAGTAGAAGGGGAACAAGGGTTAATGTTACCTAAACGGCTTCCATATGTGTTAGTCGTAATCGATGAATTGGCAGACCTTATGATCGTTTCAGGCAGGGAGGTGGAAGAATCCATCATTCGCTTGGCCCAGATGGCTCGGGCCGCAGGAATCCATTTAATTCTCGCCACACAGCGTCCTTCGGTTGACGTCCTTACAGGGTTGATAAAAGTGAACTTCCCTGCCCGAATCTCTTTCCAGGTCTCTACCAAGACCGACTCGAGGACCATCCTCGATACCCAGGGGGCAGAGCACCTCTTGGGATCGGGGGACATGCTCTTTCTCCCCCCCGGTAGCTCCAAGCTACTGCGTGTGCACGGCGCCTATGTCTCCGAAGGTGAAATTAAGAGGCTAGTCGATTTCTGGCGACAACAGGGGGGGCCAACTTATGATCGGAGTATTCTGCTAGAGCGAAGAGAACGCAAGGAACTCGAAGAAGAGGACTACGATGAAAAATACGACGAGGCCGTAGCCTATGTATCGAGGACCGGCCAGGCTTCCATTTCTCTCATTCAAAGAAAGTTAAGAATAGGGTATAATCGAGCAGCAAGAATCATTGAGCGTATGGAAGAAGAGGGAATCGTCGGGCCTTCTGATGGTGTAAAACCAAGAGACGTCTTAATCCGGAAAATCTAACTAATTTAAGGAAAAAATATGCTTACCCCTAAAATGCAGATCACCATGGAGACGACACGAAAACTGCTCCGCATGCAGGCCATGAGGAAGGTTTCAAACGTGATCCAGAAACTGCACCCCGCAGATCTCGCACAGATATTCCCTTACTTCAGTGAGGCCGAGCAGCGAATTATCTTCAATTTAATCAAGGATCCTGCCAAGGGCGCGGAAGTCTTGAGTGAGATCGAATGGGTAGTGGGGGCCCAACTCCTCCAAACCATGGATACCAAATGGGCAATCCAAATACTCCAGGAAATGCCCTCGGATGATGCTGCAGAGATCATCAGTAACCTTCCTGAGGAGCTCGCGGAAGAATTGCTTCAAGGGATGAAAAAGAAAGACCTCGAAGAAGTAGAGGGATTACTCAGTTATCCCGAAGAGACAGCCGGTCGGATCATGAATCCTGTCTACTTCTCCCTTCACGAAAACACCACCGTCCGTGAGGCCATCAAGGCGGTACAGAAAGAAGCCGATACGGAGATGGTGCTCTACATCTATGTCGTAGATGACCGAAAACACCTCGTGGGTGTGGTTTCTTTGCGGCAACTCTTGTTGGTTGCATCACTTAAGCGCTTACGGGAAATCATGAGCACAGAAGTCTTTAGCGTGCAAACGAGCGAAGACCAAGAAGAGGTGGCCAGGGTGGTGGAAAAATACAACATCCTGGCAGTACCCGTGGTAGATGAGGAAAATAAGCTGGTGGGAGTCATCACCGTGGATGACGTTATCGATATCTTGAGAGATGAGGCTACCGAGGATTTCCTGAAGATGGCCGGAACCCGTGAAGAGGAGTTTGTCTATGTCGATGACGTCCTGAAGGTATCCCGATTGCGGTTCCCTTGGCTCATTACAAACCTTTTAGGGGGGCTGATCACCGGGTATCTCCTGTGGCTCTTCAAGATAACCCTTGAGGACGTCCTGGCCCTCATAACCTTTATCCCGGTGATCACGGCCATGGGTGGCAATGCTGGGCTTCAGTCTTCGACCATTATGATAAGAGGATTTGCCACCGGACGTATTGAGTATGCTCGATTGACCAATATCCTCTTTAAAGAGTTACGGGTTGGAATTATCATGGGCCTTATCTGCGGTTCAGTGGTAGGGGGTGTGGCAACCTTGTGGCATGGGAATCCTATCATCGGCGTCGTAGTCTGTATGGCGATGATCATCGCCATGACCGTTGCCTGCACTATGGGCGCTTTGGTACCATCCTTTTTTCGCAAGCTACACATCGACCCTGCTATTGCCTCTGGTCCCTTCGTGACCACGGCCAACGACATTACGGGAATCGTGATCTATATGGGAACAGCTACGATCTTCTTAAAATACCTCATAAACTGAGATGCACCTACGTAAAACCGATGGTGTGGTGCTGCACCGCACCGATTTCAAAGAATCTGATCTTATCATCACCCTCTATACCGCTGATCTAGGGAAAGTCTCAGGGATCGCCAAGGGGGCCAAACGGAGCAAGCGGCGATTTGTCAACAATCTCCAGCCCTTCTCTTACATCCGGATCGTTTACTCCGAAGGAAGGGGGGGGTTGATTAGACTCGATGAAGCTGATATGATACAGCCCTTTTTTCGGATCAGTGAGGATATCTCTAAAGTTCTATACGGGAGCTATTTCCTCGAGATGGTCAAAGAAATGACCGGGGAGAAAGAGTCAAACCTCCAACTTTTTGAGCTCCTCGTAACCTTTTTGTCTTTGCTCAACGACTCCCCTCTCCGTGAGGAGTATCCACGGATCTTTGAACTGCGGTTCCTCGACCTCTTGGGGTACCGACCCCGGTTGACGGAGTGCAGCATCTGCAATCAGATACTCCCTCCTGATAATGATGCGTGGTTCAGCTACCGCCACGGCGGTGCCGTGTGCAAGAGATGCCAGGTCAATGCCCGAGGGGCTATCGCCATCTCAGGGGAGACGTTGCGGGCCATGGAGCGTGCCCTCGGAATGGACCTTGCTGAGGCGGAGGAAATTCGTTTTACCCCTCTGGTCCTCGCCGAGGGGAAGGATATCTTCCCACGCTTTGTGCAATACCAACTGGGCAAGGGATTAAAATCGCTGCGAGTAATGGAAGCGGTACAAGGGGCTTAGGAGAAAAAGGTGACCTTACAAGAGTTAATTTTGTCCTTGGAGCGATTTTGGAATGATCAGGGATGCATCATCCAGCAGCCCTATGACGTTGAGAAGGGAGCTGGCACCTTCAATCCCGCTACCTTCCTGCGGGTTCTCGGCCCCGAACCATGGCGGGTCGCCTATGTTGAGCCTTCGCGCCGCCCCACAGACGGCCGCTACGGGGAAAACCCTAACCGCCTGCAGCACTACTATCAATATCAGGTCATCATGAAGCCCTCACCCCTCGAGATCCAGACAATCTATCTGGAAAGCCTAGCGAGCTTCGGCATCGACCCCCTGGCCCACGACATCAGGTTTGTAGAAGATGATTGGGAGTCTCCTACCCTAGGGGCATGGGGGCTTGGCTGGGAGGTCTGGCTCGACGGGATGGAGATCACCCAGTTCACCTATTTTCAGCAGGTCGGGGGAATTGATCTCAAACCAGTTTCTGCGGAGATCACCTACGGCATTGAGCGGATAGCCATGTATTTGCAAGGAGTGGAAAACGTCTATGATCTTATCTGGACCGATGACATCCGCTACGGCGACATTCATCACCAGGGAGAAGTGGAGTTCTCCCGGTATAACTTCGAAGAGGCCGATGTGGGAATGCTCTTAAAACTCTTTGAGATGTATGAAAGAGAGGCGAAAACATTATTGAATAAGGGATTAATCCTCCCCGCCTATGACTACTGTCTAAAATGTTCCCATACGTTTAATCTCCTGGAGGCCAGGGGTGCTGTCAGCGTCACCGAAAGGATGGGATTTATCCTCCGGGTGAGGGCGATAGCCCGCGGGTGTGCAGAGCTCTATCTCCGCCAACGGGAGGAGATGGGTTTTCCTCTTTTGAGAGCGCGGGGTGCAGCATGATGCAGGGTATGCTCTTAGAAATAGGGACCGAAGAGATACCCTCCCGCTTTATCCCACCCGCCCTCGAGGGAATGCGGAAAAATTTGCTCGCGGAAATGCAAAACCAAAGGATAGCATGCGGAGAAACGCGGGTAATGGGCACACCGCGCCGTCTCACCATTCTCGCCGAATTGGAGAAGTACCAAATTCCCGTGGAGACGGAAAAGATAGGTCCCCCTAAAAATGTCGCCTTTGACCAAAAGGGCAACCCTACCAAGGCCGCCCTGGGATTTGCCCAGAGGGAGGGGGTCAAGGTGGAAGAACTAGACGTGGTGGAGACAGAGAAGGGGGCGTATCTCTGTGTACGCAAGCATGAAACCGGAAGGGAAACGCGCTCTATCCTCTCCGAGGTCCTTCCCCGCCTGATAACCGCAATACCCTTTCCCAAATCAATGCGCTGGTCAGACCTGGAACTACGCTTCGCCCGCCCCATCCACTGGATACTGGCGCTCTTTGATGGCACGGTCATACCTTTTACCGTGGAGCATGTACAGAGCGACTCCCTGACCAGGGGGCACCGCTTCTTACACCCCGAACCATTCCAGGTTCAGGGATTGAACGATTACCAGAAAGGACTCCGCAAGGCCTGCGTTATTGTGAACCCCGAAGAGCGCATGGAACTGGTCCTACGCGAGGCCAAGGAGGCGGTCCAACAAGCAGGGGGAATACCCCTGACGCAGGAACTCCTGGAGGAGATCACCTATCTGGTGGAGTATCCAGTAGCAATCTGCGGCAGTTTTGATAAGGAATACCTGAAGCTTCCCAGGGAGGTCCTCATCACCGCCATGCAACATCACCAAAGGTATATCCCCGTGGTAAATTCAAAAGGAAAGTTGCTCCCTGCCTTTGTCGCCATCAACAACACCAAGGCGCAGGATATGCGGGTGATCATAAAAGGACATGAAAGGGTCCTGCGGGCTAGACTCGCCGACGCCCAGTTCTTCTTTCAGGAAGACCAAAAGCGCACCCTTGAAGAACGTCTCCAAGAACTCAAGGGGGTAATCTTCCAGGCCAAGCTGGGCACTTCTTACGAGAAAGTTGAACGTATTCAAGGCTTGGCAGTACGATTAACAAAAGTGTTAGCTCCGGAGGCACAAGAGGTGGTTGCCAGAGGTGCCTTGCTCAGCAAGGCGGACCTCGTCACGGAGATGGTGGGGGAATTTCCCCAGCTCCAAGGGGTTATGGGAAGGGAATATGCCCTCCTGAGCGGTGAAGACCCAGGCGTGGCTCAGGTGATCTTTGAACATTACCTCCCCCGCTTTGCCGGGGATGAAATCCCCGCCACAGCGGCAGGTGCAATAGTCAGCATCGCCGACAAACTGGATACCGTCATCGGCTGTTTCGGCGTGGGGTTAATTCCCACAGGCACCTCCGACCCCTTTGCCCTGAGGCGGCAAACCTTGGGCATTATCCACATCATACTAGGAAATGAGTACTCCTGCTCATTGCAACGGATGATCGAATGGGGTCTCAATATCCTGTCAAAAAAGATAACGCGCCCCCCAGAAGAGGTACAGGCAGATTGTCTGGCCTTCTTCCGGGCGAGATTCGTCGGCCTCCTGACATTGCAGGGTTATCCTGTCGATGTAGCGGAGGCGGTATTGGCTTTCCAATGTGACGATCTCGTGGACGCACGTGCTCGCGTCGAAGCCCTGACCACGTTCAGGAAAAAACCGGAATTTGAGCCAGTGGCCGTGGCCTTTAAGCGGGTGGCCAATATATTGAAGGGAGTGGATTATAACAACAAGGTTGATCCCGCGCGGTTCGAGACCCCGCAGGAAAAGGACCTCCATAAGGAATACAAGGAAATCGCGGGGAAGTTCTCCGCATCGATCACAAAGGGGAACTACGCGGACGCTCTTGCTGCGCTGATCAGACTGCGCCCCCCGGTTGATGCCCTTTTCGACCATTGCATGGTCATGGCAGAGAACAAGCTGGTGCGAACCAACCGTCTGGCCCTCCTGGGTGAGATCGCAGGCCTCTTCTCCCAGATTGCCGATTTCTCCCAATTGAGTGTCGATGAAGAGGGGTAATCTCGACAAAGGCGTCCCGTCCCATCGCAAGACAATATCCAGGCTTTAAAAATATCAGAATGGCAGGGTTCGTAGTGTGACAGGACTTGACTCCTTAAGCCCTTTTGGGTTAAAAATTTTCATCTAAATACTTCGCTTACAGGCGATGTTATGTAATAAAAAATAAAAGGAGGATATGATGCCACAGTACGTTTTTTTCTTCGGTGAGGGTAAGGCCGACGGCAACGCAAAGATGAAGGCCGTGTTGGGCGGCAAGGGGGCGAATCTCGCAGAGATGACAACTCTCGGCATACCCGTTCCCTCTGGTTTCACCATCTCAACGGATGTCTGTAGTTATTACGAAAAAAACTCGGGAGGCTACCCCCCTGAGTTGGAAGATGAGGTGAAGGTGGCCCTTTCCAAAATGGAGAAGGTCATGGAATCACAGTTCGGCGATCCTGAAAATCCCCTTTTGATCTCGGTGCGCTCCGGCGCTGCCATCAGCATGCCAGGTATGATGGATACCATTTTAAACCTCGGACTTAATGATGAGACAGTACAAGGCTTGGTGCAGCAGACAGATGATGAGCGGTTCGCCTATGACTGTTACCGTCGATTCGTAGCCATGTACGGCGACGTAGTCCTCGGACTCAAACCACAGGAAAAAGACGAACAAGACCCCTTCGAGGTAATCCTTGAGGCAAAAAAGGAGGCTTCTAAGATCCATTTTGACCACGAGTTGAGCGCCCAGGACCTTAAGGATTTAGTCCAAAAGTATAAGGCAGAGATTAAAAAAAGACTAGGAGTCGATTTCCCAGAAGACCCGCATGAACAGCTGTGGGGAGCCATCGGGGCGGTCTTCCGTTCATGGAACAACCCCCGTGCCATTGCCTATCGGGAACTCAACGCCATTCCTGAGGGTCTGGGGACCGCAGTGAACGTCCAATCCATGGTCTTCGGCAACATGGGAAAGACCTCTGGTACGGGAGTGGCCTTTACGCGAGATCCGGCTACGGGTGACGACGTCTTTTACGGTGAATACCTCATGAACGCCCAGGGAGAAGATGTGGTGGCCGGAATCCGCACCCCTCAGCCTATCAACAAACGGCAGAAGGGGAGCAAAGAGGTACCCTCCTTGGAAGAGGAGATGCCCGAGGTCTATGGACAACTTGATGAGATCCGGACAAAACTCGACCGCCACTACCGGGATATGCAGGATATCGAGTTCACCATCCAGCAGGGCAAGCTTTGGATGCTCCAGACGAGGAGCGGGAAGCGCACCGGCCTAGCCGCCCTGCGAATCGCCGTCGATATGGTACAACAGGGCTTGATCACCAAGGAGGAGGCCCTCCTGCGGGTAGAGCCTGCTCAGTTGAATCAAGTCTTGCGTCCTGTCTTCGATTCCCAGCAAAAGCAAGATGCCATAGAGGGGGGCAAACTTGTCGCCAACGGGCTCAACGCCGGCCCTGGGGCTGCATCGGGAAAGGTGGTATTCAATGCCCCTGATGCCGAGGAGTGGGCAGCGCGGGGAGAAGAAGTTCTCTTAGTAAGGATCGAGACCTCCCCTGAAGACATACGCGGGATGAACGCCGCCCAGGGTATCCTCACCGCCCGCGGCGGAATGACCTCACACGCCGCCCTGGTGGCGCGCCAGATGGGAAAGGTCTGCGTTGCAGGCTGCGGCGCTCTGAACATCGATTACAGGAAACGCCAGATTAAGGTAGCGGGCCATACCATCAAAGAAGGCGATTACCTCTCCATCGATGGAACCACGGGAGAGGTGATGTTAGGCAATATTCCCACTAGACCCTCTGAAATCCTTCAGGTCCTCATTGAGGGGAGCATGAAACCCGAAGAATCAGAGATATACCGATACTATAATGAGTTGATGTCCTGGGCAGATGAGATCAGACGATTGGGTGTACACACCAACGCGGACAAGCCCGAACAAGCCCAGATCGCCCTTGCCTTTGGGGCCGAGGGGATCGGCCTCTGCCGCACTGAACATATGTTCTTCGAAGGGAATCGCATCGATGCGGTCAGGGAAATGATCCTGGCAGATGATAGGGCTGGAAGGGAAGAGGCCCTGGCCAAACTCCTCCCTATGCAGAAGGAGGACTTCAAGGGGATCTTTCAAGCCATGGGAGAGCGCCCGGTCACCATTCGGACCTTGGATCCCCCCCTGCATGAATTCCTCCCCCATTCGCCCGAGGACATCAAAAACCTGGCCAGCAAAATGGGGATCTCCCCAGAGCAATTACAAGCCAAGGTGCAGTCTCTGCATGAGGCCAATCCCATGTTGGGACACCGAGGTTGCCGTTTGGGTATCGTCTATCCCGAGATTACCGCCATGCAGGCCCAAGCCATCTTCGAGGCGGCCTGCGAAGTGGCCCAAGGAGGCATCAAGGTCCATCCTGAGGTAATGATACCCTTGGTGGGAGATGTCCGAGAGCTGGCGAACCAACGAAAGGTGGTGGACGAGAAGGCTCAAGAGGTTTTCTCCAGCTCTGGCACCCAGGTGGAATATAAGGTAGGGACCATGATCGAGGTCCCCCGTGGCGCCCTAACCGCTGGTCAAATAGCCGAGGAGGCCGAGTTCTTTTCATTTGGTACCAACGACCTGACCCAAACTACCTTTGGGATCAGCCGAGACGATGCGGGAAAGTTTCTGCAAGCTTATGTGTCGGCAGATATCTGGGATGCGGATCCCTTTGAAAAGCTCGACCGCATCGGTGTCGGGCAGTTGCTAAACATTGCCGTAAAAAAAGGCCGGGCAACCAGACCGGACCTGAAGATAGGGATCTGCGGGGAACACGGCGGGGAACCGAGCTCAGTGGAATTCTGCCACCAGGTGGGGCTCGATTACGTGAGCTGTTCTCCTTATCGGGTGCCCATCGCTCGCATGGCCGCAGCCCACGCGGCCCTCAAGGAGCGCGCTGGCGATTGAAGGCGCTCATCCATATCTGCTGCGCCAACTGCATCATCCATCCCCTCAAGGTCCTGCGCAATGAAGGGTGGGAGGTGATGGGTTTCTTTTACAACCCCAACATCCATCCCTACCAAGAATACCAGCGCAGGCTGGAGGCGGTGCAGAGATATGCAAAACAGGCAACAATCGAGGTGATCTACCGGGACGAGTATAACCTGGAAGAGTTCCTGCGAGGGGTGGCATTTCGCGAGGATGAACGGTGTCGGTTCTGCTATCATCTCCGCCTGGAGGCAACGGCCCAGGTGGCACGGCATGGTAAATTCGACGCATTCACCTCCACTCTCTTATACAGCAAGCATCAGAATCACGAACTCATTACAGCCACAGGAGAGACAGTGGGAAAAGAGCACGGGGTATCTTTTCTCTATCGTGATTTTCGCAACGGGTGGAAAGAAGGAATTGAGGAATCAAAGACCTTGGGTCTTTACAGACAGCAATATTGTGGCTGCATCTACAGCGAGAAGGAACGGTATTTAAGAAAGAGTTGATCCGATGTCCCCCTTAGGTAGTCTGGGAAAGATTCTGAGCATCTTGGGTATAGTCCTCTTGGTATTTGGCTTGATTTTGATCCTCGCGGAAAAAATTCCCTGGATCGGGAGGCTCCCCGGTGATATCGTTATCAAGCGGGATAAATTCACACTTTACTTTCCTATCATGACCTGTATCATCATCAGTCTGTTGCTTACCCTTCTTTTTTACGTTTTTAAAAAATAGAACGAGGATAAAACTAAGTGGCATATTCTCTCCGATCATCAATGAGCCTCTTCGATATAACTAACCATAGTACATCGTTATGACCAGCCTTCCTAAAAACGAAATCCGAGCATACGGAATACGCGTGCTCCAGTCGCGCCATCCGCAAATAAGAAGGCTCAAACGACTCCACGCCCCCTCTGTCCACGGCAACAAACATTGGTCCTCGAGCTGGCTGTTGATGGATTACTTAAAAGGCCATCCCTTGCCAGAGGGTGCTCGTGTAATGGAGATAGGGTGCGGCTGGGGGCTGACGGGAATCTACTGTGCAAAGAAATTCAACGCCATCGTAACAGGTGTTGACATCGATTCCGAGGTCTTTCCATACCTGCGCCTTCACGCAGATATCAACAAGGTACACATTGCCACGCTTCATCAAAAGTTCAACAATCTAAAAGAAACGGATTTGCAGGAAATCGATTTTGTGATTGGTGCGGACATCTGTTTTTGGGATAAAATGGTCTATCCTCTCAAGAGGTTCATTCACCGAGCACTCCGCGCGAGCGTACAGGAGGTAATAATTGCCGATCCGGGAAGACCGACCTTTGAGAAAATAGGCGACTATTTCGTGAAAAAACGGAAAGGAGAAATCTTAGATAGGATTGTACGTCGCCCACGAAAATTTCAAGGTCGCCTTCTCACGATAAAATTCTCAGTTTGTGCATGATGAAAAAAGATTAGCAACTTTGCTCTAAAAAATTATATCTCTGTCATGAACCGCCTTACCAGGCTTTTCCTGGCCGAACTCTTAACCATATTTAAAAAATCGAATTCATATCTTATTTAATAATGAGTTCCCGAAAAAGAGAAATTTTTCACTTGCTTTTTTCTACCCTTATTGTTATAGTGCGTTCGTCCAATTGAGGACGGGGAGGAAAATAAAACACTGGGAGTTTTAATTTTTTTCCGGGTGTTGTGAAAGTATTCACAAAAAAAATTTAAAGTCTTGAATAAGGAGGATTTTATGTCGAAGAAAGTAAAAAATAAGGGTTGGATCGTTACTTTTAGCGGAACCGGGATCAACCTCGCCCTGGGTATCCTCTACACGTGGAGCATCTTCAAAGGAGCAATTAAACAATCCATCGAGGCTGGAGGCGTTGGTGCATTCAACTGGAATCTCGCCTCTCTTAATGATCCCTACGCTGTCTGCTGCCTTGTCTTCGCCTTTGTCATGATTCTGGCTGGGAAGTGCCAAGATAAGTTCGGTCCAAGGTTAACGGCCTTTGTAGGTGGCATTCTGGTGGGTTTAGGCTTTATTTGGATCTCACAGACCACCAGCTATGTAGCATGGATTTTGGGTTTTGGCGTGCTGGCAGGCGCAGGAATCGGCTTTGGATATTCCGCAGCCACTCCCCCGGCTCTCAAATGGTTCCCTCCGGTAAAAACAGGACTGATCGCCGGTCTGGTAGTCTCAGGTTTTGGCCTCGCCTCCGTCTATATCGCACCCGTCTCACAGTATCTTGTAAATGTCTGGAGTTTACAAAGCACCATGCTCTTCTTTGGGGTAGCTTTTGTGATCGCAGTGTGCGCACTCTCCATGCTCCTGGTAAACCCGCCAACCGGATATGTCCCCAAAGGCGTCGCTAAGGCCAGCAAGGCCGTTTCTTCCATGACCGCACAGGGTGACGCCTCTCCATCGACGATGATGAAGACCCGTACCTTCTATACCATATGGTTCATCTATTTTATCGGGGCCGGCGCAGGACTGATGGTGATCAGCAGCGTTGCTGGTATGGCCAAGAAGAGCATGGGAGACTTGGCCTTTTTGGCCGTGGCCATCCTCGCCATCGGCAATGCAGCCGGTCGGATCATCGCGGGGGTGATATCGGATAAAATCGGCCGTCGGGCAACCCTCATCATCATGTTGACATTCCAGGCGATCCTCATGTTGATCGCCATCCTCGTAGTAGGGGCTGAGCAATCATCAGCACTCCTTTTGGTACTCCTAGCCACTTTCATCGGCTTCAACTACGGAACTAACCTCTCCCTCTTCCCCTCCTTGACAAAGGACAACTGGGGGCTTAAGAACTTCGGCATCAACTACGGGATCGTGTTCACCGCATGGGGTGCGGGCGGATTTGTCATGGGGAGGTTGTCGCAGATGTTGTTCGCCAAATACGGCAATTACACCTCCTCCTTTTTGACTGCATGCGCCCTCCTTATTGTCGGTGTCATCCTCACTTTGACACTCAAGACACATAAAACAAAGGCGGTAACGAGAAAGAAGAAGGCCGCATAGAGTTGTTGGTAGAAAATGACTTAGACTGAGAAAAACGACAAATTTTTTCTAAGTCTTATACGATGTATGATATGCTCAGGGAGCATTGGCACCTGAGCATATTTTTTTAACAAATCTTAGTTAACCTCGTCAATAACATTTACAAATTTTACTTGACATTTCAAACTGATCTTTTGTAATGTTGGTGCAACTCCGTATAAAACTAATAGAGAGGGAAAATGATGCAATGCCCACAATGTAAGCGCAAGGTATCACAAGATGCTACTGCATGCCCTCACTGCGGGTATGGCTTGATAGTCCTCCAGTCCTTCAATAACATGAAGGATGAACTGGGAAACATCAGCGTGGAGACCTACACCCTCTCGCAAAAAATTCGTCAGATGCAGAAACGTCTTGCTCAGCTTGAAACCCTCGTTTCCCATCAGGTAGAGAAACCCGTTCCCAAAACGGAAGCAATCACTCAACAGCAGGCCCGACGTCAACCTTCACCTCCCTCGCCACCTCGAAAGAAGGCTACGATGAGCACAAGCCGCGAGTCCGAGGTCACCTTTGGTCAAAAATGGCTCCTTATAGCCGGCGTGGTGGTAACCGTTTTAGCAGTGGGGTGGTTCTTAAAGTATTCGTTTGATCAAAACTGGATCGGGCCTGCAGGCCGGGTGGCCATGGCCTACCTTGGGGGGATAGCCTTTTTAGGTGTGGGAGAATTCTTTCGGAGCAAAAAAATTCCTGTGTTCGGGCTGTACCTTATCGGCGGCGGTATCGCCACGCTCTATTTTGCCACCTTTGCGGCGTTTCACATCTATCATCTCATCGCACACGTACCCGCCTTCGGGATTATGATTCTCGTTACAACCGTGGCGTGTATCTTGGCATTAGTCTATGACACCGCGTGGCTGGCAGTCTTAGGCCTCATCGGCGGATTTCTGACGCCGATAATCCTCAATACAGGGGTGGACGAGCAGGTGGCATTGATGACGTATTTGGTCATCCTCAACGTCGGCATCTTATCCATTGCCTTTTTCAAACAGTGGCGACTGCTCAACTACCTGGGGTTTTTCTTAACATGGTTTTTATTCTCAGGGTGGTATATTCATTATTATGAAGGCCCTAAATTCTGGATTACGA
The DNA here is from genome assembly GCA_016927065.1 of Deltaproteobacteria bacterium. GTDB lineage: Bacteria > Desulfobacterota > B13-G15 > B13-G15 > RBG-16-54-18 > JAFGNJ01. Next base: position 19,610 of record JAFGNJ010000025.1, read on the forward strand.
CCATTTTTTTAAACATTTTTTTTCTAACCTATGCCTTCGTACCCTTTGCCTACCACGTCCTGCGGCAACGCAGCCAACACATGCGCTGCATTGAAATCCTTGTACCTAACGCGTTTATTGCCTTTGGATATTCTTTTGCCATGATCAAGAATCACTTCAGCGTCGAGTACGTCAGCATCGTGACACTGGCCTACGCTGCTATCTTTTTATGGATGGCTCATGTCATCTATAATCGAGACGGCAAACAGGTCGCGGCGTTCGTACTGTTGATCGGCAAGGCCACACTCTTTCTGGTGCTGACGATCCCGATCCTCTTTTCAGAACAGTGGGTTACCTTTTTCTGGGCGATTCAGGCCGTTGTGCTCCTCTGGGCGGCTTTGAAACTTGAAAACCGGTGGCTCTACGGGAGCTTTATCATTATCATGTTATTAACGCTCGGCAAGTTTTTTTTCTATGACTACGCTCAGATTTTTCACTTGCGCTTAGCGGTAATGTATTTTCGAGGTGACTACATGAACCTGTTTTTAGAACGATATATGACGTCGGCCATTATTCTCGTAGCCGTATTCCAATCCGCGCGCCTCCTGGCAAAAAAAACTGGAACAGGCCTCTCCATAGGGAAAAAAGCGGCTGTTTGGTGGGGGGTGTCTGCGGTTACTCTCTTTCTGATCATGAATATCGAAGTGTCGGCTTTTTTCCATGATTACGCTCCACAGGCCCGTTTTGCAGCCACCTCGGTGCTGTGGACCCTCTTCTCTATTGTCCTGATGATCTTCGGATTTGTAAAAAACAGATCCTCATTGCGCAAATGCGCCATAGGTCTTTTTGCCATCACCATGATCAAGGTCTTTCTAGTGGATATGGCGAGGGTAAGCACACCTTATCGGGTTATTTCCTTTATGGTACTAGGGCTTATGCTGATCGGTGCCTCCTATTTGTACTATCGATTTAAAAAGCAGATCTTACCCCCGGAGTCAAAGAAGGGATCAGCCAAATGAAAGGCCTGAGATACACCATCTGCGGTCTGATGCTTCTGGAGATAGGGATAGGAACACCGACAATCGCGGCCGAGCGTTCCGAATTTCATTTCAAGGCTCCTATAACTGCTGTCGAGGAGTCCGTGGTGCCGGTCCGCCTCCCACTCTCGCGGGAAATCATTGCTGAAACTAACAGAGGGTTTTCAGATCTGCGCCTCTTTGACGACCTAGGAACAGAAATTCCCTATTGCGTTTACACACAACGACAACCTAAATTGACAGATAAAACCATCCAATGGAAAGTTATTGACTATCACCACACAGAGGGAACCCAAACCATCCGCTTGGAACGACAAAAAGGAGATGGGGCTATCCGTGATTTGATATTGAGCACAAAAGATCGTGATTTCAATAAGAGCGCCGAGATCTATACGAGCTTCAGCCTCCAATCCTGGAAATTGATCGCAACCAACTCTTTCTTTGATTTTTCGTCACAGATTAACCTCCGCAAGACAACGATTAAACTCCCTGCTACTGATGCCCGCTACCTCAAGGTTATACTGAAAGACAACGCAAGTCCTATTCATCTGGGAGAGGATATACGGCTGCGGTATAAAGACCTCGAGTTCACACTGAGCGGAAGCATGGTCGGTGAGATAAAAATCGACGGTTTTACCAGCAATCTAGTTCGATCAAAGCCAGAACATCCCGTATTTGACTCAACCAC